>NZ_JAYRTD010000015.1:0-13448 GCF_041919755.1 Brevundimonas sp. | reverse complement strand
TCCTTCGGGCGGTCCCCCTCCCCCAAGGGGGGAGGAATGAGAAAGGGCGCGGTAGCCGTGGCCACCGCGCCCTTCTGTGTTTTGGGTCTTGTCAGGCTTCAGAGAAGCTTGAGGTCCACCGCCGAGGTCTTGCCGCGCTGGTTTTCCAGCTCGTATTCGACCTTCTGGTTGTCATCCAGGCCTTGCAGGCCGGCCTTCTGGACCGCGGTGACGTGTACGAACACGTCGGAACCGCCGCCATCGGGCTGGATGAAGCCGTAGCCTTTGGTGGAGTTGAACCACTTGACCGTGCCGGTCGCCATGTCTGCGTCTCCGTAAACGCGCTTTGCCAGGCAGGTGTCCCTGCGGGATCACCCGTCAGTCCATCTGGAACAAGCTCGTTCGAGGAAGGAGCAAGCACGGGTTTGGACCCCGCACGAAATCCGGACTGCGCTGATGTTCTCTCCCGCAAATCCGGGCCGGTCAACAGCAAAGCGAATCGGTCGCGCTTGAAGAAGGTTACCGTCAGCGCGCGCACAAGCTGTAGGACGCGCCGTCCAGATGCAGGTGGTCCGCATGGGCCGCATTGTAGTCCGGCGTCAGGACGGTCGAGAACAGGCGGCACGCCCCGTCCCGGAGCCGCGTCAGGAAGGGGCGGGCCTCCGCCCCCGCCGGACCCTGGCCCGACCAGTCGTCCAGCACGGTCACCTTCTGCCCGTCCGCCAGGGTCACGCCCGCGACGTCCAGCGCATTGGCCTTGGCATGTTCGCTGGGCCGGGCGCTGGCATCGGTCTGGCCATAGATGCGGCGGCAGGAATAGGTGCCCATGCTGTCGACGCGGGCGACGTCCTGACCAAAGCTGGCCCGGGCCGCCGGCTGCAGCACCTGGCGGTCCCAGATGACGTAGCGGACGGCCAGCGGGCACTGCATGACCAGGCCGCCGGGGCTGAGCGGCGTGACCGCCCCGCCGGTGATCCTGACCGCGCCGCGCACGACGCAGAAGCCGCCGTCGTCCCGGTCCGGGGCCCGCTCGACCGTCACGCCCGCGTCGCGCAGCACCTGCATGCAGGCCTCGGTCTGGGCGGCGACCTGCTCCGGCGCGGCGGTGGGCGGCAGGTCCAGATCGGCGACCTTGGCTTGCGTCGCCTGGCCGATCGGCCGGTCCAGATCCAGCGGCTTCCACGGCAGGTCCTGGTGCGGCGCGAACGCATTCAGCAGGGCGAACAGGGCGCAGACCGCCAGGCCCGCCTCCCACATCAGGTTCCAGAAGTCGGCCAGATCACGCTTCATGCCGTTTCAGCGTGGCGGGAGCCGCGCCGCTGCGCAAGCGGAACCGTGGGGTCAGGCCAGGGCGTTCAGCCTGACCATCAGATCCTGCACCGCCCGGCGGCCCGCCTGGCCGTCGTTGGACACGGCGATGACGGCGCGGTTCTGGCCTGGCCGGACCAGCGCCCCGGCATGCCACATGGTGTTGGACCCCTCGTGCGCCAGCGCCCGCTCCGGCCCCTGACCCCGCACCAGCCAGCCGCAGCCATAGCCGGGCGGCGGCCCTTCGGCCGGGGCGGTCAGGCGCGCGATGCTGTCCGCGCCGATCCAGCCACCGCCCTCGCTCAGGAACACCGCCAGAAACCGCCCATAGTCGGCCAGGGTCATGTGCGCCGTCCCCGCAGGCCCCAGCGCCAGCGGGTTGTCCGCCCCCGGATTGGCCGGATCGATCGCCGTCGGCCCCGCGCGATGGCCCCAGGCATTGGGCGAGGGCGGCGGCCCGAAGCCCGCACTGGTCAGGCCGAGAGGCCCATAGACCTCGGCCCGCATGGCGTCCTCCCACGACTGACCGGTGATCGCCTCGATCGCGGCTCCCAGGACGATGTAGTTGGCATTGCCGTAGGCGAAGGTGCCGACGGGCCCGCCGGGCGGCCTGGCGAAAGCCTGCCCGGCGATGGCGCGGCGCTGTTCGGGCAGGGACCTCGGATCGGACCGGGCCGTCATCAGCCAGGTGCGCCCGATGACGTCGGCATCCATCAGCCCGGCGCGGTGGTGCATCAGGTCGATCAGCCGGGTGTTGCTCCATGCTGGATCCAGGGTCAGGTCGGGGAAGGCCTGCGCAACCGTCATCTCCCAGTCAGCGCGACCCTGCTCGACCAGTCGCGCGAACAGAGCCGCCGTCATCGCCTTGGTGTTGGAGCCCAGATGCCAGCGGTCTTCGGCGGTGACGGGATCGCTGCCGCTGGCCTGGCGTACGCCCCGCACCGACGACCAGACCAGCCCCTCGCGCGCGACAATGGCTCCGGCCAGGGCGGGCGGCGTGGCAGCGGCGAAGGCAGCGTCCAGCGCAGCATCGGCCGCGGCAAAGGCGTCGTCGGCGCGGGCGACACGGGGCGGGAAACCCACGGCTGGCGCGAAGATCAGGCTGCTCAGGACGGCGCGGCGATGGGCGAACATGGGCTTCCCTCGGATTGGACAACCCAGGCTATCCAAGACGGGCGACGAACGCACCTGACAACGAAGACAGGATCGGCTGACGGTTGCCGTACCGCCCGCGACGGCGCAGCATGCGGCGATGAGCAAGACATCGGACTACGAAGACGAACTGGTGCGGCTGCAGATCCAGCTGGTCGAGACCCAGGCCTGGACCATCGAACAGGGGATCAAGACCCTGATCGTATTCGAAGGCCGCGACAGCGCGGGCAAGGACGGGGCGATCAAGCGGATCACCGAACACATGGCCCCGCGCCAGACCCGCGTCATCGCCCTGCCCAAGCCGAACGAGCGCGAAACCAGCCAGTGGTACTTCCAGCGCTATGTGCCCTATCTGCCCTCGGCCGGAGAGACGGTGATCTTCAACCGCTCCTGGTACAACCGCGGCGGGGTCGAGCCGGTGATGGGATTCTGCACGCCCGAACAGCACAGCCAGTTCCTGAAGGACGCGCCGCGTTTCGAGCGGATGCTGACAGACAGCGGCATCGTGCTGATCAAGCTGTGGCTGGACATCTCCAAGGCCGAACAGGCCGAGCGGCTGGAGGCACGCGTCGAGGATCCGCTGAAGCGGTTCAAGGTCTCGTCGCTGGACGCGGAGGCGCAGGCCCGCTGGGACGCCTATTCGAAGGCCCGCGACCAGATGCTGGAGGCGACCCACACCGGCCACGCCCCCTGGACGGTGATCGCCACCGACAAGAAGAAGGAGGCCCGGCTGAACATCATGCGCCACATCCTGCGGCGGCTGGATGCGCCAGGCGTGAAGGCCGACAAGCCCGATCCCCACATCGTCTTCGACGCCGACAAGGCCGGGGGCCGTCTGGCACCCTAGAAGCCCAGTTCGGCTCGCAGAGCCTCGGGCGTCACGCCCCCGGCGCGCAACTCGGCCAGGGTCACCGACCGGTCCCGCTTGGCATAACGCCGCCCGTCCGGCCCGGTCAGCAGTCTATGGTGGTGATAGATCGGCGTTGGCCAGCCCATCAGAGCCTGGATCAGCACCTGGATGTGCGTGGCCTCGAACAGGTCCTCCCCACGGATGACATGGGTGACGCCCTGCAGGGCATCGTCGTGGGTGACGGCCAGGTGGTAGGCCGTACCCGCGTCCTTGCGGGCCAGGATGACGTCGCCGGCGGTTTCGGGTCTGGCCTGAACACGGCCGGTTTCGCCGTTCGGTCCGCAGCCTTCCTCAATGAATGATAGGTCGGACCAGGCGGCATCTCCCAGTTCGGCCCGCGCCCGATCCAGCGACAGCCGCCAGGCAAAGGGCAGGCCTTGGGCCAGCTTCGCCGCCTCTTCGTCCGTCGGATGAGGGCCGGGCCGCGCGGCCTCGGCGTTGCCGTGAGGGGCATCTCCGATGGCGTCGAGAAGCGCCTTGCGCGTGCGGAAGCAGCGATACAGCAGGCCGCGCTGACGCAGCGTGTCCACAACCGCGGCATAGTCCGCCAGGTGCTCCGACTGTCGGCGTACCGGACTGGGCCAGTCCAGCCCCAGCCAGGCGAGGTCTTCCAGAATGCCGGCTTCGAACTCCGGCCGACACCGGGTCGGGTCGATGTCCTCTATCCGCAGCAGCCACTGCCCGCCCGCGTCCTGTGCCAGGCGATGTCCCAGCAAGGCGGACCAGGCATGCCCCTTGTGCAGACGTCCGGTCGGGGAGGGGGCGAAGCGCGTGACGAACATGACGACACGATAGCGGGAAGCGGACGCGGTAGAAGCCCGCCGCTGCGCATCTCTTGCCCCGGCCGGACGAAGACCTAAGGTCCGGTCATGCCCAAGCCTCCCAGTCCTGCCGATCTCCACGCCGCTCGACAGCACCTCGCCGCCATCGATCCCGCCCTGGCTCGCGCGCATGCGCAGACGCCGATGCTGGAATGGCGGCTGCGGCCCGGCGGGTTCGAGGGCCTGTTCCGGATGATCGTGGAGCAGCAGGTGTCGGTGGCCTCGGCCGCCTCCGTCTGGGCCCGGCTGCAAGCCGGACTGGGGGAGATCACGCCCGAGGCCCTGCTGGCGCATGACATCGACAGCCTGCGCGGCATGGGCCTGTCGCGGCAGAAGTCGACCTATGGACAGGGGATCGCCCTAGCCCAGATCGAGGGGCGGATCGATCTGGAGCACATGCAGACTCTTTCAGACAATGAGGCCATCGCGGCCCTGACGGCGCTGAAGGGGGTCGGGCTGTGGACGGCGGAGGCCTATCTGATGATGTGCGAAGGGCGGCTGGATGTGTTTCCGGGTGGCGACGTCGCCCTGCAGGAGGCGATCAAATGGGCCGACGAGACCGAGACCCGTCCCGATCAGAAGGCCGCCTATGCGCGGGCAGAGCTGTGGCGACCTTACAGGGCGGTGGCGACGCATCTGTTGTGGGCCTGGTATACGGGCGTGAAGCGGGGCGAGATCCTGCTGGATGATCGAGCGGCTCAGGCGTTAGACACATAAGAATGAGCCCCATCGTCGATCCCGCCCTTGCCAGTCCCGAGACCGTTCTGGGCGCTCTGGACTTTGCCGGCGTCGCCGTCTTCGCCGCCACGGGCGCGCTGGCGGCGGCGCGCGAGAAGCATGACCTGGTCACCTTTGCCTTCTTCGGGGCGATCACGGGCGTGGGCGGCGGGACGCTGCGCGACCTGCTGATCGGGGCACCGGTCTTCTGGGTGCAGGACTGGCGCTACATCGCGGTCTGCCTGTTCGCTGCGGTGGCGGTCTGGCTGGTGGGGGCCAGGCCCTGGCGGTTCCGGGCCCTGTTGTGGCTGGATGCCATCGGCCTGGCCGCCTATGGCGTGCTGGGTGCGGCCAAGGCGGAGGCGTTTCAGGTCGCGCCCCTGATCTGCATCGTCATGGGAGCGCTGACGGCCTGTTTCGGCGGGATCGTGCGCGACATCCTGGCGGGGCAGCCGTCGATACTGCTGCGGCGCGAGATCACGGTGTCGGCGGCGCTTTTGGCGGCGACCCTGTTCGTCATCGGGCGGGCCGTCGGGCTGGAGGCCTGGCCGGCGGCGGTGCTGGCGGCCTGTTGCGGCTTTGCCTTGCGCGCGGGTGCCCTGGTCTGGGGGTGGAGCCTGCCCGGCTTTCCCGGCAAGACCAGCTGGGGCGGCTGAGGCGGCTGTCGCCAAACCGTCTTGTGCCCGTCACGACGCGATGATCGCCAAGGGGTCGAATCAGGTCTAGGCTTCATCCATAGCCTGGGAAGGAGACCTGTCTTCAGTCCTCTCGCGTGCACATATCCCGCCCGACCCGCAGCCCTCGTGAGAGGTGTCTGATGCAGGTCACCCATCGCCAGCTGTCCGGCTTTCCCGCCCTGGTGCTGAATGCGGATTTCAGGCCTCTGTCCTACTATCCGCTGTCGGTCTGGCCGTGGGAGGAAGTGGTCAAGGCGGTCTATCAGGACCGTGTCGATGTGATCTCGACCTATGACAAGGTCGTGCGCAGCCCGTCGATGGAGATCGCCCTGCCCAGCGTCATCGCGCTGAAAACCTATGTCGATCAGGACCGGCCGCCCGCCTTCACCCGCTTCAACGTCTTCCTGCGCGACGGCTTCACCTGCCAGTATTGCGGTGACACCGCCGAGCTGACCTTCGATCACGTGGTGCCGCGCTCCAGGGGTGGGCGCACGACCTGGGAAAACATCGTCGCCGCCTGCTCGCCCTGCAATCTGCGAAAAGGCGGTCGCACACCCCAACAGGCGGGCATGCCCATCCGGCGCGAGCCGCACCGCCCCAATGCCTGGCAGTTGCAACAGCACGGCCGCCGCTTTCCGCCGCACTATCTGCACCAGAGCTGGCTGGACTATCTGTATTGGGACATCGAACTGGAGCCGTAGACGCCACGGAACGGCCTCATCGGCATGGCGTTGACGAGCGGCCCGCAATGCCTCAGTCGAGCCTCCATGAAAATCCGCGTCCGTGCCGAACTGGTCTATCGTTTCGATCCCCCGACGGATGCGATCTACAAGATTCAAGTGGCCCACTGGCCGGGCCAGAACATTCTCGAAGAGACGCTGACCACGACGCCCGAGGTGGAGTTCATCCACGACCAGGACGACGAGTTCGGGGCGCGGACGCTGCGGGCGCATCTGCAGGGCGAGGTGGCGCTGGTCTATGAGGCGGTGGTCGACAACGGTGTGCTAAAGGGCCTGCCGCCGGTCACGGTGCAGCACGACTGGAACGACCTGCCGGCCGAGGTGCTGCCCTATCTGAACCCCAGCCGCTATTGCCCCTCTGACCAGTTCGGACGGTTCGTGGAGCGGACGTTCGGCGGCACGGTCGGCGGTGATCGTGTGCTGAAGATCCTGGACTGGATCGCCGAGAACATCGACTACGAGCCGGGGGCCTCGGACAGCGAGACGACGGCGTCGCGCACCTTCATCGACCGGGCGGGCGTGTGCCGGGACTTTACGCACATGGGCATCACCCTGTGCCGGGCCTCGGGTATTCCGGCGCGGGCGGTCAGCGCCTTTGCGCATCAGCTGAGCCCGCCGGACTTCCACGCCATCTTCGAGGTCTGGCTGTCGGACGGCTGGTGGCTGGTCGATCCAACGGGGCTGGCCCCGGTCGAAGGTCTGGTGCGGATCGCCTGCGGGCGCGACGCGGCCGACATCGCCTTTCTGACCACCCAGGGATCATGCCAGATGGTGCGCCAGTCGGTGACGGCCGAGGCGGTCTAGTTTCCGCCTGAGGCCTTCCACGCTTCGATGAAGTCCAGGCGGCGCAGGACCTTGCTGTCCGGGTCGATCAGGATGTGCGCGCCTGCGCGGGCCTCGACGAAGCCGCGGCCGCCGGGCATGGCCACGGTGGTGCGCCGGCCGTCGATCTCGACCTCGAGCGGCATCGGGAAGGGCTTGCCGTCGCCGGTGACCCATTCCAGCGCAAGCCCGCGCTCGTCGCGGCTCTGGCGAAGGTCGGGCAGGGCGGCCTGATACAGATAGCCGTCGAAGAACCAGCCCAGATCCTGCCCGGTCTCCTCGTTGATCAGGGCCAGAAACTCGCGCGTGGTGCCATAGCGGGGCTGGAAGGCACCGGGCTGCGGCGTCGCCGTGCCATAGACCAGCCGGGTCACGGCGCGAAAGAAGGCCTCGTCCCCGACCAGCATGCGCAGGGAATGCGCGATCAGCGAGCCCTTGTTGTAGAGGTCCAGACCCGGCCCGGTGTCGCCCTCATAGACCTCGGCCACGGCGCGGTCGGTGCCGGAGACGACGGGATAGCGATTGATCAGGTCCCGCCGCTGCTGCAACAGGCTGGCCTGCATGAAACGCTCGCCGTTCAGCCAGCGGTCGTAGAGCGGCTGCATATAGCTGCCCAGGCCCTCGTGCAGCCACATGTCGTCGGCGTTGCGATTGGTCAGCTGATTGCCGAACCACTCATGGCTCAGCTCGTGATGCAGCAGCCAGTCGAAGCCGCGCCCGTCCAGCCGATAGCCATTGCCATAGGCGTTGATGGTCTGATGCTCCATGCCCAGGTGCGGGGTCTCCACCACCCCCATCTTCTCGTCGCCGAAGGGGTAGGGTCCGACGGTGGCCTCGAAGAAGTCGATCATGGGCCCGAACTGGTCGAACAGCACCTTCACCTTGGCCGGATCGTCGCCGCGCAGATACCAATAGGTCAGGGGGATGACGTTGCCGAACCGGCTGGCATAGTCGGTGGTCATCTCGTCATACGGCCCGATGTTCAGGGCGATGGCATAGGTGTTGGGGCTGCGGGCGCTCCAGTTCCAGGTCGTGGTGCCGTCGCCGTTGTCGGTCTTGCCGACGAACCGCCCGTTGGACGGCGCGGCCAGATCGGACGGCACGGTGATGTGCAGGTCGACGCTGCCCGGTTCGGCCAGCGGATGGTCGATGCAGGGCCAGAACAGGTCGCAGCCCTCGCCCTGAACCGCCGTGGCGATCCATGGCTTGCCGTCGGGGGTGCTGGACCAGACGAAGCCGCCGTCCCAGGGCGCACGGGGCGCCACGCGCGGCTGGCCGGCATAGGCGATGCGCAAGGACGCGGTCTGACCGGCCTGAAGCGTGCGGCCCAGCGGCACGGTCATGCGACCCTCGGGATTGGTCCAGGTGCCGGGCGCGATCTCCCGACCGTCGACCTGGACGGAGGAGACGGCGAACCGGGTGTCCAGCTCGACCGACAGGGCCTCGACCGGCGACTGGGCCGTGAAGTCGAGGATGGCCACAACGTCGATGGCCTTGTCGGCTGGTATGACCCGGATCGACAGATCAGCCTTGTCGAAGCGCACCGCGACCTGTTCGGGCGCGCGGGGCTGATCGGTGGCCAGGGTGAAGGCGGAGGATTCGACGGAGATGTCTGTGACGACAGGAGCGGTTGCGTCCTGGGCCGATGCCGTGAGGGGGGCCGCGGTCAGGGCCAGGACGGAGACGGTGGCGACGGCGGCACGGCGGAATACGGACACGAAGGGCTCCGGGCGGGACAAGGGTGTCAGCCTAAGGCACCCGACCGGGGGCGCAACCGCCGTGCGTCAGAAACCGCGCGCCTTGCGCTGGGCCGCCGTGGCGCGCCGGGCCCAGGCCTTGCCGATCTGTTCGCGCAGGCGGTCGTCGTCGGCCACGGCATAGCGGACCAGGACGGCGGGCCAGCCTTCGAAACGCGGGGTCTGGAAAATAGGTCTGCGGCTCCGTCTCTATCAGCAGGGCCACGGTATCGCGATCCAGCGCCAGGGCCAGGGCGTCCGGGTCGGCATTGTCATTGACGATCCAGTGCCCCCGCACCCGCACGCATCGCCCGCCATGCAGGGTGGAGTCCTCTGCACCGGGCTGGCTCAGAGCATGGGCGAACATCTGGTCGCGGGTCATTGAGATGTCCTGCGGTGCGAGGGCGTTGTTGTCTGCAAGGTACAACGCAAAGCGTCAGAAGGAAGCCGGTCACCAATGTCCGTTTTTCGGCGGCAGTGCGATGTCCGCTTCCGACCCAAAGCGGACATTCGCAATGTCCGAAGTCAACAAGATTCCATAGTTCCGGGTGCTCGAACCAGTATTTGGTTGCGCCGTGAGCCGGCAACGCTAGCTTGTTAGGCCAAGCGGGGGAGAGCGCAGTTTGCCGGGCCGAATCTACATCCGTGACAGTGTGTTCGAACTCAATGTCGGACAGACCTTGAGTGTTGTTGACGACTGGGTCGGCGTCTCTCTGCAAGACTTCTACGTGAACGACGGCCGGTCTCCGGTCGATGACCCTGGACCGATTTTCATTAATCGCGGCAACGTTGTGATCACGTCCGCGAGCGAGCGGGATGCCATGTCGAACTGGGTCCGAGGCATCGACCACGACTCAATGCTCAGCGCGTTTTTTATGAACTCCGCATTTGTGAATGCCTCGAGTGCGACTTTCTCGGTCTCCCACACATCGCTGACCGGGCGAGCCACAGGCTTCTACTCCGAACAGTCGAGCGCCGATTTCTTCAACAACGGGAACTTCCAAGTTTCGTCGGCGCATGTCGCCATCGGTATCGAAACCTGGAACGGAAATTTCCTCGACCGGTCGCACCCCGGTAACTTCTTCTTTGAAAACACTGGGCAGTTCACAGTGGTTGGTGCGACCACAGCTTATGGTGCGCTATTCTACAACGGCGCTTATGCAACGAACTCCGGATCGATCTCTGTGAGTGGTGGGCAGCGCGCTTGGGGCGTGCTGCTATTTGGTCACGCGCCCGAGCTGATCAACTCCGGTTCGATATCGGCGGCGACCGCCGGCTCTGAGGCTAGCGTCGGGGTCTACCTTTCTGGAGGAAACTTCGGCTCCCGTCTGGTGAACTCGGGCACAATCACTGCTGACGTCGCTATTCAGGAAAACGACTTTAATGCGCGGTTTGGCCGCGGTCAGGATTTGATCGAAAACGCAGGCCTCATCCTCGGTGACATCCAGCTAAGTTATGGTGCGGATGAGATACGCAATACTGGAGTGATCCACGGCGACATCACCTTTGGCGATCAGAACGATCTTGTTTTAGGCGCGCGAGGGTTAGTGTTCGGCGCCATTTCAATGGGCGGCGGTGATGATCGAGCCGAGGCCGGTATTGGAGACGACAGAATAAACGGAGGTAGTGGTCGCGACCAGATCGATGGAGGTGATGGCTCCGATACGATCGATGGTGGCGACGATGACGACTTGATCTTCGGTAACACCGGTGATGACGTTTTGCGCGGCGGTGAGGGCCAGGACTTCCTCTTCGGCGGAGCGGGAAATGACGTGCTCGAGGCCAGCGAGGGTGACGCCCTGCTTGGGGGCTCAGGCAACGATCGATATATACTCGGCGTGGGCCAGGACCTGGTCGTTCTCGCGCTCGACGCCGGAGATGACGAGGTGATCGGCTTTGATCCAGCCATCGATCGTTTCGTCATGAACGGAATAAACTTTCTCTCAGCGACGGTGGTGGGGCCAGACACCCTACTAACGCATGGTGACGGGACCATTTTTGTTCGAGGGACCACCGGGCTTTCCTTGGATCAGTGGAACGCCCTAGTCGATCCGACGGCGACATTGATCGGGCCGGATGGAAGCTTGCTTGCTGGCGACTCTAGTGACGATGTGCTGACTGGTGGCAGCGGCAGTGACTTCCTTTACGGGGGCGGCGGATACGACATCCTGAGCGGCGGAGACGGGAACGACCGACTCATCGATCGCAGTGGGGCCGGGTCCTTCTTTGGTGAGGCTGGTGACGACCTGATAATCAGCGGCGACGATAACGTTTCAATGGATGGCGGGGATGGTGCGGATATCCTCCAGGCTGGATCGGGCGACGATGTGCTCCACGGCGGAAGCGGGGCGGATACTATCTTTGGCGCAGGCGGCGACGACACCATCACCGGGGGTACTGGGGCCAACCTGATATACGGCGGCGACGGTAACGATCAGATATTTGGGGGCGTGGACGCCGATCAGATTTATGGCAACGCCGGACGGGATATCGTCGATGGCGGGGCCGGAAACGACAAGCTGTTTGACGGAGGTGACGGCGACCTCATCTATGGTGGTGATGGTGATGATGAGATCCACGTTTTTGGTAACGGTCGTGCGTATGGCGGTGTAGGAGCCGACCAAATGTTCGCCGAGTCTGGTCAAGTGGAACTGTTCGGAGAGGACGGAAATGATTTTCTGTCGGGCTTGGGTACAAACGGAGCCCGTCTCTACGGCGGCGGCGGTAACGACCGGATCAACACTTCACTGATTGACGGCTTCGCGTTCGGCGGAGACGGCGACGATGTGCTAGTGTCTTCGGACTATAATGCTCTGCTCCAAGGGGGAGCTGGAAACGACTTTCTCTACGGAGTTCGCAGCTACTTAGTCACGGCCGACTACAGCGACTCAAACGCCTATGTTACTGTAGACCTACGCATCAGCACGGCCCAAGACACCCATTCCCGCGGGTTTGATACCCTTTCTGGCGTCGGAAATCTGAACGGTTCAGACTATTCAGATCGACTGACAGGCAACGATTTGAAAAACGTTCTGTCCGGGGGTCTCGGCGCGGACCAGCTGAGCGGAGGGGGAAGCTCAGACTGGTTGATTGGCGGTAACGGCGACGACGTTCTGAATGGCGGCTTGGACGGCGACGTCCTGATCGGTGGTGACGGCGATGATGCGATTGACGGAGGGAGTGGGAATGACACCGCCATTTTTAGTGGTGTCAGAGCCCTCTATACGATCTCTTCAGCGGGCGGAGCGATCACCGTGGCGGGACCCGACGGCGTTGATCGACTCTCGAACGTGGAGCGCCTTCACTTTGCAGACGGCGTCTTCGCTGCAGATGGTTCAGGCACCGCCGGCACTCTCATCGGAACGGATGGGTCGGACACACTCGTCGGGACGAGTGGTGACGACGTAATCCTCGGCGGCGGGGGTAGAGACATCATCAGGCCGAACGGTGGGTCTGACTCTATCCATGGGGGAGACGGCATTGACACAGTCATCCTGCCCTACACGTTCTCGGAATATACTGTCTCTGAGTTTGGGGGCGTGATGATGCTTACCTATGGTTCCTACACACTTACGCTTTCCGGTGTGGAGCGTCTTCAGTTCGACAGCCGAACAGTGCTCCTCGCTCCGAATGGCGGCGACTACACCGTTGGGACGGAAGGTAGAGATATCCTCACCGGATTGGGCATGAATGACCATCTTGTCGGGGGTGCGGACGCTGACACACTCGAGGGTGGAGACGGCGACGACATCCTGGATGGGGGCTCGGGTGACGACACGATCATCGGTGGCGACGGGTGGGACACATTGCTTCTAAGCGGGTCTCCCGACGACTATAGGCTGCTCCGCGCAGGGGATGGATACACCGTCAAAGGGCCGGACGGACGGGATGTTTTGACGGGCGTGGAGCTGCTTCGTTTTTCTGATGGCAGCGAAATCGATTTGGCTATGGTGTTCATGTCTCAGCCGCAAGCGCAGCCGGTTCTGTCGCAAGGAGGTAAAGGTGCAGAGACTGACGAGCCACTGGTCAGTCTGCCAGTATCAGCCTTTGATGGTTACCTAGTTCCAGTACAGGATCCACAGGGCTCATGCCTTCTAGACATGCTTGTCGACTTTGAACCTGCGTGGTCGGATACAAGCGCAGTAATCCCCGCTAAACGGTTCGTCACATCCGCAGAATCTGGGCTGGAGTCTGCTGACTGGATTGAAACTGTCATGCGTGGCACACGCGATATCGTCTGGGAATAGACGCTCGACTGGCGAGCGCCAGGCCACATTCGCCGCAGAATGCAGATGAAGACAAATGCACTGATTACGTCAGGGTGAACAAAAGGTCAGCGGGATCGATGGTGATGGGAATGTTTGCTTTCGGCTCCTGAGCCGATGTCTGCTTCCCACCCATAGCGGACCTTCAGCGCGTCTGCTTGTGGCCTTGCCGCTGCCCGAACTGCCACAAAGCCAGTGACGTGCCCCTGAGTTTTCATCCAGCGGCGACCAGAGTCCTTGGGTTAGTTACGCCTCGCAGCGTGGGGTGAGCAACAGGCCGGGCCGCGCAGCTTTCATCCTGCGCAGCGGGTCGGCCTGTTG
>NZ_JAYRTD010000014.1:0-70878 GCF_041919755.1 Brevundimonas sp. | reverse complement strand
GTCGGTGTCAAAGTTCAGGACCGGACCGTTGGTCTGCGAAACCAGCTCAAGATCGTCCGAGATCGTGTGATAGCCAGCGTCGATCGCACCGTACCAGCCATTCGGCTCCGCCGAAGCCGTTCCGGCACAAAGGGCAAGAGCGCCCGCGGCGCTTGACGCCAGGATAAAAGTCTTAACGCGCATGGGAAAGTGCCCTCCGCAGCCCAAAATGATATCGTGGACGATCCACGGACCTCCACGGCTACGCTCATAACAGGCCGGAATGTCAAGGTCGAGCCGTGCCAGAGGTATTGCGGCGCGACGTGGCGCCTACGCTACATGACGATTGCGTAATGAATCCCACGCCCAGCACCAGAATGTGCAAGCGTTTGATAATGACACGACCCCGCCTTGGCCTTAGTGACGCGCAGATTATGGACGAAACGATGCGCCAATCCGAAGATCGCGGCTGGGACACCGCCAAGACCCTGGCTGAGGCCCTGCCTTACATCCAGGTCTATGATCGCAAGATCGTGGTCATAAAGTACGGCGGCCACGCCATGGGCGAGAGCACCGTGGCCAAACAGTTTGCGGCTGACGTGGTTCTGTTGAAGTTGATGGGCGTCAATCCTGTCGTAGTGCACGGGGGCGGGCCACAGATCAGCGCCATGCTGGACAAGGCGGGGGTCAGATCCAGCTTCGTTGATGGCCTGCGCGTCACCGATCCGGCGACCATGGAAGTGGCCGAGATGGTCCTGTCCGGCGCGGTCAACAAGGAGATCGCCCACTGGATCACCATGGCTGGCAAGGAGGCGGACGTGCGTGGCGTGGGCCTGTCAGGGAAAGACGCGGGCCTGCTGACTGTCGAGAAGACCAGACGCACGCAGCGCGATCCCGACAGCATGATCGAACATGAGGTCGATCTGGGCTATGTCGGGGAACCGACCAAGGTCGATCCCAAGCTGATCGCCGGACTGATCGCATCGGAAACCGAGGATTGGGTACCGGTCATCGCTCCCATCGGCGTCGCCGAGGATGGCCAGACCTACAATGTGAACGCCGACACCGTGGCCGGGGCCGTGGCCGGTTCACTGAACGCCAAGCGGATGTTGCTGCTGACCGACGTGCCGGGCGTGCGCGGTGCGGACGGTGAGATCATCCGCCAGATGACGGTCGGCGAAGCGTCCAAGCTGATCGAGGACGGCATCGCCACCGGCGGCATGATCCCCAAGCTGCAGACCGCCATGGCCGCTGTGCGCGCCGGGGTCGAGGCTGTGGTCATTCTGGACGGGCGTCGGCCGCACGCCATGCTGGTCGAGCTGTTCACCGAACACGGCGCAGGCACCCTGGTGCAGGCCGGATGAGCCGTCCTGTCGGGACAGGGCTGAACCACGTCCGGCATTGGGTGTTCGATATGGACGACACCCTGTACCCGCGCGAACAGGGCCTGATGCGGCTGGTGCAGGCGCGGATCAACGCCTTTGTCGTCGAGGCCGTTGGCATGGCGCCGGACGAGGCCGCCGTATTGCAGCGTCAGTTCCTCGACGAGCACGGCACCACCCTGGCGGGGCTGATGGCCAGCTACACGATCGACGCCGACCGCTTCCTGCACGAGGTTCACGACGTGCCCCTGGACGGGTTGGAGCCAGACCCGCGTCTGGCGGATCAACTGAAGGCCCTGCCGGGTCGGTGCTATGTCTTTACCAACGGTGCGCGTGAGTATGCGCATCGGGTGCTGGCCCACCTGGGCATAGCCGACTGTTTTGAAGGAGTTTTCGCCATCGAGGACGCCGCACTGACGCCCAAGCCCGCACCCGCGACGTTTCGTAAGATGCTGGACCGGTTCGGCATCGATCCGCATCGCGCCGCCTTCTTCGAGGACACGCCCCGCAATCTGGAGCCGGCCAAGATCCTGGGCATGGCGACCATCCTGATCGGGGACGGCCACGGCAAACCATTGGGCGACCATATCGACTACGTCGCCCCCGACCTGCACGACTTCCTTTCCGACCTGAGCTTCAAGGACGCCGCATGACCACGCACGCCGATCTGGAAACCGTCATCGAACAGGCGTGGGAGGACCGTGCTGACATCTCGACCACGACGCAAGGCGATGTGCGCAAGGCCGTCGAACAGGCGCTTTCTCTGCTGGACTCGGGCCAGGCGCGCGTCGCCTCACGCGGCAATGACGGCGTCTGGACCACACATCAGTGGCTGAAGAAGGCGGTGCTACTGTCTTTCCGCCTGAACCCCAATGTCCGCATGGGGGCCCATGTCGGCGCGACCATGGGTCAGATCGATCCGACCCCCGGACCTTACTGGGACAAGGTGCCGGTCAAATGGGCCAACTGGACAGAGGCCCAGTTCGAGGGTGCAGGGTTTCGCGCCGTACCCGGTGCCGTGGCCCGTCAGGGGGCCTTCATCGGCCGCAACGTCGTGCTGATGCCTAGCTTCGTGAACATCGGGGCCTATGTGGACGAGGGCTCCATGGTGGATGCCTGGGCCACGGTCGGGTCTTGTGCCCAGATCGGCAAGAACGTCCACCTGTCTGGCGGTGCGGGCATCGGCGGGGTGCTGGAACCGCTTCAGGCCAACCCCACGATCATTGAGGACGGCTGTTTCATCGGGGCCCGCGCCGAGGTCGCGGAGGGTGTGATCGTGCGCGAGGGCGCGGTCCTGGCGATGGGCGTCTATCTGTCGGCCTCCACCAAAATCGTCGACCGCGCGACCGGCGAAGTGTTCCGGGGCGAGGTGCCGGCCTACAGCGTGGTCGTGCCGGGCGCATTGCCCGATCTGAATGGCGGGCCGTCGCTGTATTGCGCCGTGATCGTCAAGCGTGTGGACGCCCAGACGCGGGCCAAGACGGGCGTCAACGAGTTGTTGCGGGACTGAAACGAGAACATCCCTTGGCCGTAAAGTGGCCAATCCGACAGACGGGAGCTTGGCGGGCACGCTAGAGACACCCCTCACACGGGGGGCGCCCATGCGCATCTACCAATTTCACTTCTTCGATCCGCGCGGCAATGTTCCAGCTCTGGACCTGGCGGAATATGAAGACGACGGCGCGGCCAGTCGCTCGGCCATGAAGCGCCTGGATGACCACGCCAGCTGTCAGGGTGTCGAACTTTACGAGGGTGACCGACTGGTCTTGCGCGTCGAACGCGCGGGCGGCGTGAAGCGCCCGAATACTTTAGTGCCGGACCAGATCATTCCTGTCTGAAATCGTCCCGACACGTCGTTTGGCCTAAGTCGGTTTCCGGCGGACGAACAGTCCAGCTATCCCCTATCGGGCGAATATGCATCAAGCCTTGCCGTCGAATGCCCTGCTCGCCGCCCTGTCGCCCGAAGACCGCGAGGCCCTGACCGGGGCGGCCACCCTCTTCACTTTTCAGGTTGGCCACGTCTTCGTCGAGGCCGGTGAACCGGTCACCCACGCCTATCTGATCCGTCGCGGGATCGTGTCCGCTGTCGCCGCCATGGCTGATGGCCGCACGGTCGAGGTCTTCATGGTCGGGCGCGAAGGCATAACCCATCCCGCTGCCAGCGCGGCGCCCGTTCGCACCTACTCCCGCCACGCCGCCCAGGCGGATGGCGAGGCCTGGAAGATCGAGGTCGGCCGCCTGCGCCAGCTGTGCCGCGAACGACCTGCCATCCAGTCGACCATCCTGTCCTATGCCTCGACGCTGCAGTCGGAGCTGGAGCAGTCGGCCGCCTGCAACGCCCTGCACCGGGCCGAGCAGCGGTTCGCCAAATGGCTGTTGCGGTGTCACGACCGCATCGACGGCGACACCCTGAACCTGACACAGGAATATCTTGCCGCCATGCTGGGCTCTCAGCGCACCACAGTGAACGAGGCGGCCCAGGCCCTGCAAAAGACCGGGGCCATCACCTATTCGCGCGGTAAGATCACCATCATCGACCGGGCCATGCTCGAGCGGACGGCCTGCGAATGCTACAACGGACGCACCGCAGAACCGCCGCTCTGAACGGGCCTAGTCGGCGGTCGCCAGCCGGACCAGCTTGCCGTTCTGCTCGTCCGTGATGGCCCAGACGGCGCCGTCGGACCCTACCGCCACGTCACGCACCCGCTCGCCAAGGTCGGTCAGCAGGCGCTCCTCGCCGACGACGCGATTGTTTTCAAGCACTAGTCGCGCAATGTGCTTTTCCTTGAGGCCAGCGACCAGCAGATTGCCGTTCCAGCCGGGGAACATGGCTCCCTGATACAGGGCCATTCCGCCCGGCGCGATGACGGGATCCCAGTAGTAAACGGGCTGTTCGGTGCCCGCCTTCGCCGTATTGCCCGCATTGATTGGGCCGCCGCGATACTCAATGCCGTAAGCGGCATCTGGCCAGCCATAGTTCTTGCCGGCCTGATCCAGATTGATCTCGTCTCCGCCGCGCGTGCCGTGCTCGACGGTCCAGACGTCGCCGTTGGCGGCGATTGCAATGCCCTGAACGTTGCGGTGACCCAGACTCCAGATTTCCGGCAGAGCCCCGTCCTGGCCGACATAGGGGTTGTCCTGCGGCACGGTGCCGCCGGCATTGATGCGGATGGTCTTGCCCATGTGCGAGCCCAGATCCTGGGCCTGGGGCCGCATTGGCGCGTCGGAGCGCTCGCCCAAGGTAATGAACAAATGGCCGTCTGGCGCGAAAGCCAGCGAGGAGCCGAAATGCTTGTCGCCGTCATAGACCGGCAGGGCGCGGAATATGACCTGCACATCCTCGACCCGGCGGCCGTCATTCGACAGGCGCCCGCGCGCGACCGAGGTGGCGTTGCCTCCGGTGCGGGCCTCGGAATAGCTCCAGTAGATCATGCGGTCCTGACCGAACGTCGGGCCGATGACAACATCCAGCAAGCCGCCCTGACCACGCGCATCCACGGCAGGCAGGCCCGCGACGGGTTCGCCGATCATGCCTTCGGTGCTGATGATGCGCAGACGACCCGGCTTTTCCGTCACCAGCCAGCGGCCGTCCGGCAGCATGGCCAGGCCCCAGGGATGCTCCAGTCCCGAGGCGACGACGGTGTGGGCCAAGGCGGCTTCGGTGCGAACGGCCGGTGCCCGCGTCTGCCCGGCAAAGGCCGGGGTCTGGCTGGGGGCATTGGCGGGCCGGGTTTCCAGCGGAGCACCGGGCGCGGCAGGGGCATCCTGTCCATTCGCTCCACAGGCGGCAGCCAGGGTCAGGGCGGAGACGGTAGCGGCGAGGGCGATCAGGCGCATGGAGCACTCCGGCAGTGAGTTCTGGGTAAGGGTTTGCCGCACAACGGTATCGAAAGCCTGACCGTTCCGCGACATCGCCTCCGAACGATGCGACCGATCGCCTCTGGTGACGGCAAGGTCCACGGCACCTTGAAACGCGCCGCGCCCGCCTATATAGGCACGCCTCTTCCGGCGGACAGACCAGTTCCCGTCGGACCTGAACGACTGGTTCGTCGATTGGGGCTGGATAGCTCAGCTGGTTAGAGCGGTGGATTCATAACCCACAGGTCGGCGGTTCAAGTCCGCCTCCAGCTACCATCGCCGCAACCCCTCCAGACCTTCCGCGTTAACGGCCAAGGTTCAATCCTGGAGGACATCCATGCGTATTCGTATTCCCGCCGCTGCCGTCGCTATTGCCGCCCTGTCGCTGGGCATGGCCGCCTGCACCGAGGCCGAGCAGGACGAAGTCCAGGCCGACGCCAACGAGGCCGCCGCCGAAACCGGTCAGACGCTGGAACAGGCGGGCGATGCGCTGGGCGAAGAGGCCGCGCAGGTCGGCTCCGCCATCGCCGCCGGTGCGGGCGAGGTGGCCCAGGAGGTCGATCAGGCCACGGATGACCTGGCCCGCGACGCCGAAGCACAGAAGGCCGAAACGGCCCGCGAAGAACGTGCTGAATAGATGAAGCGTCGGAGTCGGGTTCAGCCCGGCTCCGCCAGCAGGGCATCGACCAAGGCACGCGCCTCCGGCCCGGCCCAGTCTGCGCCACCGGAGAAGCTGGCGCGGACCTGTCCTTTGCGATCAATCAGGACTGTTTGAGGCATGGCCCCTTTGCCGGGCAGCTCGAACGGCATCTGAAACGTCGGATCGCTGTAGAATGGCAAAGGGGCGTGGCCGTCGATGAACGCCTCGCCCGCCGCGATCTGCTGCGGCGTCGCATCGACATTGATGGGGAGAACCAGAAGGTCTGTACCCTCATAGGCTGACGACAGTGCCGCCAGCGTCGGCATCTCTGTGCGACAGGGTGCGCACCACATTGCCCAGACATTGACCACGACAACCTTGCCTCGAAAATCCGCTAGTGTGGTCGCTGTGCCCTCGCGGGTCTGGAACGGGTGATCCGGCGTGGCCAGAGGCCGGGGCGGCACAGCCAATGCGGCCAGATCTCCCTTGGCAAAGCGCGACAGGTCGCTTTTGCCCGCGCGATCGGCGTATAGGGTGACACCCCCCGCGATCAGGCCCAGCAGCACGATTGCGGCTCCCGCTGCCATTGCCTTACTCGAGCCGTTCATGACCGAACCATCGACGCCTGCCCCCGACGCGGAGCCCGCGACCCAGACCAAGTCCGCGCGTGCCGGTCAAGACATGTGGGGGGGACGCTTTTCGTCGCGCCCGGCGGACATCATGCAGGCGATCAACGTTTCCATTGGGGTTGATCAACGCCTGTGGGCTCAGGATCTGGCCGGCTCGCGCGCCCACTGCCGCATGCTGATGGCAAAGGCGATCATCACCGAGCCGGATGGCCAGGCCATTCTGAACGGCCTCGACACCATCGAAGCCGAGATCACGGGCGGCATCTTCCCGTTCCGGGACCAATACGAAGACATCCACATGAATGTGGAGGCGCGCCTGTCCGAGCTGATCGGCGAGCCGTCGGGGCGGTTGCACACAGCTCGTAGCCGCAACGACCAGGTCGCCACCGATTTCCGCCTCTGGGTCCGCGACGCCTGCGACCGGGCGGTCGAGCAGCTTCAGGGTTTGCAGAAGGCCCTGCTGGCTCGCGCAGAACAGCATGCGGGCGACCTGATGCCGGGGTTTACGCACCTGCAGACCGCCCAGCCGGTGACCTTGGGTCACCATCTGATGGCCTATGTCGAAATGTTCGGACGCGACGCAGGAAGGTTTGCCGACGCCCGCACCCGCATGAACGAAAACCCGCTGGGGGCTGCAGCCCTGGCCGGTTCGCCCTTTCCCATCGACCGCCACATGACGGCCCAGGCCTTGGGCTTCGACCGGCCCATGGCCAACAGTCTGGACGCGGTGTCCGACCGTGACTTCGCCTTGGAAAGTCTGGCCGCCGCCTCCATCACCGCCGGGCACCTGTCGCGTCTGGCCGAGGAGATCGTGGTCTGGATGACGCCGATGTTCGGCTTTGCGTCCCTGCCCGACGACCTGACCACCGGTTCGTCGATCATGCCACAGAAGCGCAACCCCGACGCCGCCGAACTGGTGCGCGCCAAGTCGGGCCGCATCCTCGGTTCGCTAGTCGCCCTGTCGACGGTGATGAAAGGCCTGCCGCTGGCCTATTCCAAGGACATGCAGGAGGACAAGCCGCCGGTGTTCGAGGCGTTCGACGCCCTGACCCTGGCGCTGGGGGCCATGACTGCCATGGTATCGGCCCTCCAACCGAACACAGAAAAGATGGCGGCGGCGGCGGGTGCGGGTTTCTCGACCGCCACCGATCTGGCCGACTGGCTGGTGCGGGAACTGAACCTGCCGTTCCGTCAGGCGCACCATGTCACGGGCGCGGCGGTCAAGCGCGCTGAGGCGCTCGGTGTGGGGCTGGCCGATCTGTCGCTGGACGAACTGAAAATCCTGCATCCCGGCATCACAGAAGCCGTGTATGAGGTTCTGTCGCCGGAGGCCTCCTGCGCCAGTCGCCAGAGCTATGGCGGCACCGCGCCGGAACAGGTTCGCGCACAGATCGCTGAGTGGAAGTCACGTCTCGCATGAAAGAGTTCGCAATGAAGAAGGTCGTCCTGCTGGGTGTCGTGGCGGTCATCGCCGCCGGTGCCGCCGCCTGTGGCCGCATGGCCGACCTGGAGGCTCCGCCCAAGCGCGAGACCGAGCGGGCGCAGCGCGACGGTCGGGCACCCAGCCTGCCCGAGCCCGCTACCGTCTATCGTCCGCCTAGCCAGATGCCGATCGACGGCGGCCCCAGCAGCCCCTACGGCGGCTCGGGCTCCAGCCCCAACTAGGTCTGCCTTGCACCACTTCGTGCTGAAGGACGGCGGCCTGCACGCCGAAAGTATCTCGCTGGAGGCACTGGCCGAGCAGGTCGGCACGCCGACCTATGTCTATTCGACCGCGACCCTCGCCCGGCATTACAGCCTGCTGCGTGATGCGGTTGGGCAGTATCGCCCTGCGCTGGGCGACGCCCTGATCGCCTTCGCAGTCAAGGCCAACTCCAACATCTCGGTGCTGGCGACCCTGGCGCGGCTCGGCTGCGGGGCCGATACGGTGTCCGAGGGCGAAATCCGCCGGGCGCTGAAGGCGGGCGTGCCGGCCGAACGCATCATCTTCTCCGGTGTCGGCAAGACGGACGCCGAACTGGCCTTCGCGCTCGATCAGGGCGTGCGCCAAATCAATGTCGAGAGCGGCGTCGAGCTGGATCGGTTGATCGTTGTAGCGGCGGCGAAGGGCGCATCCCCCGACATCGCTATTCGCGTCAACCCCAAGGTGGGGGCAGGCGGCCATGCCAAGATCACGACCGGTGGCGAAGGCGACAAGTTCGGCGTGCCGGTCGAGGAAGCGCTGTCCCTTTACGCCCGTGCCGCCGCCTCGCCGCATGTGACGCCCGTCGGCCTCGCCTGCCACATCGGCAGCCAGATCACGGACCTGACCCCGCTGGAGGCCGCGTTCCGGACCCTGCGCGGCATGACCCTGACCCTGCGGGCGCGGGGCCTGTCTGTGACCCGGCTGGACCTCGGCGGCGGGCTGGGTGTGCCCTATCATGGCCAGGCCGAGACGGCGTCGATCGCCGACTATGTCGCCATCTGCGCCCGCGTGCTGGACGGTCTGGACGTCGAGGCCGCGTTCGAACCCGGTCGCCTGCTGGCCGCCAATGCCGGAGTGCTGCTCAGCCGCGTGATCCAGGTCAATGAGCGGGCTGATGGTCGCCGCTTCCTGGTTCTGGATGCGGCCATGAACGACCTGATGCGCCCGGCGCTTTACGACGCCTTCCACGAAGTCGTCCCGGTGCGTCCGCGCGACGGAGAGCCTTTGCTCTACGACATCGTCGGCCCGGTCTGCGAGACGGGCGACACCTTTGCCCGCGATCGGTCGATGCCGCCGTTGCAGGCCGGTGATCTGGTCGCCTTCACCGGGGCGGGGGCCTACGGCGCGGTCATGTCCAGCGAATACAACTCCCGCCCGCTGGTGGCCGAGGTGCTGGTCGACGGCGACCGCTGGGCCGTCATCCGCGACCGGCCATCCTATGAAGACATGTGGGCGCGGGAGCCGAAGGCCGACTGGCTCTAGTCCAGAGCGCACACATCCGGCAGGCCGCGCAGCGCGCCCGCATGATCGAGGCCATATCCGACCAAAAACCGGTTCGGCGCATCCCAGCCCACGAAATCCGGCTCCGGTGCGCGCGGCAGGGGCCAGGGCTTCTTGGCGAAGACGGCGGTGACGACCTCTGATGCGCCCGCGGCCCTGGCGATCCTGACCGCCTCGGCCAGCGACAGGCCGGTGTCGAACACATCGTCCAGGATCAGGACGCGCCGGCCCTCCACCGAGCGTTGCAGCGGCGCATGGACGTCGATCCGTCCCCGGCTGGACTGTTCGTCACCGTAGGACGCCAGCCACAGGGCATCGAAGCGGACATTGCGGCCCACCCGTGCCAGCGCCCGCGTCAGATCGGCGGCGAACCATAGGCCACCGGTCAGCAGGACCACCGCCACCGTCTCATCGTCAATGACCGGGGCGATGCGCGCGGCCATGTCGGCGACGATACGGTGCACCTCGGCCTCGGGTAGCAGGACGGTCGGTGTGGGTGCGGGCTCAGCCATGAGGGGCGGATACCGCCCCGGCGTGGCCATTGTCGAGGGCTGACGTGCTGACCGTGGTCGCCACGGCGTCGATCGGTTGCATGTTCAGCGGCTCGCTGGCCGGCAGGGCGGGACGCAGGGCCCCGTCATCGGCGACCGGCAGCGGGCGATGGGCCGGAGCCTCCGCATGATCGGCACCGTGATCCGATACCGGGGTCGCGTCATGCGGTTCTTCGGCATGGGCCTTGGCCGGAGCGTCCGTCAGGACGAAGTCGGCGGCGACGCCGCGGCCCTTTCCACCCGGATCGTCGACCACGGCGGCGAAGCCCTGCACCTTGCCGGGCAGGACGGGGGCTGCATCGATGCGGACGATGGCATGGGCGATCTCGGCCCCATGTTCGTCCAGCAGGGCGACCCGCACCGGCGGCGCGACCCGCTCATTGTCGCGCACGTTTCGCAGCGCGCCGGAAATCACGATCTTGCCCGGATCGTTGGGCAGGGCGCGGCCGCTGACCGCCTCGAAGTCGAGTCCCGTCGGATTGACCTCCAGTCCGACGGCGGCATAGGCGGCGGCCGTGCGCGGCATCATCTCCACGACCTCGACCCGGAACAGCCAGGCCGCGCCGAGCAGGAGCGCAAAGCCCGAGGCGATCCCGGCCCAGACCACGCCGTGGGTAGCGGCACGGCGCAGGCGTCGCTGCTGCTCCACCTTGGCGCGATAGGCCTTGGGCAGTTCGGGGGCAGGGGTCTCCGCCAATGATTCGGGCGCAACCGGCTCTGGAGACGCATCCTCGCGCTTGCCGAAGCTGGCGGGTTCGGGTGCGACGGTCTTGGCCACGACCGGCGGCGATTCCGACAGTTCCAGCGGCTCGTCCAGCGTCGCGCGCCAGGTATGCTCGCACGTCTTGCAGCGCACCGAGCGGCCGCTTGGCCCGATCGCTTCATCGGGGGTGAAATAGCTGGTGGCGCAGGACGGGCAGGTCAGTATCATGGGCGCTGACTGCGAGGCTCTTCGCCCCCTCCCGTCGCGGCGATCACACCGCGTCCTGATCCAAAATCCATGTCCGTCCAGCCCCGCCGCACGCCCGACACCGCCTCCGCCGCCGCGACCGTCCGCCTTGAGGGCGTAGGCTTTGGCTATGCGCAAACGCACCGCGCGTTGCGGGACATTAACCTTACCTTGCCTGCCGGCTCTTTCCATTTCCTTACCGGGCCGTCCGGAGCGGGAAAATCGACGCTGCTGAAGCTGCTGACCCTGACCGAACGGCCGGTGTCAGGGCGGCTGCACCTGTTCGGTCAGGACGCGACGGCGGCGACGCGTCGCGAACTACCCGGCTTTCGCCGTCGCATGGGCATGGTGTTTCAGGATTTCCGCCTGCTGGGCCATTTGTCGGCCTTCGACAATGTCGCCCTGCCGCTGCGGCTAACCGGCCAAAAATCCTATCGCGCCGATGTCGAGGAGATGCTGGCCTGGGTCGGCTTGGGCGACCGAATGGAGGCACGGCCCTCCACCCTGTCCGGCGGCGAGCAGCAGCGACTGGCCATCGCCCGAGCCGTAGTCAGCCGCCCGGACCTGATCCTGGCCGACGAGCCGACGGGCAGCGTCGATGCCGCCATGGCCGAGCGCCTCCTGAAACTGTTCCAGTCGATGAACCGGCTGGGCACCACCATCCTGATCGCCAGCCACGACCAGGCCTTGGCCGAGCGATCCGGCGCGACCCTGCTGCGGCTCGAGAGCGGTCGGCTGATGGGCGGTGACGCATGATCGGCGGGCTGACCAACCGCAGAATGAGCCTGCTGCCCCGCGATGCAGGCGGCGAGCGCTGGCTGGTGACGCTCATCGCGGTGCTGTGTTTCCTCGCCTGTCTGGCCGCTGTCGGAGCCGCCGCCGCCGACCGGGCCGCCCACGGCTGGGCGCGACAGTTGGGGGCAGAGGCGACGGTTCAGGTGCGCCCGCGTGTCGGTGAAACCGGGGCCGAGGCCGCCGCCCGCGCCGCCGAAACGCTGGCCGGGGTCACCGGCGTTGCCGAGGCCCGGGCCCTGGATCGCAAGGCGGCGGAGGACCTGCTGCGGCCTTGGGTGGGAGAGGCTGTCCTGCCCGACTTGCCGCTGCCCTATCTGATCACCGTGCGGCTGGACCGCGACGCCCCCGCCAGCGCCGTGACCCTCAGCCGCGCCTTGGCTGAGGCGGGGCTCGACGCCAGCGTCGACGATCACAGCCTGTGGCGCGGCGAGGTGGAACAGTCGGCGGGCCTGATCACCGCCCTGGCCATCGCCGCCTTCCTGCTGACCGCGGGTGCGGCCGGGGCGGCGGTCGCCTATGCGACCCGCGCGGGCATGGCGGCGCAGGCGGCGTTGATAGAAACCTTGAGCCTGAATGGGGCCTCCGACGGCACCATCGCCTGGCTGTTCCAGCGCCGCTATGCCCTTGTGGCCGCGGCGGCCGGTGCGATAGGCGCGGCGGCGGCCATGGCCGCAGTCTCGGCCCTGCGGCTGCTTGGCGGGACAGAAGGGATTACACCAGCCCTGCCCGTGGCGTGGAGCGATGTGCTGCTGCTCTCGCCATGCCCGCTGCTGGCCGCTACGGTGGCGCTTGTCGCGGCGCGCTTCACGGCGCTGGCGGGAATGAAGGACCGTCGCTAGCTTGAAGCCTATGAAGTTTTTGACTTTCGTCGCCATACTGGCCCTGATGTGGCTGGTCGGCCTGTTCGTGTTCGCCGAACGGGTGCGCGGCTTTACGCCCGCCGAGGACCCTGCACGCGCGGACGCCATCGTGGCCCTGACCGGGCCATCGGCCGAGCGGGTCAATGTGGCCATCCGCCTGCTCGAAAACGACAAGGGCGACCGGGTACTCATCTCGGGCGTCAACCGCGAGGTGCGCCGTCAGGAGCTGCGCGCCCTGACCCCTGGCTCCAACCGTCTGTTCAACTGCTGCGTCGACCTCGGCTTCGAGGCCATGGACACCATCGGCAACGCTCAGGAGATCGCAACCTGGGCTCGTGAAAAGGGCTATACCCGGCTGATCGTGGTGACGTCCGACTATCACATGCCTCGGTCCATGGTGGAGATCCGCTCGGCCTATCCGGGGGTCGAGCTGACGCCCTATGCCGTCGAGACCCCGTCGCTGGACAACAGCGGCTGGTGGAAGGCGGCGGTTACGGCGCGGCGGATGACGCTGGAATACATGAAATATCTGGCGGCTCTGGGTCGTGCGGTCTGGACGCGGGTCAGCGGCGATGCGCCTGCCCCGGTTGAGCCTGCGTCCGATGACCAGGTCGTCGAAGAGGCCGTCCGTCCATGACCACTGTCCGCTCCCTGCTGTTCGTGGTCTGGCTGTATCTGTCGATGGCCGTGTTCGCCATCGGCCTGTCGCCCACGCTTTTGCTGCCCTATCGCGTCGCCATGACCGTGATCCGGTTCTGGGCGCGCTTCGTGCTGTTCGGCCTGCGCTGGATCGCGGGCGTGAAAGTCGAGTTTCGGGGGCTGGAGCATCGCCCGACCGGTGCGGCCCTGATGGCGGGCAAGCACCAGAGCATGCTGGACGTCATCGCGCCCTTTGCCATCCTGCCGGACAACTGCTTCATCATGAAGAAGGAGCTGATGCCGCTGCCCTTCTTCGGCTGGTTCGCCTGGAAGACGCGCATGATCGCCGTGGATCGCTCAGCCCATGCCAAGGCGCTGAAGGACATGGTGAAACAAGCCCGTGCCCGTCACGCCGAGGGGCGCCAGATCCTGATCTTCCCCGAAGGCACCCGGGCCGAGATCGGGGCCGCGCCCGACTACAAGCCCGGCATCGCCGCCCTGTACCGCGACCTCGACGTCCCCTGCACCCCCATCGCCACCAACTCCGGCGCCCACTGGCCTGCGCATGGGTTCCGCCGCCATCAGGGGACGGTGGTCTATGAATTTCTGCCGGTGGTGCCTGCGGGTCTCAAGCGGGCGGAGTTCATGGCGCAGCTGGAGGAGAGGCTGGAGGAGGCGTCCAAGGCTCTATTGAACTAGCGCAGCATCTCCCAGCTCAACGCATGCACCCGGTCCCGGCCCAACGCGGCCGCCAGAGGTGCCTCGGTGAATAGCCCCGCGATCGCCGCATCTCGCACGTCCAGCCCCCCCGTGAAGGCTCCGAACGCCGGCAGCACGGCCCTGCGCCCATCGGTCACGAAACACGGGCGGCGGACACTGCGGCGATAGGCGACGATGCGGGCGGCGGGGTGGAGGTGGCCGGCGATCTCGCCGGGCTGAGTGCCGCCTTGCGGTTCGTGGATCAGGCGCAGCGAGCCCAGGGTCATGGTCTCGATCACCTCGCCGGGTAGGGCGTCGACAGAGCCAGCCAGCGCCGCGATGTCGTGATTGCCCTCCAGCCAGATCCAGGTGCGGCCCTTGGCCAGGCGACCCAGCCGCTCGCAGTCGCCAGGGGCCATACGCCCGATCGAGGCGGCGTCGTGGAAGCTGTCACCCAACAGCACGACCGAGGCGGGCTGCAGGGCCTCGATCTCGGCCTCCAGCCGATCCAGGGTGGCCGAGCTGTCATAGGGCGGCAGCATCTGGCCCCGCGCGGCGAAGGCGGAGCCCTTTTCCAGATGCAGGTCCGCCGCGATCAGGGTCCGGTGGTTGATGACCCACAATGCCCCGGAACAGCGCAGCACGCAGGGCTCGCCCTCGATCAGCACGCGCAGGCCGCCGCATGGGTGACGCGCAGGCGACAGGGTCTGGCGCAGGGCGGCGTTCATGCTGCACCCTCCAGTTCGGGCGGGGCCCCTTCCATGACCTCGGCCACTAGAGCCTCCAGCCCGAACTCGTGGGCCGTCTCGTCCAGGATCATCTCGGCCGCCCCGCCGCCGACCCGCTCCCGCCCGATCTGGACCAGCACGGGCACGCTGAACGGCGAGGCGCGCTCCAAGGCGACGGGGCGGATGCGCCCCTGGATGCGCGTCAGCAACTGACCCAGGCGCGCTACATCCAGCAGGCCCGAGGCGGCATCGGCGCGGGCGGTCTTCAGCAGCAAATGGTCGGGTTGGTGTCGGCGCAGCACGTCGTAGATCAGGTCAGTGGAGAAGGTCACCTGCCGTCCCGTCTTTTCGGTCCCCGGCTGGCGACGCTCGATCAAGCCCGAGATCAGGGCGCAATTGCGGAAGGTGCGTTTCATCATGAAACTCTCTTCCAGCCAGCTCTCCAGATCGTCGCCCAGCATGTCCGGCTCGAACAGGGTGTTCAGGTCCAGTCCGTCCATCGGCCGGATCGACCAGATGGCCAGAGAGTAGTCCGTCACCACGAACCCCAGCGGCCCGACCCCCAGCCGATCCAGCCGTCGCGTCAGCAGCATGCAGAGGGTCGAATGGGCCAGGTTTCCCTCAAATGGATAGGCCACCAGAAAATGCCGCGACCCGCGCGGGAAGGTCTCGACCAGCATGGTCTCCTTGTCCGGCACGACCGAGCGTTCCTCCTGCAGCGCCAGCCATTCCTGCACGTCGGCTGGAAGGACGCGCCAGTGATCGCGATCCTGGATCATGTCGCGGACGCGGGCAGCCAAGGAGGTCGACATCGGAAACTTCGACCCGCCCCATGAGGGGATCTTGGGGTCCTTGTCCTGGGCATGGGTCACCAAGGCGTCGGTGCCGGTGATGCCCTGAAAGGCCCAGACCTGACCGGCGAACACGAAGGTGTCGCCGGGCGTCAGCTGTTCGAAATACCATTCCTCGGCCTCGCCGACCTTGCGCCCGCCGATCAGCTGTTTGGTTGCGCCTCCACGCCGAGAGGCCACGCGGATGTTCAGTGTCCCGGCCGAGACGATGGCTCCGACATTCATCCGGTGCCGCTGGGTCGTCTGGGCGTTGCGGACCTTCCACTTGCCGTCACGCGTCCGCACGATCCGCGCGAACCGCTCATAGGTGCGCAGGGCATAGCCGCCGGTGGCGACGAGATCGACGACCTCCTCGAACTGCTCCCAGGTCAGACCGCGATAGGGGCCGCAGGACGTGATCTCGGCATAGAGGTCTTCCAGCGCGAACGGCTCGGAGCAGGCGCAGCCCATGACGTGCTGGGCCAGGGTGTCCAGCGTTCCGGTATGCACCGGCTCCCAGTCGAAGGTGTTCTCGGCCACTGCCTCGCGCGCCGCCTGGCATTCCAGCATCTCGAACCGGCTGGCCGGCACCATCAGGGCGCGAGACGGCTCATCCAGACGGTGGTTGGCCCGGCCGATGCGCTGGACCAGGCGGCTGGCCCCCTTGGGGGCCGCCATCTGGATGACCAGATCGACATCGCCCCAGTCGATGCCCAGATCTAGGGTTGAGGTGCAGACCACGGCCCGCAGATCGCCCCGCGCCATCGCCGCCTCGACCTTGCGCCGCTGTTCGGCAGCGAGGGAGCCGTGGTGCAGCGCGATGGGAAGGTTATCGTCATTAATCGCCCACAACTGCTGGAACACATATTCCGATTGCCAGCGGGTGTTGACGAAGATCAGGCTCATCCCCGCCCGTCTGATCGCCTCATAGACCGCCGGGATGGCGTGCTGGCCGGTGTGGCCTGCCCAAGGCACGCGGCCATCGGAGATCAGAACATCCACCACAGGCGGTGCTCCGGGGTCGCCGGTGACGATGGTCACTCCACGGTCGTCAGCCGGTGCCAGCCAATCCGCGATCATCGCCGGATCGTCCACCGTCGCGCTCAAGGCCACGCGTCGCATCTCCGGCGCGAACTGCTGCAACCGCCCCAGTCCCAGCGACAGCAGGTCGCCGCGCTTGCCGCTCCAGATCGCATGCACCTCGTCCAGCACGACGCATTTCAGGTCGGCGAAGTAGTCCCGCGCGCCGTCCCAGGCACAGAACAGCGCGAGTTGTTCGGGCGTGGTCAGCAGGATGTCCGGCGGGTTCTCGCGCTGGCGCTGTTTCTTGGATTGCTTGGTGTCGCCGGTGCGGCTCTCGACATGGATCTTCAGCCCGATCTCGCGGATCGGCGTCATCAGATTGCGCTCTACATCGGTGGTCAGCGCCTTCAGCGGCGACAGATAGAGTGTGTGCACCCCGCTGCCCGGCCCGAGGGTTGGGCGCGGCCCACGCTCGGCCAGATCGATCAGACTGGGCAGAAACCCCGCCAGCGTCTTGCCGCCGCCGGTCGGCGCGACCAGCAGGGCATGCGCCCCCGCCTGACCCGCCGCGACCATTTCCAGCTGATGCCGTCGGGGCACCCAGCCGCGCTTCGCGAACCAGTCGGCGAAGAGGGGGGGAAGCGTGGCAGGAGCGGAGGGCGACGTCACTCGCCGCCTATAGCATGTTCCCGTTCCGTTTCACGCCCCGAACCGCTAACTGTAGAAGGTGACTCTCGACTCGCTTCCTTCCCGCTCGGCCCTGACCGGCAGCGAGCCCTGGCTCGACCTGCCGCCCGCCCTTGCCGTGCCGCCTGGTGCAGGCGCGATCTGCGACGACAATGGAGCGCGCAAGGTCGGGCGGGGCGCGGCGGAGGGGGCGTTCACCACCGCACCCGTCATGGTCGCCCATGCCAGTTTGACGGCGCGGCGGCTGGGCATCGCGCCGCCCGCTCGATCGCATGACTTGCTGGATGTGCTGGAGCTGTTCGCCTTCGTCCGGCCGGCGCGGTTCTGTGCGCCGTCACCCAGTGGCCTGGCCCTGGCCATGGGCATGACCGAGCCGAGGGGCGCGGAGGCGCAGGCTCGGGCGCTGATGGACGCCGCCGATGGCCTGCTGCGCGAACTGGCCGATCCGGCCTATCCGGGGCGGGAAGAGGCCTTCACCCTGGCCGAGACCCTGTCGCGGGCGGGCTGGAGCTGGGCGTCGCGGGTGACGGGGGCCTTGCAGCATCAGCTGATCCGCGCCCGTCAGCATCGCGGCACGGGTTTGGACGCCTGGTCGCGCCTGCCGGAGTGGGAGGATGAGGCTCCTCGCGGCGAGGCGGGGTCGGCGCCGGTCGATAGCGAGTCCGCCCGCATCCGTCTGGAGAAGCTGTTGCACGCCTCCGGCCTGGACGAGACCCGCCCGACCCAGTCCGACTACGCGGCCGAGGCGGCCTATGCCTTTTCGCCGCGCAATGAGGAGGGGCGGCCCCGTGTCCTGCTGGCGGAGGCGGGAACCGGCACGGGCAAGACCCTGGGCTATCTGGCCCCGGCCAGTTTGTGGGCCGAACGCAATCAGGGGGCGGCCTGGGTCTCGACCTATACCCGTGCGCTGCAACGCCAGATCGACCGCGAAAGCGCCGCCCTCTGGCCCGATCCAGCAGAGCGCAAGCGCAAGGCCGTGGTCCGAAAAGGGCGCGAAAATTACCTTTGCCTGCTGAATCTTCAGGACATGATGCAGGCGGCCCAGCTGGGCAACGGCGACCTGATCGGCATGGCTCTCGCCAGTCGCTGGGCTATGCACAGCCGCGACGGCGACATGACCGGCGGCGACTATCCCGGCTGGCTGCCCGGCCTGTTCGCCACCGCGCCCAGCCATCAGGCCAGTGCCGCCAATCTGGTCGACCGGCGCGGCGAATGCGTCCATGCGGCCTGTCCCCACTACCGGACCTGCTTCGTCGAAAAGACCATTCGCGCCAGTCGCCGGGCCGATCTGGTGGTGGCCAACCACGCCCTGGTCATGACCCAAGCCGCGTTCGACGGTGCCCGGTCGGCGCGGGGCCTGAAGCAGGACGGCGAGACCGCGGCGCTGAAACGCATCGTCTTCGACGAGGGCCACCATCTGTTCGACGCCGCCGACAGCGCCTTTTCCGCCTGCCTGTCGGGTCAGGAGGCGGCCGAATTGCGCCGCTGGCTGCGTGGACCCGAGGGGCGCGGGCGTCGTGGGCGCGGGCTGGAGCAGCGGCTGGGTGACCTGTGTGCCGACAATGCCGAGGCGACCAAGGCCTTGCAGGACGCCGTCCGCGCCGCCGCCCAACTGCCGGGCGAGGGCGTGTCGGGCCGCATCGCGCCTGCGTCCGGCGAGGTCAATCCGATCGGGCCGATCGAGCGGTTTCTGGTCGCGGCGCTGGAGCAGCTTCGGGCACGAACCAGCGAGGGGACGGGACCCGGCGGGGCCGAGTTCGGCATGGAATGTTCCCTGCGCCCGGTCACCGATCCGGTACTGGAGACGGCACGCGAGGCGGCCAAGGCCCTGGCCGATGTCGAGGCTCCCCTGCTGGCCCTGTCGCGGCATCTGGAAGACATTCTCGACGACGAGGCGGCCGAGCTGGACGGCGCGGCGCGGGCGCGGATCGAGGGCGCGCTGCGCGGCCTGGATCGCCGCGCCCGCATGACCCTGCCCGGCTGGCGCTCCATGCTGGCGGCGCTGGAGGTGTCGTCAGACGAGCCGGACCCCGACTTTCTGGACTGGCTGTCGGCCGAGGCTGCCTTTGGCCGGATTACAGATGTGGCCCTGCGCCGTCACTGGATCGACCCGACCGTGCCGCTGGAGGCGGCGGTCGTAATGCCTTCGCATGGCGTGCTGGTCACCTCGGCCACCCTGTCCGATCCCCTGTCGGACGACCCGTTCGACATGGCCCGCCTGCGCACCGGCTCGGCCCGCCTGATCGAACCGGCCCGCACGCTGAAGGTCGAAAGTCCCTTCGACTATGCGACCAACAGCCGGGTCATCGTCGTCAATGATCTGACCAAGGACGACCCGCGTCAGACGGCGGCGGCGATGCGCGAACTGTTCCTGGCGGCGGGCGGCGGGGGGCTGGGCCTGTTCACCGCCATCCGCCGGTTGAAGGCCGTCTATGAGCGGCTGGGACCTGACCTGGCCAAGGCAGGCATCCCCCTCTACGCCCAGCATGTCGATCCGCTGGAAGTCGGGGCCCTGGTCGACGTCTTCCGGGCGGAGCAGGACAGTTGCCTGCTGGGCACCGACGCTGTGCGGGACGGCGTGGATGTGCCGGGCCGATCCTTGCGTATCCTCGCCTTCGACCGCGTGCCCTGGCCCCGTCCGGACCTGCTGCATAAGGCGCGGCGGGCGCGGTTCGGCGGTGGACCTCAGGCGCGCAGTTTCGACGACGCGTTGGCCCGCGCCAAGATGGCCCAGGCCTTCGGTAGGCTGATCCGGCGAGCCGACGACAAGGGCGTGTTCGTCATGCTGGACGCCGCCGCCCCGACGCGGCTCTTTGCCAGCCTGCCGCTGGGTTGCGAGGTGCAGCGGATGGGATTGGCCGAGGCGGTGGAACTGGTCGGCGGATTTCTCTCAAACACCCCAGGTCGTTAACCCGTCTTCAGCCAAACAGGGTGGGTCCGAAGACGGCGGCCATGGCAACGGCCCCACCGACCACGGCGACCACCGCCCCGGCCACGAAGGCGGCCCAGGTGCGGGCCGCGCGCTTGCGGCGGAAGGCGCCGGTCTTGACCGAACGCAGCAGGACCATGGGCTTCTTGCCGAAGGCTTCGGACCCGGTGATGTTGTGCTGGGACATGGACGCGCTCCCCTCTGGAATGAACGAACCAGACCCAAGCGGACCAGACAAGGCGAAACAAAGGCGAACGCGGTTCACAAACCGATCTGTGATCGGATCAACGGCGTCAGCCGACGCTACAGTGTTACCGGCACCCGGCGCCCGCCGCGCGTCTGGACCCGCTGCATCAGGACGATGGGGTCGCCGCCCGCGCTGACCGTGGCGATCAGGAACCATTCTCCGTCGGGCAGGCCCTCATAGGCGAAGCGGTTGTTGGCGCAGGTCGCCTGGCGCACATAGGAGCGATAGTCCCCGTTCGGATCGGGCACATTGCGCGAGCGCACGACCGAGGCCGGCAACGCCGCACGATCCGTCGACCCGTACAGGGTCTGGAACCGGTGGCGGGTATAGGGCGTCACCGGCGTCAGCACGACCGAGCCGGTGCAGGCAAACGCCTGGCCGTCGCGGCGATAGTCGACCCGACCGTCGATCGAGGCCGGTCCCGACCGTTCCGACCAGGCGAAGTCCGCCGCGCTGAAGGTCGAGGACATGGCCCCGCCATAGACCGGCTCCATCGGCGTGGTAGCACAGGCGCTCAGGCTGGCGACGGCGGCTAGGGCGATCAGGGGACGGGCGAACGGCTTGAGGGTGGACATGGGCGGGTCTCCGTAAGCGTGCGACTGGGCTGGCGCACAGAAGGCCCAAAGGGGTCGAAGGTCAAGGTTGCGGCCCGCCTTCCGCTGGGTCAAAAGCGGGCATCAGTCCGGCGTCAGACCGGACAGCAGGGACACCCCATGAGCGTAACCCCCACCGTGACCTATGATGATATCCTGGCCGCCCGCGACCGCATAGCCGGCCAGGTCGACCGCACCCCGGTGCGCCATTCCCGCCGCCTGTCGCTGCTGACCGGGGCCGAGGTCTGGGTCAAGTTCGACAATCTGCATTTCACCGGCAGCTTCAAGGAGCGCGGGGCCCTGAACCGGCTGCTCCAGCTGACGCCGGACGAGCGCAGGCGCGGCGTGGTTGCCGCCAGCGCCGGCAACCACGCCCAGGCCCTGGCCTACCACGGCGGGCGGCTGGGCATTCCCGTGACCATCGTCATGCCGGAGGGTACGCCCTTCGTGAAGGCCGACGGCACGCGAGCCCACGGGGCAACCGTCGTCATCAAGGGCCTGGATTTCACCGGCTCGACCGAAGAGGCGCATCGTCTGCGTGACGAGAAGGGTTATGTCTTCATCTCGGCCTTCGACGACGAAGGCATCGTGACCGGGCAGGGCGTCTGTGCCGTGGAGTTCCTGGAAGATGCGCCCGATCTGGACGCCCTGATCATCCCCATCGGCGGCGGCGGCCTGATCGCAGGCTGCGCCGTCGCGGCCAAGGCCATGAAGCCGGACATCCGCATCTTTGGTGTCGAGGCGGCCATGTATCCCTCCTTCACCGCCAAGCGCCGCGGCGAGACCCCCAAATGCAGTGGTCAGACCATCGCCGAGGGCATCGCCATCAAGGCCGTGGGCGACATCCCCTTCGCCATCGCCGATCCGCTGATCGAAGACGTCCTCGTCTGTCAGGAGGCGGATTTCGAGACCGCCGTTTCCTACTATGCCACGCTGGAGAAGGCGGTGGCCGAGGGCGCGGGCGCGGGTGGTCTGGCAGCCCTGCTGGCCTATCCCGACAGGTTCAAGGGCATGAAGGTCGGTTTGGTCCTGTGCGGCGGCAATATCGATGCGCGTATGCTGGCCGTCGTTTTGAATCGCGAACTGGTGCGCGAGAAGCGGCTGATCGTCTATCGCATCCTGGGTGACGATCGCCCCGGCATGATGTCGAAGATGAGCGGCGTCATCGGTGGCCTGGGTGGCAATATCATCGACGTGGTGCACAACCGGCTGGCGCTGGACGTACCCGCCAAGGGTGCGGAGTTCGACATCATGGTCGAGACGCGCGGCGAGGCGCATGCGCAGGAAATCAGACAGGGACTGGAGGAGGCCGGTTATGCGCTACGCATGGGCTAGGCCACTGGCCGTCATCGGAATGCTCGCGGCATTGTCCGCCTGCAACCGCGGCGAGGACACGCCACCGGTCGATCCGGCCATCGCCGAGGCGAAGGCCTTCATGGCCGACAACGCCAGGGCCGAGGGCATCCAGACCACGCCCTCCGGCATCCAGTACAAGGTGTTGAAGTCCGGCCCGACCGGCGGCGAAAGCCCCGACAGCAACGACCTGGTCAGCGTCCACTATGAGGGCACCCTGACCGACGGGACGGTGTTCGACAGCTCCTATCAGCGCGGCATACCGGCGGTTTTCACCCTCAATGAGGTCGTACCCGGCTGGACCGAGATCGTGCAGCGCATGAAGGTCGGCGACGAATGGCTGGTCTATATCCCGCCCGAGCTGGGCTATGGTGATCGGTCGTCAGGCCAGATTCCTCCGAACTCCGTACTGGTTTTCCGCATGGAACTGCTGGCCATGGACCGGGTGCCAGGCGTGGCTCCGCCCCGCAGCGCGGCGATGGGATAAGGCTGCACTCCGGTCGCCCATGGAATTGTCTGGAAGCCTGACATGACATCCACCCCCCTCCCCGATGCCGGTTCGAACTGGGTGGACCGGCATGCGCCGGAGGGTCTGAAGCCCTGGCTGAAACTGGGCCGGTTCGACCGGCCCATCGGCGTCTGGCTGCTGCTGCTGCCGGGCTGGCAGGGGATCGCGCTGGCATTGGCGCAGTATCGAAAGACGCCGGACCTTTATGACGCCTGGCTGGTCGTGGGCTTTGCCATCGGGGCCTGCCTGATGCGGGCGGCGGGCTGTGCCTTCAACGACATCGTCGATCGCGACATCGACGCCCAAGTGGCGCGAACGGCTCAGCGGCCGATCCCGTCCGGCCAAATCAGCGTCAGACAGGCCTGGGCCTTCGTGATCGGATCCAGCCTGATTAGTCTGCTCATCCTTCTGACCCTGAACCTGACGGCCATTCTGCTCGGCGTCGGATCGCTGGCGTTGGTCGCGGCCTATCCCTTCATGAAGCGTATCACCTGGTGGCCCCAGGCCTGGCTGGGACTGACCTTTAACTGGGGCGCACTGATGGGTTTTGCGGCGGCGAGCATCTTGGTTTCAGCTTGGCCGGTGCCTCTCGCTGTTTCCGCGCCCATCCATCCGATTGTCGCGTTGCTGATCCCTGCCCTCCTCCTCTATCTCGGCGGTATGTTCTGGACCCTCGGCTACGACACTCTTTATGCGCTTCAGGACATCGAGGACGACGCAATGGTCGGGGTGAAATCCTCGGCGCGGCGGCTCGGAGGTAACATCCAGACAGGTGTCGGCGTCTTCTATATTCTGGCCGTCGTCTTCGCCGGACTGGCGGGGGCCTTTGCGGGCCTCGGACCGCTGTTCTGGATCGGGCTGGCCGCCTATGCGCTCCATCTGGCATGGCAGACGCGGCGGGTGAGGGCTGACGACGGCGCGCTGGCGCTGCGTCTGTTCCGATCCAATCGCGAGGCGGGGTTCGTCCTGCTGATCGCCATTATTCTGGGTGTCCTATGGCCCCTGCAAGGAGTTGCCCCATGAAGACCGTCCGCACCCTGATCCTGACCGCCGCCGTCGCGACGACCCTCGCTGCCTGCAACCGCGACCGCGAGACAGCACCCAAGACCGAAACGTCCGCCGCGCCGGGCGCTGTCTCTACGGCCGCCGCCGCGCCCATGGCGTTCGACAGCGACACCCCCTTCGCCAAGGTCAGGCTGACCCTGCCGGACGCCATCAAGACCCAGCCTCAGCTTCATTCCGCCCTTTACGCCAAGGAGGTTCAGACCCTGCGCCAGTTCGTCGAGGGCGCACAGGGCGAGCAGGCCGAAGCCGGGTTCGACGAGCAGCGCCCCCCTTACGAAAAGACCATCGCCGTGACCGCAGCGGGCGAGACGGCTGGCCTGCTCAGCCTCAAGCGGGTGGACTTCGACTATTCCGGCGGGGCGCACCCCAATACGATCACGACCGGCATCCTGTGGGACAAGACGGCCAAGGCGCAGGTCCCGGGCACCGCCCTGTTCCGCCCCGGAGCCGACATGACGGCGCTGGATCGGGCTCTGTGTGCCGCGCTGAACACCGCCAAGAAGGCCCGCTCGCCCGACAGCGCTCCAGTGACCCTAACCGGTTCGGACTGGTCCTGCCCCCGCGCCGCGGCGACGCCCTTTGTCCTGGCGGCAGGGTCCGAACCAGGCAAGGCTGCGGGCCTGATCTTCCTGGTCGGTCCTTATCAGATCGGTCCCTATTCCGACGGGGCTTATGAAGTCGCTCTGTCTGCCTCGACCTTCCAGTCCCTGCTGGCCCCTTCCTGGGCCGGTCAGTTCGGCGGCACGCTCGCCCGTACCGGGGACGTAACCCCGACACGATAGGCGATCACTCCGCCAGGAACCGGTCCGCGACGGCGGCGAACCGCTCCGGCTGATCGGCCATGATGAAGTGGCGGCTGTCGTCGACCCGCTCGACGTGCACATTCGGCAGGCCGGCATACTCGCGGGTCCACATTGCATCGGCCATAGAGGCGGCGGCCCCGCCGTTCGCATCCGACGCATAGATGGCCCAGACCGGTGTCGTCATGCCGGCCAGACCCGGTCGGGCGTCTGTCGTCATGACGTCGCGAATGGCGGATGCCAGGGCCTGACGGTCCGAGGCCATCGACCATTCGACCATGGCGGTGCGCGTCGCGGGATCGCGTGCCAGTCCGACAGCCCCTTGCGTCTGTCCGGCCCGAAAGGCGTCGGCGTCGGGGTTCAGCATCGACTGCGCCGCCTGTTCGGCGAAGGGGCGCGCGGCCTCGACCGTGATCTGCGGTCCGAACAGTGCGCTGAAGAAGGGCAGGCTGTCGACGCTCATGACCTTGCCGACCAGATCGGGATGCGCCTGTGCCAGCAGTATGCCGCTCAGCCCACCCATGGAATGGCCGATGACAGCAGGCTTCTCCAGCCCGGTGTCGCGAATGTAGCGCGCCAGTTCCTCGATCATCGGCGCGACGAACGGGCCGTCGCCGTGGGTCCAGGGTTCACCGGCGAAACCGGCCAACTGGACCAGATGCACCCGGTGCGTCGCCTTCAGCCGGTCCGCCTCCGCCCGCCAGACCTCGCGCGAGGAGGCGAAGCCGGGGATCAGGATGACGTCAGGACCGGTGCCGACCACCTGAACCGACAGCCGATCGGAGGTGTAGGCAGAACTTGCGACAGCATTCGGTGATTGAGCGAAGGCCTGGCCCACACCGACCGCGAAACAGGGGGCGCAGACGGCCAGTCCGAACAGGGCAGCACGCAGCCGGGGCCGCGCCTTGAAGAAGGCGTCCAACATATCAGTCTCCAGGTTTGAGGGTTGTCGCCGGCCTCAGCCGTGCGGGTTTTCGAAGATATCTTCCACGGGTCGCCCGAACAGGACGGCGATCCGGTACGCGAGGTCCAGGGAGGGGTCGTGCTTCTCGGTCTCCAGGGCATTGATCGCCTGGCGAGAGACCCCCAGCGCCTGGCCCAGTTGTTCCTGGGTCCAGTTGCGCTCGACCCTCAGAAGTTTGAGCCGGTTCTTCATGGGCGGCTGCCCTGGATGAAGGGCGAGACGACGCCGAATATGCCCCAGAAGGCGGCATAGATCAGCCAGCCGGGCAAGTGAGGGGCATTGGCGAAGGTCTCGGCAAATCCCCAGAAGGTCGCCAGCGCCATGGCGAGGCCGGCGGAAACGATGAACTGCTTGGCCGTGACCGCCCGCATGAACTCGTCGCTCTCGCGGATCAGGCTGAGCGTGGCCCACAACTGACCGACGACGGGTGCGGCGACGGCGGCGGCGAGGCCCCATCCTGCTGGCTTGCCAATGATGTCGTCGAACGCATCGGTCGTCATCATCGAAATGCAGACCAGCATGTAAGGGATCATGAAGGCGAGCGTACGGATGATATATTTCCGATGGGCAGGCGTGCCGGTCTTCCAAGCATTCAACATGATGCGTCCTTTCGATGTAAGGCCGACCTTACACGAGTTAAATGTCGTGTCAACCTGACATTCTATCAGGCGCGCCTGACTTGGCTAGCTCCCGGATCCTCTTGACCTGAGGTCCATGGCCGCGCTTTTGCCGATGAATGCCCATCGCCGATCCTATCGCCTTCATCACAGCCAACACGCGCGTACAGACCGTGCCGCACGCGCCGGAGATTTCTCTATGGCTGGCCGACGAGGTGACGCCGATCTGGCGGATGACAGAGGAGGCGCTGGAGGAGATCGGCCTGCCGCCGCCGTTCTGGGCCTTTGCCTGGGCGGGCGGACAGGGTCTGGCGCGCTGGCTGCTGGACAATCCGCTGGAGGTGGACAGCAAGGCGGTGCTGGATCTCGCCGCAGGATCGGGACTGGTCGGGATCTCCGCCATGAAGGCTGGCGCTGCCTCGGTCCTGTGTGCGGACATCGATCCGTTCTGCGAGGCGGCGGTGGCGCTGAACGCGGCGCTGAACGGCGTCGAAGCCGCTTACACGACAGAGAATCTGCTGCATCAGCCCATACCGGATGTGGACGTGATCTGCGCCGGTGACGTCTTCTACGAAAAGCCGATGGCTGACGCCGTGCTGGCCTGGCTGGTCGAGGCACACGCACGAGGGATCCGCATTCTGGTCGGCGACCCGATGCGGACCTACTTTCCCAAGAGCGGCTTTGAGCTGCTGGCCGAATATCATGTGCCGACCACGCGAGAGCTGGAAGACCTGGCTATCAAGCGCACGCGGGTCTGGACCTTGTCGGGCACCTGAACCGTCACGCTTGGCGATCCGGCGATGCGGGCCCATGTTGCGACGATGAAAGTTCTGCCGTTCCCACTACTCGGCCTTACGCTCGCTGTCGTGACAATCCCCGCCGAGGCACTTGCTCAAACGCTGCCACCGGCATGGCAGACACGGCCCGGCGCGCTTGCCGTCGATGCGCAGAGGTATCGCGCTGATCAGAACCGTCTGGAAATGGAGCGGCTGCGACTGGGGGCCGACCAGCGCCGCCTGGAAGCCCAAGCGGGGCAGTTGCAGACACAGGTCAATCGGGATCGGATCGTGGGTGCGCGTCAGCCCGAGCCTGTCCAGCCGCAGCCCCTCCCCGCCCTGCGCTCGCCGGAGCAGGAACGCGCCGCACGACAGGCGGCCGAACAGCGGCGAATTACGCATGATGCCGCGGTCGGCCAGATCGACGCCTGGCTGAACCGACAGGTCCCCTGAGCGCGATCGCCCTGCATCCCTTCCCTGACTGCGGCGTTCCGGCCTAGCTTGGACCATTGAAGGCTTTGGGGACGAGGGAGAGCGATCATGCGGTGGCAGGGTGGACGGCGCGGCGGCAATATTGAAGACCGGCGCGGAATGGGCGGTGGCATCGCTGCCGGCGGACTCGGTTTGGGCGGCGTCGTCATCGTCGGCCTGATCTATCTGTTCACCGGCCAGGATGTGAGCGGCGTATTGCAGACGGTCGAGCAGGGTCGGGGCAGCAGCCAGCAGGGTCAGGTCGGCAGTCCCGAGGACCAGGCCGGGGCCTTCGTCGATGTGATCGGCGCCAATATCGACGACGTCTGGCGCACGAAGATGCAGGGTTATCAGCCTCCGGTCGTCGTCCTTTATGAGGGCGGAACGGGCACGGCCTGCGGCACGGGCCAGGCCGCCATGGGGCCCTTCTATTGTCCGGCCGACCAGCAGGTCTATCTGGACCTGTCTTTCTGGCAGGAACTTGAGACGTCGCTCGGCGCGTCAGGGGCCGAGTTCGCGCGGGCCTATGTTATCGCTCACGAATATGGCCATCACGTCCAGACCCTGACCGGGACTTCGCAACAGGTGCAGCGCGCGCAGCAGCGCGCGCGCGGTCAGGCCGAGGCCAACCGCTATTCCGTCGCTCTGGAGCTGCAAGCTGACTGCTATGCCGGCATGTGGGCCCGCAACGCCTCAGCGGTGTCGAACGGCCAGGTCGCCGTCGAGGCGGGCGATCTAGAGGAAGGCATGCGCACCGCCGCGGCCATCGGTGACGACACGCTTCAACGACGCAGTGGGCGGGCGGTCCAGCCCGACGGCTTTACCCACGGATCCTCGGCTCAGCGTGTCGCGGCCTTGCGTCGTGGCTATGAGGCGGGCGACCCAGCGGCATGTGATATCGCAAACATGGGCTAGACGCCCGGACAGGACAATTATTGAGAATGTGTCGCAATAGAGGTTGCGGCAGAGCCGGAAAGTGATAATGCGAACCGCTCGCATTACCTCTCTTACCGGATACGCCAATGACTTCCCGTGCCGACACGCTTCGCGCCCTCCTGTTCGCCTCCAGCGCGGCAGGCATGCTGATCGCCACGCCGACGCGCGCTGAGGAACCGGGCCCCGATGCGCCGATCGCCACGGCCGATGCCCAGGATCCCACCGACCTGGGCACTGTCAACGTCAACGGCCAGCGTGTCCGTCGTGAACCGCAGTCGCCACAGTTCGTCGCCCCGCTGGTCGACACCCCGCGCGCCGTCACCATCATCCCACAGCAGATCATCGAACAGACCGCCGCGACCTCGCTACAAGATATCCTGCGTACCTCACCGGGCATCACCTTCGGCGCGGGCGAAGGCGGACAGCCCCTGGCCGACCGCCCCTTCATCCGCGGCCAGTCGTCAGGCAACAACATCTTCGTCGACGGCATCCGTGATACGGGTGGCCAGCAGCGCGAGGTCTTCAACCTGGAACAGATCGAGGTCGTGAAGGGCCCGGATGGCGTCTATTCCGGCCGTGGCTCGGGCGGAGGATCGATCAATCTGTCGTCGAAACAGCCGACCCTGAGGGACCACAGTCGCTTCAGCCTGGGCGCGGGTACAGACAACTATGTCCGAGGCACGATCGATCAGAACTGGGCACTGGGTGAGACCGCAGGCCTGCGCCTGAACCTGATGGGATCGTCTGGCGACGTGCCGGGCCGCGACGCGGTCGATTTCGAGAAATGGGGTCTGGGGCTGTCGCTGGGCGCTGGCCTGGGCACCGATACCTCCATGGTCTTCAGCTATTATCACCTGACGGCGGATTCCATGCCGGACTACGGCATCCCGCTGTTCACCAAGCTGAATCCGTCGGCCACATCGACCGCACCCGTTCGTCCGCGTACGGAGAGCGGCATTCTGGATGTGCCGCGCAACAGCTTCTATGGCCTGACGGCACGCGATTATCTGATCAATGGGGTGGACAGCTTCACCTTTGACGCCCGCCACCGGTTCAGCGACGCGGTGAATGTCCGCAGCGTCACCCGCTATTCCGAGACGCTGAACGACTACATCGTCGGCAACCCGGCGGATGGCGGCTATGTCGGACTGGCGGCGGACGGCACCTACTGGACCAAGCGTGGCACCAAGACCCGCTATAATCCGGTCGACACCCTCGCCCATGTCACCGATGTGTTCGGCCGGTTTTCGACCGGTGGCATCCTGCACAACTACGATGTCGGCGTGGAGTACAGCCAGGAGCGCAACAGCAACGCCTCCTATTCCACCTATACCACCTCGGGTGCCGCCTGCCCGACGGGCCTTGTCACCGTGAACGGCACGCCGCCGACCGCCGCCAGCGCTCTGGGAGCCGGCGATTGCACCCGTCTGTTCGCACCGACGCCGAACGATCCGTGGACGGGCGTGATCAATCGGGGGCCGCTGAGCTGGTCGGACACCGAGTCCATCGGCGTCTATGCCTTTGACAGCATCGCCCTGACCGAGCGCCTGATCCTGAATCTGGGCGTCCGGTACGACCACTATGCCGTCGAGGGCGTCAACACCGCGGCGACCCAGGCCAATGGCGTCTTCACGGTGACCGGCATCACCGCCGCGCCCAAGGCCGATTGGGACTTCGTCAATTATCAGGCCGGGCTGGTGTTCAAGCCGACCAAAACGACCAGCCTGTACGCGTCCTATTCCACATCCTCGACGCCGCCGACCATCGCGGCGGGGGACCAGAATACCGCCGCCACGGCGGCCCAGGCCGTGCTCGATCCCGAAGAAACTACCAGCTACGAGGTCGGGGCCAAGGCCAGCCTGTTCCGCGACCAGCTGCAACTCAGCGCTGCCGCCTTCCGTCTGGAGCGCCAGAACGCCGTGACCCAGACCGCGCCCACGGTCGTTCAGGACGGCGAGGTCATGGTCCAGGGCGTAGAGCTGGGCGTGTCCGGCAACATCACCCCTGAATGGCAGGTGTTCGGCGGCTATACCTGGATGGACTCCAAACTGGTGAAGGGTGCGACCACGACGGTGGGCGGGGTGATCATCCCCAACCCGCTGAACGGCCAGCAACTGGCCAATACGCCCGAACACACCGTCAGCCTGTTCTCGACCTATCGCGTGCTTCCGAACCTGACCCTCGGTGGCGGCGTCTATTACGTCTCGGACAATTTGGGTGGCAATCAGGGCGGGGCCGGAGGCGGCATCAACCGCATCTTCGCACCCGAATACACGCGCGTGGACCTGTTCGCGTCCTACGACATCAACGAGCGGGCCTCGCTGCAGCTGAATGTCCAGAACGCCGGCGACGAAGAGTACATCCTGCGCACCAATGGCGTGCATCACGCCGACCCGGCCCCTGCGCGGCAGGCCATTCTGACCCTGAACCTTCGCTACTGAGACAATCCGCGTCAGACTGTGAGCCCCGGCGTTTCCCAGCGTCGGGGTCTATGGCGTTTATCATCGAGGACGGACCATGCTGCTGCACATCCCGGAGGTCTTCACCAAGAACGAGGTCCACTCCCTGCGCGCACGTCTGGACGCCGGGCCCTGGGCCGACGGCAATGCGACGTCCGGCCATCAGTCGGCGACGGCAAAGGTCAATCGTCAGCTGCCGGAGGAAAGCGCCGTCGCGCGCGAGGTCGGGGACCTGGTGCTGCAGGCCCTTAACGCCAATCCGATGTTCGTCTCCGCCGCCCTGCCCCATACGATTTTTCCGCCCCTGTTCAACGTCTATGAGGGCGGCGAGCATTTCGGGGTGCATGTGGACAATGCGATCCGGCGGCGAGGCGATGTCCGCATCCGCAGCGACCTGTCGGCCACGCTCTTCCTGTCGGAGCCCGAGGACTATGACGGCGGCGAACTGCTGATCGAGGAGATGTACGGGCCTCAGTCGGTCAAGCTGCCCGCCGGTGATCTGGTGCTGTATCCGTCCAAGAGCCTGCATCGGGTGACGCCGGTGACGCGCGGCAAGCGGGTCGCCTGCTTCTTCTGGCTACAGAGCCTGATCCGCGACGACGCGGACCGCGAGACCCTGTTCCGGCTGGACGTGGCCATCCAGCGGGTCAGCGCCGACAAGGGGCCAAAGGATGCCGCAGTGCTGGAGCTGACCGCCGTCTATCACAACCTGATCCGGCGCTGGTCAGAAGTCTAATAGACGTCGCGTCGATAGCGGCTTGCCTCGGTCAGGGCCTGAAGACCGTCTGCGCCCAGCACATCCTCCAGCGCCGCATGCACCCCGCCGGCCATGCCGTCCCGGCTCCCGCAGACCATGATCGTGGCACCGCACCCGACCCAGGCCGCAACCTCCGCCGCATGCTCCGTGATCAGGGCCTGCACATAGCGCTCATCACCGGCGTCCCGCGAGAAGGCGCGAGCCAGCCGCGTCAGCGCGCCCGAGGCCAGCGCCGCCTGAAGCTCCTCGTCTAGCAGGGCGTCGTGTGCCAGCGTCCGTTCGCCGAACATCAGCCAGGTACCGCCGTGTGCTGCCCCTTCGCGCCCCTTCAGATGCGCACGCAGTCCCGCCAGACCGGTGCCGTTGCCGATCAGGATCAGGGGCGTCTCTACCGCCGGACCGTGGAAGCTGCGGTTGGTGCGGATCCGCATCCCGATCTCGTCGCCGACCGAAAGGTCGCGCGTCAGCCATCCCGATCCCAGGCCAGGCGTCCCATCCGGCGCGATCATGCGGCGCACGATGAAGATCACGCGCCCTTCGCTCGGCAGCGAGGCCACCGAATATTCACGTGACGTCGTCGGCTGACCGTCGCGCGCGGGCAACCCCACCTCCGCAATGTCGCCCGCAACCCAGTCCGGCGCATGATCCACCGGCTCGAAGGCCAGCCACCAGGTTTCGCCGCCCGGACTGCCGGGGTTCAGGTGGGCCCGCTCGACCAGACGCCAGCGGTCATAGGCGGGCGGAGTCCAGTCAGCCTGGACCGCATGCCCTGTCAGCTGACCCAGCTGATGCTGCCAGTGCCGGATCGCGCCGGTCTCGCCATTGTCGACCTCGACCGTGTCGAACAGCCGGCTTGCTCCCGAGGCCTGGAGCCAGCCGTCCAGCGCCCGGCCGAAACCGCAGAACTCCGCATAGGTCCGGTCGCCCAGCGCCAGCAGGCCGTAGCGCAGGCCAGACAGATCGGCCGGTCCCGACATCTGTTTGCGCACGAACCATGACATGCTGTCCGGCGCGTCGCCCTCGCCTGTGGTGGAGGCGACGATGAGCAGTTGTCTGGCAATCCGCAGGTCTTTCGCTTCGAGGTCGCCCAGCAGGGCCACACGCGCCGATGTGCCGGCCTCGGACAGGCTTCGCGCCGTCATCCACGCCAGCTCCTCAGCCAGTCCCGTCTGGCTGGCATAGGCGACCAGCACATCGGCCCGACCCTCGGTGGGGGCGAGGGCGGCAGCCTTAGCGGCCTCTCGTCTGCGGGCCAGCCTGCGCGCGATCACGACCGCTGCGATGACGGCCAGCCACAGCGCGACGGCCACGGCTGCCCACAGCCAGCGCATGGGGTCGGCTGTCACTCCGCCCCCTCTTCCATCATGGCGATCAGGGCGGGGGAAAGGTATTCGGTCATGCCAGACGGGCCGCGCATGACGAACAGCGCGGCCAGATTGGTCGCTGCCGCATAGGCCGGCCCCTCCTCCGGCCCCATGACCATCAGGGCGGTGGCCATGGCATCGGCGCGCATCGCGGTCTCCGCAAACACGCTGACCGAGGCCAGGCCGTGGGTCAGGGGCCGACCCGTGCGGCCGTCCAGCGTATGGCCGTAGTTCTGACCGAAGACGCTGAAGGTGCGGACCCAGTCGCCGGAGGTGGCCACGGCGATATCGAACAGGGCCGCAAGCGTGCGCGGGCCTGGCGCGCCGGGCGCGGCCTGAAGCTCGGTCCACCAGGGACGGGCATCGGGTTTGACCCCCGCGCCCCGCAACTCGCCACCGATCTCGACCAAATGCGAGGTCGCACCCAGCGCCGTCAGCCGTTCGGAGACGCGATCCACGGCATGACCCTTGGCGATGCCGGACAGGTCCAGCTTCATGCCGCCGACCTGCTGCACCGCCTTCGCCTCGCGGTTCAGGCGCAGCCGCTGCCAGCCGCTGACGGAAAGGGCGATCGCGATCTCCTCATCCGTCGGCAGGCCGGACCTCGGACCGGGCGGCCCAAAGCCCCACAGATCGACCAGGGCTCCCAGCGTCGGGTCGACCGCGCCATCGGTGTCGTCGGCCAGGTCCATGGCCGCGTTAAGCACCGACCAGAACGGTTCGGACACCGCCCAGAACCCGGCCGGAGCCGCATTCCAGCGCACCAGCTCCGACGTCGGCTCCCAATGGCTGAACAGGGCGATAACCTGCGCCAACTCAGCATCGATGGCCGTCTGGAGTTCGGCGCGATCGCGACCGGACGGCGCGACCAGACGCACGGACCAGTCGGTCCCCATGCTCTGGCCCGCGAAGTCCCAGATCGTCCGGCCCGGCGGCCGCGACGGAACGCGGCCATGGGTCGGAATCAGGACGCGGTTGGCCGCGCCGCTAGACATCGCGTCAGTCAGGGCAGCACTTCCACGACGCCGTTGTACTGGGCGCTGGCGGCCATCTGATCGCCCTGGGCGGGCGTGCGGACCGAGGCATTCATCCAGTACATGCCGGCTTCGGGCCAGGTGACGGTGAAGCTGCCGTCGGCACCGGTCTTGACCGTCATCTCCTCGGGATTGTCGCGATAGCGGGTGCCGCCGCGCGCGATGGTGACGTCCAGGTCGGCGGCGGGCTGACCGTCGCGGACCAGCTTGAAGGTCGCGGCCTCACCGGCCACCAAGTCGTTGGGATGAGTCACGGGCACCAGCTCGATCCCCTTGCCGGTCGGGGCGAGAGCAGTCGTGCTCGGTGCGCCCAGGGTCACGAAGGTCTCGATCCGGCTGTCGGAACGGGTGGCCGAGACATCGGTCGCCCCCGCCGGGATAGCGGTCGCCATCTCGGCCTCAGTGCCGCGCCAGCGCTTCTGCTCGCCGTTTTCCTTGTAGTTGACGATCACGCCGCTCATGACATTGGCCACGCGCCAGGTGCCGGCCTGCGTCAGATGCAGGTCGAACGACGACCGATAGCGAGCCCGCATCATGTTCTCGGGCGCGGCCGTCGACCCGTCCGGTGCCGTGATGACCAGACCGGCCAGATTCATCGCGGCGTGGTCCGGAATGAAGACCCCGTTGGACATGCCGGCGTCGAACCCGACCCAGGCGTCGCTGCCCGACAGGACGGTGGCGGTCGGGGCCAGCCAGGCGCGGTGAGCCTGGGCGGTGAGCGGCGCGGCCAGGGCGGCCAAGGCCGCGAGAATGGCGATCGACTTCTTCATGACAGGTCTTCCTTCTTATCGGGTGACGGTGACGCTGACCGCGCCCAGTTCGGTGGAGCCGGTGGCCCGGGCCGTATTGGCCCCGCCCCAGCGGAAGGGCACGCGCACAACCTCGCGTCCGCCCAGCTCGCGGGCCGCCTCAACCACCATGACATAGTTGCCGGCGGGCAGGTCGCGCAGGCGGGCTCCGGACACGCTCACGGTGTGCCGACCGGGGGCTTTGGTGGCGCTGGAGATGCCGTCGGCCGGCATGGTCATGGCGCGACCACCGCGCCGCCACCAGGTCCGCATGTCCTTCAGCCAATCCTTGCCGTCGCCCTCGTTATTGGCGGTTTGCTGATACCAGACGGCCAGGGTCCGCACGGCGACGTTGTCCGGCCGCTCGATCCAGACGGCCACATAGGGGCGGTGATACGAGGCACCGGACAGGCGCGGTATCTCGACCGACACACTCAGGTCGGCCGCCAGGGCCGGTCCGGCGACGGCGGTCGCGGCGGTGGCGGCCAGAACGGGCAGGGTGTTTGCGAGGGTGAGCTTGCGCATGGGCGACGGTCCGGTGAGCAGTCAGTGAATGAAGATCAGGGCGATGACGACGGGGATCAGCAGACCAAGCCCCAGAAGCGGCCAGGTCGAGGGCCTCTGGCGCGCATGCAGCCAGGTCAGGCCGAAACCGGTGACGGCAAAGACGATGCAGGCCACAGCGAACACATCGATGAACCATAACCAGACCGCCCCGGTATTGCGCCCCTTGTGCAGGTCATTGAGGTAGGCGACCCAGCCGCGGGTCGTCCGCTCGTGCACCGCTTCCCCCGTGGCGCGGTCGATGGTCAGCCAGCCGTCGCCGCCTGGTTCGGTCAGGGCGACATAGACTTCATCCGCCGTGGTCTCGGTTGGACGACCGGCGATGGAAATCTTCAGCGCATCGGACGCCCAGCGTGCGACGGCGTCGGGGACGGGATCGGTGGTCTCTTGCGGAAAGGCCTCCAGCCGTTGGACCAGGGGCGCGGGCAGGGTCGCGGTCTGTTCGGACACCACCGGCGTAGCCGGGATCGAAGCCGCATGGTTCAGAGTGATACCTGTCACCGCGAACAGGAACAGGCCGACCAGGCTGATCGCCGCCGAAATCCAGTGCCACTGATGCAGCTGCTTCAGCCAGAACGACCGTTTGGCGTTCAGGGCAGCTTTCGGCTTGGCAGGGGCGGCGGCGTCGGTCACCGGCGTTATTTGCCGAAACTGAGAACCATTTGCAAGTGGGAGTCTTCAGCCCTCTAACGCGCCAGTCTGATCCCGACACGAAGTGTCTGCGGCGGGCCGAATGAGGCGACTCCTGTTCCTGTCTCGGCCACCTCGACATCGGCGTCGAACAGATTGTCGGCGGCCAGCCAGATTGTGGCCGAGGGCGACGCCGCCCATTCGATCCGGGCATCGACGGTCGCCGCGGCGTCCAGAACCCGGCTGTTCAGATCGTCCTCAAACCGTCGGCTTTCCCAGCGCGCGTCGGCGGCCACGGTCAGGCGATGCATCGGCGACCATTCCAGCCCGGCCGTCGCACTCCAGATCGGAGCCTGAGCCGGACGCAGGCCGGTCAGCTGCGTCGCCGCCGTCCCGCCATCGACCCGCGCATCCGTGGCTGACACGGCTGCACGCAGGGACAGGGTCTCGCTCAAGGCCAACCGCCCGTCGATCTCCAGCCCCGTCGCCTCGATGATCCCCGCATTCTGGCGCTGGCGCAGCACCCCTCCTGCGGGCACGAAACCCGCGCGAGGAAAGGTGCCTGGCCCCTGCCCGATGGTGACATTGACGATGGCGTCCTCGATCCGGTTCCAGAACACGGTGGCTAACAGGGACGCCGTCTCGCTCTCCCACGCCCAGCCGCCTTCCACGCCAGTCAGCCGCTCCGGCTCCAGCGCCGCATTGGCCTCGGTAAGGTCGTTGCCGACGCGGAACGGCCGGTGCAGTTCGTTCAGGGTGGCGGGACGGAACCCGCTGTAGGCCGCCGCACGCACGGCCTGCCCCCCGCCCAGATCGCGGCGCACCCCCAGCCGCGCACTGACCACTTCGCCCGACCGGTCCGGATCGCTCTCGTCCAGCGTCGGCAGCCCGGTCGCCCGGTCGCGCTCCAGCCGTCGGCTATTCTCTGTTGTCCAGCGATCATACCGCAAACCACCTGCGACCAGCCAGGGGCCCGTACGCCAGGACCCGTCGGCATAGACCCCCGCCACCGTCGTCTCGCCGCCCGCGATCCGGTCTCTGGTGAAGGCTCCAGACATGTAACGAAACCGCTCTCGCGTCTCGCCTTCTGCCAGCCGCGCATCCGCCCCGACCTCCCACTCCAGACGACCGCCCGAGCCGCCGGTCTCAACCCCGCGCAGAGCCGCATTCACGCCCCAGCCGGTGGCGGGCGTCTCAAACTGATCATTGGCGGGCGTCGTTGTGGCCCGGTCTGCCGAGACGGCCACGGACGTATTCGCCAGATCGCTCTCGCGCCGCCAGGCCTGCAACCGCCAGCCCGCGCGCTCGGTCGTCGGAGCCTTGGCCGCCGTCACGCTGAGGCTGTTGCCCGACGCCGTCGCCCGCGCCCCGGCTAGCCCCGAACCGCGCTCTTCCTCGAAGGCGGACGCCCGCAGCGACACCGTCGCCGCCCCCACCCGAACATCCGCGCGCAGCGCCGCGCTCTTCACGTCCAAATCCAGCGCGGTATCCGCCGCGCCAGCCGCATTGCCACGCACAGGCACATAGCCGTCGCTGGTTTCATGAAGCGCCGAACCGACCAGTTGCACCGGCCCGACCGTTGTGACGCCCGCCCCCGACGCCCGAAGCCCCCCACGCTCGCCGAGTGAAAGGTCCAGCACCGAGTTTGCATCCCGCTCGCGCAGGGCGATGACGCCGGTCAGGGCTCCGGCTCCATAGGGCCCTGCGCCCGCACCTCGCACGATGTCCAACCCCGACAGACTCTCGGTCGGCACCTGGGACCAGATCACCCAGCCCCCGAACGGATCGTTCAGCGGTACCCCGTCGAGGGTCACCAGCGTCCGCCCCGCGCCGGACGGCGCGATCGCGCGCAGCGATATCCCCTGCGTCGTCGGATTGGCCGACAGGCTGGAGGTCCGCCGGAACAGCGACACCGCCGGCACCTGCGACAGCGCCTCGTCCAGCCGCACCTGGTCGTTCAGATCATCGTCGGTCAGCCGCGTCACCGAAAACGCGGCCTCGCTGGCAGCGGGCGGCAGCCGGGCGGCAGTGACGACCACCTCCGGCAGTTGGGACACGGCGGGCGGTGGCGGCGGCGGCGGAAGCTGGATCATCTCCGCCACAATACGACAAAGGCTCGACAGTTGCGTCCTGTCTGCCGTTTCAGGCCGCGTCAGAGCGCCCCATCGGCGCTCAAGCCGCTTGAGAAACCTCGGTCTCGGCCGGTGTCAGGGCGCGACGAATGGCGGCCAGAAGTAGTTCGGGCTGGATCGGCTTTTGCGCCACTCCATTCATTCCGGCCGCAAGATATTCGATCTCGTCACGCGAATCGGCGTTTGCGGTCAGGGCCACGATCGGAATCGCGGCCTGGGCGTGGCCCGAGGCGCGGATTGCGCGTGTCGCGTCAACCCCATCCATGACGGGCATTTTGACGTCCATGAGGACCATATCGAAGGGCCGCGACGCTACGGCCTGGACCGCCTGCGCCCCGTCGTCGGCGGTCTCATGCGTGCAGCCGAACATCTCCAGCAGCTTGCCCGCAACGAACCGGTTTGTGGCGTTGTCGTCGACGACCAGCACATGCAGCGTCTCGTGCGGCGTCGGCTCGGGCAGGCATTCGACCGCGCCGCGCATCTCCGGACCTGCGCAAGGCAGCGCGAGGTCGAACCGGAACCGCGCCCCGCCCTGCGGGGATCGCTCCACCGCCAGCACCCCCTGCATCCGCTCCACGATCTGGCGACAGATGGCCAGACCCAGGCCCGCGCCTGCCCCCTCACGCCCAGCCTTGCCGGTATTGAACGGCTGAAAGATCGTGCGGGCCGTCGCCTCGTCGATGCCCGGACCGCTGTCGTCAACGATCCCGATCAGACGCACGGCCCCCTGATCCCAAGTGCTGGTCAGATGCACCGTGACCTCGCCAGAGGGCGTGAACTTCAGGGCATTGCCGATCAGATTGTTGAGCAGCTGCTTCAGCCGCATCTCGTCGCCGACCACCCAGTCATGGCCCACCGTCTCGCAGCGCACCGTCAGGGTCAGCCCCTTCTCCTGTGCCCGCGGCGTCCATAAGGCCGTCAGATCGGCGGCGATAGCGTCGATGTGAACCGGTGCCGTCTCGAAGCTCATCAGGCCCGCCTCGGCGCGAGACATGTCCAGCGCATCGGTCAGCAGGCGCAACAGGCTGTGGCCCGAATCCAGAATGGTCCGCGCATAGGGCCGCATGGCCTCCTGCGTCAGCTCCCGCTCCATCAAGGCGGCCACGCCCAGCACGCCGTTCAGGGGCGTACGAATCTCATGGCTCATCACCGCCAGAAACTCGGACTTGGCGCGGCTGGAGGCGCGGGCTTCAGCCTCGGCCCGGACCAGATCCTGGGCCAGTTCGCTCATGGCCTCGGCGCGACGTTTCTGGATGGCGCTGCCCGCCTGAAGCACATGGACGCCCGCCCCGACACCGACATAGCGGCCCGCGCGGGTGACGACGAACCCGTTCAGCAGCCCGCCCAGACTCTGCGCATCGATGCTGTCGAACAGGACTTCGGCGTCGGCATCGGCGTCCAGCACGCGCGGGTTTGAATCCATGAAGGTTGAGGCGGGGCGACGGGCGTAGAGGGCGCGGCCGAACTCGGCGGCCATCTTCAGGGTGAAGGCATTGCGTTCGATCAGCCCCAGCGGGCGCTGATCCGCATCGACCACGGCGATGACGAGGGTGTCCGCCTCGCGCTGAAAACGGTCGAAGACTTCGGCACCTGGCGTGTCCGGGCCCACGGGCGGCGCGACGCTGGCAAAATCTCCGATCCGGGCCATACGCTACTCCTGTGGGCAGCGAGCTATAGACGCGGGACGTTGAACGGCAGCTTTGCCGTTCGTGAACCTTTCGCGATAATCTGTTTAAATTCAGTCCCTAAACGGACGATTTCAACCGCTCAACGAGCCCTTCCGCAAAGGTCGAAAGAGTGTCGTCCCGCGCGCCCATGATCACGATCCGGTCGCCGGGTCGGGCCATTTCGATCACGCGGTCGCCACAGGCCTCGCGCGTGGCAAGGGCTTCGGCGTGGCGGTCACGGGCTCGCACGCCTGCCGCAATATCCTCGCTGCCGACGCTGCGGTCGGTCGTGCCGCCATAATAGACCGGCTCGGGCATCAGCAGCACGTCATCGGGCCGCATCAGCCCGGCGAACCCTTTGATGAACGCCGACTTCATCAGTTTCAGCGGCCCAAACCCGTGCGGCTGGAACAGGATCAGCAGCCGCCCGTCGAAGGCATGCAGTGTCTTCAGCGTCGCGGCGATCTTGTCGGGGTTGTGGGCGAAGTCGTCGATGACGGTGACGCCCCCGGCGGTTCCCACCACCTCCATCCGCCGCCGGATGCCCGCAAAGGTCTCCAACGCCCCGACCGCATCGGCCAGAGGTACACCCAGCGCCGTCGCCGCCCCCAAGGCCGCCAGGGCATTGGCGACATTGTGGGCCCCGGGCACATTCAGAGTGACAGGCAGGCTGGCTCCGCTTGCGCGATCTTTCAGCCTGAAGGTCATCCCTGTCGGCTGGGGCAACAGTTTGTGCGCCGAAAGATCGGCCTCCTCGTTGCCGAGTGCAAAGGTCAGCACCGCACCGGGCCGCCCCGCTTCGCTCAACCCTTGCGCCAAGGCCGCCGTCTCGGGGTTGTCCAGGTTCAGCACCGCCCGATCCGCCCGCGCGACAAAGCCACCGAATAGATCGCGCAACTCCTCCATCGACTTGTGGTCCAGCGAGATGTTGGAGACCACCGCCACCGTCGCGTCATAGGCGGCGATGGAGCCGTCCGATTCATCCACCTCCGACACGAACAGGTCCTGACCGCCGATCAGGGCGCTGGCGAAGGGGTGATCGCCATCGACGAAATTCCTCATCACCGCACCGTTCATGACGGTGGGCGCGCGCCCGGCCTGATGCAGGATCCAGGCGACCATGCCGGTGATGGTGGACTTGCCGCTCGTGCCCGCCACGCCGACCGAGGTCGGGGCGGCATTGAACAGCTGCGACAGCATCTGCGGACGGGTCACGATGCGAGCGCCAACCCGCCGCGCCGCACCGATATCGGGCACCGTATCCTCTACCGCGCCGGTGGCGACGACGACCTGGTCTGCCCGGGTGACACCCGATCCGTCCTGGGGATGCAGGGCGATGCCCCGACCGCGCAGCCAGTCGAACTTCTCCGGCGTCCGCCCCTGATCGTTGGACCGGTCAGAGCCCTCGACATGACCGCCGCGCGACTGGACGATCAGGGCCAGGGGCAGCATGCCCGAGCCGCCGATACCGCAGAAGAAATAGTCGTCTTGATGCACGCTTGATCTCGGGGGGCGAAACCGGGGAAGGTCGGGCCGCCTGACTAGATCATTTTTGTTTGCGGGCGAAGCGCGAGACCACAGCCTCATGAAGATCGGTATCGTCAACGCCAGCTCGCGCTTCGACCGCAGCCGCGCCGAGGCCGTCCACGCCTGGATGGCGGACCACTATGCCGACGGCAGCGTGTCGGTGGTTTTCCACCCCGCCTGTTTCCTCAAGCACGGGCATTTCGGCGGCGATGACGCGGCACGGGCTAATGCCTTTGTGGAGTTCGCCAACGATCCGCGCCTGGACGCCATCTGGTTCGCGCGCGGCGGCTATGGCTCGTGCCGGATCGCAGAGGCTGTCCTGCCGCGCCTGACCGAGCTTGCGCGGGCCAAGCGTTATCTGGGCTATTCGGACGCCGGCAGCCTGCTGGCCCTGCTCTACAAGGCGGGCTTTCCGCACATTGCCCACGGGCCGATGGCCTCGGACGCGGTGCGGGACGACGCGGCAGCCTATCGCGCCCTGCGCTGGCTGACCAAGGGCGACCGCGCGGGCTGGGAGCCGTCGCTGCACACCGATCCGCGGCCCGCCGTGGCCTTCAATCTCAGCATTCTGGATGCCCTGGTCGGCACCGCGCTGGAGCCCGATCTGACGGGCCACGTCCTGATGCTGGAGGATGTGGCAGAGCCGCTGTACCGGATCGACCGGATGATGTTCCACCTGACCGGCCAGGCGTCGATCCGGCGCGTCGCAGGTATTCGGCTGGGCCGCGTCTCGGACATCGTCGAGAACGATCCGGCATTCGGCCTGACGGCGGAGGAGATCGCCCGCTACTGGTGCGCGCGCTCGGGGATCCCCTACTTGGGCACTGCCGACATCGGCCACGACACCGCCAACCGCATCGTCCCATTCGGCCCGCGTTAGCCAAGTCATTCGCCTGAGGGGTGAAGCCGTTCGACGGCAAACCGGAGGCATGGTCCAGTTCCGCTCGCGTCCGGTTGCACACGGACGGTCGACCGGGCGTCGGAGACACCGGTCTGGCCAAGGGGCCTGATGGATGTCGGGGGGCATCCATCAGGTCGCCGTTGCCCGCGACAAACGCGCTCTGGCATCGCCCCGCCCCAGCCGCCATGTTGAGACGGCATGAACCGCCGCAATCTCCTGATCCGCGCCGCAGGACTGGCCGCCGTCGCCGGCGCGGCCTGGTGGGCACGCGACAATCTGATCTGGCCGAGACCCGATCTGACCTTTGCCGACGGCCATGCCACGCCCTGGTCGCCCTATGCCCGGCGCGCCAACGTCCCGACCATTCAGGCCAGGATCGAGGGCCAGGACGTCATCGCCCTGATCGATACCGGGGCCCAGTATTCGGTGGTGGACCGTGGTTTCGTAGCCACCCTGGCCCCGCGCGAACGCTCGCTGTTCGACATGCCTCTGCTGGCCTATGGCGTCGGGGGCGGATCGCAGGTCGGGCGCGGCACGACCCTGGACCTCGATCTGCCTGGCCTTCGCATCGGCGGTCTCCGCGCCGCCATCCTCGATCTTGGTCCACTGGCGGCGGTGGAAGGGCTGGCCACGCCGCTGATCCTGGGCCGAGATGTGCTGGAACAGGTCGTCCTCGCGCTGGACGCCGACCGCCGTCACGTCCGCCTGATCGTGCCGGATGCCTTCGTCCCGCCCGACGATCTGATCGAGGCCGAGGTCGTGCGCGACGGCAATGCCCTGGTCGCCGAGGTCACGGTGGAGGGCAACGCCCTGAATGCCGTCGTCGATACCGGCTCGTCCTCTCTGCTGGCCGTGTCGCGCGGGTCTGCCGCCGGGGTCGGGCTGCTGGACGGGCGTCCCAGCGAAAGCGGCGTCAGCCTGGTCCTCGGCGGTTCGATGCGCGCCGATACCGTAGAGGCCCGCACCGTGACCTTTGCCGAGCAACTATACCGCCGGGTTCAGGTCGGCGTTTTCGAACAGCCGGCCCTGCCCAACTTCCCGGACGGACTTGTCGGCATGGAGGCTTTCGAGGGCCGCCGCGCGGCGCTGGACCTCGGTGCCGGCCGACTGCTGATCTCGCGCCAGCTGGACCTGACGATCGGCTAGGCGGCGACCAGCTTCATCGACACCGAGGTGTCCGCCAGCTTGTCCGCATCAACGGGAGTGCCGCGCGCGATCATCTGGCGCCCAGCCATGAACTCGGCGGGTGCATTGACCGCCTCGACCGAAACGATCCGGTCGCCCGCCAGATGAAAGACGGCAAAGCCGACCGGGTCCGAATCGATAGCCGGCACACCCCGCACGATCTGGCGGTCTGCCCCTTCGGGCAGGCCGGCGATCTGCAGCTTCAGTTCATACTGATCGGACCAGAACCACGGCACTTCCGGCGCGGGCGCAGGGCGTCCGGTGATGGCGGCGGCGGCCTGTTTGGCCTGTTCCAGCGCATTGGGCACACTTTCCAGCCGATGCCGCAGCGCGCCGTGCACCGGGATCGGACGGTGGGTCGCATCGCCGACCGCCCAGATGGCGGGGTCGCTGGTCCGCGCCGTCTCGTCCACAACGATGCCGTTCACACAGTCCAGCCCCGCCCGATAAGCCAGCGCCTCATTGGCCAGGGCCCCAACCCCGACCAGGATCGCATCCGCCTCGATCAGCCGTCCATCCGCCAGCCGCACGCCAGCATCCTCGAATGCCGTGACCTCGGCTCCGGTCAGGATGTCGACGCCCTGGGCGCGGTGCCAGGCGGTGAAGAAGGTCGACAGGGTCTCCGACGCCACCCGCGCCAGCACCCGCTCCATCCGCTCGATCACCACCACCTCGGCCCCCAGGGCGCGGGCCGACGCCGCCGCCTCCAGCCCGACATAGCCGCCCCCGACCACCGCCAGCCGCTTGCCGGGCCCCAGCGCCGCCTTCAGCCGCTCGGCATCCTCCAGCGTCCGAAGTTCGATCAGTTCGGGCCGATCCGCGCCGGGAATGGCCAGCTTTCGCGCTACCGAGCCTGTGGCCAGGATCAGGGCCCCATAGGTCTGGGTCGTGTCATCCGAAAAGGCGACGCTGCGGCCCGCCCGGTCGATGGCGGTCGCCGTCACGCCCAGCCTCAGATCGATGTCCTGTTCGACATAGAAGCTGTAGGGCCTCAGCAGCAGATCGTCCCGCTCCGCATGCCCCTTCAGCCAGGCCTTGGACAGCGGCGGGCGCTGATAGGGCGGCACGGTTTCAGACCCCGCCAGCACGATCTGGCCTTCAAATCCGTACTGCCGCAACAGCGCCGCCGCCGTCCCGCCCGCATGCCCCGCGCCAATGATCACAACCTTGTCCATGAGGCTCAGATAGAGAGGCCTGCGACACCTTTCCATCCCGAACTTCGCCCCTTGACCGTTCCAGCGTTACACCATAGTGGAACGCCATGACCGACGCCGAGACCCGTCCCGCCGCCGATATGACCCTGAGCCGGGTCGCGCTCTATGACGCCCTCCTGGCGCTCAAGACCCGCGAGGAGGTTCAGGCGTTTCTGAACGACCTGTGCACCCCGGCGGAACTGCGCGCCTTCGCCGAGCGCTGGGAGGTCGCGCGTCTGCTGGACAGCGGCGGCAAGTCTTATCGCGAGATCGCGGTGGAGGCCCATGCCAGCCCGACCACCGTCGTACGCGTGGCCCGCTACCTCAAGGAAATGCCGCATCAGGGCTACCGCCTGGTGCTGGATCGGATCAAAGGCTGAGTTGATTACATGAGTACCGTGCAAGGGCGACTTCGCATCGCCATCCAGAAGTCCGGGCGCCTGTCGGAACGCAGCCTCGACCTCGTCCGCGACGCGGGTCTGAGGGTCATCAAGGGCAATAACGACCTGCTGTATCGGGTGGAGAACTATCCGATCGACCTGCTGCGCGTCCGCGACGACGACATTCCCACCTTCGTGGCGGATGGCGTCTGTGACCTGGGCGTGGTCGGCGAAAATGTACTGGAGGAGGCGCGCAACGGCGGCCCGGTGGCCGAGGTCGTCATGCCCCTGGGCTTCGGGCGCTGCACGCTGAAGATCGCCGTGCCCCCGACGCTCGCTTACGACGGGCCGGCGTCGCTGAACGGCCTGCGCATCGCCACCTCCTATCCCAAGATCCTGCGCCGCTACCTGGACGCGCGCGGCGTGGCGGCGGACATTGTCACCATGCGCGGGGCCGTGGAGGTCTCGCCCCGGCTGAAGCTGGCCAGCGCCATCTGCGACCTGGTCTCCACCGGCGCGACGCTGGAGGCCAATGGCCTGGTGGCCAAGGACACGGTGCTGGACAGCCAGGCCGTGCTGATCCGCTCGCCCGTGGCACCCGAACCGGGCCTGGCGCACCTGCTGGACAGCATCATCGAACGGATGAGCGGCGTCGTGTCCTCCCAGGGAGCGAAATATGTGATGCTGAACGCGCCGCGCTCGGCGCTGGACGCCATCACCGCCATCCTGCCGGGCGCAGGCTCGCCCACCGTCATGCCCCTGTCGGGCCGTGACGATGCCGTGGCTGTACACGCCGTCTGTCAGGAGGCGGTCTTCTGGGAAACGCTGGAGAAGCTGAAGGCTGCCGGGGCCTCCGCCATTCTCGTCCTGCCTATCGAGAAGATGATGTGATGAAGCGCTTCGACTGGAATTTGTTGGATGCGGCAGGCCGCATGGAAGCCCTCGCCCGTCCCCGCCGCCGCACCGAAACCCGCGTCACCGACACAGTGCGCCAGATCATGGACGACGTTCAGGCCCGCGGCGGTCAGGCCGTCACCGACTGGAGCGTCAAGCTGGACGGTGCCCCGCCGCGTCGCCTGGCCCTCACCCCCGAAGTGGTGGCCGAGGCCCGCGCCGCCCTCGCCCCCGCCGATGTTCGCGCCATCCGCATGGCCGCCGAGAATGTGCGCATCTTCCATCAGGCGACGCGGCCCGAAGACTCGCAGTGGGTCGAGATCACGCCCGGCGTCCGCTCGCGCCTGGTCTGGCGACCGCTGTCGACCGTTGGCCTCTATGTGCCCGGCGGCTCGGCCCCGCTGTTTTCCTCTCTTCTGATGCTGGCCATTCCGGCCGAGGTCGCGGGTGTCGGTCGCCGGGTTGCGGTGACACCGCCGTCGAAGTCGGGGCAACCCCACCCGGCCATGATCTTCGCCGCCGCCGAGGCGGGTCTGAACGACCTTTGGCTGGTCGGCGGTGCCCAAGCCATCGCGGCCCTGACCTTCGGTGCAGAGCTGGAGGACGGCATAATCCTGCCGTGCGACAAGCTGTATGGCCCCGGCAATGCTTGGGTCGCGGAGGCGAAGAAGCAGGCATCGAGCCGCCCCGGCGGCCCCGCCGTTGACATGCCCGCCGGACCATCGGAACTTCTGGTCATAGCCGACCGCCGCGCCGATCCGGCCCTGGCCGCCGCTGATCTGCTCAGCCAGGCCGAGCATGACGCCGACGCCCAGGTCGTGCTGGTCTGCGACAGCGAGCGGATGATCGACGAGATTCTGGACGAGGTGGACGACCAGATCGCCACCCTGCCCCGCGCCGACATCGCCCGCGCTTCGCTTGCCGAGGCCCGCGCCATCCGGGTGCCCGATCTCGACACCGCCTGCGCCGTCTCCAACGCCTATGGCCCCGAACACCTCGCGCTGCAGACCGAGGACGCCGAGACCCGCGTGGACAAGATCACCGCCGCCGGAGCCGTCTTCGTCGGGCCCTATGCCGCCGAAACCCTGGGCGACTATGCCGCCGGTCCCAGCCACGTCCTTCCCACCGACGGCGGGGCAAAGACCTTGGGCGGCGTCACCGCCGCCAGCTTCATGACGTCCATGTCGGTGCAGTCTGTGTCCGAGAAAGGCGCGGCCGCCCTGGCCCCTGTCGCGGCCCGGCTGGCCCGGCTGGAAGGGCTGGAGGCCCACGCGCGGGCGGCGGATCTGAGGATCGAGGCATGATCGCCAATCTGCCCGCCCCCTTCGCACCCCTCGTTTCCGGCGGCGAAGGCCTGGACCGCTATCCGGCCCAGCCCGCAGCGCTCGCCGCCCGCATGGCCGACATCTATGGCGTCTCCACCGATCGGGTCCTGCCCGTGCGCGGCCTGACTCATGGGCTCGAGCTCATCTATCGCCTCGCCGCGCATGAGGGCCTGACCGTCGAGGCCCCGAAGGCCCAGCCCTATTCCACATTGGCGGACATCTATGCCCGGCCCGGCACCACCGTCGAGACCGGGACCGTCGTCCTGCGCGCCCTCGGCTCGCCCGAGGCCGTGGCCGAAATGGCCGAGCGGGTCGCCCCCGCCCTGCTGGTCGTCGACGAGGGCATGGCCGAGTTCACCTCCGCCACCTCGGCCGCGACCATCATCGGCGACCACGCCAATCTGGTCGTGTTGCGCAGCCTGTCGCTGGCCTATGGTCTGGCCGGTGCGCGGGTCGGAGCCGCCCTGGCACAGCCCCAGACCCTGGCCCGCCTGGCGTCGGTCATGGAGCCCTACGCCTTGCCCGAGGTCAGCCTCCGACTGGCGTTGCAGGCTCTAGACCCGTCGCGCCTGCTGGAAACCCGCGAGCGTATCGCTGCCACCGTCCGCGAGCGCGAACGTCTGTCGAAAGCCATTGCCCGCGAGATGACGGTCGAGGCGGGCGTCGGCCCTGTCCTCATGGTCCGCCCCTCCGATCCCGCCGCCGTCCTGACGGCGCTGGCCCGGTTCGGCGTCGTGGCCGAACAAGCGGGCGAGCGGCTGCGTCTGCCCGTCTCCTCTCGGCCCGAGATCAACGACCGACTGCTGGCCGCCCTCGACCTGACTCCCACCCAGACGCGCGCCAACCGCACCGGACAGGCCGTACGTGACACCAAGGAAACCCGTATCGTCTGCGCCGTCGATCTGGATGCGACCGGCCCGGTCAGCATCCACTCCGGCGTCGGCTTCTTCGATCACATGCTGGAGCAGGTGGCGGCGCACGGCGGCTTCTCGATCCGGCTGTCATGCGAGGGCGACCTGCACACCGATCCGCACCACACCATCGAGGACAGCGCCATCGCCCTGGGTCAGGCCCTGAAGCAAGCCCTCGGTGAAAGGCGCGGCATCGCCCGCTACGGCTTCGTCCTGCCGATGGATGAGGCCAATGCGTCCGTCTCCATCGATCTGTCGGGCCGTCCCTATCCGCTGTTCGAGGGGACGTTCTCGACGCCCTTCATCGGCGACTATCGCACCGATCTGACCGCCCACGTCTTCCGCTCCCTGGCCGAGGCCATGGGGGCGGCTGTCCATATCAGCGTCACCGGCGAGGACGACCACCACAAGACCGAGGCCGTCTACAAGGCCTTTGGCCGCGCCCTGCGCCAGGCCATCCGCGTCGAGGGCGACGTCGTGCCATCGACCAAGGGGGTGTTATGACCCCCGTCACCGTCCTCTCCTACGGTGCCGGCAATGTCGCCTCGGTCCAGTTCGCGCTGGAACGGCTGGGAGCCTCCGTGCGTCTGACCAGCGATCCTGCCGACATCGCCGACGCCGAGCGGCTGATCCTGCCAGGTGTCGGGGCCGCTGCCTATGCCATGAGCCGTCTGGAGACCTTGGGTCTGGTCGAGGCCATCCGCGCCTTTCCACGCCCGTTGCTGGGCGTCTGCCTGGGCCAGCAACTGCTGTTCGACGCCAGCGACGAGGGCGAGGGCGTCGAGACGCTGGGCCTGATTCCCGGCCACGTGTCGCGCTTCGACATCGACCCGTCCCTGCCCGTGCCGCACATGGGCTGGTCCCGCCTGGAGGTCGTGCGCGACGACCCCTTGCTGGAGGGCGTCCAGCCCGGCGACTGGGCCTATTTCGTGCACAGTTTCGTCTGCCCCGACGGCCCGGCCACCCTGGCCCGCGCCGACTACGGCACCGTCGTGCCCGCCGTAGTTCGCAACGCCAACCGCTGGGGCTGCCAGTTCCACCCCGAGCGCTCGGCCAGGGCCGGGGCGCGCATCCTGCAAAACTTTCTGGGCCTGCCCGCATGATCGTCTATCCCGCCATCGACCTGAGAGCCGGCGTCGCCGTGCGCCTGATGCACGGGCGGTTCGATCAGGTGACCGCCTATGACACCAACCCCGCCGCGCGCCTGGCGGGCTTCGTCGCCTCGGGTGCCCAGTGGGCCCACATCGTCGATCTGGACGGGGCCGAGGCGGGCCGCGCGGTCCAGCACGGCCTGATCGGCGAACTAGCCGGGGCGATCGACATCCGCATCCAGTCCGGCGGCGGCGTGCGATCCGCCGACGACGTCCAGGCTCTGCTGGACGCCGGGGTCAGCCGCGTGGTCGTCGGGTCTCTCGCCGTCTCGGCCCCGGACACGGTCGCGGGCTGGCTGGAGCGGTTCGGGCCGGAGCGCCTGACCCTGGCCATCGATGTGCGGGCCGATGGCACACGCTGGGTGCCGTCGCTGAAGGGCTGGACCCAGGCGGCCGACATCGATTTGTGGGCCGCGCTGGACCGCTATCCGACGGGTACGGCCAAACACCTACTGGTCACCGATGTCGGCCGCGACGGGGCCCTGACCGGTCCCAATCTGGAGCTGCTGACCGAGATCATGCTGCGTCGCCCCGACCTGAAGGTTCAGGCTTCGGGCGGCGTCTCCTCGCTGGATGACCTGAAGGCCGCCCGCGCCATCGGCTGCGACGGGGCTATCATCGGCCGGGCCATCTATGAGGGGCGGTTCACCGTGGACGAAGCGGTGGCGGTGCAATGACAGCGCGTCGCATCATCCCCTGCCTGGACGTGCGCGACGGGCGGGTGGTCAAGGGCGTCCGCTTCAAGGACCACGTCGACATGGGCGATGCCTCCGAACTGGCCGCCCGCTATCGCGACCAGGGGGCCGACGAACTGGTCTTCTATGACATCACCGCCAGTCCTGAGGGGCGCACCCTCGACTATGACTGGGTCAGCGACATCGCCCGGCTGCTGGACATCCCCTTCTGTGTGGCCGGCGGCATCCGCAGTGTGGATCAGGCCGCCCGCTGTCTGGACCACGGGGCCGACAAGGTTTCGATCAACTCCCCCGCCCTGGAACGTCCCGATCTGATCGGCGAGATGAGCGACCGGTTCGGTGCCCAATGCGTGGTCCTGGGCGTGGATTCCAAGCGCGCGGGCGACGACTGGGTCGTGCACCAATACACCGGCGACCCGACCGCCAGCCGGGGCGCGGGCCGCCGCACCCTGGACTGGATCGTCGAGGCGCAAGGCCTGGGGGCCGGAGAGATCGTGCTGAACTGCATGGACGAGGACGGCGTCCGGCGCGGCTATGACATCGCCCAGCTTCAGGCCGCGCGCGCCTGCCTGACCATTCCGCTGGTGGCCTCCGGCGGCGCGGGCGCGGTCGACCACTTCCGCGATGTCTTTCAGCAGGCCGACGTGTCCGGTGCCCTGGCCGCCAGCGTCTTTCACTCCGGTGCCCTGACCATCCCGGACCTGAAACGCCAGCTCGAGCGCGACGGTATAGAGGTAAGACTATGATCGACCTCGACACCCTCGACTTCGCCAAGGGCGACGGCCTGATCCCCGTGGTGGTGCAGGACGCCGCGACCCTGCAGGTGCTGACGCTCGCCTATATGGACCGCGCGGCGCTGGATGAGACGATCGCTTCAAAGGAAGCCACCTTCTATTCCCGATCGCGGGGCGGGCGCTGGCGCAAAGGCGAGACCTCGGGCGACCGGCTGCATGTCGTTTCGATCACGCCCGACTGCGACGGCGACGCCTTGGTGCTGAAGGTCCGGCCCGTCGGCAATGCCTGCCACCTGAACCGCATCAGCTGTTTCGGCGACGACGACGCCCCGGGTGTGGGCCGTATCGCGCGTCTGGAGCAGACGATCGCCGACCGCGCCGCCGCCGATCCGTCGGAAAGCTGGACCGCCCGCCTGATCGCCGAGGGTCCCAAGCGCGTCGCCCAGAAGGTCGGCGAGGAGGGGGTCGAGACCGCGCTCGCCGGGGCCGCCGGTCCCGATGAGGAACTGACCAGCGAGGCCGCGGATTTGATCTATCACCTGCTGGTGCTGCTGCGATCGCGTAACTTGGTGTTTCAGGACGTGCTCGACGTGTTGGCCACACGCGCAAAACCGGCCAAAGACCCTGAGGGCTAGAGGGTCTGACGAGAGAGAAGGAGCGCAGATGGCGGCACTGGTGCTGTTCGGCGGCGGAGGCGATCTGGCCCTGCGGATGCTCCTGCCCTCGCTCTACTATCTGGAGCATGACGGCCTGCTGCCCGACGATCTGAAGATCATCGGCGCGGCCCGGTCCGAGGAAAGCCGCGAGGACTATGTCGCCCGCGTCCGCCAGTCGGTCGAGAGCAAGGCGAAGGCGGACGACGCCTGGTCCGACGCGGCATGGTCCAAGCTGGAGGCCCGCCTCGACTACCTGGCCGTCGACGCCACCTCGGCCGAAAGCCTGAAGCCGCTCAAGGACAAGGTTGGGCCCGGCACCTGCACCAGTTTCCTGGCCGTGTCGCCGTCGCTCTATGCCCGCATCGTCACCGCCATGCGCGCCGCCGGCCTGGCCGAGGCCGACGACCGCGTCGTGCTGGAAAAGCCTGTCGGACGCGATCTGGAGACCTTCCGCGAAATCGACGACGCCGTCGCCGATGCCTTCTCCGAACAGCAAGTGTTCCGCATCGACCACTATCTGGGCAAGGAGACGGTCCAGAACCTGATCGCCCTGCGCTTCGGCAACACCATCTTCGAGCCGCTGTGGAACAACCTCTCGATCGACCACGTCCAGATCACGGTGGGCGAAACCGTCGGCGTCGGCGACCGCTGGCCCTATTACGACGAGTACGGAGCATTGCGCGACATGCTCCAGAACCACATGCTCCAGCTACTCTGCCTGGTGGCCATGGAGCCGCCCAGCGACCTGGAGCCCGACTCGGTCCGCAACGAAAAGGTCAAGGTGCTGCGCTCCCTGCGCCCCATCACCCATGACGAGGCCGAGCGCGTCACCGTGCGCGGACAATATGTGGCGGGCACCAGCGAGGGTCAGCCGGTCAAGGGCTATGACGAGGAGCGCGGCCAGTCCTCGGACACCGAGACCTTCGTCGCCATTCGCGCCGACATCGACAACTGGCGCTGGGCCGGCGTCCCCTTCTTCATGCGCACCGGCAAGCGCCTGCCGGAAAAGCGCACCGAGATCGTTATCCAGTTCAAGGCCCTGCCCCACTCCATCTTCGACAACGACCGGGGTCAGGTGACGGCCAACCGCCTAGTCATCGAGCTGCAGCCCGAGGAAGACATCTCCCTGTCGGTGATGAACAAGAAGCCCGGGCTGGACCAGCGCATGCAGCTTCAGCCCATCCAGATGTCCCTGTCGTGGGGCCAGAACGACAAGTCGGCCAAGCCGCCCCGCCGCCGCATCGCCTATGAGCGGCTGCTGCTCGACGCCCTGGCCGGAGACTCCACCCTGTTCGTCCGCCGCGACGAGGCCGAGCAGGCCTGGAAATGGGTCGATCAGGTCTCCGAGGCCTGGCAGGACGCGGCCTTCAAGCCCAGGGACTACGTCGCCGGAACCTGGGGCCCGCCCGAGGCCGATCTGCTGCTGGACCGCACGGGTCGGCGCTGGAACACCGGCAATGACTGACCGCCCTGCCCCCGCCATCCAGACCTTCGCCACCGGCACAGACTGGGCCGACGCCTGCGCCACCCGCCTGACCGACACTCTTGGCCAGGCTCTGAGCGAAACCGGCAAGGCGACCTTCGCCGGATCGGGCGGCTCCACCCCTTCGCCCATTTATGCGCGGATGGCCGAGGCGGGCCTCGACTGGTCCCGCATCGCCGTGACCCTGATCGACGAGCGCTATGTGCCCGAGACTTCGCCGGATTCGAACGCGGCCCTGCTCAAGCGGACGCTGCTGACCGGTCCCGCCGCCGCAGCGACCTTCTTGCCCCTGTATCATGCGGAGGTCACGGTCGACCGCGCCGCCGCCCGCGCGGCTCAGGCCCTGGCTCCGCACGGCCGTCTGGATGCGGTCCTTCTCGGCATGGGGGAGGATGGCCATATCTGCTCCATGTTCCCCTACAGCCCGACCCTGAAGACACTGCTGTCGCCGACGCTCAAGCCGACGGTTCTCGGCGTGCCGCAAGGCCGCGACGGCCTGGCCCCCAGCCTGGAGCGACTGTCGATCAATCTGCCGTATCTGATCCAGGCGCGGCGCGTTGTCCTGGCCCTGACCGGCACCGCCAAGCGAGCCGTCTTCGAACGTGAAATGCAGGGCGATCCCGCGACCCAGCCCATCGCCGCCCTGATCGCCGCCGACGTTCCGCTGGATGTTCTGTGGACGGAGAAAGCCTGATGGCCAACCTGCATCCTGTCGTCGCCGAGGTCACCGCCCGCATCGTCGACCGCTCGCGCGACACCCGTTCCGACTACATCCGCCGCATGGACGCTGCACGCGACAGCGGCGCGGGCCGGGCCAAGCTCTCCTGCGCCAACTGGGCCCATGCTTTTGCCGGCCAGACCCTCGCCGACAAGCTGACGGCCATGGATGGGTCCAAGCCCAATGTCGGCATCGTCACCGCCTATAATGACATGCTGTCGGCGCATCAGCCGTTCGAGCGCTTTCCCACCGTCATCCGCGACGCGGTCCGCACCGTCGGCGCGACGGCCCAGGTCGCGGGCGGTACCCCCGCCATGTGCGACGGCGTCACCCAGGGCCGCCCCGGCATGGAGCTGTCGCTGTTCAGCCGCGACCTGATCGCCATGTCGGCGGGCATCGCCCTGACCCACGACGCCTTCGACGCCGTCATGGCCCTGGGCGTCTGTGACAAGATCGTGCCCGGCCTGTTCATCGGAACCCTGGCGTTCGGCCACCTGCCCGTCGTCTTCGCCCCCGCAGGACCCATGCCGTCCGGCATCCCGAATGCGGAAAAGGCCCGCGTGCGCGCCCTGTACGCCCAAGGACAGGTCGATCGCCAGACCCTGCTGGACAGCGAGATCGGCAGCTACCATTCCCCCGGTACCTGTACCTTCTACGGCACCGCCAACTCCAACCAGATGATGATGGAGCTGGGCGGTCTGCACCTGCCCTCCACCGCCTTCGTCCATCCCGAAACGGGCCTGCGCGACGCCCTGACCGCTGCGGCGGCAAAGCGTGCGGTCGAACTGGCCCGCAGTGGCGAGGCTCGGATGGCGGACGTCATCGACGAGAAATCCATCGTCAACATGATCGTGGCCTTGCTGGCCACCGGCGGCTCGACCAACCACGCCATCCATCTGGTCGCCATGGCACGCGCAGCCGGCGTGCTGATCGACTGGACCGACATGGATCAGCTGTCGTCCGTGACGCCGCTTCTGGCCCGCGTCTATCCCAACGGTTCGGCCGATGTGAACGCCTTCCAGGCCGCTGGCGGCATCGCCTTCGTGGCGCGCGAACTGGCCACGGCCGGCCACATCCATTCCGACGTCCACACCGTCATGGGCCGGGGCATCCATCATTATTTCCAGGAGCCGATCCTCCAGGACGGCGAACTGGTCTGGAAGGATGGCGTCACCGAAAGTCTGGACACGGACATTCTACGCCCCGCCTCCGACCCGTTCGACCGCGAGGGCGGCCTGCGACTGGTCCAGGGCGACTTGGGTCGCGCCGTCATCAAGATTTCTGCCGTCAAGCCCGAGAACCGCATCGTCCAGGCCCCCGCCGCCGTCTTTGAGACCCAGGAAGACGCCCTTCAAGCGTTCAAGGACGGCAAGCTGAACCGCGACGTCATCGTCGTCCTGCGCTTCCAGGGTCCGCGCGCCAACGGCATGCCGGAACTGCACAGCCTTTCGCCCGCGCTGGGCATCCTTCAGGACAAGGGGTTCAAGGTCGCCTTCGTCACCGACGGTCGCATGTCGGGGGCCAGCGGCAAGACGCCGTCCGCCATCCACGTCTCGCCCGAGGCTCTGGCCGGAGGCCTGATCGCCAACATCCGCGACGGCGACATCATCCGCCTCGATGCCGAGGCCGGGGTCCTGACCACGGTCGACGTAGCCGATCTGGCCGATCGCGCGCCCGCCGTCCGGTCGTCCCATCACGCCGAGGGCTCCACTTGGGGCTATGGCCGCGAACTGTTCGGTGCCTTCCGCCACGTCGTCTCGACCGCCGAAGAGGGTGCCAGTGTCTGTTTCGGCCTGCCGCCCGGCCAGACCGACCACAAGGACACCCCGCCCGACAACAACGTCAACGACCGGGCCGTGGACGCCTGAGCCACAAACGATCACAAAGACCGGGCAACGGTCGGCTAACGTAGTGAGGACTGCCTGATGACGGTGAACTGGGACAAGACCCTGCTGGTCGGGGACGTCGGCGGCACAAATGCCCGGTTCGCCATCGCCCACATGATCGGCGGCAAGCCCGTGCTGGAACATCACGAAAGCTTTCCGGCCTCGGAACACCCGACCTTCCTGGGCGGGGTCAAGGCCTTCATTGACGGCTGCGAGGTCAAACCGACCGGCGGCGTCATTGCCGTTGCCGGTCCGGTGACGGATGGTGCCATCGACCTGACCAACTCGCCGTGGCAGGTTTCGGAAGCTGAGCTGGCCACTTTGGGTCTGAACCCCGTGCGCCTGATCAATGACTTCGAGGCCCTGGCCTGGGGCGCACCCGTCGTGCCGGAGGATCAGCTGGCGTCTCTGGGCGGCCCGGACGAGGGCGAAGAACGCTCGGCCATCGCCGTGCTCGGCCCCGGTACCGGCTTCGGCGTCTCGGCCCTGGCGCGTGACATCCACGGCAACGAAATCGCCATGCCGTCCGAGGGCGGCCATGCCTGTTTCGCGCCGGGCGATCCCATCGAAGACGAAATCCTGCGCATCCTGCGTCGCCGCTACGACCGGGTCTCGATTGAGCGGCTGATCTGTGGCCCAGGCCTGCTGAACATGCACCGCGCCCTGGCAGAGATCGACGGGCGCGAGACCCACATCGACGATCCGGCCCAGATCACCACTGAGGCGATGGAAGATCCCAACAGCGCCTGCGGGGCCACCTTGGCCCGGTTCTGCGCCATCCTGGGGGCAGTGGCCGGCGATATCGCCCTGACCACCGGCGCGCGGGGTGGCATCTATATCGCCGGCGGCATCGCGCCGCGTATCCTGCCCTTCCTCAAGGCCAGCCCGTTCCGCGAGCGGTTCGAGCGCAAAGGCCGGTTCGCCGACTATATGGCCGCCATCCCCACTAAGGTGATCCTGCACAAGCATGCGGCCCTGCTCGGGGCGGCGCGCGTGGCCTTCTCCGACGCCGGATAAAATTCTTCACGGGCGCGTGAACCGTTTGTGATCGGTGACGTTATCCGGACCTCACTGGAGGAAACTATCCATGCGTAAACTGATTATCGCCGCCGCCGCTACCTTCGCCTTCGCCGGCCTCGCCGCTTGCCAGAGCCCCGCTGACGAAGCCGCCGAAAAGCAAGCCGACGCCATCGAGGCCCAAGGTGAAGCCCAAGCCGAGAGCCTGGAAGCCCAAGCCGCCGCTGCCCCGACCGAAGCCGGTGCCGCAGCGCTGGAAAACGAAGCCGACCGCGTCGAAGCCTCGGCCAACGCCGAAGCCAACCGCATCGAGCAACAGGCCGGCAACGCCGATGGCGGCATGACGACCTCGAACACCCCCTCGCAGTAAGATCGGGCGTTCACGCACCGGTCGTTGACCGGACGAACGATATGAAGACCCCCGTCGCAATCGCGGCGGGGGTTTTTCCATGCTTGCCGTCAGTCGACGCAGATGGTCGCCTCGGCCTTGCCGCCCTCGACGGTGGTGTAGCAGCCGAAGCGGCTGCTGTTGGCCTGGCACTGGCCGACGGCGGCAGACCCGGCATCCGGAGTGCCGTTGACCTCCTCGACCCGGCAGTCGCCCTGGCAATCGTCGCCGTCCGTGCAGCGGCGTCCCGCATCGGCGTAGGACACCACACACTGCAGCGACTGCATCCGCCCCTGCGGCAGCATCTTCCCGCCCCGCGCGGCACAGGCGGCTGCATCGGTGCCCGGGGCAGGGGTCTGGACCACCGGTGGATCGTTCGATGCCATCTCCGTCGATGTGCCGCTCGGCATGGGCTGGCAGGCCGCCATCAGCAGCGCCGCCGCCGCGATCAGTATGCGCTTCATTCCACTTGTCCCTTGTCGAACCCGGTCCAGACGTCGTCATAGTCCAGCTGCATCGTCGGACTGGTTTGTGCCCATTCCGTGGTGCGGATCGGCATACGGGTCTCGAACATGAAGGCCAGGGTGTTCTCGATCTTGACCGGCTTCAGCTCGGCCGCGACCGCCTTGTCATAGCTGGCCTGGTCCGGACCATGGCCGCTCATGCAGTTGTGCAGGGACGCGCCGCCCGGGGCGAACCCGCCCTCCTTGGCGTCGTATTCGCCGGTCACCAGCCCCATGAACTCGCTCATGACGTTGCGGTGGAACCACGGTGGGCGGAAGGTGTCCTCGGCCACCATCCAGCGCGGCGGGAAGATCACGAAGTCGCAGTTGGCCACGCCCGGCGTATCGGACGGACTGGTCAGGACCGTAAAGATCGACGGATCCGGATGGTCGAAACTGACGGTGCCGATCGTGTTGAACCGCGCGGTGTCGTATTTGTAGGGCGCGTGATTGCCGTGCCAGCCGACGACATCCAGCGGGCTGTGATCGAAGGTGGTGGTCCACAGCCGGCCGCCGAATTTCTGCACGCATTCGGTCGCCCGATCCACATCCTCATAGGCGGCGACCGGCGTCAGGAAATCGCGCGGATTGGCCAGGCCGTTCGAACCGATCGGCCCCAGGTCCGGCAGGCGGAAGGCCGCGCCATAGTTTTCGCAGACATAGCCCCGGATCGGGCCATCGCACTCGACCCGGAACCGGACGCCACGGGGGATGACGACGATCTCGCCCGGTCGCGCATCGATCCGTCCCATCTCCGTGACAAAGACCTGATGTCCCGCCTGCGGGACGATCAGCAGCTCGCCATCGGCGCAATAGAAGACCCGGTCCACCATCGACCGGTTGGCGGCATATAGATGGATGCCTGTCCCGGCCCCCGCCTCTGCATCGCCATTTCCGCCATAGGTGACCAGTCCCTCGACCCAATCGGTGGGGGCATCTGGCATGGGCAGGGGATCCCACCGCATCCGGTTCGGCGACGGCGGCGCATCGTGGAACGGACCCGATCGGACACGACCCTGGGCGAAGGGCTTGTAGGCCGGATGCTGGGCGCTGGGTCGCAGGCGATACAGCCACGACCTCCGGTTCTCCGACCGCGGCGCGGTGAAGGCCGTCCCGGACAGCTGCTCCGCATACAGCCCCATCGGCACCCGCTGCGGCGAGTTGCGCCGCTTCGGCAAGGCCCCGGCCACCGCCTCCGTCGCAAAGTGATTGCCGAAGCCGGACATGTACTCAGGCGCGTTGGCTCGCGTCATAGGCATTCTCCCTTGGCGTAGGGTTTAGCGGGGCTCTCCCGCCGCGTCACCCACTGCCGATGCCTGTGGTGTAAGACGGACCGACACCCGGATGGTTTGCGCGCCGATCAGGTCCTCGGAAGGCGAGCGCGATCGTGCAATAGGCAAGTTGCTAAGATAGCGCTCAGCAAGGTCGCGTGTTGCCACGGTGTCGGGCTCGACCGAAACTAGAACACACCTTTCAAAGGCCCTGTCCCGTGTGGGCAGCGGATATTTCACGCAATCAAGTGTTACCCTCGGTCGAGTGGGATCGGCGGGCTCCTCTGCGGGCACTGTGGAGCAGCCGGCTGACGCGAATACCGCGATCATCAGCCACACTGAACCTGCCGCTTTCATACTCAGAACCCCTTCGCCCGCGCCAGCCGTTCCGTATGGAAGCCTGCGTCGCCCATCAGTTCGTTCAGCACCCGCACCCGCTTCATGAACAGGCCGACGTCGAAGGCGTCGGTCATGCCGACGCCGCCATGCATCTGGACCGCCTCCTGCACCGCCAGTTCCGCGACACGCCCGGCCTTGGCCTTGGCAACCGAAACCGCCAGTCCGGCATCGTCGCGCCCCGCATCCAGCCGCTGCAAGGCCCCCAGAACGGCGGCGCGGGCCAGTTCGATCTCGGTGAAAAGATGGGCCGAGCGATGCTGCAGAGCCTGGAACTCGCCGATCAGCCTGCCGAACTGTTTGCGGGTCCGCAGATACTCTAGCGTCAGTTGGAACGCCTGATCCCCCGCCCCGGTCAGCGAAGCCGCAGCACATGCCCGGCCCAGGTTCAGCGCGCCTTCCAGCAACCCCTCACCACCGTCGACCGCCCCGATCACCGCATCGGCATCGACCTCGACATCGGTCAGCGTCACCCGCGCCGCATTGTGGGCGTCGACCATGACGGTCCGCTCGATCTCGACACCCGCCGTCTTCGGATCGACCAGGAACAGCGTCAGCCGCTCCTCTGTCCGCGCCGCCACGATCAGGGCGTCGGCGATGTGGCCGTCCAGCACGAACCCCTTGGTCCCGTTCAGCTTGAAGCCATTGCCCGACCGCTCCGCCGTCGTGGCGATGGCGGAAGTTCTGTGCTTGGCCCCTTCGTCGACGGCCAGCGACAGGATCGCCTCGCCCGCCGCGATGCGGGGCAGCCAGGCCGTCTGCTGCTCGGCCGAACCGCCGTCGATCAGCACCTTGGCCGACAGCACGCCCGATCCCATGAAGGGCGACGGCGTCAGGGTGCGGCCCAGGGCCTCGGCCACCACGCCCGCCTCGACCGCGCCCAGGCCGGTGCCGCCGTGCTCCTCGGGAATGATGACGCCCGCAAACCCCATCTCGCCGAACGCCTTCCACAGGTCCCGCGAGACGCCGTCGGCATCGTGGCTGTCACGCAGGGCCCGCAGATGGGCGATCGGCGCATTCTCGTTCAGGAAGCCATCGGCGGCCTCCTTCAGCATGGTCTGCTCTTCGGTCAGGATCAGCGGCAAGGTCTCAGGCTCCCGGCAGTTGCAGCAGGTGTTTGGCGATGATGTTCAGCTGGACCTCCGAAGTGCCGCCTTCGATGGAGTTGGCCTTGGTCCGCAGCCAGTCGCGGGCGGCGGTGCCGTTGCGCGAGCGTTCGCCCTCCCACTCCAAAGCATCCGACCCGCCGGCGGCCATGATCAGCTCGTGCCGGCGCTTGTTCAGCTCCGAGCCATAGTATTTCAGCATGGAGGCGATGGCGGGGTGGGCCTGACGCGCCTTGACCTGATCCCCCACCCTCTCCATCGAAAGATTGAAGGCGGCCATGTCGACGTCCAGATCCGCGATCCGTGCACGGAGGATGGGGTCGTCCAGACGCCCGTCGTCGTCCAGCCCGACGCTGTCGCCCGCGACCTGACCCAGCGGCCGGCCCGCCCCAAGGCTGCCCATGGCCCCGATCATCGTCCGCTCGTGTGCCAGGAGCGCCTTGGCCACGTCCCAGCCCCGGTTCAGTTCGCCGACCAGATTCTCCTTCTCCACCCGCACATCGTCGAAGAAGGTCTCGCAGAACGGGCTCTTGCCGCTGATCAGGACGATGGGCCGGGTCGAGACGCCCGGGCTGGCCATGTCGAACAGGACGAAGGAAATCCCCAGATGCTTGGGCGCGTCCGGGTCGGTCCGCACCAGGCAGAAGATCCAGTCGGCCTTGTCGGCATAGCTGGTCCAGACCTTCTGGCCGTTGACGATCCAGTGGTCGCCGCGATCCTCGGCCTTCGTCTGGATCGACGCCAGGTCCGACCCCGCGCCCGGCTCTGAATAGCCCTGGCACCAGCGGATCTCGCCGCGCACGATCTCGGGCAGGAAGCGCTTCTTCTGCTCCTCGGTGCCGAACTGCAGCAGGGCCGGGCCCAGCATCCAGATGCCGAAGGACGACAGCGGCATCTGGGCGTCGATGCGGCGCATCTCCGAGGCCAGGACCTTGGCCTCCTCGCGGCTCAGCCCCCCGCCGCCATATTCCGTCGGCCATTCCGGGGCGGTCCAGCCGCGCGCGCCCATGACCTCCATCCAGCGCTTGTGCGCGGGCGTCTTGAAGGTCGGATTGCGCCCGCCCCAGACCCGGTCCTCTTCGTTCTCCAGCGGCCCCCGGCATTCGGCGGGGCAGTTGGCCTCCAGCCAGGCGCGCGTCTCGGCGCGGAAGGTTTCCAGATCGGACATGACGGCCTCGCTTTCTTCCAGAGCGAGGACGTTAGCCGGTCCTTTTTGACAACGGAACCCACGATTTGACGCATGGCGAAACCCGGCCAAGGCCCCATATCCCGTCCTCATCCCTCACAGGAGACGACGATGGTTCAGGCGACATGGAACGGCACGGTGATTGCCCAGAGCGACGACACCGTGGTGGTCGAGGGCAACCACTACTTCCCGGCGGACGCGGTCACTGACGGCGTCCTGAAACCCAGCGACACCACCACCGTCTGCCCGTGGAAGGGCACGGCCTCCTATCACACCGTCGTCGTCGACGGTCAGGAGAACCGCGACGCCGCCTGGTACTATCCCGAGCCCAAGGATGCGGCGAAAGAGATCAAGGGCCGTATCGCCTTCTGGAAGGGTGTCACCGTCGCATGACCCGCACCCTCAGCATCGACTTCGTCTCCGATGTGGTCTGTCCCTGGTGCGTAGTCGGCCTGGGCGGGCTGGAACAGGCGCTGGCCACCGTCCGGGCCGAGGGGATAGAGGCGACCATCACCTTCCAGCCGTTCGAGCTGAACCCCGGCATGGCCCCGGAGGGTGAGAAGATCGGCGAACACATCGCCCGCAAATACGGCTCCACTCCCGAACAGTCCGCCGCCAATCGCGCCATGATCACCGAACGGGCCGAGGATGCCTGGCCGGGATTTGAGATGCGCATGGGCCCCGACAGCCGCATGTGGAACACCTTCGACGCCCACCGCCTGCTGCACTGGGCGCACGAGACGGGCGGTGCCCCCGCCCAGCGCGCGCTGGAGGAGGCCCTGTTCCGCACCCACTTCACCGACAACCGGTCCCTGACCGATCCGGAGGTGCTGGCCGACGCCGCTGCGACCGCCGGCCTGGATCGGGCCCGCGCGGTCGAGGTCCTGTCCGACGACCTGTATGCGCCCGAGGTCCGCGCCGCCCAGACCCTGTGGCGCGCCCGGGGGATCAACGCGGTCCCTGCCGTCGTCATCGAGGGCCAGTATCTGATCAGTGGCGGCCAACCGGCCGAGGTCTTCGCCGAAGCGCTGCGCAAGGTGGCGGCGGCTTAGCCTTCTCCCCTCGGGGGAGAAGGTGGCGCGCGAAGCGGGTCGGATGAGGGGGCTGTGTAGATTCGCAGACCGTCCGACAATGAGCGCGCGGCCGGCATCCCCCTCATCCGGGCCTCCGGCCCACCTTCTCCCCCGGAGGGGAGAAGGACTGAAAACACAGTCCACTCAGTCCACTCGGTCCACTTCGACCGGGCCGTGGAGGTAGTCCCAGCGGCGTTGTTCCTGCTCCATGGCCTGATCCTCCTCGACCGCCTCGGCGTCGAGGATGAGTCGGACGCGGCGCCAGCGCAGGGCCTCGGCCGCCTGGCCGCGCAGGACGGCGCGCTGCATGCGGCGCCAGGCGACGAAGGACAGTTGGCGCAGTTCGACCCGGTCCAGGTCGCCGTCGATCTCATGCTCCAGCAAGACCCCCTCGTCATCGGGATCCAGGGTGTTGGGCGGGGTCCAGGGCTGGTCCGTGCGCCGCCAGCCCTCGCGCGCCGCCCGGTTGCGCATGGCCGTCAGCCCTACCCCGTGCCGCCGACAGACCTCGATCCCCGGCAGGCCCGACAGATAGTCCTCCCGCACCCGCCCCCAGACCTCATCCGGCGCACTGCGCCCCTTGCCGTACAGCGTGGGTGATCCGTCTGCCATCTGTCTCCTCCCGTTGCGAACGGAGGCAGGGCTAGCATGCGGCTACGTCAAGATCGGTCGTAGGGGCCTAAGCCGCCTTGCCCTTGGCCGGCTTCGACGGGCTGTCGTCGGTGGCCGTGATCAGGCGACCCTTCCAGCCGGGCGGCGGCAGGAACTTGCCGGACTTTTCCTCGCGCGTGCCGTGCTTGGCCATCTCGGCGGCGCGCCGAAGGCCCTTCAGGACAGTTTCGTGATCGAAGATCGACTTGCTCATCGCGGTCCCCAATCTAGCAGTTCGGGCGTTGGACCGCCACTGGCGTAGACCGTCCAGTCGTCGGCCAGCGGCTTGTAGGTCGTTTCGAGATATTCGAGGCTGACGTCGAAGCGTCGTCGCAAGGTGTCTTCCGGAATGCCATGGCCGCCCTGCGAGACGCGGTGCGCAACACGGGCGACGGAGTGGTCCGCGCTGGGCAGGCGCAGATAGATCAGCTCGAACCGGTAACCCGCCGCCTTCCAGTCGCGGATGCGGACGGCATGGGAGCGGGTGGCCAGGGTTGTCTCCAGCACAAAGTCCGCCCGCTCGGCCGCCAGCTCGTCGAGCCGCTCCAGCACCCGCCGCCCGGCGGCCAGATCGCGCGGCGCGCCCGCGCCGGTCAGGCCGCGCGCCACCTCGTCCGGATTGACGAACCGAAAGGTCTCCGCGCGCTCACGCAGGAAGCCGTTGATGAAGGTGGTCTTCCCGGCCCCGTTCGGACCGGCGAGGAGGACGAGGGTGGGCATGGGAAGGAAATTAGCTCGGTCGATCAGCCAGCGCGACGGCGAAAAAGGGTGTGTTCTTGGTTCTGCCAAGAGACGCTGCGGACGGTGGCGGGAACAGCAGTTTTGGCCGGTTGCGAGGCTTCTAACGTGCTTCTAGTGTGAGTTGTCGAACGGAGGTGCTGGAGGGCACTGGTGGTCAAGAAAATATTGGTCCCAACGCGACCTCTTAAAGAGCGTCGGTTAAAGCGGCTCTTGGGACGCGGCTACTTTCCAACTGAGTTGCCGCCGACGTTCACTACGGAAGATTTTGCAAATAGTACGACCAAGCTTAGGTCAGCTTGGGATGTTGAAAAAATCCTAGCGTTTAGAACCAAGCCCGAACACTACTCGATTCCTCGTTATGGCCATGCCCGCCGGTCTCTGTCCATTGTCAATCCAGTCAACCAGTTCGCGGTTGCCAAGATCATAGCAGATAACTGGCCAGATATTGAGAAACGTCTAAAGAGATCTTCCACATCTGAATTCAAGCCTGCTATCCTGCTTTCTGGTCCAGGGCGATCGGTCACGGGAGTAGACTTCGACGCGGTAGCCAGACGGCGATCAAAAATTTTGGGGTTGTATGGTCGATACGTTAAGACCGACGTGACGCGCTTCTTCCCGTCGATATACACCCACTCGATCGCTTGGAGTTTAGTCGGCAAAGAGTTCGCAAAGAAGAACTATAACAAGCCAGCGTTTAAAGGTCATTTTGGAAATCAGTTAGATCGAGCAATCGGCGCAGGTCAGGAGGGACAAACTGTAGGCATACCGATCGGTCCTGATACGTCTCGGATAGTTTCAGAGTTGATTGCTGCCGAGATCGAGCAAATTGCGAAGCAAACCATACCCGATCTCAATGATCGTTCTGTGAGATATGTCGATGATTTTATTATCGGTCTTAGGGAGGACGAAACCGAGTCCGCCGTTTTGGTCGGCATCGCCAATGCGCTCTATGAGTATGAGCTAGAGTTAAGTGCTGAGAAGACAGACACCCACGGGATGGGGTGCAAGCACGCACCGGAGTGGGTCAGCTTCATTAGGAATTTCGAACCTAGCCCGGGCACTCGCCAGCGAGACGACCTAGACTCATTTTTTGAGCACGCTCTCTATCTAGCCGATGAGAATTCCAAGGAGCACGTCCTCCTATTTGCGGCCAAGAGAGCTGTCTCATTTAGCGTGCAAACCACTAACACGGCCCATCTATTCCGGTGGCTTCTCTACTGTGCGAGGCGCTCGCCCAGTTGTCTGCGCTTTGTCGCAGAGCATCTTGCGGCCATCCGCGCTGACAAGGTCACTGACAAAGGCGAAATCGCAGACTTCATTCTGCAGCAAGTTCCCGTAAAGGCCGAGGCCGCCCACACCGATGAAGTCGCATGGCTCCTATTCTGGGCGAGGGAGATTGGCCTGAAGTTGGACGCTGGCTTGTTTGATCGCGTCCGACCGTTGCGAAGCTCCGCAGTTGGCCTTCTCACCTTAGACCTGAATGATCGCGGCCTGATATCGGGCAAGCTCAAAGTTCCAGAGTGGAAGGCGTTCGCTACGCAGGACGGCCTTAAGTCGGAGATGTGGCTTCTTGCCTATGAAGCGACGCTCAAGGGGTGGTGGCCAGGGTCTGTCAAATCCAGCTTTGTAAGCGGCCACCCTTACTTCGGAACGCTTTGGTCAGAAAAGGTAGAGTTCTACGATCCGAAGAAGACATCTAAAGCTGCCACCACACCATCGAGGATGGTGTTCCGCGCGAGCCCGTCATCAGATTATGGCGACGAGTATATCTAAACCTTCACCTCCACCACCCCGCCCCCGGCGCGGAACTTCGCGCTCATCTCCGCCATCCCGGCCTCCGCTTCCGCCAGCGAGCCGCCCGCATCGTTCTGGGCCGCCGCGTCCCGGCGGATGTCCTGGCTGATCTTCATGCTGCAGAACTTGGGTCCGCACATGGAGCAGAAGTGGGCGGTCTTGTGGGCCTCCTTGGGCAGGGTCGCGTCGTGGTATTTGCGGGCCGTTTCGGGGTCGAGGCCGAGGTTGAACTGGTCCTCCCAGCGGAACTCGAACCGGGCGCGTGAGAGGGCGTCGTCGTGCAGGCGGGCGGCCGGGTGGCCCTTGGCCAGGTCGGCGGCGTGGGCGGCGATCTTGTAGGTGATGACGCCGTCCTTGACGTCCTGACGATCGGGCAGGCCCAGATGCTCCTTGGGCGTGACGTAGCAGAGCATGGCCGTGCCGAACCAGCCGATCATGGCCGCGCCGATGGCGGATGTGATGTGGTCATAGCCGGGGGCGATGTCGGTGGTCAGCGGCCCCAAGGTATAGAAGGGCGCCTCGTGGCAGTGTTTCAGCTGCTCATCCATATTGGCCTTGATCTTGTGCATCGGCACATGGCCGGGGCCCTCGATCATGACCTGGCAGCCCTTGGCCCAGGCGATCTTGGTCAGTTCGCCCAGGGTGCGCAGCTCGGCGAACTGGGCCTCGTCATTGGCGTCGGCGATGGAGCCGGGACGCAGGCCGTCGCCGAGGCTGAAGCTGACATCATAAGCCCGCATGATGTCGCAGATGTCCTCGAAATGCTCGTACAGGAAGCTCTCGCGGTGATGGCTGAGGCACCATTTGGCCATGATGGAGCCGCCGCGGCTGACGATGCCGGTGACGCGCTTGGCGGTCATCGGCACGAAGGGCAGGCGCACGCCCGCATGGATGGTGAAATAGTCCACGCCCTGTTCGGCCTGTTCGATCAGGGTGTCGCGGAACACCTCCCAGGTCAGGTCCTCGGCGATGCCGCCCACCTTCTCCAGCGCCTGATAGATCGGCACGGTGCCGATGGGGACGGAGGAGTTGCGGATGATCCAGTCGCGGATGTTGTGGATGTTGCGGCCCGTCGACAGGTCCATGACGTTGTCGGCGCCCCAGCGGGTGGCCCAGACCAGCTTGTCGACCTCGTCGTCCACGGAGCTGAGGACGGCCGAATTGCCGATGTTGGCGTTGATCTTCACCAGGAAATTCCGGCCGATGATCATCGGCTCGACCTCGGGGTGGTTGATGTTGTGCGGGATGATGGCGCGGCCCCGCGCGATCTCCTGACGCACGAACTCAGGCGTCACGAAGTCGGGGATGCTGGCGCCGAAGTCCTCGCCGTCGCGGATGCAGGGGCTGTTCTGCTCGCGGCGCAGGTTCTCGCGGATGGCGACATATTCCATCTCGGGCGTGATGATGCCGGCCTTGGCGTATTCGTACTGGGTGACCGGGCGGCCCTCGACGCCCTTGAAGACGCGGTGGTTGGAGGTGTCGAAGCGCGGGGCCAGGTTCTTGCCGCTGGCATGGCCGTTGTCCTCGGGCCGGACCTCGCGCGGATTGGCGACGGGGGCGATGTCGCCGCGATCCAGCTGCCAGCTGGACTTCACGTGCGGCAGGCCGCGCTTGATGTCGATGGTGACGGTCGGGTCGGTATAGGGGCCGGAGCTGTCATAGATGGTCACCGGCGGCTCGTTCGCCGACGGATGCACCGCCACCTCGCGGAACGGCACCCGGATGTCGGGGTAGAGCTCGCCGGCGACATAGACCTTGCGGCTGCCCGCCCGCTCGCCGGTCGGGATGGTGCCGGTCTCGCGCATGACCTCCTCGCGCGCATCCTTGAGCGACAGGTCGACGTTGGGCTCTTGGGGTTCTGGCGTGACGTGGATGTTCATGGCGGCCTCTGTGCAAGAGGGCTCCGCCGACGTCGGGCGCGGGGTCCTGTGGCGAGGGCCATGGACCGCGTGTTACTCATCCCTTCGCCGGCATGACCCGGATCAGGTTCGACGGGTCAGGCGGCTACGCCAATCTCAGCCGCTTGGATGCGACCCCCCGGAGAACGGGGCGACGATAGGCGCAAAGCGCGTGCGGTTCAATCCGGCCAGGCGGCGGTCAGCTGATCGATGGCCGCCTCGATGCGAGCCCAGCCGGCGGCGTCCAGCTCCAGCCCCGCGAACCGGCCCCGGCCGGCTGCGGTCAGGGCCAGATGCTGGACGGCGGCCAGCATGACGGCGTTCAGGGCCACGACGTCTCCCTGAGGCGGCAGACGCAGCCGGGGGCGACGCTCGCGCATCCAGTCCTGCACCACAGCCGAACGCGCTCTTTCCATGTCACGCAGCTGGGGCGTATCCGCGCTGAGCTCCCAAGCCAGCATCCGCAGGATCAGCGGATTGGCCCGCAACGCCGCCAGATAGGCCTTCAGCGCCTCGCGCGCGAACTCGCGATAGCTGGCGGCGGTGCTGGGCGGAGCCTCGGCCAGCGTCTGGCCCAGCCACACATCCAGTGCGCGGGCCAGGCGGGCGACCACACCGTCGACGCCCCCGAAATAGCGATAGATCAGCTTGCGATCGACACCCGCCTCCGCCGCCAGGGACTGGACATTCAGGGCGGACCAGCCGTCGCGCAGCAGCAGGCGCTGGGCCGACTCGACAATGGCGGCCTCTGTTCCGGCACGGCCACGCGGGCGGGGAGCAGGCGAATCGATCGACATGTCCCGATGATGAGACAAAAGCGGATATTTCGCCAGCGTAACCCTTTGGCGTTGCAGCGATCACCGCGACCTCCCCTATGCAACCCTGTCGTTGTCGGGCATTGAGCGACCGGCGAGGGAAGCGCGATGAATTCAGGTCTGGAACGGCTGGTTTATGAGAGCAGGGCGACAGGATCCACCGGATCACTGGTCAATCTGGCGACCATCCTGGCCGAGTCACAGCGGAACAACGACCGTGACGGCCTGACCGGCGCTCTGGCCGCCCACAACGAACGCTATGTTCAGGTGATCGAGGGGCGACCGGCATCGCTGGACAACCTGCTGCGCCGACTTCAGAGCGACCCACGGCACTGCGAACTGCACATCATCGACCGCGAGCCGATCCGGGAGCGCCTGTTTGACGGATGGAGCATGGCCAGCGCCCGCATCACGCCCGCGCAGGGAGACGCGCTGGACCATCTGAAGCAGCGCGGCGAACTAACGGCACAACAGACCATCCGGATCCTTCTGGACGCCCTGAACCCGCCCGCTGCGAACTGAGGTCGGCAAACCGATAGCGGCCCGCTATGAGGGGTGACCCTCGACCGGAGCCCGCCCATGCACCTCGCCCGTTTTCCCCGCGTCCGTCTGGCGCATCTGCCAACACCGCTGGAGCCGCTGCCGCGCCTGTCGGAGGCGCTGGGCGTGGAGTTGTGGATCAAGCGTGATGACTGCACCGGCCTGGCTGGCGGCGGCAACAAGACCCGCAAGCTGGAATTCCTGCTGGGCGACGCCTTCGAACAGGGGGCCGACACCCTGGTCACCCAGGGCGCAGTCCAGTCCAACCATGTGCGTCAGACGGCGGCGGCGGCGGCAGCCCACGGGCTGAAGTGCGAGGTCATCCTGGAAGAGCGGACCGGGTCGAAGGCCACCGACTATGTCCACAACGGCAACGTGCTGATGGACCGGCTGTTCGGCGCAGGCATTCGCTTCGTCGACGGCGGATCGGACATGCCGGCCGAGCTGGAGAAGACGGCGGCAGAGGTGCGGGCGCGCGGTGGCCGGCCCTATGTCATCCCGGGCGGCGGATCGAATGCGATCGGGGCCCTGGGCTATGTCGACTGCGCGCGCGAGATCGTGGTCCAGGCCGACGAGCTGGACCTGCCCATCGACCGGATCGTGACGGCGACCGGCAGCGCAGGCACCCATGCGGGACTGGTCGCCGGATTGGCGGTCATGGGTGCGGACATTCCGGTCTTGGGTATCGGGGTGCGCGCTCCGAAGCCGAAACAGGAGACCAATGTGCTCAAGCTGGCGCAGGAGACGGCAGCCCTGCTTGGCCGGCCCGACGCCGTCACGGATGCCATGGTCGTCGCCGACTGCGACTATGTCGGCGAGGGCTATGGCCTGATCGACGGGGCGGTGATCGAGGCGCTGAAACTGGCGGCCCGCACCGACGGCATCGTTCTGGACCCCGTCTATACCGGCAAGGCGATGAAGGGTCTGATCGCCCTGGCCAGGGCCGGACGGTTCGAGGGCGAGACGGTGGTCTTCCTGCACACCGGCGGGGCGCAGGGCCTGTTCGGCTATCAGGGCGAGATGGAGGGGGCATTGTGAGCAAGGTCCTCGGCGTCCTGGGCGGCATGGGCCCCGCCGCGACCGTGGCCTTTCTGGCTCGGATTCAGGCCCTGACCCCCGCCGAGGGGGATGCCGACCACATCCGGATCATCGCCGACATCAATCCCCAGGTGCCCGACCGCAATCGCCAGCCGGATGCCGCCGAAAGCGTTCTGGGTCAGATGGCGATGCGGCTGCGAGACGCTGGGGCCCAGGTCCTGGCTATGCCCTGCAACACCGCTCATGCCCAGGCGGCCGGAATCAAGAAGGCCGGCCTGCCCTTCATCGACATGATCGCCGAGACCACCGAGGCGGCGCTGACGGCGACTGGCGAGGCCGCGCCCAGGAAGGTCGGCGTCCTGGCCACGCCGGGCGGTGAGGCGCTTTATACCCGGTCCCTTCAGGCCAGGGGGTGCAGGATCGTCCGCCTCACCGGGCAGGACCGCGAAACCTTCATGGGCTGCGTCTATGCCGTGAAGCGCGGCGACACCGGCGATGCAGCGCGCGCTGAAATGCGCCGCTTGGCCGCCACCCTGGTCGAGGCAGGCGCCGAGGTCGTCATCGCCGGTTGCACCGAGGTCCCCCTCCTGCTGACCGCGGAGGATGTGTCGGTGCCGCTGGTCGATTCCGCAGAAGTATTGGCCCAAGCCTGCGCCAGAGCGTGCAGCTGAGCAGGTGGTCTGCCTAGCGATGACTATGGAAAGGTGGTGCCGCTTAGGTGACTCGAACACCTGACCCCATCATTACGAAATCTAGGAAAGCGCGAGGCTGAAACCCAAGCCGGGCATAACTTTCTGACGATTTCAGCAGCTCGCGCAACCGCAGACCCAACCCCTTCTGACGTGCCCCTGAGAATTTCCTCCACGTGGAGCTAGAGTCCGGCCCTTGAAAGGACGGACGGAATGAAACGAGCGAGATTCACGGAAGAGCAGATCATCGGGATCCTGCGGGAGA
>NZ_JAYRTD010000013.1:0-78088 GCF_041919755.1 Brevundimonas sp. | reverse complement strand
GTCGGTGTCAAAGTTCAGGACCGGACCGTTGGTCTGCGAAACCAGCTCAAGATCGTCCGAGATCGTGTGATAGCCAGCGTCGATCGCACCGTACCAGCCATTCGGCTCCGCCGAAGCCGTTCCGGCAGTGAACAGGCTCGCCAAAGCGACGCCAGCAAGAAGTTTCAGCTTCATGATAGTCCTCATACTCGTGATTGTCGGATGTACACGTCTTTACACGTGACACTCGGTGGCCGAACGACATTGTGGCGCTCGGGTTCCGCGTTCCCGCCTGCAATGCGGCAACTGTGGCGCCATTTCAACATATTTAGCCGCGTTAACGGCGTTTGCTGCTCCTTGCCGCTTTCTGGCAGAGCAGTTTCCGGCCCGGGGGTTGGGGGGAGGTGTGTTGTAGCCTGAAGTAGGCGCGTCGCGCCAAGCTGGTTTCCTTGTTTCGTTTCCGGCAATAGGGAAGACTGGAATAATCCAGGAGAAACTGACGCATGACCATGACATTCGGGGGCCGGGTGGCCATCGTGACCGGGGCTGGCGGCGGTTTGGGTCGCGAGCATGCACTGGCATTGGCCAAGCGCGGGGCCAAGGTGGTCGTCAATGACTTCGGCGGCGCTCGCGATGGCTCTGGCGGCTCAGCTACGGCCGCGGAAAGCGTCGTCGCCGAGATCGTGGCCGCGGGCGGAGAGGCCATGGCCAATGCGGCCTCGGTCACGGATGCGGCGGCGGTCCAGGCCATGGTGGATGAGGTCATGGCCAAATGGGGCCGGGTCGATATCCTGGTGAACAACGCTGGCGTACTACGCGACAAGACCTTCGCCAAGATGGAGCTGGAGGATTTCCGTTTTGTCGTCGACGTCCATCTGATGGGGGCGGTGAACTGCACCAAGGCGGTGTGGGAGATCATGCGGACCCGGAACTATGGCCGCATCGTCATGACCACATCGTCATCGGGGCTGTATGGCAATTTCGGCCAGTCCAACTATGGCGCGGCCAAGATGGCCCTGGTGGGCCTGATGCAGACCCTGTCGATCGAAGGGGCCAAAAACGACATCCGCGTCAACTGCCTGGCCCCCACCGCCCATACCCGCATGACCGAGGATCTGGGGGCAGCCCTGCCGCTGGAGAAACTGGGGCCCGACCGCGTCACGCCGGGCCTGCTGTATCTGGTCAGCGAGGACGCACCCAGCCGCTGCATCCTGGCCGCCGGTGCCGGCGGGTTCGAGCGCGCCTATGTCACCCTGACCCAAGGGGCGTTCATCGACGGCGACGACGCCCCGGAACAGGTCGCCGCCCGCTTCGCCGAGATTTCAGACCGCGCCGGAGAGATCGTTCCGGACATGGGGGCCGCCCAGGGAATGATCGAGCTGTCCAAGGCCCAGAAGGCGCATAGCTGACATCACGACCTGTCCATTGAGTCACCCTTGCCTTGACCCGACGGCAAGCGCTTACAGTCCTTACTGAGGTAACCCGCGCTCAAGCAGCGAGCGACCGCGTCGCGAGCGTTAGCGCCATGAAGGAAGAATGCCATGCGTGAAGCCGTCATCGTCTCGACCGCCCGAACCCCCATCGGGCGCGCCTATCGCGGGGCGTTCAACGACACCCAGGCTCAGCAGCTGGGGGCCCACGCCGTCCGCCACGCCGTCCAGCGCGCCGGCGTCGATCCGGCCGAGATCGAGGACGTGATCATGGGTGCGGCCCTGCAGCAGGGTTCGACCGGCACCAATGTGGCGCGCCAGGTCGCCCTGGCCGCCGGCCTGCCGGTGACGGTACCGGGCATGAGCCTGGATCGTCAGTGCGCCTCTGGCCTGATGGGCATCGCCACGGCGGCCAAGCAGGTGATCTATGACCACCAGAAGATGGCGGTCGGCGGCGGGCTGGAGAGCATCTCCCTGGTCCAGAACCAGCATATGAACCTGTACCGGATGAAGGATGAGGCGCTGCTGAAACAGGCCCCGCACATCTATATGTCGATGCTGGAGACGGCAGAGGTCGTGTCGCGTCGATACGGCATCTCGCGCGATCGCCAGGATGAATATGCGCTCCAGTCCCAGCAGCGGACGGCCCAGGCGCAGGCCGAAGGTCGGCTGGATGCCGAGATCGTGCCGATGACCACCACCATGCAGGTCGTGGACAAGGCGACCGGCCAGGCCTCGGCCAAGGAAGTCACGCTGTCCAAGGACGAGGGCAACCGTGCCGACACGACGCTGGAAGGCCTGAAGGCGCTCAAGCCCGTCTTCGGCGGCGGCGAGGAAATCCAGCAAGGCGAGTTCATCACCGCCGGCAATGCTTCCCAGCTGTCCGACGGGGCCTCGGCCTGCGTGATCATGGAGGCGGGCGAGGCGGTGAAGCGCAGCCTGCAACCGCTCGGGGCCTATCGCGGCATGGCCGTGGCCGGGTGCGAGCCGGACGAAATGGGCATCGGTCCGGTCTATGCCGTGCCGATCCTGCTGCGCCGCCACGGCCTGACCATCGACGACATCGGTATCTGGGAGCTGAACGAGGCCTTCGCGTCGCAGGTTCTGTACTGCGCCGACACGCTCGGCATTCCAATGGACCGGCTCAATGTGTCCGGCGGGGCCATCTCCATCGGCCACCCCTATGGCATGTCGGGGGCCCGCATGACCGGCCATGTCCTGATCGAGGGCAAGCGTCGCGGGGCCAAATACGGTGTCGTCACCATGTGCATCGGCGGCGGCATGGGCGCGGCGGGCCTGTTCGAAATCTACTGACGGGGCTCAGGCGCAGGGTTCGCTAATGCCCTGCGCCGCCCACTTCGCCCGCTCGGCCTCGATCAGCTTGAACCAGCGCGCACGCAGTGCGGCAGGACGGCCCGGATAGCGGTCGTCCAGATAATCGGCCTCGACCACCCGATCCGTGCGGAAGGTGCGAAAGTCGTCGCGCGTCTCGCACCAGCCGACCAGCAGGCGCGTCGTCTCGCGATAGCCGACCAGGCAAGGCCAGATGATCCGCTGCGTCTCGCGCCCCTGTTCGTCGGCGTAATGAAGCCGCAGCTTTCGCCCCGCATGGATCGCCGCGCGGACGCGCGCCATGTCCAGGGTCTCGACCGCATGCTGCCAGGCAGGCGGCGTGGATACCGCCGGCTCCATGATCACGGGGCGCAGCCGCTCGGGCACGGTCGCCGCGATCTTCGCGATCAGATCGTTGGCCGCGCGGGCCAGACCGGGATCGCCGCGCCCGGCCACCCATTGCGCCCCCAGCACCGCCGCCTCCACCTCGTCCGAGGTCAGCATCAGCGGCGGCATGTCGAAGCCGCCGTCAAGTACATAGCCGATCCCTGCCTCTCCCCGGATCGGCACGCGTTGGCCCATGAGGGTGGCGATGTCGCGATAGATGGAGCGTTTGGAGGTTTCCAGCTCCGCCGCCATGGCGTCGGCCGTCACCGGCCTGGACGACCGGCGCAGCACCTGGATGATCTGGAACAGACGGTCGGCGCGTCTCATGTTTGTGGGCGCTAACGCTTGCCGCGCGGCGGCTCGCTACTTGAGCGCCGACTTGGTGGCGTCGTCGCAAACGACGCGGTCGTTTGCGGCTTGAGCGCGGGCTCCTTTCTCGATGACAAAACCAAGATGCCGCATCACTGCTGACAGCATGCTGGCAGCAGGGTGGCAGTAGTTCAAGGGTGTCGGCGGCGAGGGGCTGCCGAGGCGCTCAAGCAGCGAGCCGCCGCGCGGCGAGCGATAGCGCCAACAACGAAGGGAGATTTCAACATGCTCACCCTCTTCCACGCGCCCCAGTCGCGGTCGTCGCGGATGGTCTGGCTGATTGAGGAGCTCGGCATCGATTGTCAGGTCCGCTACTGCCAGATCGCCGTGCGCAACGGTCAGGTGGTCGGCGAGGCCGATCCGGCCAATCCGCATCCGGACGGCAAGGTGCCGGCTCTGCGTCACGATCAGGCCGTGATCACCGAGTCCGCCGCCATCGCCCTGTATCTCGTGGACATGTTCCCGGACGCCGATCTGGGCGCCCTGCCGGGATCGGCCGAGCGGGGTGCTTTGCTGACCTGGATCTGCTGGGCGGTTGGCGAGCTGGAACCGGCCATCTGGTCCAAGATGACCGGCGAGGCGGACCGCGATCCTCTGGCCAGGACGCGGTATCAGGCGGCTGCGGATCGGCTGCTGGAGGCCCTGTGGGTCGGACCCTATCTGATGGGCGGGCGGTTCACGGTTGCGGACATCATGGTGGGGTCCAGCCTGGCCTGGGCCAGGTCCTTCCTGCCGGAAAGCCCCCTGCTGGACGCCTATGCAGAGCGGCTGGCGCAGCGCCCTGCCCGCATGCGTGCCGACGCCCGGGATGGGGAAGTGATGGCCCTTAACGCCGCATGAGGCTCAGGCTGCGTTGGCGGGGGTGATGTCATCATCCCCGTTCGCGGGCCGCTCGATCGCACGCAGCGTCGAAACGAAGTCGTCCCGCCAGACGCTGACATCGGTGTCGCGCACCACCTGCATCAGGGCCTGCCATTTCCGCCTGCGCTCTTCCAGCGGCATGGTCAGGGCGCGCTTGATCGCGTCGGCGACCTCTTCACGACTAAACGGATTGACCAGCAGGGCCTCGCCCATCTGTTCGGCCGCCCCGGCAAAGCGCGACAGGACCAGGACGCCGGGATCGTCCGGATTCTGGGCCGCGACATATTCCTTGGCGACCAGGTTCATGCCGTCGCGCAGGGGCGTCACCAAGCCGACGCGAGCGGCGCGATAGATGCCCGCCAGCTGGTCCCGGCGATAGGTGCGGTTGATGTAGCGGATGGGCTGCCAGTCCATGTCGGCATATTCGCCATTGACCCGCCCGGCCAGGGAATCCAGCCGCCCGCGAATGTCCTGATAGGTGTCGACGTCGTCCCGGCTGATCGGCGTGACCTGCAAGAGGAAGACCTGTCCGCGCATGTCGGCGTTATCGTGCAGGAACTGCTCATAGCCCAGCAGCCGTTCCTCCAGACCCTTGGAATAATCCAGCCGGTCGACGCCCACCATCATGGAGCGAAACGCCGAGGAGGCCGCCATCCGGTCGTAGGTGCGACGCCCGAAGGCGGAATTCCGGGCGTCGAGAAAGCCCTCGACGTCGATGCCGATGGGAAAGACGCCGGTCTGGACCGTCTTGCCGAAGGCTTCCAGCGCATCGTTGGGAAGAAGTTTGCCGTCCACGCTCGGTTCGGAGGCCACATAGTCGCGGAACAGGTCCAGCCATTCGCGGGTGTGAAAACCGATCAGATCGTAGTCGAACATCGACTCCACCAGCCGACGGTGGTGCGGAAGGGTGACCAGCAGCTGACGCGCGGGCCAGGGCGTGTGCAGGAAGAAGCCGATCCGGTTCCTGATGCCCAGCCGTCGCAGGTCCCGCGCCATGGGGATCATGTGATAGTCATGGACCCAGATGATGTCGTCCGGTTGGATCAGCGGAGCCAGAACCTCGGCGAAGCGGGCGTTGGTCCGCTCGTAGCCCTCGCCATAGGTGCGCTCATAGGCGGTCAGATCGACCCGGTGGTGGAACAGCGGCCACAGGGTCTTGTTGGCATAGCCGTTGTAATATTCGCCGACGTCCTGCGCCTCCAGGTCGACCAGGGCGACCGTGACGCCCGCCCGATCCTCGATCTTGGCCTCGCCGGTGAAATGCTCGACGGTTTCGCCGGACCAGCCGAACCACAGTCCGTCATAGGTCTTCAGCGCCGCCGACAGGGCCATGGCCAGACCACCCGCGGACCCGGCGGAGGGGTCCTTGGGGGCAGAGACGCGGTTGGAAACGACGATCAGGCGGCTCATGGGCGACTAACGAACAGGCGGCTGGAGAGTTCGCATTCCTCCCCCACCGAGGGAGGGGAACCAACCCGAAGGGTGGTGGAGGGGGCAGGCCGCGCTGCCGGTGTCTGGGGTTGGCCCCCTCCACCGCTTCGCGGTCCCCCTCCCCCAAGGGGGGAGGAATGATGCGGCGGCCTTCATCGCGCGTCCGTCCAGGATCGGCTGAGCAGGACCGCGCAGTTGATGATGCCCACCAGCGAATAGGTCTGCGGATAGTTCCCCCACAGCTCGTTGTCGCCCAAGGAGATGTCCTCGCTGAGCAGGCCCGCATGGGTTCGGCGGCTAAGCATCTGTTCGAAGATTTCGCGCGCCTCCTCGGTACGTCCGTTCTGGTGCAGAGCTTCGATGAACCAGAAGGTGCAGAAGTTGAAGGCCGTCTCCGGCTCGCCGAAATCGTCCGGCTCGACGTAACGGAACAGATAGGGTCCCTTTTTCAGATCGCGCTCGATGGCGTCGAAGGTCGCGACCTGGCGCGGGTCCATCGGATCGATGAAGCCCAGATCGGTCATCTGGAGCAGGCTGGCATCCAGCTCGCGATTGCCGAAACTGGCGGCGAACCGGCCTTCATCCGGCAGGAACGTCTCCGCCTCGACGCGCTTATGGATGATGTCCGCCCGCTCGCGCCAGAGGGTCGCCCGATCCCCAAGGCCCAGATGCGCCGCCGCCTTGGCCAGACGGTCGCAGGCGGCCCAGCACATGACCGAGGAATAGGTATGGACCCGCGCGATGGTGCGGAACTCCCACAGACCGGCATCGACCTGATCATGCATGGCGAAGGCCCGGTCGCCGACCCTTTCCAGGGCGTGGAAGTCCTCGACCGTGCCGGGACGCAGCAGTCGCTGATCGTAGAAGCTCTGGACCAAGGGCAGGACGATCTGGCCATAGACGTCGTGCTGCAAGTGCTCGCGCGCCTGATTGCCGACGCGGACCGGCTTCATGCCGCGATAACCGGCGACCGTTTCGGTGATCCGCTCGTCGATATCTTCTTCCAGACCGACGCCATAGACGGGCTGCACATGGCCACCCGCCGACTGGTCGACGAGGTTCCTCAGATAGCCGAGATAGTTCTCCAGGATGTCGACGGCCCCCAGCCGATTGAGGGCCCGCACGGTGTAATAGGCGTCGCGGATCCAGCAGTAGCGATAGTCCCAGTTGCGCCCGCTCTCCGGAAACTCCGGCACCGAGGTGGTCATGGCGGCGACGATGGCCCCCGTCTCCTCGTAGGCGCAGAGCTTCAGGGTGATGGCGGCGCGGATCACCGCCTCCTGCCAGTCCAGCGGCAGATAGAGCGTTCGCACCCAGTCCTGCCAGTAGGCAACCGTGCGATCGAGGGCGGCCTGCACGCCCGCACCGACCTCCTGATCATAGCCCTCGTCCGGCCCGAGGAAGAAGGCGTGGGGCTTTTCGAGACGGAACGTCCGCTCGTCGAGGATATGCGACACCGGGCAGTCGGTGGTTAGGCGGAAGGTGACGTCGGTGCAGACATAGCGGATGTGGTTTGATCCACTGGTGCACTCCGCCCGACGCGCGCCCCAGTCGGCCGAGGGACGTAGCCGCACAGTGATCCTCGGCGAGCCGTTCAGCGGACGCACGATCCGCCCAAAGGCCAGCGGCCGATAGGTGCGGCTGTGCTTCATGTGGCGAGGGGCGAAGTCGATGATCTCGACGGAGGCACCGTCCGAGGCCGTCAGTACGGTGCGAAGCACAGGCGTGTTGCGGATGTAGGCCTGCTCGACCGAGGCCTGCCCCTCCAGCCGGATGTCCCAGAAACCGTGGTCGGGATCGTTGCCGTCCATCAGGGCCGAGAACACAGGATCGCCGTCGACACGCGGGGCGCAGGCCCATACGAAGCGGCCTTCGCGGTCGATCAGGGCGCTGATCGAACAGTTGCCGATGGGGGCGAGATCCAGGTTGGGGGTCATGCGATCTCCTCGATCCGGTCCAGCCAATCCAGCACGGCGTCCACGTCGGGAAGGCCGAAGCGAGCGGCCGTTTCGCGCGGTGGTCCGACCAGGACGCCGAACCCGCCCAGTGCCTCGGCGGCCCGGAAGCCGTATTCGTCCGTCAGATCGTCGCCCAGCATGATTGGTACGGCCCCCTTGAAGGGCGCCTCGTTCATGAAGGCCGTCAGGGCGGTCCCCTTGTCCGATCCCGGCGTCTTCAGTTCGACCACCAGATTGCCGGGTTGAAGGCTCAGCCCCGTCTCCTCGGCCAGGCGCTCGGCCAGGGCCTCCGCGGCGGCGGCGTGGGTGGGGGCACCCCGGAAGTGCAGGCCGGCGGCCACCGTCTTGTCCTCGACGATCATGCCGGGTCGCGTGCGGGCAAAGTCATCGAAGGCCTCGACCGCCTCGCGCACGGCCGGATCGGGCTCCGAGCGCAACATCTCGCCATCGGCCCTGCGGCGTTCCAGCCCGTGCACGCCCGAGGCGGAAGCCACCGCCTGGTCGGCGATGCGGTCGATCTCCCTGATCGTGCGTCCGCTTAGAATGGCAACCTTCCCGGATAGGCGCTGGCCCAGCGATTTCAGGCTGGCCGTGCGACGAGGATCGGCGACCACATCGTCCGGCGTAGGGGCCAGGGGGGCCAGGACGCCGTCCATGTCCAGAAACAGGGCCGGGCGGTGAAGGCGAAGGGGCGGGGGCGGCAGTTGCGCGGGGGTGTCGGCGCGCGCTGTCGCGGCGCCCTGGGTCGTCTCTAGCGTCACCATGGGCCTCCTAACGCATCAACCGCCGGGGGTTTCCCTGCAAGCGTCACCTTTTCTTCGCGGGCGCAGCATGACGGGGAACCGGCTCAACATTGTGAAACCGCCGGGGATGGGTCAAATCCCTGTCCATGAGCACGACCGAGCCCCTCTCCGCCGATCCCGCCGCCATGGTCGCCCGTGCGCGGGAGGTGATCGCCCTGAACATCTCGGCCCTCCAACAGCTGGAAGCGGCGATCGACGACAGCCTGGCCCGGGCGGTCGAGATTATCCTGTCGCGTCCCGGCTATCTGGTGGTCACGGGCATGGGCAAGTCCGGCCACATCGGTGGCAAGATCGCCGCGACCCTGGCGTCGACCGGCACCAACGCCTTCTTCGTCCACCCGGCTGAGATGAGCCACGGCGACCTGGGCATGCTGCGCAAGGATGTGACCCTTCTGGCCATCTCCAACTCGGGCGAAAGCCGTGAACTGCGCGATCCGCTGATCTACTGCCAGCGCGAGCGCATTCCGGTGATCGGCATCACTCAGCGGCCGAACAGCTTCCTGGGCCGGATGTCGGCGGTCTGCCTGACCCTGCCCAATGCGCCCGAGGCGCATCCGGACGGCCTTGCGCCGACCACCTCGACCCTGATGACCCTGGCCATGGGGGATGCCCTGGCCATGGTCCTGACCGAGCGGCGCGGCTTCACCGCTGAGGATTTTGGCCTGCACCACCCCGGCGGCAAGCTGGGGATGAGCCTGCAAAGCGTGCGCGACTGGATGGGCGACCGCCCGCCCGTACCCGCCACGGTTCCGCTGGATGCCAGCTTCGCCGAGGTCGTGTCGGCCATCACCGAGGGCCGCAAGGGGGCCGCCGCCGTGGTCCATCCCGACGGCAGCCTGGCCGGGATCGTGACGGACGGCGACGTGCGCCGGGCCTTTGCGCGCGGCGATCTGAGCGGCCTGACCGCCGCCGACGTCATGAGCCCCCGGCCCAAGGTCATCAATCCTAGCGCGCGCATGAGCGACGCCATCGACCTGATGACCCAGAACAAGATCGCCACGCTTCTGATCGTCGAGGACGACAGCCCTGTCGCCATCGTCCACATCGCCGAGCTGATGCAGGCCGGCTACGTCGGCTGACCCTCTAAATACTTGACGTTGACGTAAACGTAGGGCTTTTGTCCCGCGAGTTTCGAATTCGCACCCTGTCCCTCATGCAGCAAGGCGCTGTGCGCCGAGCGTTAGGGACCCCAGAAACAAGAGAGACACCTCTCCATGACCGAAGCCTACATCTACGACGCCGTCCGCACCCCGCGCGGCAAGGGCAAGAAGGACGGGTCTCTGCACGAGATCACGGCCCTGTCGCTGGCCACCCAGGTGCTGGAGGCGCTGCGCGACCGCAACGATCTGGACACCTCCAAGGTCGACGACGTCATCCTGGGCTGCGTCTCTCCGGTGGGCGAACAGGGGGCGGACATCGCCCGCACGGCCGTGCTGAACGCGGGCTGGGCCCAGACGGTGGCCGGTGTCCAGATCAACCGCTTCTGCGCCTCGGGCCTGGAGGCGGTGAACATGGCGGCGGCCAAGGTGAAGTCCGGCGAGGCCGATTTCGCCGTCGGCGGCGGCGTCGAGGCCATGAGCCGCGTGCCGATGGGCAGTGACGGCGGGGCCTGGCCGGTCGATCCGTCCAGCGCCTTCTCCACCTATTTCGTGCCGCAAGGCGTCTCGGCCGACATGATCGCCTCCAAATGGGGCCTGAGCCGCGACGACGTGGATGCCTATTCGGTCGAGAGCCACAAGCGCTCGGCCCGCAGCTGGGAAGAGGGTCGGTTCAAGAAGTCGGTCGTCCCCGTACTGGATCAGCTGGGTCTGGTTCGTCTTGATCGCGACGAAACCATCCGTCCCAACACAGACATGCAGACCCTGGGCGCGCTGAACCCGTCGTTCGCGGCCATGGGCGAAATGGCCTTCGACGCGGTGATCAACCAGCGCTACCCCGAGGTCGAGCGCGTCAACCATGTCCACACGCCCGGCAACTCGTCGGGCATCGTCGATGGTTCGGCCGGCGTCCTGATCGGCTCGCTGGAAGCGGGCAAGGCGCTGGGCCTGAAGCCGCGCGCCCGCATCGTCGGGGCCGCCTCGATCGGCTCCGAACCTTCCATCATGCTGACCGGGCCGGAGTTCGTGGCCAACAAGCTCTTGGCCAAGCTGGGCATGCAATCGACCGACATCGACCTGTATGAGCTGAACGAGGCGTTCGCCGCTGTCGTCCTGCGCTTCATGCAGGCGCTCGACATCGACCCTGACAAGATCAACGTATGCGGCGGGGCGATCGCCATGGGCCACCCCCTGGGGGCGACCGGCGCGATGATCACCGGCACGGTGCTGGACGAGCTGGAGCGGTCGGACAAGTCCACCGCCCTGATCACCCTGTGCATCGGCGGCGGCATGGGCACGGCCACCGTCATCGAACGCGTCTGAGGATCACGACCATGGAAAACTTCAAGATCGACGTCGACGCCGACGGCATCGCCCTGATCACCTTCGACGTCCCCGGACGGTCGATGAACACCCTGACCAGTGGCGTGATGAAGGAAATCCCGGAGTGGGTCGAGCGGGTCAAGACCGACGACGTCATCAAGGGCGTGGTCCTGACGTCGGGCAAGGCCTCCGGCTTCTGCGCCGGCGCCGACCTGGGCGACATGGCCGGCGGCATGCTGTCGGGGGGCTCGCTGCAGGACGCCTATGACGCCGGGTGGAAGCTGAACGGCGCCCTGCGCGCGCTGGAAACCTGCGGCAAGCCCGTGGCGGCCGCGATCAATGGCCTGGCCCTTGGCGGCGGTCTGGAACTGACCCTGGCCTGCCACTATCGCGTCGTCGCCGACGACAACAAGATCCAGCTGGGCTTGCCCGAAATCAAGGTCGGCCTGTTCCCCGGTGGCGGTGGCACCCAGCGCCTGACGCGACTGATCGGCGTGCAGGCCGCCATGATGGCCATGAGCGAGGGCAAGTCCTTCCGCCCGAACGACGCCAAAGGCGCGGGCATCGTCCACGAAGTCGTGGCCAAGGGCACCGAGGTTGAGGCCGCCAAGGCCTGGATCAAGGGCGGCGGCAAGGCCGTCCAGCCGTGGGACGAAAAGTCCTTCAAACTGCCCGGCGGTGGCCCCTACCATCCCGTCGGCGTCCAGAACTTCATCGTCGGCAACGCCATGCTGCGCAAGCAGTCCTACGGCAACTATCCCGCCGTCGTGAACCTGATGAAGGCTGTCTATGAGGGCACCCAGGTGCCGATGGATGCGGCCCTGCGTATCGAGACGCGCTACTTCATCAAGACCCTGATGACGCCCCAGGCCCAGGGCATGATCCGGTCGCTGTTCCTGTCGAAACAGGAACTGGACAAGGGGGCCGTCCGCCCCGCCGGCGTGCCCAAATCCGATCCCAAGAAGGTCACGGTCCTGGGTGCCGGCATGATGGGCGCTGGTATCGCCTATGTGCAGGCCCTGGCCGGTATCGAAACCATCCTGATCGATCAGACCCAGGAGGCCGCCGACAAGGGCAAGTCCCATGTCGAGGAACTGCTGAAGAAGCGCCTGTCGCGCGGCCAGATCACCCAGGACAAGTTCGACGCCCTGCTGGCCTCCGTCACCGCCACCACCGACTATGAGCACATCAAGGGCTCGGATCTGGTCATCGAGGCCGTGTTCGAAAACCGCGAGATCAAGGCCGAGGTCACCAGGCGCGCCGAGGCCCAGCTGGAGCCCGGTGCCATCTTCGGCTCCAACACCTCGACCCTGCCGATCACGGGCCTGGCCGAGGCCAGCGTGCGGCCAGAGGACTTCATCGGCATCCACTTTTTCTCGCCCGTCGACAAGATGATGCTGGTCGAGATCATCCTGGGCGAGAAGACCGGCGAGGCGGCCATCGCCAAGTCGCTGGACTACATCCTGAAGATCAAGAAGACGCCGATCGTCGTCAACGACGGTCGCGGTTTCTACACCTCGCGCTGCTTCGCCACCTATGTGGCCGAGGGTCTGGCCATGTTGCAGGAGGGCTATGCCCCCGTCCTGATCGACAATATCGGCCGCATGACCGGCATGCCGCGCGGCCCGCTGGAAATGCACGACGACGTGGCCCTGGACCTGTCGGTCAAGGTCGCCAAACAGACGGCCATCGACCTGGGCGATAAATACGTCCCGCTGCAAGGGGCCGAGATCGTCCGCACCATGGTCGAGGATCTGGGCCGCTACGGTCGCAAGAACGGCAAGGGTTTCTACGACTACGACACCAAGCCCAAGACCCTGTGGAAGGGCCTGTCCGACCTGGCCCCGGTGACGATCAACGATTCGACGCCCGAACTGGTCGAGGATCAGAAGCGCCGTCTGCTGTATCGTCAGGCTGTCGAAGTCGCCAAATGCTGGGAAGAGGGCGTGATCGACGACCCGCGCGAAGCGGACGTCGGTGCCATCCTGGCCTGGGGCTTCGCGCCCTGGACCGGCGGCCCGATCACCTACATCGACCAGATCGGCCTGAAGGCCTTCGTCGAACAGGCGGACAAGTACGCCGCCCAATACGGCGACCGCTTTGCACCGCCCCAATTGCTGCGCGACATGGCCGCCAGGGGCGAGACGTTCTACGGCAACTTCGAAGGCAGGAAGGCCGCAGCCTGATCCTTGGGGACGGGTTAGAGGTTCACCACCTCGAACCCGTCCTCGCTCGCCAGCCGTTCGGCCAGTACGGCCCGGTGGCAGCCGGCATGATCGGCCTCGAAACACAGCAGGGCTGTCCGCTTCTCGGCAGCCAGCGCTCGCAACTGCTGGAAGGCCGCTTCAGACGCCGGTTCGCTCATCTGGCCCGCGAAGATGTAGCGCATCTCGGCGATCCGGCCCTTCTTCGCCGCCTCGCGACCAGCCTTGGGCGTGCCCAGCGGGCGCAGATGCAGATAGTCGATCCCGGCCTCCCGCAGGCTGTTGGCCAGGATCGTCTTGGAGAAGCCCGCCCGGCGCGAGGCGGCTACGGCCCGCACGTCCACAAGCACCTCAACACCCGCAGCCTTCAGCCGGTCGATCACGGCGGCCTGTGGCTCGCCCTCATATCCGATGGTGAACAGTTTCATTGCCGTCAGATGGGAAGATCGCGCCCGATCGCCAGCGCGACCGTTTCTGACGCATCCTCGTGGCAGAGTCGTCTTTTCGGACAGGTAGGGTGAGCGAAGTGGACTGAGTGGACTCAGTGGACTGTGTTTTTGTCGCCTTGACCTCTTTGCCGCGGTGTCCCACGGCCTAGGCTGCTTGAAGGAGCTTTCGCATGATCCGCCACCTCGCTCTCGCCCTGCTTCTCACGGGTGCCGCCACGTCTGCACAGGCCCAGAACCTGTTGATCCGGGGCGGTCCCATCTACACCGGCGTCGAGGCCGCCCCGACCGCCGAGGTGGTTCAGGTGCGGGATGGCCGCATCTACTATGTCGGCTCCTTCGCCCAGGCCCCGACCGGCGACGGCCTGACCCTGATCGATCTGAAGGGCGCAGCCCTCTTTCCCGGTTTCACCGACGGCCATGCCCATCTGGACGGTATCGGCTGGCGCGAGCTGACGCTGAACCTGGAGGGTTCGACCTCGGTCGCCGATGCCATGGCCAAGCTGACCGCCTGGGCTCAGGCCCACCCGGACGGCCCCATCTTCGGGCGCGGCTGGATCGAGACCCGCTGGCCGGAAGCCCGCTTCCTGACTGCCGCCGATCTGGATGCCGCAGCCCCCGGCCGCGTCGTCCTGCTGGGCCGCGCCGATGGCCATGCGGTGGTCGCCTCGACCGCCGCCCTGACCGCGACCGGCATCACCGCCTCGACCGAAGCGCCTGCCGGCGGCGAAATCCTGAAGGGCCCCGACGGTCAGCCGACCGGCCTGCTGGTCGATGCCGCCGAACAGCTTGTGGCCCAGCTTATGCCCCAGGCCGACCCCGCCGCCCTGCGCGAGGCCTATCGCGCGGGCTTCCGTGTCGAGGCCCAATATGGCTGGACTGGCATCCATTTCATGAGCGCCCCGTGGCGCGACATTCCCCTGCTGGAAGAGATGGCCGCGGCGGGCGAGGCCCCCTTGCGCGTCTATAACAGCGTCACCCCCGACGGAGCCGCCGCCCTGATCGCAGGCGGCCCTCGCAGCGTTGCGGACGAGCGGGTCGTGACCCGCGCCATCAAATACTATGCCGACGGGGCGCTGGGCTCGCGCGGTGCGGCCCTGTTCGAACCCTATGCCGACCGGCCCGATACCACGGGCCTGATGCAGATCACCGAGGCCGAGATCGTGCCGCTGTACGAGGCGGCCCTGAGGGGCGGCATCCAGATCGCCACCCACGCCATCGGCGATCGCGGCAACGCCTCCGTGGCAGACTGGTACGCACGGGCGCTCGCGGCGGTCCCTGCCTCCGAACGTCCCGATGGTGCCGATGTGCGCTGGCGCATCGAACATGCCCAGATCCTGCGCCCTGCCGATTATCAGGACTTCGTGGACCTGCCGATCATCGCCTCCATGCAGCCCAGCCACGCCATCGGCGACCTGCATTTCGCCCCGGCTCGGCTCGGCGACGCGCGTCTGGACGGTGCCTATGCCTGGCACAGTCTGGTGGATCGCGGCGTGATGGTGGTCGGCGGCTCGGACGCACCGGTCGAGCGCGGCTCGCCCCTGATCGAATTCTACGCCGCGGTTGCCCGGCGCGATCTCGAAGGCTTCCGGGGCCAAGACTGGCGCCCCAACGAGGCCGTGGATCGGATGACGGCGCTCAAGATGTTCACCCTCTGGCCCGCCCATGCCAGCTTTCAGGAAGACGAGCTGGGCACCATCGAGGTCGGCAAGCGGGCCGACCTGACCGCCTTCGACGTCGACCTCATGACTGCCCCCTTTGCCGACATCCCCAAGGGCAAGGCGACCCTGACGGTTGTGGACGGTGTCGTCGTCTATCGCGCCGAGTAGAAACGACGACGGGGCGGCACCGCTGGCACCGCCCCGTCTTGAGCTTGTGGTTCTAACCGCCTAAGGCTGCGGCAGCGCGGGCGTGATGTAGTGGTAGCCTGAAAGCTTCCCAAGCTTTTCGTGCGGGTTCGATTCCCGCCGCCCGCTCCAATACTTAGCAGGATTTGCCCCTGCGGTTTTGCTTACGGTTTTGCAGAGCCCGTTCTGGCAGCGTTCCGATTTAGCTTCAGGATCATGCCCTCGGCGATAGCCCTGCGTCCGACGTAGCGGCGGATGATGCGGTCGACGCGGGCTTCATCCCAGGCCAGCAGTTCGGCGATCTCGCGGTTTGACAGGCCCGCCAGGTGCGCGCGGGTGGCGAAGGTGCCGCGCAGGTCATGGAAGTGCAGATCGCGACCGGGCAGGGCGGCTTCGCGGGCCGCGCGGAAGCCGCTGCCGTTTGGCCCGTCCTTCCATGGCCGACCCTTTTCGTTCGTCAGCACCGTCGTCGATCGGCGGGGCATGTCCTTCAGCGCGTCGCGCAGGGCGTCATAGAGCGGGACGAAAGCGGACCGCCCGCCACGGCTCTTGCTGGTCGGGATCGTGATCTCGAACTCGCCGATGTGGTTCCATGACAGCCGTCGCAGGTCCTCGGCCCGGAAGCCAGTCAGGGATGCCAACAGGACACCGCGCCAGACCTCGGGAGACGCTTCGGCTTTGAAGGCTGCCAGATCGTCATCGCTCCAGATCGTCTCGGCGCGGTCGACCTCATAGAGGCTCTTGATCCCCTCGCACGGATTGGCGCTGATGCGGTCCAGATCAACGGCATGCGTCATGACGCGGGACAGGACCTGGATGGCATAGTCGGCGCTGCGCGGGCGGTCCGCCCAGGTGTCACGCCAGCGTTTGATGATGGGCCTGATCTTCTCGGGGTGATCGAAAAGTCCCACGCGATAGTCGCCAAAGCGTTCGACGACCCGGTCCAGCCATCGCGTCCAAATCTTGCGGGTCGTCGGCGCGAGCCCGGTGAAGGCGGGCGAGGCCCGGTAGTGGGCGACCAGCCCTCTGATCTTGCCGTCGTCGGCGGTCCGTCGCGACGCCACGGCTTCGTTGAAGCTGGCGATGAACTCGGGCGATCCCGGCTTGCCGTCCAGACGGGGTCCGCCGCGCCAGGCGTAGTAATAGGTCCGGCCCTTGGCCGTGACCTTGACGACCCCTTTAAGCACGACGCTCACCATGGCGTTCCTCTAACGCGGCGAGTTCGCGATCGACCGCGTCGTCATTAGTCGTGCCAGGGGGTCCGAAGTCAAAGGAGAAGGCGCCGTCGACCGCCACGGTCAGGCCGCGCACGGCTAGACCGTTCTCGGCGGCAAACCGATAGGCGGTGTCCAGATCGCTCTTGCGTAGGACGTGACGGCGGGAGCGCTTGGGCGTCATGTTGCCGGGCCCCGCACCACACTGTCAGCCCATGCCAGAACAGCGACCCTCGCGGCGAACCGTGTCACCCCCTCGACTGTCGTCTCGCACTCTCCCCAATCGCCGCCATCCATAAATGCGTCGGCGGACCCGTCCGGCTCGAAATGAACGATCAGATTGATACCGTCGAACAGATACTCTTCCTCGGGGCAACCGCAGTCTCCCACACGGCATTCGATCAGTTCGGCGCGGCCAGCTGGTCTAGCCATGGCAGCCCTCGCTGGCGCGCAGCAGCGCGATGCCGGCCGATGTGGCGCGATAGCCCGTGGGCGTCCGCGAGAGGCATCCAGCAGCCCGCAGATCGCGCACGGCGGCATTCGTCTTCAGCCTGTCGATGGAGGGGTCCCGGTGCGCCAGTTCGCCGATCTTGCGGACGCGGCGGACGATGTCGGAAAGCGGCAGGGCGTCGGTGGCCGTCGCGCGGATGATGGTCGCGCGACGGCCCTTTGGCGGAATGCGGTCGGGGCGGTCCGTCATCGAAGCGCTGCCTTCAGCATTTCGCGACCGAGGCTTCGTAGGGCAGCGGCGTCACTCTTCAACTGCGGCGCTGTTTGTGCAAACCAGGCCAAACTATTGGGATGGTAGCCCTTACTGTCTTGGGTCTTGTCGTCCATCCCTCTCGCAAGTGCGTCTAGTTCGTCCGCCTTCTTGCGCAGGGCCTCATCAGCTGCCCGAGCGGTTGTTTCAGCTAGGTCTAGGGCTAACGTCATCGCTCAATCCCCGCCTCGGCGAGTTCAGCCGGGTCGATCTCGAACAGTTCGGCGATGCGGCGCAGGGGCCATCCTGCGCGGCGGAAGGCGGAAGCCCAGATGACCAGGCGAGGATGGCGCTCGGGGATGGGGTCCAGCGCTCTCACGGCAGCACCCGGTCCAGATCGTCGCGGCTGAAGTGGCTGTCGCGCGGGCGCGGGCGATAGGTTTCGCGGGGGCCGGGCCAGCCCGAGGCAGACAGACGGGCATAGGCCTGACGGCAGCGCAGGGACGATCCGTCCAGCACCCCGACCGATCGGGCGACCGCCGCCTGACCGGCGCGACGCAGGGCGGCGGTCAGGACCTCTAGTCCGCCGCCGTTCAGCCAAGCCCAGCCGAGGCAGCGATCGCGTGAGCCGTCGATCAGGGTGGTCCATATCTGGACGCCCAGGTCGCGGTCCTCGGGCGGGGCGTCGACGCCTTCCCCGCCGCCGTTGGCGCGCCAGAGGAAGTGGATGTCCTCGATCTCGGTCATGTCCAGACCTTGCCCGCCGCGCGCACGTTCGATGTGCCCGGCGAGGGCGGCGGCGTCGGTGAAGACGATGGGCTTGGTGACCGCGTCCAGACGCGGCAAGAGGGCAAAGGCGGCGGGTGGCATGGCGTGTCGGCTCCAGATGGATGGGCGATAGTTCTCAGGGGGCGGTGCGAGCCCCGCGGCACCCATCAGGGCGGCGGCTTCTGACCAGGGCGGGCGCATCAGTGGACGCCCTGGGGGTTGCTCTCGGGCCGGTTCTCCAGCGCTGCGATGGCGACCGCGACGCGTTCCGTCCGGGCCTTGCATGCTTCGCACTCGGGGCAGCCCGACAGGTCGTCGGAAAGCGCCTTCAGCAGGTCCAGCGCAGCTGCCTCGACCTCGGCCCTGCGAAGGCCGTTGATTGCCCAGAGCGTTCGGAAGCCCCCGCTGGCGAGGCGTTCAATGGCGACGACCAGGGCAGGCTTTCTTAGCGAGCGACTGGCGCGGTCGACGACGGCTTGAAGCATGACGCTCATTGCGCACCGCCTTCCGTCGCATCGGTCTCCCGAGCCTCGGCAACGACCTGCGCGATCAGATCGGTCGGCATCTGCGCGAGGGTCTTCGCGGAGTTCTGGGTGCCGATCCTGAACGAGAGTGTGCTCAGCAGGGCCCCAGCTTCGGCGGTGTCGCCTTTGACGACGGCTTTGATCAGCGCGACGCACATGTCCTCGGGGGAGAGGGCGGGACCTGCGTCGAAGCACGGGTTGAAATAGTCCCGCGCGCCCCTGAAGCGGGCGAAGGCCATCCAGTCGCCGATCTGGCGGGCGTATTGTTCAACGGCCGCACGGGCACGCGCATCGGCGTGTCGCTCGTTCTCCGCAGCCGCGCGCGCGGCCTTCTCTTCTTCGGTCGCCTCGATCAGTTCCGGCTGGGTCGGCTCCGGATCGTCAGAGTGTGCCGGTTGCGGGGTGGCGGCGGATTGCGGTGCGAACGGGTCTGGCGGGTTCAGCCAGGGCGTCGCGTATTGCTGGGGCATGTCGATAGCGCGCGGGCCGATGACGCGGGTGCGCATCTCGAACAGCACGTCGTCGCGGTGGGTGTAGAACCCGATTTGCTCCAGCCAAGCCTTCGCGCCGGACCCATGAAGGCGCGGGGTGACGAAGGCGACCGCGCCGCGCTGGCGGAAGCCGATGATGTTGCGGGCGACCAGGCTGGCGGCGGCACCGGAAACCGGCACGGCCTGAACGCGTGTGTAGCCCTCGCTGCCAAGATCGGGGTCTGGATCGCGTTCGGACTTGTCGGCGATCTCGACCAGAAGCAGGGCCTCGTGGTCCGTCAGGGACGAGCCGAAGGACGGCGCGGGTGCCGGGTCGGACGGAGGGGGCGAACCGGGTTCGTCATTCGCGGCCTTCTCGCCGCTCCCATACGCCTCGCGCAGCACGTCGGTGATACACGCGCCGTCGTCGCGGCGAACTTCCCCGGCGGCTGATGCCAGGTTTTGATACAGCTTGTCTTCGTCCTCGCCCCAGCCGAGTTCGGCCAGCCAGGCGCAGGCCTTGGCGTTCAGCTTCAGATCGCCAGAGAACGATCGATAGTCGAACCAGTCTTCCCATCCGACCGGCCAGACCAGATTGGTTTCGACCTTAAGCGCCCCGTCCCAGACGCCGTGCAGTTCGTCAGCCGTGGTCGCGATCTCGGCAATGAAGAGCGCAAGATGCGGATTACGGGGATCTAGCCGTTCCGGCTCGCGCGGCGTCTGCGACAGCGCCCGCGCGGCTTTGAACGACAGATGGTCGGGGTGGTCACGCGGCAGGCGCATGCGCTCCTGGTCCTCGGCGGACAGCTTCAGCAGAGCGATGCGCTGCTGGACGTAGCGCTGCGACTTGCCCAGTTCGTTGGCGAGGTCCTCGGTCCCCATGCCGAAGTCATGAACCGAGGCGTGAAAGGCGACGGCTTCCTCGATCGCCGTCATGTCCGCTCGTTGCAGGTTGGCGGTCAGGGACAGCAGCAGGTGTTCGCGGTCATCAACCTCGCGGATGACGATCGGCACCGGCTTATCGTCATCCCAGTCGCCATCCCAGTTGGCCTGCTGGATCGCGCGGAAACGGCGCTCGCCGTCGACGATCCACCAGGTGCCCGCCTCGGGTCCTGGGCGAACGACGATCGGCTGCATCAGGCCACGCAGCAGGATGCTCTCGCGCAGTTCGTTCAGGGCGTCCTCGGCGGCGTCGCTCTCGAAGTCCTTACGCGGGTTCAGAGGGTGCGGAACAAGGGCGGTGAAACACCGCCATCGGTCGCGTTCTGAGCGAGGATCATCGTTGGGAAATGACCGCCCTCGCGCCCGTGACGAACCCTGCCTGGGTCGCGGCGGACGGCGGGCGGCGGGTGCGCAGCTATGATTTCCCGTTCGTGACGGCAAACGACCAGGGTGCGCAGCTGACCTATCTGGCCCTTGCCAACGACAGGGAGGGCGAAGGGACCGTCCAGTTCAAGCTCTACATGCTGGCGCTGGAGCCCGGACAGTGTTTCGTTTGGGCGGAACCGGCCTTCCTGCTGGATGGGGTCAAGGCGCGTGTCTGGCGTCGTGAATATAGCCCTGCGGACTTTTCGCTGAAGCTGAAGTACCGGCAGGAAACGGATGCCAAATACACCGAGGCGTTCACCCAGACAGGCACGGCTCCGCCACCGACAGCGCCCGGCACGCCCCCGCCCCGCTATGGGTCAGCGCGAGTGCCGACCCGACTGACGACACCGGATGAGAGCGACCTGTTGCCGTCGGTTACCAGCGCCTCGGAAACGTCGATCAAGGTGACCTGGACGCTGAAGTCCAATCACTTCGTCAAGTCCGATGGGTTCGGGCACGCGGTGGATCTCGCCCCTTATCCCGTGGACTGGGAGGGCCCGACGCGGTTCCCGAAGTTCGATGCCATCGCCAAGGCCATGTTCCAGGCGGCAAACGAACTTGGCATCGGGTTGCGATGGGGTGCCGACTGGGACCGCGACGGCAAGCCGCGCGAGCGGGGAGAGACTGATAGCCCGCACTTCGAGTTGGTCGGATGAGCCGTCTGCTGTCTGCCCTCGCAGGCTGGAAGGGCTATGCTCTAGTGCTGGTGATTGGCATCGCGCTGGGCACCGGCGGCACATGGAAGGTCAGGGACTGGATGGCGGCCGAGGCCGCGCTGAAGGCTGCCAAGGCCGATCTGCGGGTAGCACGGATCGTGGTCGATCGCACCCAGGACGCAGCGCAGATCACCCAGGACGTCGCCGCATCGGTCGATCAGCGTCAGGTCGAAACCCGAACCATTTATCGAACCATTACCGAGAGGATTCCCTCCTATGTCACGCCTGAGATCGATCGCGCCTACACTGTGCCTTATGGCTTTGTGCGCCTGCACGACGCCGCCGCCGTCGGTGCCGCGCCAACCCTTCCCGACGGCACCGGGCAACCTGCTGACGCCCCCTCAGGCATTGCGCTCTCTGTCGTCGCAGGCACCGTCATCGACAACTACGGCCAGTGCTACGCCTGGCGCGATCAACTGATCGGCTGGCAGGACTGGTACCAGCAGCAGCAGGCGGCATGGGAGACGCCCGACGACTGACTGGCCGGGTAGCCGATCAGTCTTTCCCGCGCGCGGCCCGTGCTAGAGCGCTGCGGTCATGTACGCCTGCTGCGGCTTCTCGCACCCTGCTGCGGCGTGTCAGACCGTCGGTCAGGAACTGCCGCGCGGCGACCGCCAGAAGGCCGGACCGTGTCAGTCCGCTGGCATCAGCAGCGGTATCGATCCTTCCGATCAGGCTTTCCGGAAGCGAGACGTTGATCCGCATCGGCGGATCGTCAGCCTTCAGCCCCGACGGCACTTCGACAGGAACGAAGAACAAGGCTGCGACATCGCTGCCTTCGAAGTCATCTGCGCCGAACGCGTGAACGCTGGAGGGCTTGGGCAGCACCGCCCCGTCCTCGATCATCCCCTCGACATGCAGAGCCAGCGCCTCGCGCGCCTCGGTCATCGCTTCGTCAGCCGACAGCCCTGCTGAAACGCATCCCGGCAGATCGGGAAAGAACACGCCGAAGGAGCCGTTCAGTCCGCGTTCCAGCACTGCCACATAGTTCAACGTTGCCATGATTATCTCCAAGGCCTCACCCGAAGGTGAGGCCGCTTGCCTTTTCGATTGAGCGCAAGGTGCCGATTGGCAGGTCGCGCTTTGGGTGAGGGACGGTCACTAGGTTCGGCGAGCCGGGCTTGCGAAACTGGCAGTGCGAGCCCTTCTGACGGACTTGCTCCCATCCCGCTGCCTTCAATGCCTTGATCACGTCCGCGCTTTTCATTGGTGTATTCATACACACGAATGAAGGTGTCGCAAGGGAAATGTGTAGAAATCCACAAAACTAGACTGGGTGCGCGGCTGCTGGCATGCCCTGTAGTTAAGGTGGATGGGGCTGGGTGCGGTACGGCGGGGCTGGCGACGGCAGAACGGCTTTCTTGAACCCCCGATCACAAGCCAGCGCCATGCACAGGCCTGTCCCCTGTCATCTTTGGATTCGCTTAGAAAGTGATCGTCAACCCCGTTGACGGCTCGTTAGCCATCTGTGCCATATCCTACGGTTGATATCGAACGAGAAAAGCCGCCAGTGCGACAACACTGACGGCCTCTGCTCTGACGATACTGTCGGGTTCTGGATCGACCGGCAGCGAGTTTCGCCAGCTCTCTCGAGCGAGATGTAAACACCGCTAAGCGGAATTCGTCAACGATCCGTTAGGGCCAGAGGGCCACAAAAAACGGACGAAGACATTGCAGTACGCACTGAAAATTTTTGAGACTGAGGACCACCATCAGTTCCGCACATTCGATGTTGGCGGAGAGCCGTGGTTTAGTTTGGCGGACGTTTGTGCAGCCATCGACATCAAGAACGCCAGCGACGCAGCAGGCCGACTGGATGATGACGAAAAGGGGGTCGTTCAAACCGACACCCTTGGCGGCAGTCAAAAACTTCGGATCATCAACGAGTCCGGACTTTGGAACTTGGTGCTAAGGTCCGACAAACCAGAGGCCAAGCGGTTCAAGAAGTGGGTGACCGGTACGGTTCTGCCCCAGATCAGGAAGACTGGGTCTTTCGGGTCGGCGAAGCAGCCCCTCTTCCTCCAGCGGTACAGCGCGAACCACAACCGCGTGGCGGCCGGGCACTTCTCGGTCATCCAGGTGCTGGCGACCCACCTCTACGGACCGATGGAATTCGATGGTCACCCTATCGCGGATCGCAGCGCGAACGGCACAGAGATACGCCCGGAAAACAGCGTAGGACGTCTATTCAGCGACTGGCTGAAGGCGAACCATCCAGAGGTTCGGGACAACTTCACCTACTACGTTCATTGGACGCCGCAATCGGAGTTCCCCGCTCGCCAGTATCCAAACGACATGTACGGGCTGTTCGTCCAGTTCCTTCAGGAGCACTGGATCCCGAAGTGCACGACTTACTTCAAGAGCCGCGACCCGGGCGCGCTTCCTCATTTGCCGAAGCTGCTACCTGCGAATGATGCCAAAGCTGGGATGATGAAAAGCCCCACACTGGCCTACTTCCGCAGATAATCCACGGAACCGCAGCGCCGCTTCCAGCGCTGTTGATGCGGAGCCAGCCGATGCGCGGGGTGGCCTGGCAATATGCGCCCCGCCGTTCCTCCCCTGATGATCTCTAGCCCCTCGGTGCCTCGCGCATCGGGGGGCTTTGCTTTGCCCGCCGCTCTCGCTGAACCTGACGCTTGATCGCCATGTTCTTTGTGGTGAACGCCCAGTCGGAATGTCTCTGAAACCGCTCGTGACCTTTCGCGGTCATCAGCCAGCGGCTTCGCATGCCGAGGCTGGCCTTAAACCGGATCATGCCGATGCAATCGCCGTTCGTGCACAGCGGCAGGTGATCGAGCATGGGGAAGTCATCTCCCCTCACCCTGCGGATGCGCTCGAGATCGATCTCGCCGTGATCCTTGCATGTCTCGCAGTAGCGGGTGACGCGAGCGCCGGTCTCGATAAGCTGGATAACTGTGTCGGTCATCGCTTTCCGCGATACCGCCGCTCCCACTCCAGCCGATGTTCATGCTCCGACATGACCCGGAAGCGGCCCAGGCCCATGGCGATCATGCCGGTTAGGATGCGGGCGTTCTCAGCCGGGCTGACGGGGAGTGCGTTGGAGCCAGGGTGGTGTGGGCCGTAGGGTTCATCGTTCATCGCCTTGATCCTCCCTCACGCCATCGACCCAGCGGCGTGATAGAGGCGAACCGGGTTCGCGATCAAGAAAAATGTTCTGCTAATGTTCTCATAAGCCATCACCGGCGCTAGCGCCCAGCCTGGACTTTCGAGCGACAGAATAGGTTTTGAACCCGCCTGCTAAGCCATTGATATGATTGCGACCGGTTCTGCCCGGTTTTTGAGCCAAGGGCTTGGGAAGGTTGGATAAGTTCCAGCTTCCCAAGCTTTTCGTGCGGGTTCGATTCCCGCCGCCCGCTCCAGCCCCCTTACGAGGCCTCGTCTACCTCGATACCGCGGTCTTGCAGCATGGACTGAACGCTTTCGTCACCGACCAGATGGGCGGCACCCACGGCGATGAATGTCGTGCCCGAACCGGCCAGAAGTGTCTGGATCTGATCAGCCCAGTTCTGATTGCGGCGCGTCAGCAGAGCTTCATAGACCTGGGGCATCTCGGTCTTCATCTCCTCGACCATGACGCGGTCCAGGGAATCGACATCGCCCGTCGACCAGGACGCGACCATCCCGTCCAGCATGGTCGCGGCGTCGTCGTAGTCTTCCAGCGTCGAACGCAGGAAGGCCAGCTGAACGTCCTCGGGCATATCGGCCAGGATGCGGATCTGCTGGTCCAGAGTCTCGAACCCCTTGACCGGTTTACCGGCGGCCTCGGCGCGGGCTTTCAGGATCAGTTCGACGCCAGACTGCGGATCATACCCAGCCTTGGCCAAGGGAGCCATCGACAGCTGCAGTGCGGCCAACCAGGGGCGGAAGACATCGAGTTGAGCGCCCGACGCGCCGATGGTCTTGGCCGCTTCGTCGAACTTGGCGAACTCTTCGGCCGTCAGGCGGGTCGACAGCGGATTGGCCGGATCCAGCCCGTGCTGTTGAATGATGGGAATCAGGGCCGCCTGATCGTCGGGGTTGGAGATTTCCAGATAGACCTGATCCGCGCTGTCGAAGGCAGCGTCGACCCGGGCCGTGCCCCAGGCCGTGGTGGGACGAAGCACATGAACCGTGCCGAACAGATAGATGGTCGAGTCGGCGTCGCGGATGACCCACAGTGCGGGTCCCTGGCCCTGGGCCTGAGGAACGGCGCGTAGCGAGGGCGTAGCGGCGGGCGCTTCGGCGACGGAGGCCGGTGCGGCCTGGGCCAGGGCCTTGGCAGGCGCACCGACGATGGCGGCGACCAGGCCGAGACCCAGCGCGGCTCCCAGCGCCAGACGGCTGACGGCGGTTGTCGTGGACTTGAGGCGGGAGACGAAGGTCATGGTCTTGATCCTGTTAGGAGATAGGGAGGTGAAAGGGGTCTTCAGTCTTCGAGGAAGATGGCTTCGATCGCCTGATCGAAGACGCGGGCGATCTTGAAGGCGAGCGGAAGGGACGGGTCGTAGCGACCGGTTTCCAGGGCATTGACGGTCTGGCGCGACACGCCCAGCCGCTCGGCCAGTTCGGCTTGGGACCAGTTGCGCTCGGCACGCAGCACCTTGAGGCGATTGTTCATGCTGTCCCCCTACCGATGCCGAAGCCACCAGGCGGCCCAGGCGATGCTGTAGCCAACCAACTGGAACAGCAGGATGGCCAGCATGCTGCCGGCGACCACATCGCCTACGGACAGGTCTGCCGACTGTATCGGGGTGGTGTCGCCCAACTGTAGGCTCATTATCACGGAGGCACCCACCAGCGTGCCGCCGGTGCCGCCCCACCACCAAGCCCATTTGTGCGCTTCGCGGGCGGCCTCGTCGATGCCGCGCCACCACCAGACACACAGAGCCATGGCGCAACTCATGGCGACCAGAAGCAGGGCTGCATTTGCCCAGAACCCTCTGATGCCGAAAACACTTTCCAGCACAGCAGCGATGATGCCGCTGACCAGGGCGATGACGGCCGTCAGCCCCAGAACCGCCAGATAAGCTCCCAAACCGAACGGTCGCCTGGGCTTTCCAGATGTCATGACGATCTCCCTGTCGCGAGGACAAGGATGTTTTACATCACAACATCGACCTGTCAAGCGAGCTTGTCAGGAGCTTATCCGAGTTTTCGTGTCTCGTGCGGTGCAAGCAGTTCAGGTCGGCTGAGGCTGCGCGGCGACTGATCGACGACGCCCAGTTCGGGCAGGGCCTTGCCTTCGTGATCGACTTGCAGGTCCTCGAACCGTCGGGCGGAAACCATGACCTGGCTCTCCAGCGAACCGACGAACTGGTTATACTTGCCGACCGCGCTGTCCAGCGCTCTGCCGACGGCGGCGGCGTGGCCCCCCATGATCGACAGCCGCTTGTAGAGTTCCTTGCCCAGTTTCGCGACCTCGTCGGCATTGCGCGTCTGCTCCTCGGCACGCCAGCCGTAGGCGACCGCCTTACACAGGGCGAACAGAGTGGTCGGCGTCACGATGACCACGCGCGAGGCCATGGCCTGGGTCATCAGTTCCGGCTCATGGTCCAGGGCCGCGGCCAGGAAGGCGTCGCCGGGCACGAACATGACGACGAAGTCGGGGCTGGGCTTGAACTGGTCCTGATAGGCCTTGGACGATAGCTGGCGGACGTGGGTCTTCATGCTGGCGGCGGTCCGCAAGGAGGCCGCGCGGGCCTGGGCCTCCTCGTCACCATCCGAGGCGTCGCCGAAGGCCAGCGACACCTTGGCGTCGATCACGAACATGCCACCGCCGGGCAGGCGTACGATGAAGTCGGGCCGCGATTGGCGACCCTCGTCATTGGCCTCGGACGTCTGCTCTTGAAAGTCGAACCGTCCGGCCATGCCGGCGGCCTCCAGCACATTGCGGCAGGTCTGCTCGCCCCAGCGCCCGCGCCGCCCGGTATTGCCCTTCAGCGCCTCCGTTAGGCGCCGCGCCTCGTCGCGCGTGGCGGTGGATGCTGTCATCAGCAGGGCCAGCTGTTCCTTCAGCCCGCCGGTCTCTTCGGCGCGCACTTTCTCGAGGGCCGCCACGTGTTCTTGGAACCTGGCCAGGGTCTCGCTGACCGGCTTGAGCTGGGCCTCCATCCGTTCGCGGGCCAGGAGGTCCTGCTGGCGGAAGGTCTCGGTGGCGCGGCTGACCATATGATCGGCCACGACCTGTGCCGACTGCGCGGCCTGGGCTTTCAAGAGGTCCGCCATGGTGATGCGGCTGTCCTCGACCAGGGCGATGCGATCCTCGGCACTGATCAGCTGCGCCTGGGTCTTCTGCCAGCCGGTGAAGGCCCACAGGAAGCCCGTACCCAGGGCGGCGCAGACAACGGCGAGGATCAGGACGGTGATGTTCATGCTCCGTTCCTAGACCGGTTCGCGCTTGACGAAAAGCGCGCAAGGGCTGATACGAAAACGCCGCCGTGGAGCGATCCCCACGGCGACGCAAAAATCAGAGGCGCGTGAGCCCTTAGAAGAGGAAGCCGCGCGGATTGTCGACCGGGCGATTGTCCATCAGCTTGATGAGGCCGAGGATCAGGCGAACACCATACCAGACGGCCAGCAGCACCAGGGCGATCGGCAGGACGACAAAGCCGATGAGGACGAGCATCAGCAGCGTTCCGACGATCCAGATCGCGATACCCGCCACAAGCATCCAGATGTTGGTCCAGTTGGCGAACTCGAAATGGCTTTCGTAGATCGTGCCGCGCACGTCGTTCTTCTTCACCAGACCGATGACCAAGGCGATGATGGACGTGATGCCGCCGGTCACGAACCCGGCCAGTGACAGCACATAGATGATGATCGTCAGCGTCTTGTGGTTATCCCCTGTGACGGGTGCGGGGCCGGGGTCGTAGGTCATCTCGGCGAGTCCTTCTGGGAGAGCGGCGACATCTCACCACAGGTGAGCCCCGAACGCCAGCGGCCAAGCTTGATGCTTTGGTGTCAGGCCGGTCGACGCTGCCTCAGCGCCTGGATGATCGTGCCGTCGTCCAGCCAGTCCAGCTCGCCCCCGACCGGCACGCCGCGCGCCAGAGAGCTGATCTCTACGCCCGATCCGTTCAGCCGCTCGGCGATATAGTGTGCGGTGGTCTGGCCATCGACCGTGGCGGGCAGGGCCAGCACGACTTCCCTGGCCTCGCCCCCGCGCACCCGCCCCACGAGCTCGGCGACCCTCAGCGCATCGGGTCCAACCCCGTCCAGCGCCGAAAGCAGGCCGCCCAGCACATGATACTTGCCGCGAAACGCCCCGGACCGCTCCATGGCCCACAGGGCCCCGGCCTCCTCGACCACACAGATCAGGGTGTTATCCCGCGCAGGGTCCGAACAGATGGAGCAGGGATCGCGCGTGTCGGGGGCTCCGCAGACGCTGCACGACGTCACCTTTTCCGCCGTTTCGGCCAGGCTGGCCGCCAGCGGCACCAACAGCTGTTCGCGCTTCTTCAGCAAGGCCAGCGCTGCCCGCCGGGCCGAGCGCGGACCCATGCCCGGCAGTTTCGCCAGAAGCGAAATCAGCCGCTCGATCTCGGGTCCGGCAGAGGCCGCCAAGTCAGAACAGCTTGGGCATGCCGGGGATGTTCATCCCGGCCATGGGCCCGGCGGCCTCGCGCATCAGGGCCGAGTTGACCTCGTCCAGCTTGCGTTTGGCATCGGCATGGGCCGCCACGATCAGATCGGCCAGAATCTCGCCTTCGCCGGAAACCAGCAGGCTGTCGTCGATGACCACGCGCGTGATCTCGCCGGGACCTTTGAGGGCGATGGTGACGAGGCCGCCGCCCGAAGTGCCCTCGGCGGTCGTTTCAGCCATTTTCGCCTGGGCGTCCTGCAGCTTTTGCTGCATCGCCTGGGCCTGTTTCATGAGTGCGTTTAGATCTGCCATGGGCGATAGATAGGACGCTCAGCGCCTCAACGAAACACCCATTCGGATCAGTCGTCGTCCGTCGCCTCGTCCGGAATGACCGGCAGTTCGACCGGGGCCGCGATGGTCTTCACCTCGCCGATGACCGCGCCGGGAAAGGCGGCCATGACAGCGGTGACGAAGGGGTCGGCCTCGATCTCGGCGCGTTCCTGACCACGTTTACGGCGGTCGATCTCGATCATCGTCTCGCCGCCGCCCTGGCCGTTGGCGGCGATCAGCCAGGTCCGGCCGGTCCAGTCCCTGAGACGCGAAGACAGCTTGCGGGCCAGATCGACAGGGGCACCCGGCGCGCTCTCATAGGTGATGGCTCCGGGCTTGAAGGCGACGGGCTTCACGTAGCGCTGGACATCCATCTGCAGGCCGATCTCGCGCTTCTCGCCGATCAGGGCGACGACCTGTTCGAAGGTCTGCGGATCGGGCAGGGCAGGCGCGATCACCGGGCGTGCGGCCAGTTGTGCCGAGGCACCGCCGCCGCCACCCGAGCCGCCACCTCCACGGGGCGCAGAGCCACCCGGCATAGGTTCGCCGTCGCGCAGGGCCTTCAGCGCCTCTTCCGGGCCGGGCAGGTCGGCCGCATAGGCCAGGCGGACGATAGCCATTTCGACCGCATCGGCCGGGCTGGGTGCACGACGCACCTCGTCCAGCGCTTTGAGCAGCATCTGCCAGACGCGGGCCAGCGTGCCCGCCGACAGCACGGCCCCCAGCGCCGTCAGGGCCTGGGCCTGATCGTTGGGCAGGCGCGTCGCCTGTGGCCCCAGCATCTTTGCGACCGAGGCGGCGTGGCAGTGTTCCAGCAGGTCGTTGGTCACCTGCACCGGATCCGCGCCATAGCCATACAGCGTGCGAAACAGCTCCAGCGCCTCGGGCGTGCGGCCGACCATGATGGCCTCGAACAGGGCGATGGTCTGCGTCCGGTCGGCCAGGCCCAGCATGTCGCGCACGGTGGTGGTCTGAACCGTCTCGCCGCGCTCGCCCTGGACCAGGGCCTGGTCCAGCAGGGACAGGCCGTCGCGGACCGAGCCCTCGGCGGCGCGGGCGATCAGGGCCAGGGCGTCCTGTTCGATCCGCATGCCTTCGCGATCGGCGATGCGGGCCAGATGCTCGACCAGGATTTCCGGCTCGACGCGGCGCAGGTCGAACCGCTGGCACCGGCTCAGGATCGTCACCGGCACCTTGCGGATTTCGGTGGTGGCGAAGATGAACTTGGCGTGGGGCGGCGGCTCCTCCAGCGTCTTCAGCAGGGCGTTGAACGCCTGGTTGGACAGCATGTGCACTTCGTCGAGGACATAGACCTTGTAGCGGGCCTCGACCGGCGCATAGCGGACGCTCTCCAGAATATCCCGGATGTCGTTGACGCCCGTGTGCGAGGCGGCGTCCATCTCCATGACGTCCATGTGCTGGCCCGCCATGATGGCGGCGTCGTGCCGCCCATGCGCCGTCAGGGCCAGAGACGGCCGGTCGATGGCGTCGGTCTCGTTGTTCAGGGCGCGCGCCAGCAGGCGGGCGGTGGTAGTCTTGCCGACGCCGCGCACCCCGGTCAGCATGAAGGCATGGGCGATCCGGCCTGTGGCGAAGGCGTTGGTCAGGGTCCGGACCATGGCCTCCTGACCGATCAGGTCTTCGAACGTGCGCGGCCGGTATTTGCGAGCCAGGACGGTGTAGGCCTCGCCGTCATCGACGTGGACCGAAGGGCCATTGTCCGGCGCGGGCTGCGTCGCCGGTTCCGTCGCCGTCACGGGAATCGCCGCCGCCTCGGCCTCGCGCATGCCCACCGGCTCGGGCGAGCCAAACATGTCGTCCGTATTGGGATCGCGCTCCTCGACGTCGGGCGCGTCTTCGTCCCACGGGGGACCATCCAGATTCGGGTCGGCGTCGCTCATGGCGACAATCTTATCGCGGTCGAGGGGACCTGCGCACCCCCTCACCGCATCGCCGGCGAAATCAGTCCGTCATGTCGCGGATCTGGCCGCCGTTATCCTTGATTTTCTGGATCACCTGCTTGTGCAGCCAGACATTCATCGTGGCGGTATCGGAGGTGTCGCCGGTGTAGCCCAGCTCGCCCGCCAGCTCCTTGCGTTCGGCCAGGGAGCTGTCCATGCCGGTCAGCTTCATCAGGTCGACGATGGAGGTGCGCCAGTTCAGCTTCTGGTCCCGCTGCTCGTTCATGAAGTCCAGGATGCCGTCGACATCGACGGGTTGAGGCTGCGGGGCCGTGGCCGCGGCGTTGGACACGGGTGCGGCAGGCGCTGCTGGGGCAGAGCCAGTCGGCGCGGGTGACGCGGGAGCCTGTTCTTCGGGCTTGCGCTTGAAGATACTGCCCATGATCTTGCCGAGAATGCTCATCCGCTCGCTCCTTTGAGGTGAAGCTAAACAAGCGGCCCAGCGGTCAGAGCGTTCCGTGAAGAGTTTGCGATCATTCCTACACGCGCTCATTCAGTGAGTCTGCGCGAGCCGAGCACTATCGCTACCAGACGCGCTCAAGCAGCGAGGCTTCGAGAGCCGAGCGTTAGTGCAACCAAAATGAGGAAGGTGGAGACCGCGACCCGAAGGGGAATTCGTTGTGGCTGCTGCCTTCCGGCCCTGACCAGATTGGCGAAACCTTCGCCCGCGATCTCCATCCCCAATATCGCGATTTCCGATAGTGGATGCAAGCGCCGGACGGTTAAAAGGTCGCCATGTCCCTGAACGCTTTCAACACCTTTGCCGGTAACCCGCTCGACCGGGCGGGAGACCGCCGCAATGAGCCCGAGTGGCTGGCGGAGCAGGGCGCGCGCGACGACGCCCTGGCCCTGGTCCTGTGGGAGGGGCGGCCGCTGCTGGAGGCTGGGGACGAGCCGCGTCTGGCCTGGCTGGCGCTGGCACACGCCCGGGCCGTGGTGCCGGATAGGGAGCTCTTCCTGGGGCTGTGGAAGGACGCGCCGGTCTTTGCTGTCGAGATCGAGGGATCGGTCGATCCGACGCAAGGGCCGCTGCAAGGGCTGGGAACCTTCCATGAGATGCGCGAGGCGGCGGGTCTGCTCAGTGGGCCGGACGCGGCCATGGCGGGAACGGCCAAGAGCCTGTTCGACTGGCGCAGGCGTCATGGCTTTTGCGCCGCCTGCGGCACCGAAAGCGAAAACGCCTGCGGGGGCTGGAAACGCGTCTGCCCGGCCTGTGGCAGCGAACATTTCCCGCGCGTCGATCCTGTGACGATCATGCTGCCGGTCTATCGCGGCGGACCCGAGCCCATCTGCCTACTGGGCCGTCAGGCCGGCTGGCCCGAGGGCCGTATGTCGGCGCTCGCCGGATTTCTGGAGCCCGGCGAAACCATCGAGGAGGCTTGCGCGCGGGAGATTGCGGAAGAGGCCGGTCTAACGGTGACGGCGGTGCGCTACCACTCCAGCCAGCCCTGGCCGTTTCCGTCGCAGCTCATGATCGGCTTGGTTGCCGAGGTCGACAGCGACGATGCCCGCCCAGACCAGACGGAGCTGGAAGCCGTGGCCTGGCTGACGCGATCAGAAGCCGCCGATGTTCTGGCCGGGCGGCACCCGGCCATCAAGGCTCCGCCACCCATCGCCATCGCGCGGACCCTGTTGCAGGCGTGGGTCGACGGGTTCGAGGTCTAGGCGCGGTCGGCGGTGGCGATCGCCCTTGCGACTTCCAGGTCCGCAGGATTGTCGACTGACAGCGGAGCCTCATCGATCACGCTGGCCCAGATCTGCAGGCCCATCTCCAGAGCCCTGAGCTGCTCCAGCTTTTCACGTTTTTCCAATGGTGAAGGCGGCGCGGCGCAGAACCGTTCCAAGGCCTCGCGTCGATAGCCGTACAGGCCGATATGCCGCCACACGGGCGCGTCGCCATAGAGGGTCGAACGGGTGAAGTAGAGGGCGCGTCCGTGATGCTGGCCGTCCGCCAAGGCGACGACGGCCTTCACCACATCCGCATTGCTACGGTCCGAAGTGTCAGCTTCCGGTGCGATCAGGGTGGCGATGTCGCAGCTCGGCTCGCCATGCAGCAAGGCGGCGCAGGCGGTGGCCAGGCCCGGATCGGCGAACGGCATGTCACCTTGCAGATTGATCACCGCGTCATGCGCACCGTCGGGATCGAGCTGATTGAGGGCGGCCCGAATGCGGTCCGAGCCACTGGGCAGGGCCGGATCGGTCAGTACCGCTGTACCCCCCGCGGCCTCGATCACGTCAACGATCGCTTGATCTCCCGCAGCGACGGCGACGGGCAGGCCGGAGAGCATGGCCTGTTCCCAGGCCCGCACGATCATGGGCTTGCCCCCGATGTCGGCCAGGGGCTTGTCGGGCAGGCGGGTCGCCGACATGCGAGCGGGAATCAATATCAGGGGATTCATCGGCTTGGCCCTCAGGTCTGCGCTATCGGGTCGCTTCAAAACCGGCTTTGCGCCCGTTGCGAAGGCGGCGCTAGCGTGTCAGAGACGGCCACGCAAGAATACGCCGGATCGCATGCGCGCTCCGGCCGTTGTCAGAACGTCTAAAAACAGGATGCGACCCCACGCATGAGCGGCAATCTGGAGTGGAACAAGATCTTTGGTGCCGGTCTGGCGACCGCCCTGGTCATCATCGCGGTGCCGCAGATCGCGGGCGCGATCTACCATCAGGAAGCGCCCGAGAAGATGGGCTATTTCGTCGATGCGCCGGAAGAGGTCGCGGGCGGAGCCGAAGAGGCTGAGCTGCCGCCGGATTGGGGTACGGTCCTGCCGACGGCCGATCTGGCCGCAGGTGAGGCCGCCTTCGCCCGCTGCCAGGCCTGCCACAACATCGCTCAGGGCGGTGCTGACGGCATCGGTCCGAACCTGTGGGGCGTTCTGGGTGGTCCGGTTATGCACCGTCCCGGTTTCGCCTATTCCGACGCCATGGCCGCGCACAAGGCCGAGGCTCCGACCTGGGGCTATGACGAGATGGACCAGTTCCTGACCGCCCCGGCCCGCTATGTGCCCGGCACCAAGATGTCGTTCGCCGGCCTGCGGGACACCGCGACCCGCATCAACCTGATCGCCTATCTGCGCTCGCAAGGCTCCAGCCTGGCGATCCCGGCCCCCGATCCCGCGCGTCAGCCGGGCGCGGCGGCTCCGGCCGAAGGCGCGGCTCCTGCCGAGGGCGAAGCACCGCCAGCCACGGGTGCCGATGCCGCGACGGGCGCGCCGGTCACGGGCGCTGCAGCCCAACCCACCACTGAGGCCACGCCTGCCGCACCGCCCGCCGCTACCAGCGAGCCGCCCGGCAACTGAGGCTGACAGCTTAGAAAGACATGAGGCCGCCGGGCAGATCACCCGGCGGCCTCTTTTTTTATTGGTGAATGCTTTCGCCGTGTTGGGTGTAGTCCAGCCCCTCGATCTCGTCCTCGCGGCTGACGCGCAGGCCGGTCGTGAATTTGCAGATCATCAGGATGATCCAAGTGCCGATCCCGCTCCAAGCGATGACGGCGACCAGGCCGATGGCCTGATTGAGGATGTTGGCCCCTTCTCCCACCGGATTGATCGCGGCCGAGGCGAAGACGCCGGTCAGCAGGGCACCGACGATGCCGCCGACGCCATGCACACCGAAGGCATCCAAGCTGTCGTCGTATTTCAGCGCCCTCTTCAGCCAGACCGCACCGGCATAGCAGGCCGGGCCGGACAGGATGCCGATCAGAAAGGCCCCCTTGGGATCGACGAAGCCGGCGGCCGGCGTAATGCCGACCAGGCCCGCTACGACGCCGGACAGCATGCCCAGCAGGGTCGGGCGCTTGTGACCGAACCATTCGATGGCCGTCCAGCCGATGGCCGCCGCCGCCGCCGCCAGCAAGGTGTTGAAGGCCGCGACCGCCGCGATGCCGTCCGCCGCCCAGGCCGAGCCGCCGTTGAACCCCAACCAGCCGACCAGCAGCAGCCCTGTGCCAATCACGGTAAAGGCCAGATTGTACGGGGCCATATTGTCCCGCCCGAAGCCGTGGCGTGGCCCCAGAACGAGGGCGCAGACCAGGCCGGCGATGCCCGCATTGACGTGGACGACGGCACCGCCGGCGAAATCCAGCACGCCCAGCGACCCCATCCAGCCGCCGCCCCAGACCTGATGGCAGATCGGCGCATAGACGATCAGGTGCCACAACACGAAGAACAGGATGGTCGCCGAAAACTTCATCCGCTCGGCAAAGGCCCCTGCGATCAGGGCCGGGGTGATGACGGCGAACGTCAGCTGATAGGCGATCCACAGAAACTCCGGCAGGCCGGGGGCCAGGCTGTGCGCCGTGTCGGTGCCGACGCCGTTCAGCAGCACCGCCTGCAAACCGCCGACGAAACCGTTCGTCGCCTCCGGCCCTGTGCCGAACGACAGGCTGTAGCCGACCGCGAACCACAGCACCGTCACGATCGCCAGGGACGCGGTGGACTGGGCGATGGTGGAGATCACATTCTTGCGCCGCACCATGCCGCCGTAGAACAGCGCCAGTCCGGGCAGGGTCATCAGCAGCACCAGCGCCGTCGAGGTCAGGATCCACGCGGACGACGCTTGGTTGAGTTCCAGGGTTGCCTGGTGGCTCAGGAGGGGTGCCGCCAGCGCAGGAGAGGCAACGGCCATGCATCCGAACAGGGCCAGACAGAGGGTGCGGAGAGTGATGGTCGGCATGCGCGTGTCCGGACGGTTTGGAGCGGCGTGGATGCGTCCCGAACCGCGTTCGTGGCCGCGGGTTGGGATAGGAACCTATCGCAGCGCAACAGGCAAACCATTTCGTGTGTGGCGCAACAATCCAGCCAAGATTGCTGCCTCCCTCGTTCTGCTGCGGACCGGAGCAAGATCACACCCGCGTGCTTCGCGAATGCGTGGGCGGTCGTGCGCAGATTACGAAACTGCAACAATTACAGTCTTGCGTCCGGAAGCATGCCGGTTACCACTTTCGCACCGTGTTATTTCAGACTGCGTCACAGGGGACCCCATTCATGCGTAAAACTCACCGTCTCGCCCTGCTTTGCGGCGTCGCCGCAGGCGTCATGTTGGCGACCGGCACCGCCTCCGCGCAATCCCTGCCCGCAAGTGCCGTTGTCGCCGCACCGCAGTCACGCGGCCAGCTGGCCCCCCTGCCGGACGTGGACATCCCCTATACGCGTTATGTGCTGGACAACGGCCTGACCCTGATCGTCCACGAGGATCGCAAGGCCCCGATCGTGGCGGTCAACATCTGGTATCACGTTGGGTCGGCGCTGGAGCCCTACGGCCGCTCCGGTTTCGCCCACCTGTTCGAACACCTGATGTTCAACGGGTCGGAGAACTTCAACACCGACTTCTTCAAGGGCACGGAGCTGCTCGGCGCGACCGATCAGAACGGCACCACCAACACCGACCGCACCAACTATTTCCAGAACGTGCCGACGACTGCGCTGGACTCCTTGCTGTGGCTGGAAAGCGACCGGATGGGCCATCTGCTGGGTGCCATCGACCAGGCGCGTCTGGATGAGCAGCGCGGCGTGGTCCAGAACGAGAAGCGCCAGGGTGAGACGCAGCCGTATGGCCGCGTCTTCAACGCCATCACCGACGCCACCTGGCCCGACGAACATCCCTATGGCCACACAGTCATTGGCTCGATGGACGATCTGAACGCCGCCGACCTTCCGACCGTGCAGCAGTGGTTCCGCGATTACTATGGCGCGGCCAATGCCGTGATCGTCCTGGCGGGCGACATCAGCCCCGAAGAGGCCAAGGAAAAGGTCGAACGCTATTTCGGCGACATCCCCTCCGGTCCGCCCGTCACCCAACCCCGCCGCATGATCGTGCCCATGGTCGGCGAGCAGCGCGAGGTCATGTTCGACCGCGTCGGCCAGCCGCGCCTCTACAAGGTCTGGAACACCACCCCGACCGGCGACGCCGACAGCGACTATCTGAGCATGCTGGGCGACGTCCTGTCCTCGGGCCGGTCATCGCGTCTCTACAAGCGTCTGGTCATTGACGAGCAATTGGCCACCCAGGTCTCGGCCAGCCAGGGCAGCCGCCAGATCGCGGGTCAATTCATCGTCGTCGCCACGGCCAAGGCCGGTGGCGACCTGGAGCGGATCGAGGCCATCATCGACGAGGAGATGGCGCGCCTGCTGCGCGATGGTCCGACCAATGAGGAGTTGGAGCGCGTCCGCACCCAGACGGCCGCCGGCTACATTCGCGGTCTGGAGCGGATCGGGGGGTTCGGCGGCAAGTCCGACCGCCTGGCCGCCTCTCAGGTCTTCCTTGGCGACCCCGGCGCTTGGCGCGAGAGCTATCAGCGGGTGGTCGCCGCACGGCCCGCCAACCTGACCGAGGCCGGCCAACGCTGGCTGACGGACGGCAGCTATTCGCTGGAGGTCCAGCCCTTCCCCGACTTCACCACGGCCCAGACGGGTGTGGATCGGTCCGCCGGCGTGCCACCCGCACCGCCGGCCCCGGCCGCGGTCTTCCCGACGGTCGAACGGGCCCAGCTGTCCAATGGCCTGAAGATCATGTTCGTGCGTCGCGACAGCGTGCCGACCGTGACCATGAACCTCGTCCTCGACGCCGGGGCCGTGGTCGATACGGACGCTCAGGCTGGTTTGGCCCAGCTGACGCCGCAGGTCATGACCAACGGCACCGACGACCTGACGGCCATCGAGATCAGCGATCGTCTGCAGCTTCTGGGCGCGACCCTGGGCGCCGGCTCGGGCACCAATGCCACGACGGTGTCGATGACGGCCCTGTCCTCGCGTCTGGACCCGTCGCTCGACCTTTATGCCGACGTCATCCTGAACCCGGCGTTCCGTCAGGAGGACTTCCAGCGCTCCAAGGTCATGCAGGTCGCCGGCATCCAGCAGGCGAACCGCAACCCCGGGGCCATTGCCTCGCGCATCCTGTCGCAACAGCTTCAGGGGCCTGGCAGCCCCTATGGTCGTCCCGCCTCGGGCACAGAGGCGACGGTCAACAGCCTGACCCCCGCCGATGCCGAGGCCTGGCACAGCACCTGGGTCCGTCCTGACAACGCCACGCTTGTCGTGGTCGGCGACACGACCCTGGCCGAGCTGACGCCCAAGCTGGAACGGGCCTTCGCCGATTGGCGCGCGCCTTCCACCCCCATGCCCGCCAAGCCGGGACCGGCCGATGCGCCGGAGCCGGGTCAGCCGCGCATCCTGATCGTGGACCGCGCCGGGCCGCAGTCGACCATCCTGGGCGGCCGCATCGTTCCGGCTTTCGATGCCGCGACCGAACCCGCCATCGAAACGATGAACACAGCCTTGGGCGGCTCCTTCACCAGCCGGATCAACATGAACCTGCGTGAAGACAAGGGCTGGTCCTATGGCGCGGGCGGCGGCGTGCCCTATGCCCGCGGCGAGCGCATCTATTCCGTCAGCGCGGGCGTCCAGTCCGACAAGACGGCCGAAAGCCTGGTCGAACTGCGTCGCGAACTGACCGAGGTCGTGGGCTCGCGTCCGCTGACCGAGGCGGAAATCCAGGCGGCCCGCTCCAACATGGTCCAGGGCATGGCCGGCAACTGGGAAACCAATGCCGCCATCGCCGGCGAGCTTCAGAGCATGGTCGTCTGGGGCGTGCCGGAAAACTATTACGAAACCTACGGCCAGCGGGTCGGGTCGATGACGGCGGCCGAGGCAGCCCGCGCCGCCCAAAGCATCGTCGGTGATGGCCCCGATCTATGGGTCGTGGTCGGCGACCGGGCCACGATTGAGCCCAAGATCCGCGCCCTCGGCTTCGCCGATGTGCAGGTCGTGACGCCCGAGGGTGTGCCGGTCACCCAGTGATTGACATGGTGAAGTGAGAAGAGGGCGGTGTCGTCGACGGCACCGCCCTTTTTGTTGGCTTCAAACGCCGTAGAAGTCGCGGTACCAGTCCACGAAACGGCCGACCCCGATCTCGATGGGCGTGGAGGCCGCATAACCCAAGGCGGCGCGCGTCTCGGTCACATCGGCCTCGGTGCGGCTGACGTCGCCGTCCTGGACCGGCATCAGGTTCAGTGTCGCCTTGACGCCCAGCGCCTCTTCCAGGACGGCGATGTAGCGCATCAGCGGTTCGCGTCGCCCGGCCCCGAGGTTCAGCACCCGCCAGGGGGCGACGCCAGAGGTCGAGGGGTTCGGGCTCTCGGCCCGCCAGCCTGAGTCGACCGCCGCCGGACGATCCAGCGCTGCGATCACGCCTGCGACAATGTCATCCACATAGGTAAAATCCCGCTCCATCGCGCCATGCCCATATACGTCGATGGGCTGGCCTTCGAGCATGGCCTTGGTGAATTTGAACAGGGCCATGTCCGGGCGGCCCCACGGCCCATAGACCGTGAAGAACCGCAATGCCGTCGAGGGAAAGCCGAACAGATGGGAATAGCTGTGCGCCATCGCCTCATTGGCGATCTTGGTGGCGGCATAGACGGTCAGGGGGTGGGCCACGCCTTGGCGCACCGAGAAGGGAAGGGAGCCGTTCGCCCCGAAAGCGGAACTCGTCGAGGCATAGACCAGATGCTCGGCCCCGACCGCGCGGGCACCTTCAAGGATGGTTAGAAAGCCGACGACGTTGGAATCGACGTAGCTCTCGGGGCGTTCCAGGCTGTAACGCACGCCGGCCTGGGCCCCCAGATGCACGATGCGGCGCGGCTTATGCTCGGCGAACAAGGCGGCCATCCCCGTCCGATCCGCCAGGTCGAGGGTGTGGTGACGATAGCCGGAAAAGGCCGTCAGCCGCTCCAGCCGTGCCTTCTTCAGTGCAGGGTCATAGTATGCATTCAGATTGTCGACCCCGACCACCTGCTCGCCGCGCCCCAGCAACTGCCGCGCAGTGTGGAAGCCGATGAAGCCGGCGGAGCCGGTGACGAGGACGGGGCCTTTGGCGCTCATGGTTCAGCGATACCGCCGACGGCCTGGGACCGCCACACCCGAATAAAAGAGCTCAGCGTTCGGCCTGCCGTTCCGAAGGCTGTCCGGCCTTTTCCAGCAGGCCAACGCAAAAGGCGAACAGCACAGCCAGAGTCGCGGTACGCAGCGGATAGTCGACCGCCGAATGAGCCAGCATCATCAGTATGCCGACAGAGGCGGCGCGTTGCAGGTCGCGCTCGCGCGAGGTTCCGGCCCTCCAGGCCGCCCATGTGCGCCGCCCATACCAGATCAAGAAAGCGATCAGCAGGGCCGCCGCTGGCCAGCCGGCCTCGAGCCAAAGCTCCAGATAGTCGTTGTGCGCGTGGTTAAAAAAGGTGGGATCCAGCGTCTCCAGCGGCTCGACCGATCGAAAGACGGCGTCGAAACTGCCGATCCCGGAGCCAAGCGGCAGATAGGCGTCAGAGGCACCGGCCACGATCGGCCAGTTCTCGAATCGACCCTCGGGAGCTGATTGGCTGTCGAACCGTTCGAGAATCGGCGGCAAGGCGACAACCGAGACGGCACCGATCGCGACCACACAGGCCGCAGCCAGTCCTATCAGGGCAGGGCCTGGTCGTCCGCGACCGGCTGCGATCCAGCCCGCCAGCAGGCTAAGCACGATCGACGGACCCAGCAGGATGAGGCCGGCACGAGACCGTATCGCCGCCAGACCTATAACCACGATGCCGATGAAGACGGCCCCGAACCATAGAGGTAGGCGACGATCGTCGTGTCGGCGACGCAGGGATGCAGCACCCATGGCGACAGCAAACGGCAGCATCGCGACCAGGAGGGTCGCCAGATGGTTGCGGTTGGCAAACAGGCCGTTGACTGACCCGGCGGCAGTGGTCGCCCATACGTAAAGTTGCTGGCCTCCGCTGGCCAGTTGCGCCGCGCCCAGAAGAACGCTGAGCACTGCCGCGATGAGGTATATGGCGATTATGCGTGTCGCTGTCGCCTGGTTCAAAGAAAGCATGCCGACGAAGGCGGCGATCGGTGGCAGCAGCGCCAGAAACGCCTGCCAGGTCAGGTCCGGGCTTAGCGAAGCGGGAACCAAACCGGGCTGCAAACCTGCCAGCTCCAGAGCCAGCACCATCTCCGATCGGCCAGCCAAACCTGTCCAGATGGCGGGCGGCAAAGGAATGAGCTGAATGAGAGGCACGGCAGCGATTAGCGCTGTCAGTCCCAGTGCAAAACGGTGATTGCGCCACTGTCCGGTGCTTATCAGCCGTGACAGACCCAAAACCAGAAGAGGAAGCGATGCCAGTTCCACCAAGGCGAGACGCAGCGCGTGCTCGCGACTGGCACCGCCAAAAACAATAGAAAAGGCCAGTAGGACAAACGCTGCGATTGCAACGCCATCCCACTGGCCCTTCAAAACCCTGTTTGTCACGCGAACGTCAGCTGTTCAGCGGTCGTACGCGATCCCGTCCGGATTTAGTCGCTTTCCGAATCGTCGTCGGTGGCGACCACGACGGTGGCGACGATGACGGCGGTACCGATGAGCAGAACGGGCAGCGGAATGCCGGCGAACTCCGAACCGGCGTCGGCGCGAGCGCCCACGCGGTCACCAACGCGAGCAGCGGCAGTGTTGTTGGCGGCGGCGGCTTGGCCGGCGACGAGCAGCAGGCCGGCGGTGACGGCGGCGATGGTCTTACGCATGGAGTATCCCCTTGATGTACTCGTTTGTGCAGGCGAACCCGCGTGGCACGTGAAACTCGTATAAGCGCCGGAAGTTGCCAAATCAATACGATTTCGGCTCTGAGGCGAAACTGTCATGAAATGAGCCGCTAAATTCCGCTTACGGAACAACACGAGAGATTGCCATACGGTCAAACCAGGCCGTGGTACTTGAGCGACGCTCCTCGGGCACAGACTCCAACCTCAGCCACTGTCCGCCACAGTCCTGAGGGATGGTGAACTGGGCCGCACCAACCGTCCAGACATCGGCTTGAGCGGGCGCGGCAGGTGCGCTCAAGGCAACTCGGTCCCCAGGAACGCAGGTGATCGACCAGCGCAGGTTTCGAGACGCATCCCCGCTCTCATTGCGGGCCTCGAACGCCAGGCGATAACCTCCTGGCGAAAGAAACAGCAGTTGTTCTGCAATAGTTTCTTCGGTGTAGCCGTCGAACGACACCCTGAGCGCGGGATCACCCGTTCTGACGTCGTCATTCAAAATCTCGGCCACGATTCCCGCACCTTGAGCGATTCGCCATTGGAACGGCTCGGGTGACGAGGCGTCGTCGAAGCTGCCGTTTGCCACCAGGGTGCTCATGGCGGGACGGTTCAGGCGCTCGCGAACGGTGCGCGCGCCGTCCAACAAGCCGCGATCGACCAGATAGAGGTAGAGTTGCCGCAGTTCGGCGTTGGTCAGCGGTGCGTCTCCGGCTTGCAGAACGATGGCCAGGTTGATCGCGACCCGCAGACCCTCATCGCTGGCATAAAGGCTGTCCAGATAGTCCTGCCGCCAAGGCGGTTTGGCCGCCACCAGACTGGCGATGACGGGCAGGGCGCGTTGGGTGTCCGCCGTCGCGGCGGTCGTGAACAGCCGGAAGATGCCGGGTCGCAGCGCTTCACGGCGGCGTGCTAGAGTGTCAGCATGGGCGAAGGATGAGACATAGTCGCCGCGGCGAAGACGATAATCCACCAGCCAGGCGTGGGACGGGTCGTCCCGCAACGACCAGTTGCCGGCCAGCGTCAGCAACTCGTCCGCCTGTGCTTCTTGTCCTGCTCTGGCCTCGCTCAAACCCACAACGCGCAGCGATGCCGCATTGAACGGTGCCCTGGCTAACGCTTCCCGGCCCAGAACGCCCGCATCCTCATTGGCTTGAGCGATCGCTTCGCTCGTCTGGCCGGCCCGGTCCGCCGCAAGTTGTCGGGCCTCGGCGGCGCGGCGCATGACCGTGGGCGAGCCGGGCGCGACCCGGATAGCCAACTCCGGCGGCGCGCGCTGGATGACCGGCTGCAAGATCACTTGCCAGCCCAGCCAGACAGCACCGACCGTCAGCGCATAGGGAAGCCACCCGCCCGCTTTCGCACCGCGTCGCGACCGTGCGCGCGGCGCAGGCGACGGTGCGGCTACCCCGTCTCTCAAGGACGCTTGCCCTTGGCGGGCTTGACGTCGCCCTCGGCGGAGTCGCCGCCATAGTTATAATCGTAGGCGTAATCGTATCCGCCATAGACCGTAGCCTTGGTATTGAACTTGGTCAGCACGGCACCCAAAAGGCGGGCGCGGCCGACGCGCAGACGCTTCAGGGCACCGCGGGCCTGGCCGCGCCGGGTCCCTCGAGACTCCAGGACAAATAGGGCTCCACCGACGTTTGCCGCGAGCAGGGGGGCATCGGCAAAGCCGAGCACGGGCGGCCCGTCGATCACGACGTGATCAAAGTTCTTGGCGGCTTCCGCCAGGAACTCACGGACACGATCGCCGCCCCACAGCTCGGCCGGATTGGGTGGCAAAGGCCCGCAGGGGATGAAGAATAGTGTGTCCTGACGCGTGCGTTGAACCACCGAGGCCAGATCGGCCGAGCCGGACAGCAGGTTGCTCATGCCCTTGTCATTGTCGACGCCGACGACCCTGTGCATGGACGGATTGCGCAGATCGCCGTCGACCAGCAGTACACGCTTGCCGACGCGGGCGAGGTTGAGTGCGGTGGCGTAGGCGGTCGTGGACTTGCCCTCAGCCGGACGCGCACTGGACACCATGATGCTGGTGGGAGCGCCATCTGGAGTGGAGAACTGCAGCGCCGTTCGCAGAGAGTAGTAGGCCTCTGAGAATCCGGACCGAATGTCGGCCATGGCGGCGGCGGGCGTTTCGCCCTTCGGCAGAAGAGGCACGACGCCCAGCACCGGCACGCCCAGCTTGCGCTCCACATCGTCGGGGGTTGCCACTGTTTCGTCCAGCGCCTCAAGGGCGATGACGGCAACCGCGCCCAGACCCAGACCAAACAGGGCCGCAAGCGCCAGATTGATCAGCAGATCCGGCTTGGATGGTTTGGTCGGGGGGACCGCACTGTCGATGATCGAGATGTTGTTGGCGGTGATGTCGCCGGTGATCCCGACTTCCTTGTACCGCTGCAGCAGCCCCTCATACAGGGTGCGGGTCGTGTCCAGTTCACGTTGGAGAATATTGTACTGGATCGAGCGGTCGCGGAGATCCAGCACGTCGTTCTTCAGGCCGTTGACCTGGGCCTGAAGCGCTCGCTCGTTGTTGAGCGCGACGGTGTATTCGTTCTGGATGGACGCGCGAATGCTGTTGGCGATCGACTGCAACTGACCGTCGGCTTCGGCGATCTGAGCCCGCAGACGCACCATTTCGGGGTAGTCCGGCTGATACTGGCTCAGCTTCTGCTGATATTCCGTCGTCAGCGCGGCCCGCTGCTCGAACAGGCGCTGCGCCGATCCGTTGGCCAGAACCTGCGGCAGGTTCAGGACCGGGGTCGTGCTGGCGGTACGCCAGCGCTGCTCCGCAGCCGTGCGCGCTGCCTTGGCCTGGGCGAGGGCATCGTTGATCGCTACAAGGTCATTGGACGCCAGCGACTGGGTCGCTCCAGGGCCGGAACCATCCTCGTTGTCGCCGACATTGATGATCTGTTCGGCGGCGGCGTAATCGACCAGCTGACGCTCGGCGTCCTCCAGCCTTTCCTTGGTTTGGGCGATCCGCTCTTCCAGGAATTCGCGAGCGTAGGACGAGCTTTCGTATTTGCGGTCCAGATTGGCCTGGATGAAGTTTTCCGCAAAACCGTTGGCGATCCGCGCGGCGACTTCGGGATTGGGGCTGTCATAGCCGACGGCGACAAGGCGCGAGCCGCGAATAGGCGACACGCTCAGGTTCTGCTGGATCGTCCGGATGGCCAGTTCGCGACGAGCACGGGCCCGCTCTGCGGCGCTGCCGTCGCCGGCGGGGATTGAGACGTACAGACTGGTAAGGGCCGCGTCGGAGCTGGCCAGGCCCAGGCTGTCGACCACGCGCTCGGTCAGCGAGCGGCTGCGCAGCAGGCCGTATTGGGTCTGATAGAAGTCTTCGCCCTGCGTCATCGTCTCGCGCGGCGTGACGTCTTCAGAGTTGAAGACGCGTGCCGCCTCGCGGTCGATCTGCAGCGTGGCCTGGGCCGTGTAGATCGGCGTCATCAGCAAGGTCAGCGCCGTTCCGACAGCCAAGGCACCCAGGAAACAGGCGATCAGCAAAATCCGGTGCTTCAGCGCCAGGCGCCAGTAGGCTGCCAGGTCGAAGACAGGCGTGTTATCTTCGTCGGCCGACCATCCACCCTGTTCCGCAGTCGGTGCCCCCACGGGCGCGAAACCGGCCGGGCCGCGAGGGGTCTTGCTGATGCGCTCGTCAACGAACGGATTGTCGGCAGGCATAGGGTATCCGTTGGCACTGGCGCGACTATCGACCGCGCATTGAAACTGTCGGGCTGATAGCCCAAGGACGCTCGCCACGCACACGAAATTCGCTCTTACGGCGTTCGCACGAGGCGAGCGACTTGTGCGGGAGTGCCGGCAGGATGACAAGTCGCCCGGCATTTTGCTGTGGTGCAGGGCTATTCGAAGAAGTGGCAGGCGTTAGTTGATGTCTCTGGAATTTCCGCGCCCTGACCACCGATTTTTTCGCTTGGCTGCTGTAGCCGCGGGCTTGGTCGTGGGCTGGTTCGCTTTTAGACCGGCCATGGAGGTCGAAGGTGGCCTACCCTGGGACAAGGCCAATCACGCCTCGGCATTCCTGGTCCTCACAGTCGTGACCGGGCTGGGATGGCCGAGACTGTCGCGGCTCTGGCTTGTGGCACTGATGCTGCTGGCGGGCGTGGCAGTGGAGTTGATCCAGGGTCTCGACGTGGTCGGGCGCGACGCGGATGCGATGGACGTGGTCGCGGACGGCGTCGGCATTCTTGCTGGCTTGGCGATCCTGAGGGTTCAGGGGATCAGAGGCTCACGCGCCGCCTGACGTCGCGCGATCTCGGCCACCACCGGTTCCAGGGCTCGACGGCGCTCAGGGATGGATCGATAGACGCCCCGCAGATTGATCTGGGGGTAGCGCGCGCCCGGTGCCGCCGCCTCATACGTGCTCAGGAAATGAACCGCGCGCCCGGGGTCAAAGCCGGCGCGAGCCAGCAGATACAGACCCAATATGTCGGCGTCGCTCTCCGAAGAGGACGATAAACCCCGGCGAAGGCTCAGTTGCGCATTGGCTTCACCCCGCCCGCCCTGGACATCCGGCACGGTCGCATGCTCCAGCACCGCATGGGCCAGTTCATGGGCGAGCAGGAAGGCCAACTGGTCGTCGTCCTGCGCGATATCGACCAGGCGGGCCGAAACGAAGATCGTGCGTCCGTCAGAGAGCGCTCGCAAGTCGTCCCTGACCTCGACCTGAGTGTCATAGGCGCAGGCTCTTTGCGGGGGCACGGTCACGGATCGCTCCATGCCGTCGCGGCGCACCGTCAGAACCATCGAGTCCGATCTTGCCGCGCGGTCCAGGCGATCGATATTGGCCTGAAGCCCGTCGTAGGTCTGGCCGCGCGCTGTTGCGGCGGTGCCGGTGCTCAGAGGCCGACCATTGACGGCCACGATGACATCGCCCTGCCGTAACCCCGCTCGTTCGGCAGGACTGGCGACGGGAGCCGAGAGGATGCCGGGCAGATCTCCCTGCAAGCCATAGGTTCGTTCGGCAATGCGTCGCAGTTCGCTGCCGTACTGGCTGGCTGCGTGCAGGGTCCAGCCCGCCTTGAGCCGCGTGGCCGGGCAAAGATCGGCATTGCCGACGGCCAGCCGCCAGGAGACGGCGGCGACCCTTTGATCCTTGGCGACCAAGGCTGTCAGGCGAGCTTCGGCATCGGCCTCTGCCACGCGGCCCGCGTCGGTCCTGGGAGGCGCGGGATGGCTGCAGGCCGCCAGTCCGGCGGCGATCAGGCCGGCGGCGACCATCGCGCGGAGGCGGCGGGACAGCCGCATCATGCCTCAGTAGGGGCGGAAGACGGACAGGCCGGGCAGGGCGGCGATGACGTCGCGCATGAAGGCGCTCATCCGCGAGGTATCGACCACGATGATGTCGTCGCCTCTCACCGCCGGATCGTCGGCACGGCCCTGACGGATGGCCCCCAGATCGAACAGGGCGACGGACCGCTGGCCATCGACGGTGCGGAACACCGCGACCTTACTCAGGTCGGCGACGCGCGTCGGGCCCTCGGCCATAGCCACGGCCTGAAGCAAAGACGTCGTGCCGCGCATCTCATAGACGCCGGGCTTGGTGACGGCACCATCGATGGTGATCTTCTGGCTGGCGGCTTCCAGAACCACCACGCTGACCTGCGGATTGCGCAGATACTGGGTACCGAGGCGACCGGCGATGTCCGTCGACAGTTCGTTGGGCGTGCGACCGGCCGCGCGGACAGTCCCGATCAGAGGCATCTGGATTTCGCCTGAAGCGTCGACAACGATTTCCTTGAAAGACAGATCCTCGACTTGGAACACGCGCAGATCCAGCTTGTCCCCCGGTCCGATGCGATACTCATTGGCCTGACCCAGCGGAGAGAACAGGGCCGCCTCCACGGGCTGGGCCGCCGTCATCTGAGTGACATCCATCTTTGTCCCACCACCGCAGGCGGACAGCATGACGGCGGTCAGAGACAGAACCAGCGGGAGCGCACGCAGCATGGGGGACATGACGAAGAAACCTCAGGCGGCCTTGAACAGCCGTTTGAAAAAGCCCGCGCGAGGGGCCGGGCGCGCCTGTCCTACAGCAGCCGGGACAGAAGCGGGAGAGGCGTTTTCAAGCACCGCCCGGGGCCGCGTCAATACCATGTCGTCGGCGGCCTGCTGGCCCAGGCGCTGAGCCACAGCCTGTACGGCCTCGGACAGGACCGGTGCCCGGCTACGCAGGTTGTGCGCATCGGTCGCCAGAATATGCACCAGACCCTCTTCCAGCATCCGCTCGGCCCAGTACTGTGTCCGCTTGCCGAAGCGACCGGTCACCGATCCGGCTGTCAGCTGCATCCAGGCCCCGGCCTCCACCAGTTGACCCATCAGCGCGTAATGTTCCTCGATCCAGCGCAGGCGCTCTGGGTGGGTGATGATCGGGTGGAAACCGGCCGCCATGCAATCGAACACGGCTTCGGCCATGCGCGGCGGGGCGGTGTTGTGGGGCGGCTCGAACAGGAAATAGCGCGTGTCGGCCAGCGTCAGGCGCTCGTCGCGCTTCAACGCACCGGCCAGCCCCGTGATCAGATGGACATCGGCCCCCGTGACGAGGCGCAGGGGGATGTCGGCCTTGGCAAGCTCGGCCCGCAAGGCTTCGACAGCGGTGCGAATACCCTCGGACGTGTTGTCGTAATAGCCCGGCATCATGTGCGGCGTGCAGGCCGTGACGGTTATGCCGTCGTCGACAGCGATCCGCGCCATTGCCAATGCGGTTTCAAGGTCCGGTGCACCGTCGTCGATGCCGGGCAGGATGTGGCAGTGCAGATCGATCAAGGATGTAGTCCCAGCAACCAACGACGACGGCTTAGAGCCTGATTTTGGGGCGCAAGCGTGGCTTGGCGGTGCCGGACGTCAAACGCGCCACATCGGCCCAGGTTCAGCTCAGGTCACCGCAGGCGTCGTTCAGCAGACCGTTCCGGGAAGCTGCGGCGACCTCATCCAGTGCGCCCATGATGTGGTACAACGAACTGGCCGGGGCGGGCTCGGGTAGAAAGCGACCCTGTTCGTCCAGCTTGTCGCGCCAGGTGCCGTTTGGCGACAGATACCGACGCAGGGCGCGCAGGGCCTTGGCCGCATCGTCCAGACGCAGTTCGCGTGTTTCACCCTCGCTCATGGCCGCCATGTTCAATGCGGCCCGCAGCCATTCCGATTGGGGCCACAGGCGGGCCCGCCCCGTCGCCATGGTCAGGTCCGCATTCAGCGCATCGACGGCGACCAGACGGCGCGGATCGACACCGCGCATGCCATGGTCGTAGAGCACCCGAGCCGCCGCGATCGCCCGTGCGTCATTCCGCGTCCGCCCGTGTTGTGACAGCAGCCAGGACCATTCGAACTGATGCCCCGGTTCGATCAGTCGCCCGTCCTCGCCGGCCGCAGGCTTCCAGTCGGCATCGAAAAACTCGTGCAGAGCCCCTGTCTTCGGATCGATCAGGGTCGTCAGGGCAAGGTTCGCGATATGGTCCGTGATCAGGCTCCAGCGCGGATCGACGCTGCGCGCCTCCCAGGCCTGGGCCGCCTCGAACAGATGCATGTTAGCGTTGGACTGCCACGGATGGCTGCCGACTTCGATCCAGCCCCGGCCGGCCGGCGGCTGACTGGCCAGCAGGGCCTCCAGCATGACGGCGGCCTGCGCCTGACAGCGCTCGGCCATGACGTCGGCCTCGTGCGCGGCGGCCAGGCACAACAGGCCGAATGCCTGCTCATACAGGGGCGCGCTGTCGTCCAGCACCGACCCGTCCAGTTCCAGCATGTTGCGAATGGCGCCGTCAGGTCGGACATAGGCCTCGAACAGGCGATTCAGACCCCCCTCGACCCGGGCCCGCCAGGGACCGGTCCAGCCCAGTTGGCCTGCGCGACAGAAGACGAAGATCTGCCGGGTCTGGACCCGGGCCCGTCGCTTCATCTGGGCGGCTCGACCATCCAGATCGAGGGCCTCGACGAAGCCGCCGCGATCGTCCACGCCCAGCGTCGACCACAGGGGCAGGGCGGCGGTCCGCATCCAGTCGGCGAACCGCACATAGGGTCTGCCCTCGCGCAGATCAGGCGCGTCGGCATGATGCGGAGCCTCGGCCTTGATCCGTTCGACCAAGCTCTTGATCTCCTGCGACCGGCTGAGATCGGCGACCAGAACAGCATCCGGTTCGACGATGACCGCCAGGTTTTGCAACCCGATGGTGGCCACCACCATGCCTTCGGGCGCGCGCACCAGGCAGGTTTCGCTATCGATGCCGATATGCAGGCCCGCTGCGCCTGACCCTGTGGCAAGAACCGAATCCCAGGCCCCCAGGTCGGACCAGGCAAAGCTGACGGGCAAAACGCTGGTCCGGTCGCTTTTTTCCATCACCGCATAATCGATGGACAGACGCGGCGCGGCACGGAAGGCCTCGGTCAGACGGACCGTCTCATGATCGGGCTCGGGCGGCAGTGAGGCCCGCGCGGCGGAGACCATCTCGGGCGCATGGATTTCCAGTTCAGCCAGCAATGTCCGCGCACTGACGATGAAGTTGCCGCTGTTCCACAGGTAGCCCTCCGAGACATAGCGGGCAGCCGTCCCGGCGTCCGGCTTTTCGACAAACCGCTCCACTGGGGCCAGTCCGGGTCCTGAGGGGCAGATGTAACCATAGGCCGACGAGGGCTCCGTCGGGGCGATGCCCAGAGTCACGATCCGCCCCAATGCGGCCTCCCTGGCCGCAGCATCCAGGGCGTCGCGGAATGCCTGATCGTCCGGAATGTGATGGTCCGAGGCGATGATGGCCATGATCCCGTCAGGATCGCGCCGGGCGACCAGCGCCGCCGCCGCCGCCATCGCGGGCCCTGAATCGCGCGGCTCAGGTTCCAGCAACAGCGTCGCCGAAGTTTCGAGTTCGGCCAACTGTGCGGCGATGGCGTCCGCATAGCCGGTGCCGGCCACCACGATCAGCCGACGGGCGTCCTGACCTTGCGCGATCATCGGCGCGACGCGCAGGACGGTTTCCTGAAACAGCGAACGGCTGCCGGCCAGGGCGAGGAATTGCTTGGGCCGTCGGGGACGGGATGCCGGCCAAAGACGAGAGCCCGCACCGCCGCACATGATCACTGGATAGAAGGTCATCGGCACTCCACGCCCGTTCACGCGGATGTCTCTAGACCATAACTGTTTCAGCTCGAATCCCGGGCGGGAAAAAAGTTGCGGTTCTTGGCCCGCCGCCACCTTGAAGGCAGCAAGTGACACTGTGCAGCGAACGCACTAGAAGGCCGGTTGGCTGGCCGCGCTTACACCGGGGCGTGTCGGGCCGCCATCGCCGTAACGACGACCGGAAGACCGTATCTTGAGTAAGTTGTCTCTCCTGCTCCTTCGCGGCCTCAAGATCGGTGCGCGGGCTGCGATCCGCTTCGCCGCGGTGGTGGGCGGCTATATGATCGCCTCCGGTCATGCCTTCAGCATTGCCACGACGCTGAATGCCTTGCAGGACGCGGCGCTCTATGCCGGTCTGTTCGCCGTCCTGGGCTTTGTGCTCGACAATCTGTTTCGCACCGACAAGGCCTTGTGGCGCTATGTGTCCATCGTCGATGTGGGCCCGATCATCCGCACTTCGGTGCTGTCGACCCTGATCTTTCTGGCCCTGACCTTCCTGCTGGATCGTGGCGAGGCGCTGCCACGTTCGACGCTGTTGTTCGTTCCCGTACTGGACGTCGGCATGACCTTGGCACTCGTCCTGCTGCGGCGCATGATCCACGACAAGGAGGCGCTGGTCGCGATCGCGCCCTTCCTCAGCGGGGCGTCGCGGCGCACGCCCCTGATCGTGCTGGGCGACATGGGGCGCGCCGACACCTTCCTGCGTGAACTGGCGCGGGGCGAACAGACGTATCAGCCGATCGGCATTGTGACCCGCACGCCGGGAGCGGCCACACGCCAGCTGCGCGGGGTGAGGGTACTGGACTCAGTCGAGGTCGCCGCCGACCTGATGGACGACATGCTGGGGCATGGGCTGACCCCCGCCATGATCTTCGTCGACGACCAGCTGCAGCCGTCCGATTTTGGAGCCGAGCGCCTGGGGCAACTCCGTCTCCAGGGCGTGAAGCTGCTGACTGTTTCCAGTCCGGTCGAGGTCGGCGGCACAGGCGAAGAGACGGCCCTGCGCGAATTCGCACTGGAGGAACTGCTTGCCCGCCCGCCGGTCCAGCTGGACGATGCGCCCCTGCGGGCGCTTGTGGCGGGCCGCCGCGTGCTGGTCACCGGCGCGGGCGGTTCGATCGGCTCGGAAGTCTGTCGCCAGGTCGCCGGCCTGGGCTGCGCCCATCTGGCGCTGCTGGATAGTGCGGAGTTCAGCCTGTTCTCGATCGATCAGGAAATCGGTCATCGCTGGCCGGAGCTGTCGCGGGCCGAATATCTGCATGATGTGCGCAATGGTGCCCTGCTGACCTCATGCTTCGACGCAGAAAAGCCAGACATCGTCTTCCACGCCGCCGCCCTCAAGCATGTGCCGATGATGGAGCGGCATCCGTGCGAAAGCGTGCTGACCAATGTTGTCGGCACCTGGAATGTCGCCGAGGCGGCCAATGCCGCCGGCGTCAAACACATGGTCTTCATCTCGACCGACAAGGCCGTCGATCCGCCGAACGTCATGGGGGCCACCAAACGCCTGGCCGAAGGTGTGATCCGGGCGCAGCAGACCGGGGCCGGCAACACCCGGTTCAGTGTCGTTCGCTTCGGCAATGTTCTGGGTTCGGCCGGTTCGGTCGTGCCCACGTTCCGTGCCCAGATCGAGCGCGGCGGCCCGGTCACCCTGACCCATGCCGAGATCGAGCGTTATTTCATGACGATCCCCGAGGCCGTGCAACTGGTCCTGCATGCCACCGCCCATTCGGCGGAGCAGCCGGATGGTCCGCTGGGGGTCTTCGTTCTGGACATGGGCAAGCCCGTCAAGATCATCGATCTGGCCCGCCAGCTGATCGGCCTCTACGGCAAGGTGCCGGACAAGGATATCGCCATCCAGATCACCGGTCTGCGGCCCGGCGAAAAGCTATTCGAGGAACTGGTCGATTCCAGCGAAGTGTCGGAAACTGCGGGTCCCAGCCTTATGCGCGTCACGGACCGGATCGCCGGAGCCCGCATGACCGAGGCGACGGTGCGCGCGCTGGAACAAGCCGCACGATCCGGCGATAACGCCGCCGCGCGGATCCTGGTGTTCGACGTCCTGGCCAAGGTGCGGGCGGTTGAGACAGGAGCGGTCTCGCCCGCAAAACAGCCGGTCATCGGAGCCTGAGCCGCAGACCTTCGATGCCGAACGCCTAGTGCGATATGTCCTTGGCGTGGATCACCTTGCCGACGGTCATCCAGAGGATCCGGATGTCCAGCGCTGGCGTCCAGTTCTGCAGATAATAGATGTCCAGCACCACCTTGTCCGGAATGGGCAGCTCGTCGCGGCCGTTGACCTGGGCCCAGCCGGTCAGGCCGGGGCGCAGTCGGTGGACACCGTGTTCGGTCCGCAGCGCAATCAGGTCGTCCTGATTGAACAGGGCGGGGCGGGGTCCGACGACAGACATGTCGCCGACCAGTATGCTCCAGAGCTGCGGGAGCTCGTCCAGGCTGGACTTGCGCAGAAAGCCGCCGATCGGGGTCAACCACGATGTGGTGTCGGCAAGCAGATGGGTCGCCACCGCAGGCGTATCGATCCGCATCGACCTGAACTTGGGCATGCGAAACAGGCGATTGTCGCGTCCGACCCGGTCCGACCAATAGAGCGCCGGTCCCGGCGACGTCAGCCGGACGGCTAGGGCGATGATCACCATGGGAAGAGCGAACACCAGCAGCGCTCCGCCGGCGAGCACAAGATCGAACAACCGCTTCATGGCTCAGCCGGGCTTCAGGATGCCGCGCATGACATCGATGATCCGCGCGATCTCGGCAGGGCTCATGTTGGAGCCAGACGGCATGCAAAGACCGGTTTCGAAAATCTGGTCTGCAACCGAGGTATTGCCGTGGGTAAAGTGTCGGCAACCGGCAAAAACAGGTTGCTGATGCATGGGCTTCCACACCGGGCGAGCCTCGATCATCTCTTCGGCCAGTCGGGAGATGACCTGATTGACCGATATCCCCGCCACCGCCGGATCGATCGTCAGGGCAGACAGCCAGCGGGTCGAATAGCTCCAGTCCGGTTCGGGCATCCATTCCAGGCCGGCGATATCGGCCAGGCCGTCGCGGTAGGCCTCGAACACACTGCGCCTCGCTTCGACACGGTCACCCAGTACCTGAAGCTGCCCGCGCCCGACCCCGGCCAGGATGTTGGACATGCGATAGTTGAAGCCGATCTGGCTGTGCTGATAATGCGGGGCAGGGTCGCGCGCCTGGGTCGCCAGGAACCGGGCCTTCCTGATCAAATCCTCGTCGTCGGATACCAGCATGCCGCCGCCCGAGGTGGTGATGATCTTGTTGCCGTTGAACGAAAAAATGCCCATCCGGCCAAAAATGCCGGACGGTTTACCCTTGTACCGCGCACCCAGGCTCTCGGCGGCATCCTCGATAACCGGCACGCCATGGCGGTTGCAGATGTCGATCAGGGCATCCATATCGGCGCTCTGGCCGTACAGGTTCACCACGATGACGGCGCGCGGCATCCAGCCCTCGGTCCGCGCGGCGTCGAACGCGCGCTCCAATGCGACCGGCGACATGTTCCAGCTGCCCGGTTCGCTGTCGATGAAGATTGGCTCACCGCCTTCGTAGACGATCGGATTGGCCGAGGCCGCGAACGTCAGTGTCGAGCAGAAGACCTTGTCACCGGGCTTCACCCCCAACATGCGCACCGCCAGGTGGATCGCGGCCGTTCCGGATGACAAGGCGGCCGCGTGACCAGCCCCGACGAGGTCGGCGACCTCCCGTTCGAACGCGTCGACATTTGGACCCAACGGAGCGATCCAGTTGGTGCGGAAGGCCTCTTCAACGAAATGCAGTTCGGCCTCGCCCATGTGCGGCGTCGACAGCAGAATGGGCGTGCCGATATCGCGCCGGTTCAGAACGCGGACGATCCGTCCCCCACCGTCGATCAGCGGCAGGTGATTAATCTCGTGCCGATCCATCACAGCCAGGGCGGCCTTGCGGCTGATGTCATCCGGTGCCGTGACAGAGTTCAAGGTCGGCAGGCGCTCCAGGGTGTCGGCCATTTCGGCCCCGGCCAGAAGCAGGCGACGCAGGTCGCCATCGGTCACGGTGCGCAGGAATCGTCCTTCGCCATCGACGAGCAGCAGCATCTGCATGCCCGAGGCATTGATCGTCGCCATCGCGTCGCGAATGGTCGCGTCCCGGCCGGCACTGAAGTCAGCGATGTCGGTCATTCGGTGTCTTTCAGCATGGCGGGTACGCCAGTCCAGGTCTGTCCGGATGCGACGTCCCGCGTGACGACCGCACCTGCGCCAATCGTCACATCGTCACCTATGGTCCGTCCCGGCAAAACGACGGCACCTGCCCCGATCAGCGTCCGTGCGCCGACACGGACAGCGCCGCCCAGAGTACTGTTGGGGGCCATGTGCGCAAAGTCGCCGACCCGGCAGTCGTGGTCGACGACGGCTCCGTGATTGACGATGACACCCCTGCCGACATGCGCTTCCGGCCCGACGACGGCTCCTGCTCCGACAAATGAGCCTTCCCCGATGCGCGCGAGCGCCGACACAGAGGCGGACGGATGTATGACGGTTTCGGGCCTTCCTCCGACTTGGAGGGCACATTCAGTCAGCCTTTGACGGGTCGCACTGTTGCCGATGGCCACATGGACTGCCTGACCAGCCAAGGCTTCACAGATATCCGGTCCGGCAATCTCCAGACCCAGCCACGATTGGCCGTGCCGTCCTGAGTCACCGTCCCGCGCGACGATAGCGTCCAAGGCAACAGCTCCTGCCAGCAGAGCATCCAGCACAACCTTTCCATGGCCGCCTGTTCCGATCAGGTGGATCATCGTCAGTATCCGTTGACCTTCATCATCAGGGCCGCATCCAGAGGCGTGGTGGCGAGCAGGTCGGCAATCCGTTCGGCGGTGTGTCCGTCGCCATAGAGATTTTTCACCGGAAAGCGACCTTGGGCCAGGGCGGCCGTGATCGCCTCGGCCAAGACAACGTGCTCTGCCGACACGTCGCAGACATTGGCGTTGCGCTCGCGCAGGTTCTGGCGTCGACCGACATTGATCACCGGCGTCCCGAAGCTGGCAGCTTCGATGATTCCGGCGCTGGAGTTGCCGATCATCAGGTCGGCATGGGCCATGGCTGCGATGAAATCAGGTCGTGCCAGATGGGTCCGCACCGTCACGCCTTTTTGCCCATGGGCTTTGGTCAGAACCTGCCGGACGGCCTCGCTGCCGCCATCGGCATTGGGCATCAGGGCCAGCACCTGGACGCCAGTCTTGTGCAGGGCATCCAGTATGGCGCGAGCGTCTGAACCCGCTGAGTCAGCCTCTTGCAGGACCGGGTGATAGACCATCAGAGCGAACGGCTCGTCCGAGTTCAGGCCATGCTGGCTCGCGACAGTCAGCCGATCACCGATGGGCGTGTCATTCAAACCATCCAACCCAGGTGCCCCGGTGACATGGATGTTGGTCGCGGCCTCGCCCATTCGGATCAGCCGCTCACGTGAGGCCTCCGTTGCGGTGGAATGCAGATGACTGAGTTTCGAGATGGCGTGACGCACGGGCTCGTCGACCGTGCCCGACCGTTCGCCGCCGTGAATGTGCGCCACCGGGATGTTGAGGTGCAGTCCGGCAATTGCCCCCGCCAGCATCTCGCCCCGGTCTCCCAGCAACAGGACGATATCGGGTTGTTCCCTCTCCAGCGCGTCAGTGAAGGCTGTTGTCATCGCCCCGATGTTTCGGGCCATGGTGGCGCCGGTCGCCGGTGTAAGTGGCACCGGCACCTTTGCGGCTATCGACAGATTTGCAGCTTCGATCTCTCTGACGGTGTCGCCATGCTCGGGCGACAGATGCATCCCCGTGACGATGATCGACAGTTCCAGTTCCGCATGGTCGCGTATCGCCGTCAGGGTGGAGCGCATCAGCCCGAAGTCTGCCCGCGTGCCGCTGATGTAGCAGACTTTGCGCATTTCAGTCCGTGGCCTGATCGGACAGATCATTCCAGGTCAACGGCTGGCCTGCCTGAACGGCATGCAGCAGCGTACGACCTACGACTACATCCTGATGCTTGGGTGCAATCCCCGAGGCGGGTCGCAGCAGGATGAGATCGTCCAAAGTCAGGACATGGCCTGGGGCTAGGTCGCGACGTGCCGTGACCGAGCGTCGGGCAACGGCACGCACCGGCAGTTCAGCGTCGGTCGGGGCCTTGACCGCCGACCCCAGGGCGACCTCCACATCCCGGATTTGGGCGACCAGATCGGTCAGTTGTTCGACCGTCAGCGACGCGCGATGATCGGGGCCGGGCAGGGTGACGTCCAGCGTGAAATGCTTCTCGATCACCGTGGCTCCCAGGGCCACGGCCGCCGTCGATACCGCCAGGCCCAGCGTGTGGTCAGAGTATCCGATCGGCATACCCGTCACTTCCGCGATGGTCCGCATGGCACGCAGATTCACATCGGAAGGGGCGGCCGGATAGTTGGAGGTGCAGTGCAGGATGGTCAGCATCTGGTCCAGCGGGGCGGTCAGTCCGGCCTCGGCGCGGGTGGCCTTGATGACGGCCACGGCCTCCACGATCTCGTCCATCGTCGCCATGCCGGTCGAGACGATCAGCGGTCGGTCCAGCCGGGCCAGATGCTTCAGGAACGGGTGATTGACGATCTCGCCCGACGGCACCTTGATCCGTTGCATGCCGTGCTGGACCAGAAAATCCGCCGCCTCCTCGTCGAAAGGGGTGGACATGAACTCGATGCCGGCCGCTTCGCAGCGTTCGATCAGGCGGCGATGCAGATCGTCCGACATCTCCAGCGCCTTGAGCATGGCGTGCTGGCCGCCTTCGCCCGTCTCTCGCTTCTGATAGTCGGCCTTGTCCGCGCCGGGAGCCGCCAGCTTGTCGGCCGAGAAGGTCTGAAATTTGACCGCGTCCGCCCCGGCCTGACGGGCCGCATCGACCATGGCCAAGGCGCGATCAGCGTCGCCGTTATGGTTCACGCCTGCTTCGGCGATGATGAAAACTGTCACCGTTCGATGTCCGCTGCAGCTGTCGGAGGGGTCCAGTTCAGACGCTGGCATGTGTGCGAGATGTCGATCTCCAGGTCCTCGGTCAACTGGCTAGCCATGCGCCCACGCCCTGCAGCTTTGAGCGCCAGTCGCAGCAGGCCTTTGGGCATGGGCCATAGATTAGGGCGCACCCCAATCTCGTCGGCCATGGACTGAACCAGAGCGCGAGTGGACAGAGGACGCCCGTCGCTAACCATGAAGGTCTGACCAGGAGCTTGGTCGTGATCAATGCAGACGTGGGCGAGGTCCGCCAAAGTGCCGCAAGATACCAGATCGCGCCGGTTGCGATTGATGGTGGCGAACGGCAGTGGCCATCCCCTGCGCACGGCACGATACAGGGTCGCAAGGTTGCCCTTGACGCCCAGCCCGATAATCAACGGCGGTCTCAGAACGACAAGCTCCAGCGACGTTCGCTTCGCGATTTCAGCCAGGCCGCGCTCGGCGTCCAGCTTGGATCGGGCATAGGGGCCGTTTGGTTGCGGTGTGTCGTCGTACCGAAACCCACGACCGTGGGTCGCCCCGCCATTCACGTGGGCCGAAGATATGAAGATGAAGCGTCGCACGCCGGCAGCGGCTGCCTGTTCAGCCAGAGCCAAGGTGGCATCCACGTTGGTCCGGCGGAAAGCCTGATAATCCTGAGCACCGGCAGCGGACGTCTGGTGGGCGCGGCCTGCCGTATGGATCACGCAGTCGACGTTCATCAATGATGCAGACCAGTCGATCGCAGTGGCCATGTCGCCCACAATGACGCTTTCGACGCCTTTCTGGTTCGACAGCGGCTGGCGCGTCGTGACCCGTACCAGCCACCCCCTATTGTATAGATCGGCAGCCAGAGCGCGCCCCAAGAACCCGTTACCTCCGGTGATCAGCAGGTGTCGATCGGATCGGTCAGTCACTAACGAGCCCCGTCGCCGCGACGGCAGGACGCCACCGCATAACACGGGCCGACATGAAGGCCACGATCAACCAGGCGTGCGTCACCAAGCCGTTCGAGAAACCTATGGGCGTATTGATGACACTCAGCAGGATGCCGATCACAACGATCGGTGCCGCCAGCAACCAGCGAGGATCGCTAGCCTGTTTGACCTTCTTGTAGACGGTGCCGGATAACCAGCCCCAGATGAAACAGGGCAGCAGTCCCAAGAACTTGAAATCGACGAACAGCGATCCGAAGGCAGAGGGAAGAAAGCCGTAGGTATTCAGACTCAGCAGGTGGCCAAATCCTGTAGCCAGGAACTCGCTGTTTGTCCGACGCACGATGGCCGAGGAGATGTCGATGCCATAGGCAGTCCACATCATCGGGCCTTCGTAGCTGGTGAAGATGGTGTTCGACATCACAAAGCCCTGGACCACATACCAAACGAAGACGAAGACCAGATACGTCAAATCCGGACCCAGGACGGCGAAGAAGACGTCGGCGAGCGGGCCGTTGAAATTTACGCCCCACGACGATCCGGCGATCCCAAACATGGCGTCAACGCCCCCGACGACATCGGCCCGCACGATGAAAACCCGCGCGAAATATACGGTTGTACAGGCGACCAGAACGCCAATCAAAATGCGTGACGCGGTGTTCAGCTTGAAGATCGGCCTACGCTTCCGTTTTGTCGCTGAGGCCTTGGCTCCGGGAACTCCGTTGGCGAAGACGTGCTTGCGTAGCAGGTAAGAAAAGCCTGTCACCAGCATGGCGTAGAAAAGTGGATTACGTCCGCCGGCGGAAAGTGACACCATCAGGATCGGGCCGAAACCGAACACGGCGGTGCGCCAGAGTATAGGTCTTGGCCGGAATGTAATCTCACGGACAAGGTAGATGTAGGCCGCTGGAGATGTGATGAAGGCGATCTGGAACCATACGGTACTTGCCGACTCCGCCGCACTCAGCAAACCGCCCGCCCTGTCTGACCGCACCTGATACGAATCGATGAGGTTGAACAGGTCGCGCCCCTGCACATCCATGATGCATGCAGCCAAGGCGATGGCCGAGGTGGTGATCAGAATGCGGTCGGTCATGCGGAAGTCGATGGCTACATCGATGGGCATCGGACGCTGGACCATGCGACGGGACGCTGCGGTCGCCCCCAAGCAGTAGGCCGCGATGAACATCAACAGGATCAGCAGGCCGTAGAGCGACATAACCCTGTTCTCGAGCTGGAACGGCAGCACGTAGAACATGACCACGCAAACCGACCAGACGATCAGCATCAGGACGGCTGGGTGAAACTTCATGGAGTCTTCCGACTTCGCGTTGGAGCGGTTGGGTTCGTCATCCTATGACGCAGGTAATGACGCGGCGCTCACCGCTTTCCACCATACCGCCCCGGTGGATGCCCTTGGTGTCGAACAGCACAATGGATCCCTTTGGAGCGGCAATAGCCCAAAGGCCGCAGGCGATGTCTTTGGCCAAAGGGGCCGTGGGCAGCAGATCGTTGCCGAAGCTGCCCTTTTGCCTGAACTTGGCAGGCAGGGCGGCGAACCTAGCGCGCGACACCGCGTCCGTTCCGGCCAGGCCATTGGAATCGTTTGCCTCGCAGATCAAATCGTCCACAGTGCTGATCTGCATCCGATGTGATCCGACAACATAGCTGAACGGGCCGTTCGTAGGCCCCACATCCGTCATGTAAATGATGGCTTTGAGATCGCCGCCGGAGGCGTCGCGATGACAATAGGCCGCCCCCGGAAGCTCCGACGGTGGTGTGTCGGGAAAGATGTCCTTCCAGAAGGTGTCGCTGGCGTCGTTGATCTGTGGGTTGACGTCGATGACCTTGCTCGGACGCTGCATGTAGGCCGAGGCGACATCCATAATGCCGGCATCTGTCAGAACGCGCTCTATGACATCGAAAAGAGCCTGCTGCTCGCGCCGCGTTGTTCGGCCACGCGATTCCTCGAACGCCCGCTTTCTTCCGGCACCCTGTTCCCTACGTTTGCGCAGGACCTCGAACTGTGGGCCAGCAACTTCCTCCAGCGAGGCAATGTCCTTGGGTGTTATGGTCACAACATGAATCCCGTCGCGGCCAAGATGGCCCGTACCGGGATCAGCCCGCATGACACGAGCGGAACGTGCAGGGGGGCGCACGACGATATTCTTCAAAGCATGTCCGACCATGCTCGCGCAGCCGCGAAACGTGGCGTCGGATCGAACGTCGTTGGGTATCATTTCATACCGGACCAGTCGCTTGATCAGCAACACGGCCATGCTGGACAGGAAGATGGACAAACCACCGATCCTGTTGGCCAGGCTCGGTCTGACGGCCAGATCACGATAGGCGTCATGAGCCGTATAATCGACCAGGTCGTAACGCCAGGTCTGCTCCGGAAGAGCCGCGATGGCTGCGTCAGGCTCCATCAATCTGTAGCCCTCGCCGTCCATGCAATCCGATCCTCTCGAGGGCCAAGACCCGACGTAAAAACTTTAGCCTGAAACCCTGCCACTGACGATGGGGCTCCGTGACAAGTGGCGCAGGCTCTAGCCAATGCCGCTGAAGCGGGTCAAGTTCAAGGCACTGCTAAGGCGCTCGTCATTGGGGGGGGAGGTGTGCTTTACCGACGACCCAACCCGCCCATTTTCGTGGGCGTTAGGAGATAGATATGAATCGCGAAGACCTGATCGACATTGTCATTTCGCGCCTCGATAGGTCCGTTTCGGATCAGTGGGCCACACCCGTGGCGGGAACGGCCACGCGCTGCGCCATTGTGGACGATTTACTGCCGGCCTCCGTTGCACATCAGATTTTCGACGCCTTTCCGAAGGACGCCGAAGGCTTCCGCACCTTGAAATCGTTCCGCGAACACAAGCGCCAAGCCTTCGACCTAAGTGGATTTCCGCCGATTTTGACGGAAATAACCTATGCTCTGCAGGACCGGCGCGTCGTAGACCGGGTGGGTGAGTTGACCGGCATTGCTGATCTCGATGGCGACCCGACTCTCTATGCTGGCGGCCTGTCCATGATGTTTCCCGGTCAGTTTCTCAACCCCCACGTTGACAACAGTCACGAAGCGAGCAAGTCCAAATATCGGCGTATCAACACACTGTTCTACGTCACGCCCGGCTGGGAAAAAGAGAACGGCGGAAATCTGGAGTTGTGGGACGAAGAGGTGTCGGTGCCGTACACGGTGGTGTCGAAATTCAACCGGCTCGTCTTCATGGAAACGAACCGCAGATCGTGGCATTCCGTCAGCCCAATCGTCGCCGGACCCCCCCGGTGTTGCGTATCCAACTATTATTTTTCGGCTCAGTCGCCCGACGAAAGCGACTACTACCATGTGACGTCATACAACGGACGCCCGGAGCAGCCCGCGCGCCGTTTGTGGAGCAAACTCGACAATACGGCCCGTCAGTTCGCACGCGAAAAGCTGGGCATGAAGCGGGCCGCCGATGCGGGTAACGCCAGGACGACGCCGCCTAAGGCCCAAGCCTGACGTTCAAGGGGGAACCTTCGTGGCCCCCCATGTGGGGGCCCAGGTTGCGGCCGTGCCAGTCTTCACCCTGCGGCCCCATCCGTCGCAGGCGGAGCCCCAGCTCGCGGCCCATCTGGTCGGCTTCGGGATTAGGTCTTTCGTCGCGGAAGCCGAACAGCGACATGAATGGCCCGTTGAAACTGCCGCTCAGTAGATGACTGATAATTCGGGTCTGTCGCTCCTCGATGGACAGGGGCTGTGCGGTTTCCAGCAGCCAATCTGCGACGCTTGCCAGATCTTGCCAGTTCCTAAGCACCAGAAAATCCTGATCGACGACGTAATAGGCCTTTCCGGTCACCGATGCATTGCCCAACAGTGCGGCCTGTAGGCCTAGCGTCCCGGTCGCCGTAACGCTGACACCGCATTCGGCCAACATGGCGTTTCCGCTGATCTCGTAGGGCACCAGAACGACATTGGGGATAGCCTGCAATGCCCGCAAGAATGCCGTCTGACGAAAGCCAAATTGAAGGGGATGATCCTTCACGACGATCTGAAAGCCCGCCTTCGACAGGCGATCAGCCAAATCGATCAGCACGTCTTCCTGCTTGATGAGCCGAAGATCGTCGAGCCAGTAATCGATGGCCGCTTCAGGAAACACTTGAAGGCCTAATAGAACTCGACGGGCCTTGGGAAATGCTTCCAGCTTTTCCTGCCAATCGTGCTCGACCATGTCTACGACCTCCACATCCCGAAGCCGCGCCTTGTGTCCCAACCAAGATTGGGCATCGAGAAAATGTTGGTTCAAGGGGTCACGAAGAGCCCAAGCATAAAGCCTCATGACCACCCCACGAACCCAGAAGCGCAGTTGTGTCAGGTAAAATTTGGTGCGGGTGAATGTCTTCGCCTTCTGCACATAAGCAGGGGCGAATTCGGGGTCCGCGATCTCTGCGACTCTGGCCGCGACCACTTCAGTAGGCGGACTCTGTTGCGACGTGATCAGCATCCCTCGATAGAGCAGCATACTCATGCCGGGCAGCGCGCTCGCCGTCAGCTCAAAATACGAAATGCCTCGGGCGCGGGCCCGACGCTCCAGCATGTCCGTGACATAGTTGTCGATCGGCAAGCTGACGATGGCATCGGGTGCCAGATCGGCCAGCGCCTTGTCCATAGCCTCTGCCATACCCAGCACCATGGCGGTGGCCTTCGCTCGGGGCATCCAGCGTAGCACGCGACAGCGGGCTATGGCGTCGGTGACCTCAGCCTGCGAGACCAGATCCGAGGCCTTATCAGCGCTGGTCTTAAACCGATTATAGGCAGCGTAGAAATCGTCGGTGACCCAGCGGTCGCCGCGTCCACGCTTGTCGGTCATCACCGTCACACGGTCCATGCCCATGTTGCGCCCAACATGGGTCCACCAGGGTTCGGTGCGAAAAATCGCATAGATCAGGACGTGCTTCACTGGTGCTCCTTTACCAGGAACCAGGCCGCCGTCCGGCGCACGCCTTCGGCACTGGGGATGGTCGTCGGGCCATGAACGGCTTCGATGGGGGAGGTGTCGTAAAGATACTCGGTCAGCATGTTCTTCAGGCGCGGCGTTGTGAGGGGCGCAGGCAGGCCGAGGCGGCTGGCCACGTCTCCGGCGACTGCCAGGGCTTTCGCAAGAGGCAGAGGAAGCGTCGCGATGCGTCGACCGAAGGCTGTGGCGAAACCGTCGGCCCAGGCTCGAAGTTCGATCGGGTCGCTGTCGGCCAGATAGAAGGTGCGGCCATGGACAGCCTCGGTCGGGGCTGTCGCAAGACTGCTGAGCTGAGCCGTCAGGTTCTCGATGTAGGAGTAGGATTTGCGAAGTGGCCGACGGCCAATGTGGAAATACAGGCCCCTGCGGATCAGTCCAAACATGCCGGTATAATAAGGGCTCATTCCCGGTCCCCAGATGGTGGTGGAGCGCACGATCACCCATTCGCGGCCAGCGCCGTCGGCACTCCGCACGCGACGTTCTCCCTCGGCCTTCGAATGCCCGTAACCCCCGACGGGGTCGTAGTCTGTATCAGACTCCGGCTGAAGTCCCGGTTGATGTACCAACTGAGACGATGCCCAGATTATCCGCCGCACATGAGGTGACGCGGCCACGGCATTCAGCAGGTTGGTCACACCTTCGGTATTGGCGCGATATCCGTTGACGGCTTGACCCTTGAGGTCGGTCTCCGCCGCCATGTTGAAGACGACTTCAGGCTGGAATTGGTCGAGAGCAGAAACGAGGGTTTCGGGGTCCAGCAGGTCCCCAAGCAGCGTGTCAGGGCGCGCTTGTCGAGACAGGCCACGCACCTCGTGCCCTTGCTGAAACAGATGGTGCATCAAGGCGTGGCCCACAAAGCCACTGGAACCAGTGACCAGTATCTTCATGCGTGTTCGCCCTTGCCCACGTGACCGTTCAGCCTTGGGAGGACGCTCCAGTTCAAGAGCGCGTACAGTCCGCTGGTGACGACCATTGCCCAGGCTGCGCCCCACAAACCGTAGAGATGGGTCAGCCCCATCAGCAGAGCACCGCCCGTCGCAAATGCGACAGCCTGTCGGTGAAGCACCCAGCGTTCCAGATGCTTGGCATTCATGATCAGGGCCGCAAAATCAGCTGCTCCGCGCAGCACAAAGCCCAAAAGCATGACTGCTACGAGCGCCATATCGACCTGAAACCGCGCTGACCAATCTCCTTGCGTCAGTTGATCGGCCAGCCACAATGCCGCAAGCAACATCGGCGTCGCTATCAAGGTGAGGCGATATTCCTTGAGCACCCGCCTCGCCAGCGACTGAGTTGTCTCGGTCTTTGCTGCGGCGAAAACGCTCGGCGTGATCCGGTTGAACGAGGTGATGTTGAAAATTTGATAGGCCAGTGAGACCAGCAGGGCATGGCGAAAGTAACGCCCGGTCTGATCGAGCGTGAGAAGCCCCCCGACTGCGAGGCGGTCGAACTGAAGCACCAGAATGGCGATCAGGCCGATCAGGAAGTGCGTCATCGAGGCCCGATGCTGGCCGAAGATATCGGCGGTCAGGCTGAACGGTGTCAGTTTCGGCGCGGCCTTTCGCAGCCGAACGAACATGACGGACAGCACAAGGGTGCACAGGACCGCACCAATGGCCCAGGCTGCGATCACGAAATCCAAGTCGAAGACCGGTCTCATGAACAGCGCTGTGGCAAGCATTGCCACCGCCAGCCCCGCATTCTTCAGTGTTACGACCACGAGCATAGGCGCGTAGCGATGGTTGATCAGGGCATATTGATAGACCTGATTGGACAGATGTTCGCCGACCACGACGACTGTGGCCAAAAGCAGGATCGGCCAGGGTGCATGGGCCCAGAACGATACCGCTGCGATAAAAAGGGGGATCATCAGCGCCCAGTTGAAGGCAAAAAACTTCAGGGCCTGGGTGACATGGCGATCCATCACGGCGTCCGCCTCGCCGGCCGCGCGGCGCTGGATGTCGATCTGACGCTCGAAGTTGAAGGCAAAGGCAAACAGGCCGACCAGTGTCGCGATCAGGCCAAACTGCCCCGCCTGATCGACGCGCAGGCCATAGGTGGCGGTCAGGACCAGTCCGGCCCGCGCCGCGACGTCCATCAGCTTCACGCCGACCAGAAGGAGATCGCGATGCCTCTGTGACACTGCGGCGGTGGTCACCAGGCGGTCCATCCGCCGTCGACGGCCAGCACCTGGCCTGTCACATAGCTGGAGGCCTCGCTGGCCAGGAACACCAGGGGCGGGCACATTTCTTCAGCCCTCGCCATGCGACCCATCGGGACCCGGGCGGCATAGTTGTCTCCGAACACGCTGTTCTGACCGCTGGAGACCCCCCCAGGCACCAGACAGTTCACCCGGATCCCCTTGTCGGCCCAATGCGTCGCCAGCCATTTGGTCAGCCCGACCACCGCCGCCTTGGAGGCGGAATAGACGGCGGGCGTATTGATGGGGCCGCCCAGATAGTCCGACCCCTCGTAGATGCGGCTGTCGGGGCCGACCAGTCCGTAGATGGAGGCCGTCTGCACGATGCGTCCGCCGCGTCCGGCCTTCAGCATCTCCTTGCCCACGGCCTGGGCCATCAGGAACATGCCGTCGATATTGACGCCCATGACCTCGCGCCAGGTCTCCAGACTGTAGCTTTCGAACGGTTCGAAAAAGGCGCGCACGTCGGCGGTCTTGGTCGCGGCATTGTTGACCAGCACATCGATACGACCGAACCGGGCCATGACGGCTTCTACCGCTGCCTTCACCGAGGCCGCGTCGGAGACGTCGCAGCCAAAGCCCTCGGCGCCTTCGCCGATGTCGCCGGCAACAGCGCGGGCTGCGTCCGCGTTCAGATCCACCAAGGCGACCTGCGCCCCGGCTTCGACCAGGGCGCGGCAGAACAGACGACCGAGAATGCCTGCCCCACCCGTGACCAGGGCGACCTGGCCATCCAGCCGGGCGGCAGCAAATGTCGATACGTCGGTCATCAGTTGTGGGCCCGGAACACCGGCTTGATCGCGGCCCCGTTCAGATGTGCTTCGACCCCGTCGTTGAGGGCGCGCGCATAGACGGTCAGAGCACCGTCGAACGCCTCCAGGGTCAGATCCAGCTCAGCCTGTCCGTGCGCCTGCGACACGGCCAGCCAGGGCATCATCACCCCGTGCTTCAGCATCTCCTGCGCGAACAGCGTACGCATGGGCAGGGAGGGCTGGCCGGAGGCATCGCGCGTGACATAGTTCAGGGCGACAGCGGGCCCTTCCATGAAGACATGATCCTGCACGCCGTGTCGCGTCGCGACCTCGGCCAACCCGGATTTCAGGCGCGCGCCATAGTCCCATAGATGACCCGGCACATCCTCGGCGGCATTGATGCGCGTCGCCTCGACGAAGGCTCCCAGTGCCGGCATTTCAGCACCGTGGGTGGAGGATAACAGGAACGTCCGCTCCATCCCCGGTTCAACGATGGAGCCGACCTGCATGTACTCACGCTTTCCGACCACTGCGGCCAGCGAAAAGCCATTGGCCATCGCCTTGCCATAGGTAGCCAGATCCGCCTCGATCCCGAAGAAGTGCTGTGCGCCCTTCAGGTGCCAGCGAAAGCCGGTGATCATCTCGTCAAGGATGAACAGCGCCCCCTCGGCGTGGGCCAGCGCCTTGACCTGATGAAGGAAGTTGCCCTCGTTCCGCGGGCAGGCCGAACACGGTGTCTGCGGCCACTGCGCTTTGGTCGGGCAGTCGGGGCAGGGGGTAATATGCGTCGCGGGCTCCAGCATGACCGCCGCGATCTGGCCGGGGTACTGGTCGAACAGGGCCTTCAGCGAGTCTATGTCGTTATAGTCGAATACCAGGGTCGTCGCCGCCTGATCCGCCAGTGTGCCCCGCTTGATCGCCGTTACCCCGATGAACCAGTCGTCGAACGAGAAGAACGGATGCTGGCGCGGCACGCACACGTAACGCCTGCCGGTATAGGCTCTGGCAATCTTTACGGCGGCGGTGGTGACGTTGGAGCCGTTCTTGCCGAATTTGACCATTTCCGCACACGGGATCAGGTCGCAGATCAGTTCGGCGGCTTCCAGTTCGATCTCGGTGGCGCGCGTCAGATTCACGCCGTTTTCAATCTGGCGGATCGCGGCGGCATTCACCCGCTCGTCGGCATAGCCGATGGTGACGGCCCGCAAGGCCATGCCGTAGTCCAGGTACTTCGTTCCGTGTGTGTCCCAGACATAGGCCCCCTTGCCACGCGCCAGAACGGGCGGCGCACTGGACGGAAACTGGTCGTCGCCCCGCGAATAGGTGTGGGCTCCACCGGGAATGGCCGCATGCAGCCGTGCGCGCAATGCCGCGAAGTCGGCTTGGGTGTTGGAAGCAGGGTCTGTTGCGGTCGTCATCGGAATTTCTCAGACCCGCCACAGCGGGTAGGGCTCGTCCTGGCGCTTTGTAACGGCAGATTTCGGGTTGCCGATGTAAAGGGTGTTGTCGGGCAGGTCACGGTCCAGAATCAGGGACTCCGAAGCCAGCTGACAGTGGTCACCAATAGTGCAGTGTCCGAGGATGGCCGAACCGGGTCTGAGGGTCAGATGCCGCCCTAGAACAGGATAGACATCGCGATTGGAACCGATCCCGCATCGTTGATAAGCGACAAAGAAGTCGCTGTATCGCCCGCGTCCCAGCACAGTCCCCAATGGATGCACCAGGAGAAAAACGCTCGGCAGTTCGACTTCGTAAAATGCATCCAAGCCATGAAGGGCTTTGTTCAACAGAAACAGCTTCGAACAGATGGAAGTTGGACCGCCTTGGCGATATAGTTCGTTTGCCAGCAGATACAGCCACATGGCGTATTGGTCGCCATTCAGATGGTTAAATACCGTGTTCTCGCCATCGAAGAAGTAGCGGTTATCGATATGGCTAAAGCAATGGTCCAGCCGCGCCAGCGCGACATCGACGGCTGATCGAAGGTCGTCTTTAGCAACCGGGGCCGGGTCAGGAAACATTGCATTCATTTGTGCAGCCGCATAGGCCGCCAGCCCTGCCGCATCCAGACTCGACTTTACCAGTCGCGTCATGAGCGGCTGCCCTTCTGATTGCGCACGTTGACACCGTTGGTCGCCAGATAGGTGCGGACCTTGATCGGGCTGTGATCGGTGAAGATGAACATCGACGAGATGGTGATCGCCGAAGCGCCAGCATCCAGCGCCGCCTTGCAGTCCGCCAGACTGCCCGCGCCTGATGAGGCGATCAGTGGAATGTCCAGCCGGTGTGCCAGCGCGTCGATCATTTCCAGATCATAGCCGTTCATCATGCCGTCGCGGTCGATGGACGACATCAGGATTTCGCCCGCATGGAGGTCCTGCATGCGCAGGGCGAAATCGACCGGGTCGTGCGTCGTCTGCATATTGCCGCCGTGGCCGACGACGCGCTTGCGACCGAACTCGTCGGCCTTGTAGTCAACCGAAACGACGATGCACTGGTCGCCGAACCGGCTGGCGGCCTGGGTGACAAAATCCGGGTCATCGATGGCGGCTGAGTTGATGCTGACCTTGTCCGCACCGCTTTTGAGCAGGCTCTCGATCTGGGCCAGGGTGCGCACGCCGCCACCGGCGGTCAACGGCACGAACACCTCCTCGGCCACCCGCTCGATGATGGAGCGGGCCACGGTACGGCTCTCGGCCGAGGCGTCGATGTCGACAAAGATCAGTTCGTCCACGCCATAGCTGTCATAGACCTTGGCGGTCGAGACGGGGTTCCCCGCCTCGCGCTGATCGTCGTGGAAACGGCGCATCTTCACCAGACGGCCGTTCCGGATCAGGAATTTCGGGATGATCCGTTTCTTCAGCATCAGAATTCGTGCGCCAACCAGTTCTGTAACAGTTGCAGGCCGTTGTCCTGGCTCTTCTCCGGATGGAACTGTGTCGCGGTCAGATTTCCACGCCGCACCGCCGCCGTCACCGTGCCACCGTGATCGGTTGTGGCGATCAGGTCCTGCGGATCCTGGCAGACCATGTGAAAGGAATGCACGAAATAGTAGTCGCTCTCGCCTGAAGGCAGACCTTTGAACAGCCATTCGTCCGGAGAGAACGACACGGCATTCCAGCCGACATGCGGCACCTTTGCTGGTGGCGCAACGTCCAGCGGTAGGATTTCGGCATCCAGCCAGCCCAGGCCCTGGTGGGTGCCATGCTCGTGGCTGACGCGGGCAAACAACTGCATGCCGAGGCAGACCCCCAACACCGGCTTCTTATCTTCCATTGCCAGTCGATCCAGCAAGGCCCGCAGTCCCTCGCGGGCTTCGATCGCCTTCATTGCGTCTCCGAAAGCTCCGACGCCTGGCAGGACCAGTCGGTCGGCCGCCTCCAGTTCGTCGAAGTCAGCCGTCACCACCGCATCCTCGCCGATGTATTCGAAGGCGTTCATCAGCGAGCGAACGTTGCCCATACCGTAGTCGATGATGGCGATGGTCATCCCTTGCGTCCCTACTCGACCTTGGCTTTTGGCGGGCCGACCGGGATGTGGCTCAGGTCCGTGCGGTCCCACTTGTCGAAGTCGGGCAGGACGGGCCCCGTTTCCATGTTCTTGCGGTCGAACTTCCAGGGATGGACCTGGTGGGGCTCCAGATAGGCGTAGAACTCGTCCTCGGTCATCTGGATCTGCTCAAGGAACCAGTCCATCGAGGCCGGGCGCTTGCCGTCATACTTGGCCTCGATCTCCAATGCCTCCTCGCGGGTCTTGCGACCGTTGCGGATGTCGATCGAAAGCAGGTGATTGGCCCGGCCATAGCCACGCTTCACGAACTTGGAATAGTCGCGCATGCCCTGGAAGGTGCATTCGACCTTTTCATAGTCGTACTCGGGCGGGACGCCTTCGACCTCCTGACCTTTCCAGCCCAGCTCCTTCTCGATCAGGGCGACGTTCGCCTTGGTGTCCCACTCGATATAGTTGCCCAGGCAGATCGACTGGACCTTCAGTTTGATCAGGTCCTTGCGCTTGGGATAGTCGAACATCCAAAGGTCGCGGCGCTCGACCCGACCCTGCAGGAACTCATACATGTCGTCGGCGGTGATGCCCTGGTTCATCAGGCGATTGAACCGCTTTTCGTCGACCTCCTCCATCTCCTCGAAGGTGTACCAGCTGTGGTATTCGGCGGTGCTCTCACCCCAGAACAGCAGCGGGACCTCGAAGCGGACGGCCATGTGCATGACGCCGGAATAGATGCCGGTGTGGCAATGCCAGCAGAAGTCGCCGCGTCGCTTGAAGCTCTCCAGCATCAGCTCGCGCACGACGTGGAAGTTCGGCGTAAACTCGACCACGTCGCAGCCCAGCTGCTTGAAGACCGAGGTGTTCAGCTCGTCGATCTTGGGCCGATAGCCCCAGTGATTGTAGCGTACCACCAGCGGCTTCAGCTTCAGAACCTTGATGATGTAGTAGAGCTGAAAAACCGAGTCCTTGCCGCCGGAATAGGGCACGATGCAGTCGTACAGTCCCTTGCCCTTGTGAGCCGCCACGATCTCATCCAGCTGGCGCTGGCGGTCGGCCCAGTCGATCTTGTCCTGCTTGAACTCGACCTGACGGCAGACCGAGCAGACGCCCTCCTCATCGTAGGTGATGGTGTCGACGGTTTCGGGGGTCAGGCAGCGGGTGCACTTACGCATGATCATTCCACTTCGGGCGGGGAGGCCCGATCCAGTTGTTCCAGCATGTCGCGGTGGGTGGCGACGGCTTCGACGCAGATGAAGTCGACCAGATCGTCGATCTCCTGCGCCTTGTAACGCGCGCTTTCATAGCCCAGCGTGCGCCCGTGGCAAAAGCTCTGCTCGCGGCGAAGACCTTCCACGGAGGAGATGTAGAGCGTGCCGTCCAGCACAAACAGGGGCTCGATATCCTGACGGCGTGGCATTTCGGCGAATGACGCGCTGGCGTAGGGCGTGATGGCTCCATCGCTAGAGCGTCGCACGGCAAAGGCCGGGTGGGTGGCCTCCAACTTCGATACGCCCACGATGGCGTCGGCTCCGCCTTCGGTCATCTGGCGCAGCGCGGCATCGACGTCCGATGCTTCCGTCAGGGGCGAGGTCGGCTCCAGCAACACGACGATGTCATAGGAATCGCCGTCAGCTTCAAGCGTGTCGAGCGCATGCAGGATGAAGCCCAGGCTAGGTGCCGCGTCGCTGGCCAACCCCTCGGGACGCAGGAAGGGGGCATCGGCACCGTGCGCCACGGCGATGTCGGCGAAGCCCTGATCATCGGTCGAGATAATGACCCGGTCCACATGAGCCGAGGCCTTCGCCGCTGCGATGGGCCAAGCCAGAAGGGGCTTTCCCGCCAAGGGGCGGATGTTCTTCAGCGGCAATCCCTTGGAGCCCTTGCGCGCGGGGATAATGGCCAGAACCCGCTTGCCGTCGATCATAGTGTCGCCATCCGCCCGCGAAGGCGCTGCTGAAATCTGTCCATGATTTTGTGCAGGGCAAAGCCGACCAACGGATACCGTATGCCCAGGTCGACCTGAGCCTTACGAACCGCCCTGTTCTGACGTATCAGGCTGGCGAAGTTGCCGCCTGTCGCCCCGCCGGAGCGCATGCGAACCATGATTTTGGGCAGGTAGACCCATTTCAGGTCCAGCGTGTGGAAGACCCGCATCATGAACTCGACGTCACCTGCCTGTCGGTACCCCAGATCAAAGACTCCCGCCTGGTTATAAACGCGGCGACGAAGAAATAGGGTCGGATGGGCCGGATGATGGCCGCGCGCGATATTGGCTTTTGTCGGTGGACGAGAGCGCCATACGCGCTCGATCTTGTCGGTATTCACGGGATCCACATAGGTCAGGTCGCCATAGACCACGTCAATCGTCTCGTCCTCGAACGCCGCCATGACATCTGCCAGCACGGTCGGTGAAGCGTAGAAATCATCGGAGTTCAGAAACCCGATCACGTCACCGGTCGAGCGGGCGATGCCCTTGTTGTAGGCGTCGAAAATCCCTCTGTCGGGTTCCGATACCGCCGCAGTGACCCGGCGACCTTCGCGCGCCACGATGGCCATCGTGTCATCCGTCGACGCACCGTCGATGACCAGATATTCGAGATCAGGCAGGGTTTGTTCATTGACCGAGCGAACCGTGTCACCGATCGTCCTGGCGCTGTTCCAGCATGCTGTGATCAGGGATAACCTGGCCATGCTCAGCGGCCTTCTGCAGCGAGAGGCGGGGCTGCACGGTCCTTGTCGGACAATATCACCGTATCGACCCCCAATAGTGCCGGCAGCCGGTCGGCGATGGACCACGCCTTCTCCGACGCTTCATCATAGCCGCCATCGCAGGCATATTCGAACACCGTGTCCTCCAGCGCATAAAACCCGTGAGCATAGTGCGCCGCGATCTGAACCCAGCCATCGCCAGGGGTCAGTGTGGTCGTCCTCAGTTCCAGCGCAGGATCAGCCACGTCCACCACCACGTCGACGATGCTGCCGGATACCACGCGAATGACCTTGGTCTGGGCAGAGGGAGCCAACTGCACATGCAGCCCCCGAAACACGCCCTTCTTAGAGAACGAGCGTTTCAGGACCATGCTGTCGCTTTCGTACAGCACCTCCAGCCAGCCGCGATTGTCTTCTCGGCGATGGGCCGTCTGATCCAGCCGAACGAACGGATCCACGATGATCAGCCCCAGTCCGCGTTCTTCAGCAGGACGGCCTTGCGGGCCGCCAGCAGATCGGCCTCCATCATCTCGTCGACCATGGCCTCAAAGCTGATCTCCGGCTCCCAACCCAGCCTGGCCTTGGCCTTTGCCGGATTGCCCAGCAAAGTCTCGACCTCGGTTGGACGGAAGTAGCGCGGATCGACACGGATGATGGTCGCGCCGACCTTGATCGCCGGGCAGCGGACCTCGGCATGGGCGGGATCGACCGCCTCGACGATGCCGACTTCCTCGACGCCCACGCCTTCCCAGCGAAGGGTCACGCCGATGCGCGCCGCCGACACCTCGACGAACTGGCGCACGCTGTACTGTTTGCCGGTGGCGATAACGTAGTCCTCGGGCTCATCCTGCTGAAGCATCAGCCACTGCATGCGAACATAGTCCTTGGCGTGGCCCCAGTCGCGCAGGGCATCCATATTGCCCAGGTAAAGACAGTCGCTCAGCCCCTGCGCGATCTCACCTAGACCCCGGGTAATCTTGCGGGTCACGAAGGTCTCGCCCCGCCGCTCGCTCTCGTGATTGAACAGGATGCCGTTGCAGGCGAAAATTCCGTAAGCCTCGCGGTAGTTCACGCACATCCAGTAGGCGAACATCTTGGAGACCGCATAGGGGCTGCGCGGATAGAAGGGTGTGGTCTCCGACTGGATCGGTTCCTGGACCAGACCATACAGCTCGGACGTCGAAGCCTGATAGAATTTCGTTTTCTTCTCCAGCCCCAACAGGCGGATCGCTTCCAGCAGCCGCAGCGTACCCAAGGCGTCGACGTCGGCGGTGTATTCCGGCGTCTCGAAGCTGACCGCGACGTGGCTCTGGGCACCCAGGTTGTAGATCTCGTCCGGCTGAACTTCCTGGATGATGCGGACCAGGTTGGAGGTGTCGGTCAGGTCGCCGAAGTGCATCTGAAACCGCACATCGCCCTCGTGCAGGTCCTGATAGATGTGATCCACACGATCGGTGTTGAACAGCGACGAACGACGCTTGATGCCGTGAACGTGATAGCCCTTCTCCAGCAAGAATTCGGCAAGGTAGGAACCGTCCTGGCCGGTGACGCCAGTGATCAGCGCGGTCTTTGTCATAGGGGTCTCCAGCCCAGAAACAGGGCCGCATTACAGGAAAAAGCCAGGCCGACGTCGCCTACGTCCATCGCCAACATCGCGGCCGTGGTCCTATCGCAGGCCGCGGCCCTTTCACAAGGGTGGGTGTATGCGACATCAAACATAGCGCGGTTACGCTTGTCGTAGCCGAAGGTCGCGCTAGTGTGCGGGTAACGCGTTTTCAATCGGGGGACATCCCATGTTCGACACCCTTGCAGCCCAACGTTATGACGCTCTTGATCGCCCCGATTCCGGGGTCAGTTCGGACGAGGGGCGGGCACGCTTCGTCGAGGGCGACGGCCCGGCTATGAATCCCTATTTCGGCGCGATCGCCAGTTATCAGGTCTGCGGCTGTTGCGGCGTCTATCGCGGACCGACGGACGGTACCGATGGCGGACAGGGCGTCATCCTCAATGGTGACGATAGGGGCGGTTTCGGGAGCAATGGCAAGCCGTCCCTGTTCACGGACGATGCCGGCGCTCAGATTACGCGGACCGGCCAGAGCTGGGCCACCGCTCTGGGTACGGCCGCGGTGGTGACCTATGCCTACCGTGCCAGCGCCGCGACCATGCCGAGCGACACCCAGGGCTTCAGCCAATTCAGCGCGGGCCAGATCGCAGCAGCAGAGCTGGCGTTTGCGGCATGGGCCGATGTGGCCAACATCACCTTCAACCGGGTGACGGATGCGGGCAGCGAATATTCCAACAATGCCACCATTGTTCTGGGCAACTACAGCTCCGGCCAGAGCGGTGCCGCGGCCTTTGCCTATCTTCCAGGCGGGCGACCCGGTGCCACTGCAGCCAGTGCCGTCCAGGGCGATGTCTGGATCAATAACTCCCTGTCCTATAACGCCACGCCGGTTCAGCAAGGCTACGGCCAGCTGACGATGTTGCACGAGATCGGCCATGCCATCGGTCTGAGTCATCCTGCGGCCTATAACGCCTCGGCCGGCACCCAGATCACCTATGGTGCGAACGCCACCTATTTCGAGGACTCCCTCCAGTACAGCGTGATGAGCTATTTCTCGGAGCGCGAGACCGGGGCGAACTATCGCGTCGATGGGGTTGGGACTACCCGCTACGCATCTGTCCCGCAGCTTGATGACATCTCCGCGGTTCAGCGCCTCTACGGTGCTAACATGACGACCCGTACGGGCGACACAACTTACGGCTTCAACTCGAACGCTGGTCAGGTCTGGTTCAGCGCGACCAGTTCAACGTCGACCCTTATTTTCGCTGTCTGGGATGCAGGCGGAATCGATACCTTTGACTTCTCCGGTTACACGTCCAACAGCACGATCGATCTCCGCCAGGCTGCGTTCTCAAGCGTGGGCGGCATGGTCGGTAACGTTTCGATCGCCTTGGGAGCCGTTATCGAAAACGCCATCGGCGGTACGGGCAACGATACCATCCGCGGCAACTCCGCGGACAACCGCATCACAGGCGGTGGCGGTAACGACACCATCGATGGCGGACTTGGATCGGACACTGTCGTGTTCTCGGGTGCCAGGTCATCGTACACCATCACATGGAACGGCCAGGTGGGGACGGTCACCGGGCCGGGCGGAACTGTCACGGTCAGAAACGTCGAGTTCCTGGCCTTCTCTGACCAGACGATTGCCGCCACACCCACCGGCGGATTGATTGTGGCGGGTGACATCACCAACGAGACAGTCAACGGCACTGGCCTTGCTGACACTATCGCTGGCCTGGGGGGTGACGACACCCTCAATGGGTTGGATGGGAATGATACGCTCGAGGGCGGTTCCGGGAATGACACCTTGAATGGGGGCCTTGGTGATGACCTCCTGATCGGCGGTCTGGGCAACGATACGCTGAATGGTGGAGGCGGCAGCGATACAGCCGATTACTCCTCTGCAGGTGCTGGAATTGTCGTCAATCTGGTCAACGGGACGGCTTCGGGCGGCGGCGGTAGCGACACGCTTGCGGGTGTCGAGAACGTGACGGGCACAGCATTCGTCGATAATTTGACCGGGGATGCCAATGCCAACGTTCTGCGTGGAGGTGGCGGGTCGGATACCATCAGTGGGGGTGGGGGCGATGACCAACTTTTCGCCGGCGCACCGGGTCAAACCACTACCGCGACTGATCTGATTAAGCCCTCCAGCACGGCGAACGCTACCATCGAAACCGCTGTGTCTCTGACGGGGCGGTTCGATCTGCTTCCCGATGCCAATATTGCGAACTCAACGACGGTCCCCCACGCCACGGTGGTCGCCACCACCCATGGAGGTGTTGAGTATTACGCAGTCACGGTTGCCGCCGGCGACCGGGTCGTTTTCGATATAGATAATGCGTCATTTGACAGCACGCTGAGGCTATTCGATCAGTTCGGCTTCGAGTTGGCGCTGAACGACGATTCCGCGACGGATGGTGGCTCTGAAACCGACTCTGCAATTACACATGTGTTTTCGACTACAGGCACCTTTTACATACAGGTTGCCGAATGGGCCGCAAACTCGGGCGGTTCCTTCACCTCCAAGCCACCTGCTGCCGGCGGAACTTACACACTGCACATTTCAGTTCCCAGCGCCCCCGCGGCCCCAATCGTTTCGGTTGGCTCGACGCTGAATGGCGACGCTGGCGCCGATCGGCTTGAAGGGGGATTAGGGGCGGACACGCTGAACGGCGGTGACGACAACGACATACTGATCGGTGCGGGTGGCGACGACATTATCGATGGCGGGGCCGGAACCGACAGGGCGGTCTTCACTGGCAACAGGGCTGATTACACGATCGGCACGACCAATGGTGTGACAACAATCACCGGAGCCGACGGGTCCGACCGCCTGACCAATGTCGAGCGCCTTCAGTTCGCCAATGGCCTGTTCGACATCAACGGCGCGCCCGTCACCAGCGGCCCGATCAACGGCACATCCGGCAACGATACGCTTGCGGGCACGTCGGACGCTGACGTCATCAACGGTGGCGCGGGCGATGATATCATTACTGGTGGAGCGGGTAACGATACCATCAATGGCGGTGAGGGCATCGATACCGCAGTCTTCTCGGGCAACATCGCGGGGTCGACGGTCACCACGTCAAACGGCGTTACCACCGTCGTTGGCCCCGACGGTACAGACACTTTGACCGGCATTGAGCGCCTGCAGTTCGCCGACGGTACCTTGATCGTTGGCGCTGGAGGCGGCCAGTTTTTTGGCGGCACTTCGAGCAACGACACCACCAACGGCACTGCCTTTGCGGATGAGCTCTTTGGTCAGGGTGGGGACGACATCCTGAATGGCAATGGCGGTGATGACCTCGTCGCCGGTGGAGCTGGTTCGGACACGCTCAACGGCAATGATGGCAACGACCGTCTGGTCGGCGGGGCGGGCAATGACACGCTGATTGGCGGGGCCGGGATCGACACGGCGGACTATTCGTCGGCGGCGGCCGGGGTGACGGCGCAGCTGAACACGGGCGTGGCGTCCAACGATGGCGACGGCGGGACCGACACGTTCAGCGGGATCGAGAACCTGACCGGGTCGGCGTTCAATGACGTGCTGCTGGGCGATGGGGGCTCGAATGTCCTGCGCGGCGGGGCGGGTTATGACGTCCTGATCG
>NZ_JAYRTD010000012.1:0-83882 GCF_041919755.1 Brevundimonas sp. | reverse complement strand
CAACAGGCCGACCCGCTGCGCAGGATGAAAGCTGCGCGGCCCGGCCTGTTGCTCACCCCACGCTGCGAGGCGTAACTAACCCAAGGACTCTGGTCGCCGCTGGATGAAAACTCAGGGGCACGTCACTTCCCAGTCTGAGCTGATCCGGTGATCGGGGCGTTCTGAAGTTTGCGCGCTTTCACGTGGGAAACTCCAAAATCCCGACCTGCGCCATACCTGCGAAAAGGATTCGCACGAGCCAATCGCGCCCTCGCCGATCCAATTCCTCGGGCTGCTCGTCACCTGAATGGAGACGTCGTGTTATGGACAGCAGGAGCCTCTGATCGGCTGGCCCGAGGTCTCGCAGCAACTTCTGAAGCCGCTGGTGCACCGACTAAGGAAATGTCTTCCCTTCACACCGTCAATAACTTGCCACGCTATTAGGACACGGGAAATACCGCCCCGCACCGTCCTCAACCACCCTTGACGCCCCCCAAGCGCCGGCGTCTGCGCTCTAGTCTCCCGTCACTCGCGCACTATGGCACATGAAAATAGCTTTTGCGGCAACGGGCAATCTATCCGAACGGCAAGCCCGCAAGCACATACACTGGCTGAATACCCAGTTTAACAGGTCGCAGGGCGAGCTTGAGCTTCTCGGCACACTCTTAGTAGGTCTTTGCGCACGCTGCCAAGGGTCAGGTATGCAATCTCCACATTGCTGTAGCCCTCATTCTTCAAAGCCCGGTCAATGTCTTTGCTGACTTTGAACCGGCCTGAGCGTGCCAGTTCGAACGCGCGTTCCATCGCACTCGCACTGTTCGCTCTCCCCTAGGCTGGAACCGCAGATTCGAAGCGTTGAATTCTGCATAACCTCTGCCATACAAACGCGCATGGTTGAACCCCGAGCTGAGCTGCTGCGCCTGTTAAAGCGGACACTAACTCAGTGCCGCGAGACGCAGGATTTCTGGCTCGACAACGATTTTCGTCTGACTGTAGGTGGCATCGACATCACTGAAGCGGAGCGAGCAGCGGCCGATCAGCGGATTGAGCATCTCGAGAACTTGATTGCTGCCATGGAGCGCGAACGCGGTTAGCCGTACGGTGCTGATGCGCTCGTGTCTTCAGCCAGCCACCTTCGCCTGGACCGTCAGAATGCCAATCGTCTTTTCTTCATCGCGGACAACAATCTCAAGAATCTCGCCGTCCCATAGATGAAGCGCTCGACTAGGGGTCAACTCCGAAACGACCCGGATAGCCGCCTGTCGGGCCGCGTCGCGATCCTCTAACACCTCCCCGTCGTGGTCGATCACGTGTTCACCGTCGAGGGTGTCAAAGAAATAACGGGGCATAGTGCCTTAATCCGGCGTGGATTACCCGGTTCCACTGAACCGACAAGCTTCGACGCCTGTTCGCTCGGTCGACTACCAACTAAGGAGCCGACGTGCGCGCGATCTCCGATGCTCGACCAGTTTCGCCATCACCCCTATCGGCATCAGCTTGCTGACTGGTGTCAGTCTCCTGATCAACGTGGGGGCTTTGAAGACGGGGCTTCACAATCGCAAGCGCCAACACCAACGCTGCCAAAGCCACAAGCCCGGCCAAGATAAGTAGCCCATTCCATCGGTTGTGCTCCGCATCTTTCAATCGGTCTGGCATTTTGTGCTCCCTTAGGGGCAAGAACGCGTGAGAGCCGCGATAGCATCATTACCGTGGCTTCACCGTTTTGACAGGGGTAGGCAACTTGCCAGCGGCGCTCAACTGCCGCTGCTTAGCCTCAGCGAGTATCTGACGAACGATATCTCCACCGCCGAGGATGGGCATCGGCTCGCCAAACGTCGCTCTCCACTGTCGGTCGAGTTCCTGATCTTCCTTCGTGAGCGGGCTTTGCATCATGCCATTTTGGTAGGCCGACCATGGCGCGAAAATGGCTTTGCTCCTACTTCCACGCAGGGCCCATCCATAATCTCTGGCGACGTCAATCAGGGTTTCCAGTACCTTTGACGGCAACGCTAGCTGAGCGGCGTTGCTCGCACCAGGAGCCCTTAGCCCGCGTCGCGTTTCCAGAAGGCGGACGTCATCCCCATGCCGACGGCCACGCCGATCGCGAGCCAAACGCCGATGTTGTCGGTTGCGGCTCCAATAGCGATCCCGGCACCTATCCCCGCGGCCAATGGCATCCACCTTTTGAAATCATTCTTCGACACTGTTGGCCTCCTTATCGCCATTGCGGCACTTGCGGCCAAATCCTGCTACTCGCGAGACAAGTGCTGGTCATTATCAGGCCTGGGTCAATGCCGGGGGCCACTCATCATCTTCTGGACGACAGGGTCCATCAGCGAGGCGACCACTTCTAGGTCGAATGCGTTTTCAGCCTCGGTTAAGTCCGCCAGCACACGCGGTTGGTTCTGTCTTATGGTCGATAAACGATAGTGGCAGCCACCGGCCCGTCCGAAGGACTTGGGCTCACCAACCTCGAAAAGTCTCACCCCCGCCTCTTCACGCAGCAGCTTTTTAAATGAAGCCATAACGATACCTCCTCGGGCAAAATATCATCACAAGGTGGTTCAGTTGTCGAATCGGGCGCCCTAGAGCGAGAGTGCGGAGTGCCGACCACAAGTTAGGGCGGACATTGACTGGACCATTCAGCGATCATAGCCCGGACATATGAAGGTTGCCCGCCAAGCTCTATTTCACTGCCTTATTGGAGTGGCGATTGCTCTCTTGTCGACGTTCGTTGCCTCCCGCTCCGCCTTGGTAGCGTACCCGGAAATTTTGGGCTGTGAGAAAGGATGCAACGTTGTAGCGACAGGATGGCCCTTCACATTTGTGAGCGACTATCTCGGTATGTCGGTGGTCAACAGCGCAGATATTACGGAGGTCTGGTTTGCAGCGGATCGCTTTTCCTGGGAACCGTTCCTGCTGAATGTAGGGGTATGGGCTCTCGCGTCTTCTGCCATAATATGGGTGACTCGCCGCATTATCCGAACGCCATAGGTCCACGCGTAAATACCTGCGGAACGGCGGGCGTGATGCGAATGATGGACTCAGCGGTAACCGCGATACTGAAACACCGGTTTATGGAACTCTCAGCCAGTGATCATCTCTGCGTCTCGACTTACGCGGGCCATATCCAACCTCATTCTTAGGGAGAGACCGTAAGGGGATTCACAACCTTCAACTAATCGCTTCAACAGCGCTGCATGTGCCGGACGCACCTTCGGCGTTTCCATGATCCAGAAGGTGAAGGCCCGGTCGGTTGATAAATCGGTTCCAAGAACGCGCATATTGCGGTGTCTGCCATCGTCCGCCAATCGAGACATCAACGACTTTACAGCTTGGGGCGGTCCTTCAATGACTTGAATGAACGTTCCATCCGCATAGGCCAGAAGGCCAGTTATGTGGTCACGTTCATTGTTGCGACTGGACACAGCCAGGATGTCGGCCACGTTGAGTAGCCGGTCCATCGGAACGGCTGCCTCGCTACAGTAAATAGTTCTCTGCCAGCGCACGATCTTTCCTCCCACTAAACTAAGCATACGGAGGCAGGAGGGTTCCAGTCTGCTCTGGCGTTTGTTTTGACCGTCGTCACAGCTCCCATTAATTTGCGATGGGTCGGCAACGGTCGGTTTAGCTTTAGGTTGAGAGCGGACTATTGCGGATCCACACATAATCGCCCGTTTTCTGGGTGCCGGTGAATGTCCCGCTGAAGCTAGCCCGCCGTCATTACCATTCTGACTAATTCCGAGAGGCTACCAGCCTGCATCTTCGTCATGACATTGGCCCGGTACACCTCGACCGTGCGCGGGCTGATGCCGAGGTCGAAGGCGATAACTTTGTTAGCGTGTCCTTTGACAAGGCCTTCCACGACGTCGCGCTCGCGCGGCGAGAGGGAACCGAGGCGCGCGACGAAAGTCCGCTTTTCAAAGTCAGCCGAAGACGCCTTGCTGGCTTGATCTAGGACGCGTTGGATCGAGGTGAGAAGAATCTCGTCGTCGAACGGCTTTTCAATAAAATCAACGACTCCCGCACGCATCGCCTCAATGGCGAGCGACACGTCGGCATGGCCTGTGACAACGATCACGGGCTCAACCGAACCGCTGTCCCGCAGCCTGCGGGCAAGCTCCAGACCGGTCATGTCAGGCATTCGGACGTCGGTTACGATACAGCCCGCCGCACGATTCTTCTCGGCGAGGAAGGCGAGCGCGGACTCGTACGTACGGGTTGTCAAGCCGGCAGTCTCTAGCAGGAAGGCGATGGAATCGCGTACAGCCGCGTCGTCGTCGATGACGTGGATGATAGTTTCAGTCGTCATCGGCAGTTTCATCCTGGAGTCGAGCGCGCTGGAGCGTGAAATGAAAGACTGTGCCGCCACCCGGGTTCGGGTCGAACCAGATGCGGCCGCCATGAGTCTCGATGATCGTCCGCGAGATGGAAAGCCCCACGCCCATGCCGGATCGCTTGCTAGTCACGAAGGGTTGGAACAGTTGATCCGCGAAGTCGTCCCTGACGCCCGCGCCGGTGTCCGAGACCGAAACCCGCAGCATGTCGTCATCGATGGCGACGACCGCGATGACCAGTTCCCGCGTCGGCGAGTCTTCCATAGCGTCCATGCCGTTGCGGATAAGGTTGAGCAGCACCTGCTGGATCTGCACTTTGTCTGCCAAGACCTGGTTGGCGGCCGGGTCCATCTCAAACCGCACCCGCACTCCGTGTTCGCGGGCCCCGACCAACGCGAGAGCGCTGGCCTCTTCGATAAGTTTCGAGAGGTCCTCGATCCGCCGTTCCGTCTCACCCCGAGACACGAACTCGCGCAGTCGCCGGATGATGACGCCAGCACGTAGAGCCTGATCCGCAGCATGATCGAGCGCAGTGGCGATTTGGTCCTTGCCCATCCCGTTCGAAACCAGAAGCCTTTTTGAGCCCTTCAGATAGTTGGAGATGGCGGTGAGCGGTTGGTTCAGCTCGTGCGCCAGGGCCGAAGCCATCTCGCCGAGCGCAGTGAGCCGAGAGACTCGCACGAGATCGCTCTGCAATTCCTGCATCCGAGCCTCTGCCAGCTGACGTTCGGTCAGGTCGCGGACGAAGCCGGTGAAGAACCGGCCCTCGGCGGTGCGCATTTCGCCTACAGCGAGCTCCATTGGAAAGGTCGAGCCGTCTTGGCGCTGGCCGACCACCACCCGGCCAAGGCCGATGATGCGGCGCTCCCCCGTCCGGTAGTAGCGCCGGAGGTAGCCGTCGTGCGCCTCGCGATGGGGCGACGGCATCAGCACGCTGACGTTTTTTCCAATCGCTTCATCTACGGACCAGCCGAACAGGCGCTCAGCCGTCGGGCTGAAGGCCCGGATCAGACCGCCATCGTCGATCAGGATCATAGCATCGGGTATCGTGTTCAGGATAAGCCGGAGGTGGGTCTCGCGGGCCGACAGCTCGCGGTGGGCGCGCTGGAACCACTCGCCGCCGACCGTCACCGCCGTCGCCACTCCAACAAACAAGGCGGCTTCGATCCACAGAGCGGGACGGAGGGGCGAAAGCAGCAATGCAGCGCCGAGGCAAATTACCCCTGCCGCCGCTCCCGGAATCCAGCCTCCCATCGCGGCACCCACCACCACGGCAGGGACAAAGACCAGAAACGCGCCGTGGTCGCCCATCTGCTCGCCGAAGGCTGCGCGTAGGCCGGCACCGAACGAGGCGACGACGATCGCTGCCGCCACCGCTATCCACCGCGACGCGGGGCGGATTAGGACAGAGGGCGCTGTCTCCGGGGAATGAAAGGCTCGCATCAATGCTCCTTGCCCAGGTTGGACCGCCTCCGCGTCTCCGGGACTCTCCTTAGGGCGAAGACCCAAATACCGCCCTCGGGCACACGCTTCTACACAGGTTGCATCTTCAAGACGCCGCCGCAGCGGCCCGGAGCCTTTCCGGATCATCAGGAGCAAAAGCCATGGCCGCCCCCCTCGTCGACCTGTCGATTCATCACCAGCCTAAAGGCCTTTCGGACCGCGTCGCGTTCGGCTTTACCAAGTTGCTGCGCCTCTGCGCCGACACTTTCTTCGCAAAGCGTTACGGCCACCGGGCCGTGGTTTTGGAAACTGTTGCGGCCGTGCCGGGCATGGTTGGCGCTACCATCAATCACCTGAGCTGCCTGCGCCGCATGTGTGACGACAAGGGGTGGATCAAAACCCTGATGGACGAGGCCGAAAACGAGCGCATGCACCTGATGACCTTCATCGAGATTTCGAAGCCGACCCTGTTCGAGCGCTTCGTCATAGTGTCGGTGCAATGGGTTTTCTACCTGTTCTTCTTCGCCCTCTACCTAGTCCACTCCAAGACAGCTCACCGCGTGGTCGGCTATTTCGAAGAGGAGGCGGTGCTAAGCTACACCCACTATCTCGCCGAGATCGACGAGGGCCGCAGCCCGAACGTGCCAGCACCCGAGATCGCCAAGCGCTACTGGGGCCTGCCCGAAGACGCGACCCTGCGGGATGTGGTGCTGGTGGTTCGTGCCGACGAAGCCCACCATCGTGACGTCAACCACGGCTACGCCAACGAACTTGGCGGTCTGCCCATCCAGGCTGTCGCGCCTTGCCCACCGCACGTAGCATTGGAGCCGACTTGGAAGGCCGCTGCCTGATTTTGCTCCAGATAAGCCCGAGCCTCCTGTGGTAGCGATCACGGGAGGCTTGTCGTGCTGGGCGTAAATGAACACTCATCTCAACGCGTGATCTGGTTTCCGGGCCGTAAGCGATCATGCAGCGGCACTATGCCATTCGCTCAGACGTACAAAGCCTAGCTCCCGCCAACATCCATCGCGACTCTCCTCCCCGCTTGTGCTCGGGGATCAGAATGCCCGCGTTAGCTGGCGTTGTGGTAAGGGTGAGACGGACCGACAGCGGGCAAGCGAGGCTGACGTGTTGAGACCGATCATCATTAAGCTGTCACCCGGCGCCTCACTGGTCGTTCTGGATTGCCTAGAGAACGGCGTCATATTCAGCGAAAAAGAGATGGCCCGGGGCCAAGCGCAATCTCGTCTTAGCGGCATGGAGGTCGTCTTTGATGTGACGGCTTGCGGCGAGGAGTGGTCGCCTGTCGTATGGCATCAGCAAAAGCAGCCTATTGGCTGGGTTCACCTTGACGGGCGTAGGCAGGAGCCTGACCGCAAATCGCGGCTCTGAGGCAAGACCTGGCGGATCGGCCGCCATGCCGTGGGTGTTAAAAAATCTCCCGGAAGGTTTAAGGCGTCCCTCAGCCTGCTCGTTCCGAGTGTAGGCTCACACCCGTTCAAGGGCAGTTCCCAACGCGTAATCATAGTCAGGCATGCCTATCGCGTGCCGAACGTAAAACAGATGGTGCCGAGGCCGAGACGGCGCGGCGAAGCGCATCGGCACAAACTAAAGGCAGCAGATTGCCGGAAGTATTGAATGTGCAGCATTGAGCCGCACATGACGGCTCCATAGGCGCATTAGAAACTGTTGCCTGTGCGTAGGAACTCTTGAGTGATCGCCTCGTTCTTCCGGCAACGTGCGTCCGCATACCGCAGACGCCTAGAGGGCTGTCAGTTGTACAACACCACCGGATACCAATTCATAGGCTGGGAGCCCTTGCTCCAGGTCTGGCTGCCCAAGGTGGGCGGCGCCATCCTCATTCTCATCGCGGCCTGGTTCATCGGCAAGGCCGTGAAGTGGGTTATCGCCAAGGCGGTGAACCGTCTGCCGGGGGCGCAAAAGGGCCTGTCGGACGATCCGAAGCATACGATCGGCACCAGCGTGGGCGACGTCGCTTTCTGGTTGATTGTTCTGTTCGGCGTGGTCGCCGCCCTAGGCGTGCTGAACCTGGGCCAGGTCGTGGCACCCCTGAACACTTTGCTGAACCAGATCGCCGGCTTCCTGCCCAACATCTTGGGCGCGGGCCTGATCTTCTTCATCGGCTTCGTGGTGGCCACCCTGGCCAGCCGCGTGACCGAGGCTGCGCTCAAAGCCGCCAATGCCGACGCCTGGCTGGACAAGGCTGGCATGTCGCGCGCGACGGGCTCGACGGGTGTCTCGAAGGCGCTTTCGACCCTGGTGTTCGTGCTGATCCTGATCCCGATCACGATCGCCGCGCTCGAGCAGCTAAACATCGAGACCATCACCACCCCCGCCGTGGCAGTCCTGTCGACCGTGTTCGACGCCATTCCCCGTGTCCTGGCCGCCGCCGTGGTCCTGGCCATCGGCTGGTTCATCGGTCGCTGGGTTGCCCAGATCATCGAGCGTGTGCTGCCGGCGACCGGTTTCGACCGCAGCGTCTCCAGCCTGACCGGCCTGTCGTCGGTCAGCCGGGCCGAGGCTGCAACGCCCGCCACGGCACCGTATGCTGGTGACGTGACACCGGCGACCGCCGCAGTTATGGACGACACGCCTGCGCCCACCCGGATGACGCCGTCGGCGATCGTGGGCAAGGTTGTGATGATCGCCATTGTCGCCTTCACCGCCGTCGAGGCCGCCCATCTTCTGCAGTTCGCCACCATGGCCGAACTGGTCGAGAACGTCCTCAGCCTGGCCATCCAGGTCATAGTCGGTGGGGTGATCATCACCGCCGGCGTGATCATCGCCGATCTGCTCGCCAATGCGATCGATCGCGGCACCGAGGGCCGGGACGGGTTCGCCTCCACCCTGGTGCGATGGGCCACGATCGCCCTGGCCACCGCCATGGGGCTGCGCTTCATGGGGATTGCCGACGACATCGTTCTGCTGGCCTTTGGCCTGATCTTGGGCGCTGCCGCAGTCGCTTCGGCCCTCGCCTTTGGCTTGGGCGGTCGCGAGGCCGCCGGTCGGGTCGCCAACACCTGGGCTGACAAGGTCACGAAGGCTCCAGGCATTACGAAGGATACGAGAACAAAAGCTCCTCGCGTAGGCGAACAATAACGCGGTCTACCCGTAGGATCAGAGGGGCGGCTCTTCGGAGCTGCCCTTTTTTTGAGCAATCGGGAGCGGGCATTTAAGCGTTTGCAGTCCTATGCTTGTCGTGAAGCCATGCGAGACATATTCGTCACTCGCAATCTGATGGCAATCGACCCGCTCCTCCGCAATAGTTCTTCTGCAGGGTGACATGCACCTTCAGTTGTTGGAAAAGCGGAAGGAATTGTATCACCGGCGGTCATCAGCTTGTGACGCCTCACCCACTAGGTACCCAGTGAAAGTCCGAGCGGGGGTCTACCAGCCTTACCCGCTTGACAATACCTAGTCAGAGTGGGTTTGGAGTGGTGGTGCCGCTTAGGTGACTCGAACACCTGACCCCATCATTACGAATGATGTGCTCTACCAGCTGAGCTAAAGCGGCCTAAACCCTACTATCCCACTACTAATCACACACCCATTAGCCCAAACCACTGGATACGCACCACAAATAACGGCTGACCCGCTACTTACGAATGATGTGCTCTACCAGCTGAGCTAAAGCGGCCCGGCGCGGACGGGAACCGGCTCGCGCGAGAGAGGCGCTCTTTATACGCCGCGCGCGGGCTTGCCAAGCGCCTCCAGCATCCCCGTCTCGCTTGGATGGGTGGCGATGCGCAAATCGGCGACGGGCAGGCCGTTCAGGGGAGCCGCCGCCTGCGCTGAGATGGCGACAATCCGGTGCCGATCTACGGCCTCTGCCCCCAGTGCAGCCAGGGCTTTGGCGGCGCGGGGCGAATGGATCAGGATGTCGGCGACACCGTCCGGCGCAACGGCCGCGGTTTCCGCCGCCTCGTATACAGCCAGAGTTTCGACCTGGACGCGACCAGTCAACAGGCCTGCCAGATCGGCCACCGGCTCTCGCGCCACGGGGGCCAACAGCCGCTCACCGGGTTGCATCTCACGCGCAATCAGGGCGACCAGATCGTCCACTGCGCCATCCGCCGATTGCACGTCGGCAAAGCCAGCCTCACGCGCGGCCTGCGCCGTCGCCTCGCCTACCGCGAACACCCGCAGGTCGCGCCGGGGCGTCAGGGCGGCAAAGGCGCTGACGCCATTGCGGCTGGTGAAGGCCAGGGCGTCGAAGCCCTCCAGATCGGGCAGGTCGGGCGACAGCGGATGGATCGCCAGCAGGGGCTGTATCACCGGTTCCCATCCCATCGCCCTCAATCGCCCGGCGGTGCGCGATGCCCCGGGCTCGGCGCGGGTGACCCAGACGCGCCGCCGATCGCTCAGGACGACACCCGCTGATCGCCCGCGAGCGCGTGCACCTCGGCCCCGAGCCTCAGGCCGAGCGCCCGCGCCTGTTCGCCGGCGTCCGCCGCCTCGATCTCCACCATCTCTCCGCCCCGCCGCCAGCGGGCAGAGCCGTCGGGGGCCAGCATTTCGGTGGTCAGCAGCAGCCGCCCCTCGCCGATCTCTGCATGAGCCCCGACCGCCGTGCGACAGGACCCTTCCAGCGCGGTCATGGCCCCCCGCTCGGCCTCGATGGCCAGGGCGGTCATCGGATCGTTCAGAACCGACACCCAGGCCGCGTCCAGATCCTCGACCCGCGTCTGCAGGGCCAACGCGCCCTGACCCGGCGCGGGCAGGAAGCTATCCAGCGACAGCCGCTCGCGGATCACGCCTTCGAATCCCAGCCGGTTCAGCCCCGCCGTGGCCAGAAGGATGGCGTCGAACTCGCCATCGGCCAGCCGCCTCAGCCGCGTATCCACATTGCCGCGCAGCATCTCGATTTGCAGATCGGGCCGAAGCGCAAGCGCCTGAGCCTGCCGCCGCAACGAGGCCGTCCCCAGGCGGGCACCCATCGGCAGTTCGGCAAAACTGGGAACCACATCGCTGATGAAGGCGTCGCGCGCATCCTCGCGCACCGGGACGGCAGCGATGCACAGGCCCGGCGGCTGATCGGCCGGCATGTCCTTCATGGAATGGACGGCCACATCGACGCGCCCGTCCAGCAACGCCTCCTCGATTTCCTTGGTGAACAGGGCCTTGCCGCCGATGTCCATCAGGCGGCGGTCCTGCACGCGGTCGCCAGTCGTGACGATCTCGACCAACGGCACGGCGGCCTGCATGTCCCCCTCGGCCACACCCAGCGCCCGGCCGATGGCACGCTGCATCATGCCCGACTGGGTCAGGGCCAGTTTGGAGCGGCGCGTGCCGATGCGGACGAGTGGGGTCATGCTGTTAAAGACGCGAGCCGTTGCGGAACCGGGGCGAGGTCGTTACCTCGACCCCATGAGTATCGGCGCGGACTATAGCAGCGAGGAAGGCCGGGCAACCGACGCGACGTCGCTGTCCCTAGCCTCGCACCCGCCGCTCACCGTTCTGGGTCTTGAAACCAGCTGCGACGAAACCGCTGCCTCGGTCGTGCGCCTGGACCCCGACGGCAGCGCAACAGTCCTCTCCTCTGTGGTCCACAGCCAGGTCGATGACCATGCGGCGTTCGGCGGCGTCGTGCCCGAGATCGCGGCCCGTAGCCATGTGGAGATGATCGACGGCGTCGTTCGCCTCGCGATGAGCGAAGCCGGCACCGGCTATGACGCCCTCGACGGAGTCGCCGCGACCGCCGGCCCTGGCCTGGTCGGCGGTGTCATGGTGGGGCTGGGCTTCGGCAAGGCGGTCGCCCTGGCCCGCGACCTGCCGCTAATCGCGGTCAACCATCTGGAGGGACACGCCGTCTCCGCCCGCCTCGGCCAGCCGGTCGATTATCCTTTCCTGCTGCTGCTGGTTTCGGGAGGGCACTGCCAGTTGCTTGAGGTGCGCGGCATTGGCGACATGACCCGATTGGGCACCACCATTGACGATGCAGCGGGCGAGGCCTTCGACAAGATCGCCAAGGCCCTGGGGCTTGGCTATCCCGGCGGTCCGGCGCTCGAAAAGCTGGCGGCCTCCGGTGACGGCTCCCGCTTCGACCTGCCGCGCGCCCTGCTGGGGCGCAAGGACTGCGACTTTTCTTTCTCAGGCCTCAAGACCGCCGCCTCGCGCCTGGCCCAGACCTGCGAGACCGAGCAGGACAAGGCCGACCTCGCAGCCGCCGTCCAGACCGCCATCGCCCGCCAGCTCAGCGAACGCGCCGACCGGGCGATGAAGGAGTATGCGGCAGACCGTCCAGCGGACGAGACCCTTCCCCTGTTCGTGGTCGCAGGCGGTGTGGCCGCCAACAAGACGATCCGTGCGACGCTCGAAGCCACGGCGGCAAAGAACGGCTTTGCCTTTCTGGCCCCGCCCATGGCCTATTGCACCGACAATGCGGCGATGATCGCGCTGGCGGGAGCAGAGCGGCTGCGGCTGGGGCTGGTTTCCGACATCGACACCGCCGCCCGGCCACGCTGGCCGCTGGACGAACACAGCGCCCTGACCGCCCCGACACACGCGCCGGGGCGCAAGGGCGCAAAGGCTTAGAGGATGGGCATGGAATTTCGCACCGCAGGGGTGATCGGCGCAGGGGCCTGGGGTACCGCCCTGGCCCAGGTTGCCGGTTCGGCCGGTCTGGACGTGCTGCTTCAGGCGCGTGAGACGGATGTGGTCGACAGCATCCGCGAGCGGCGCGTCAACGAAGCCTTCCTGCCCGGCATCACCCTGGACGACCACGTGGCGGTGACCACCGAACTGTCGGACCTGGCGCACTGCGACCTGATCTTGGCCGTACCGCCAGCCCAGCATATGCGTTCGACGCTGACCGCCTTTGCGCCATTCCACCGCACTGGCGTGCCCGTCGTCCTGTGCTCCAAAGGCATCGAGCGTGGCTCGCTGAAGCTGATGACCGACGTGCTGGCCGAAACCCTGCCGGACGCCCCCGCCGCCGTCCTGTCCGGCCCCAGTTTCGCGGGCGAAGTCGCGCGCGGCCTGCCCAGCGCCGTGACCCTGGCCTGCGCAGACGAAGCCTTGGGCGAGCAGTTGATGGAGACGCTGTCAGCCCCGGCCTTCCGCCCCTATTTGGCCACCGACCTGATCGGGGCGGAGGTCGGTGGAGCGATCAAGAACGTCCTGGCCATCGCCTGTGGCATCGTCGAGGGGCGCGGTCTGGGGCGTAGCGCCCATGCCGCCCTGATCACGCGCGGTTTTGCAGAGATGTCCCGGCTAGGCGTCGCCCTGGGTGGTCAGGCCGAGACGGTGGCGGGCCTGTGCGGCCTGGGCGACCTGGTCCTGACATGCTCCAGCCCCCAGTCGCGCAACATGAGCCTGGGTCTCGCCCTCGGTCAGGGCCAGACGGTGGAGCAGGCCCTGGCCGGCAAGCGCTCGGTGGCCGAAGGCTATGAGAGTGCACCGGCCGTGCGCGAACTGGCGGCCAAGATGGGTGTCGACATGCCCATCTCGCTGGCCGTCGCGGCCCTGCTGAACGGCGAAACCACCGTGGATCGCGTCATCGAGGATTTGCTTTCTCGCCCGCTCAAGGTCGAACGCGATTGAGCGACGCTCCTGCGCCCGCACCCGCACGCGCCCGCGTCTGGACGACCCCACCCAATGTCGCCCTGTGCGCCGAGGACGACATCGCCGACCCCGGCTCGCGCGGTTTCGTCCTCCAGATCGGCGAGGCCTTCTTTCACGGCTTTGTCGTGCGCAAGGCGGGACAGGCCGCGGGTTATGTCGACCGCTGCCCCCATGCCGGTTTCCCGCTGGCCCTCGAGCTGGATCGCTATCTGACGCCGGACGGCGGGCTGATCCTCTGCGGCTGGCATGGCGCGGTGTTCGAGCCGCTCAGCGGCCTGTGCACCGGCGGACCCTGTGCCGGCGGTCGCCTGACGCCTTGGCCGGTTCAAGTAGTGAACGGCATCCTGCGGACAGCCTGAACCCTCAATCCGGCGCGCGAAACAGATACAGGCCAAAGCCGATCAGGCCATGGCCGAACTCGAACACCGCCTGCATCCGGTCGGCATGAAAGCGCACCGTGTCCGCCTCTGGTGCGTCGGGATGCCCCGTCAGCCAGGACCGCGCCGCACCGACCGCATCGCGGGCATAGGCGTCGAACACAGCTTGCGACGAGAGTTCCCGCCACTCCAGCGCAAAGCCCGCGCCCTGTGCCGCTGCGATCCAGCCCTTATCATCCGTATACAGATTGGTTGCTTCCACGACCTGTTTGAGCGGCAACGGGGGCTCGCCCATCCAGACCAGGTCGCCCCACAGAAGCCAGCCACCTGGTCCGACATGCCGCCTCAGAAAGGCAAACCCCGCCTCGGGACTGGGCCGCCCCTCCCCCGTCAGATTGGTTGTCCCCAAGGCCACGATCAGATCGAACGGGGAGCGCTGTTCCAGCACCTTGGCCGCAGACCCCAGGACAAGATTGACGTTGTCCCCCGCCTTCGCGATCCGTGCCGCTGCCAGCTCGGCCATCACCGGATCGAACTCAATCGCCGTCACTTCAAACCCGAACGTCTGGCTCAGCTGGACTGCCACACTTGCGTTGCCTGTCCCGACATCGACGGCCCGCGCCCCTTGCGCCAAACCTGCCCGCGATACGACTGCCTTGATCGTCGCCATTTCCACGCCGTTACAGACGTCGAGAGTTTCATAGGCTAGCCGGCTGAATGTCGTGATCATAAGGGCTTGTCGCGTGGGACAGCTCAGCCTTCAAGACACCATTGTGCTGGGTGTCATGATATGCGCGCTGTTCTCAAGGGCGAGTCTTGCATGGGGACTGCCTTTGTCGAGGTCGCCATTATTGGAGAAGGCAGCCATGGTCGAGGTGAAGACTTGAACGGGACCGCGCACGCATGACCATTGCAAATCCTTGCCCGCTGGCCTCGCAGATGGTTGTTCTGGGCGAGCGGGCGCGGGCAGCTGCGCGTAGCCTTGCTTTTGCCAGTGCTGACACCCGTAGCCAGGCAATCCTTGGCATGGCCCAGGCATTAGAGCGGCGGTCCGACGCGGTGCTGGCCGCGAATCGCGTTGACCTGGACCTGGCGAGGGCGTCGGCTTTGGGCACGGCTATGCTGGATCGGCTGTCGCTGGACAGGACCCGGCTTGACGGAATCGTCAGCGCCTTGCGCACCATAGCGGCTATACCTGATCCGGTCGGGGTCGAGATCGCCCGCTGGACGCCCGACAACGGGCTGGACATCTCGCGCGTCCGTACGCCCATCGGCGTGTTGGCCATCATTTACGAAAGCCGCCCGAACGTCACTGCCGACGCCGCTGCCCTTGCCGTGCGGGCAGGGAATGCCGTTATCCTCCGAGGCGGTTCAGAATGCTTGCAGTCTAATCTGGCAATCCACGGTGCACTCGTCGAGGGATTGGAAAGCGCCGGGCTTACACCCGACACTGTCCAGATCGTCAGCACCCGCGACCGCGCCGCTGTGGGCCACATCCTGACCGGGCTGGAGGGCACCATCGATCTGCTGATTCCGCGCGGCGGCCGGTCGCTGGTCGAGCGGGTGAAGGCTGAGGCTCGCGTCGCAGTGCTGGGCCATCTGGAAGGCGTCAACCACGTCTATGTCCATGCCAGTGCCGATCCCCAGACCGCCCGCGCCGTCGTGCTGAACGCCAAGATGCGGCGTGTCTCGGTCTGCGGAGCGGCGGAGACCCTGCTGGTCGATGCCGCCGTGGCGGAAGCGCTTCTGCCCGCCATTGCCGCCGACCTAATCGCCGCAGGATGCGAGATCAGAGGCGACGTCGCGACCCTGGCGCGGGTGCCCCAGGCCATCCCAGCAACGGAGGCCGACTGGAGCACTGAATATCTGGCTGCCATCCTGTCGGTCCGCATCGTCGGGGGTATGGAACAGGCGCTCGATCACATCGCCAACTATGGCTCCGGCCACACCGAGGCGATTGTGGCGACCGACGAAGCGGCCATCGAACGTTTCCTGGCCGAGGTGGATGCCGGAATCGTGCTGGCCAATGCGTCGACCCAGTTCGCCGACGGCGGGGAGTTCGGCTTCGGCGGCGAGATCGGCATCTCCACCGACCGCCTGCACGCCCGCGGACCCGTTGGAGCCGAACAGCTGACCAGCTTCAAATATGTGATCCGGGGTCGCGGTCAGACGCGGCCCTGACGTCCGAGCTGTCAGGTCCGGACGTTCAGGCGCGACAGGGCGTCGCCGCCGTGTTAGGGCGCGAGTGAGCATAAGTCCGCGCGAGCCCTGCCGCCTTGTCCTTCTTTCACGCCGGCCCCGCGCCCCGTACGTCCGGACCCCGCAAGGGGGCCCTGCGCGACGGCCTGACCCTGAGCCCGGGCATGACAGTCGGGCTGTTCGGCGGCTCGTTCAATCCCGCCCATGACGGCCACGCCCATGTCGCCGAGACGGCGATGCGCCGCCTGGGTCTGGACCGCGTCGTCTGGCTGGTCTCGCCCCAGAACCCGCTGAAGGATGCCCGCGACAGCGCGCCCTTGGCCCAGCGCATGGCCTCGGCGAGGCAAGCGGCGGCTGCGGCGGCGAGAGGCCCGGTCATGGTCGTCTCGGACGTCGAGACGCGGATGGGCACACAATGGACCATCGACACCCTGCGCGTCCTGGTCGCGCGGCATCCCGGCGTGCGTTTCGTCTGGCTGATGGGCTCTGACAATCTGGCCAGCTTTCATCGTTGGCGTGGATGGACCGACATCATGCGCCTGATGCCCGTGGCGGTCATCGCCCGACCCGGCAGCCTGCTGGACAGCCGCACGGCCCCGGCCGCCGCCCGGTTCGCCGGGGCGCGGGTCACCGCCGCGCGGGCGGGCCTGCTGCCCTATATGGAAGCTCCGGCCTGGACCTATCTGACGGCCCCGCTGAACCCGCGATCCTCGACAGCGATCAGGGCGTCGCGCGGCGTGGGTGACGCCGCCGGCCATTCGTGATAGGCTGTCTCTTTAGTCATTCCCCCGGAGCCGTCCGCTGACCCCCTCGACCGCGCACGATGCGCATGACCAGGCCGTTTCCAACACGGCGCACGAAATGGACCCGATCGATCCGATCCATTCCGAAGACGGCCCCTACGAGAGCGGCTCCGAGACTCCCCTTCCCGTCGGTTCGACCCCTCTGGAGCAGGCCATCCTGGCCCGGCTGGACGATGACAAGGCCCAGGACATCATCCTGATCGACCTGAAGGGCAAGTCGCCCATGGCCGACACCATGATCATCGCGTCGGGGCGCTCGCACCGTCACGTCGGCGCCCTGGCCGACCACCTGCAGCGCACGCTGAAGGAAGAGGGTCTGGGCAAGGTCAAGGTGTCGGGCCTGCCGCACTGCGACTGGGTCCTGCTGGATGCGGGCGACGTCATCGTCCACCTGTTCCGGCCCGAAGTGCGCACCTTCTACAACATCGAGAAGATCTGGTCGGTCGACAGCGGCCACCGCGTCGACACGCGCGGCTAGACCGGCCCTTCAGGCGATGAAGCTGGGCGTCATCGCCATCGGCAAGCCGGGGCGCGGGCCCGAAGCCACCCTGGCCGCCGACTATGCCGAGCGCGCCGGCCTGGCCGGACGCGCGCTGGGCCTGGGCCCGCTTGAGCTCATCGATCTGGAACCGCGCAAGCCCGGCAAGTTGCCGGAGGGCGAGCTGATCCTGAAGGCGGCCGAAGGCGCGCATCTGATCGCCTGCGATGAGCGGGGCCGCACCTATTCCAGCCGCGCCTTTGCCGACCATATCGCCCTACTGCGGGACCGGGGCGAGCGGCGGCTGGTCTTTGCCATCGGCGGGGCGGACGGGCTGGACGACAGCGTGCGTCAGGCGGCGTCCTCGACGCTGGCGTTTGGGCCCCAGACCTGGCCCCACGCCCTCGCTCGCGCCATGCTGGCTGAACAGCTGTATCGCGCCGTGACCATTCTGGCCGGTTCGCCCTATCATCGCGACTGATGCGTCGCCTGATCCTGCCCCTCTGTGCCTTGGCCGCCGTGGCCATCCCTGTCGGAGCCTGGGCTATTCAGGAGCCGCGGTCGGGTGAGGTCGCCCGCCTCCAGGCCGAATACCGTGACGAGCAGGTCCGCGCCCGTCGTCTGCGGACCCAGGCCACCGAGGCGGCCGCCGAAAGCGTCGAGCTTGAGCGGGAGCTGGCCCGCCTGCGCGAAGTCCTGGGCTCCGAGGATGCCCGCATCGTGGCCCAGCGCCATCGCCTGCGGACGCTGCAGGCGCAGGAGGCCAGCCTGATCGCCGAATTGTCGCGCACGCGGGTGCGGGAGGGACGCCTGCTGTCGGCCCTGCAGATGATGAGCCGACGTCCGCCGCCGCCCCTGCTGGTGCCCGCCGACCGCGCGGTCGATACGGTCCGCGCCTCTATCCTGATGCGGGCCATCGCGCCCGACCTGCGCCGGGAGGCCAAGGCCATCACCGCCCGGCGCGAAGAGGTCGGTCGCGTCCGCCGTCTGGTCGCCCTGAACAGCGAGGCCCTGTTCACCGCCGAAAGCGCCCAGGGCAACCGTCGGGCGGAGATCGAGAGCCTGACGGCCCGAAAGGCCGCGCTGGGCACCGTCCTGAGAGCCGAGGCTCAGGCCGCGGAACGGGCCGCCAATGTCCTGGAGGCCCGGCTGCGCGCGCTGGGGGCCAGCGTCCCCGCCGCCGATGTTGCCACCCCAACTGCCGTCGCGCGCCTGCCCGCCGGGCGCAGCCGCCTGACCGCTCCGATCGTCGCGTCGCCCACCCAACGCTATGGACGCGGCTCGCCCGGCTGGCGCTGGCGGGCTGATGAGGCCGAGGCGCGCGCCCCCGCGAATGCCCGCGTCGTCCACGCAGGTCCCCTCAGCGGCTGGGGCGAGGTGGTGATCCTTGATCTCGGCCCCGGCTGGCGCGCCATCGTCTCGGGCATGGACAGCCTGTCCGTCCAGACCGGCGACACCGTCTCCGACGGCCAGGCGCTGGGCCGCACGGGCACCGACGGCGAATTGTATTTCGAACTCCGCCGCGACGAACGGCCTATCGATCCGGGGCCATGGCTTGAGTGAGGCTCTAGGCGATGATCAACCTTCAGCGCTTTTTTGAAGCGGCAGCCGCCGTCCCTGGGTCAGGCAGCGCCAGACCCATTCGAACGGGCCCATCCGAAACTGCGACAGCCACAGCGGCGACCAGACGATCAGTATGGCCCACACCCCGACCACCCACATCCACAGCGTCCCCGGCTCGGCGCGCCCGAACAGCATCGGTCCGCCCGGCACGACAGCCAGGGCGACGAAAATCACGCTGGTCATCAGATAGTTGGTGAAGGCCATCCGCCCCACCGGCGCAAAGATTGCCAGCACGGCCTTGACCGGCGTTCTGGCCAGCAGCACCAACGCGGCGACATAGCCCAATGTGATCACCACTGCGAAGGCCGAAAACAGGCCCGCCAAGCCCCGCGTGGTGTCCGCCTCGACCGGCGCGGCCAGGTTCTGACCCATCAGGATCGCCAGACCGATCAGATTGGCCGCCCCCAGACCGATGGCCAGAATATAGGTCCACATCGGGGCCCGCCCCGACAGGAAGCCGGACTTGTACAGACCCAGTCCCAGCATCATCAGCGAGACGGTGACCGGGATCAGTATGGCGCTGCTCGTCTGGTACTGGATCCAGGCCGTCAGATTATAGAGGAAGTAGCCGCCGCCACGGACCTGTTCGATTTTGGCCAGGGTACCGGCGGGCGACAGGGTGTCGGCCATGCTGGCGCGGATTTCGGTCGCCATCTCGGCCGGCATCGCGCCCCAGCCCCACAGCGTCAGGCCGCCCAGCAGCGACAGCGCCAGGATGATGCCGCCCCCGACCTTGATCAGCCGTCCGGCCGACCAAGACCGGAACATCATCATGATGAAGCCGCAGTAGGCATAGTGCAGCAGGATGTCGCCGGACCACAGCAGCACCCCGTGCGCCAGCCCGAACGCCAGCAGCCACAGAAGGCGGCGTTGCAGCAGCGGTCCGCGCACAGCATCCGACCGCTCGCCCCCGACCAGAAAGATCGACACCCCGAACAGCATGGAAAACAGCGTCCGCCACTTGCCCTCGAAGAAGACCCGCTCGACCCACAGCGCCGTCTCATTGGCTCCGTCGACGGCGAACGGCATGGCCTCGCGCATCGAAATGATCTCGCCCGGCCATGCAAACGCCAGACAGTTGACCGCCAGAATGCCCAGCACGGCCAGACCGCGCAGCATGTCCAGATTGAAGATGCGCTCCGTCGTCGCCGATGGCGCGGCCGTCATGGTAGCGTCGGTCATGTCCTGCTCCCCCGAGTATGAAGACAAGGACGTTTTACATCAGATCAGGTCCGACGAAACTGAATTCCGCGTAATGTGAGGCAGCCTATGGCTTGCGACGATCCATGACGCCCAGGCGGTCGCGCACCTCGGGCTGCGGTCGGAAGGCCAGAAAGGCCACGCAGAACCCGGCCCACAGGGCATAGCTGACGCCGACCAGCACCGCGATGGGCAGGCCGCCGACGCCATAGATCAGCAGCGTCGTCTCGGTCGCACCCGCTGCTCGTCCCGGCGTGCCCGCCTCCAGTGATCCCGTCACCGACATGATCAGCGCGGCCACCGCCGCCACTGCCGCCGCCAGCAGGCCACCGTACAGCAGGAACCGCCAGATGACGGCCAGACGTGTCGCCGGACGCCCGTCGCGCTGACGCTCGCGCTCCATCAACCGCATGAAGCCGGGCACGGCGACCAAACCGATCAGCAGCACCAGCAGCCGCCAGTCCATCTCTGGCCCCGGCAACCAGTTGTCGGCGGCGGGTCTCCAGATCGGCAGGGTCAGGATCAGCGGCGGCCAGCAGGCCCCGGCCAGGGCGGCCAGGACGATGCGGTGCGGCTCCTTGCGCCAGGTCACGCGTTCCCGGCCGGGCAGGTTCAGCGGTGTCGCGGCGTCGCTCATCCGCTCGCCCTAGCGGGTCGGCACGGGCGCATCGCCCGAATAGTCGTAGAAGCCGCGCCCGGACTTGCGCCCCAGCCAGCCGGCCTCGACATACTTCACCAGCAGCGGACAGGGCCGATACTTGCTGTCGGCCAGGCCGTCGTACAGCACGTTCATGATCGCCAGCACGACGTCCAGCCCCATGAAGTCTGCCAGCTCCAGCGGCCCCATCGGATGGTTAGCCCCCAGAGTCAGCGCCTTGTCGATCGAGGCGACATTTCCGACGCCCTCGTAAAGCACATAGATCGCCTCATTAATCATCGGCACCAAGATGCGATTGACGATGAAGGCGGGAAAGTCCTCGGCGTGGGTGGTGGTCTTGCCCAGACTCTCGGCGAAGGCGACAGCGGTCTCATAGGTGGCGGCCGAGGTCGCGATGCCGCGGATGATCTCCACCAGCTTCATGACCGGAGCAGGCTTCATGAAATGCAGGCCGATGAACCGCTCGGGCCGGTCGGTCGCCGAGGCCAGGCGGGTTATCGATATGGACGAGGTGTTGGACGCCAGCAGCGTCTGCGGGGCCAGATGCGGGACCAGTTCGGCCAGCAGCGCCTTCTTGACCGCCTCGTCCTCGACCGCGGCCTCGATCACCAGATCGGCCTTGCCCGCCTCGGCCAGAGAGCCCGCTGCGGTGATCCGCGACTGGGCCGCGTCGGCAGCGGCGGTGTCCAGCAGGCCGCGTCCGACCTGACGCGCCAGGCTGGCGGCGATGGCGGCCTGGGCCTGGGGCACCCGCTCGGCCACGGCATCGTAGAGCGCGACCGAATAGCCTCCGGTCGCGATCGCCTGGGCGATCCCCGATCCCATCTGGCCCGCGCCGATGATGGCGACTGTTCTGATCGTGGTCATCTAGTCCGGTGGTCTGGCAGGCCCTGGGCCCCGTCGGACCGGCACCTTAGGACGGTGGCCGGACCGCGCAAGACCGGATATCGCGCCGCAGCACGATCGACCCGGGGCGTGGCCCTAACGCCGCGCCGGTTCAGTAGCCTCTCACAAGGCCAAGCAGCGCAGCCTCGGATGCGGGCAGCAATATCGAACGAATGCCTTGAATAATCAGAATGACTAGGATGGGAGAAATGTCGATGCCGCCCAACGGTGGAATGATGCGTCGAAATGGGGCTAGCACTGGCGCTGTCACGCGCTCCAGGAAGTCAGCCAGTCGAGCCACGAAGCGGTTGCGATAGTTGATGACATCGAATGCAAACAGCCAACTGAGAATGGCGTTAGCAATGATTGCGAGCAGCAGAAGCCACAGCAGATTCTCCAGGAGAAAGAAAACGAACCTGATTACGAATTCCATGCCGCCAGGGCTCCATGCAAGATGAACCGCGCTTCTAGCGTCAGCGAGGCCCCGACGCCAACGGTTCCGGTGACGCAAGGCCCGGCACCGTGCAACGCCCGTTGACACCCCCGCCGTCGCCCCCCTATGTCCCGACCTCGCCTGCATCCCTGCAAGGGGGCCGTAGCTCAGTTGGTAGAGCGCGTCGTTCGCAATGACGAGGTCAGGGGTTCGACTCCCCTCGGCTCCACCACCGGCCTGTGAATACTGGTTAGTATTCAAGGCGGTGGCCCTCAGGCGGTGCTGTTACCCTAAAAGATACCCTAAACAAGATTTTTTCTCGGTCCCCACCCTTTGCCAGATTATGTCGGCAATGCGCATCCGTGCGCATTATGTTGTTGACCCTCTGGCGCGGATGCGTATTAATGCGCATATGAAGAGCGCGGACGTGATCAAGTTTCTGGAAGCCAACGGATGGGAACGCCGGAGCCAGAAGGGCTCGCACGTCTCCTTCCGTAAAGCGGGCAACCCGAACGTGGTGACGGTCCCGCATCCGAAGAAGGACCTCCCCCTCGGGACGCTCCGATCTCTGGAGAAACGAAGCGGCCTCACCTTCCGGTGAGGCAGACGATGCCGGGGTGAGGCCCGGAGACGAAAGGACAGGACGATGGCCAGAGTTTTTTACATGGGAGTGATCGAGCGGGGCATGAACGGCTCGTTCGGCGTTTACTTCCCCGATCTGCCCGGCTGCGTTTCCGCCGGCGAGAGCTTTGAGGAAACCGTGACCGGCGGCCAGGAGGCGCTGGAGCTTCATCTGGAGGTGATGCGTGAGGACGGCCTGCCCATCCCCGACCCCAGCCCCGTCACGGCCTTCGATCCTGACGACTATCCTGGCTCCGACGTGGTGAAGATCGTGATGTTCCCGGTCGAGGCTGCAACCGAGACCAAGGAGGTGGCTGTGCGGGCGAACGTCACCATGAACCCGCGTCTGTTGCGCAAGGTCGACGCCGCCGCCGAAGCTCGCGGTCTGACCCGTTCCGGTCTGCTGGCCCTCGCCGCCCGGCAGTGGATCAGCGCCAACGCCGGAGCCGAACGATGACCGACGAGTACGAGGACGACTATCAGGAGCGCCGAGAAGAGCGGACGGTTTATTGGGTCGGGAGCCAGTGGTGCGTCACCTCGCATGGCTTGGAGACCATCGTCGATCATGACTACGATGTGGAGGCCGATGCTCTGGGTCACCTGACAGACGGGTCTGACGATCCGATGGCCGAGCGCCTTCGCCACATCGGATCGTCACACACCTGGGTGGATACCGAGGATTTGATCACTGCGTTCGGTGTAGCGCTCGCCGTGCATGCCGGGCGATACACGCCTTTGCCTGACGGCGCTTATCTGAATGCAGCAGCTTACCTGCGCCGCGTCCGCTGGATGCGTCAGTGGAGCAAGGACAATGGCTACAAGGATGATGACACATCCAACTGGCTTGAAGAGTTGAAAGCATCAGGCGAGGCGGCCGACAGGCGGGAACTCGAAATGCCCTTCCGACAGGTTCCAGATGCACATCCGACATGGGAACAACAGCAGGCGATGAAGCAGGAGGATGACGATGAGACGGATATCGGGTGAACAACTGGCCAGAGAGAAACCAAGCGCCGATTGCACTGACTGCGGCCGCGAGGCTGACCAGGCGCGGTCCCAGACGTGGGTTGAGTTAAACGGGCGGTTCTATTGCGCGCGATGCGCGGAGAATGAGGGACTGACCTGACGCAGAAAAGCCCCGCCCGCTCCAAAAGGAGCGAGCGGGGCTCGACGCCTCAATGGGGCGCTGGGTATGGCTATTTCACAGGTCCAGCCCTAGCCGGGCCGTGGTTGGCGACTGACGCACCACGTTCGGGTTTGTTCGATGCGACTTTCCAGCCGCACGGTGCGAGCGTCCTGCTGGGCTTCAGACAGGGAGTGATCCGCAAACCGATCGACACCAAGGGTCTGGATGCCTGATAGGTCCAAGGCGCCCTGTTCGGCCTCGGTGATCGGGACTTGCGGCGGGCGAGGCTCCAGCGCCGCCGTGGCGGACGGCGGGCAGGCATCGACCACCGGAGGGGGCGGGACATAGCCCGGCACCGTCTGACATGCTCCCACGGCCAAGGCCGCACATAGGATCAGGACACGGGACATTGCGACCTCCCGATTGCGACACCGACCTGACGGCCTCGCGCGAACAGTTCGGCCCCTTCGCCTTGGCAGACGATGGCCGACTCTTGGGCCTGGACCGCACCGACGCTCTCCGCTCGCCGGGTCGCGGCTTCAGCATCCGTCGCCCGCTTGCGAGCGGCGGCGAGGTCAGTCTCTAGCCTGCGGACTTCGGCTTGCTCCTTTCGAAGCTGCCCGCCTTGGACGATCAGGCCCCCGGTCTGGCCCAGGATCGCGCCGGCAATGCCGAGCGCGACCCATCCTTTCGTGGTCAGCATAGCGCCCTCCTTAGGCTTCATTCGTGGATGCAGGTGCGCCTGACGGCCTCAGGCGCACGATCTGGGCAGGCGGTAGGGCTGGTCCATGCGGCCAGCGCATGCCCCCAGGCGCGAGGCGCTCCTTGGCGATGCGCATGATGCTCACGCTGTTGGACTGGTTGCCGCCCAGGATGTGAAATGACGGTGCGCGAGCGGCGGCCGTCCTGCCCCTCGGGTCGCCCTCGTCCTCGCCGATGTAGAGGCCGACATGTCCGCCGCCATGCCGGGTGAAGACCATGATGCAGCCAAGGCGGGGGCCCAGCAGTTCTCGACCGTATTTCCCCGCCCGCCCCCATGAGGCCGCGCGTACCGGGATCAACGGCATGGTCAGGCCGGACTGCTTCATCAGCCATGCCATGAACGTCCCGCACCATGGCGTTTCGTCGTCGTTGATCTTCATGCCCAGGGCTTTCGCTCCAAGCTCCTGGATCCAGCGCATTATGACGGGGCTGTGCTTTGTTCCTACGATCTCGCGAACGCCTATTTGGGCGCGCGCGAGTTTCAGCCATGCCGGTTCGGCCATGGTCTCTCTCCAATGTTGAGTTTTGGCAGTCAAGCGGCGAAGCTTCGACTATGGCGGCCGCCGACAACGCGTTAGGCAGTTCAGGAGGGGAGCGGATGCGATCTTCGGTGATCGAAAGAGCATTCGAGCTAGCGCGATCGGGAAAGTTCTCGACCGGCAAAGAGATCGACCAAGCGATCAAGCGCGAAGGCTACACCCACGCCGAGATTGCTACACTCGGGTTTCGCTCATTACGGCAGGATCTTCTCAAGGCTTGCCGGGAGGCCCGGTCCCCTCAAGCTGAGCCTTGACGCGAACGCCGTTCGCGGCTTCTCTTATGGCGACCGTCTTACGCGAGACAGTCAGGCGGCCCGGTGACTCCCCCATAGATGCGCGCCGGGCCGCTCTTCTATCTGGAGGCTGCGATGCCCTGGTCAGACCTGCCAGACCCGCTCCCGCCGCCTATGACGAAGCGTCAGTGGCTGAATGCAGTCCTGTCCCGGGTCGCCATTGTCTTCGTGGCCCTGATCATCCTGGGCATCTGCGCTACCAGCTGGTTTCCGGTGAGCGCCGTGGAGGGCTAGCCCCATGGGTTCAGGTTGAGAGCGTCCAGACCCTTCGCATCGGCAGCGTCGATCTTTGCGTAGAGACGGTCAGTCTCGGACCTGACGCCTTCGATGAACTTCTGACAAGCCAAGTGTCCGGTGACGCCGTAGATCCCGAGAGCGGCGTTGATCTGCCGCCAGGTCGGCCAATCGCGCTGGATAAGCGGAGTGCCAGTGGCCATTCGACGTTGCCGTCTGGTATTCCGACTCAAAGTCTGCTGCCGCCCGACGAAGTTGTTTAACCCAGTCTTCCTTCGTCATAGCCACGTCCCGTCACTCCGTCTGTCATTGGCGCCAATAGCGTCGATAGGGTTTCGCGCAGTGTGGCTGGATCGTCGGTGAAGCTGTGGCGGGGAAGGTCTGAAGAAAATGTCGCCTGCGTGTTCTCTTAGAAGACATGGGCGACATTTCCGGGCCTTGGCTCTCCGACGAAGGTGAGCTTGATTGATCTGCCACGACGGACGAATGACTGGCGTGGATCGAGGAGGCCGACCGTTCACGGCGGCTGACGCGATCCATGGCCATCATCGTCAGGAGCGGACGACCGCCCCTATCGGCGGTTGGCCGTCCCGGCGATAGGTCACATGATCAGACTGATCGGCCGCGCCCTTCGCGTTCCGCTCCGGCCCCGACGTTCAGCATGGCCGTGCTCGACCCGACTGACGTCGGGTCGTTCATCGACCTGCTGACCTGAAGAAAGTTCATCTCGGTCGAGAGCCAAGGATTCAGGAGCGCGGGCCGCAGGCCAGTCAAGCACGCAGGCGACGGATTCCGGGGCGAGCTATCGACGCTATTGGCGCCAATGGCACCGTGACAAAAACCCCTCCGAAATGCACCCTCCAGACCCCAGCAAATCCGCAGCAAATCCGGGCCTCCCAGAACCCGTGTCAGCCGTGCTGAAAGACACCTCTGAAAACCACATCGGAGCGGGATCAGGTCACCGGAGGCGCCCGGAGCAGATCGTCGGGTTCGCGGCATAGACGTAGCCGGAGGACATCGAGGTGCTGCGCCGTGGCGATAAGGTCCGCGTGTTTGATCTCGTGGCGTGCCCCGTCCAAGTCCCGACAGACGACGTGAGGGGCACCGGCCTCGGGTTGGGCATGACCGCCAATCAGTCCGTGAGCCAGCAGGTTCCTGATCTGGGCCGCACGCTCGATCTCCTCGGTCCAAGCAGAAACGTCCGACGAGGATCGCATACCGGCGACGCGCCACCGCTGAAGCGGAGCCGCACGCGGCATGGAGCCTTCCCCGTTCGCCTCCAGCTTCTTCAGCATCTCCAGTTCGAGATAGCCCCAACGCAGCAGGACTTCTCCTACGGCGGCCATCAGGTCCGAGAAGACGAGTTCGGGGTGATCCGCTTCAGCCATTCCCCCTCGTAGCCAATCCGCCATGAGCATTCGGTTGACGGCCCGCCGATCCATGAGACCTTCTGGTCGATGAAGCGAGCCGGTCTCTACGTCAGATGTTCGACCGATCAGCAGACGGTCGAGAACCAAGTTCGAATCCTGACCGAGGTTGCCCAGCGATCCGGCTGGACCATCGTCCGAGTGTTCGAAGATCAGGCGATCAGCGGCGCCAAGGGCAGGGATCAGCGACCGGGCTACGACGCCCTCCTGAAGGCCGTCCATCGCCGAGAGGTGGACATCGTGGCCGCATACGCCGTTGACCGTCTGGGACGCTCCCTGACCGATCTGGTGGCTTTCCTCGGCGACATCCAAGCTCGGGGCTGCGACCTCTACCTCCATCAGCAGTCGGTCGATACCAGCACGCCCTCCGGGCGCATGCTCTTCCAGATGCTGGCCGTCTTCTCCGAGTTTGAGCGTGAACTCGTCAGGGGCAGGGTCCGGGCGGGATTGGCGCGTGCTCGTGCCAAAGGCGTCCAGTTCGGTCGGCCCAGCTTGTCGCCCGACCGTGTGGAGAGGGTCGAGAAGGCCCTGAAGGACGGTCAGAGCATCCGCGCGGTAGCCAAAGCGACCGGCACCTCCACGGCCTCGGTCCAGCGCATCAAACGCTCCATGCTCGCGGTCGAGGAAGACCGTCTGGAGAGCGTTGCCTCCTGACGCCAGAGACGGTCATAGAGGGCTGTGGAAGACGTTGACCCCTGCCTGACATCGGACTCTGCTGCCGCCTCGACCCTACGAGTCGCAGAGCATCCTCATGACCGACGAATCCGACCCCAATGCGATCCCCTCGGCTCCACCAGGCGTTAGTCTCCATCACACTGCTATGCAGACTTGACGGCAACGCTTGTCGGGTTGATGACGGCTCTGGGGGCTCGTCTATCGGGGTTTGAGGGGATTACAATGAACAAGATTCTGGGCGCATGCGCTCTGGCCATGACGATCGTCGTCACGCCACATTTTGCTCTGGCGCAGGACGCCAGTCTGAACGCCAACTTCGGGTCGGTCAGACTGAGCAGCGGCTTCACCCCCGACCCGCACCGGGTGTCGATAACGGCCGGTGGATCGATCGATGCCTATGAGGACACGCCCTTGCCGCAAGCTTGCATCGGCATGATCAGCGACGCGCCCGATTATGAGGTAACCTATAGCGCTGACAGCCTGCCGCTGGTGTTCCGCACCCTGTCGTCTGTGGATACGACCCTGATCATCAATGGTCCGGACGGCAGTTGGTACTGCGACGACGACAGCTACGGCGATCTGGACGCCGAGGTACGGTTCAACCGTCCGCAGAGCGGAACCTATGACGTCTGGGTCGGCACGTTTGGCGGTTCGACGGCGGCAGCGACCCTGTTAATCACCGAGACGCCCTGAACCGACACAAATCGTATGGGACTGAACGGCCCCGACGGTTCGCTGTCGGGGCTTTCTATTGGTCTTCGTCGAAGCGGCGGGCGACCAGGTCCATCAGTGCATCGATAGCGTCCTGAGCGTCCTCGCCCTCGGCCACGATGTCGATGGTGCAGCCGTTGCCGGCCCCCAGCATCAGCAGACCCATGATCGACAGGGCGTTGACGGTGACGCCGTCGCGGGTGACGCGGATGTCGGCTTCGAACGCCGAGGCCGTCTTGACGAACTTGGCGCTGGCCCGCGCATGCAGCCCGCGGGTGTTGCAGATGTTGGCGGTGGCCGAGGCCCGGGTCGTCGTATCGGTCATTTCTCGCCCTGCAGAACCCAGGAGGCGACGGAGATGTATTTGCGGCCGGCGTCCTGGGCGTGGGCCACGCAGGCCTCCAGCGGCTCGCGCCCCCGGACGCCCGCCAGCTTGATCAGCATGGGCAGGTTCAGGCCGGCGATGACCTCGGCATGGGTCTCTTCCATGACGGAGATCGCAAGGTTTGAGGGCGTTCCGCCGAACATGTCGGTCAGCAGGATGACGCCGTCGCCGTCGTCCACGGCCCGAGCCGCATCGACGATATCGCGACGGCGGCGCTCCATGTCGTCCTCAGGCCCGATGCAGATGGCGGCGACGCCACGCTGCGGGCCAACGACATGCTCCATGGCCGACAGAAACTCCGAGGCCAGTCCCCCGTGGGTGACGATCACCAGCCCGATCATGACAGGTCTACCAAGCTGACGCCCCGTATTCCGACCGCCTGTGGCGGGCCGCAAGCCGCGCGGAATAGCCCAAGTCCGCGCGGGGTTAAAGCCGTCGTGACAGGACTGTGACCTTTTCGACCGCAGAAGCCTCGAAGCCGCGCAGCATCACGCGCGGCAGATCGATCGTGCGAAGGGTCTGGAAATCCGCTTCGGGCAGCCGTTCGACGGCATCTGCTGTCAGACTCACGACCAGTCCCAGACGGGCCTGGGCGAGTGCCGGCTGATGCAGGATGCCCAAGCCTCGCGCCTCGATACGCCCGGCGATGGTCGCCGGAGCTGTGCCATACAGATGCCCGCCGCTGGCGAACACATGGGTGTAGTCGTCGGCGACCAGCCGCCAACCCCTCGCAATCAGTCGAAGCGCCAGGTCGCTTTTCCCTGCGCCGGACGGGCCGGTCAGCATGACCCCGATCCAGCCGCGACCGGGCCGGAATAGGGCCACGGTCGTCGCGTGAATAGGCTGGTCGGTCATCCGCGTCGCGACTGGGCAATGGCGGGCAGGACGACCTCGAAGCGTGCGCCTTCGACCGTGCCGTCGGCGGCCGTGCGGTTGGATGCCTGCACCTGGCCACCATGCGCCTCGACGATCTGACGCACGATCGACAGGCCAAGTCCGGAGTTGGCCCCGAACGCCGTGCCGCGCGGCCGCGAGGTGTAGAACCGTTCGAAGACGGTCTCCAGATTTTCGGGCGGGATGCCCGGACCGTCATCATCCACGATCACGCGGATGGGCAAGTCATGGTCCGCCGGATCGCGGCGCAGGACCAGCCGGACCTCACCGCCCGCTGGACTGAAGGAGCGGGCGTTGTCGATCAGATTGCGGAACACCTGACCCAGCGGCCCGTCGCGGCCCGTGATGCGGATCGGATCGGACGGCGGCGTGAAGACGACCCTGGCCTCGCCCGGCCTATACCCGGCGGCATAGACGCCCGTAATTTCGGACAAAAGCAGGTTCAGGTCCACGGCGCGGGGACGATCGCGATTCAGCTCTGCATCCAGACGCGAGGCGTTGGAAATGTCGGTGATCAACCGATCGAGCCGTCGAACATCCTGCTGCAGCAGGCCCGTCAGCTTCTCGCGTTGGGCATCGGTCTTGACCAGCGGCAGGGTTTCCAGCGCAGAACGGATAGATGTCAGGGGGTTCTTGATCTCGTGGCTGACGTCGGCGGCGAAGGCCTCGATGGCGTCCATCCGGTCCGACAGGGTCTCGGTCATGGTCTCCAGCGAGCGGGCCAGGTCGCCGATCTCGTCCTTGCGGCCTTCCAGGTCGGGCAGGGAGATGGCGCGGGCCTGCTGCAGTCGCACCGCGTCGGCCGCCGCCGACAGACGCATGATCGGCCGCGCCACGAAAAGATACAGCACCAGAGACCCCAGGATATTGACCGTCAGGGCGACCAGGGCGAACGGCATCAGGGCCAGGCGCTGAGCGTTCAGCGTCGCCTCGACATCGCCGGCCTCAAGCGTCAGCACGCCCAGAACCTGACGCACGTGGCGTACCGGGATGGAGACCGAGACGACACGATCGCCCGATTCATTGATCCGCACGCTGGCCTGGTTCTGCCCGCCTAGCGCGCCCTCGACCTCTGCGGCCAGCTGGCGGCGTGCCTGCTCGACCTGGCGGGTGGTGCGTTCGGCGGCCTCGGGCGGTTCAACGGAGGGCGTCCCGGCAGGTCTGGCGTCGGGCAGGGTGTTGCCGGGAATGGCCTCCGTCACGGCATAGCTGTCCAGCACGATGAGTCCGTCGATGTCGAACAGTCTGGCGCGCTGACCTTCCGGAATGAAGATGTCCCTGAACAGTCCGGGCACGTTCTGGACGTTGAACGCGGGCGTCGGCTCGCCCACCGTATAGTCTTCGTCGGCCAGGACATTGGCCAGAAGCTCGGCCTGCGCCGTCAGCGATTCCTGACGCGCCTCGATCAGCCCGCGCTGCCATTCGTTCAGCGCCAGGGCTCCGCCCAGCAGGATCAGCAGGCTGAACAGATTGAGGGCAAGGATGAATCCGCCCAAGCGCGAGCCGCCGAAGCGGCCCAGCCGTCGGCGACCTGGAGATGCGTCCTTGTCGGACGAATCAGCTTTCGCGGTAGCGGTATCCGACGCCATACAGGGTCTCGATCGCGTCGAACTCGGGATCGACCACCCGGAACTTCTTTCGCATCCGCTTGACGTGGCTGTCGATGGTGCGGTCGTCGACATAGACCTGATCATCGTAGGCGGCGTCCATCAGATTGTCGCGGCTCTTCACGAAGCCGGGGCGCTGGGCCAGGGCCTGAAGCAGCAGGAACTCCGTGACCGTCAGCTTGACGGGCTTGCCGTCCCAGGTGCTCTCGTGGCGGGCCGGGTCCATCGACAGCTTGCCGCGCTTGATCGCCTTCGAGCCGCCTTCACCCGCTGCGGGTTCGGGCTCGCCGCCGTCCGCGCCGGTCCGCCGCAGCAGGGCCTTGACCCGTTCGATCAGCAGCCGCTGGCTGAAGGGTTTATGGATATAGTCGTCGGCCCCCAGGTTGAAGCCCAGGATTTCGTCGATCTCCTCGTCCTTGGAGGTCAGCATGATGACCGGGATCTGGCTGGTCTGGCGGAGGCGACGCAGAACCTCCATCCCGTCCATACGGGGCATCTTGACGTCCAGGATGGCCAGGTCCGGCGGCGAGGTCTCCAGTGCCTCCAGTCCCGCCGCCCCGTCGTGATGGGCCGTGACCTTGTGGCCGTGGCTTTCCAACGCCAGCGACACGGAGGCCACGATGTTCTCGTCGTCGTCGACCAGGGTGATATTGGCCAAAGGGCGGTCTCCTTGAGCAGTCGTCAGATGGATACACTGGTCGCATGAACGCGCGACAAGCGTAACCGTTCGATGCGGAACATCCGCAAGAATGCGGCACAAACATGGGCCGGCGCGCCGCGATGCGCAATGAAACGCCGCCTTAAAGCCTTTGCCGATAGGCTCGCGCCGCAAACAGCGTCGAGTATCTGATGGCCGGTTCGATCCATTACGAGGTCTATATCCGCAAGACCGCTCCGGCACCCTGGGCCCTCCAGATGGCGACCGAGGAGCGGTCCGTAGCCATAGAGACCGCGGAGGAACTGCTGCGCGACGACCGCGCGGCCGCCGTGCGGGTGACCAAAGAGACACTGGATCCCGAGACCATGGAGTTCCAGAGCCTGACCCTGATGACCAAGGGGGCTCCGGAGATCAAGCGCAAGCGGCTGGTGTCCGAAGAGCAGACCGGGCCGCGCTGCCTGGCCCCGACCGATCTTTACGAGCCGCTGGCCAGGGAGACGATCGGACGGGTTCTGGAGGACTGGCTGAAGCGGCAGGGCGTGACGACGTTCGAGCTGTTGCACCGCCCGGACCTGGCCGAGCGGCTGGAGGCGTCCGGGCTGGAACTCCAGCATGCCATCCAGAAGGTCGCCATCCCCGAAAGCCAGGCGGTGGGCCAGCCGGTCCACGACCTGGTCCGCCACTATCAGAAACTGGCCGAGCGGACGCTCGAACGCGTCGTGGCGGCCGGACGACGCGAACTATTCCCTGGCCTGGAGAACCGGTCCATCGCCGATCTGGCGCATCGGCTGTCGGGAAAGTCAGAACGTGGCTCCATCATGGGCGGCATCGTCGCCGGCGCGCTGAAGGGCCTTCGCGGCGGTCGGGCCCGCGTCGACAAGCTGATGGATCTGGCGGCCGGGGCACCGATGGACGGGCCGCCCCATGCCCTGGTCATGGTGCCGATCGAACAGATCCTGTGCGAGATCATGGCGACGCGCACCAGTCTGGCCGATGTGCTGGGTCCGTCGCTGGATCAGGGCGCGTCATTGGCCGCTGTCGTTCGGATGGTGGCCCCTGACGAAGTAGCGGCCCTGATCGCCCAGGACGAAAAGCTGGGCCTCCAGATCCCGGCCGTGACCGGTCCGGCTGCCCGGCTGGGCGAGCGCTTGCAGGACGGTCAGTTCCCGCTGCTGGCCTCGACCCTGGCGCGGATGGTCCTGCGCGAGCTGATGAGCCCGCGGCGGCTGCGGCCCGGCGATGCCGTCGGCGAAATCGACATCATGCGCACCCTGGCCATGATCCTGACGGCCACGGCCGGTCGTCTGCTGACGCTGGAGGAGGTGCAATCCGCCTTCTCGGAACGGTCCAAGAGTATCATCACCGCCGATTTCGTCGCCGCCTTCGTCGCGCCCTGCGAAACGGTGCTGTGCGAGGCGGAATCTCTGACGCGGCTGTGCGAGAATGTCACCGGCACGGCCAACAAGCGGTCGGCGGCGCGGTGGCTGGCGGCCTGCATCAACTCCCTGCGCTTCGAGAGCGAGATGCGGTCGGGTGCCGGCGGCCGCTCTCCGGCGCAGTCGCTGGCGATCCTGGCGGGTCTTCAGCGGACGGTCCTGACCTGCAGCCTGGCCGAGCGCGAGGAGCAGGAAATCGTCACCGCCATCGGCCTGGTTGGCAGCGGGGTCGAGACGGAGGCGCGGCTGATCGCCATGCTGACCCGCGCCAAGGCGACCCCGCATCAGAAGCTGACCGCCCTGCTGAAGATGGCGGCCGGAGAGACGGCTCCGCTTGGGCCCGTCGCCGACAGGGCCAAGGCCGAGGCGCTCAAACTGCTGCGTCAGCCGGAAACCCGCGAAACCCTGTCACGGTCGCCGCAGGCCCTGGCACCGATCAAGAGCCTGATGCAGGCGGCTGGGCTGGCGGCCTGATCAGTCGAAGATATCGAAGATGCTGTCGCGCTTCTTCTTTTTGTAGCGGTAGTCGTCGTCGCGATAGCGGCGCTGCTCGCGATAGCCCTGCGGGTGACCTTGGTGGCCCCATGGCTGCGACGGCGGTTGCTGCGGCGGCGGCGCATAAGACTGTGGTGGCGGGGCCTGCGGAGCCGAGGCGCGACCCTCAGCCGTGGCCGAGTCCATCAGCTTCTCCAGTTCGCCCCGATCCAGCCAGACGCCTCGACAGGACGGGCACATGTCGAACTGGACGCCATTGCGATCCAGCGTCTGCATCGCGCTATTGTCGTTGGGGCACATCAGCAGCGGCATCCGGCGTCTCCGTTGTCGTTAAGCGTTCAAGCTAGGGCGCAACCGATCGTTCCGCCATAGCGGCGTTGCGCCGCGCACCCACACTCGGCTGTGCCTAGAACTGCAACCAGCTGTCGCCGGGGTCGCGGTCGCCGGGTGACAGGCGCTGCTGGCCCCAGGCGATGATCATGAACAGCTTGTGGCTGCGCAGGTTGAACTCGCCCTTCATCGGCACGACGGCCCCCAGCGGCGCGCCGCTTTTCGGCTCATACAGAAAACCCGAGAACTCGGCCACGCCGACCCGGTCGCGGCGGCTGTAGACCGACAGTTCGGGGATGGAGACGACATTGAAGCTGTCGTTGATCGGCACCTGCATCTGCGGCAGGCCGAAGACGCGACGCATCTGCTCCAGCGACAGGGTCCCGGCCCGGATCTCGAACACGGCATCCGCCTCGGTCTTGGATGGGGCGATGAAATAGCCGGCTTCCGACAGGGCCGCGCGGATCGCGCTGACGGCATAGGGCGCGCTCTCGGCCCGGAAATACAGATCGTCGACAAAGACCTTGGAGCCCACGGGGATTGGCAGGGTCAGGCCGTCCACTGCCCTGTCCGCCGCACGGGCGACCAGCAGTTGCTCCGTTGCCGTCCGGGACGGATAGGTCTCGGAGGTCGAGGCGCAGGCCGACACAGCGACGGCTGCCGCCAGAGCCAGGACAGATACGGCACGGGCCGACATCGTCATGCCCTACCAGCTCCCGGTATTGGTCATGGACACCCAGGGCTCGGCGGGAGCGAGCGGTTCGCCTTCCTGCAGCAGTTCGATGGAAATGCCGTCCGGCGAACGCACAAAGGCCATGCGACCGTCGCGCGGCGGGCGGTTGATCGTCACGCCTCCCGCCTGAAGCCGCGCACAGGCCGCATAGATGTCGTCGACCTTATAGGCCAGATGGCCGAAGTTGCGCCCGCCGCTGTACTCCTCAGGGTCCCAGTTGAACGTCAGCTCGACCTCGGGCGATCGCTCCATCGCCGACCGGTCCGCGTCCTTGGGGGCCGCCAGGAACACCAGGGTATAGCGCCCCTCCTCATTCTCCATCCGCCGGACCTCCGACAGACCCAGCAGGTCGCAATAGAAGTGCAGCGAGGCGTCCAGATCGGTGACCCGGATCATGGTGTGAAGATAGCGCATGGCGTCCGTATTCCTTGGGGGAGGGGCGGAAGTGAGGCTGTATAGCGTCAGAATGTCAGGGGGGCGACTCACGGCCCGTTACGTCAGGGCCGCCTGCCCTCGCCTCGCCACAGATTTCCGGCTAACCACGCGCCCGCAGTTCGAAACGCAGGCCTCATGACCGATCTGAACGACCAGCATGCCGACAACCCGGACCAGGGCTTCATCGCCTTGGTCGCCGATCTGGCCGCCGTCAGTGGACCGGACGGGCTGACGCTGCGCGAAATCCGCGACCGGCTGGACGAGCGGGCATTTGGCCTGATGATCCTGATCCTGGCCATCCCTTGTCTTGTCCCGGCGCTGTATGGCGTACCGCAGATCGTCGGCATTCCGATTCTGCTGCTGGCCGGCCAGATGCTGGTGGGGCGCGTCGAGCCGTGGCTGCCCGAGGGCATCCTGAAGCGCCGCGTGACCAAGGCCTGGCTGGAGCGGATGGCCGACTTCGCGACCAAGCGGATGGGCTGGCTGGAGCGCCTGTCGCGTCCCCGCTTGAAGATTTTCGCCGAAGGCTGGGCCGAGCGGGCGGCGGCCTTCTTCATGATCCTTGCCACGCTCACCATCGTCCTGCCCATGACCAATACGGTGCCGTCGGTCGCGCTCAGTTTGCTTTCCGTCGGCCTGATACAGCGCGACGGGCTGTTCGTGGCGGCGGGCGCGGCGGTGGCGACGGCCTGGGCGACGGCGCTGATCGTGGTCGGCATCGGCTTCTTCGTCGGCGCGGGCTGGGCGGTCTCGCTGATGGCGCGGTTCGGCGGCTGATCACGCATCGACGGCGACCCAAGGCCCCGCTATGAACGGGGTCCGATGAGAGCAACCTATCGTCTCCTGACGCGGTGGTGGACCGCCTTCGCACTGGCCGCGTCGCTGGCCCTGCTGGGCGCGGCGCATGCGTTTGAGCGGCTCGGCGGATTGGACCCCTGCAATCTGTGCCTCAAGCAGCGCGAGGTCTATTGGGGTGCGGTCGTGGTCGCGGCCCTGGCCACGGGCTGGCATCTGATCAGTCGCGGCAGTCGGGGAACGCCCCGCGTTGCCGCCTTCCTGTTGGCGCTCGTTTTCACGACCGGCGCGATCACGGCGATCTTCCACATGGGTGGCGAGATGAAGTGGTGGACCCTGCCCGCGACCTGCATGGGCGGCACGGTCGATGCCAGTTCGGCAGTGGACTTCATGCTGGGCACCGGCACGGTCGAGCCCATCGTCAGCTGCGGCGACGTGGCGTGGCGCTTCGCCGGCATCAGCATGGCAGGATGGAATGCCATGATCTCGGTCGCCTTGGCCGGGTTCAGCCTGCTCGCCGCCAAGAGGCCCAAGGATGCCCGTGCCCCCAGAAGCTAGGTTTCCAGACGCTGACGCCCCTCGCGGACCTTTGCCGCGACCTGGCCTCGGCGCGAGCCGCCGTCGCCGGGCCGAAATCCTGCGGGTCGATCATGCGGGTGAATATGGCGCGGTTCACATCTATCGCGCCCAGCGAGCCGTATTCGAGGGGCGGCAGGGCAAGGCCGCCATCGCCGCCGACATGGCCGAGATGCAGGCCCAGGAAGCCGTGCATCTGGCGCGGTTCGACGCCCTGCTGAACGCCGAACGGGTGCGGCCGACGGCGCTGATCCCGATCTGGCGACTGGCCGCCATCGCCTTGGGCACAGGCACGGCCCTGATGGGCGAGAAGGCGGCTCACGCCTGCACCGAGGCGGTCGAGGACGTGATCGAGAAACACTATGCCGACCAGATCGCCGAGCTGTCGGACAGCGATCCGGAACTGGCTGCCGAACTGACCGTCTTCCGCGACGAGGAACTGGCCCACCACGACCACGCCATCGAGCACGGCAGTCGCGAGGCCCCGGCCTATCGGCTGCTGAGCGCGGTGATCAAGGCGGGGTGTCGCGCGGCGATCAAGGTCAGCGAGCGCGTCTAGCCCGCCAGCTTGCGATGCGTGGTGGAGAAGGCATAGTCGGCGACTGGCGTTTTGTGGAGGTTCGACCATGGTGCTGGCTTCACTTTTTTTGGCACACAGCCTGCTTTGGCAGGTCCCGCAGACAGCATCGCCAGCGGTCGTCCAAACCCCTGTAGTGGCGACACCGCCCGCTACCGAAGCCCCAGCCGCGCCGACCCCCGTGCCCGCTGCCGCCGAGGAGATGGTTTGCCGCAACGAAATAGCGACTGGCCGACGCGTCCCCAGACGGGTCTGTCGCAGCCGTGCGCAAATGCAGGCCGAGGCTGCTGCGGGACAGGAGGCCTTGCGACGCGCCCAGGAAAACCATCGCCGTAGCAATTCGAACTAGTTTAACGTTCGACGTCGAACGCCAGCAACAACGTCCGCTGGGCCGGATTCTCGTTGTCGTCGGACAGGATGTAGAGGCGCGTTCCGCCCTCTCTGGCCACAGCGGCGATACCTTCAAAATTGTCTGTGGTGCCGGGCAGTTTCAGTTCGATCAGCACCGGTCCCAGCGTGCCGCCAGTCGCCATGCGCCGGACCTGCGCCCGGGCATCCAGTGGCGGGCGATAGGATCGCTGGACGATGAAGACGCCTTGGCCGAACGGATCCCGGTCCATGCCAGTGATGCGGTAGGCCCCGTCATCCAAAGCGTCCTGGGGCATGGGCGTGACGACAGCGCAGTTGGCGAGCGTGCAGTCCCAGACGCCGCCGGATTCACCCGCCACGCGCCAGCCTGAGCCAAGTGCTGATAGGCCTTCCATGCCGTCGTTGGGGGTGAAGGCGACGTCGGGGTGCCTGACAGACTTCGGACGGTTCGCGGGCGTCGCCGCCGGCCCATAGTTCCAGATGCGGTGGTCGCGCTCGAAACTGACCAGCAGATCGCCGCTGTCGGTGATGGCCAATCCTTCGGCGTCACCGTCGGCCTTGTCCACGATGGGGGTGCCGTCGGCCAGGGTCAGCCGCCGCCAGGCCAGGCCAGTGACGCCGACCAGTCGGCCGCTGCGGTTCAGCACCAGATGCCCGCGCACCAGATCGCCCGCATCGCTGACACTGACGAAGCCATCCTCGCCGGTCAGCTTCAGGTCCGACAGGCTGTGCAGCGGCGAGCCCGCCTCCAGAACCAGTTCGACACCGCCCGCGAACCGGACGCCCTCAGCGAGTTGCGCGCCGCCAGGCAGGCCCAGACCGACGGGGCGGATGCCGGGCGCGGCCGGCGTCCAGCCGGGCGGAATCGGCGGGGACACGACCGGCCAGGCTCCGGCGCAGGCCGCGATGGCCAAGGCCGCAAATGCGGGCGCAAGCCGCGACAAGGCGCGCATGGGCGGGGTCGTCATTCGCTCAGGCCGCTCTACGCCGCCGCGCCGGGACGACCCGGTCATCCGCCTCGAACAGTTCGGCCAGCTTCTCGACCATGACGCCGCCCAGCTGCTCGACATCCACGATTGTGACGGCGCGGCGGTACCATCGGGTCACGTCATGGCCGATGCCGATGGCGATCAGCTCGACCGGCGACTGGGTCTCGATCCGCTCGATGACCTGGCGCAGGTGCTTGTCCAGATACAGGGCCGCATTGGCCGACTGGGTCGAGTCGTCGACCGGCGAGCCGTCGGAAATGACCATCAGAATCTGGCGGCTTTCGGGGCGGGCCTTCAGCCGGTCGTGCGCCCAGGTCAGGGCCTCGCCGTCGATGTTCTCCTTCAGCAGGCCTTCGCGCATCATCAGGCCGAGGTTCTTCTTGGCCCGCCGCCAGGGCGCGTCCGCCGCCTTGTAGATGATGTGGCGCAGGTCGTTCAGTCGCCCCGGACTGGCCGGCTTGCCCGCCGTGATCCAGGCCTCGCGCGCCTGGCCGCCCTTCCAGGCGCGGGTGGTAAAGCCCAGGATCTCGACCTTGACGCCGCACCGCTCCAGCGTGCGTGCCAGGATGTCGGCACAGACCGCCGCCACCATGATCGGTCGCCCGCGCATGGAGCCGGAATTGTCCAGCAGCAGGGTCACCACGGTGTCGCGGAACGGGCTTTCGCTCTCGGCCTTGAACGACAGCGGGCTGGTCGGATCGGTGATGACGCGGGTCAGGCGGGCGGTGTCCAGCACACCCTCTTCCAGGTCGAAATGCCAGCTGCGGTTCTGTTGGGCCATCAGACGGCGCTGCAGCTTGTTGGCCAGGCGCGACACCACGCTGGACAGGGCGGTCAGCTGCTGGTCCAGCAGGGACCTCAGCCGCTCCAACTCCATCGGATCGCACAGCTCGGCGGCGTCCACCACCTCGTCGAAGGCGGTGGTGAAGACCCGATAGGCATCGATGGCGCGACCGTCGTCCTGGTTTTGCTGAAGGTTGGGCAGGGCCCCCTCGTTCATCTCCGGACCGTCGTCGGAGGCCTCGCCGTCGGGATCGGCGGGCCTGCCGTCGGGGCGGCTGTCGCGCTCGTCGCTGGCCTCCTGATCGTCGGCCGTGCCTTCCATCGACTGGTCGCCAGCCCCGGATTCGTCCTCTTCGTCCTGGGTTTGATCCTCGGACGGATCGGGCTCCTGCGGATCGGGTTCGTCCTCGCCGTCATTGTCCGAGCGGTCGTCGCCGCGCCCGTCGCCGGGGTCCATGTCGAGTGCGCGCAGCACGTCCTTCAGCCGATCGGCAAAGGCGGTCTGGTCGTCGGCCACCTCGGCCAGGGCGTCCAGCTTGCGCCCGGCCTTCGCCTCCAGATCCGACCGGACCAGATCGAGCAGGGTGCCCGCTCCGTCCGGCGCGCGCTGGCCTGTCAGGCGCTCGCGAACCAGTAGGGCCACGGCCTCGGCGACCGGCACCCGCTCGGCCTCATTGACACGCAGGGCGCCGGTTTTCTCTAGCCGGGTCAGCAGGGCCGCATTCAGATTGGCGCGGACGCCGGCCAGCGACTTCGAACCCACGGCCTCGACCCGGGCCTGTTCGACGGCCTCGAAGACATCGGCGGCAAGGGTATCGACGGGACGCAGCCGGGCATTCAGCGCCTCGTCGTGATTGGCCAGTCGCAGCGCCAGTCGGTCCGCCTGACCCCGCAGGGTGGCGCTGTCGCCCGCCGACGGATCGCGCGGCGGGTGCGGCAGGGTCAGGACACCGTTCGACAGCCGCGGCCCGTCCGACCCAAACGCCACTTCCAGCTCCGACTGCTCGGCCAAAGCCCTCGCCGTATGGGCCAGCGAGCGCTTGAAGATGTCGGCAGGGGTTTCGGCGGAGGCCATGCGGTCGATTAGCCTGTCGGAACGGCCGTGAGAAGGCAGCAACAGATGGCGCTCGTAGCGTAGTCTAGCGCCGGATCAAACCATTACCCACACCAAGCGGCTCCTAGCGCAGGGTCAGGTCGTCCGCATGAATGACGACCGGGCCGCCCTCATAGCCCAGCGCCGCCTTCAGCCCCGCCGAGGCCACGCCCACGATCCGGGCCGCATCGGCGGCGTCGTAGCGGATGAGCCCGCGCGCCACTGGCTGACCATCGGCGGTCACGACCTGCACCGCGTCGCCCTTGCCGAAGTCGCCCTCGATCGAGACCAGCCCGACCGCCAACAGGGACTTGCCTGCCGCAAGGGCGTGGGCACAGCCCGCATCCACGACCAGCGTCCCGCGTGTGGCCAGCGAGCCGCCGATCCACTGTTTCCATGCCGCCTTTGCGGTGGTGGAGGCGGCAATCAGGGTGCTGCGTCCCCCGCCTGCCAGTCCCTGTCGTCCATCCGCAATCAGGGTGGCGCAGCCCGCGTCGGCGGCGATGCGCGCAGCCATCAGCTTGGTCGCCATGCCGCCGGTGCCGACGGCCGCCTCAGCATTGGCCCCGGTCGCCATGGCCTCGATCTCGGGCGTCAGCGCCTCGACGAAGAGGATGTGGCGTGCAGAGGGATCGCGGCGCGGATCGGCGGTGTAGAGGCCATCGACATCGGACAGCAGGATCAGCAGATCCGCCCCGATCATCTGGGCCACCCGCGCCGCCAGCCGGTCGTTATCGCCATAGCGGATTTCGTCGGTGGCGACGGTGTCGTTCTCGTTGACCACCGGCACGACACCGAGGTCCAGCAGGGTTGCCACCGTGGCCCGCGCGTTCAGCCAGCGGCGGCGCGTCTCGGTGTCGTCCAGCGTCAGCAGTATCTGGGCGGTCACCCGGTCGTGCGGCGCGAAGGCCTCGCCCCAGGCCCGCATCAGCAGGGACTGGCCCACGGCGGCGGCGGCCTGTTTGCGCTCCAGCCCCTGGGCCGAGGTCGTCGTGCCCAGCCGGCGCGCGCCCAGGGCGACGGCACCGGACGACACCACCAGCACCTGCTTGCCCCCGGCCAGCCAGCCCGAAATCGTCGCCGTCAGTGCCGCCAGCCGGGCGTGATCGACCGCGCCCGTGTTGCCATCGACCAGCAGCGACGAGCCGATCTTGACGACGATGCGACGTGCGCCGGCCACGGCCTGGGCCGACCGGTCGGGCCCATCCATCAGGGCTGCCAGCCGCCGGGGGTGTCGGCGACCGTTTCCTCGTCATCGACCATGACGATGTCGCCGCGCGTCTTGCGCACCTCGTTCCAGGCAGCCCGCAGCAGGTCGGTGACCCCCTCGCCCGATACGCCGGAGACCAGCATGGGACGGCGACCGGCCACGGCCTCCAGCGCCGCTGACTTCTCCTCGCGCGCTTCGGGCGTCAGGGCGTCGATCTTGTTCAGAGCCAGGATTTCGGTCTTGTCGGCCAGGCCCGCGCCATAGGCATCCAGTTCGTGGCGGATGATGCGGTAGGCCTCGGCTACATCCTCCTGCGTTCCGTCGATCAGGTGGATCAGGCTGGCCGAGCGTTCGACGTGGCCCAGGAACCGCGTGCCCAGACCGGCCCCTTCATTGGCCCCCTCGATCAGGCCGGGAATGTCGGCGATGACGAACCGCTCGGTGGGCGACAGGTCCACCATGCCCAGGTTCGGCACCAGGGTGGTGAAGGGATAGTCCGCGATCTTGGGCTTGGCCGCGCTGGCCGCCGCCAGAAAGGTCGACTTGCCCGCATTGGGCAGGCCGGCCAGGCCGACATCGGCGATCAGTTTCAGCCGCAGCCAGATCCAGCGTTCCTGGCCTTCCTGACCCGGGTTGGCGTACTTCGGGGCCTGGTTCTGCGGACCCTTGAAGCGGACATTGCCCCAGCCGCCGTTGCCGCCCTTCAGCAGCATCTCGGTCTTGCCGGCGACGTCCATGTCCAGCAGCACCGTCTCCTTGTCGTCGTCCAGCACCTGGGTGCCGACCGGGACCTTCAGGATGACGTCCTCGCCCTTGGCCCCGTGCATCTGGCGGCCCATGCCGTGGGTGCCGGTCGCGGCCTTGAAATGCTGCTGATAGCGAAAGTCGATCAGGGTGTTCAGCCCCTCGGCCGCCGTGATCCAGACATTGCCGCCATTGCCGCCGTCACCCCCGTCCGGCCCGCCGTTCGGGATGAACTTCTCCCGCCGAAACGAGACGGCCCCCGCCCCGCCATTGCCGGAGCGGATATAGATCTTGGCCTGGTCGAGAAACTTCATCGGGCATTCTTTTGGGCGCTAACGCGCGCGACGCGGTCGCACGCTGCTTGAGCGCGGTCGTCGCGCTCGGCTTGAGCGTGGCTTATGCCTCAAGAGAGCGGCGATTTACAGGCCGCACCCACCTTCTCCCTCCCTCCACGAGGGAGGGATGTCGGCGCGAAGCGACGACAGGGTGGGAGGGGCTCGGCGACACAAGCACCTTAGATGCGTTGCCTTAGCTCTCCCCACCCGGTCGCTGACGCGACCACCCTCCCCCGAGGGGGAGGGAAATCAGTGAGCTTACGCCTTGGCCCAAACCCCGTACGGATCGCTCCAGCCCATGCCCAAGGCCTCGGCCACGGCGGGATAGGTCAGTTCGCCCTTCAGCACGTTCAGGCCGCGCGCCAGGTGCGGATTGTCCTTCAGCGCGTCCAGACCCTTGTTTGCAAGCGCCAGGCCGAACGGCAGGGTGGCGTTGTTCAGGGCCTCTGACGAGGTGCGCGGGGCGGCACCGGGCATGTTGGCCACGCAATAGTGGACGACGTTGTCGATGACATAGGTCGGGTCTTCGTGGGTCGTGGCCCTGGACGTCTCGAAACAGCCGCCCTGGTCGATGGCGACGTCGACCAGCACGCTGCCGGGCTTCATCTGTTTCAGGTGTTCGCGCTTGATCAGCTTCGGAGCCTCGGCACCCGGGACCAGAACCGCGCCGATGATGACGTCGGCCTTGACCATTTCTTCTTCCACCGCGCCGATGGAGGAGTAGCGGGTAATGACCCGGCCATTGGTCACTTCGTCGATATAGGCCATGCGCGGGATAGAGCGTTCCAGCACCACCACCTCGGCACCCAAGCCCATGGCCATCCGCGCCGCGTTCAGGCCGACGACGCCGCCGCCCAGCACCAGCACCCGCGCCGGGGCCACGCCCGGAACGCCGCAGAACAGCAGGCCCATGCCGCCGTTGTGCTTCAGCAGGGTCTCGGCGGCCGAGAAGACGGCGATCCGGCCGGCCACTTCGGACATGGGGGCCAGCAGCGGCAGGCCGCCCTTGGCGTCGGTCACCGTCTCATAAGCCACGGCGGCGCATCCGGACGCCATCAGCCCCTTGGTCTGTTCGGGATCGGGGGCCAGGTGCAGATAGGTGAACAGGATCTGGTCCTCGCGGAGCATTTCCCACTCGACCTTCTGGGGTTCCTTGACCTTCACGATCATGTCGTTGTTGGCAAAGATCGTCTGCGCATCGGCGACGATGGCGGCCCCGGCCTTCTTGTAGTCCTCGTCGGTGAAGCCCGCGCCCAGGCCGGCGCCCGTCTCGATCGAGACGGTGTGGCCGTGAGAGACGTATTCGCGCACCGCCGTCGGCGTCAGGCCGATACGGTGTTCGTTCTTCTTGATTTCCTTGGGGACACCGACGCGCATGGGACGTTTCCTGTGTTGAGGCGTCGGTAGGGCCGACCGCGTTTCGCCCGCAATCTAGCGAGGGAGCAGGCGCAGGTTCCTGTTCTTTTCAGCGACTGATCGGCGTAAAGTCGCAGAAACTGCGAGTGAGAAGCGCCTTGAAGACGATTTCTGCCGTCACCCTGGATGATACCGACCGCAAGATGATCCGCGCCCTGCAGTCGGACGGGCGAATGACCAACAGCGACCTGTCGCGGGCCGTGAACCTGTCCGAAAGCGCCTGCCTGCGACGTCTGCGCGCGCTGGAGGCCGAGGGCGTCATCAGCCGCTATGCCGCCATCATCAATGAGCGCGCCGTGGGCCTGCCGATCAGCGTTTTCGTGACCGTGACCCTGTCATCCCAGGCCGAGACCGCCCTGACCGCCTTCGAGACCGCCATCGCCACCGTGCCTCAGGTGGTGGAATGCTATCTGATGACGGGCGGCTCGGACTATCTGCTGCGGCTGGTGGTGCGCGACGTCGACGACCTGGAGCGGGTGCACTCGCGCGAGCTGACCCGCATCCCTGGCGTGACGCGGGTCTCGTCCAGCGTGGCGATGCGCACCGTGGTCAAACGCGGGGCCTTACCTGTCTGACGAAGCGCTGGCCGGCCCTACGCGCAACCTGAACCAAAGCTGGAATGAGCCAGATCAGGCCAATCACCAGCAGCAGGTCGCTGGTCATTTTGATCAGGCCGTAGAGCGTCACCGTCTCGACCGACCGCACCGTCGCCTCTGCGACGAGGGCTGTGAAACCCGAGGCTATAAGAACGGCCACGGGCCAGACGAGCGGTTTCATGTGCGTTCGCTTCACTTCAAGGCCAGGGTCAGGGCCTTGATGTCGGTGTATTCGTCGATGCCATGGGTCGAGCCCTCGCGGCCGTAGCCGGAGGATTTCACACCGCCGAAGGGGGCGACGGCGGTGGACATCAGGCCGGTGTTGATGCCACACATGCCCGCCTCGATCCGGCGACCGATGCGCAAGGCGCGGTCCAGATCGCGGGTGAACAGATAGGAGGCCAGGCCGAACTCGCTATCGTTCGCCTTGGCCAGAACCTCGTCCTCGCTATCGAACGGGAAGACAGGGATGAGAGGTCCGAAGGTCTCTTCCTCGCGGAAAAGCTTGTCGTCTCCGCCCAGGGTCACCGTCGGCTGGAAGAAGCGCCCACCCAGGGCATGGCGTTCGCCGCCGGTCAGGACCCTACCCCCCGAGGCCTGAACCTTCTTCAGATGATCCTCGACCTTGGCGATGGCCTTGTCCTCGATCAGGGGGCCAACCTTGACCCCGTCCTCGAAGGCCGGACCGACCGCGATCTTGGCCACGGCCTCGGCCAGCTTGTTCGCATAGGTCTCGGCGACCGAGGCCTCGACATAGACCCGGTTGGGACAAACGCAGGTCTGGCCGGAGTTGCGGAACTTGCCCTTTATGGTTTCGGTCACGGCCAGATCGATGTCGGCGTCGACGAAGACGATCAGGGGCGCGGCCCCACCCAGCTCCATCGACACCCGTTTCAGTGTCGGCGCGCACTGCTCGGCGAGTCTGCGCCCGACGGGCGTGGAGCCGGTGAAACTGAGCTTGCGGATCAGGGGCGAGGCGGTCAGGACCCCGCCGATGGTCGCCGCATCGCCGGTGACGACGCTGAGGGCGCCTTTAGGCAGCCCCGCCTGATAGGCCAGTTCGGCCAGGGCGATGGCGGTGAAGGGGGTCTGGCTGGCCGGCTTGACCACGGCGGTACAGCCGGCCGCAAACGCCGGCCCCAGCTTGCGTGTCAGCATGGCGGCGGGGAAGTTCCACGGCGTGATCAGAGCGCACGGACCGACCGCCTCGCGGAAGGTGAGGATGACGTGGCCCAACGGGCTGTCCTGGGTCTCGCCCAGCAGGCGTTCGGCCTCGCCTGCGAACCATTTGATGAAGCCGTTAGCATAGGCGACCTCGCCCTTGGCCTCCTCGAACGGCTTGCCGTTTTCGAGCGCCATCAAGGCTCCGAGCCCTTCCGTATTCTCGTCGATCAGCCGCGCCCACTCACGCAGGAAGGCTGCGCGCTTGTGCGGATCGGAGCGGGACCAGTCGGCGAAGGCGTCGTGCGCCGCGTCGATGGCCTGTTCGGTCTCTGTGACGCCAAGGTCCGGGATGTGACCGATGATTTCGCCTGTCGCGGGATCATCAACGGAGATGCCCTTACCGTTCGCCGCAATCGCCCTTCCCGCGATCAGGGCATGCTGGCGCAGCAGCTTCAGTCCGGCGTCACGGGCGGCGGTGTTCATGTCTGATCCTTCGAGCTGGTGCATCATGAGGTGAGTATGATGCCAGCCGCTTTCAACGCTCACTCGCCGATGGTGTTCAGATCCCGTCCGCGTGTCTCCGGCAGGAACAGCAGGGCGACGACGGCGGCCACTGCCGTGAAGCCTACCGAATACCAAAGGCCAAAGTAGATATTCCCCGACCAGGCCACGAGCGCAAAGCTGGCGGCGGGCAGCAGCCCTCCGACCCAGCCGGTGCCGACGTTGTAAGGCAGGCTCATCGCCGTATAGCGGACCCGTGTCGGGAACAGCTCGACCAGGGCGGCCGCCTGCGGCCCATAGACGGCGGTGGCGGCGATCATGAAGATCATCAGGATGCCAAAGACAGCCAGCAGGTTGACGCGGGCAGGGTCTGCCTGCGTCGGATAGCCGGCCTGCGACAAGGCGGCCTTGACCCGCGTCTCGACATCGGTCCGCGCGGCCTTCAGCGCCGCAGTATCCAGACCCGTTCCCTCGACCGAGGCGACCTCGACCGAGCCGACGCGTACGACCGCAGGCGTTCCGGTGGGAGCGGCGACATTGTCGTAGCTGACGCCTGCATTCGATAGGACGTTCTTGGCCAGGTCGCAGGAGGAAGCGAAAGCGGCCTTGCCGACGGGGTCGAACTGGACAGCGCAGGTGGCGGGGTCGGCCACGACCGTCACGGGGGATGTCGCCTGGGCTTCGGCCAGGGCCGGGTTGGCGGCGCGGGTCAGGGCGTGGAAGCCGGGGAAGACCGCGATCAGGAACAGCACCATGCCGCCGACCATGACCGGCTTTCGCCCCACGCGATCCGACAGCCAGCCGAAGAAGACATACAGCACCGCCGAGGCCACGGTGATGGCCAGGATCAGCCCATCGACGGTCGAGACCTCGATCTTCAGCACCCTCTCCATGAAGAAGCGGGTGTAGAAATAGCCCGCGTACCAGACGGCACCTTGCGCAAACATGATGCCGACCAGGGCGATCAGCACGAACTTGCCGACCTTCCAGGTGGCGAAACTCTCCTTAAAGGGAGCCTGACGTTCGGTGCTTTCAGCCACCATGCGCTTGAAGGCCGGACTTTCGTGCAGCTTGAGCCGGATCCACAGCGACACGACCAGCAGGAAGAAGGACAGCAGGAACGGGATACGCCAGCCCCATTCATCGAACGCCTCGGCCCCCATAATGGCGCGGGTGATCAGGATGACGCTCAGCGCCATGATCAGGCCGATCGCGGCCGTCGTCTGGATCCAGCCGGTCAGGAACCCGCGCTTTTTTGCTGGCGCATGTTCGGCCACATAGATGGCGGCCCCGCCGTATTCTCCGCCCAGGGCAAACCCCTGTGCAATTCTGAGCAGGATCAAAAGGATCGGTGCCGCGATGCCGATCTGGCCAAAGTCAGGCAGAAGACCGATCGCGACGGTGGCGACGCCCATCATGGTGATGGTGACCAGGAAAGTGGTCTTGCGCCCCGTCTTGTCGCCGAACCAGCCGAACACCAGGGCCCCGAGCGGCCGCACGACGAAGCCGACGCCGAAGGTCAGCAGGGCCAGAATGTAGGACGTCGCCTCGCCCACATCGGCGTAGAAATGCCTGGCGATGATGGTCGTCAGCGAGCCGAAGATGAAGAAGTCGTACCACTCGAATGCGGTCCCGGCGGCGGAGGCCCCCACGACGGTGCGCAGGCCCGGCCCCGCATCATCGGAGTGATCTGTGTCGGCTGTCGCTCTATTGGCCATGAAACGCCTCCCCGCGCCTGAACCTGCGGGTCGTCTTAGCGGCCCTTAGCCCATGCTTAGCGCTGGAAATCGCGAGCGGAAATAGCAAAGGCCCGCCGGTGGGGGGACCGGCGGGCCTTCTTCAACCGAGCCGCGCGTCGGGGGGAAACGCGGTCGGGAACTCGTACGTCTTGAAGCCTAGTTTTTGGCTTCTTCAGCGGCGCTGGTCACGGCGTTGCCGGCGGCAGCTGCGTCCTGGCCGACACCCGACACGGTGTTGCAGGCGGCGGTGGTCAGGGCGGCTGCGGCGGCGACCAGGATGAAAATCTTGCGCATGTTAGGCTCCTCAGAACAGAAAAAGCTGTCTTGGGGCTATGAATGCCGTTGCGCGGCAGAGGTTCCCAGATCCGAAGGATCAATCGGAGTGACAGCTTCCGGCGTCGCAAATGTCATCCGAGCCAAGGTGCCGCCAGATGGCGAGGGTACCATTTCGGCCGTGCCGCGCAGCTGTTTGGCGAAGGCTCCCATAAGGGTGCGCCCGACACCGGCGCGTTCGGTCTCGCTGACGCCCGGCCCATCGTCCTCTACCTCCAGAATGCTGGTGTCGCCATCGACCTTGAAGCGGACTTTCAGGTCTCCGCCACGACCGGCGAAGGCGTGTTTCTGGGCATTGCTGACTGCTTCCACCAACCACAGTGCCAAAGGAGCCAGTTTGTCAGGATCAACGACAAGCGAGTCTGCCTCGACCGAAGACGTCACGACCGGCCCACGTCCAGCCTCACCCGCCACGAGCTGGCCGACGAGATCGGTCAGGAACACCCGCGCATCCGCATAGCGAAGGTCGTCGCTTTGATAGAGGGTACGGTAGATCAGGGCGAGAGCTGCGATCCGCTGACGCGTTTCGCCGACGGCCGCCTTGGCGGGTGCGTCAGTAAGTGCCCGCTGCTGCATCGAAAGCAGGGACGAGATGATCTGCAGATTGTTTTTCACCCGGTGGTGGATCTCGCGCATCAGCGCGTCTTTTTCCTCCAGCGAAGCGGTGAGGCTCTTGTTGCGGGCCGAGATGGTGTCGGCCAGATCATTCAGTGTGCTGGCCAGATTGCGGATCTCGGCGGGAGCATGCACAGCCTGGGTCGGCCGCACGCTGAACTTGCCCTTGGCATACAGGGCCGCGACCCGCTCCAAATAGACCAGCCAGCGCACCACGATCCGCTCGCTGACCCAGGTCACGCACATCAGGGCCAGAAGCCAGGCCAGCACGGGCGCAAAGAAGGCCCCCAGCGGATTGAGCCGGGCCCACGACAGCAGGTCGGGAGCCGGTGCAGACAGGAGTGCGTAGACGTTGCCTTCGGCGACGGCGGTTCCGGCATAGACACGGGGTCGTCCTCGCGCGTCTCGGCCTTCGAAGATGGTCGATCCGCGAGCCTGTTTGTGATCGACCCAGCCGTCGAGCTCAGAGCCGTTACGCAGCAGGAAGGCGTCGCGCTCTGTGACCGTCAGAAGCCGACCTGCGGCGTCGGTCAGGGCCGCCTGTGACCCCTCGGGCAAGGCTGGGTCGTTGATGTCGGGCTGGAGCCGCGACAAAGGCACTGTCGCAAGCATCACGCCGTTGAACGCCCCCATCGGTCGTTCGAGGCGGATCGCGACGATGAGGCTGGGTGGCGCGCCGGGGGAATCGGGGGCACGAGCGAGAACCGTTTCCTCACCTGCTCGCAGGCGCTGGAACCATGCGCTGCGGGTGGCCTGTGACAACCACACGGGCGGTGCGTCCGTGAGATTGTCCGACGCACAGGTCGTCTGGCCCGTCACGCTCAGCCGCGCCAGACCGTCGATGTCGTCTAGGCGTTGGACCAGAGAGGTGAGTCGCGGCCGGCAAAAAAGCTCCAGCGCTTCGGGCCGCAGGGCCTGAAGCAGGACGCTGGTGCTATCCAATCTTGACTTCGCGGCGGCCGATGTCCGCTCGACAGCCAGCTGCAGGTCGGCACGCTGGTCCATATCTTGGGCTTCGAAGGCGCGATTGGCCTGGAAAGCTCCGAGGATCAGGATAGGCAGAAGCGCCACTGCCATCGCCAGGCCCAGGCGAAAGCGAATTCCGTGCAGGCGCGAACCGCGCCGCCGTCCGAACGCCTTGACCAGCCGTGCCACCTTATCGATCCGGAGTGCCGCTCAAGCGATCGGCGGCCGCCAGGATGGAGCGCATGGCATCGCCAGCCGCGCGGCCATCCCGTCCGTAGGCTCCGGCTTCCAGTGTGGCCAGCAGGGCCTTACGGGCGCGCGAAACCCGGCTCTTCACCGTGCCGACGGCGCACTGACAGATTTCGGCAGCTTCCTCATAGGCAAAGCCACCGGCACCGACCAGGATCAGGGCCTCGCGCTGTTCCTCGGGCAGGGTGTTCAGGGCCTGACGGAGTTCGTCAAGCGCGAGCGGCGATTCCGGGTCGTCGACGGCAACGAGGGTGCGCTCGGCCGCTTCCTGATCGAGTTGCGACTGACGCCATGAGCGACGCTTTTCGGAATAGAACTGGTTGCGCAGGATCATGAAGGTCCAGGCCTTCATGTTCGTACCCAGCTGATAGCTGGCCCGGGCGTCCCACGCCTTCATCATGGCATCCTGGGCCAGGTCGTCGGCCGCCGTCGGATCGCCCGTCAGGGTGCGCGCGAAGGCCCGCAGATGCGGGATCAGCGTCACCAGTTCGCGTTTGAAGGCACCATCGTCAGCGGAATCGGGCTTGGGCGGCGCAGAGGTATGGGTGCTCACGCCTTGTCACTCCCGCGCTCGTCGGCGCGGCGCAGGATGTCCAGAAACTCGTCCGGCACCGGCTCGTTCACCACATTGTCGAAGAGGTGGCGGAGTTTGACGCCGATGGCTTGCTGGCGCAGACGGGCTTCTTCCAATCCGGGTCCTTTCGCGGCGGGTTGACCCGCGGGTTCTTTGTGATCTGTCATTAAATTATGGTCGCGCCCTGGACTTGTTGTGGGCCGGGAACGCGGCACAGGCGGGCCGGTTCCGGCATGACAAAGGTTTAATGCCCAAGCTTGCCTCGGCTGCCGGGAACCGTAGCGTTTCTGGTACGTTGACGCGGCTTGCAACGGCCTCATTGTCGAAGGCCAATTTCCTGTCGGGGACTACACTATATGAGCCTTCTGGCCCGCCTTGCGCCACACCTGCCCTACGTCCGTCGTTATGCCCGCGCCCTGACCGGCGATCAGACCACCGGCGACAACTACGTCCGCGTCGCCCTGGAAGCCCTTGCGGCCGGAGAGCGCCAGCTGTCCGCCGACATGACCCCGCGTGTGGCCTTGTATCATGTCTTCCACACCATCTGGACGACCACGGGCGCCCAGCTCGAAGATCGCAGCGGGATGGATGAAGGCGACGCCTCGACCCGCCTGATGCGGATTTCCCCGCGCTCGCGTCAGGCCTTTCTGCTGACGGCGTTGGAGGGCTTCACGCCTTCGGAAGCCGCCCAGATCCTGGATGCCGACGCCCATCAGGTGGAGCGCCTGATCGCCGAGGCCCAGTCCGACATCGACGCCGAACTGGCTACCGACGTCCTGATCATCGAGGACGAGGCGATCATCTCCGCCGACATCGAAAGCCTGGTCACAGAACTAGGTCACCGCGTCACCGGCACAGCCACCACGCATGACGAAGCCGTCGATGCGGTCGCCCGCCATCGTCCGGGCCTGGTCCTGGCCGATATCCAGCTGGCCGACGGCTCTTCGGGCATCGATGCGGTCAAGGATATCCTGCGCAAATTCGATGTGCCGGTCATCTTCATTACCGCCTTCCCCGAGCGGCTGCTGACCGGCGAACGTCCGGAGCCGACCTTCCTGATCACCAAGCCCTTCCAGCCGGAGACAGTTAAGGCGGCGATTAGCCAGGCCCTGTTCTTCCACCCTTCGCGCCAGAAGCAGGCCGCCTAAAAAACCCAAGTCAGTCCATGCGAAAAGGCCCGGTCGCCGACCGGGCCTTTTTTATTGCCACGAGCGCCGATCTTACTGGGCGGGTTGCGCAGAAGTCGTCGGCGCATTGACGTTGGGAGCCTCGCCCGTCGGCGTGGCGGTCGGCTGACCCGTGCTGGTGGTCGGCGCGTCGGCGGTGGGAGGCGTCGTGGCGTCGCCTTCAAAGGCCTGAGCATCGACGGCCTGTCCGCCGACGTTTGAATTGGTGCGCGCAAATCCGCCCTGGCTGACAAACCACATTCCCAGAAGCAGAATGGCCACAGCGGCGGTGGAGATCAGCAGAAGGGTCAGGATACGAACGCCGGGGCGGCCACCGCGAACATATTGCGCCTCGACCGGCCGACCTTCATGGACGGCATCGGCGGCCTTGTCGTGTGGGGAGGGGTCGGTCATGTCGCGTTTCCTGCAGCTTGAGCATAATGGTGTCGTCTCAACGCCCGCTGTGACCCGCCGTTCCCTGTCAGCACCCCAGCCTCGTCGCGCGATAGAAAATCGAGTTTCCACGGAACCTGAGTCGATGAAGTCCGTTAGGCTCGTGCGGAGGCGGCGACGCCCCCCGACTTGAGACTGGTGAGAGCCAGTCTGTCGCCTCCGCGCCTCATTCTCGATGATGCCACTTCGCGGCGGTTCCGATGACGGGACCGCCGTTTTTCTGTCACGCCAGTCGGTCTGACTGGACAGGCCCGCCTCGATGGCCACTATGCGCGTCTCGAATGAAAACCTGAAGGAGGTCGCGATGGCTCGCATCAATCGTCAATGGGTCCTGCGCCAGCGCCCCAAGGGCCTGATCCAGCCCGGCGATCTGGAACTGGTCGAGGCCGAAGTCCCGGCGCTTCAGGACGGCGGGGTTCTGGTCCGCACCATCTATCTGTCTCTGGATCCCACCAACCGCACCTGGATGAATGATGCCGAGGGCTATCTGCCCGCCGTGCCGCTGGGCGGGGTCATGCGCGGCCTGACGCTGGGCGTCGTCGAGGAAAGCCGGTCCGAACGGCACAAGATCGGGGACATCGTCTCGACCGCCGCGGGGGGCTGGTCCAACTATGCCGCCATCCCGGACAGTGCCGTATCGCGCGTCCATCGCGCGCCCGGTCTGCCGCTGACCGCCAACATGTCCGTGCTCGGTATGACGGGCATGACGGCCTATTTCGGCGTGACCGATGTGCTGAAGGCCAAGCCGGGCGAAACGCTCGTCATCTCGGCCGCCGCCGGGGCCGTGGGCTCCATCGCGGGACAGGTGGCCAAAGCACGGGGCGCGCGTGTCATCGGCATCGCGGGTGGGGCCGAGAAATGCCGCTGGCTGACCGAGGAACTCGGCTTCGACGCGGCCATAGACTACAAGAACGAAGACGTCGGCGAGGCTTTGGATCGGCTGGCCCCGGACGGCATCGACCTGAACTTCGAAAATGTCGGCGGCGACATCATGATCGCCGTCTTCAACCGGCTGAAGGTGCATGCGCGCATGGCCGTCTGCGGCCTGATCTCGGCCTATAATGCGACGAAGATGCCGCCGTCGCCGAACTTCTCGCGCATCATCACCCACCGCCTGACCGTTCAGGGCTTTCTGGTGATGGACTATGCCCCGCGTGCCCGGGAGATGATCGCGGAGATGGGACCCTGGCTAGCCGACGGCACCATCAAATGGAAGGTCCACGTCGATGACGGGCTGGAAGGCGCGCTCGATTCCCTGAACCGTCTGTTCACCGGCGATCACGACGGCAAGCTGCTGGTTCGTGTGTCCGAAGAACCGGCGGGCTGAGGCCGATCGCATGAGCGAGCCGCTGCACACCCACTTCGAAGACCTCGGCGTCGGCGAGGTCATCCCCCTGGGGGCCTGTACGGTCGATGAGGCGGCGCTGGCGTTGTTCGTTGAGCGGTTCGCACCAGGCTGGGACGCCAGCTATGGCGCGCCGGACGCCATGACCTATGCCCTGTGGAGCCGCTTGTTCGCGGACAAGTCGGGCAGTTGGGCCCAGTCCAAGGTGCTGGCCGTGGACGGGCTTCGCTTCATGCGCAACCCGCCGGCGGGCGAGCTGATGCGCGGCCGTATGACGGTGATGGGCAAGGACCCTGTGGGTGACGACAAGGGCATCGTCATCGCCTCGCACGATCTGCTGGACGAGGCCGGTCGTCTGGTGTTTTCGTGCCTGACGCGGGCGGTCTTCGTCAGGCGCTGAGCCAGAAAAAAGCCCCGCCCGGCGAACCGGACGGGGCTGATTTTGTTCACCGAGATGTCTACGTTAGGCGTTACCCGCCGCCTTCTGCTGTTGCGCCATCTTATCAAAGGCGATGACGATTAGGCGATCCCAGCCCAACAACGATATGAGATGCGCATAGATCTGGCCCAATGCGCCATTATCGCGAAGCTCGACGAGCTTTTCGACAGGCAAGGCTTTGATCTTGTCTTCCGAGATAGCGAAGTATTCGGCGATTTTCTGAACCGATGCAGTCGTGCCATCAGGATTCTTGGGAGTAAAGTTGGCCTCCCGCGTTTCAAACAGATCAAGATCGACCAGCATCTTCACAAAACTGTCGGTACGCTGCCGCTCGGTCTCGAAGTTATTGCAGAACTCCAAGGCCTGCTGGACATAGGGGCTGGGCTGGCCGTCGACGAACAAGGGTTGCGATCCCCCTTCCTTGATGAAGGGAGCCTTCCGATCAAGGCAGAGAACCAAGCGCTTTTGAACGTCGTCATTGGCAAAGACGAAGGGGTAGCGCCGTACGTAGGCCGGAATGTAGGCGTCGCCGCGGAAGAGACCTTGATCATCAATGAACAGATTTTCTCCGTCGCGCAGACCCATGACCGCTACAGGCTGCTTGTTGTCGCCGACAAAGATCACCGGATAGGACAGCGCAGCAGGCGCGAATTCGGTGACGGTTAGCGGGACAATATTCGTCTGAGCCACAAAGTCGTAGGGACGATCGACGGGGTCAACACCAAGGGTCCCGTGCGCCTCTATCGAGATGGGTTCGGGCTGGCTGTAGAACAGGACGTTGCCGGTCAGGGAAGCGGTCGAGGTTGTGTCGGTCATGGACGCGATGCGAGCTCTGGAATGAAGGGAAGGGCGGTGTCTAGCCCAGACCGGCGGCGGCGGCAAACGGCACTGGCCACGCCGTGTTGGGGCAATCCCTCGGTTGCGACGATCCGTTCGACGCCCTAGCTTTAGGCCATGGGCGACAACTGTCATCACACGCACCAGGAAGGTCCGCCCGACGCAGAAGCGGTGCGTCTGGCTCTCGCCGACGTGGATCGGCGCCTGTCCGGTCAGGGCGAGCGGATGACCGCCGCCCGCACGCGCGTGCTGGAGCTGCTGCTGAGTGCAGGCGAGCCGGTGAAGGCCTATGACCTCATTGCGAGGTTCGGTGCCGACGGGGCTCCGGCCAAGCCACCGACCGTCTATCGTTCTCTAGAGTTCCTGGAGAAACAGGGACTGGTTCATCGCATCGCCTCGATCAGTGCCTATGTTGCCTGCACCTCAGGCACGGACGCCCATGCCGCGGCCTTCCTGATTTGCGATTGCTGCGGCGCGACGCAGGAGGTGTCGGCGTCACTGGCCGACGGTCTCGACACGGCGGCGGCGTCGAAGGGCTATGTCATCGAGCGCACCACGATCGAGGCCCACGGTCGATGTGCGGCCTGCGCCTGACCTGATCGCTGGTAACCCGCGGGGCTATGGCCTATCTGCCATCCATGGATGCGATCCGGCTCTCCCCGCCCCGCCGCTTCAGCCTGCCCGTCGACAATCGATGGGGCACGGGCGACATGGCCGTGCTGGACTATGGCGACCCCGATCGACCGGTGGACGTTGTCTTCGTCCACGCCAACGGCTTCAACGCCATGACCTATCGCAGCCTGCTGGCCCCCCTGTCCGGCTCGCTCCGCCTGTGGTCGCCCGATCTGAGGGGGCACGGACATTCGACCCTGCCGACACCGACACGGGGACGACGAAACTGGGCCGATCATCGCGACGATCTGGTGGCTCTGCTGGATGCCCTGGACGGGCCTCCGGTCGTTCTAGCCGGCCATTCGATGGGAGCGACCTCCTCCATCCTGGCCGCTGCCGAACGGCCTGAGCGGGTCTCGCAGCTGGTGCTGTTCGATCCGGTGATCTGGAGCCGCCTGGCCGTCGCCGCCTTTCACCTGCCGCTGCTGGATCGGCTGGCGAGCCGTATTCCGCTGGTGAAAAATGCGCTCAAGCGCCGCGCCGTCTTCGAGAGCCGGGAGCAGGCCATGACCGCCTATGTCGGGCGCGGGGCCTTTCGCGGCTGGCCCGAGATGATGATCGCCGACTATCTGGGCGACGGTCTGGTCCAGACCGATGAGGGCTTCGTTCTGGCCTGCCCACCCGAATGGGAGGCGTCCAACTATGCGGCCCAGAGCCACGACCCCTGGCGCGCGCTGAAACGCTATGGCGGTCCGGTCCGTATCCTGAAGGCTCAGGCCGGATCGACCTGTCATGTGCCGGAGCATCCGCGCGGCCTGCCGAACGTGACGGTCCAGACCGTCGAGGGCGGCACCCATTTCTTTCCCATGCTTCAGGCCGACGTGGCCCGCGATTCCCTGTTTGAGGCCGCGGTCTGACCCGTCGCCTACGGTCGCGCTGGCGTCGGCTCGACCGACCCGCTAAACCGCCGCCAACAAGAACAAGCGGCTCTTTCAGGGAAACGTCCGACAATGCGCGAAATCAACCATTTCATCGACGGTGCCAGCTTCACGGGCGCATCGGGACGGTTCTCCGATGTGTTCAATCCGAACACCGGAGAAGTTCAGGCGAGGGTGCAACTGGCCAGCGTCGAGGAGATGGACCGCGCGGTTCAGGCGGCACAGGGGGCCTTCGAAGGCTGGTCCTCGACCAATCCCCAGCGTCGGGCTCGCGTGATGTTCGAGTTCAAGCGGCTGGTCGAGGCCAATATGACCGAATTGGCCGAGTTGCTGTCTAGCGAGCACGGCAAGGTCGTCGCTGACTCCAAGGGCGACATACAGCGGGGGCTGGAGGTCATCGAGTTCGCCTGCGGCATCCCGCATGCGCTGAAGGGCGAATACACATGGGGCGCGGGGCCGGGCATCGACGTCTACTCGATGCGCCAGCCGCTGGGCGTTGTCGCTGGCATCACTCCATTCAACTTCCCGGCCATGATCCCGATGTGGATGTTCGGCGTGGCCATTGCGGTGGGCAACACCTTCATCCTGAAGCCATCGGAGCGCGATCCGTCGGTGCCCGTGCGTCTGGCACAGCTGATGATGGAGGCGGGCGCTCCTGCTGGGGTGTTGAACGTCGTGCACGGCGACAAGGCGGCTGTCGACGCCATCCTGACCCACCCCTTGATCCATGCCGTCAGCTTCGTCGGCTCGTCCGACATCGCCCACTATGTCTATCAGACCGGCGCGGCCAACAATAAGCGGGTCCAAGCCATGGGCGGGGCCAAGAACCATGGCATCGTGCTGCCCGACGCCGACATGGACCAAGTGATCAAGGACCTGTCGGGTGCGGCCTACGGCTCGGCCGGCGAACGCTGCATGGCCCTGCCGGTCGTGGTGCCCGTCGGAAAGAAGACGGCGGATGAACTGCGTGAGCGGATGGTCGCCGAGATCCCGTCGATGCGGGTCGGTGTCTCGACCGACGCCGGTGCTCATTACGGCCCGGTCGTCACGGCCCAGCACAAGGCCCGCGTCGAGGGCTGGATCGACCAGGGTGTGCAGGACGGGGCCGAACTCGTCGTCGATGGCCGCGGCTTCAGCCTGCAGGGCCACGAGAAGGGCTATTTCATCGGCCCATCGCTGTTCGACCACGTCACGCCCGAGATGGAGAGCTACAAGGAAGAGATCTTCGGCCCCGTGCTCCAGATCGTCCGCGCCGCCAGCTTCGAAGAGGCGCTGAGCCTGCCGTCGAGGCACCAGTACGGCAACGGCGTCGCCATCTTCACCCAGAACGGTCGCGCGGCGCGGGACTTCGCCGCCCGGGTCAATGTCGGCATGGTCGGGATCAACGTCCCCATCCCGGTGCCGGTCGCCTATCACACCTTCGGCGGCTGGAAGCGTTCGGCCTTTGGCGACACCAACCAGCACGGCATGGAAGGCGTGAAATTCTGGACCAAGGTCAAGACCGTCACGGCCCGCTGGCCCGACAGCGATCTGGAGCATGCGGATTCCAGCTTTGTTATCCCGACCATGGGGTGATTTTCGCCTGGTCCGCGTTCGGTGCAGCACTTTCAACGGACGGGCGTTAGACTGGGCGATACCGTAAAGCTGTAGAGCCCTCGCATGCGTCGTTTTCTGGTCTGGACCACTCTGCTGATCATCGTCGGCCTGGCCTTGGCCGGTGCCGGCTACTGGGGCTGGTGGAACTATTTCGCGCGATTCCAGCCGGTGACGGTCAGCCAGAACCAGGCCGAGATTCAGAGGCTGCTGGACGATGCCCCCTGGGTCTCGCCGGGGGATGTGACGGGCTCGCCGGTTTATGTCGTCGGCTATCGCGACAGCGACGCTCTGATGCAGTTCCAGCGCGAGGAGGGGCCCAAGCTGCGCGCGGCGGGAGCCGACCTGCGCGTGGTGATGTTCGCCCGCCCCGACGTGGAGGGACTGGCCCAGTCCACGGCCGCAGAGCGGGCCACGGTGGCCGAGCTGTGGCTGACGCGCGACTGGACGCTGTATCGCCGCTGGACCGACACGCCCGCCGCCAACTGGACGGCACCGGGGCTGACCCCTGCGGACGGCGATCTGACCCGCACGGCTATCGTCGCCGGCGGACGCGACTTCGCCCGTCGCCTAGGCGACCTCTTGGAGCCGAGTGGCGTGCGGGAGGGTTACCCCGTCATTCTGTGGCGCGACCGCCAGGGGTTCCTGAAGGCCTGCGCCTGCACCGACGCCCGATCATGGGCCTATATCCGCGACGATCTGGGCGCACCGGATCGGGTGGCCACGGACGGAGCGCAGGCGACCGAGGCCGTGCCCTATGACGAAGGCGGACCCGCTGTCCCGCCATCTGCGGGAGCGCAGGCACTGCCTTATCCCGATCTGACGGTCCCGCCGGTCGCGGCACCTGACCGGGTCGAGGGCCAGCCTCTGCCCCAGAACGGTCAGAGGGCCGGGTCGGGCGCGTCGGCTTCAGGCAAGGCTCAACCTGCTCAGCGTCCGACACAGACGCCGCGACCGCGCACGACGCCTCAGCCGAAACAGGAAGAAGATACGACCTTCTTCTAGGCGTGCGTCAGAGTACCCGCTCGCAGGTCTCGATCATCCGCGTCAGATCGGTCTCGTCCTGATAAAGACCAAAGCCGAAGCGGATGGTGTCATCGCGCACATCGGTGACCACATTGGCCTCCAGCAGCCGCGCCCGCCAGGCCTGGGCCTTGGGGTGGCGCAGGGCCAGGAACCGCGCCCGATTGGCGTCATCTGTCATCGGGTTAAGGATTTCGGCATCGGCCAGCCGCCCGACCTGACCGCCCTCGATCGCCTGCTGAAAGGTTCGCATCAGGCCGTGAGCGTGGGTGGCGATGTCGCCGGTAGTTAGTCCTGCCTCGTCCAGCATCCGGCGCACGCCGTTGAAGCGGTACAGGGGCGTGGAATCCATCGTGGCACCCCAGAACCGACCGGCGTCGGCGCGGTACTGCACGCCGTCCGGCGGGCCCGTCAGATTGCCGAACTCGGCGAACCAGCCGGTAGCGACGGGCCGCATGCAATAGCCGTCGGGCGCATGCAGAATGCCAGCACCTTCACCCGACATGGCGTATTTGTAGCCGCCGGTGACGTAAAAGACCTTGTCCGCCACTGCCGACAGATCGGTCGGTGTGGCCATGAAACCGTGATAGCCGTCGACGACCACCCAAGGCCCCGCCGGATCCGCCAGCGCCGCAAGGTCTTCCAGCCGGTTGAAGCCCTGGCCGGTCTTGAAGAAGATCTGGCTGATCACGATCAGGTCAAACCCCCCGCCGCGCGCGGCCACAACAAACCGCTCGTCGAACGTTTCGAACGGCTCCAGTGGCACCCGCGTGACCACGGCCTGACCCGCCTCTTCCCAGCGTTCGGCCTGACGGCGGAAGGCGTGGAATTCGCCGTCGGTGGACAGGATGCGGATCGGCTTGTGCTCGATGCCCGAGATGATCCGCAGCAGGAAGTCATGGGTGTTGGACGCGAACACCACCGTGTCCGGTGAGGGCAGGTTCAGCTCCTTGGCCACATGCGACTGCGCCTCTGGCACCACGTCGCCGAAGATCAGATCCCACTTGCGGTCCGCGAACTGATTGGCCTCGACCCAGGCGCGCACCTGACCGTCGAAGCTGGAGTCCGGCCACAGGTGGTGGCTGTGCGCCGCGAAATGCAGGCGATCGGGATCCAGCGACAGGGCACGGGAGAACAGGTCTTTACGCGCACCGGGCATCAGTCTCTCCGTCGTCAGCACATTCGCCGGACCACAGGACCAGCCTCAACGCGCGAGCAGCAAGCCGCCGCGCGGCGAGCGTTAGCGTCCTAGATCAAGCTACCGTGGCAATGCTTGAACTTGCGTCCCGATCCACACGGGCAGTCGGCATTGCGTGGCGTGCGCTCCCAACCGGCCGGCAGCAGATCGACAGGCAAACGCGACCGGTCGTCGCCGGTCAGCTGACCTTCCGGGTTCTGAGCCGAGGGATGGTGCATCTCGTTCTCGCCCGTGCCGGGGTTCAGGTGGATTTCCTGGAACTCTGGCATGTCCATGGGCGGCGGGGCCTCCTGGAAGCGGAACTCGACCGTCATCAGCCAGCGGGTGACGTTGTGGCGCAGCTCGTACAGCAGCGTCTCGAACAGGTTGAAGGCTTCGGTCTTGTATTCGTTCAGCGGATCGCGCTGGCCATAGCCGCGCAGGCCGATGACGCCACGCAGGTGGTCCAGATGGACAAGATGTTCGCGCCAGGCCATGTCGATCTGCTGCAGCAGGAACTGACGCTCCAGCCCGCGGGTCTGGTCGGCGCCAAGCAGTTCCAGACGCTCGTTGGCACGAGCATCGGCGGCCGCGACGATACGCTCCTCGATCTCCTCATTGGACACGCCCTCTTCGGCCGCCCAGTCGTGCAGCGGAAGGTCCAGACCCAGGGTGGACTTCACCTTCTCGTCCAGCCCATCGATGTCCCACTGCTCGGCATAGGCCTTGGGTGGCATGTGCCGTTCGACCAGATCGGAGATCACGTCGGCGCGGAACTCGTTGACCAGTTCGGACAGGTCGGTGGAATCCATGAACTCCTGACGCTGCTCGAACACCGCCTTGCGCTGGTCATTCACGACGTCGTCGTATTTCAGCAGGTTCTTGCGGATGTCGTAGTTGCGGGTCTCGACGCGCTTCTGGGCCGTCTCAACGGCGCGGTTCAGCCAGGGGTGCGAAATCGCCTCGCCCTCGGCCACGCCAAAGCTGCGCATGATCGCGTCCAGACGATCGCCGGCGAAGATGCGCAGCAGGTCGTCCTCGCAGGACAGGAAGAATTTCGACACGCCGGGGTCGCCCTGACGGCCGGTCCGACCGCGCAGCTGATTGTCGATACGGCGGCTTTCGTGACGCTCGGTCCCCAGAACGAACAGGCCGCCGGCGGCCAGAGACCTCTCCTTCTGAACCGCGATCTCGGCCTTGAACTGGGCCTCCATGGCCGCCTCATCCTCGGGCGTGACCTCGATGGCCAGATTACGCTGGTCCTGACGCCACTTCTGCAGCTTCATTTCCAGATTGCCACCCAGCTGGATGTCGGTGCCGCGCCCGGCCATGTTGGTGGCGATGGTCACCACGCCGGGCAGGCCTGCGTCGGCGACGATGAAGGCTTCCTGTTCATGCTGGCGCGCGTTCAGCACGCTGTGCGGGATGCCCCTGCCGGTTTTGACCTCGATATCGAAGTCTTCGTCCTTCAGCGCCTGATAGGCCTTCTTGGCTGCGGCCCGCTCTTTGGGATCGTCGCTGATGACCTGAGCCAGCAGGTGCTGGTGCTGCGGCTTCAGCGTCTTGATCTGGACTTCGTAGCTGTGGGTCTTCAGCAGCTCCGACAACGTCTCGGACTTCTCGATCGACACGGTGCCGACCAGGATCGGCTGACCCTTGACGTGGCATTCGGCGATCAGATTGGCGATGGCCTGGTTCTTCTCGGTCTCGGTGCGGAAGATTTCGTCGTCGTGGTCGATCCGCTTGATGGGCCGGTTGGTCGGCACCTCCAGCACGTCCATCTTGTAGATGTCGAGGAACTCCTGCGCCTCGGTGGCGGCCGTGCCGGTCATGCCCGCCAGCTTCTCGTAGAGGCGGAAATAGTTCTGGATCGTGACCGAGGCCAGGGTCTGGTTTTCGGGCATGATCTTCACGCCCTCCTTGGCCTCGATGGCCTGGTGCAGGCCTTCCGACAGTCGGCGGCCGCTCATCATCCGACCCGTGAATTCGTCGATCAGGACGATCTCGCCGGCCTTGATGATGTAGTCCTTGTCGCGCTGATAAAGTGTATTGGCCCGCAGCGCCTGATTGACGTGGTGGACCAGGCTGACATTGGCGGCATCATACAGGCCGGTCGTGTCCTCGGCGAACAGACCGCGCTCCTCCATGACCTGTTCGATCTTTTCGGAGCCCTCTTCCGTCAGCAGGACCTGGCGCTGCTTCTCGTCGAGATCATAGACTGACGTGTCCTGGATCAGCTCCTTCACGATGCCGTCGACGATCAGATACAGGTCCGAACGATCCTCGGTCGGGCCAGAGATGATCAGCGGCGTGCGCGCCTCGTCGATCAGGATGGAGTCGACCTCGTCGACGATGGCGAAATGGTGCGGGCGCTGCACCATCTCGGCCCGGTCGTAGACCAGGTTGTCGCGCAGATAGTCGAAGCCGAACTCGTTGTTGGTGCCATAGGTGATGTCGGCGGCATAGGCGGCCTGGCGCTGGCCCGACGACAGGCCGTTGACGATCACGCCGACGTCCATACCCAGGAAGCGATAGACCCGGCCCATCCATTCGGCGTCGCGGCGGGCCAGATAGTCGTTGACGGTGATGACGTGCACGCCCTTGCCGGTCAGGGCGTTCAGATAGGCCGGCGCTATAGCTACCAGGGTCTTGCCCTCCCCGGTCCGCATTTCGGCGATGCCACCATCGTGCAGGATCATGCCGCCGGTCAGCTGAACGTCATACTGACGCTGGCCCAGCACCCGCTTGGAGGCCTCGCGCGCGACGGCGAAGGCCTCGTTCATGATCTTGTCCAGCGTCTCGCCATTGGCCAGACGATCCCGGAAGGCGTCGGTCATCATGCGCAGCTCGTCGTCCGACAGGGCGGCGAACTTGTCTTCCAGGGCGTTGATCTTCTGGACCCGCCCCATGAATTCCTTGACCTTGCGGTCGTTGGAGGAGCCGAAAATCTTCTTGGCGATGCCGAGCATGAATGATCCGAAGGCGGGCGAGCGGGTGGGGCTCTGGTACGAAAAACGGTCCCGAAGGAGCGGCGAGGATTTCGCGCCGAACCGGCGGCCTCTTCGGCGGCGGCCCGTCGCACCTGAAACAGGGCGCGCTGCATGGGGCCGCGCGGACGATGAAACCCCTCGACTTGGGCGCAGGCGGGACTTAAGCACCGACCTTATCCCTGTCAACGCGAGGGCCTTTGCCGCCCTGTGACGGAGCTTGCCCCATGCGGCTTTTTCGGCCCTCCGTGATGACCGTCGCGCCGGTCCTGTTCGCCGCCCTTCTGGCCTTGTCGGCGTGTGGTCGTGCCGGAGGCGACGATCGTCCGCCGGAGGCTAACGACCGGGCCGTGGCGCGGGTGCAGGATCAAACGATCTGGGCCTCCGACGTCAAGCGAGAGGCTGTGGCCCAAGGCCTGATCGGCGAAACCGAACCGCTGGACGTCAATGCCGACCTGTTCCGCCGCGTGCTGGACGAGGTCATCGACCGCAAGCTGCTGGCCGCAGAGGCCGAACGGCGCGGGCTGGACGACGACGCCCTGGTCCAGCGCCGTCTGGAGGCGACGCGCGAACGTATCCTCGGTGACGTCCTGATCGAGGAGCAAGTCTCGGGCCAGGTCAGCGAGGCCCGCATCCAGGAACTGTATCGCGACCAGGTCCGCCAGGCCCAGACGACCGACGAGGTCCGGGTCCGCCTGATCCTCAGCCGCACGCGCGAGGAAGCCGCCGCCGTCATCGGCGTCCTGGCCCAGGGCGCGGCGTTCGAAGCCGTGGCGGCGCAAAGCTCCATCGACGATGCGACGCGCTTCTCGGGGGGCGATCTCGGCTATCGCACTCTGGATGTCCTACCGCAGGCCTATGCCGATGCCCTGCGCGACCAGCCGGCCGGCTCCACCGTGGGCCCCGTCCAGACGGAGGCCGGATGGGCCGTACTGCGGGTCGAGGATCGCCGCCGCGAGACGCCGCCGACGCTGGAGCAGGCCCGGCCCCAGATCGTCCGCTTCCTGACCTATGAAGGGATCCGCCAGCAGCTGGAGCAGCTTCGGGGTCGGGCGAGGATCGAGCGCCTGATCGGCGAGCCTGAAGCGGCATCCTCATCCGCTCCCGCAGGCCCGGCCCAATGAGCAAGACCCCGACGCCCGGCCGTTCGACAGGCCAGAAGATCGAACACGCCATCGAAAAGGCACTGGACCCCCTGGCCACCGCTCTGAAGCGCGCGACCAAGCCTGTGCACGCGCCTGTGGCTTCCGCGCCGGGCAAGCCGGGTCTTCAGGTATCGCCTCTGGCCGTGCCCTTCCCGACTATCCCGCCTATCGCGGGCGTGGAGATCGCCACCGCGCGAGCGGGCTTCTACAAGCACGAACGCGACGATCTGGTCGTCTTTTCCTTTGCGCGCGGCACGACGTGTGCGGGCGTCTTCACGCGGCATAAGGTCGGATCAGCCCCCGTCGACTGGTGCCGCCGGCATCTGGATGCCAGCGACGGCGGCAAGGACGTTCGGGCCCTGGTCGTCAACGCCGGTTGCGCCAACGCCTTCACCGGCAAGGCGGGGGCCGATGCGGCCCGGCGCACAGCCTCCGAGGTCGCCAAGCGGTTCGGGTGCCGCCAGCGCGACGTGATGCTGGCCTCCACGGGGGTGATCGGGGTGGTGCTGGACGACCGCAAGATCGCCGCCAGGATGCCCGATATCGAGGCGGGACTGGATCCCGACGGCTGGGCCAAAGCGGGCCTCGGCATCATGACCACCGACACCTTCCCCAAGGGGTCGTTCGCCGAATGCCAGATCGAGGGCCATACGGTCCGCATCGCCGGAATCGCCAAGGGATCGGGCATGATCGCGCCCGACATGGCCACAATGCTGGCCTTCATCGTCACCGATGCCGACATCCACCCCAGTGTGCTGCGCGCCCTGCTGGGCCTGCATGTGCGCACGACCTTCAACTCCGTGACGGTGGACGGCGATACCTCGACCAACGACACCTGCCTGCTGTTCGCCACCGGCGCATCGGGCGCTCCACGTATCGGCCGAGTGGGTGACCGGCGGCTGAAGGCGTTTTCTGCGGCGCTGGACAAGGTCATGCTGGACCTCGCGCACCAGCTGGTCCGCGACGGCGAGGGTGCGACCAAATTCGTCAAGGTGACGGTTGATGGGGCCGCCAGCCCGGCCTCCGCCCGCAAACTGGCCAAGTCGATCGCCGACAGCCCACTGGTCAAGACCGCGCTGGCGGGTGAGGATGCCAACTGGGGTCGGGTCGTGATGGCGGTCGGCAAGACTGAGGAGCCGGTCGACCGCGACAGCTTGGCGATCCGTTTCGGTCCGCATCAGGCGGCCAGCGATGGGGCACCGGCCCCCACCTACGACGAGGCCAAGATGAGCGCCTACATGAAACGGCCCGAGATCGACATCACCGTCGATGTCGGATCCGGTCGGGCGTCGGCTACAGTCTGGACCTGCGATCTGACCAAACGCTACATCGAGATCAACGGCGACTATCGCTCGTGACCGACAGCCTCCCCACCGTTCTCGTTGTCGCCGCTGCCCTGATCGACACCGACGGGAGGGTGCTGATTGCGCAAAGGCCCGAGGGCAAGGCGCTGGCAGGGCTGTGGGAGTTTCCGGGCGGCAAGATCGAACCGGGCGAGCGACCGGAACAGGCGCTGATCCGAGAACTGCGCGAGGAGCTGGGCATCGACGTCAATGCCGCCTGCCTGGCCCCCTTTGTGTTTACCAGTCACGCTTACGAATCTTTTCACCTGTTGATGCCATTGTATCTGCTCCGACGCTGGTCGGGCACGGTGCAGCGGCGCGAGCATGCGGCATTGAAATGGGTGAAGCCGAACCAGCTTTCGGACTATCCCATGCCTCCGGCTGACGAGCCCCTGGTCGCATGGCTGCGCGATCTGCTCTGATCCCGCCACCACGAAAGGGGGGCTGATGCGACGTTTGATTTCGCGTTTTCTGGTCGATGAGGCCGGGGCTACAGCAATCGAATACGGGCTCATTGTGGCGCTGATGGTCGTCGCCGTTTTGGGGGCATTAAGTCTCTTCGGAGCCGCGGGAAGCGGCGTGATCAGTGATGCAATGACTGCTGTAGCTGATGCGATGAGTGCGTAAGCGCACTCAAGGCCGCTCGCCGTTGCGTTCTTGAACTCCTAGCGCGTCAGCCAATCGCATCTGGGCAGAGCCCGGTTTGAGCGGCTTCTGCTGACTTTCGTGCGGGGCCCATCCCGCCAGGTGGATAATCTCGAACGTCGCGGGCACGCGACCGTCAGGTTCGGCATGCGCCGCTGCATAGAGGGCCGCAGCCCGGCTAACGATAGCGCGGGTCAACGGCAGACATCCACCGGCCAGCACATTGGTTTCTCCCATCGCTCTGAGATCGCGAACCAAGGCCAGCATATCCGTATAACGCACCACCACCCGGTCGACGTCGCTGACCGGCAGGGCAAAGCCGGCGCGTTGCAACAGGGCGGCTCCGTCGAAGCCGTCCGCAAAAGGTGACACGCGCGCCTGTGCCCCGCCTCGCACGTCCAGCTCAGCCTGGGTCAGCGCGCCGCGCAACTCCTTCAGGGTCCCGGCACCCAGCAATGTGCCCATGAACAAGCCGTCCGGCTTCAGTGCGCGCCGGATTTGAGCCAGGGCACCGGGCAGGTCGTTGGCCCAGTGCAGGCTCATCAGCGAAACGATCAGGTCCTGCGACTGATCGGGCAGCGGCAGGGGCTGAGCGCCCGGAGCCGCGCGCGTGCCGGGGTCAGCAAACGTCTTGACCGCTCCGACCCTTGACGCCGCGACACTGTCTGCCAGCCGTCTCCCGAACGGGCCAGCATGCGCCGACAGGTCGACGACGTCGGGAAAGTCGCGCAGGATGACCTCCAGACTGTTCACCGCATTCTCGGCAGCGCGGTCGTGCAGGAAGTCGGCCCCCGAGAACAGGCGTTCGCTCCGGGCCAGGCGGGCAGCGCGACGGCGGGCGTCGAAGATGACTGGAGGACCGGGGGAGGTTTTCATGGGTGTGCAGGATGGGGGCTGGCGGGCGCGATTGAAAGACGTGGGTCCCATCGTTCTGTTCGGTCGGCGTATGGGGCGCGGTCTGGCCGATCTGCTGCTGCCGTCGCTGGCGCACGACAGTCCGGAGGCCACGGCCTCGGCGGGCCTGACACCGGACGCCTGGAGCCGGGTGATCTTTCTGGAAGACCCGGTGTGCGACGGCTGCGGTGCGGCGTTCGAAGCGGACAGCGGGGTCTTTGCCGCCAGCCGATGTGCCGCCTGCCTGGCCCAGCCCTATGCCTTCAATCGCGCGCGGGCGGCCTGCGTGTATGACGAGGCGTCGCGGGGGCTGGTGCTGAAGTTCAAACATGGCGATCACCAGCCGTTCGCTCCGCTCTTCGCGCGCTGGATCAGCCGCTCTGCCGCGCCTTTGCTGGAACAGGCCGATGCCGTGGTGCCGGTGCCACTGCATCCCCTCCGGCTCATGTCGCGCCGCTTCAATCAGGCCGCCGAGATCGCGCGACCCCTGGCGGCCTCCAGCGGACTGGCCTTCCTGCCCGACGCCCTAGTGCGCCAGACCCATACGACCAGCCAGGGCGGCAAGTCCCTGCGTGGGCGCAGGATGAACGTGAAAAAGGCTTTTACCGTCACCGAGGCAGGTCGGCGTCAGATCAGGGGGCGGCGCATCCTGCTGATCGACGATGTGCTGACCACCGGCGCGACGGCCGAGGCCTGCGCGCGTGCGCTGCTGGACGGCGGAGCGCGGGCCGTCGATCTGGCGGTGATCGCCAGGGTGCGAACCGCGCGGGAATTGCCTACATAGGGCGCAACCCCATCCCTCGCCGCTCGGTTAGAGGGTGATCTTGAACCCACGGAGAACCGCCTTGGCCGACGTCGTCATCTACACCAAACCCGGCTGCCCCTACTGCACGTCGGCCAAGGCCTTGCTGGACAAGAAGGGCGTGGACTTCACCGAGATCGTCGCCTCGAGCGATCCCGAAAAGAAGCAGGAAATGATCCAGAAGTCCGGCGGACGCATGACCTTCCCGCAGGTGTTCGTGGGCGAAAAGCACATCGGCGGCTCCGACGACCTGCATGCGCTCGACGCGCGGGGCGGTCTCGACCCGCTGCTGGCCGCCTGACGTTAGCCCATGGCCAGCCTGAAGGTCGCCCTGATCCAGACCCGGACGCCTGCGACGCCGCAGGCGGCCTTGGATCACGTCGCGCCCTTGATCCGGAAGGCTGCGGCGGGCGGCGCTCAGCTGATCCTGACGCCAGAGGCGACCAATTTCCTGATCAAGGATCGCGCCGCACGGGACGCGGTGTTGGCCGATGCCGATACCGATCTGGTGGTACAGGGCCTGCGCGATCTGGCGCGCGAACTGGGGGTCTGGCTGCTGATCGGCTCGGCCATCGTGAAGTCGGGCCATGACGGTGACGACCGTGCGGCCAACCGCTCGATACTGATCGACGACTCGGGCGCGGTCGTCAGCACGTACGACAAGCTGCACGTCTACGATGTCGATCTGCCGACAGGTGAAAGCTGGCGCGAAAGTGCCTCGATCCGGCCTGGCGACGCCGCCGTGGTGGCCGATACGCCGTGGGGCCGGCTGGGGCTGACCATTTGCTACGATGTGCGGTTCCCGCATTTGCACCGGGCGCTCGGCAAGGCAGGGGCCTTGATAATCGCCGTACCGGCCGCCTTCACCGTCCCGACGGGGGAGGCGCACTGGGAGACCCTGCTGCGAGCGCGGGCCATCGAGAGCGGGGCCTATGTCCTGGCTCCGGCCCAGGCTGGTCAGCACGAAGACGGTCGTCGCACCTGGGGTCGTTCCACGGTCGTGGCTCCTTGGGGAGAGGTGGTCGCCAAACTTGACCACGACGAACCAGGTGTGCTGTTCGCCACCGTGGACCTCGACGCGGTCACTCGGGCGCGCGAGGCCATTGCGCAACTGACCCACGATCGCGACTTCGCCCCGCCCCACGTATGATCCGCTACGCCCTGAAATGCGAGCACGACCATGGCTTCGAAGCCTGGTTCAGCGCCTCCGCCGACTATGACGATCAGGCGGCGCGCGCTCTGATCGAATGCCCGTACTGCGGCTCGCGCAATATCGGCAAACAGATCATGGCCCCTGCCGTTGCGGGCACGCGCAAGACCGCGGCACCCGACCCCGCCGCGCTCCAGACCATGATGATGCAGGCAGCCCGGGAGGTCCGCTCCCATGTCGAACGAAATTTCGACTATGTCGGCGACGCCTTCGCGCGCGAGGCGCGCGACATCCACGAGGGGCGTTCCGAGAAGCGCGAAATCTATGGCGAGGCAACGCCCGCCGAGGTGAAGAAGCTGCGGGACGACGGCGTGCCCTGTGCGCCTTTGCCTGTCCTGCCGCCCGATCCGTCCAAGGCGCACTGATGGCCGGCGCGCCTCTGCTCTGGCGTTCGATGACCGAAGCCGACATCCATGGCGTCGTCACCGTGGCGCGTCAGTCGTTTCCCGATCACTTCGAAAGCCGGGCCTGTTTCGAGAACCGGCTGGCGATCTGCCCGGCCATGTCGTTCGTGCTGGCGGACGCGGACGACGCCGTGCGTGGCTATCTGTTCGCCTATCCCTGGAAGGGCGAGACCGCCCCGCCGCTGAACACCCTGATCGAGGCCATCCCGGCGGATGCCGACCGCATCTATCTGCACGACCTAGCGCTCGATCCAGCTGTGCGCGGGGGCGGTCACACGCGTGCCATCGTCGAGCGATTGATCGATCAGGCGCGGATGGACGGCTGGACAACGATGGCACTGGTCGCGGTCAATGACGCGACGGCCTTCTGGCAACGGATGGGCTTCCATCCGGCCACGTCTCCGGCGCTGGCCGCAAAACTGGCGAGTTATGGCGATGACGCCCGCTATATGGTCCGCGCGATCTGACGCTCAGTCCCGGGTGGCGATCATCATATAGTTGATGTCGGCCTCACCCTCGCTCCAGCGATCGTTCAGCACGTCGTATTCCAGACCATAGGGGCCGGTGACCGTGACCGGCTCGGCGGCCAGCATGGCGCGGATCTCGTCAGGCTTGAGGAACTGTCCCCAGTTGTGTGTGCCGGCGGGCACCCAGCGCAGGACGTATTCCGCCGCGACCTTGCCCAGCAGCAGGCCCTTCAGCGTGCGGTTCAGAGTGGCCACGATCATCAGGCCGCCCGGCTTCACCAGCCGCGAACAGGCCCGCACGAAGGCCTCTGGATCGGCGACGTGCTCGATGACCTCCATGGTCAGGACGACATTGAACGGCCCGACACCTTCGGCCTCCAGCTGCTCGACCGTGGCGGCGCGATAGCCGATGTCGAGACCGGTCATCTCGGCATGAGCTCGCGCCGTGCCGATGTTCTCGGACGAGGCGTCGATGGCGGTGACCTCGAATCCCAGACGCCGCATGGGCTCCGCGATCAGCCCGCCGCCGCATCCGACGTCCAGCAGGCTCAGTCCCGCAAAGGCCTCGCGTTGCCGGATGTCACGCTCGAACCGCTCGGCGACCCGATCGCGCACGAAGGCCAGCCGCGCCGGATTGAACTTGTGCAGCGGTGCAAACGGTCCGCGCGCGTCCCACCACAGCTCCGCCTGGGCCGAAAACCGCGCCACATCGGCCGGATCGATGGAGGGGCCGGAAGCCCGGGCGTCGGTGGTGTCCATAAGACCCTGTTGCCTTTGGGGTTTGCGCGTCGTCCGCCGGTCGCTAGAAGCAACCGTGGCGATCGAGACGGGGTTTCGCGCCATTTGATACCATACAGCCTCATGGCACAGGGAACGACACGCTGAAATGACGCGGCTGGTGATGAAATTCGGCGGCACCTCGATGGGCGACCTCGAGCGCATCCGCCGTGCCGCCCGCATCGTCGCTGCCGAGGCCGCGACGGGCAAGCAGGTCGCCGTCGTCGTCTCGGCCATGGCGGGCAAGACAAACGAGCTGGTGGCCTGGACCGACGGCGCGGGCCCGCCGGGGCCGGGCGTGGCCCTTTCGGACGACGAATATGACGTGGTCGTCGCCTCGGGCGAGCAGGTGACGGCAGGCCTGCTGGCCCTGACCCTGCGCAACATGGGGCTGAATGCCCGCAGCTGGATGGGCTGGCAGATTCCGATCCTGACCGATGACGCTCACGGCCGCGCCCGTATCGAGGACGTGCCGGGCGAGGTTCTGGGGGCCGCCATGGATGCGGGCGAGATTGCCATCGTGCCCGGCTTTCAGGGCGTCACCCGCGACGGGCGGATCACCACCCTGGGCCGCGGCGGCTCCGACACCTCGGCGGTCGCCGTGGCGGCGGCGTTGTCCTGCCCGTGCGACATCTATACCGACGTGGATGGCGTCTATACGACCGACCCCCGGATCGAGAGCCGGGCTCGACGACTGGAGCGGGTTTCCTTCGAAGAGATGCTGGAGATGGCATCCCTTGGAGCAAAGGTACTCCAGACCCGATCCGTCGAACTGGCCATGGCCAAACAGGTGCCCGTGCGGGTCCTGTCCAGCTTCATCGAACCTGACGAAAACGGCGCGCTGCCCGCCAATGCCGGCACCCTGATCTGCGACGAGGAGGAAATCGTGGAAAAACGTATCGTGTCCGGCGTGACCATGAGCCGTGACGAGGCCCGCATCACCCTGCTGGGGCTGGCGGATCGCACCGACGCGCCCGCCGATGTCTTCACCCGCCTGGCCGAGGCCAATGTGAACGTGGACATGATCGTCCAGTCGCAGGCCCGGACCGAAGGGGCGGTCAATCTGACCTTCACCACCGGCCGCAGGGATGCCCAGCGTGCCGCCGAGCTGATGCGAGCCGAGCAGGCTCAGATCGGCTTCGAGGAGCTCCGCGTCGACGAGGACGTGGCCAAGGTCTCGGTCGTCGGCGTCGGTATGCGCAGTCACGCAGGTGTCGCCCAGACCATGTTCCGCGCTTTGGCCGACAAGGGCATCAAGTTCCAGGCCATCTCGACCTCCGAGATCAAGATCAGCGTCCTGATCGACGCCGCCTATGCGGAACTGGCCGTCCGCGCGCTTCATTCCGCATACGGTCTGGAAGCGGTCTAGGAAACGACACATCGAACGCCCATCTGCGGCGTGAGCTTTACGGGAGGGCGGATTGGCGGCTGGCGGATTGACGACGAGGGGGCCGCGCAGCCTGCTTCGCCAGATCCGCGAGGCGATGGCCGGTGCGGCTCCGGCCCAGGAGCGCCTGGACCATGTGGTTCGCACCATCGCCCAGTCGATGGTGGCCGAGGTCTGCTCCATCTATCTACGCCGGTCCTCGGGTGAGCTGGAACTGTTCGCGACCCAGGGCCTGAAGCCCGAGGCCGTTCACAATACCCGCCTGCGCCCCGGCGAGGGCCTGGTCGGCGAGGTCGCCCGCACCGCCCAGCCGATCAGCCTGTCTGACGCCCCGTCCCACCCCAGCTTCTCCTACCGTCCGGAAACGGGTGAAGACCCCTATCATGCCTTCCTCGGCGCCCCCCTGCTGCGCGGTGGCCGGGCCATCGGCGTGCTGGTCGTGCAGAACCGCTCCGAGCGCCGATACGACGAGGAAGAGGTCGAGGACATCCAGACCATCGCCATGGTCCTGGCCGAGACTGTGGCCAGTGGCGAGCTGCTGGCCCAGGACGAACTTCGCGATATCGAGGTCGCCCCGCACCGTCCGGAGCGGCTGAAGGGTCAGCGGTTTGCCGAGGGCCTCGCCTACGGTCAGGTGGTCCTGCACGAAGCGCCCGTACCGCCGGAGAACCTTCTGGCCGAGAACCAGCAGGTCGAGGAAATCCGCTTGCGCGAGGCCCTGATCGGGTTGAAGGCCCACATCGACGCCATGTTGGAGGGCGGACGAGTCAAGCTGGCGGGCCAGTCGTTCGAGGTGCTGGAAACCTACCGGATGTTCGCCGACGACCGCAGCTGGAACCGGTCGTTGGAGGAGGCGGTGCGCACCGGCCTGACGGCCGAGGCGGCGGTGGATCGCGTGCGCAACGAACACCGCGCCCGCTTCGCCCAAGCCCGCGACCCCTACATCAAGGAACGGCTCCACGACTTCGAGGATCTGGCCAATCGCCTGCTGCGGTTCCTGGCCGGGGACAAACCGGGCGAGCGTGACTTGCCCGACGACGCCATTCTGGTGGCCCGCAACCTTGGGCCGGCGGACCTGCTGGAATACCCCCGGCACAAGCTGAGGGGCCTGTTGCTGGAGGAGGGGTCGGCCGCCAGCCATGCCGCCATCGTGGCACGGGCCCTGCAAATCCCCTGCGTTGGCCGCCTTATGGGCCTGCGCGATCGCCTGTCCGAAGGCGATCTGGTCATCGTCGATGGCGAGACGGGCGAGGCCTATCTGCGGCCCCGGCCCGATATGCTGTCCGCCGTCCAGTCGCGTATGGAGGTCCGCAGCCAGCGGCAGGCCGAGTTCGCCAAGCTGCGCGACGTGGATGCCGTCACGCGCGACGGCCAGCGGATCACCGTCCTGACCAATGCCGGTCTGGCCGTCGATCTGGAGAATCTGGACGCGACGGGGGCCGAGGGCATCGGCCTGTTCCGCACCGAATTTCAGTTCATGGTGTCCGAGGAACTGCCGCGTCTGGACAGCCAGACGGCGCTTTACAAGCTGGTGCTGGATACGGCCGGAGACCGGCCCGTCACCTTCCGCACGCTAGACATCGGCGGCGACAAGGTACTGCCCTACCTGGAGACCGAGCGTGAGGAAAACCCGGCTCTGGGCCGCCGCGCCATTCGTCTGGGTCTGGATCGCCCCGGCCTTCTGAGATTGCAGCTGCGCGCCCTGCTCGCGGCGGGCGCGGGGCGCGAACTGCGGGTCATGTTCCCCATGATCGCCACGGTGGACGAGTTCCGGGCCGCGCGCGAACTGGTCGATGTCGAATGCGAATGGGCCCGCAGGCGAGGGCGTGAACTGCCGGCTTTGCTTCGGGTCGGAGCCATGATCGAATGCCCCAGTCTGCTGTGGCATCTGGATGCCCTGCTGCCACTCACGGACTTCGTCTCGGTGGGCACCAACGACCTGTTCCAGTATATGTTCGCCGCCGACCGGACCAATCCGCTGGTGTCCGACCGCTACGATCCGCTGTCGCCGCCGGCATTGCGGGCCCTCGCCGAGATCCAGCGCAAATGCGCCGATACGGGCACGCCGGTGTCCGTGTGTGGCGAATTGGCGGGACGCCCCTTGGAGGCTTTTGCCCTGCTGACCCTGGGCTTCACACGACTGTCGGCCCCGGCGGGCGGGGTGGGGCCGGTCAAGCGGATGATCCTGACCGCCGATCTGGGTGCCGCTCGCCGTGCCATGACCGGACTTCTGGGTTCCTCGGCCGGGTCGATCCGGGGCGAGCTGGAATCCCTGGCACGCAAGCTGAACGTCATTCTGTAGGCCCGGCGTTGAAGCGGTCTGTGCCGTGTTCTATGCACGGACAGGTCTGCGGCGGCGTCGTGCGACCAAGGCATTGCTGACGAGGACGGCCTGATGGCGAAGAAAAAGGGGGCGGTCTCCACGGATGTCGGCCCTCGCGCCGATCCCACCGACGCCTCGGTCGAGGATGCCCTGACGCTGGGCGACGCCCTGCGTGCGGCGCGTGAGGCCAGCGGTCGCTCCCTGGCCGAGTTGTCGACCCAGACCCGCGTCCACACCCGCTATCTGACCGCGATCGAGCAGAACGACTTCTCCATCCTGCCCAACCGGGTGTTCTCCATCGGCTATGTCCGCTCCTACGCGGCGGCCTTGGGACTTGACGAGCAGACGGCGGTCGAGCGGTTCAAGCGCGAGAGCCCGGATCCGACCGTGCCGCTTCAGGCCCCGTCCGGCATCGCATACGAGGACGTGAAGCGGAACTCCGGGCGTCTGGCAGTGGTCGGCGGCCTATTGCTGGTCGCCGTCGTTGGCTGGAACATCTTTCAGCGCGTCAATCTGGTCCAGGCTCCGCGCCCGTCCGACATCGCCCAGGTCCCGCCGAACTGGACCACCGAAAAGGCGCTGGACAAGACGGGCCTGCGTCTTGCTCCGCCCGAGCCCGCGCCCGCCGACCAGACGGTGCCCCAGCTCTATGTAACCCCGGGTCTGGAAATGCAGATGACGGGGATCGCCGCGCCGACGCCCGAACAGCTTGCCGCTGACGCCGCCTCGGCCCAGCCTGTGCGTAAGGCCTTCAATCCGCGAGGGGCCCTGTATGGCGCACCCGCCACCGCGTCTCAGGTCGTGATCCAGGCCACCCGGTCGGCCAATATCGTGGTGCGCCTGCCTGACGGGCGCATCCTGTTCGCGCGACAGCTGAACGCGGGGGACGCCTGGCGCGCGCCCATCGGTCTGTCGGCGACGCTGGACGTTTCCGAGCCTGCGGCCTTCGACGTCTACATCAATGGCGAGTTTGCCGGGGCCATGCCGGCGTTGCAGGTACCGCTCGGCCAGTTCAACGCCCGCGCCGAGGCGCAGCTGCGACAGGCGGCCGCCGAGACTGCCGCTCGCTCTCAGCAGGCGCAGGCGGCCGCCCAGGCCCGTGCGGCGGCACAGCCTCGCCCCGCAGCGGTCCCAGTCACGGCCCCTGTCCCGGCTCCGACCACTCAATAGGCCTGCGTCGCCGCCGTCGTGGCCTTGTCGTGAGCCATACCCTATATTCGACGCATCATGAGCGCTGATCACTCCTCCGAACTGGGTCACGTCCGTCCGTGGCGGCACATCGAGCGGCGCAAGAGCCGTCAGATCATGGTCGGCAATGTCCCCGTCGGCGGGGGCGCGCCGATCACCGTCCAGTCGATGACCAACACCCTGACCTCGGACGCGGCGGCGACGCTGGAGCAAATCCGTCAGCTGGAAGAGGCCGGGGCCGACATCGTCCGCGTCTCCTGCCCCGACGTGGAATCCACCGCCGCTTTCAAGACGATCGCGCGCGAGGCCCGGGTGCCGCTCGTCGCCGACATCCATTTTCACTACAAGCGCGGCATTGAGGCGGCGGAGGCGGGTGCCGCCTGCCTGCGCATCAACCCCGGCAATATCGGCAGTCCCGACCGCGTCCGCGACGTCATCCAGGCGGCCAAGGATCACGGCTGCTCCATGCGCATCGGCGTCAACGCCGGCTCGCTGGAGCGCGAACTGCTGGAGAAGTATGGCGAGCCCTGCCCCGACGCCATGGTCGAGAGCGCCCTGAACCATGCCCGCATCCTGCAGGACCACGACTTCCACGAATTCAAGATTTCGGTGAAGGCGTCCGACCCGTTCCTGACGGTGGCCGCCTATCAGCAACTGGCCGAGGCCATCGACTGCCCCTTGCATCTGGGCGTGACCGAGGCCGGGCCCTTGCGCACCGGCACGATCAAGTCGGCCATCGGCTTGGGCTCCATGCTGTGGGCCGGGATTGGCGACACGATCCGGGTGTCCCTGGCCGCCGATCCGGTCGAGGAAATCAAGGTCGGCTTTGATATCCTCAAGTCGCTGGGTCTGCGCCACCGGGGGGTCAACATCATCGCCTGCCCGTCGTGTGCGCGTCAGGGCTTCAATGTCATCGAGACGGTGGGGGTGCTGGAGGAACGACTGGCCCACATCACCACGCCCATGTCGCTGTCGATCATCGGTTGCGTCGTGAACGGCCCCGGCGAGGCTCTCTACACTGACGTCGGCTTCACCGGCGGCGGTGCCGGGTCCGGCATGGTCTATCTGGACGGAAAGATCGCCCACAAACAGCACAACGACGGCATGATCGAGGAAATCGTCGCCCAGGTTGAAGCCAAGGCGGCGGAACTGGATAAAGTCCGGGCGGCGCAGGCGGCGCTGGCGGCGGCGGAATAGTTCTGTCGAAAACCGGCGATTGACGGCGCAACCTTCGGATGCGACATGGGATTCAGGCCTGCCAGGGGGGCAGGCTATTACAGTCTTCGGGGCTTTCATGACTTCCAGAACTTTCGCGCGCTTCGGCGTGCGTGCGGTCGCGCTTGCGGCTGTCGCCGTCGCTCTGCCGGCCTGCGCCACGATCACGCGTGGCTCCAATCAGGATTTTACGGTCGAGAGCACGCCTCCCGGCGCACGGGTTTCGACCTCCAACGGGTTCCAATGCGAGTCGACGCCCTGCACCTTCCGTATGCCCCGCAAGAACGGTTTCCGCGTCACTGTTTCGCGTGAGGGCTATGTGAGCCAGGAAGTCGAAGTGACCAGCGGCGTGTCGGGCGGCGGGGCCGCAGGTATGGCCGGCAATGTGGTCTTCGGCGGCGTTATCGGGGCGGTCGTCGATGGCACGTCGGGAGCTATGAAGGACCTGTCGCCGAACCCGCTGGTGGTCGTTCTTTTGACCCCAGCCGAGCAACGGGCGGCCGATGCCGAACGTGCTCGCGCCGCTGCGGCGGCTGCGGCGGCACCTGCCGCGTCACAGTAAGCTTTTCAGCGTTGAAGAATGGGCGGGACCGGCTCAGGCTGGTCCCGCCTTTTTCGTATCAGGCGATGACCCCCGCCAATTGCAGGCCCTGGAAGATCGACAGGATTAGCAGCAGGCCGCCCACCGCATAGGTCAGGGCCTTGCGCGGGACCTTCTTGACGATCAGGCCGGCGAAGGGGGCGGCGATCAGGCCGCCGACGACCAGGCCCGCCACGGCGGCGAAATGGTTCTCCAGCGCGCCCGCTTCTTCCCAGTGACCGGTGACCAGGGCCCAGACGAAGGTGGCGCTGATCGCCATGGTCAGAAAGAACTCGGCGGTGTTGACCGTGCCGATGGCGCGGCGCGGTTCCTGGCCGGCACCGACCATGGCCGAGGAGACCGTCGGGCCCCAGCCACCGCCGCCGATGGCATCCAGAAAGCCGCCGACGACGCCGACGGGGGCCATCAGCCAGGACGGCAGACGACGCGGGCTGGCGTCATGGCCTGCACGCCACAGGATCCACAGGCCCACACCGGCCAGATAGGCGATCACGAACGGCTTGATGACGTCGCCCTCGATGCCCGCTAGGACATAGGCCCCGAGGACGCCGCCGATTACCCCGGCGAGGGCCAGCGGGACGAACAGTCGCCATTCCACATTGCGGTGCCAGACGTGGCTTCCAGCCGAGGCGCCGGTGGTGAAGACCTCGGCGGCATGGACGCTGGCGCTGGCGGTCGCGGGCGGCACGCCCAGCGCCAGCAGGACCGACGAGGAGATCACGCCATAGGCCATGCCCAGGGCTCCGTCGATCGCCTGGGCCAAGAGGCCGACCATCAGAAACAGCAGGAAGGTGTCCATTCAGCCCCCGACGGAGACACCCCAGCGCGGCGCTCCCGTTTCGATGTAATGCGCCATGGCGCAAAGCGTTACCGGGGCGAAGCAGATTTCCGTGGCCCGTCCGGCGCATCGACAGGCGCAGGCTGACGGGGTAAGGCTCCGCCCCTTTTCCAGACCCAGGATTTAGCGACCTTGCGACTGCCTCAGGCCCGGCTCGATCAGGTTCTCGACCGCTTCCACCAGGTGGAGGCGCGGATGGGTGCGGCCACGGACGGCCAGGAGATCGTGCGCCTGTCTAAGGAGCACGCCGAGATGAAGCCGGTGGCCGATGCGGTCATGGCTCTGGCGAAGACCCGGGCCGAGATGGCCGATCTGGAGGCCATGGCGTCGGACCCCGAGATGGCGGAAATGGCGGCGGAGGAGCTGGAAGCCCTGCGCGAACGCCTGCCGGAGATGGAGCGGGAGGTGGCACTGCTGCTGGCTCCACGCGACGCCGACGAGAACGCGTCGGCCGTGCTGGAAGTGCGGGCCGGGACAGGCGGCGATGAGGCGGCGCTGTTCGCGGGCGACCTGTTCCGTATGTACAGCCGCTATGCCTCGAGCCGCGGCTGGCGGGTCGAGATCGACAGCCTGACCGAGGGCGACGCCGGCGGCTACAAGGAGGTCATCGCCACGGTCACGGGCGAGGGCGTCTTTGGCCGGCTGAAGTTCGAGAGCGGCGTGCACCGGGTGCAGCGCGTGCCCGCGACGGAATCGCAGGGGCGCATCCACACCTCGGCGGCGACGGTGGCGGTGCTGCCCGAGGTCGAGGACGTCGAGATCGAGATCCTCGAAAAGGACATCCGCATCGATACCTATCGCTCGTCGGGCAGCGGCGGCCAGCACGTCAATACGACCGACTCTGCCGTGCGGATCACCCACCTGCCGACCGGCATCATGGTGACCTCGTCCGAGAAGTCCCAGCATGTGAACCGCGACAAGGCGATGAAGAACCTGCGGGTTCGGCTGTACGACATGCAGCGTCAGGCCAAGGATCTGGCGCGCTCCGACACGCGCAAGAGCCAGGTCGGGTCCGGCGACCGGTCCGAGCGCATCCGCACCTACAACTTTCCGCAGGGGCGGGTCAGCGACCACCGGATCAACCTGACCCTGCACAGCCTGCCGCAGATTCTGGAAGGGGATATTGACCCCCTGCTGAACGCCCTGATCGCCGAGGATCAGGCCGCGCGTCTGGCTGACCTCGAAGCCGAGATGGACTGACTGGGCGGACGAAAAACAGAGTCCACTCAGTCCACTCGGTTCACCCTGGGGTCCAGTGTCTCCATGAGCCGGAAAACGGAACCGCCGCGCGCGTCATGATGCGGCGATGTGTGGGAGTTCGCCTGCGGCCAGGGGTCGGCGGGGCGGGATGGGAACTGTCAAAGACCGCAGGCGTGGGCCCGAAGGGGGACCGCCGGGCATTCTACCACGGGCCGGAGGCGTGCTGATGAAAACGGCCGCATGACCGCCGGGCGAGGGTCCAGAAGGACCGGATGATCTGTCCCCGGAATGACCGCTCCCGGACCTCTCAGAGATCGAAAAGGGTCGGGGCCTGGGTGGCGTCCCGGGCCGCGGAAGGTCGGGGCGCGGCGGTGGCGATCAGGGTTCCGGCCGGCGGCGGGATCAGCAGGTCGGCGGCGGGCACCCGGTCGAACAGCCAGTCGGCCCAGGCGGCGGGCGGCAGGGGTATGACGCCGCGCGAATGATAGGGGGCGATGTCGGGCCCGGGCTCGCCCGTCAGAAGGGCGAAACCGTCGGCATCCCCTTCGCCACCTGCCCCGACCCCCGCACGCCAGACACAGGCCAGCATCAGCATCGCGCCACCGGCGTCCGACAGCCGCCAGCGGGTCTTGGGATAGGTGTCGCCCGTAAACTCATAGAAGCCCGAGACCGGCAGAAGGGCCCGGCCGGACGTGGCCGCATTGGAGACGCCGCGCCCCTCGGACCGAAGATTGATCACGGGCGGGCGTTTGGGGGCAGAGGCCTTCAGGCCGAACCGGGCGGGGGCCAGCAGGGTGCGATCCGGGTCGTCGGGTGCGGCCCGGACGATCCGGTCGGTATCGGTCGGACGCACCTCCTCGCGCGGCTCCAGATTGGGCAGACCGCCGCCGTCCATCCCGACCTCTATGCCCGCATGGGCGAAGGCATCGACCAGCTGGCGCACCGAGAAGCGGGATTCATAGGAGGCGCACATCGGCCCGCAGCCTAGGGCAGCGGGCGGGCGTCGGGTTCGGACGCGATCAGGGTGGTGACGTCGGGCTGGCCCTCCAGGGGCGTGGCCGGTGGCGCGGTAGGATTGGTCGGATAGGTCCGGCCGTCATAGGTCAGGCGCACCCAGCCCGCCTGGGCCCCGCCGCCGCCGATGGAGACGGCCAGGTCGCGCCAGCCATTGGTGGAGGTGGTCAGGACGCCGACGGGCGTCTGGGTCACGCTGGTGCGGGTCACGACGCGCCAGCCCTCGCCCCCATCCTCGCCCTCTGGCGCCAGCACATAGAGGTTGCACCCGCCCGAGCCGCAGACCATCGGCCCCATGACATAGGCCAGGACCTCGTCGGAGCCATCGCCGTTCAGATCGACGGACGCATGGGCATAGGTCAGGGCTCCGTCGTCGGCGTGCAGGCCGCGCAGGGCGGTCTCCAGCCCGGCGGGCGCAGCCTGTGGGGCGGCTGGGGGCGTGGCGGGCGGCGTGGTGGCGGCGGTGGTCGCCGGCTGGGCCACCGGGGGCGCGGGCTCGGGCGTATCGGCCTGGCCACAGGCGGTCAGCGCGAGGGCCAGAACGGGTGCGAGGGAAACGGACAGGGCGGAGCGGATCATGGCGGAGCCTTTCGTGTCGGTTCGCCCTTCAACGTCCCATGATACACAGGGGATGCAAAGTCCCGGAGACACCCATGCCCGACGCCCGCTATCTGGCCGTCTTCACCTCCGACAAGGCCGGGCCGAAATGGGCGGCCTGGCGCGCGATGACGAAGGAAGAACAGGATCAGACCGCCGCCCGCGGTGTCGCCGCCGTCAAGGCGTGGGAAGCGGCGCACAGCGACCACATCCTGTACGTCGGCGGGCCGCTGGGGCCGACCAAGCGGCTATCCGATGCGGGCGCGGTGACCGACATCGTCAATCTGCTGACCGTCTTCATGGTGGTAAAGGCCCCCTCGCACGAGGCCGCCGTCCGCCTGTTCGACGGGCACCCGCACATGTCGATCTTCGTCTGTGACGGGGTGGAGGTGATGCCGGTGCTGGGGGACCAATGATGGAAATCGATCGAGAGCGACGCGAGCGCTGGGAGCGCTTGACCAAGAACGATGCGTTCAACCAGTGGCTCCGGCCCCAGGTTACCGCAGCGGATGGCACGCTCGATCTTGAAGCGCTACACGCAGTCGCGCTCCACTACGGCATAGATCGCCGCACGCAGTATGCGCATTTAAATCCCGGTCAGGTGAGGATGAACCTAGGCAATATGCTTAGGAAGGCCGTGCCTCTGTCAGACTATGGGGCCGAGGCGAACGCGGTCGCTTTGGTCAGTGAAGGCGAGCCTGATGACGTTCCCGATCAGTTTGCTACGGCGAGCGTACGAGATTTGCTAAAACTGCACGGCGCGGTTCTGGACGAGCTTCGGAGCCGTGAGGTGGTGCGGACGTCCAACAGCCCAGTGGGCGACTACGCGGAGCTGCTTTTCGCAACTGCATTCGGCTGGGAGTTGGAGAGTTCCTCGGCGGCAGGGCATGACGCCACCGACAAGGATGGCCTGCGATATCAGATCAAGAGCCGTCGGCTGACCAAGGCCAACGGGTCGCGCCAACTGAGTTTCCTGCGCAGACTGCCGGAGAAGAAGTTCGACTTTCTGGCGGCGGTATTGTTCGACGGAGCCTGTGAGGTGCAGCGGGCGATCATCCTTCCGCACGAAGGGCTTGAGTCGCGCTGCCGCTATAGCAAGCACGCGAATGGGTGGTTGTTTCGGCTTGAGGACAGCTGTTGGGACATGCCAGGCGCGAGGGATGTCACGCAGGATATAAGGGCGGCTGCTAGCACGATCTAAAGGCCGGTCCGCAGGCCTTCCAGTCAACGCCGTCGAAAGCACGCTGCCTTCGGAATCTTGGGAATGTCTTAATCGCTACGTAGGCAGACAGAGTTAACGGAGACGACTCGATGCTAGCTACGATCGGATACGAGGGCGCTCGTCCTGATGACTTTTTAGGCACGCTGCAGCTCGTGGATATTCAGATGGTCGTGGACATCCGGGACCGTGCGCAGTCGCGGAGACCGGGCTTTTCGAAGTCTGCGCTTCGCGACGCCCTCGAAGGTGGGGGCATTGGATATATCCATCTGAAAGAGCTGGGTGATCCAAAGGAGGGCCGAGATGCCGCGCGTGCTGGCGATCTAGCCAAGTTCCGAAAGGTCTACGCTGGCGTTCTAGAAACCCAACAGGCAGTCGATGCCCTCGAAAAGATCGCTGATTTAGCCAAGCGGCTGAACGTTTGCCTGCTCTGTTATGAGCGTGACCACCACGAGTGTCATCGAAAGATCGTTGCCGATCGTCTCGAATCGGTTGTTGGCTCTAAGGTTCGCCACCTAGGAGTGCAAACCCATGTCGCGATTAGCAAGCAGCTCGGACGAGTGCGTCATGCTGGTGAAGGCGCTTCCGCATAGGAGCAGCAACTACTTCGAGACCGTCTGCTGTGCCGGCGTCGGGCGGGATCTGAAATGGCGCCGTCTCTACCCCGTAGCGTTCCGAATTCTCGAGGGCGCACAGAAGTTTAAGCGCTGGGACTGGGTAACCTATCAGTTCACAACCCCCGAACATGACACTCGCCGTGAAAGCCAGAAAGTGGTGCACGAGAGCATCGCGCTTTCTAGGAAAATGAAGCAATCGGAACGCTCTCGAATAGCTCGTCACCTTACTCGTGAAACGACTGATGAAGCCGAGGCCAAGGGTGAGAGCCTTACTCTGCTGAAACCGTCGGACGTCCGCTTTTCGTGGAAAAAGAAGTTGACGTGCCCCTGAGTTTTCATCCAGCGGCGACCAGAGTCCTTGGGTTAGTTACGCCTCGCAGCGTGGGGTGAGCAACAGGCCGGGCCGCGCAGCTTTCATCCTGCGCAGCGGGTCGGCCTGTTG
>NZ_JAYRTD010000011.1:0-108640 GCF_041919755.1 Brevundimonas sp. | reverse complement strand
ACCGTTTGCCGCGGGATGGAGCAGCCCGGTAGCTCGTCAGGCTCATAACCTGAAGGTCGCAGGTTCAAATCCTGCTCCCGCACCCAAACATCCTCAAAGCCCCGCATGGACCACCAGCGGGGCTTTTCGCTGTCCGGGTCCATGGTCTCAAGGGCATTTCTCGACCCTCCGATCTCGGCTAGACCATCACCATGACCGATATCCTGGCGCTCTCCCACTGGATCAATGGCCAAAAGGTCGAGGCGCAAAGGCCCGCAGAGGGGTTGAACCCGTCCGATACGCGCGAGGTCGTGGCGCGGACGCCGGACGGCAGCGTCGCGGAGGTGGATGCGGCGGTGGATGCCGCACGCCGGGCCTTCCCGGCCTGGGCCGAGGCGTCACCGGAAGTGCGGTCCGATGTGCTGGATCGGGCCGGCACGCTGCTGATGGAGCGGCGCGAGACAGTCGGGCGGCTGCTGTCGCGCGAGGAGGGCAAGACCCTGGCCGAGGGCATCGGCGAAACGGCACGGGCGGCGCGGATCCTGAAGTATTTCGCGGGCGAGGCGCTGCGGCTGCACGGCCAGAACCTGGCGTCGGTACGGCAGGGCGTAGAGGTGCAGACCTGGCGGCAGCCGGTTGGCGTGTTCGGCCTGATCACACCCTGGAACTTCCCCATCGCCATCCCAGCCTGGAAGGCGGCACCCGCCCTGGCGTTCGGCAATACCGTCGTGATGAAGGCGGCAGGGCCGACGCCGGCCACGGCCGAGGCGCTGGTCGCCATCCTGCATGAGGCGGGTCTGCCCGACGGCGTGCTGAACCTGGTCATCGGGCGTGGCGGGGTGGGGCAGGCGATTGTGGATCATCCGGAGGTGGATGGGATCAGCTTCACCGGTTCGCAGGGCGTCGGGGCTGGCGTGGCGATGGGGGCGGCCAAGCGCCAGGCGCGGGTTCAACTGGAGATGGGGGGGAAGAACCCGCTGATCGTGCTGGATGACGCCGATCTGGAGCGGGCCGTGGCGGTGGCGCTGGATGGCTGTTTCTTTGCGACGGGCCAGCGGTGCACGGCGTCGAGCCGGTTGATCGTGCAGGACGGCATCCATGATCGCTTCGTGGCAGCGCTGTCGGAGAAGCTGGCGGCGCTGAAGGTCGGCCATGCACTCGACCCGGCGACCAACATCGGCCCGGCGGTTACCGAGGCGCAGATGGAAACCTCATATCGCTATATCGACATCGCGACCGGCGAGGGCGGGCGGGTGGCCCAGGGCGGGCGGCGTCTGACGCTGGAAACGCCCGGCTGGTACGTCGATCCGACCCTGATAGTCGATACGACCCCGGACATGCGGATCAATACCGAGGAGGTGTTCGGGCCGGTGGCCTCCGTGATCCGGGTGAGTACCTACGAACAGGCCCTCGAGATCGCCAACGGCGTCGAGTTCGGCTTGTCGGCGGGCATCGTCACGACCTCGCTGAAGCATGCACGCGATTTCCAGCGGCGGGTTAGGGCAGGGATGGTCATGGTCAATCTGCCGACCGCGGGCGTGGACTATCATGTACCGTTCGGCGGGACGAAGAAGTCCAGCTATGGCCCGCGCGAGCAGGGCTTTTCGGCGGCGGATTTCTTTACCCAGACGAAGACGGGATACAGCTTCAGCTAAGCGTTAGAGGCTGAGCACGACGACCCAGGCCGCGTGGGCCATCAGCCAGAGGATGGCCACGAAGTTGAGGGTGAAGACCTGACCGCGCAGGGCGACATTGTCGCCGGTGCATTGAACCGCGCTGTGGATTAGACGGCCGATCAGGAACAGCCAGGCGGCGGCGACGTCGAGCGTGTTGATTTGCCCGGTCAGGATCAGCAGGCCGAGGCCGATCCAGGCAAACACGGGTGCCTCGAACTGATTGGCCAGATTGCGCTGGATGCGGGCGGACAGACGCGGGTCTCCGTCAGCCCGGGCGAAGTCAGTCTTGATGGCCTGTCCGCGTCTGACGACGATCAGCCGTGTCCAGGTCAGGACAACGTATAGGCCGACGATCAGGCCGAAATGCAGACCCATCGGAACCAGGGCCCAAGCGTCGAGCGGCGTCAGAGCCGGTTCCGATGTCTGCAGGTCCATCATGGGGGTCAGGCTTGCGCCGCGTCCCAGGCCCGGACGGCGTCAGCATCGCGGGCGCTGAGGTCGGGGTAGTCAGGGTCGGAACCGACATCAGGGACGCGCCGCCAGGAGCGGGCGCATTTGGGATACTCGGCCAGCGCGACAGTAACCTCGATGGCATTGCCCGGAACCAAGGTGGCTCCAGAGGTGCGGAATACTTCAGCGGGATCGAGGTCTCGGAAGGCATTGATCACGTCGTTCGGGCTTGTGACGGACGGCCACGCATCAAGCGCGCCACCGATGATCTTCTGCCGCCGGGCCTCCTCCAAGGCATCGTTGACGACTTCCAAGACAGTTTGAACGTAGCTCCAGCGTGATGCTTCTTCGACGTTTTCCCACGCCCCCGGAGTGTCCGGGATCACCCGCGCGCAGTTCGAGCCGCCATCGGGGAAACGCGTCCCCCAGGCTTCTTCCATCGTGAACGGCGTCAGCGGAGCGAGCCAGGCCGTCAGGCGGATGAAGACTTCGTCCATCACGGTGCGGGCGGCGCGGCGGCGGATCGCGTCGGGGCGGTCGCAGTAGAGGCTGTCCTTGCGGATGTCGAAATACAGGGCCGACAGGTCGCCGGAGCAGAACTCCAGCACCGGGCGCACGACGTCCTGAAAGCGGTATTCGGCATAGGCCTGACGCACCTGGCCATCCAGTTCGTACAGGCGGTGCAGGATGAACTTCTCCAGCGGCGGCATCTGCGCATAGTCGGTCAGGCGCTCGGCCTCGTCGAAGCCGTCCAGCGCGCCCAGCAGATAGCGGACGGTGTTCCTCAGCTTGCGATAGGCGTCGACCGTGGTCTGCAGGATCTGCTTTCCGATCCGCTGGTCCTCGGCATAGTCCACCAGCGCCACCCACAGGCGCAGGATGTCGGCACCGCTCTCCTTGATGACGACAGCCGGGTCCGTGGTGTTACCCTTGGACTTGGACATCTTCTCCCCGTTCTCGTCCTGGGTGAAGCCGTGGGTCAGGACGGCCTCATAGGGGGCGCGGCCGCGGGTGCCGGAGCCTTCGAGCAGGTTGGACTGGAACCAGCCGCGATGCTGGTCCGAGCCTTCGAGGTACAGGTTCGCCGGCCAGTGCGAAGGGCGGTCGCCGGTATAGCCGTGGGCGGGATCGCGCGCCTCCAGCGTGAAGGCATGGGTGCAGCCGCTGTCGAACCAGACGTCCAGGATGTCGGTGATCTTCTCGTAGCGCGAGGGATCATGGGCCCCCAGGAAGTCGGCATCGGGCCGGTCGAACCATGCGTCGGCCCCGCCCTCTGCGATGGCCGTCAGGATGCGGGCATCCACCTCTGAGTCATGAAGCGGATGGCCGGTGTGCTTGTCGACATACATAGCCAAGGGCGTGCCCCAGGCGCGCTGGCGGCTGATCAGCCAGTCGGGGCGACCCTCGACCATGGTGCGGATGCGGTTCTTGCCCGCCGCCGGGTGGAAGGCGGTGGCGTCGATGGCGTTCAGGGCCGTCTCGCGCAGGGTGTCACCGGACTTCAGCGTCTGGTCCATGCGGATGAACCACTGCGGCGTGTTGCGAAAGATGATCGGCGCCTTGGAGCGCCAGCTGTGGGGATAGGAATGCTCCAGCCGCCCGCGCGCTAGCAGGGTGCCCGCCTCGATGAGTTTTTCGATGACGGCGGGGTTGGCCGAGCCGAACTTGCCGGTCTTCTTGCCCTCGGTCTCCAGCACTTTCAGCCCCGCGAACAGCGGAACGTGCGGATAGTAGGCACCGTCCGGATCGACCGTGTCCGGCACCTCCTTGTGGCCGTGCGCCTTCCAAACCTCATAGTCGTCCGCCCCGTGGCCGGGCGCGGTGTGGACGAAGCCGGTTCCGGCGTCGTCGGTGACGTGGTCGCCAGACAGCAGGGGCACGGAGAAGCCGTAACCGCTGTCCAGCGCGGCCAGGGGATGGGCGCACTCCAGTCCCGACGGGTCGATGTCATAGACGCGTGTCCAGCTGGCGATCTTCGCCGCCTTGAATACGTCCTCGGTTAGCTTGTCGGCGATGATGAAACGGTCGCCGGGCTTGGCCCAGGGCTCGAACTCCAGCCCGGTTTCCAGGGCCGTGACCTCGTACAGGCCATAGGCGATGTCCGGGCCGTAGCTGATCGCCCGGTTGGCCGGGATGGTCCAGGGCGTGGTGGTCCAGATCACGACCGACGGCGTCTGGGTGCGGAAGGCCAGCAGATCGTCCGGATGGCTGTCGGACGTGCCGACGACGGGAAACTTCACCCAGATCGTGGGGCTGACATGGTCGTGGTATTCGATCTCGGCCTCGGCCAGGGCCGTGCGCTCGACCGGCGACCACATGACAGGTTTGGACCCACGATACAGCTGGCCGGAGTTCTTGAACTTGTGGAACTCCGCGACGATCGCCGCCTCGGTCGTGAAGTCCATGGTCGCATAGCGGTTGTCCCAGTCGCCCAGGATGCCCAGGCGCTTGAACTGGTCGCGCTGCACGTCGATCCAGCCGGCGGCGTATTCGCGGCAGGCGGCACGGAACTCGGCCTTTGACACCTCATCCTTGCGGCGGCCCTTGGCGCGATACTGTTCCTCGATCTTCCATTCGATCGGCAGGCCGTGGCAGTCCCAACCGGGAACGAAGTCGACGTCCTTGCCCAGCAGGAACTGGCTGCGGACCACGAAATCCTTCAGCGTTTTGTTGAGGGCGTGGCCGATGTGGATGTCGCCATTAGCATAGGGTGGGCCGTCGTGAAGGACATACAGGGGCGCGCCCTGGGCCTGGCGCGTCTTGCGCAGGGTCGAATACAGGTCGCCCCACTGCTCCAGGATCAGCGGCTCCTTCTGCGGCAGGCCGCCCCGCATGGGGAAGGGCGTCTCGGGCAGGAAGACGGTCTCGCGATAGTCGCGGCCCGTCGCGGCGTCGGTCGGGGTGTCGGGTGTGGCGTCGGCCATATCAGTCGTCCAGGCGTATCTTTGGGTGATCGTTCGCGGTGGTGTTTCGATCCCGGCGAGCACGGGGCGAGGGCCCTGCGGCGCTACGCCGGGCGGCTAATCGAAATCGGGCGAAACAGGCGGACGGTCATGATGGGATCGGTCTAGCAGGGCGGTACGCGCGAGGCTAGGCGGACAGCACCGCACGCGCGGCCGCAGCGTCAGCGTCGATCTGGGCCTTGAGGCCATCAAGGCTGTCGAAATTCATCTCGCCGCGCAGCAGGGCGACCAGTTCGGTTTCGATGGTCTGCCTATAAAGGTCGCCGGAGAAGTCGAGCAGCCAGACCTCCAGCAGGGGCTCCTCGATTTCGAACATGGGGCGGATGCCCAGGTTGGCGACACCGTTGATGATGCGGCCATCCGCCAGGCGCGTGCGCGTGGCATAGACGCCGTAGGCCGGGCGCATGTAGTCGCCGAGGCGCACATTGGCGGTCGGCACGCCGATGGTGCGGCCGCGTTTTTCGCCGTGTACGACCTCGCCCTGGATGGCGAAGGGGCGGCCCAGAATGGCGGCGGCACGGGCCATGTCGCCGGCCTTCAGCGCCTCTCGCACGGCAGACGACGACAGCTTCAGCCCGTCTGGGTCGTCGAGACGGTCGATGACGCTGACCGTGAAGCCGAGTTGCTCGCCGTGGCGGCGCAAGCCCTCCGGAGACCCGGTCCGGCCCTTGCCATAGGTGAAGTCGAAGCCGACGGCGGCGTGGCGGATGCCCAGGCCATTCTGGTGGCCTAACGCGCCTTGCGCTGCTTGAGGCCCGGCCAGAACTTCCACGGCAAATTGCTCGTCCGTCATGGCCGCCATGTCGGCGTCGAACGGAAGCAGATACAGACGCTCGACACCCAGAGGAGCGAGAGCCCGAACCATCTGGTCTGTGGTCATCAGGCGGAAAGGGGCCGAATCCGGCTGAAACCAGCGGCGGGGATGCGGGGCAAAGCTGACGACGGCGAGGGGGGCACCCAAGCTGTCCGCAGCCTGACGCGCGGCGGCGATGACGGCCTGATGTCCGCGATGAACGCCGTCGAAGGCTCCGATGGCGACGGCAGCTCCGCGCAGATCCTCGGGCAGGTCGCGCCAGTCTGTGACGACCTGGACCAAGATCAGCCCTTGCCGGGTCGCCGACGGCGAGGCACGCGCACCACGGCGATGCCGTCCATGATCAGCCTGTCCTCGACGAAGCCCTCGCAGTTCAGCTCGACCCGCGCCGTTTCCGGATCGACCGACAGAACCGTGATGCGGATCAGAACCGTGTCGCTGATCCGCACCGGATAGTGGAATTGCAGCGTCTGGGAGACATAGATGGAGCCGGCTCCTGGCAGGATGGTCCCGACCACGGCCGAGCCGAAAGACGCCGACAGCAGGCCATGGGCGATGCGCCCGCGATAGGCGGTCTTGGAGGCAAAGGCCTCGTCCAGATGCACCGGATTGAAGTCGTCCGACGCCTCGGCGAAGAGCTGAATGCGCTGCTCGGTAACGAAGATGCTTTTCTCGGCGGCCATGCCGACGTGGAGCTCGTCCAGGATGTAGCCGCCCGAGGCGTGTGTCGTGACCAGATCAACCATGGACGGGGGCCTTAGCGTGAATTGTCGCATGTCACCACGTCAGATCGAGCATGGCATACCGCGCATGGGTGGTCTCGGCCTTCAGCAGATCGGCGGCACGGGCGGGGTCGATCCGGCCGTCAGGGCCACGTGCGGCGTCGCCATGGATGCCCTGCGCGATGAACAGACAATCCAGCGCCTGACGGTCGGCTCCCAGCACGTCGGTGACCACGCCGTCGCCGATGCACAGCACGCGCGAGCGGTCCACGGGGCGACCCAGCAGTGCCTCGGCCTCCCTCAGCGCCAGGCCATAGATGGGCGAGAACGGCTTGCCAGCCATGGTCACGCGGCCACCCAGCGCCTCGTAAAGATCCGCCAACGCCCCGCCACAGTAAATCAGCTTGTCGCCGCGTTGCACTACGCGGTCCGGATTGGCGCAGATCAGCTCCAGATCGCGCGCCACGCCCTCGGCCAGCCGCTCGCGGTAGTCCTCGGGCGTCTCGACATTGTCGTCGACTGGTCCTGTGACGGAGATGAAGGCGGCGTCGGCGGCACCCTCGGCTGTGGTCAGACCAAGGCCGTCATATAATGGCCAGTCGCGATCGGGGCCGATGATCCAGACCGGGCCTGGCGCGCGTTTCGCCAATTCTGCCCGCGTCGCGTCGCCGGAGGTGACGAAGGCCTTCCAGGCTTCGCGCGGCACACCCAGACCGTCGAGTTGGGCCACCACATCGTGTGCGGGGCGCGGGGAGTTGGAGATCAGCACGACCGCCCCGTGATCGCGATTGAACCGGATCAAGGCCTCGCACGCCTCGGGCCAGCTCTCGCGCCCGTTGTGGATCACACCCCATACGTCGCATAGCAGGATGTCATAGTCCCCGGCGATCTCGCCGAGGCCGAAAGGCGCGTGGGGCAGGGTCATGAGCGGCTGATAGCTGGTTCGAGGCAGCGGGAGAAGGGTGTGGGCAAGTCGTGAAGGAACTGCCGCGAAGCACTGAGCGTTGCGATTTCAACTGGTCGAGGGAGATGGCTTCATGAACAGAATGCTGACAACGGCTTTCGTGGTAGGGTGCGGCCTAATAAGCGCATCTTGCGCGACGACTGATGGCTATGCTTCGGCATGCGAGCGCGACTACGCTCGCAATCGTGAACTTGCGACGGCGTCCGGTGCGGCGCTGGGCGCGGCGGTCGGGGCCGCAGTAGCGGGTCGGGGTGATCGCGAGGCCGGAGCGGCCATCGGTGCGGTGGCAGGTGCGCTGCTCGGCAACCAACTGTCAGCCGAGGATGACCCCTGCGGCTATGGCTTCGGTGGCTACAACCGCGAATACCGTTACGGTCGAGAGCGCATCTACTGGCAGAATGAGTATAGGCGTGACGGCTATCGTCGCTACTAACTTCGGCAGGGCGCATTCGGCTTCAATGGCCTTAAACACAGCCTGGATGCAAACAGCATTGTTAGCCGATCGTCTTTTAGGCAGAGACGTGCGCTCGCTGATGAAGTTGCGGTATCGACCGATCAGCCATGCTTTGCCAGACAGCAAGCTTAAGCAAAGAGACATCTTGGCGGCTAGATTCGTCAATATTCACGAGCCATCTCCGCTCATGAGCGTCGTGTCGTGGTCTGCGTCGAAAAGAAAGAACAATATGGTGGGTGATGTAGGGTTCGAACCTACGACCCGCTGATTAAGAGTCAGCTGCTCTACCAACTGAGCTAATCACCCGAACCATGTCGTCTAAAACGGACCAGCAAGCCTCGTCTCAGCAGCCTGCGCAAACATGTGCAGGACAGAGCGAGCGGACATAGAGGCGATATTTCCCTAGCGCAAGGCGTTTTGGGTGATTTGTTAGCTTTGTCGCAGTCCCTAATGCACCCGGCGGCGATGATCGGCGCTGCGCAGGGTGGAGCGCAGGAACTCGGCGGGCGGATCGGTTTCGGCCAGGACCGCCTCCTTGATAGCGCGGGGCTCGCCGAACAGGTGGCCCTGGGCCATGCCGATGTCGAGTTCGAGGATGTCGACGATCTGTCGCTCGGTCTCGCATTTTTCGGCGATCAGTTCGATGCCGTAGCGGCGGGTCAGGTCGGCGAAATCGACGGCCGAGATGTCCGGGCGGCCGGGCAGGGGCGAGGCGGTGTCGAGGTCCAGCAGCTGTTCGATCAGCAGCTCGGCCGAGACCTTCATGAATTTGACGTCTGAACGCTGGAGATCGGCGAAATCGAGATCCAGCGTCTGGACCTTGTCGATGGAGAAGCGGAAGCCCAGGTCGGCCAGCTTGGCCATGTTGCGGGCCTCGGTCGCGCCGCGGGCGTCGAAGGTCGCCTGACCCAGTTCGAAGATCAGGGCCTGGTTGAGGTCGCGGTTCTCGCTGAGGAAATCCAGGAACTGCGGGAAGAAGGCCTCGTCGGCCAGCGATGTCAGGGCGACGTTGCAGAAGACTCCGACCTTGCGGTCCTGACGCGCGAGGCGACGCACGATCTGGGCGCAGCGGAACAGCAGAAGGTTGTCGATGGCGGGAACCAGACCCTCACCCTCGGCGATCGACAGATATTCGGCCGGCATCATGACCCGGTCGTCGGCGGCGCGCAGGCGGGTGAAGCTCTCGTAGAACATCGTCCGGCGCTGGGGCAGGGAGACGACGGGCTGCAGATACAGGTCGACGCGATTCTCAGTCAGGGCGTCGTGGATGGTGTGGAGCAGGACGTTGGACTGATGCTGCCAGCGCGCCTCGAACGGGCCGGAGGCGGGAATCTGGGCCGCCATGCGCTGATCGATCGATTCGCTCATCTGCTGGATCAGGCTTTCCAGCATGCGGACCTCGCCGGTCAGGCTCTCGGTCGAGGTGAGCGATCCGGCCTCGATGGCCCCGGCCAAGTCGGTGAGGGCGGACTGGGTCGATTCCATCGCATCGGCCAGAAGGCGGTGGGCCTGACGGACGGTGTCGATCTCCTTGCGCAGGGCAGCCTTGTCGGCGCGGGTGGCGATCAGGACGTGGATGGCGATCAGCAGGCCCGCCGCGCCGACGAAACCGGCCACGGCCGCGCCCAGGCCCAGGTTGGCACTCCACAGCCATGTGCCCAGGGTCATGGACACGAGCAGATAGCTGAAGAACAGGAAGCCCTGGGTCAGTGCGCGCATGGAAACGGTTGTTCCGCCTTCCCAAATGGAATCGCTGGAGTATCAGGGTATCAGAGACTGACGCCTATAGGCGAAACACACGGAATACGGGGATAGGCATGGAATTGTTCGATCTGAGCGGCAAGGTCGCCGTCATCACGGGCTCGTCGCGGGGAATCGGTCGGGCCATCGCCGAGCGGATGGCCGAACACGGCGCGAAGGTCGTGATCTCCTCGCGCAAGGCCGGGCCGTGCGACGAGGTGGCGGCGGCGATCAACGAAAAGCACGGCGAGGGTACGGCCATCGCCATCCCGGCCAGCATTTCCTCCAAGGAAGAGCTGCAGCGGCTGGTGGACGAGACCAATGCCGCCTTCGGCCAGATCGACATCCTGGTCTGCAATGCCGCGTCCAACCCCTATGCCGGGCCGATGGCGGGGATTGCGGACGAGCAGTTCGAGAAGATCTTCCACAACAATGTGCTGGCCAATCACTGGCTGACGCAGATGGTCGCGCCGCAGATGATCGAGCGCAAGGACGGGGCCATCGTGATCATCTCGTCGGTCGGGGGGCTGCGCGGCAATGCCCTGATCGGGGCCTATAACGTCTCAAAGGCGGCGGACATGCAGCTGGCGCGCAATCTGGCGGTGGAGTGGGGGCCGTCGAACGTGCGGGTCAACTGTATCGCGCCGGGTCTGATCCAGACCGACTTCGCCCGCTATCTGTGGGAGAACGAGGAGGTGCTGAAGGTGACGGTCGAGCCCAACCCGATGAAGCGCATCGGCCAGCCGGACGAGATCGCGGGCACGGCCGTCTATCTGTGCTCCAAGGCCGGGTCCTATGTGAACGGCCAGACCTTGGTGGTGGACGGCGGGCTGACGATTGCCTGGTGAGGGCAAAACCGAAGTCGGGTTCAAACAAGACCTGATCTGGCGGCTCGAAGCCTTCGCTTTCTCGACGCTATTCGCTTTTCTGCGCCTGCTGGGAGTGGAGCGGGCGTCGGGTCTGGGGGGCTGGCTCTTACGGACACTGGGGCCGCATACGGGCACGCAGAAGACGGTGATGCGCAATCTGCGAATTGCTTTTCCCCACATGCCGGTCGCCGAGCGTGAGCGGCTGGCACTGGAACAGTGGGACCAGACGGGGCGCACCTTCGCCGAGCTGGCGGTCATGGACCGGCTGACGCCCGAGGGTGGGCGGGTCGAGGTGGTCGGGATGGAGCGGCTGCATGCGATCCGCGACAGCGGTGTGCCGGCGGTGCTGATCTCGGGCCACCTGGCCAATTTCGAGGTGATGGCGGCGGTGATCATGGCCTCGGGCGTACCGTGTCAGGTGACCTATCGCGCAGCCAACAATCCCTATGTCGATGCCCTGATCCGCGAGAGCCGCGAGCGGTACGGCATCCGGCTGTTCGCGCCCAAGGGAGACGGAACGCGCGAGCTGATGGCGGGGATGAAGCGTGGCGATTCCATCGCTCTGCTGGTCGATCAGAAATACAATCAGGGGCCGGAGGTGACCTTCTTCGGTCAGCCGGTGAATGCCTCGCCGGGCGCGGCGCGGCTGGCGCAGAAGTTCGATACGATCATGCAGCCGCTGTCGGTGGTGCGGCTGCCGGGCGTGCGGTTCCGGGTGACGGCGCACGAGCCGATCCGGGTGCCGGATACGGGCGACAAGGCCGCCGACATCTTGGCGGGCATCCAGGCGGCGAACGCCTTTGTCGAGGACTGCGTCAGGGCACATCCCGTAGACTGGTTCTGGGTGCACAAACGCTGGCCGGACAAGGTCTATGCCGCGCTGCGCGAGGCCGATCAGGCGACCTGATGATCCGCTACGCGGCGTTTCGCGCCGCGATAGTTGAGGTCGTTGCGACGACGGCGGTCGGGGCCAAAATAGCTGTCGGTCTTTACATAGGGACGGGGCCGGAAGATCACGGCATGCAGCCGGTCCAGCAAGGCCTTGGCCGTCAGCGGCTTGGTCACGAACTCGGTGACGCCCGCGTCGCGTGCCTCGAACACCCGGCTCTTTTCCGAATGCCCGGTCATCATGATGATGGGCAGATAGGGGTTGGCGCTGCCCGGACTGTTGCGGACCAGGCGTGTAAACTCCACGCCGTCCATGGGCGACATGTTGAAATCGACGATGGCGACGTCGATGTCGTGGCCCTTCAGGATTTCCAGCGCCAGCGGGCCGTCGCCCGCCTCATGCACGTCGCGCACGCCGGCGGATTGCAGCACGGCAGAGGTAATGGCCCTCATATGCTGGTTGTCGTCGACCAGCAGAATCTTGACGGATTTGTACGAGGACATCGAAAGCTTGAATCACCGGGTATCGCTTATGGACCAATACCTAGGCGGGAACGGAATCGCCGTCCATCATCCACATGCCACGCGCGAGTTCAGTCGCCCTGGGCCAGCCGCTTGAAGGCTTCGTCCGGGCCGGCGTAGGCCTCCTGCAGGCTGACGGACCAGTAGCGTAGGATTTCCAGAGGGATGCCGCGACCCGACACGGCGCAGGTGACGTAGCGGCCGGGCTCGAGGACAGCGAATTCGCCGTCGCCGTAATGCAGGGTGGCCTGTCCGGGTGCGGTCTGGGTCATGGCGTCCATTAGCGCAGATGGGATGAGAACGGCAAAGCTATCGTTTCAGAAAAGATCGCCCTGGGCCAGCGGCGGTCTGGGCCTGGCGGCGGTGGGGGCGGGTCGGCTGCGCGGCGTGGGGGTGCCCTCGTCGGCATCGATATGGGCCCTCCGCGAACCGTCGGCGAAGACCAGATTGACGGCCTGGCCGGCGGTCAGGGCGGCGGCGCTGGCGATCATGGTGCCGTCACGGCTTTCGACGCGAGCGAAGCCGGGCTTGGGGCGTTTGGGGTCGAGGCTGAGCAAGGCGCGCGACAGGGCGGCCAGGCGGGCCTGGTCGCGGTCCAGACGGCGGGGCAGGGTGGGTGTCAGCCGATCCGAGGCGGCGGACAGGCGCGAGGCACGCTGGTCGAGGCGGCGGTGCAGGGGGGCGGGCGACAGGCGGGCCGAAACCCGCAGCAGGCGATGCTGATGGGCGGCGACATTGGCAGTCAAACCGCCCTGCAGGCGGCGGTCGGCCGCGACCAGGCGCTCTTCCGCGCGGGTCAGGCGCTGGTTCAGGAGGTGCAGACCGAGACGCGCCGAGGCGGAGACCAGCTGCTGGCCATGGATCGAGACGTTGCGCTGCAGGCCCGAGCTGAGGCGGTTGCTGGCCAGGTCGAGCCGCTGCTGGGGCAGGGCCAGAAGGTCTTCGGGGCGGGTCGGCAGCCCGCGTGCGGCGGCGCGCAGGAGGGTGCGGCGTTCCTCGATCAGACGGCCACCGGCGCGGTCCAGCCTCCGCTCCAGATCGGCCAGCCCATAGCGCAGGTCGGCCAGGACAGGCGTGGCGATTTCGGCGGCCCCGGTCGGGGTCGGGGCCCGGCGGTCGGAGACGAAGTCGATCAGGGTGGTGTCGGTCTCGTGCCCCACGGCCGAGATGATTGGGATAGCCGCCGCCGCGACGGTGCGGGCCAGGCCTTCGTCGTTGAAGCACCACAGATCCTCGACCGAGCCGCCCCCGCGGGCGACGATCAGCAGGTCGGGACGAGGGATCGGGCCATCGTGCGTCAGGGCATCGAACCCCCCGATGGCGGCGGACACCTGGCCACAGGCGGCATCCCCCTGCACCACCACCGGCCAGACGATGACCCGACAGGGCCAGCGTTCTGCGATGCGGTGCAGGATGTCGCGGATGACCGCCCCCGTCGGGCTGGTGATCACGCCGATGGTGGCCGGGAAGGCGGGGATGGGCTTCTTGCGGGCCGAATCAAAAAGGCCCTCGCCCTGCAGCCTGACCTTCAGCCGCTCCAGCTGGGCCAGAAGCGCACCGGCACCGGCGGCCTCCATGCTTTCGATGACGATCTGGTAGGAGGAACGGGCCGGGTAAGAGGTGATCTTGCCTGTGACGATGACCTCCAGCCCCGTCTCGGGTCGGACGCCCAGGCCCCGGACGGAGCCCTTCCAGATCACGCCGTCGATGGCGGCCTTGTCGTCCTTCAGCGTCAGATAGACATGGCCCGAGGCGTGGTGGTTGACCTTGGACACCTCGCCCCGCAGGCGGACGTGGCCAAACCGGTCCTCCAGCGTGCGTTTCAGGGCGAAGGACAGCTCCGACACCGACTGCGGCGGGTTGTTGTCGCGCGGCGGGGCGGCAGTTTCGGTCGGTCCGCCAAAGACGTAGTCGTCAGTCATATGCCGGTCTTAGCGCCAGATCGGGACGCCGGGAACGGCTTTCGGCACAGGTCGTTAGCGTCACCATGCCCGCAGACCCCCAGGATACCGATCCCGTCGACCAGAACCCCAGCGAGCGGGAGCTGGGTCGCCGCAGCGCCGCGCCGGCTGTCAGTCTTTGGCTGGTGGTCGGCGTGATCCTGCTGATTGGTGTCGGGGTCTATGTTCTGTCCGCCATGCTTTGACCCCAGGAGACACCATGAACCGTTTCGCCATCGCCGTCGTCGCCACGTTCGGGGCCTTCACGATCTCAGCGTGTTCGGACAGCACGGACGACGTTGTCCAGCCGTCGGCACCCGGTGCGGCACCTGCGCCTGTCACGGAACAGGCCGCCGATACGGCGACGGCGCGCGCCGCCATCGCCTTCGACATGAGCCGCTACCAACTGGAGGATGCCGACCTGCAGGCGGCGGACGGGACCGATCTGGGCGATGTCGAGACGCTGGTTCTGGATGCCGGGGGTCAGCTGACGCAGCTGGTCGTCGAGCTGGAAGGGGCGGGCGACGTCAAGGTCGTGGTGCCTGTCAGTGATGTGCGGGCCGCGCCGGTTCCGACTAATGGATCGGACGACCGCGACCTGATGACCGATCTGACGGCGGCGCAACTGGCGGCCATGCCGCGCTGGACGCCACCCGCCCGCTGAGCGAACGATAAGACCTCGCTAACCGCGCCTGCGGCTTGACCGTGTTCGCAGGTGCGGTCATGTCGCGGGCATGAATATTCTGCTCGTCGGATCGGGAGGGCGCGAGCACGCCCTGGCCTGGAAGATCGCCCAGTCCCCGCTGGTGCGTCGGCTGGTCATCGCGCCGGGTAATCCCGGCATGGATGCGTTGGGCGAGCGGGTCGATCTGAAAGTCACCGATGCGGATGCCTTGACGATCCTGGCGCGCGAGATGCGAGCCGATTTGGTTGTCGTGGGGCCGGAGACGGCGCTGGAGGCCGGTCTGGCGGACCGGCTGGCGGCGGCGGGGATTCCGTGTTTCGGACCCAGTGCCAGGGCGGCGCGGCTGGAGACCTCCAAGGCGTTTTCCAAGGCGTTCATGGAGCGCCACGAAATTCCGACGGCCGGCTATGGCGTCTATGAGCGGCTGCACGAAGCGCGGCAGGCGCTGACGGTGTTCAAGCCACCCTATGTGATCAAGGCCGACGGACTGGCGGCGGGCAAGGGCGTGGCCATCAGCCCCGACAAGCGCGACGCAGAGGCCGAGATCGAGCGGATGCTGAGCGGCCGCTTCGGCACCGCCGGAGCCCGCGTCGTGATCGAGGAGTTCATGGACGGCGAAGAGGGCTCGCTGTTCGCCGTCTGTGACGGGCAAAGCGCCCTGTTGCTGGGCGGTGCGCAGGATCACAAGCGGGCCTTCGATGGCGACTTGGGTCCCAACACGGGCGGCATGGGCAGCTATTCGCCGGCACCGGTCTTTACGCCCGAGCTGGTCGAGGCGGCCGAGCGGCTGATCGTGCAGCCGGTGGTCGCAGCGATGGCGGCGGAGGGGGCCCCTTATCGCGGGGTGCTGTACGCCGGGCTGATGGCGACGGCCGATGGCCCCAGGGTGGTGGAGTTCAATGCCCGCTTCGGCGATCCGGAATGCCAGGTCCTGATGATGCGGATGGACGGGGATATCGTGCCCCTGCTGCTGGCCTGTGCGAAAGGTGATCTGACCCAGGCGCGTCTGCCGACGTTCTCCACCGATACGGTGATCTGTGTCGTGCTGGCGGCCAAGGGCTATCCCGACAGTCCGCTGGAGGGGTCGATCATCCGGGGTGCCGAGCAGGATTTCGGGCCGCATGTGCAGGTGTTCCACGCGGGTACCAAACGCCGTCCGGACGGCCAGTTGGCCGCGGCGGGCGGGCGTGTGCTGAACGTCTGTGCGCGCGGCCGCGACATCGTCGAGGCGCGCGAGCGAGCCTATGCGGCGGTGCGCAAGATCGACTGGCCCGGCGGTTTTCATCGCACCGACATCGGCTGGCGGGCGGTGGAGCGGGACTAGGCCCTCTCTAGAGGCTCAGGTGTAGGCGAACAGCAGGCGGCCTGTGCCCATGCGCTCGCGCAAGCGCGGCAGGTCGGCGTGGGCGACCGAGAAGCAGCCGTAGGAGCGACCCAGCTTGCCTTCGCGCGCCAGGAAGCCCGGATCGGCGTAGTCGGCACCGTGGATGATGATGGCGCGGTCGCGGGCCAGGTTGTTGGAATATTCCAGCCCGTCCAGCAGGACGTTCGGCCCCTGCTGCGCGCCATAGCTGGCACCGGCGGTGGCATAGGCACCCAGCGAGGACATGTGGCTGTCGGGCTCGTTGGAGAAGCGGCGGGCATAGCCGGTGTGGCTGGGGTCGGAACCGCGGCCGTGGCTTGTGCGCAGGGGGGTGACGTGACCCGCGACCAGATCGACCTCGAACAACCGCTCCTCGCCCGAGAACTTCTGGAAGTCGACCAGATACATGCGGTCGCGCAGCGGCACCTTGTGATGGTGGATGTCCAGCGCGGCCATGGCGCGGTCCATCAGGTCCTTGCGGACGATGCTGCGGGGATCGAGGGGCGGGGCGACCTGACTGGCCGCGACGACGATGGGCTGGGCGGCGGGCTGGGGCGGAACGACGGTCGGGGTCGGGATGGCCGCCGTCTGAGGCTGCTGGACGGCACCCGCCGTTGCGCAACCCGACAGCAGGGCGGCACCGCCCAGAATGAATCCTCGTCTCGCCAGCCGCATGCGACGCCCTTCGTGCGGTTTCAACTGAGGGCCGGTTTGTTTCAAATTGTGTCGGGGCGTTCAACCTCGGCCTTGGCGAAAAGCTGACGCAGGCTATGGTGGCCGCCGTCCTTGGGAGGGGTTTCATGCGTATTCTGGCGTCGGTGATAACGGCGGTCGCTTTGGCGATCGGCACAAGCGTTGCGGCGCAAAGCCCCGTGCCCGCTCCCGTATCGAGCGAAGAGGCGACGACCTTCGTCCAGGTCGGGCGACTGCTGGCCGATCCATCGAACGGTGTTGTGCAGCGCGATAAAACTATCGTGATCAGAGGGAACCAAGTCGTCGAAGTCCGCGACGGATTTGTCGGCGAGGGTCGGATCGTGGATTTGCGCGACTCATTCGTGCTGCCCGGACTGATCGACAGCCATGTGCATCTGACGGGCCAGCAGAACCCGAACGGGCGGCTGGAAGAGGTGACCCAGTCCAATGCCGAGCAAGCCTTCGTCGGCGCGCGCTATGCCCGGCGCACCCTGATGGCGGGCTTTACGACCGTAGCGGATCTGGGCGGATCGAACGAGGCCGTGTTCGCCCTGCGCGACGCGATCCGGCGGGGCGACGTGCCGGGGCCGCGTGTGATCGCCTCGGGATCGGCGGTCTCGATCCACGGCGGGCATGGCGACATCAATGGCTATCGCGAGGACGTCATGCACATCCTGTCGCCGGAGAGTGTCTGCTCGGGCGTCGAGGACTGCCAGCGGGCGGTGCGCACCCAGGTCCGGTCCGGGGCCGACATCATCAAAATCACGGCGACAGGCGGGGTGCTGTCCAATACGGCGGCCGGCCTGGGCCAGCAGTTCTCGGACGAGGAACTGGCCGCCATCGTCGCGGCCGGGCACCGGATGGGGCGTCAGGTCACAGCGCATGCCCATGGTGCGGACGGAATCAACAGCTTCCTGAGGGCGGGCGGCGATTCGATCGAACACGGCACCTATCTGGACGCCGAGTCGATCCGGCTGATGCGGCGCCAGGGAGTCTGGCTGGTGCCGACCCTGCTGGCCGGAGACTATGTGGCGCGCATCGCCTCGGGGCCGGACAACTTCTTCACCCCGGCGCAGACGGCCAAGGCCCTGGAGGCGGGGCCGAAGATGCTGGACATGGTCACGCGAGCCCATGACGGCGGGGTGCGGATCGCCTTTGGCACCGACAGCGGCGTCTCGGCCCACGGCGACAACGCCCAGGAGTTCGCCCTGCTGGTGCGGGCTGGGCTGACGCCGCTGGAGGCCATGCAGGCAGCGACGGTGGGCGCGGCCGAGCATCTGCGGATCGCCGATCAGGCCGGGCGGATCGCGGTGGGGATGCCGGCGGACCTGATCGCGGTATCGGGCGACCCGCTGGTTGATATCACGGAACTGGAGCGGGTCCGGTTCGTGATGAAGGGCGGCCAAGTTTTTCGCGACGAGTAGCGCGCTATTCGACCAGCGCATTGGCCGCGACCACCAGACTGGTGGTCATCAGATACAGACCGAAGGCCCAGGCCCAGGCCTTCCACTGGACCATGCCGGGGATCGCCATCAGCCACAGCCGCTGGATGGCGATATACCAGACGGTGATGGCCACCACGATCGCCATGCCCGCCAAGGTGGTCCAGATCAGCGGATCGTTGACGCCCAGGGTGCCGACACTGACCAGGATGGAGGTCGCGCCCGCCAGATAGCACTAGGCGAAGAAAGGGGTGCGCAGGCTGTCGCGATCGACCTTGTGCTTCGACAGTTTCAGAAAGGCCCACGCGAAGACCAGAGGGTGCAGGCTGAACATCAGGGCGCGGAAGGCCAGCAGGTTCTGCTCGTTGGCGGTGATGAAACGGCTGACGGGATTGGGTTCGTCGGTGACGGGCACGCCGAACAGCAGTTCCAGTCCATGAGCCAGAAGGATGCTGAGCACCAGAAACAGCGGCGGGCTGAGGGTTTCCAGATACTGTTTCTCGGGCTTGTCGCGCTGTTCGGCGTCCGAATAGTGCATGGTCCGCAGGGGATGGCGCAGCGTCATCGCCAGTGTGCGTGGATAGAACAGCAGCCACGACATGACCTCGTAGAGCAGTTCCTCGACGGACTGCAGGATCTTCATGGCGTTCATGCGCGGCCCTCCGGCGATCACCTTACGCAAGGCGGCTTCAGAGGGAAGCCTCTGTCACGGCGGCGGGTTCGCCGGCGCGCCGAGCCTTGAAATCATTGGAGGAAGTTCCCATCTCGGTCTTTCCCAGACATCCAGCCATTCCGCCGCCCGCGTCCTCGACGGGTGGTCGTCGTCTATTTGGCCGTCGATGTCGTAACCCGAGGACCAGCCCAGGAGACGTCTTGTTCGCTCAACGCAAAGCCCCGTTCACCCCCCGCTCCAACCCCGGTTCGCGCTATGGCTATCGCCCTGCTCCGATCCGTGCCCGTGTTGGCCTGGCCATGCGCCGGGCCATGACATTCGGCCCCATGCCGGACGCCGAGGCCGTGCTGCGGGCCAATGGTCTGTCATTGGCACCGATGTCGGTGGGCGAGGCCGGGATGAACATCGGCGGCACCAGCGTGCTGGCCACGGCGCAGGTATCGGACATCGACAGCGGGGCGTTGAAGGCGCTGGTCGTGCCGGCCGGATCGGCTGATCCCGATGCCGTCAACGCCCTGAATGACGCCATTCTGCGCGCCAATGCCAAGGGCACGCCCATCTTCGCCTTCGGCGAAGGGGTGGTGGCGACCTTGCGGGCGCTGGACCAGACTCGCGAGGATCTGGCGGAGGCCCCGGCCATCATGGTCAGTGGTCAGACGGTCCAGCCCCTGGAGGATATTGCGGCGGTCGCATCGGCCGCCGGCAAGGTAGGTTGAGGCCAGGGGAGGGGTCTGGGCCAACGGGGGCGTCAGATCACGCCTTCGATCAGGCCCAGATCCCTCGCTTCTTGCGCTTCCAGATACCAGTTCTCCGGGGCGCGAGCCTTGAGGTCGTCGCCGGTCAGGGATGAGCCGATGGCCAGTGCGTCGAAGCCTTCGTTCTGAATGCGGATGGAGTGCTCGAGCTCGTGCAGGAGTGCCTTCACCGAGGCGACGCAGTTCGTCAGCGGCCCCACGACGTGAAGCGATTTGTCCATCTTGCGCTCGTGGATCATCAGCCGTGTGCCGCGGGTCAGATAGCGGTTCTCGCGCGCAAAGAAGCTCATGAAGGTCGCGCCTGCCGAATAGACGGTGGCCTTGCCTAGAAAGACATAGCGGCAGGCTGTGTTGGTGTCGGAGTGGAAGCGGATATCCTCGCCCATCATCCGCGCCACCTCCGGATCGCCGCCGAGGGTCGACAGTTCGGTCACGACGATGCCCTCGCGCGGGGCAGCGACCAGCTGAGTGCGGAACCGCTGGTACAGATTGTAGTCCACGTCGCCGGCCAGAAGAATGGCTGGCCACTGGAAGGTTTCGGGGGGCAGGGTGTCGGTCATCATCGTCTCCGCAGGCGGAGGCGATAAGTCTGTGTGGCCCTAGCGGTTCCCCGGGATCAGCCGTCGCTATCCGACCAGGGCAACTCGCTCCTCGGGCGTCAGCATGCGCCAGCGACCCTCGGGCATGTTGTCCAGACGCAGGGGGCCGATGCGGATTCGGATCAGGTCGGTGACCTCCAGATCCAGAAGTTCGCACATGCGGCGGATCTGGCGGTTGCGGCCCTCGCGCAGGATGAACCTCAGGCGGTGCGGGTCCATCCGGCTGACGCGGGCGGGCTTGAGTTGGCGCCCATCGAGGCGCAGGCCATAGCGAAGCTGCTTCAGCTTGTTCTCGGTGACGTCACCACGCACGCGGACCAGATACTCCTTGTCCAGATCGGACTGCGGCCCGATCACCGCCTTGGCCACCACGCCGTCCGACGACAGCAGCAGCAGGCCACGCGAATCCTCGTCCAGTCGACCGATGGGGGGAAGGGACATATCCTCGGGCGGGGCATCACCCGGTCCGATCAGATTGGCGGCGGTCAGCAGGCGGACGGCCGGGATCTTGTCCGGCTCCGGCTGGCCGGAGACATAGCCGACCGGCTTGTTCATCACGATGGTGATGCCCTCGGCGAGGGTGGCGGTGGCCCGATCGTTCAGGGTCAGGGTCTGGCCGGGCTCCAGCTTGCGGCCCGCGTCGGTGACGACCGCGCCGTCGATGGACACCAGACCGTCGGCGATCAGTGCATCGGCCTCGCGCCGCGAGCAGACGCCGGTCTGGCCCAGCCATTTGTTGATGCGGACAGGCTCGGTGCCGTCATAGGTGCGCGAAAAGCTCATGGAACGCGCCGGAACAGCAGCATCAGATTGTTGGCCGGCATCTCACGCCTGAGGGTCAGGCGCAGGCCCTCGGTCCGCGCCGCCTCCACCACCGCGTCCAGATCGCGCAGGCCCCAGTCCGGGTTGCGGGCCTTCAAGCTGTCGTCGAAGGCGGCGTTGGAGGGGGCCAGGGACACATCGGCTTCGCGGAACGGGCCATAGAGGACCAGCAGGCCGCCGGGCTGGATCAGGCGCTGACCGGCCAGACGCATTAGGCCGATCGTCGCGGGCCAAGGGCTGATGTGGATCATGTTGATGCAAACCACGGCGTGAACCGCCTCGGTCGGCCAGGTCGTATCGTCCAACACGTCGAGCGCGAGTGGAACAGCCAGATTGGGCAGGGCTGCGGCTCCGGCCCAGGCGGCGATGCTGGTGCGGGCATCAGGCGAAGGATCGCTGGGCGTCCAGGTCAGGCCGGGCAGGGCGCGGGCAAAGGCCATGGCGTGCTCGCCAGATCCGGCGGCGACTTCCAACACGCGACCGCGCGCAGGCAGATGGGCTTGCAGAACCGCCAGGATCGGTGCGGTGTTCCGCGCCACGGCGGGCGAGGCGGCGGCTCCGTCGGGCAGGGTGGTGAGGGTGTCCATCGTCTGCATGGCCGTTCCGATAGCCTGCCCAGTGTCGATCCGCGACCGGAAAGATGCCGGGAAGGGGCCTGCCGACGCTCATCAGGGAATGAAATTTGCGCCGGTTGACGCAGGGGCACCGGAGGTGTCATTCCGCGCGTAACAATGCGTGATCATAGACGCATCGGGAGGGGTCACGGGGACGTCAGATCGCCGGGCCGACCACGTTCAGGAGAGTAAGCATGACCGCATCCACCATCCCCGGGCTGCACCCGGCCCCGACCGCGCACGCCGGGCTGATCGCCTGGGTCGAGCAGATCGCCGCCCTGACCAAGCCCGACCGGGTCCACTGGTGCGACGGCTCGGAGACCGAGAAGGCCGAAATCGTCGCCGACCTGATCGCCAAGGGCACGCTGCGCGAACTGGACCAGACGAAACGCCCCGGCTGCTACTATGCCGCCTCGGACCCCAAGGACGTCGCCCGGGTCGAGAGCCGGACCTTCATCTGCTCGGCCAATCAGATCGATGCCGGCCCGACCAACAACTGGGCCGATCCAGTCGAGATGCGGGCGCGGATGCAGGGGCTGTTCGACGGCTGCATGGCCGGGCGGACCATGTATGTCGTGCCGTTTTCCATGGGGCCGCTGGGTTCGCACATTTCGGCCCTGGGCGTCGAGATCACCGACAGCGGCTATGTAGCCGTCTCCATGGGCATCATGACCCGCATGGGCCAGCCCGCGCTGGAGGTGCTGGGCGACGACGGCGTGTTCGTGCCCGCCGTGCATACGCTGGGTGCGCCCCTGGCCGAGGGGCAGGCCGACGTCGCCTGGCCATGTAATGAGGACAAGTGGATCGTCCACTATCCCGAAACGCGCGAGATCTGGTCCTATGGCTCGGGCTATGGCGGCAACGCCCTGCTGGGCAAGAAATGCTATGCCCTGCGCATCGCCTCGGTCATGGCCCGCGACGAGGGCTGGCTGGCCGAGCACATGCTGATCCTCAAGCTGACGGATCCGAAGGGCCGCGCCAAGTACGTGGCCGCCGCCTTCCCCAGTGCCTGCGGCAAGACGAATCTCGCCATGTTGCAGCCGACCATTCCGGGCTGGACAGCCGAGACGATCGGCGACGACATCGCCTGGATGCGGTTCGGCGAGGACGGCCGTCTGTATGCGGTGAATCCCGAGGCCGGATTCTTCGGCGTCGCGCCGGGGACGAGCCGCAACACCAACGGCAACGCCCTGGCGACCATGGCGACCAATACGGTGTTCACCAATACGGCCCTGACGCATGACAACGACGTCTGGTGGGAAGGGTTGTCCAAGCCCGCGCCCGAAGGCCTGACCAACTGGAAGGGTGTGCCGCACGACCCGGCGTCCGGCGAGCCCGCGGCCCATGCCAATGCCCGTTTCGCGGCCCCGGCCAGCCAGTGCCCGACCATCGCGCCGGAGTGGGAGGACCCCAGGGGCGTGCCCATTGATGCCATTCTGTTCGGCGGTCGCAGGGCCAGCGCCGTGCCGCTGGTGACCGAGGCCTTCGACTGGGAGCACGGGGTCTTCATGGGCTCGACCGTGGCGTCGGAAGGCACGGCGGCGGCGGAGAACGCCATCGGTACCCTGCGCCGCGATCCCTTCGCCATGCTGCCCTTCTGCGGCTACAACATGGGTGACTATTTCGCGCACTGGCTGTCGATGGGCGGCAAGGCCGAGGCGGGCAAGCTGCCGCGCCTGTATTTCGTCAACTGGTTCCGCAAAGACGACGAGGGCCGGTTCGTCTGGCCCGGGTTCGGCGACAATGCCCGCGTCCTGAAGTGGATCGCCGAGCGGCTGGATGGCGAGGCGGACGCCGTCGATACGCCGGTTGGTCGGGTGCCGACGCGGGCCAGCCTGGACCTGTCTGGTCTGGAGCTCAGCGAAGCCGATCTGTCGACCCTGCTGGATGTCGATGCCGAGGTCTGGGCCGAAGAAGCGGCGTTGATCCCCGAATTCTATGCCCAGTTCGGCGATCGTCTGCCCCAGGCCCTGTGGCAGCAGCATGAGGCCCTGACGACGCGGATCGAGCAGAACCGGGCGGCCGCCATCGCGGCGGAATAGGGCTTCGCTCTTGCAAAAGGACGGCGTCCGGTCGATCTGATCCGGGTGGCGTCCTCCCCTGATGTGATCGTGATCGGTGCCGGCGTGCTGGGCCTTTGCTCGGCGGCGGAGTTGGCTGCGCGCGGCCATGCGGTGACGGTGATCGATCCCGGCGGTGCCAATGCCAGCGCGGTGGCGGCGGGCATGATCGCGCCGGCCATGGAATCGCTTCTTGACGAAACGACGCCGGAACGCGCGGCCCTGCTACGCCGTGCGCGCGATCTGTGGCCCAGCTTTGCCGAGACGCACGGGCTGAAGCTGCGGCGCGAGGGAGCCGACTGGCGAGGCGACGATGCCGGCGCGGCCCTGGATCGTCTGACCGCGCTGGGCTTTGAAGCGGAGGCCATCGACGGCGGCGTGCGCACTTCCGAGGACTGGCGGGTCGAGGTTGGCCCGGGGCTGACGGCCCTGGCGCGGGTGCCGGGCGTTTCGGTGGTGAGGGCGACGGTCGCGCGGGTCAGTGGCGACAGCCGGCGCTGGCGGGTCGAGGCGGCGGACGGCCGGGTCTGGTTCACGCCGTCCCTGGTGGTCGCAACGGGTGCTGCGACAGCTATCGAGGGCTTGCCGCTTGACGTCGCCGCGCGCATCGCGGCTATCCAGCCCATCAAGGGGCAACTGAGCTATTTTGCCGGGCTGAGCGCACCCGCCGTCATCCGGGCCGAAGGTGCCTATGTCGCGCCTGCCGAGGGCGGCGTGGTCATCGGCGCTACGATGCAGCCGGGTGAGCGGGACCTCGCCCCGGATATGGACGCGGCTCAAGGTCAGACTTCGAAGGGGTTGGGCCTTCTGGGGCTGGAAACCCGTGAGGGTGTTGCGCGCGTCGGCATTCGTGGCGCGACGCCGGATGGCCTGCCACTGGCGGGACCAACAGAAGCCGAAGGTCTGCACCTGGCCCTGGCTCCACGCCGCAACGGCTGGCTGCTGGGGCCTATGGTGGCGCGGGTGGTGGCCGACGGGATCGAGGGCATGACACCCGTGCCGGATGCCGCTGCCCTCGACCCCGCCCGCTTTGATTAGTCCTGCGGCAGGTTGAACCGCATGTTGATCGCGACGCGAGAGCCTTGCGCGGCGCCGTTCACGGTTTGCGGACTGATCTGGAAGTAGCGTGACACGCTCTGCGCGGCGCGGCCGAAGCCATAGCCCCCCGGCGTTTCACCCGTGATCCGGCAATCGGTGACCCGCCCGCTGCTCTCCACCAGGCAGTTCAGGGATGCCGATCCCGCTACACCGCGTTGCAGCGCCCGGTCCGGGAAGGCACGGGCAAGCTGTTCGCCCGTCGGCTGGCGGATCCAGTTCGGGCGCGAGATGACGGCCGGGGGCTCCGGCTGAGGCTGGATGGCTGGGGGCTGGTTAGGGCTTGGGTCAATCACCGGCTCATTGAAGGTCAGGGTGGTCCCGGTGGTCGGCTTGGGATCTATCGCCGGAACCGTGATGGTCTCCGTCGGCTGCGTCGGCAGCGGCGTCTTGTTGACGACCGGGTTGGGGGCCGCTGGATTGGGCTGTGGCTTTGGCGGCTCGACCGGCTTGGGCTTGGGCAGGTTTTCCAAGGTGATGACTGTCGGGGGCGTCTCCGGTGTCGGAGCCAGCTGCAGCTCGAAACGCTGATTATAGAGCGCCACTCCGACCCCGATGTGGGCCAGGGCGACGACGCCGATCACCATCCAGCTGGTCCGGGACAGGCCCGGCCTGCGTCGTTCGTTGAAGTCGAGGGGGCTGACACCGTGTGGGCCGCCCGCGGTTCTGATCATCATGGCCGTAACTCCCTGTCTATCGCCGTCCCCACAGCAACCCACGAGCGAATGCAGCGCTGACCTTGCGGCAAGTTTACGGCGAAGATCGCTGGGCCTCGAACAATGTTCGCCTGTGGAGCGCGGGCGACACATTAGGGTTTGATTAACCACGAAACCCCAGCCTGATATCCATGACGGTAGGAGCGATTCCCTCATCCGGCGGTGTGGAGGCGGCCATTCGCCGTGCCTCCAGTGCGACCGGCGTGGACGCGGATTTCCTGCTGCGCACGGCGCGGCGCGAAAGCTCCATGAACCCGGCGGCGAAGGCACCGACCTCGACGGCATCAGGGCTGTTCCAGTTCATCGAGCAGACCTGGCTGGCCACGGTGAAGCAGCATGGGGCCAAGCATGGATATGGCCAGTATGCCGACCTGATCTACCGCGGCAACGACGGGCGCTGGCAGGTGCGGGGCTCGGCGCGCAATGTCGTGCTGGACCTGCGGTTCGATGCCCAGGCGGCATCGACCATGGCGGCGGAACTGACGGCCCAGAACGCCGCCTATCTGCGCGGCCGCACGGGACGCGAGCCGGGGGCGGGGGATCTGTATGCGGCCCACTTTTTGGGGCCAGCGGGCGCGGCGCAGCTGATGGAGGCCATGGCGACGCGACCGGGGGCCAGTGCAGCCTCGATCTTTCCGCAGGCGGCGGCCGCCAATCGCTCGCTCTTCTATCGCGGCGGTCGCCCGACGACGGTGGCCGAGGTCCATGCCAATCTGCAGCGGTCGGCCGGATCGGGCGCACCCGCCGCCGACGCCGGCTCGGTCTCCTCGAGCCAGAAGGTGCCGGACCTGTCCGAGCGCGACCAGATGCTGGCGGCGCGGCTGGACCGGCTGAAGCAGGATCAGAGCCTGCTGGCCCTGCTGCTGGGCCAGGACGGGCAGGGCGGGGCCAGCACGGGCTTCGGCGGGGCCTTCAGTCCCGAAGGCAAGCGCGCCTGATCGGCCATCCGGCGATGGTAAACCGGTATTAACCGTAATGGGTTGATGCTCGCCGCGAACGCCTGCATGCAAAGCGCAATCCCATGACCGCCTATCGCGCCCGCCTGACCGAAGTCGACATCCGCCGCCTGATCAAGGCGACGGACGAGGACGAACGCGCCGCCGCCGCGCACAAGCTGTGCCGCAGCATGGACAAGGCCGAGCTGGATGACGAGGGGCGGGCGGCGGCCCAGAAGATCCTGCGGCTGCTGGCCGAAGATGCCGCAGAGCTGGTGCGTCGAGCCATGGCGGTGACGCTGAAGGCCTCGGACCTGATTCCGCACGATGTGGCGCGGCGGCTGGCGGCGGACGTCGACAGCGTGGCCCTGCCGATCATCCACTTCTCGCCCGCCTTTACCGACGATGACCTGATCGAGATCGTGCGGGCCGGATCGTCGGTGCGGCAGGTGGCGGTGGCGTCACGCCCGCGCGTCGGCCGTGACGTGGCTTCCGTTCTGGCTGAGACCGGCAGCGAACAGGCGGTGCGGGCCCTGGCGTCCAACGACAATGCCGACATCGCCGAGGCCGCCCTGGGGCGCTGCGTCGATCGGTTCAGCGGATCACCGGAGATCGTGACGGCCCTGGCCTATCGTCAGGTGCTGCCGCTCAGCGTGACCGAGCGTCTGGTCGAGCTGGCCTCGGATGCCGTGCGCGAGCATCTGGTCGCACGCCACGCCGTAGCCCCGGAGACGGCGATCCGCCTTGCGAATTTCGCGCGCGAGCGGGCCACCATCGATCTGGTCGATCAGGCGATGGGGCAGGCGGACCTGGGCGCATTCGTCGCCGGGCTGAACGCACGGAGGGTGCTGACGGCGTCACTGTTGCTGCGGGCCTTGGCAAGGGGTCAGATGGCGCTGTTCGAGCATGGCATTGCCGAGCTGGCTGGTGCGCCGCATTCCCGGGCGGCCCTTATGATCCACGATGCCGGGCCGCTGGGGCTAAAGGCCATCTACGACCGGGCGGGCCTGCCGCCGCGTCTGTTCCAGGCGTTCCGGGCCGGTGTCGATACGTGGCGGACCGTGCAGGCCGAAGGCGTCGATACATCCGGCGACCTGTTCCGCCAGCAGATGCTGGAGCGATACCTGACCCAGCGTCCGCATGCCCCGCGCGAGGACATGGCCTATCTGCTGGAGCGACTGGATCAGACGCCGGCTACGGTACAGCCCAAGGGTGCGGCGGCGGCCTGAGTCGCGCCGAAGCTGACTAGCCCTGAAGCTCGGCGACGCGCGCTTCCAGCGTTTCGGCCAGTTCGCGCCCGACTGGATGCTCGTCGGTCTGGATTTCGTCGCGAACCACGGCCTTGATGGCGTCGATGTGGGCGTCCAGCAGGACGATGGGGGCCTCGGTCCGCTTCGTCGGATCGTCCAGCAGCTTGCACAGCGAGCCGGCCATGCGGGTCACGATCGGATACTGATAGGTCGAGCCCAGCCCCTTCAGGTCATGGGCGCGGAAATACAGCCCCTCGGCCGTTTCCTGGGTTAGGCCCTGGGTGCGGATGGCGGCCTGGGCCGCGTCCAGCTTGACGATTTCGTCCTGCAGCCACTGGCCGAACTGTGCCGACATGGCTTTCAGCGCTTCTTCGGCCTTGGCGATGGCTCCCGCGTCGATGCCGCCGAATCCGCCGCCGACCTTCATGCGCAGCGTATTGGGTGGGGTGAAAATCTGGGCCGGATTGGACACATCGAAACTCCTGGGAGGAAATCCCAGTGTCGCCGGACAGGTTTAAGAACCCGTGCACGGGCGGCTCAGGCCGTGAACTGCTCGGCCAGAACCCGTTCCTCGAAGGACCGCCCGGCGTCGAACAGCATGGTCAGGGCGATGTCGCGGCGTTCGCGCACCTCGACCGCCGCCACGCGCCGGACCTCGAAACTGTCCGCGGTGGCGCTGACTGGCCGCTTGTCCGGCTCCAGCACCTCGAAGCGGACCTTGGCGGTGTGCGGCAGCAGGGCACCGCGCCAGCGGCGGGGGCGAAAGGCGCTGATCGGCGTCAGGGCCAGAATGGGCGCGTCCAGAGGGATGATGGGACCATGGGCGGACAGGTTGTAGGCCGTCGATCCTGCGGCTGTGGCCACAAGACAACCGTCGCAGGCCAGTTCGTCCAGCCGGACGCGACCGTCCACGCTGATGCGCAGCTTGGCGCTCTGGCGGGTCTGACGCAGCAGGGACACCTCGTTGATGGCCAGGCCGCTGTGGACCTGACCGGCTTCGGTCCAGGCGTCCATCTGAAGCGGGTGGATGACGGCGCGACCGGCCATGGCCAGCCGTTCGCGCAGGCCCGACTCCTCATAGTCGTTCATAAGAAAGCCGACTGAGCCGCGGTTCATGCCGAACACGGGAGTGCGACGCTCCAGATTGGCGTGCAGGGTCTCCAGCATGAAGCCGTCGCCGCCCAGGGCCACGATGACGTCGGCCACGGCGGGATCGACGCCGCCATACAGTCCTTTCAGCCGCTCACATGCGGCCTGGGCCTCCGGGCGGTCGGAGGCGGTGAAGGCGATCTGGAGGTCGGGCTGGCTCACGACCCTACGCAAGCCGAGCGGGACGCGCGAGTCAAACGCTCAAACCGTCAGGCCGGGATCAGAACGCGGAACGACCGCAGGGCGGACGCAGGCGATAGCTGGCCGCGATGCCAGACCGAACCGCCGTCGCCGGCCGGCATGCCGTCGTTCAGATGGCGGATTTCGGCCAAAATGGCGGGGAAGACGGCGCGGTCCATGCCGATGGCGGCACAGGCATAGTAGAGCGCCTCGGCACTGTTGTCGGCCAAGGCCTTGCGGATGTCGGCTGCGGGCAGGCCGCTGAGTGCGGCCAGGCCGTGCAGGAAGAGGCCCAGACGCTTCTCGCGTATGGCCCGCACCAGATAGCCGGGCTTCAGCTGTCCGGCCGCATGCAGCTTGTCGATCAGGCGGCGTTCCATCTCGTTACGCTCAGGACTGTCGGGCGCGGGGGCGGGCGGGGAGGGGGCCATGGCCTCGGTCGTCGCCTGGTCGACAACACCGGCCAAGCGCGCTTCGTCGATCTCGAACCGCGCCGCGATGGACTGGCGCAGGGCCGTGCCCACCCACTGGTACATCTGCTCAGCCAGGGTCTCTGTCAGGCCGGGGTGGCGCGTCAGCGGCAGACGCAGGGCGGCGATGCGACGGGAATGCTCGACCAGACGACGCACGCCCTCGCCACTGATCTGGGCGGTGCGGTTGGAGGCGAGCGCGGTCAGGGTAGCAGGCTCGCCGCGGTTGATGATGGCATCGGACACGCGGCCGCTCAGCCTGGGCCGAAGGGCGACCTCGATCTGATGGTCCAACGTGGCTTCAAGCAGGACGCGCATCATGTCTTCGTCCTGAAGCACGGGACTGGCGGCCAGTAGCGGGCGCGCGATGTCGATCTCATCCATCATCAGCACATTGACGACGGAACGCGGGGCCCAGTCGGCCTGGGCCAGGCGGGTGGCCAGAACCTTGCGGATGTCGCGCTCGATCTGACCGGCGACGGTCAGGAAGATGTCGCCGAAGGCCTTGGCCGATTCCTCGCTGGCCCCTTGCGTCTCGCACAGGGTCAGCACGCCCATGAGCAGGCGTTGTCGCGCATCGACGCTGGGGTTGCGGGCAAGCGCCACCAGGTCGGGCAGGGGCGAACCGGGCTCGGTACGCATGAGGGGCAGGACGGTCACGCACGTCTCCGTCACGCCGGACAATTCGGCCCCTCCAGCCTAGACCGGCCAAGCTAAGACAGGGTTAACGAGAGCTGAATCTTGACGCCGCGCAGGATGAAGGCGACCGTGGGTTGAACGTCGATAAGGAAACGCTGTCATGGCCGATGGAACCGCCGTCCAGTCCCTGAAATCCCGGGTGTCCGCAGAGGAGTGGCAGACCCGCGTCGAGCTGGCGGCGCTGTATCGTCTGGTCGCCCTGCATGGCTGGGACGACATGATCTTCACCCACATTTCGGCGCGGGTGCCCGGGCCGGAGCATCACTTCCTGATCAACCCATATGGCTGGTATTTCGAGGAGATCACGGCCTCGTCGCTGGTGAAGGTCGATCTGGACGGCAACATCGTTCAGGACACGACCAGCTTCATCAATCCAGCGGGCTTCACCATCCATTCGGCCATCCACGGCGCGCGAGACGATGCCAAGTTCGTCATCCACCTGCATACGGTGGCGGGCGTGGGCGTGGCCGCGCAGGCGGAAGGGCTGCTGCCCATCGGCCAGAATGCCTGCCTGTTGCAGCATCAGGTGGCCTATCACGGCTATGAAGGCCTGGCGCTGAACCACGACGAGCGCGAGCGACTGGTCGCCGACCTGGGCGACAAGCCCCTGATGCTGCTGCGCAACCACGGCACTCTGGCAGTGGGCCAGACGGCGGCGGCGGCCTGGGTCGGGATGTTCTTCCTGGAGCGGGCCTGCGCCCAGCAGGTGGCGGCACTATCGGGGGGACGCGACCATGTCCTGATGGCCCCCGACGCCGCGCAGGAAGAGACGAAGGAACAGGGCAAGGGGATCGGCTTCATCTCGTCTCTGGCCTGGCCCGGAGCCCTGCGGATGCTGGATCGAAAGTCGCCGGGCTACGACGCGTGACATCGGCCGGGGGGCTATGGATCGGGGTCGCAGCCCTTGCGGTGGCGACGCCGTGTCTGGCCGGTCCGTGGACCCAGCCGAAGGGCCAGGGTCAGATCATCGTCAAATTCGAGGAGATGCGGGCCGATCAGGGGTTCGACCCTGATGGTAACCCGGTCGATCTGCCGGCGGACCGGCGCGACACGGCCCTGGGCGCCTTCATCGAATATGGGCTGACGGACACGCTGACGTTTCAGTTCAAGGGCGACTGGCAGTCGGGCGAGGACGCATTCGTGGACTACGAAGGGCGCGGGCCGCTGGAGGTCGGGGTGACCTGGCGCGTCTGGCGCGACGACCGGACCTCGGTCAGCCTGTACGGCGGCTATGCCGATGGGGGCGAGGGGCGCAACGCGGGCTATGCCGCGCCGGGCGTAGGCGATCAGGACTGGGAGGTCCGGGCCTCGGTCGGTCGGTCGTTCGACGGCAACGGCAGGCGGTTCAGCCCGCGCAGTTCGTTCGTGGATGTGCAGGTGGCGCGGCGGATGCGTCAGGGCCTGCCGGACGAGACGCGGATCGATGCCACGGCGGGTTCGCGCTATGGCCGCAACTGGATGCTGCTGGCCCAGGCTTTCGGCGGCCGGACTGACGACGACGGGGCGCAGTGGCTGTCGGTCGAAACCTCGGTCGTCCGCGACATGGGCCAGTGGAGCCTGCAGGCGGGCTGGCGTCAGACGGTGCTGGGCCGGGAGACGCCTGCAGCGAGCGGCCCTATAGTGGGGCTGTGGCGGCGGTTCTGAGCGCGGCGTTTTTACTCAGTCATTTCTGCGACGGAAACCGGAACAGTCCGCGTTACATCTCATTGAGTTGCGTCGACGGCGAAAGCCGCTAAGTCGGCATGCCCACTGACCGCCGGAGAGCCTGACGCGTGATCAAACGCCACTTCTTCCTGATCGCCGCCGGTGTGTTGCTGGCTCTGATGGTTCTGGCCGTCGTCCTGCGCATGGCCTTTGCCGGTGACGAGAAGGCGGGTGGGCCGGGCGGTCCGGGCGGTGGACGAGGTCAGACGGTGTCCGAGGCCGTCGTGGCCCAGCGTCCGTTCAGCGACCAGATCCGCGTGCTGGGCGTGGCCCGCGGTCGGAGGTCAGTCAATATCACCTCTTCCACCAGCGAACTGATCACCCGCGTCCTGTTCACCGACGGCCAGCGGGTCGCGGCGGGAACCCCTCTGGTCCAGTTGCAGGCCCGCGAGGAAGATGCGGGCGTCGGCGAGGCGCGCGCCCAGGTCGATCAGGCGCGGTCCATGTACAATCGCTACAAGACGCTCAGCGATCGCGGCTTCGCCTCGCCCATGATGGTCGAGCAATACGAGACCGAACTGGCCACGGCACAGGCGGCGCTGGCGGCGGCGCAGGCGCGTCAGGGCGATCGGACGATCCGCGCGCCCTTTGCCGGCGTGCTGGGCCTCAGCACGGTGACGGCGGGCACCCTGGTCAATCCGGGCGGGATCATCGCGACGCTAGACGACATCGACGTGGTCCGCGTCGATTTCCCGATTCCGGAGCGGTATCTGTCTGTCCTGCGACCCGGTGTGCCGATCACGGCCACCATCGACGCCTATGGCGACGAGACCTTCAACGGCCGGATCGCCCTGATCGACACGCGGGTGAACGAGCAGACCCGCTCGGTGACGGCGCGGGCGGAAATCCCCAATCCCGGCGGGCGTATCCGCCCCGGCATGGCCGTGAGGGTCGCGGTCCAGCAGGGCCAGCGCACCTCGGTCGCCGCGCCGGAAGCGGCCGTTCAGTATGAAGGCGAGGGGGCCTTCGTCTATCGCATCGCGCGCGGCGAGAACGGCTCCACGGCCCAGCGGGTCGAGGTCGAGGCGGGGGCCGTCGAGGGTGGCTTCGTCGAAATCCTGTCCGGCCTGAATGCGGGCGACCGTATCGTCGCCTCGGGTCTGAACCGTATCCAGCCCAATGCTCCCATTCGGGTGGCCGGGGCAGGAGGCCAGCGCGGAGGGGCGCGTCAGGGTGCCGCCGCCGCACCGCAGGGAGCCGCGCGATGATGTTGTCCGACATGGCGGTCCGCCGCCCCGTCTTCGCGGCGGTGGCGGCGATCGTGCTGTGCGTGATCGGAGCGGCGGCCTTCTTCTTTTTGCCCGTGCGGGAACTGCCGGACGTCGATCCGCCCATCGTGTCGGTCAATACCAGCTATGCCGGGGCGTCGGCCGAGGTCATAGAAAGTCGCATCACCGAGCCGATCGAGCAGCAGATCGCCGGCCTTCAGGGCGTCGAACGCATCAACTCGACCAGCCGCGACGGGCGTTCCAGCGTCTCCATCGAGTTCGCGCTGGATCGCAACATCGATGACGCCGCCAACGATGTGCGCGACCGGGTCAGCCGGGTCGTGGGGCAACTGCCGGATCAGGCCGAGCCGCCGGAAGTGGCCAAGGCCGACTCGGACAGCCAGCCGATCATGATCCTGTTCCTGCGCTCCACGTCGATGAACCGGCTGGAGCTGACGGACTATGCCGACCGCTATCTGATCGACCAGCTGGCGACCGTGCCCGGCGTCGCCCAGGTGCAGATCTATGGCGAGCAGCGCTATTCGATGCGCATCTGGCTGGATGCCGCGGCTCTGGCGGCCCGTGGCCTTACTGTCACCGATGTCGAGACCGCCCTGACGACGCAGAACGTCGAACTGCCGGCCGGGTCGCTGGAATCCGGCGAGAAGAATTATACCGTTCGTGTGGCGCGGACCTATGCCCTGGCCGAGGACTTCCGTCAGCTGCCGATAGGTACGCGCGGATCCGCGACCGGGACGGGGACGACGACGGGCGGTACGGCCAACGCCGCCTCGACCGCGACGGCCCTGCCCAGCGGGGCCTCGACGGCTATCCAGGGCACGGGGGCCTATGTCACCCGCCTTGGCGACATCGCTCGTGTAGAGGAAGCGCCCGAAGAGGATCGCCGCCTGTTCCGCGGCAACGGTCTAGACCAGATCGGTCTGGCGATCACCCGTCAGGCGCAGTCCAATGACCTGGCCATTTCCGACGGCGTGACCGAACTGCTGGACAGCGTGCGCGCCAGCCTGCCTGAGGGCACCGAGTTGGTCGTCGGATCGGACAACTCGGTCTTCACCTCGCACGCCATCGATGAGGTGTGGATCACCATCGGCATCTCCATGGCGCTGGTGGCCCTGGTCAACTTCGTCTTCCTGGGCTCGTTCCGGGCCGCGTTGATCCCTTCGGTGGTGGCCCCGATCTGCCTGCTGGCCACCTTCATCGTTCTGGCCCCGCTGGGCTTCTCGCTGAACCTGCTGACCCTGCTGGCCTTGGTGCTGGCCATCGGCCTGGTGGTCGATGACGCCATCGTGGTGACCGAGAACATCCAGCGCCGCCTGGACCATGGCGAGCCGCCGCTGGTCGCGGCCGAGCGTGGCGCGCGTCAGGTGTTCTTTGCCGTCATCGCCACCACCATCGTGCTGCTGGCCGTGTTCGCGCCCCTGCTGTTCCTGCCGGGGTATGTGGGGCGGCTGTTTGTGGAGCTGGCGGCCGCCATCGCCGCGGCCGTGGCCTTCTCGGCCTTCCTGGCTCTGACGCTTTCGCCGATGATGGCGTCCAAGATCCTGCGGCCCGTCACGACAGGCGGCTGGGTGGCCCGGCGCGTCGACTGGGCCATGGAGAAGCTGAAGAATTCCTATGGCAACTCGCTTCAGGCCCTGCTGGGCAAGCGGATCGCCGTGGTCGGCGTGGTGGGCGTCATCTTGCTGGTCGGCGGTGGGGCCGCGGCCATGTTCCTGACCCTGCCGAATGAACTGGTGCCGCCGGAGGATCGGGGCCGGGTGCAGATTCGCGTGCAGGGCCCGGAAGGCGCCGGTTTCGACTACACCCGCCGCATCATGCTGGGCCTTGAGCCGATCCTGGCGGAGTACCGGGCGAACGGCGAGGCGGACAGCTATCTGATCTCCGCCCCCGGCTTTGGTGGCGGCAGCTTCAACTCCGGAAACGCCAACCTGACCTTGGCCGACTGGTCCGAGCGCGACCGCTCCGCCGACGAGATCGCCCAGGAACTGAACGGCAAGCTGCGCAGCCAGACCGACGCCCAGGTCAACGCCAGCGTGCCGGGTGCCTTCCAGCGCGGCGGCGGCAACTCCAACTCGGTCGAGATGATCGTGACGGGGTCGGAATATCAGGACATCTACAACTGGCTGCAGCCCGTGCTGGCCGCGTCGCTGGAAAACCCAGGCTTCTCGCGCCCGCGCCTGAACTATGAGCCGAACTCGCCGCGTCTGCTGGTCGACGTCGATCCGGAGAAGGCGGCGGCGCTGGGCGTGTCGTCCCAGGCGATCGGGCGCACGCTCGAGACCATGTTCGGCTCGCGGCGCGCCACCACCTATCTGCGCGGCGGGCAGGAGTATGACGTCATCCTTCAGACCGAGCGCGACAACCGCCGGACGGTCGAGGATCTGGAAAGCCTGTATGTCGCGACCGGCAGTGGCCAGTTGGTGCCCCTGTCCGCCGTCGTCACGACCCAGACCTCGGGCGATACGCCCGACCGCCGTCGCCTGGACCGCCAGCGCTCCATCAGCCTCTCGGCGGACCTGAACCCCGGCACCACCATCGCGGATGCGACCGAGTTCCTCGACCGCGTCGCCAGCGAACAGCCGCAGGGCGTTGTCGCGACCCAGTGGGGCGGGGCGGCACGCGATCAGCAGGAGGCGGGCGGCGCCGTCGCCGCGGCCTTTGGCCTGGCGCTGTTGCTGGTGTTCCTGGTGCTGGCGGCCCAGTTCGAGAGCTGGATCACGCCGGCGGTAATCATGCTGACCGTGCCCCTGGCGGCGGCGGGCGGTCTGTTCGGTCTGGTGATGGCGGGCTCCAGCCTGAATATCTATTCCCAGATCGGGCTGATCATCCTGATCGGGATCGCGGCCAAGAACGGCATTCTGATTGTGGAGTTCGCCAATCAGCTGCGCGATCAGGGGAGGTCGATCGCGGAGGCGATCATAGAATCGTCGACCCTGCGTCTGCGGCCCATCATCATGACGTCCATCGCCACCGCCTTCGGCGCCCTGCCTCTGGCGCTGTGGCAGGGTGCGGGCGCGGGAAGCCGTCAGACTATCGGCGTGGTGATCTTCTCGGGTGCCATCTTTGCCACCGTCCTGACCCTGTTCGTCGTGCCAGTGATCTATGGGGTGTTGGCGCGCTTTACCAAGTCGCCGGAATATACGGCCCGCCGGATTGAGGCGTGGGAGGCGGAAGAGGTCAGGGGCGCGTCGCCGGCTCCGGCGGAGTAGGCGCAGTCACCGAAGCGGGGGCGGGCGCATAGCCCGTCTCCACCTTCAGGAAGGCGATGACGTCACGGCGGTCGGTGGCGTCGGGAATGCCCGCAAAGCTCATCTTCGTGCCCTTCAGGAAGGTGCGCGGGTTTTCCAGCCAGTTGTTCAGATGATCCGCGTCCCAGACGAAGCCCGCCTGTTTGACGGCGGTGGAATAGTTGTAGCCTTCGGCCGCACCGGCCGCTCGACCGAAGACGCCGTACAGGTTCGGGCCCGTCATGTTCGGCCCGCCTTCGGTGATCGTGTGGCAGGAGCGGCAGCGGGCGAAGACGCGCTGGCCATTGGCGAGATCGGCAGCGTTGTAGGGCGCGGGCAGGGTGGCGAGCAGGGCCGTCTTCTGCTCCGCCGTCAGAGCGGGGCGGGAAGGGCGAGGCGCTTCCTGGGACGCCTCCTGCCCGCAGGCACCGAGGATCACAGTCGTGAGGGCCAAGCCGCTGATGATCAGGACAGTGTGGGGTCGGTTCATGGCGGGCTCCGGGGCGATGTGTCGGTGATACCGCAACCGTGCGAACCGACAAGCACCTGCGGCACCGCGTCGGGGTGGACGTGGCCCCATCGCGCCTGATAATCACTGTCAACTGAAGGCGCGTCAGCGTCCCCGTCGATCAGAGCGTTCATGTCCCAACCTTCAAGACTCAGTCAGGCCCGTCCGGGCGACCGCGGCGTGATCATCAAGGTCGGCGAACATTGCCATCATCAGGACCATGCGCTGGAGCTGGAGCGTCGTCTGTTGGAGCTGGGCTTCGTGGAGGGCGCGACTGTGGAGCTGTTGCACGAGGGCCTGTTCGGACGCGACCCCATCGCCATGAAGGTCGATGACATGCGTGTCGCCCTGCGTCGGCACGAGGCCGCGAGCATTACCGTTCAGCTCGACAACGCGGTGGCCGCCTGATGGATATGGCGGTGCGTGCGGCGCGGATCGCGCTGGTCGGAAATCCCAACAGTGGCAAGACGGCGCTGTTCAACGCCCTGACCGGGGCGCACCAGAAGGTGGCCAACTATGCGGGCGTGACGGTCGAGCGCAAGGAAGGCCTGATCCGCGCGACCAGCGGCCGGACCCTGTCCGTGCTGGACCTGCCCGGCACCTATTCCCTGCGCGCACGCAGCCCGGATGAGGAGGTCACGCGCGACGCCGTCCTGGGCAAGCTGGTCGGGGAGGCCGAACCGGACGTAGTGGTCTGCGTCGCCGATGCGACCAATCTGCGGCTGGTCCTGCGTCTGGCGCTGGAGCTGAAGGCCGTGGGACGGCCCATGATCCTGGCCGTCAACATGTATGACATCGCCCAACGTCAGGGCCTGCGGATCGATCTGAAAGGTCTGTCGCGAGAGCTGGGCGTTCCGGTGGTGACGACGACCGCCACGCGTCGCCGGGGCATTTCCGAACTGGTGGCGGCTATCGAGGAGACGCTGGGCAAGGCCACGCCCGGCCAGAACGCCTGGTCCGCGCCCGATGCCTCTGGCCTGCGCGCCAATGCCCGCGAGGCCGAGCGTATCATGAAGGCCTATGTCAGGCCGCCGGAGCAACCGGATACGCTGACGGGCCGGATCGATACCGTCCTGCTGCACCCCGTGGCGGGCCTGGTGATTCTGACAGCCCTGCTGTTCGTGATGTTCCAGGCAGTCTTCACCTGGGCCACGCCGTTGATGGACGGGATCGAGGGTTTGCTGGGTGGACTGGGGGCCTGGGTCGCGACCATCATGCCCGATACCATCTGGCAGAGCCTGATCGTTGACGGACTGATCTCCGGCGTGGGCAGCGTGCTGGTCTTCCTGCCGCAGATCCTGATCCTGTTCCTGTTCATCATCGTGCTGGAGGACCTGGGCTATATGGCTCGGGCGGCCTTCCTGCTGGACCGGATCATGGGATTTGCCGGCCTTCATGGCCGGGCCTTCATCCCCCTGCTGTCCAGCGTGGCCTGCGCCATTCCGGGCGTGATGGCGGCGCGGGTGATCGACAACAAGCGCGACCGCCTGACGACCATCATGGTCGCGCCGCTGATGACCTGTTCGGCGCGGATACCGGTCTACACCCTGATCATCGGGGCCTTCATTCCGAACGACACGGTGTGGGGCTTCCTGAGCCTGCAAGGCCTGGTCATGTTCGGCCTCTATGTGGCCGGGATTCTCAGCGCGCTGGTCGTGTCCTTCGTCATCCGTCGCATCTTCTGGCGCGGCGCGGTCGAGCCCTTCATGATGGAGCTGCCTGCCTACAAGCTGCCGGACATCAAGAGCGTGATGTTCAATCTGTGGCTTCGCGCCCGCATCTTCATCGAGCGGGCGGGGCGGATCATCCTGCCGCTGATGATCATCGTCTGGGCCCTGTCGACTTTCCCCTATCCGCCCGAGGGCGCGACCGGTCCGGCCATCGACTATTCCTTCGCTGGGATGATCGGCAAGGCGCTGGAGCCCATCTTCGCCCCCATCGGCTTCAACTGGCAGATGGTCATCGCCCTGATCCCCGGTATGGCCGCGCGTGAGGTAGCCGTGGCCGCCCTGGGGACCGTCTATGCCGTTGCCGATCCGGAGAGCGCGACCAGCCTGCTGGGCGTCACCCTGGCGGCGCAGTGGTCGCTGGCCACGGGCCTGGCCTTCCTGGCCTGGTACATCTTCGCGCCTCAGTGCGTGGCGACCCTGGGCGTGGTGCGACGCGAGACCAACTCGCTGAAATGGACCTGGGCCATGATCGTCTACATGTTCACCTTGGCCTATCTCGCGGCTCTCGTGACCTATCGCGTAGCGCTGGCCTTGGGTGGCGGTTAGGCCCTGAAGCTGAACATCGGTCGGTAAAACAGACGCTAAGCGATTGCGTCTCGCGTTCGGCTGGGTAAGGTCCCTGACCCGCTTTTGAAGGACTGTCCCATGCGTCTTCGTGCCGTCTCCGTCGCCGCCATTCTGGCCGTTATTTCGCCTGCTGCAGCCATTGCCCAGAGTGCAGCCGCACCGGCGGAAAGCGCCGCGAGCCAAGCCGCACAACTGCGTGCTGCTCCGGTCACCGAACTGGTGTCGGAGGTCGATATTCCTTGGAAGCGATTCCAGCTGGACAATGGCCTGACCGTCATCGTTCACGAAGACCGCAAGGCACCGGTGGTGGCGCTGTCGGTCTGGTACAATGTCGGCTCCAAAGACGAGCCGGCCGGGTCGACCGGGTTCGCCCATCTGTTCGAACACCTGATGTTCGGCGGGTCGGAGAATGCACCCGGCAGCTATCTTGGGCGGATGCGCAATCTGGGGCCGTCGAACCTGAACGGCACGACCTGGTTCGACCGCACCAACTATTTCCAGACCGTGCCGACCCCGGCGCTGGAACAGGCCCTGTTCCTGGAAAGCGACCGCATGGGCTATCTGCTGGGCGAGGTCGATCAGGAGGTGCTCGACCTTCAGCGCGGCGTCGTTCAGAACGAGAAGCGCCAAGGCGACAACCAGCCCTACGGCCTCTTCGAATATGCCCAGCTGGAAGCGCTGTTCCCCGAGGGCCATCCGTATCGCCACTCCACCATCGGCTCGATGGCCGATCTTGATGCAGCCAGCCTGGAGACGGTGCGCAACTGGTTTCGAGACAAGTACGGCCCGAACAATGCCATTGTCGTTCTGTCAGGTGACATCGACGAGGCCACGGCGCGGACCCTGGTGGATCGGTACTTCGGCAAGATTCCGCGCGGTCCGGTGAACACGCCGGCTGAAGCCGACGTGCCGACCCTGGCCGCGCCGATCGTGGCCACGATGCATGACCGTGTGGCCAATACCCGCCTGACCCGCAGCTGGGCCGTGCCCGGCATGCTGAGTGACGATGCCGTGCCCCTGTCGGTCGCGGCGTCCGTGCTGGGCGGGCTGGCGTCCTCGCGGCTGGACAATCAACTGGTCCGTGGCGAGCAGTCGGCCGTTTCGGCGTCGGCTTCGATGTCGGAGTTCCACCGGGTCGGCATCTTCGACATTTCCGTGGATGTGAAGCCGGGCCAGGATGCCGCCGAGGTGGGACGTCGTCTGGACGCCATCGTCGCCGACTTCATCGCCAACGGTCCGACCGAGGAAGAGGTCGCGCGCGTCGCCACACGTTATGTTTCCAGCCGCATTCAGGGCCTGGAACAGGTCAACGGCAAGGCCAACGTCCTGGCCGAGGGTCAGCTGTATGCGGGCGATCCCGACTTCTACAAGAAAGAACTGGCGACCTACGCATCGGTCACGCCGGCCGAGGTGAAGACGGCCATGCAGCGCTGGCTGACGCGTCCGGTCTTCGACATGACCATCGCGCCCGGCGAGCGCGAAGCCTATGTCGAGGCCGCCGCGACGCCTTCAGGCGCGACGCCCGTACCAGCCACTGAAATCCAGCGCGTGGCCCGCGATCCGATGCCGACGATCGGCCAGGTGCCCGACCTGGAGTTCCCGGCCGTCGAGCGCACAACCCTGTCGAACGGGGTCAAGGTCGTCTACGCCCAGGTCGATACCGTTCCTGTGACGCGCGTGGGGATCGACTTCGACGCAGGCTACGCGGCCGACAGCGCCGATCGTCTGGGTGCCCAGGCCATGATGCTGGACCTTCTGGACGAAGGCACCACCAGCCGCGACGCCAATCAGCTGGCCGAGGAGGAGGAGCGTCTCGGAGCCTCGATCAACGTCGGGGCGTCGATGGACCGGACTTCGGCGGACCTGTCCGTCGTCACCGCCAATCTGACGCCGTCGCTGACGCTGCTGGCCGATGTCGTGCGTAACCCGGCATTTGCCCCGTCGGAAGTGGAGCGAATCCGCGCGTCACGCCTGTCGGGCCTGGCCAGCGAGCGGACCAACCCGGGGGCCATCGCTGCGCGCGCCCTGCCACCGCTGATCTATGGCGCGGACAGCCCCTATGGTCGGTCTTTCACCGGCTCGGGCGATGAGGCCAGCCTGACGGCCCTGACGCGCGATGATCTGGTCGCCACACATGCCGCCTGGGTCCGGCCGGATAATGCGACGATCTTCGTCGTATCGGATCTTCCGCTCTCGCAGGTGACGCCGCAGCTGGAAGCGGCCTTCGGCGACTGGCGGGCCCCTTCGGCACCGAAGGGCACCAAGGAGTTCGCCGCGACCGTTCCGGCCACGACCAGCCGCGTGGTCCTGATCGACCGCCCGCAGTCGCCTCAGTCGCTGATCTATGGCGGGGCCGTGCTGCCGGTGTCGGGGACGGACGATCTGCTGGCGCTCAATGCGGCCAATGTAACCCTGGGTTCGGACTTTCTATCCCGCATCAACTCCGACCTGCGCGAAACCAAGGGCTGGTCCTATGGCGTACGGGGCGGGGTGACGCCGCTGGAGCATCGCGTGCCCTATATCGTGAACGCTCCGGTTCAGGCCAACCGCACGGGCGAGTCGATCGCGGCCCTGATCGCCCAGTACGACCGCTTCCTGCAGACCGACGGCGTCACGCCTTCGGAGCTGGAGCGGACGATCAACGGCAACACCCGTTCTCTGGCGGGCGGGTTCGAGACGTCGGGCGCCATCCTGGGGGCTCTGCGTTCCAACGCTCTGTACGGTCGTCCGGACGACTATCAGGCCACCCTGGCCAGCCGCACCCGTGCCTTGACCGCTGAACAGCTGGATGCCGAGGCGCGCCGGATCATCAAGCCCGATCAGTTCGTCTGGGTCGTCGTGGGGGATGCCTCGGTCGTGCGGCCTCAGCTGGAGGCGCTGGGCCTGCCGGTCGAGGAGCGGTCGATTCAGTAGACGCTGAAGCTTCTGACTTTCGACGATCCGGCCTCAGGGTCGGGTCGTCGAAGCGGGGGCGATGGTGCCGGCTGCAGGAATCGAACCCGCGACATCCAGTTTACAAAACTGGCGCTCTACCAACTGAGCTAAGCCGGCGTCCGCTTGACGCGGCGGTCCTTATGATGGCGCAAGGGCTCTAACGCAAGCCGGGGTTTTCATGCCGCTGTCATTCGCCCACATCGCGCCGGTCCTGATGCTGGTCGCGTCGAACATCTTCATGACCTTTGCCTGGTACGGACACTTGAAGTTCGGGTCGAAGCCCCTGTGGCTGGTGGTCATCGTCAGCTGGGGCATTGCGCTGTTCGAATACTGTCTAGCGGTGCCGGCCAACCGCATCGGCCATGCGGTCTATTCGACGGCGGAGCTGAAGACGATGCAGGAGGTGATCACCCTGATCGTCTTCGCCGTCTTTTCCGTCAGCTTCCTTGGCGAAAAGCTGACCATGAACCATGCGGTCGGGTTTGCCCTGATCATCGCCGGGGCGTGGTTCATATTCAGAGGGCCGCTCTAGGCCGCGACGCTGAGCTCCAGACCGTCGGCCGCCAGGCCCATGCGGGGGTTACCCAGTACGGCCACGGGGCGCTCGCCCTGGTACAGGCAGATGGTTTCGTAACCTGGCCACTGGGCGGCCAGATCGGCCATGGCCAAACGCGCAGAGGTGTCGTCATCGGCGGCGAGGACACTGATCTCGCTGTCCGGCCGACCCGGGGTGTTGACGATGCAGAAGTATGAAAACACGCGCACTTTCTCCGATACAGGCGCGGAGAACGGGCGCTGGAACGGTCGGTTCCAGCGCCGCGAACGCGATATCGTCATCGCCGCGTGAGCGGTCGTGTGGCCTCAGGCGCTGCGCCGTTGCAGCAGGCCAGCCAGGGCCGTCATGCGCGCGGCATCGGGAGCCGAAGCCTTCTCGGCAGCAGCCGTCAGGGCCGCGATCGTTTCGGCCGATGATGCCGAGGTGCCGCCGGCCTTCCACTGATCGACGGCGGTGCGGGCCTGGGCCAGCAAGGCGGCGTCAACGGCCGTAGAGCGGGCCAGTTGGTCGATATAGACCTGAGCCACCTCGGGGCTGTCCTGCCAGGTGATGCGGGTCTGGGTCTGGGGGTTGTTCTCGGCGATCATCACGGCCTCGGCCACGGCGATCTCGGCGGCAGACAACTGGTCGCTGGGAACCAGTTTCAGGACATCAAGGCCGCGCGCAATCTCGCTGGAATAGATACGGCCGTTGAACCAGTAGGCCGACCAGGAACCGCCGACGACCAGGCGCTCAGGGTTGATCGGCCCGCGGTCGAAATAGGCGATCTCGACGGGCCGGCTGGCGTCGGTGAAGTCCATGATCGAGATGCCGCCCTGGTACCAGGCCTGAACCATCAGATCGCGGCCAGGAACGGGAATCAGCGAACCGTTGTGCGCGACGCAATTCTCGGTGCGGCCCTGCACCGAGGGCAGTTTGTGAAAGCTCTGACCCTCCAGCTGGCGATCCTTCAGATTGGCGACCAGATTGGCCCCCCAGTTGGCCGGGTCTTCGGCCCGGCAGCGGGCGCTGGTGCCACCGCCCCATTCGTCGGTGAAGACGACCTTGTCGCCGCTGTTGCTGAAGTTGGCCGAGTGCCAATAAGCCATGTCGGGATCGAACAGCTCGTCGATCCGGGCCGGGTTCTGGGGATCGGAGATATCCAGCAGGATGCCGTTGCCGCTGCAGGCCCCCGCCGCCAGGCCCAGTTCGGGATAGACGGTGATGTCATGGCAGTGGTTGGTCTGGGCCGTGCGCTGGCTGGAGACGCCCGCGCGTCCGCCCTGCCACAGGCCGGCGATCCGCCCCGTCTCGCGGTCGGCGAAGATGCGCGGGCGGTTGACGATGGCCGCGGTCTCGGGCGCGTTCAGCGGCACCTTGATGACGTCGATGGAATAGAGGGCCGTTTCGGGATTGGTGTCCGGCTGACCATCGGTGCAGATGCCCAGCTCGTCGGTCTTGCGCACGCCCGAAGTCGCGGAGTTGTAGATGTACAGGACATTGGTGTCGCTGGGGTCCGGTACCAGGGTGTGGGTGTGCGAGCCGCGGCAGGTCTGGACCGCCGCGATCTGGCGCGGGGCGTTCAGGTCGGAGATGTCGAAGATGCGGATGCCGCGGAAACGTTCGGCATTGACGTCGCCCGTCGCCTCGGTCGTGCCGCAGTCCAGTCGGGCGCGATTCTGTTCGACCGACATGAACAGCAGATTGCCGTGCACGGAGACGTCGCCCTGACCGCCGGGGCAGACGACGGACATGACCAGTTTCGGCTCACCCTGACTAATATCGTAGGCGTTGAAGCCGTTGAAATTGCCGACGAACAGCTTGCCGTTGGAAATGGCCATGTCGGTGTTGGCCAGCGACAGAGGACCGTAGCGCGGGGGATTGTCGCGCATGCGGGCGGCAAAGGCGCGGGCTTCTTCCTCGTTGGCCGGCATGGCGACGAGGGCCTCGGGATCGAAGAAGCCGGGCGGCGGGGCCAGGCTGTGTTCCAGCGTCAGACCGGAGGCGGCTTCGGCAGCGTCGCGAAGCCCGCCGGTCAGTGCGGTCCGCGCATCGGCCTGAACCGTCTGGGGAGACGCAGCGGCCGGAGCCTGTGCAGATGCCGCGCTAGCTCCCATCAACAGACACAGGGCGGCGGCGGAGGAGAGCAGGGGGCGGCGGAGGGTCATGGCGGCGCTTTCGAACAGGTGACGTCAGAGATCGGACAGAAGGGATTGCATGCGCAGGATTTCCGCCGACTGATCGGCGACGACGGACGAGGCGAAGTCCGACAGCATCGGATCCTGGGCCGCATTCGGCTGGGCCAACAGGTCGTCGACCATATCCAGCGCACCCTGATGGTGCTGGATCATGCCTTGGAGAAACAGGCGGTCGAACTCTGGGCCGTTCGCGGCCGCCAGGGTCTGCATTTGGTCGGGCGACAGCATGCCGGGCATGATCGGCGTGTCGGACGCGGCCATCGCGTGTCCCGCATGAGCGGCGTGGTTCATGCCCGCATGGCCTGCATGCATGTCGGTCATGGTCTGGGCCTGGCCGCGATCGGCCAGCCAGTTGCGCATCAGCTCGATCTCGGCCTCCTGGCTGAGGGCGATACGTTCGCCGATCAGCTTGACCTTGGCATTTGTGCCCTTTTCGCGCAGCAGGCCCACCATCTCGACCGCCTGGCCGTGGTGGACGACCATGTGCTGCATGAACTGGACGTCGCCGGGCGTGAAGGTCGTACGGCTCAGGGCCACGGCTTCGGCGGCGCTAACGATGCGTGAAGGCGCGCCGGGTGCGCCTGGATTGAAGATGGGAGGAGACTGCGCCCAGGCCGGGGCCGCGATCAGACCGGCCAGAAGGATACCCAGACAGGACTTCACGCGCGAACGACTCCGACGATTGGCTTTGGCGAGCGAAGTTAGGCATCGCGCGATGTCCGGAGCAAGCCCTGATCGGCCGGCCATCATCCGTGTTCCGACTGGACTCCATTCGGGCAAGGATGCTCTTTTGTGCGTTCGAGGGCGCGGCATCGTTTCATTGCGAGCGGAGACGCCCCGATCCATGGGGAAGAACCAGAATGAAGCGCCTGCTCCTGGCCACGGCGGCCTCCTTGTCCTTTGTCGCACCGGCGTGGGCTCAGAACCCGCCCCCTGCTGAAGCGCAGCCGGTCCAGGACGCGACGGCCGCCGCTGCTTCGACGGCGGATGTCGACAAGGCTGACGACGCCAAGTGGGACGTGCAGGCCCCGCCCGGACCGTCGCGCGACATCTCCATCGACGTGACGCGCGGCACCTGGATGTCGCTGGACGTCAGCCCGGATGGCCAGACCGTGGTCTTTGACCTGCTGGGCGACATCTATGTAATGCCGATCGGGGGCGGGGAGGCGCGAGCTATCGCCAGCGGCATCGCCTGGGACATGCAGCCGAAATGGTCGCCGGATGGGCGTCACATCGCCTTCACCTCGGATCGGGCGGGCGGTGACAACATCTGGATCATGGACGCCGACGGATCGAACCCGACCCAGGTGTCCAAGGAGACTTTCCGTCTGTTGAACCAGCCGGAGTGGTCGCCGGACGGCGAGTTCGTCATCGGGCGCAAGCATTTTACCTCGGCCCGGTCGTTGGGGGCCGGCGAGCTGTGGATGTATCACCGCTCGGGCGGTGGCGGCGTCCAGATGACCGAGCGCCGCACGCCCCAGAAGGACACGGGCGAGCCCGCCTTCTCGCCGGACGGCCGCTATGTCTATTTCAGCGACGACGCCACACCGGGCAACACCTTCGAATACTCCAAGGACGTCAACGGCCAGATCTACATCATCCGTCGCCTGGACCGCGAAACGGGCGAGATCGAGCCCTACGTGACCGGCCCCGGCGGTTCGATCCGCCCGACACCGTCGCCGGACGGTCGCTCGCTGGCCTTCATCCGGCGGGTTCGGTACCAGTCAGTCCTGTACGTGATGGACATCGAGTCCGGGCGAGAGACGCCGGTCTTCTCTGGCCTTGATCGCGATCTTCAGGAGACCTGGGCCATCCACGGTGTCTATCCGGCGATCAGCTGGACGCCCGACAACCGCTCCATCGTCTTCTGGGCTGACGGCCGGATCCAGCGGGTCGAGGTCGCCTCGGGCACCGTGTCAGACATCCCCTTCCATGTGGCTGACACGCGCCGCATCCAGGAGCCGGTGCGCACCGTCGTGGACGTGGCTCCCGACCAGTTCGATGTGAAGATGATCCGCTGGGCCAAGCCGTCGCCGGACGGCTCGCGCGTGGTGTTCGAGGCCCTGGGCAATCTGTGGATCCGCGACCTGCCGACGGGCACGCCGCGTCGCTTGACGCGCCAGTCAGACCATTTCGAGCTTTATCCGGCGTGGTCCCGCGACGGGCGGTCGGTGGTCTATACGACCTGGGACGATCAGGAACTGGGCACGGTTCGCGTGGTGTCGGCCAATGGCGGCGAGGGGCGCGTGGTGACGCAGAATCCCGGCCACTTTGTCGAGCCGACCTTCTCTCCGGACGGGCGCACCATCGTCTATCGCACCGTCGATGGCGGCGGTCTGACCAGCGCGCTGTGGAGCCGTGATCCGGGCATCTATCGCGTGGCGACCTCGGGCGGGGAGGCCGTGCGCATCACGGACGAGGGTGTCGGCCCGCAGTTCGGGGCGGACGGCGAGCGGCTGGTCCTAACCGGGCGCGACGGCGACAAGCGCACGTTGATCTCCGTCAATATGGACGGTGCCGACCAGCGGACCCACCTGACGTCGGAATGGGCCAATGAGTTCGCGATCTCGCCGGACGGTCGCTGGATCGGCTGGACCGAGCGGTTCAATGCCTATGTTGCGCCCTTCGTGGCGGCGGGCCGCCCGATCGCGGTCAGCACGGATGGCAAGGCACTGCCCCAGGCGCGCGTCACGCGCGATTCCGGCGAGTGGCTGAGCTGGTCGGGCGATTCACAGCGGCTGCAATGGTCGCTGGGATCGGAGCTGTTCAGCCGCGACCTGAACCAGGCCTTCACCTTCGTGGACGGCGCACCGGACGAACTGCCCAAGCCGGACGAGCGCGGCATCGACATCGGCTTCACCGCCGACGCCGACAAACCGCAAGGACGGATGGCCCTGACCGGGGCGCGACTGATCACCATGAACGGCACCGAGGTGATCGAGAACGGGGTCGTCATCGTCGACGGCAACCGGATCGAGGCCATCGGCCCGGCGGCTTCTACCCCCGTCCCGGCGGGCGTGCCGGTCATGGACATGGCGGGCAAGACCATCATGCCCGGCATCATCGACGGCCACTGGCACGGGGCCATGGGCACCGACGAGATCATCCCGGAGCAGAGCTGGATCAACTATGCGTCGTTGGCCTTTGGAGTGACGACGATCCACAACCCCTCGGCCGACACCAGCGAAATCTTCGCCCACAGCGAACTGGCGCGGGCCGGGCGGGTGGTAGCTCCGCGCATCTTTTCGACCGGCACTATCCTCTATGGCGCGACCAGCGGAGCGACGGCCAAGATCGACAGCCTGGACGACGCCCTGTCCACGCTGCGTCGCATGCAGGCGGCCGGGGCGTGGAGCGTCAAGAGCTACAACCAGCCCCGCCGCGATCAGCGCCAGCAGATCATCGAGGCGGCGCGCCAGCTGAACATGTCCGTCGTGCCGGAAGGCGGGTCGCTGTACCAACACAATATGTCGATGATCATCGACGGCCACACCACGATCGAGCATTCGATCCCGCTGGCCCGGCTGTATGACGACGTGCACCAGCTGTGGCGTCAGACGAACGTTTCCTACAACCCGACCATCGTCGTGGCCTATGGCGGCAGCTATGGCGAAAACTACTGGTATCAGGAAAGCCAGGTCTGGAACGATCCGATCCTGACCCAGTATGTCCCGCGCCGTCAGCTGGACGCCCGGGCGCGTCGTCCGGTGACTGCTCCCGACAATGAGTGGAACCACATCTCCGTGGCGCGCGAGGCGACACGCTTGGCCAACGAGGGCGTCAACGTCCAGATCGGGGCTCATGGCCAGCGCGAAGGCCTGGCCGCGCACTGGGAGATGTGGAGCCTCGCCCAGGGCGGCATGGCCCCGCTGGAGGTCATCCGCGCCGGCACGCTGAACGGGGCGAAGGGTCTGGGTCTGGACCGCGACCTGGGCTCTCTGGAGGTCGGCAAGCTGGCCGACATGGTGGTGCTGAACGAAAATCCGCTGGACAACATCCGCAACACCACGGCCATCGCCTACACCATCGCCAACGGGCGCGTGTACGACAGCGGCATGAACGAGGTCGCTCCGCGCCAGCGGCCGCGTCAGCCCTTCTGGTTCTCGGGCGCGGACGGCGAGGCGGTGTCGGCGACGGCGACCGAGAGCGACACCCACGGCCACGACAGTCACTGATCGGCCTGTCCCTCCCCTTATGGCGAGCGTGGTTGAGGCGAAGGCGAAGGCGGGTGGGGAGCCGCAGCACGGTCTTGCTCCGGCTGAACACACCCCACCCTGTCGTCGCTTTGCGCCGACATCCCTCCCCTTGAAGGGGAGGGAGATTTACTTCGCGCTGTAGCGCTCGGCTACGGGATCGTAGCGGTCCCAGACCTTGCGGTCGGCGAGCGAGCGCAGCAGCTTGATGTATTCCGCATGGGTCCAGGCCAGCGGCGTGGCCGAGTTGGTGCCCTGACCAGGCTGATAGTCATAGTCCGTGGGATTGCCGACGCCGTCCCAAACCTGTTCCGGTAGCAGGAGGCCGCCGTTGGCGAAGGATTCCATGCCGCGGACATAGGTGTCGCGGATGGCCGTCGTATCCTGCGCGCCAGACTGCAGGGCGAGGGCCAGGTCATAGTGCCCGCGCTCGCCGGTGAAGAAGGGCCAGACCCGGCCGCGCTGGCCGGGGGTCATGCCGCCGACGCCATAGCCGTTGCCGGTCTCGACATTCTCGCCATAGCCGTCGTTGCCGTAACGCCGCCAGGCCGGGACGCCGTTCAGGTCATAGCGGACGCGCAGCCGATCCTCGCGCGTCTGGTCGTCATATTCGGGTAGGGTGGCGTCGATTGAGGACGCATCGGCCGGCCGCACGCCATAGCGGACCAGCTCCAGGAAGCCGCCGTCGACGATCTGATCCTCTGGCAATCCTTGCTGGGCATTGGCCTCGCCGATGGGGGCGCGGTCGTTGGGATCCTCGTTTCGGGTGATGCGCACGAAGTATTTGCCGTCGCCGAGCGAGCCCTCGGTCGTGAACATGCGGCTTTCGATCTTGCCCGCGTAGTCGTCGGCCGTGGCCAGATAGCGTTCGGCGGATGTGGTGTCGCCGGACGCACGCGCGATCTCGGCGGCGGTGACCAGACCCGCGACCACGGCGGCGGTGGTGGAGGGAGAATAGCCTTCCTGCTCTTCCCACCGCTCCTGCTGGGTCCAGGGCGGGGTGACGGTGCGGTCGTTCCAGTTCAGCCCCAGCTGCCCCCCCTCGACCAGGAAGTCGGCGGCGGGCTTGATCATGCGGGTGTACATGCCGGCCATTTCGGCGTCGGAGACCAGACCGGCCTTCCAGAGCTTGTAGCCCAGCATGATGGGCATGGCGGTCTGATCCAGCTGGACGGCAACCCATTCGATGGTGCCGTCGACCCAGGTCTTCTGCAGGAACCAGCCCGTGGCCCCTGTATTGCCAGGTGTGTCGGCCCGGACCTGCACCTGCGGCAGGTAGCGGAAGGCGGCGAGCGGTGTCTCGGTGTCGCCCAGCGCCAGCATGGCCATGGCCACCTGATAGAAGTCGCGCGGCCATACGGCCTTGTAGCCCGTCGAGGGGTTGGTCGCGTCGACCGTGTCGCCCCAGGGGTTGGACAGGCTGGCGATCAGAGCCCCGGCATGGGTGCGATCCTCCTGCACCTTCAGCATCAGGGCCGAGGCGTAGGCCAGCTTGCCACCGTCGGTGGACTGTTCGGCGATGCGCGGCAGGTCTGTCAGCGAGGCGATATAGTCCTCCCAGCCGACAGCGGAGCCTTCGCCGTTGAAGTTGGCCAGGACGGTGTCGAGGCCGGTTACCACAGTGGCTTCACCGGCTGCGCTGGCTGTCACTTCGCTGTCCCCGAAGCCGACAATGAAGTCGCGGCTCAGGGTTTGGCCTGCGCGGATGGCGGGCAAGGCCCCCGCCAGCATCAGATTGCCGGTGCTGGTGCCAGTCGAGGCATAGGCGTTATTGATCCGCGAGTGAGCCTTCAGGTCAGTCAGGGCGTCGGAGGTGCCAACGAACCCGACGGTGGCCATTTCGAAAGGCGCGTCAGATCTGAGGACGAGGTGCGTTGAGCCTTCATAAGCATGGAGCCGATCACGGGAGACCTGTCCGAGGTCATTGACGCCAGTGTTGGCGATGTGGGGCTCAAGCAGCAGGTAGGGCGTGATCTCGCCGCGCATCGCCTTGAACGTTGTGCGCACCACCAAGGACTGCTGATCCGGGTCGGTGTATATGCGCTTCTCGATCTCGTAGCGGCCCTGCTTGTCCGTGGTGATGACCCGGTAAGCCGGCGACAGCGGGCGACCGTTGGCATCGGTGTGCAGGTATTCGGTGCGGCTGGTGGTGTCAGTCCCCTCGACCGACAGGCCGGTTTCGGTGACGACGGCAAAGCGCATCTGTTTGATCTGGGCCTCGTGGATGAGGCCGTACATGGTCTCGGTTAGGACGCCATCGGCCAAGGAGAACCAGACGCGGCTGACGTCGCCGGTTGGACCGCCGTCAGCGTAGCGGCCGTCGACATAGGCCTCATAAGACGCGCCCGCGCCGGTTTTGGCGGCATTGACCCAGGTCGGGGCGTCGCCGGGTGCGCCGGGAGCGATGCGGGCCTGGTCCTGGGCGAGGGCAGGGGCGGTGCACAGGGCTAGGGCAGCGACGGAGGCCAGGATCAGGGACTTGGTCATGCGGGGACTCACAGGTTGGGCGACAAAAGGAAGGTCAGGGGCACATCGAGGCGGCTGTTCCAGCTCTTCTCGTTGTGTTCGGCGGTCGGGAAGACGAGGGTTCTGAAGCGGTCGGGATCCCAGCCGGCGTCGCGGATCACGGTGTCGATGCGCGACTGGAAGAAGGCGTAGAACTGATCCAGCGTCTCGTCGCCCCGGTCCATATAGAGGCGATGCGTCGCCGGATCGGGCAGGCCGCGCCGGATCACGTCGGACCAGGCCTGGACCACCGTCTCGCGCCAGGTGTTCAGCGCATCGCCTTCCAGCCGCTCCAGCCTGAGCGGCCAGTGGGTCGATAGGCACCCGGCCGCGCCGAAGACTTCCGGGTATTTCATCATGGCGTAGAGCGAGATCAGCCCACCCATGCTGGAGCCCGCGATCACCGTATCGTCGCGGCCGGACAGGGTGCGGTACTCCGCATCGATGCGCGGCTTCAGTTCCTCGACCAGGAAGCGGAGGTATGCGTCGGACAAGGGCTCGCCGCCGTACATCGGCATCAGGCTGTCGCGCACCTCGCCGGGCAGGGCCGCGATCAGGTCGGCTGGGACGTATTCGCGCAGGCGCAGCGGCGTGTTCCAGACGCCGACGACGATGGGGACGCGGACCTGCCCGGTCTCGATCAGGCGCACCAGATGCTCGTCCACACCCCATTCGCCGAAGTTGGCGCGGGCCGGATCGAACAGGTTCTGGCCATCATGCATGTAGAGGACGGGGTGGCAATCCGAGCCGGCGTCATAGCCGGGCGGCAGCCAGACGGTGACGTTGCGGGGGCCGAGATGGGCGGAGGCGACGGCCTCGTAATCGACCAGTCGTCCGCCTGCGATCGCGCCTGTCTGGGCGAGCGCCGACCCGGCGAAGGGCAGGGCGGCGAGGGTGGCCAGGAGGCCTCGCCGGTTCACGCCTTCACCTCGCGCACCCGCAGGGACATGGCCGCGGCGATGAAGAAGCTGATCCCGCCGACGACCAGGGCCCAGATGGCCTGGGACTGGAACAGGGCGTTCAGCATCAGCCCCAGCAGGGTCGCGGCGACCAGTTGCGGCACCACGATGAAGATGTTGAAGACGCCCATATAGACGCCCATTTTCCGCCCCGGCACGGCGCTGGACAGGATGGCGTAGGGCATCGACACGATCGAGGCCCAAGCGATGCCGACACCGATCATCGGCAGCCATAGCATCTGCGGGTCGCGGATCAGGAAGATGCCGATCAGGCCGAGGCCTCCCATGGCCAGCGCAACCGCATGGGCTCCGCGCTTGCCGACCCGGCGGGCCAGGACGGGCAGGGCGAAGGCGACCAGGGCCGCGACGCCATTGTAGATACCGAACAGGACGCCGACCCAATCCGCGCCCTCGTTATAGGCCACCGAGGTCGTGTCGGACGACCCGAAGTGCATGGCGGTGACGGCGGCGGTGGTGTAGATCCACATGGCGAACAGGGCGAACCAGCTGAAGAACTGGACCACGGCCAGGCCGCGCATGGTCTCGGGCATGCCGAACATGTCATCGAGGATTTCGGTCAGGCCGTTGGACTTCGTGGCGCGGCGGAAGGCGGCGACGACCAGTTGCAGCGCGCCGAAACCCGCGACGAACCCGGCCAGGACATAGAGTTCCTTGCCGACGGCCTTGCGCCATTCGTCGACCTCGGCGGGCAGGGCCGCAGCCTGGTCGCGCACGAACCAGACGGCAAGGAAGGCAAGTGCCCCGACGACGAGCCAGCCAAGGCCGCCAGACATATAGCGCGACGCCGGGCGCAGCGCCTCGTGTGCGAGCGGCGCGGCACGCGCGCCCTCGAAGGCGTCGATCTCGGCGGGGCTGTATTCCTTGGTCGAGAAGACGGTCCACAGGACCGCCGTCAGCATGAAGGCCGCGCCGACGTAGAAGCTGATGCGAACGCTATCGGGCACAATGCCTTCCGGTGCCGTGTTGGCGACACCGACTTGCGTCAGCAGCCACGGCAGGCAGGATGCGAAGACCGCGCCCGTGCCGATGAAGAAGCTCTGCATCGCATAGCCGGTGGCGCGTTGTTCCTCGGGCAGGTTGTCGCCGACGAAGGCGCGGAACGGCTCCATGGTGACATTGATCGCCGCGTCCATGATCCACAGCGTCGCCGCCGCCATCCAGAGGACGGGGGCGTTGGGCATGAAGATGAGCGCGATGGTCGTGGCGATGGCACCGAACAGAAAGTAGGGCCGGCGACGGCCCAGCCGGCCCCAAGTCTTGTCGCTGAAATGGCCGATGATCGGCTGGACGATCAGGCCGGTCAGGGGCGCGGCGATCCACAGGATGGCCAGGCTGTCGACCTCGGCCCCCAAGGTCTGGAAAATGCGGCTGGTGTTGGCGTTCTGCAGGCCGAAGCCGATCTGGATGCCGAAGAAGCCGACGCACATGTTCCAGATCGCCAGCCGCGTCAGGCGCGGCCGGACGGTCAGCAGAGTCCGGGGGGCATAGTCGGTCAACGGCGTGCCCTTCCGATCGGCACGAAGCGGATGGCCTGGCCACCGCCGGGCGCGAGGCGCAGGGCCAGGGTGTCCGCGGCGGTCACTTCACGCTGTTCGATCACGATGTCCTCGCGCTTGCCCTGCCAATCGGCCTCGGGGCCGTCGCGATAGATCTCGGCGCGGTAGCGGCGTCCGGCATCGAGGAATCCTAGATGAGCCGACAAAACGCGCGGCTCTTCGTCCGTGACGGCCCCCAGGCACCAGATGTCGGAGTTCCGGTCCTTGCGGGCGGTGACAACATAGTCGCCGATCTCGCCGTCCAGCACGCGGGTCTCGGCCCAGTCGACGGGCACGTCCTTGATGAACTGGAAGGGGGCCGGATTGGCCTCGTAGTTTTCCAGCAGGTCCGCCGCCATCTGGATCGGGCTGTAGATGACGACATACAGCGCCAGTTGCTTGGCCCAGGTGGTGGCGATGCCGTCCGGGCTGCGGGTCTGCATGCCGAAGATGCCGGGGGTGTAGTCCATCGGCCCGGCCAGAAGGCGGGTGAAGACCAGATTGGCCTCATGCTCCGGCGGATTTCCCGGCTGGCCCCAGGCGCTGAATTCCATCCCGCGCGCGCCCTCTCGGGAGATCATATTGGGATAGGTGCGGCGCAGGCCCGTGTCCTTGAACGGCTCGTGGGCATTGACCGCGACCTGATACTTGGCCGCGGTTTCGACGACCCGCATGTGGTGCTGGGCCATGGGCTGGCTTTCGTGCCAGGCCAGGCGAGGCTGGCCGTCGGGCCCGGCGACCCGCGCACCGCCCGCATCGGCGACATAGCCGGTCTTGACCGAATGCCAGCCGAATCGCTGCATCTGGGCGAAGGCGGGGTCCAGCTGCTTGTCATAGTGGTAGGCGTTGCCGCCCGTCTCGTGGTGACCGATGATCTCCACACCCTTCTGGCGGGCATAGGCGGCGACGCGCTCGATGTCGAAATCGGGATAGGCCTGGGTGAAGCTGTAGTCCCAACCGGTGCCGAACCAGTCGCCGTCCCAGCCGACGTTCCACCCCTCGATCAGCACGCCTCCAAAGCCATGTTCGGCCGCAAAATCGATGTGCTTGATGGCATTCTCGGTCGTGGCCCCGTGTTTGGGGCCGGCGTTCCAGCTCTTCAGTTCCAGATGCATTTCCCACCAGATGCCAATGTATTTCATCGGCTTGAACCAGCTGACGTCACCCAGAACATTGGCTTCGTTGAGGTTCAGGATCAGGTGGGACTCGACCAGATCGCCCGCGCGGTCCGCGATCTGCAGCGTGCGCCAAGGCGTGGCGAAGGGAGCGGTGCGCTCGACCGCGGCATTGGTCAGGCCGGGCGTCAGCGCCGCCTTGAACCGTCCGCCCTCGACGCGGCGCAGGTTCATGCCCGCATAGTCCACGCAGGCTGCCTCATGCAGCGAGACATGCAGGCCATTATCGGTCCGCACCGTCAGCGGCGTCTGGGCGACGCCCACGCCGTCGATGCGAGTACGGTTGTACAGGTATTCCTCGCGGTTCCATTCGAAGGCGGGGATCCACCAGGCGGTGCCGGGCTCCACGACCGCGAACTCGGTAAGTTCGTCGCCGATGCGGACGGTGGTCAGGCCCGGTTGTTCGGGGAATTCGTAGCGGAAGCCAATCCCGTCGTCATAGATGCGGAAGACCACATCAAGCCGCCGCTGCAGACCGTTCCGCTCCGTCAGATGAACCCGCAGCTGGGTGTAGCGGTTGCGGATGAAGCGCTGTTCGCCCCAAGGCTGCTCCCAGGTGTCGTCGTGCTGGGTCGGAGCATCGGCGCTTACAGTGAAGTTGCGCTCCAGTTTAGGTCCGTCGGTAAGGATGAAGCCCAGCCGCGAGGGGGCGATGACCGGTCGGCCCAGACGCGTGACCGAATACTCGGGGCGGCCCTCGCCATTGACCCCAACCTGGACCGACAGGACGCCGTCGGGCGACGATGCCGTGACCAAGGGTGCAGCGGCTTGCGCGTGGGCCATGGCAGGAGCAGCGGCCATTAGAGCCGTGGTCGTGATCAGGAAGCGGCGGGTCAGCATGAGGGGGCACTCCGGTAACGAGGGCTTGCCAAGCGCGACCGTAGCGGCGCAGAACAAGCAAGGTTTGCAGCAAATTTTGCAGACGTGATTTCGACCGGAGCCGCAGCGTGACCCGCAACACCCGTCTGGAAGATCTGGCCAAGCTGGCGGGCGTCTCGATCTCGACGGCGTCGCGGGCGCTTAACGACAGCCCGGCAGTAAATGCGCGGACCAAACAGCTGATCTGGAAGCTGGCCCGCGAGCACGACTATCCGTTCCGCCGCTATATGCCCGCCGGACCCGTGGGGGCCGACGGCGTCATCGCCTTGGTCACGCCTCGCCCGCAGGGGCGGGAAGGGCGCCTCAGCGATCCCTTTTTTCTGGAACTGCTGGCAGGTGTCGGCGAGGCGGCGCGTGAGCGGGGATGCGATGTGATCCTGAGCCACTTCTCGCCGGCCAACCATGACGACATGGCCGCCGCCATGAACACGCGCGCCGACGGCGTGATCTTTCTGGGCCAGAGCTTCCTGCATCAAAGCCTGAATCGGCTGGCTGAAACCGAGGGGCGGTTTGTGGTTTGGGGTGCCGAATTGGCCGATCAGCTCTATTGCTCGGTCGGGTCCGACAATCTGGCGGGCGGGCGCCGCGCGACCCTGCATCTGGCCCGGTTGGGGCGAAAGCGGATCGTGTTCCTGGGCGATCTGGACCCGCCGGAATCGATGCAGCGGCACCGGGGCTATCTGGAGGCCCTGGCCAGGTCCGGTCTGGACGCCGATCCCGATCTGATCATGGAGGCGCATTTCGAGGTCGAGTCCGCCGAGGCTTCGGTCGACAGCCTGATCCGGCGTGGCGTCCAGTTCGACGGCGTCGTCTGCGCCTCTGACCAGATCGCGCTGGGGGCCGTGCGGGCCCTGCTGCATGCGGGTCTGAGGGTGCCCGAAGATGTCTCGGTCATCGGCTTCGACAATGTGCCCTTCAGCCGGTACAGCCGCCCGGCGCTGACGACCATCGCCCAGGACACGATGAAGGCGGGTCGCCTGCTGGTGTCCAAGCTGCTGGACAACTCCGGCACATCGGTCGGCCGGTCGGAGCGGATCCCTACCGACCTGATCGTGCGCGAAAGCTGCGGCGGCTAGGATCATGCCGTGGCCATGACCAGCCCGGCCATGGGCGGCAACTGACCCTCCGGCGGGGCGTTCAGATTGACTGCCTCGATGACCCGCCAGCCGTCGGGCAGGGTCCAGTCGGCGGCCGTATGGCCCAGATTGAAGACGCAGATAAGCCGTTGATTTCCTTGGGTGCGCTCGAAGCTGAGCAGGCCGGGGCCCGCATCCAGCATCGCCATATCGCCCCACATCAGGGCCGGCTGCGACTTCCGGAACGCCACCAGACGACGGGTCGAATGCAGCATGGAGGTCGGATCGGCCTCCTGACGATCCACGGCCAGCGCGGCATGGCGCGGATCCAGCGGTAGCCAAGGTTCTACGGACGAGAAGCCCGCCTGGGGCCGATCGGCCTGCCACGGCATGGGGGTGCGGGCCCCGTCCCGGCCCAGGGTCTGGGGCCAGTTGGTGATGGCCTCGGGATCGGTCAGGCGCTCGAACGGTACCTCGGCCTGGGGCAGGCCTAGCTCCTCGCCATAGTAGATGAAGACATTGCCGCGCAGGCACATCAGCAGCAGCATGGCCATTTCGGCATAGGCCTTGGGGTCGCGGCCTTGCGCCCATCGGGAAATGGCGCGCGGTGCATCGTGGTTCGAAAAGGTCCAGGACGGCCAGCCCTGACCGCCGCGCCCGTGCCAGACCTCGGCCCCCTCGCGCACCAGATCCGGAGCCAGGGACGGCGCGTAGAGGTAGAGGAAGCCATAAGCGCTGTTCAGATGCGTATCGCCGGCGGTGAAGGCCTGCATCTCGCGCTCGGCATGGTCGCCGCCGACCTCGGCCACACTAAACCGGCCGCCGTAGCTGTCGGTCAGGGCGCGGATGCGGGCGACGAAGTCGACGATGCCGGGCTGGGACTGGTTGTTGATCTTGTCCTGAAAATCGAAGGGCCGCGTCCGCTTGCCACCGGGGGGCAGGGGCGGATTGTCCGTCAGCTTCGGATCGTGCATCGCGAAGTTAATGGCGTCGAAGCGGAAGCCGTCCACATCCCGGTCCAGCCAGAAGCGGGCGGCGTCCAGAAGAGCGTCCTGCACGTCCAGATTGTGCAGGTTCAGCTGCGGCTGCGACGGCAGGAAGTTGTGCATGTAGTACTGGCCGCGCCGGGCATCCCAGGTCCAGGCCGGGCCGCCGAACACGGACTGCCAGTTTGACGGCGGCGATCCATCAGGCTTGGCATCGGCCCAGACGTACCAGTCGGCATGCGGGCCGGTGCGCGACTGACGGCTGTCGTCGAACCAGGCGTGCTGATCCGAGGTATGGGCGAACACCAGATCAGTGATGATCCGCAGGCCAAGCCGATGGGCCTTGTCGATCAGCCGGTCGAAGTCGGCCAGGGCGCCGAAAATCGGATCGACGTCGCAATAGTCGGCTACGTCATAGCCGAAGTCCTTCATCGGCGAGGTGAAGAAGGGACTGATCCAGACCGCATCCACGCCCAGGGAGGCGATGTGCTCCAGTCGATCGGTGATGCCATTCAGATCGCCGATGCCGTCGTCATTGCTGTCGGCGAAACTGCGCGGATAGACCTGATAGATGACGGCTCCCCGCCACCATTCGCTATTGGCGGCGATGTCAGCGACTGGCTGGATTGAGGTCTGGACGTTCAACGCGCACCTTCCGATAGGCAAATCATGTAGTCCAGCGGAGCCACGGTCACGCGCAGACTCGCGGGCGCGCTGGCTGTCGTAGCGCATTCGCCGTGGATGGACCGCCAGACCGTCGAGGCGTTCTCGACCTCGATCTGAGCCGTGATCGGGGCCGTCGAGGTGTTGAAGACGATCAGGGTTTCGCGCTCAGGCTGATCGAACCGCGACACGGCGAACAGTCCGGCGCCATCGCCGGACTGTCGGACGACCTGGCGTCCGCGCCGCAGTCCAGCATGCGCCTGGCGCAGCGCGGCCATCTCCGAGATGGCGCGATACAGCGGGGCCTCGGTGTCATAGGGCGCGCGGCGACCGCCGACGATGCGGTCGTCTGCATAAGACGCTACCTGAGTGGCAAACATGTCCTGGCGCGATCCGCCATAGCCGCCGTCGCCTGAGAAACCCTGTTCGTCGCCGTAGTAGAGGGTCGGGACGCCGCGCGTGAACATCATGACCGCATGAGCCAGCCGTACCCGGGCCAGCAGTTCTTCGTCACCGATGTCGGGATTGGCGACCTGGATGAAGTTGCCGATCCGGCCCATGTCGTGGTTGCCGAGGAAGGTCGGCAGCTGCATCGCCGTCTCGGCACCACCCTCATAGTTGACATCGGCGTCATAGAGCTTGGCCAGCAGCTCGGTCGGCTTGCCGCGCCCCACCACGTCCGTGACCACGCTCTGGAAGGCGAAGTCCAGCACCGCAGGGAAGCTGTCGACCCGGGTGAAGCGCGTCAGCACGGCCGGATCGTGGTCGTAGACTTCGCCGAAGATGTGGAAGTTCGGGATACCCCGGGCCTCGGCCCGCTCCAGCATGGCGGGGACGAAGGCCTGCCAGAACTCGGGATTCACATGGCGCGCGGTGTCGATGCGAAAGCCGTCGATGCCGTACCTATCGATCCAGCCGCCGAAGATCTCGATCATGCCGGCCACGACCCGGGGATGTTCGGTCATCAGGCCGTCCAGACCCGCGAAATCTCCGTCCAGTGAACTCTCGCCCCGAAAGGTCGTGTCGCCCCGGTTGTGATAGTAGATCGGGTCGTTCAGCCAGGCCGGAACCTTGACCGTCTCTTCGCCCTCCGGGACGTAAGGGGTGTAGGCATAGTCCGGGCGGGTCAGCCGACCGTAATCGCTCCCGTTAAAGCCGTCATTGATCGCTGCGCCTTCGACCCCGCCCCGTCGCGTGAACGGATAGTCGGCACGGCTGCGATAGGCACAGTCGTTCGCCGGGCACTCCCGATAGCGGATCACATCGGCGGTGTGGTTGGTGACGATGTCCAGATAGACTTTCATGCCGCGCGCATGGGCAGCTTCGACAAGGGCTTTCATCGCCGCCTCGTCGCCGAAATGCGGATCCACGGCTGTGAAGTCGGTGATCCAGTAACCGTGGTTGCCGGCGTACTCACGGCCTGGCTCGCCCTGGACGGGCTTGTTCTTGAAGATGGGGGCGAACCAGATGGCGGTCGCACCCAAGCCCTGGATGTAGTCCAGCCGTTGCATCACACCGGCCAGATCACCGCCATGATAGAAGCCTTCGTGTGTCGGATCGAAACCGTGGTCCAGCCGGCTGCCCGCGATGCCGCCCGTGTCATTGGACGGGTCGCCGTTTGCGAACCGGTCCGGCAACATGAAATAGATGACCTCGTCCTCTGGCGGTCGCTGGCGCAAGGCCTCAAGGGCGGGGCTCTGGGCCCAGGCCGCGTTTGCGGCGCACGACAGGGCGGCACCGATTGCGGCGGTCAGGACGATTCGCCGCCTGCGCCCGTTCACAGCCTTTCCGCTCATGGACGGCCTCCCTCAAATGTCCGCAGACGACATGGCCTGCTGGATCGCTTTGCAAGATTTTGCAGTCGTTTGGCTGACTGTCAATCCATTGATGACGAATGACGAAATAGCGGCGTAAAGCTCTCTAGACCTTGCTGCATCGCAATATAGGCCGCTGCGGCGTCGCATTTTCGTCACTGTTTGACGGCCTCCCGAGATTACAGGGTTGCAACGTTCTCACAAGTTTGCATAACTTTGCGATCAGAGCCCGGACGCTTCATCAGAAATGCGACGACGGCCTGAGGGAGAGAGAATGATGAGAACCCACGTCACACGTCGTGCGCGTCTGTTGACCGGTGCCGCCATCGGTGCCGTTGGTTTGCTAGCCTTTGCCGGCGGCGCGGCTGCCCAGAATGCGCCGGCCCAGGCCGATCCGGATGAAGCGACCGAGGTCGACGAGGTTATCGTCACCGGCATCCGCGCCTCGATTCAGAACTCCATCGCCGCCAAGGCGCGCAACACCTCGATCGTCGAAGTCATTTCGGCTGAGGACATCGGCAAGCTGCCGGACGTATCGATCGCCGAATCGCTGGCCCGCCTGCCGGGCTTGACGGCGCAGCGCCTCGACGGACGCAGTCAGGCGATCTCGATCCGCGGCCTGGGGCCCGACTTCACCACCGCATTGCTCAATGGACGCGAGCAGGTCACGACTGGCGATAACCGCGGCGTGGAATTCGACCAGTATCCGTCCGAGCTGCTCAGCGGCGTGACGGTCTACAAGACCCCGGATTCGGCGCTGATCGGCCAGGGGCTGGGCGGCACCGTCGACCTTCAGACCATCCGGCCTCTGGCTTATGGCCGTCAGGTTATAGCCATGAACGCCCGGTACGAATGGAACGACATCGGGGCCTTGAACTCGGGCACGACAGACAACGGCAGCCGCTATTCGATTTCCTACGTCGATCAGTTCGCCGACGACACGATCGGTCTGGCGCTGGGCTATGCTCATATCGAAAGCCCGTATCAGTCCGAGCGCTTCAACGCCTGGGGCTATCCCACGGTGGAGCTGGGCAACGACCTGTATGGAGAGGAACTGGTTCCGGGCGGCCCGCGCACCCCTCGCGCCGGCTACTCCGAAGAAATCGGCCAACTGGTCATCGGCGGGATGAAGCCCTATGTCATGTCCAGCGAGCTGGAGCGCGACGGCTTCATGGGTGTGCTGGAGTTCCGGCCCAACGACCGCTTCTCCTCGACCATCGACGCCTTCTACTCTCAGTTCGACAACACCCAGATCCTGCGCGGCATCGAGTTTCCCCTGTTCTGGGGCGGTAGCTCCGGCGCGGGTTGCCCGCCGCAATCCGCAAATCCGAGCCCGCCGCAAACTGCGACCTGCCGTCCGGCACCGCGGCTGCGTCCTACGACGACGATTGAAGACGGCCTGATCACCTCGGGTACCTATGACAACGTCAAGGGTGTCATCCGCAACGACGTCAACACTCGCGAGAGCAAGATCACGTCGCTGGGCTGGAACACCCAGTTTCAAGCGGACGACAACTGGCGTCTGGGTCTGGACCTGAACTACTCCAAGGTCGAGCGCGAGGACGTGGTTCTTGAAACCTATGCCGGCACCGGACGTGATGTCGCTGGCGCGCTGGACAGCGTCGGCTTCACGATCGGCAGCAACGGCGTACCGGTCCTGACCACCACGTTGAACTATGCCGATCCCAATCTGATCTTCCTGACCAGCCCGCAGGGTTGGGGCGGGGATATCATCCCGGGTGGCCAGGATGGCTATCTGAACAACCCCTCCATCGACGACGAGATCAAGGCCGTGCGTCTAACCGCCCGCCGGGAGATCAACGGCGGGCCCTTCAGCTCGGTCGACTTCGGCATCAACCTGTCGGAGCGTGAGAAGTCCTTCGTCAACGACCAGTTCTTCCTGGGCGCGGCGGGCGACACCACCCCGATCCCGACGCAGTTCCTGCTGTCACCGACGGAACTGGGCTATCTCGGCATTCCAGCCGTCATCAGCTACGATGCCCTGGGTCTGGTCAACTCCGGCTTCTATTCGCTGGTGCGCAATCCCAATGCCGACGTGCTGTCCGGCAACTGGGTCGTGAGCGAAGAGGTCAACACCTACTACGTCAAGGCCAACATCGGCACCGAGCTGTTCGGCATGGCGCTGACCGGCAACGCCGGTTTGCAGATTGTCGATACGTCGCAACGATCCAGCGGCTTCTCGGCCAGTGGCTCGGGTGCCAGCACAGTGTCGATCGCGGTGTCGGGTGGCGACGACTATGTTGAGGTACTGCCCAGCGCCAACCTGATTCTGGAGATCGGTGAGGATCGTTTCGTGCGCTTTGCGGCGTCACGTGTGCTAGCGCGTCCCCGGATGGACGACATGCGGGCTTCGCAGAACTACAACTTCAACGTCAGCAACAATACGCCGACAGCAACGCCCGAGCAGAACTCGCCGTGGAGCGGCGGCGGCGGCAATCCCGAACTGCGGCCCACGATCGCCAATGTCGTGGACCTCTCGTTCGAGCAGTATTTCGCCAATCGGCGCGGGTACGTCTCGGTTGCGGCCTACTACAAGGATCTGGAAACCTACACCTACACGCGCAATCAGATCTTCGATTTCACCGGCTATCCGACCAATGCACCGGGTGTGACGCCAGTCATCAACGAGGGCATCGTTTCGGCTCCGGCCAATGGCGATGGCGGCTACATCAGCGGTATCGAGTTCGCTGCGTCCGTACCGTTCGACGTCTTCCATCCTGCCCTGGAAGGGTTCGGCCTTCAGTTCAGTGCCTCGCAAACGTCCAGCGAGATCAAGCCTGACGGCGTGAACGCCACCGCGCTTCCGGGACTGTCGGAAACCGTCGTCAACACCACCATCTATTATGAAAACAACGGCTTCCAAGTGCGGGCCTCAAACCGCTACCGCTCGGATTTCTTGGGGGAAGTGGCCGGGTTCGGCAACGGCCGCACTCTGCGCAGTGTCGGCGAGGAAAGCGTGGTGGACGCCCAGATCGGTTACCAGTTCGAATCCGGTCCTCTGGAGGGCCTGTCCTTCCTGGCCCAGGTCAACAACCTGACCGACGAGCCCTTCTACACCTTCCAGAATGGCGACGAGCGCCAGGTCATCGACCATCAGACCTATGGCCGATCCTTCCTCGTTGGATTGAGCTACCGCTACTGACCGCCCTGAACGGTCAAACTGGGGCCGCCGCGGGAAACCGGGGCGGCCTTTTCTTTGGCCGCGCTGGGGGCACTTTTGGTTACGGCCTGTGAAAAGGCGCTGGACGTGACCGCGCACGGATGAAACCTAGACCGCTTGATCGTTGCGCGGATGCCGCCGACGACCCTTGGGGAGAGACATGACCGACACTTCAACAGCACCACGCAAGGGCACAGGCCTGGCCTTCGCCTATGTGACCACGCTCTTTTTCGCTTGGGGGTTCGCCACCTCGCTGATCGATCCGCTGATCGCGGCGGTGCGCAAGGTGTTCGACCTGACAACGACCGAGGCGCTGCTGACGGCGTCGGCCTGGTTCATCGCCTATGCGGTGGTCTCGATTCCTGCGGCCGCCATTCTGGGCAGGCTGGGCTATAGCCGGTCGATCATCGCGGCCCTGGTGGTCATGGTGCTGGGCTGTCTGATCATCCCGCTGGCGACGCTGGTGGATGTCTATGAGATCGTGCTGCTGGGCCTGTTCGTCATCGCATCGGGCGTGACCCTGCTGCAGGTCGCGGCCAATCCGCTGGTGGCCGTGTTGGGCTCGCCGAAGGGATCGCATGCGCGCCTGAACTTCTCGCAGTTCTTCAACTCGCTGGGCACAACGCTGGGGCCCTTGCTGGGATCGAGTGTCTTGCTGACCGGAGGCGTCTTCGCCGCCGGTGCCGTGGTCACGGCGGCGACGCGGGATGAATCGCTGCGCAGCATCGACTTCGCCTTCCTGGCCCTGGGCGGCTTCTTCGCTCTGGTCGCCTTCTTCATCTTCACGGCGCGCAAGAAGATCAACGCCGCCGCCGCCAGCGCCCAGAGCGACGCCGTTTCCTCGCCGCTCAAGGCTTTCAGCTCGCGCTGGGCCGTGTTCGGCGCCCTGGCCATCTTCATCTATGTCGGCTCCGAGGTGACCATCGGCGGCCTGCTGACCAACTTCCTGGCCAGCCCGACGATCCTGAACATTCCCGAGGTCGATGCGGGCCGTCTGGTCAGCTTCTACTGGGGCGGAGCGATGGTCGGTCGTTTGATCGGCGCCGCTCTGCTGACGCGGGTGCCGGCCGGTGTGCTGCTGACGGTCAATACGGTGATCGCGGCGATCCTGTGCCTGGTCGTGACCCAGACCACGGGCAGCACCGCCGCCTATGCGGCCATCGGCGTCGGCTTCTTCAACTCCATCATGTTCCCGACCATTTTCACCCTGACGCTGGAGCGTTCGACCGCGCCGGTCTCGGCGACGTCGGGCCTGCTGTGCACGGCCATCGTCGGCGGGGCGGTCCTGCCACTGATCGGCGGCATGCTGGTCGACGATGCGGCCGAGATCTTCAACCCGGCCTTCTTTGTGCCGCTGGCGGGCTATGCCCTGCTGGCCGTGTTCGCAGTCGGGGCGGCGCGCAAGAAGCCGGAAGCTCGCGACGCCGCGACGGTCGCCACCCTGCACTGATTTCGTCAGTCCGCCCCCGACCACATGCCTTTCGCCTTCAGATAGGTTTCGTGGTCGGGCAGGGCGGAGACGGTGCGGGCCAGGATGTCGGACAGCTGGCGCAGGCCCGCCGCCGGCCGCTGTGCGTCGTTCAGCGAATACAGCGGATTTGCTCCGCGCGGGACGATGCCCTGGCCGTACATGACCGCCAGCCATGAGGCTTGGCTGAAGTATTCGTCGGCCCCGACCTGATACAGCAGGGCGCGGTCGCGGAAGGCCTCGACCCGCTCGGCCAGGCTGTCGGGAATGGGCATGTCGCGGACCTGCCGCCAGAACTGCGTGTCGTCTCTCTGGGTCGCGTGATAGTGCAGGATGACGAAGTCGCGGATCAGCTCGACCTCGCGGCCCAGACGGCGGTTGTAGCCGTCGATGTTGACCGGGCTGAAATTTCTGTCCGGGAAATGCTGCAGCAGGCGGTAGATGCCCGCCTGGACCAGATGGATGCTGGTCGATTCCAGCGGCTCGATGAAGCCGCTGGACAGGCCCAGGCTGACGACGTTCCTGTCCCAGTATTTCTTGCGACGGCCGGTCACGAACCGCAGAGGGCGAGGCTCGGCCAGGGCCTCTCCGTCCAGATTGGCCAGCAGGGTCTCGCGCGCCGCATCGTCGGTGGTGTGGTCCGAGCAATAGACATAGCCGTTGCCGGTGCGATGTTGCAGGGCGATCCTCCACTGCCAGCCGGCCTCACGCGCCGTGGACAGAGTATAGGGCGTCAGGGGCTTCACGCTGGCACAAGGCACGGCCATCGCCCGATTGACCGGCAGCCAGTGCGACCAGTCCTCATAGCCGGCCTTCAGCGCCCCCTCGATCAGCAGGCCACGGAAGCCGGTGCAGTCGATGAACAGATCGGCTTCGAGAAGGCGGCCGTCCTCCAGCGTCACGCCCTGGACGAAGCCGTCCTCGGCACGCTGGACCACATCGACGACCTTTCCCTCGACCCGCTCGACCCCACGGCCTTCGCAGACCTTGCGCAGGTATTTGGCATAGAGGACGGCGTCGAAATGATAGGCGGTGAACATACTGTTCAGCGGAGAGTTCGGGTCCGGATTGCGGTCACCGACCTTGCCGGCATCGGCGGCGCGCCAGCAGACGGAATAGTCGCCGAGGTCTCCGGCCAAACCCTTGGCCTTGAGCGAAAAATAGGTCTGCTGGAAATCCGCAAGGGTCGGGCCGCGCCCGAAGGTGCCGAACGGATGGACGTAACGATTGCCGACGTGGCCCCAGTCCTGGAAGACGATGGCGACCTTCAGCGTCGCCTTGGTCTCGCGCATGAACTCGGCCTCGTCCAGGCCGATCATGGCGTTGAAGTCGCGGATCGGGGGCACGGTCGCTTCGCCCACGCCGACGATGCCGATGTCCTCGGACTCGACCAGCGTCACCCTGGCATGCGGGCCCAAGGTGCGTTGCAGGGCTGCCGCCGCCATCCAGCCGGCCGTGCCGCCGCCGACGATCAGAACGCTGCGTATCGGTTCCGCCATGATGCCCCTCCTGGCCTGTTGATCGACCTCAAATTCAGCTTAGGAGGGCGGGCTGATCGCTCAAGCGAAAAGGCGTGCCTGCGACCGATGCGCCGGATGGGTGGCCGGGCGACGCAGAGGTCTTGAAAGGCCGGCTGCTGTCCTATACTGCGACGCGTTCTCATTCGCATGATTGTTGGTTCCGATGCTTCGTACGCTGCTGCTCGCTTCATCCGCCGCCCTGGTGCTGGCCAGCCAGGCGCAGGCGCAGGCGCAGGCGCAGGATGCGGAGGTGACCCAGATCGACGACGTGATCGTCACGGGCTCGCAGGTGACCCTGACGTCGCCCTATGCTGGTGGTCAGGTCGCGCGCGGTGGACGGGTCGGCCTGTTCGGCAATCTGGGTGTCATGGATACGCCCTTCGCCACGACCAGCTACACCGAAGAGCTCACCCGCAATCAGCAGGCCCGCAGCGTCGGCGACGTTCTGCAGAACGATCCGGCGGTGCGGGTATCCAAGGGCTTCGGCAACTTCCAGGAGCTGTATGTCATCCGCGGCTTCCCGGTCTATTCGGACGACATGACCTACAACGGCCTGTACGGTATTTTGCCGCGTCAGTTCGTGGCGGCGGAGTTTCTGGAAAGGGTCGAGGTCTTTCACGGTGCGACGGCCTTTCTGAACGGCGCGGCACCGGGCGGCAGCGGCGTTGGTGGGGCGTTCAACCTGACGCCCAAGCGCGCCCCGGACGCAGCCCTGACGCGGCTGACCGCCGGGATCGACGGCGAGAGCGAACTGTATCTGGCCGCCGATGTCGCCCGACGTTTCGGTGTTTCCGACGACTATGGCCTGCGCCTGAACGTGGCCCGCCGGGACGGGGAGGCGGGGATCGAGGGCGAAAGCCGTGAACTGACCGCCGTCGGCCTGGGTCTTGACCGTCGTGGCGAGCGGGCGCGATTTTCCGCCGACATCGGCTATCAGGACCACCGCATCGACGCCCCGCGCCCGACCGTGACGCCGCTCGGGGCCGTGCCCGCGCCGCCGTCCGCCGACAGCAACTTCGCCCAGCCCTGGACCTATACCGACGAGCGTCAGCTGTTCGGCGTCGTCCGCGGCGAGTTTGATCTCAGCGACACCGTCACCGCCTGGGCGGCCTTCGGTGGACGTCAGGGCGAGGAGGCCAATCTGCTGGCCAACCCGAGGGCCCAGCCCGACGGCACCCTGAGCGCCTATCGCTTCGACAATACGCGCGAGGACACGGTCTGGTCCGGCGATGTCGGCGTGCGTGCCGAGCTGACCACCGGCCCGGTCGGGCATACGCTCGTAGCCTCGGCCTCGCAGGTTCAGTCCAGGTCGCAAAACGCCTATGCCTTCTCCGACTTCGCGGGTTTTGCGAGCGATCTTTACGCTCCGGTCGTGGTGGTGCCTCCGGTGCCGGACGCCTTGATTGGCGGCAACCTCGACAATCCGTTGGTCACCGAGCGGGTCAACAACAGCAGTATCGCCATTGCCGACATGATGTCCTTCATGGACGGCAGGCTGCTGGCCACGGTTGGTGCCCGGTATCAGCAGATCGAGACGCGGACCTACGACTACAATACTGGGGCGCCTGCCCCCACTCCAGTCGAAGGCGATGCGATCACGCCGGTGTTCGCTCTGGTCTACAAGCTGAGCGACGCTGTGGCCGTCTATGCGAACTACGCCGAAGCCCTGCAGCCCGGCAAGATCGCGCCGTCCGTCGTCAACGGTGTGCGCGTGCAGAACGAGCAGGAGGTACTGTCGCCGTTCCGCTCGAAACAGAGCGAAATCGGTGTGAAGTATGATGGAGGAACCTTCGGCGGTACCCTTAGCCTCTTCCAGACAACCCAGGCCACGGAGTCGTTCGACATCGTCAATCCGGACGCCCCTCTTGCGGAGCAGTTCGGTATCTACGGCGGCGGTGATGAGCAGCAGAACCGGGGTGTCGAGGTCAGCGTATTCGGCGAGCCGGTTTCCGGCCTGCGTCTGATCGGCGGAGCAAGCTGGCTGGATACCAAGATCGCCTCAGCCGAAGCCATCGGTGTCCCCGACTTTCAGGCCAATGCCAATGTCGAGTGGGATGTCCCGCAGTTCGCTGGTCTGACCATTGAAGGCCGCGCCGTCTTTACGGGTGAGCAGCAGGTCAATGAAGCGAACACGGTGCAACTCGACAGCTGGACCCGCTTCGACGCCGGTCTGCGCTATGTCACCCGGATCGCGGATCGCCCGGTCACCCTGCGGGCCCGGGTCGAGAATCTGGCAGACGAAGACCAGTGGGTCGCCGTCGGCGGATTCCCGGGGGCCAACTATTTGACGCTGGGTGCGCCGCGCACCCTGCGTCTTTCGCTGTCGACGGAATTCTGAGGCGGATGCAGACACGCACCCTCAAGGGCTGGTCATGGGTCCACAAGTGGTCGAGCCTTGTCTCGACCATCTTCCTGCTGATGCTGTGCATCACCGGCCTGCCGCTGGTGTTCACACACGAACTGGACCACCTCCTGCTGGATGAGCCCTGGGCCCCCGCCCATGCGGATGGGCGTCGCCTGTCGCTGGATCAGGTGTTGGAGACCGCACTGGCGCGACGACCCGGAGAGGTGCCGGCCTTCATGAGCTTCGACGAGGACCGACCTGTGGTGAACGTCACCAGCCGGATGCCCGATGCGGCTGAGGGTCAGTATTCCTTCCAGCCAATCGACCAAACCAGCGGTGACGCGGCCCCGCTGGTGGCCGGCCATCCGGTGATGGAGTTCCTGCTTCAGCTCCACACGGACATGTTCCTGGGCCTGCCCGGGATGCTGTTTCTGGGCGTGATGGGGCTGCTGCTGGTCGTCGCCGTGGTGTCGGGCGTCGTGCTGTATGTGCCGTTCATGCGGCGGCTGGTGTTCGGAACGATTCGGATCGACAAGGCCGCACGGACCCGCTGGCTCGACTACCACAACCTCTTGGGCATCGTGACGGTGGGCTGGGTGCTCGTGGTGGGGGTGACCGGGATCGTCAACACCCTTGCGACCCCAATCCTGGCCTATTGGAAGGACACGGCGCTGAAGGAGCTGATGGCGGCCTATGCCGATCCGGCTCCCGTCGGCGAGCGTGCCTCTTTGGACGCGGCGGTGGAGCGTGCGAGGGCGGCCCTGCCGGGCAAGACCCTGCAGTTCGTGGCGTTTCCGGGCACGGCCTATTCGACCGATCATCACTATGCGGTCTTCTTTCACGGGGACACGCCCCTGACGACGCATCTCACGACACCGGCCCTGATCGATGCGCGGACCGGCGAGCTGGCCGCGGTCGCGCCGACGCCCTGGTATGTGAAGACCCTGGCCCTGTCGCAGCCGCTGCATTTCGGGGACTATGGCGGGCTGGCGCTGAAGATCGTGTGGGCGGTCCTGGACGTGATCACCATCATCGTCCTGGGGTCAGGGCTTTATCTCTGGCTGGGCAAACGGCGGAGAGCGATCTGATGCGCAGCCATTTGTCGTTAACCGCAATACTGGGAATCCCGCTGGTTCTGCTGGGGCTGGGCCTGACCGGTCTGGTCGGGGCCCTGTTGTTTGACGGCGCCTGGGACGTGGCCTTCTCGGGAATGGTCGGCGTCACGATCGTCACGATCGTCTGGGCCTGGACCCGCGCGCATCGCAAGGGCTGGACGCGCCCGTCACGGTGATGTTGGCTGGTCCCGGACCGTTCGGCGGCTGACAGCGCCGGGCGGCGTATTGGCTTGCCGAGGACTGGCTGAATGTCGACTGATCCTGAAGTATATCTTGTCCCGTCAGACTGGGCAGCTCGTGCCCACATGGATGCCGATGCCTACGCAGCCGCCCGGGATGCCGCGCGTCGCGATCCGGAGGCCTTTTGGGCCCAGGCGGCTCGGCGGCTGGACTGGGTGACGGCCCCGACGGTCATCAAGGATGTCTCGTTCGACAAGGCCGATTTCCGCATTCGCTGGTTCGCGGACGGCGTGCTGAACGTCGCCTGGAACTGTCTGGACCGGCATCTGGAGACGCGCGGCGATCAGACGGCAATCCTGTGGGAGGGCGACGATCCTAATCGGCACGGTGGCCTGACCTACCGTGAGCTGCATTCCGAAGTCTGCCGCATGGCCAATGTGCTGAAGGGCATGGGCGTCCAGAAGGGCGATCGCGTCACCATCTACATGCCCATGGTGGCGACGGCGGCCATGGCCATGCTGGCCTGTGCCCGGATCGGGGCGGTGCACTCGGTCGTCTTCGGCGGCTTTTCGCCCGACAGTATCGCGGGTCGGATCGAGGACTGTGGCTCGCGCTTCGTCATCACCGCTGACGAGGGCCGCCGGGGAGGCAAGGTCGTCCCGCTGAAGGCCAATGTCGATGCGGCCCTGGAAAGGCCCGGCGTTCAGGGTCTGGTCGACAAGGTTCTGGTGGTTTCGCACACCGGCGCGGAAGTGGCGATCGTCGAGGGCCGCGACGTGCAATATGAAACGGCGCGAGAGGGCGTGTCCGACGACTGCCCCTGCGAGCCGATGAATGCCGAGGATCCGTTGTTCATCCTCTATACCTCGGGCTCGACAGGCAAGCCGAAGGGGGTTCTTCACACTACCGGCGGCTATCTGTTCTGGGCCAGCTGGACCCACGAGCTGGTCTTCGACTACCGGCCCAGCGAGGTCTTCTGGTGCACCGCCGATGTCGGCTGGGTGACCGGCCACAGCTATTGCGTCTATGGCCCGCTGGCCAATGGCGCGACCACGCTGATGTTCGAGGGCATTCCGTCATGGCCCGACGCCAGCCGCTTCTGGCAGGTGGTGGACCGACACAAGGTCGAGATCTTCTACACGGCCCCGACCGCGCTCAGGGCTCTGATGCGCGAGGGTGACGGGCCGGTGAAGGCCACCAGCCGCAAGTCGCTGCGGTTGCTGGGCACAGTGGGTGAGCCGATCAATCCCGAGGCCTGGCGCTGGTATCATGATGTGGTGGGCAAGGGACGGTGTCCCATCGTCGATACGTGGTGGCAGACCGAAACGGGCGGCATTCTGGTCTCGCCCCTGCCGGGCGCGACGGCATTGAAGCCGGGATCGGCAACCAAGCCGTTGCCGGGCGTCGAACTGCAGTTGGTCGATGCCGAGGGCGCTGTTCTGGACGGTGCGACCGAGGGCAATCTGGTCATCACCGACAGCTGGCCGGGCCAGATGCGGACCGTCTGGGGCGATCACCAGCGGTTCTTCGAGACTTATTTCTCGACCTATCCCGGTAACTATTTCACCGGCGACGGCTGTAGAAGGGACGCGGACGGCTACTACTGGATCACCGGGCGGGTCGATGACGTGATCAACGTCTCGGGCCATCGGATGGGGACCGCGGAGGTCGAGAGCGCCCTTGTCCTGGACAATCAGGTCGCCGAAGCCGCGGTCGTCGGTTTCCCGCACGATATCAAGGGGCAAGGCATCTATGCCTATGTCACGCTGAAGGCGGGTGTCGCGCCGACGGACGATCTGAAGACGGCCTTGATCGCGCACGTCCGCAAGGAGATCGGCCCGATCGCCGCGCCCGACGTCATCCACTGGGCCCCCGGCCTGCCCAAGACCCGATCAGGCAAGATCATGCGGCGCATCCTGCGCAAGATCGCTGCCAACGAGATAGATGCCCTGGGCGACACCTCCACCTTGGCCGATCCGTCGGTGGTACATGATCTGATCACCAGTCGTGCGAGCCAAAGGTGAGGAGCGTGGTGGTGCTGTCAGTCCAACTCTAGCTCGTCGCCGCTAACCGTCGGTGAGGCAGGGACCCAGAGCCTTTCCGGCGAGCGTCTACCACGGAGCCGAGGCAGATGAGCGTTGAACCCTTTAGGTCTCTCTGCGGATGAGCTTGCGATCCTATTGAAGTGATTGCGGAAAGCAGCGTGCAAGGAGCTGGCCCTCTGTAGCGGCATCATGAGCCTCCGCCCGGCTGGCCCTGATCGTGCCGATCGTATTTCTGACCATCGGTGACCTGCTGTTCTGGGCCTTGAGGTCGGCCAAGGACGCAGCGCTGGTGTTCGCGGGCGTGCCGCTGGCTCTGGTGGGAGGAGCCCTGACGCTAGCGTTGCGGGGTATGCCGTTCTCGATCAGCGCGGCGGTGGGATTCATTGCCGTGTCCGGCGTGGTGACCTTGAACGGTCTGGTGCTGATGCGGGCGATTCAGGAGCGCTTGGCCCAGGGAGCGGCCCCGACCTTCGCGGCCTTGAAAGGCGCAATCGACCGCATGGGGGCGGTCATGACCACCGCCTTGGCCGCCGTCCTGGGCTTCGTGCCCATGGCTTTCGCATTTGGTGCCGGGGCGGAGGTACAGAAGCCCTTGGCCACAGTGGTGATCGGCGGGCTGACGACCGCGACCCTCCTCACCCTGATCGTGCTGCCCGTTCTTGCGGCACACTTTAATCGGAGGGCGGCGAGCGTATCGACTACTTGAGTGTCCGCTTTCAAACCATCGCGGACGCTGTAAGAGCAACCTGGGTAGCTGAGATTAAAGGGGAAGGTCGGTGGCGGAGAGGGTGGGATTCGAACCCACGGTACCCGTAAAGGCACGCCGCATTTCGAGTGCGGTACATTCGACCACTCTGCCACCTCTCCGCGGTGCCGAAATCGCTTGGTCGAGCGAGGGGCTTCTCTAATGGCGCAGCGTCCGGCCTGCAAGCGGGAAAAACCGTCAGCGTTGCGCCGGAAGTGGCAGGCCCAGAGTGTCGCCGTCGGTCAGGTCGCCGTCGATGACGCGGAACAGTTCTGCGGGCCGCCCGCCCGTGGCCGAAGACATGACGCCGGTGGGTTGGACGAGGCCGGTACGTTCGACGCCGCGGCGGAAGTTCTGTTTGTGCAGGGATAGCCCGCTGATGGCCTCGGCGGCGGACTGGAGGTCGGACAGGGTGAAGGTCGCGGGCATCAGGTCAAACAGGACGGGACGATATTTCAGCTTGCTGCGCAGGCGGCCCAGGCCGGTGGCCAGGATGCGGCGGTGGTCGGAGGCCATGGCGAGGCCGGGCGCGGCGGGGACAATGGGGCGGTCATGGTCGCGGTCGGCCTCGGCGACCAGACCGGCTTCGTAGAGCAGTTCATAGCGGTCCAGCACGCGGCCCTCGTTCCAGCGCAGGGGAGGCGTGGTGGCGAACAGGGTCTGGACGCGTGTCTGGCGACGGGGATCAGTGGCGGCCCAGTCGGTCAGGGCAGCGAGGAGGGCGGGCAGGCAGACGGCGGGGCCGTCGCGGCGGTCTTCCCAGGGAAAGATGTCGAGCAGGGGTGTCCAGCGGGCCTCGGCCAGGGGCGGGGCGTCGGCGGCGTCGGCGGTGAGGGCGAGATAGCCGACGGAGACTTCGCGGCGGCGCTCGGGCCCGGGGGTGGCGCGGGGACTGGCGCGGCCCAGGTCGCCGAAGGTGTAGAGCTGTTCGACGAAGCCCAGGCGAAAGCCGGTCTGGGCAGTGACGAAGTCGCGCAGAGCGCGTTCGAAGGTGCGATCGCGAACCGGATCGAACGGGCCGAAGGGGAGGGCGGTCTGGCCATCGTCGCCGGTGACGGTCAGGACGCAGGCGGTGCGGTCACGCACGGCGATGACGACCGCCGACAGACCGATGCGAACGCCCTGTTCGTCCTGAGCGGCCATCGGTCCTATTCCGTGTGCCAGGCGTCGGGACCGGGGGTCAGGCCGGTGGCCTCGGCCAGGATGCGGTAGCGTTCGAGGTAGCGGGCCTGGGCGACGGGGGCGGGCAGAGGCTCGATGACCAGGTCGTAGCCGGCGGGTGGTGCGCCGAAGAGGGCGAGGGATTCGGTCTTGTTGAACCCGGCCAGCTGGGTGGCCTCGAAATAGGCGCAGGCGCGGTCGGCCTTCTTGATCAGGGTCTTGATGGCGACGGGTGATTTCGGCGGCAGGGCGAAGCGAACGTGGATGGCCGATTCCAGACGCGCCTCGAACGCCTTGTAGTTGACGCCCAGCGCCGATTTGAACGGCGAGATCATGTCGCCGATGACGTATTCCGAGGCGTCGTGCAGCAACGCGGCGAGACGCCATTTCGGCTCCAGCCCCGGCTTGATATGGGCCGCGATCTCCTCGACGACGCAGGAGTGTTGGGCGACGGAGAAGGCGTGTTCGCCGATGGTCTGGCCGTTCCAGCGGGCGACGCGGGCCAGGCCGTGGGCGATGTCCTCGATCTCGATGTCGAAGGGCGAAGGGTCGAGCAGATCGAGGCGGCGGCCCGACAGCATGCGTTGCCAGGCGCGGGGAGCTTTGGATGCGGAGGATCGGGGACTGACGGCCAAGAGGGTTTCCTGCGGGAATGGCCCGGTGTGGTGGCGCATCGGGGCCGCGGGATCAAGGTCGCGCGGGACAAAGCTGCCAAATGGAGGATCGATTGGATCGGCGTGGCTGATCTTCCCCCCTCCACCATCCTTCGGATGGTTCCCCTCCCCCGTTGGGGGAGGAATGCGATCATTCCCCGACGTTGAGGGTGACCAGGTCCTTTGCGTCGTCGAAGACGTCGCCGCCCTCGCGGTCCTTGGAGCGAACGGTGACGACGACGATGGGGCCGCCGGCGGGGCCGCGCGCCTCATAGCCGACCAGGCGCCAGCCTTCGACCGATGGGCGGTTGTCGGTCAGGATCCAGTTGGCGCGGGTGGCGTCGCCTGCGGCGGCAGTGCGGACCACCGTGGCGGCGTCATTGGCCTGGACGCTGACGCTGTCGCCACCGTCCTGGATGTCGACATTGGCCCCGGCGTCATTGGCCTCGACGTTGAAGCCGCCGATGTTGACCGAGGCATCCTCGCCGTCGGCGTCGATGCTGATGCCGGGCAGGCGGACAGTGGCCTTGTCGCCTTCGGCCTGGATGTCGACGCCGGGTGCCTTGACCGAGGCGCTGTCGCCTGACGCGGTCGCGGCGGCGCTGTTCTGGGCGCTGTTTTGGGCGCGGATGCCGGCCACGGCCTGGGGCAGGGAGGCGGACAGGCGGTCTTCGAAGGCTTTCAGCGCCGCAGTGCTGTCGGTGCCTGACAGGCTGACCAGATGCAGGATGACCTCGGCCCCGCGCGGACCGCCGTAGGTGCAGACGGTGCCCTGTTCCGTCGCCGAACCCTTGCGGGTCAGGGTGCCGAGGGTCTGCGGGCATTGCAGGGCCTCGACCACGCGCAGGACGCCGGTCGAATCATTATCGATGGTGCGGGTCGAGGAGATGCGCACGGAATTGTTGTCGCAGGCGCTCGCCAGCACGGCGAGTGCGCAGACGGTGGGGATCAGAAAGGGTCGAGCCATCATGGTCGCAAATCCTTTGCCTCTGACATCATCCTGCGCCGACCGGCCCGCAAATCCAATGAAATCGCGGTAACCGGTGCATCGGACGGCGCGTTCAGGGGCTTAAACGCCGGGACGCGTGCCTTCCCGTCGGTTCAGAAAGGCCAGGCGTTCGAACAGGTGGACGTCCTGCTCGTTCTTCAACAGGGCCCCGTGCAGTGGCGGGATCAGCTTGTTCGGCGACTTTTCGCGCAGGGTTTCCGGATCGACGTCGTCGACCATCAGCAGCTTCAGCCAGTCCAGCAACTCAGACGTCGAGGGCTTCTTCTTGAGGCCCGGCGTGTCGCGGATCTCGTAGAAGGTGCGCAGGGCTTCGGACACCAGGCGCGGTTTGATGCCGGGGAAGTGGACCTCGATGATCGCCTTCATCGTCTGGTCGTCGGGGAAGCGGATGTAGTGGAAGAAGCAGCGGCGCAGGAAGGCGTCTGGCAGCTCCTTTTCGTTGTTCGAGGTGATGACCACGACCGGGCGGACAGCGGCGCTGATGGTCTCGTCCGTTTCCTGGACGTAGAACTCCATGCGGTCGAGTTCCTGCAGCAGATCGTTGGGAAACTCGATGTCAGCCTTGTCGATCTCGTCGATCAGCAGGACGGGGCGGACGGGGGAGGTGAAGGCCTCCCACAGCTTGCCCTTCTTCAGATAGTTGCGCACGTCGTGGACGCGCTCGTCGCCCAGCTGGCTGTCACGCAGGCGGCTGACGGCGTCGTATTCATAAAGGCCGTTGTGAGCCTTGGTCGTGGACTTGATGTGCCAGGTGATCAGCGGCGCGTTCAGCGCCTTGGCCATCTCATAGGCCAGGACGGTCTTGCCGGTGCCGGGCTCACCCTTGATCAGCAGTGGACGTTCCAGCGCGACCGAGGCATTGACCGCGATCTTCAAATCGTCGGTGGCGATATAGTTCGACGTGCCTTCGAACCGGTCGACCGTGCGCGACATGAGAGAGCTCCGGGTTTCTTTAGGAGACGGTTAGCGAAGGCCGCACGGCTACACAACGCACTTCGCGCGCAGTGCGAGGGGCCATCGCGCAAAGACCAATAGGCCTACCCGCCCCGGCGGATCAGCTCGTCGGCCAGGTCGGCAGTTAGATAGCCGTCTGGAGTACGGTTGTTGGCCGCCTGCCAGCGACGCAGGGCATAGCGGGTGTTGGCCCCGATGACGCCGTCCACCCCTTGCGTGTCGAAGCCCATGGCGGTCAGGGCGCGCTGGGCCCCGATTCGCTGGTCGCGCGACAGGGGAGCGTCGTCGGGCCAGGTGCCGACCAGGCCGGGCTTGCCCGCGATCCCGTCCGCCGTCAGGCCGATGGCCAGGGCGTAGGATACGGAGTTGTTGTACTGGCGGATCACATAGTGATTGGGCAGGGCCAGGAAGGCCGGGCCGCGCGCACCCTGGGGCAGCAGGATGACACCCTCTTCCAGCGCCTCCAGTTGGTTGGGCGTACCGCCGTGAGCCAGACGCACGCCGCGCGCGGCCCAGTCACTCCAGCGGTGTTTCGGCCCTTCGGCCTGGGTGTAGTCGAAGTTTGAGGGAAGGATGACCTCATAGCCCCAGGATTGGCCGCGTTTCCATCCGGCCTGGGCCAGCAGATTGGCGGCGGAGGCCAGGGCGTCGGCGTCCGAGCCCCAGATGTCGATCATGCCGTCGCCGGTCTGATCCACCGCCAGGCGGGTATAGGTGCTGGGCATGAACTGGGTTTGGCCCATGGCCCCGGCCCAGCTGCCCTTCAGGCCCGCGCGCTCACGCTTGCCGTCGATGACGATATCGAGCGCGTTCTTTAGCTCGGTCTCGGCCCAGGCGCGGCGGCGGCCGTCATAGGCCAGCGTCGCCAGCGAGCGGATGACGTCATAGTTGCCCTGAACCTGGCCGAAGGCGCTTTCATTGCCCCAGATGGAGACCAGGATTTCGGTCGGCACGCCATACTGCTGGACCACGGCGAAGGGGACGCGGTCGGACAGGCGGCGACCCTGGGCGATGCGGGTCGCGGACGCCGCATTCTGGATATAGGCCCCGGCCGGGCGACTGAACTCGGGCTGGTTGCCGTCCAGGCGGATGACGGTGGGATCGGGGGTCAGCCCCTCGAGTTCGCGCGCATAGAAGGTGGCGCGGTCGCCGCCGTGACGCGACAGGAAGCCCTGTTTCCAGCCGTCGAACCCGGCCTGATCGGCGGGACCGGCCGGAGCGGGAGTGGTCGGCGCGGGCGCGGGTGTCGATGGCACGGGCGCGCCCGGCAGCGGAGCGGGCGTCGGACCGGCGGGCGGAGCCTCGGGCAGCATGGGGCCGCAGGCAGCGACGGACAGGAGCAGGAGAAGGCTGAATCTGGAACGCATGGCGGTACTCTAGCGGCAGGAGGCGGGGGGCGTGATGACAAGTGCGCGAGGCGCAGGGCCGTTGCGTCGCCGCTCGGCGGTTCAGTCTCTCTGGATCGGAGAAAAGGGTAAACCGGGCGCTAACCGCATCTGGAAACGCGGTGGCAAGGGTCAGGCGCGATAAGGGGCGTGCTCTCTGATACGGCCTGGTGGCGGAGGGGCGACGCGGCGGGGGTGCAACCCCGCAGACCCTCCGTTCAACTCGGAGGCCAGGCCTCCATCTTTCTTAGGGCGCTATCGCTCGCTACGCGGTCGCTCGCTGCTTGAGCGCAGGGGAGGCGTGGCGATGCTGGGGCGTGTCTTTCGTAATCTGCTTAATCCAATGGGACGGCGTCGCTATGCCCGAAAGCTGTCATTTCCGCTTCTGGTCGGACTTGTCGGCACAGCGGTATTCGCGGGCACTCTCTATGCGATAACGCCAAGCGCGCCCGGACGAGAAGCGATCGATAGCTATATCGAGCTCCGAATAACGGATCAGCATTATAGCGGCTGCAATGCAGTGAGAGCCGCTGGCCGGTCCAGCATTCCTGCGTGGGATCCGTCGTATAGAGAGACGATGGATGGCGATGGAGACGGTCTGGCCTGCGAGCCGCATTTCTGACGCCGAAGGGTCAGGCAGGCGTTGACGGATTGAACGAGCGTCTCTATACGCCCCGTTCCGCCGCTGGTCCGCCTGCGGCTTTTCTATTTTTGATTTTGATTCAGGACGACGACCATGAAGGTCCGCAGCTCGCTCAAGTCGCTCAAGACCCGCCACCGCGACTGCAAGGTCGTGCGCCGCAAGGGTGTGGTCTATGTGATCAACAAGACCGACCCGCGCTTCAAGGCGAAGCAGGGCTAATAGGCGCTCAAGTCGCGAGGCTCCGCGAGCCGAGCATAGCGCCCAAGAATGATGAGGCTGTGGATTTTGTCCGCAGCCTTTTTCGTGTCCGGTGTTGAGCCGGATCGAGCGACGTGGTTAGCGTCCGTTTTCCATTTGCCCTGACGGTCGTTCGGCCTGGTTGAGGGCGTTCTCAGTTTCTGATCCTGTTGCCGGAGCCTTTCCATGGCCGATGATGCGTCCTTCGATTCCTCGCCAGACGTCCTGACTGCGACGGCTCAGGGGCGTCTGCGCACCATCATCGAGCGGCTGGAGCGGCTGGAAGAAGACAAGGCCGCCGTCATGGAGGACATGAAGGAGGTCTTCGCCGAGGCCAAGGGCGAGGGCTATGACGTCAAGATCCTGCGCAAGGTTATCCGCATCCGCAAACAGGACAAGGCCAAGCGCCAGGAAGAGGACGCGATCCTGGACCTGTACCTGTCGGCGCTCGGCGAGGTCTGACACTGAAGCGAACCGGCTTGGACAGGGGTGGGGGCGGTTCGAAAAAGCCGCCTGCCAGTCCGTTCGAGGCCGAGCGCAAGGCGGCGCAGCGCGCGGCCCTGAATGCCCTGAGACGCGCCCGCCGGTCAGCCGACAAGGCGGGCGTTTCGCTGTCTGATTGGGAGGGCGAGTTCCTGGACTCGGTCAGCGAGCGGGTGAAGACCCACGGCCGCGCGTTTGGCGATCCGGAAAAGGGCGCGCCGGGTCAGGCCCTGTCATCCCTGCAGGGCCGCAAGCTGAAGGAAATCGCCGCCAAGGCGAAGGGCGAGGCGCCGAAGCGGCGGTGGGGGAAGAAGAGCTATTAGGGACGAGGGACGAGGAATGGGGGATGGGGGATGGGGTTAAGCTCAAACGCTCAGCCAAACTGGTCCCTCGTCCTTCGTCCCTCGAACCTCAGAACAGGATCTTGCGGAACGTCAGGCTGATCGTCCGGCCTTGCGGGTCCAGATAATCGGCCTGGTAGTTCAGGGGAAGCTCGGTGCCGTCCAGGGTAGTGACTTCGGTGCGGGTGTCGAAGATGTTCTGGAAGCCCAGGTTCAGGCGCGACCCCTCCAGCCAACCGAAACGCTGGACCAGCGAGCGCTGCTGGCCCAGGTCCACGAACATGTTGAGATTGATCGTAGTCTGATCCGAAAAGCGCAGGGTGTCGCCGACGGTGGTAGAGTCGCGCCAGTTGGCGTTGACGAAGGCGCCCATTCCATTCTTGAACACGCCGCCCTGGGCCTGAATTTCGTGGCGCGGGCTGCCACCCCGACTGCCGGTCGCGCCGCCGTCCAGTAGGTCGATGACGGGCAGGCCGTCGCGGATGACGATCTCGTCCTGGATTCTGTAGGTGTGATAGATCGACAGGTTGAAGCGGCCCTGGCCCGGCTGCATGCCACCGCCACGCCCGCGACCACCGCCACCGCCGAATCGGAAGGCTCCGCCGCCGGGAGGGCCGCCGGCACCGGGGCCGCCGCCGGGACCGCCCGCGCGAGGACCGCCGCCGCCGCCGGGACCGCGCATGCCCGGTCCGCCTGCCGCCGCCGGATTGGGTGTGCCGAACGCTTTGGAGAAGTTGAAGCCGGTGCGGATGTCCTGACGCTCGGCGCTGTCGTAGTTCAGGGCGCGGGCGTCGAAGGAAACGAGCGTGCCGTCGGCATCGCGCACGAACCGGCCGGGCAGGGCGGCTTCCAGTTCCGGCGTGATCGTCGGGAAGGCCGCGATGACGTCGTCGGTCTGGCTGACCGTCCAGGTTGAGGACAGGCTGAAATCCTGCTCGTCGAAGGGGCGCAGGGTGGCTCCGACTTTGAAAACGCGGCGGTTGTCGGAGTTGAGGTCGGGATTGCCGCCATCGATGCGGGTGACGAACACGGTCTGGCCCGTGACGAAGTCGAAGACCGGCACGTTCGGGGTCGAGATGATCGGGTCGTTCAATTGCGAGATCGAGGGCGCGCCCTGTTCGTCGGTATAGCTGACCAGGAAGGACAGGGGTTCGATCGGCGACCAGTTCAGGCCCACGCCGACGACTGGCAGTCCACCGAAGTCGGACAGCTCCTCATATCCCGCGTTGAAGTTCACCGAGAGGTCGCCAAGGAAGGGCAGGACGCCCTGGCTCCGGTCGGCGATGGGGAAGGTGAAGCTGCCGGAGCCCGTGAAGCGGTCGCGCGACTGGGAGCGTTCGGTCGTGATGCCGGAACGGACGCTGGTCGAATCGAGCGAGCGGGTGTCCGCGCCCAGCTTGAAGGTCGAGGAAATGCCACCGGCAGGCAGGTCGTAGAGATCTCCGGTCAGGACCAGTTCTGCCGCCAGTGACTGCGACACGGAGTTGGCGGTGTCACCGGCCAGAGCGGCGAAATCGGCCGGGGTGACGGTCCCGAACGGGTCGGCGGTCGGGTCGCCCGCATTTATGCGATCCTGGAACGGCGTCACGCCATAGCCGCGGCCGGTGAAGGTGTCGGTCTCGACCCGGTCGTAGTTGCCACTAAAGGTCCAGCGCCAGTCCTCGCCGATGAAGCCGTCCAGAACGGTGCCGACATTGGCTGTCAGGGTGTCGGTCTTGCGACCGAGGGAGGCGGGGGCATCGAGGTAGCGGAAGATGGTCTCGTCCGTGCCCGTATCGACGCCATCGACGTCGATGACGACGCCTGGGAGGCCGTTGAAGCTGCGGGTGTTGGTGTTTTCCAGACTGAGGCTGAGCGTGCCCTGGGTCGTGCTGTTCAGGTCGCGCTTGATCGAGCCGCGAGCCTCCAGCTGTTCGCTCTGGGACAGCAGGGTGCGGTAGGCCCCCTGATCCGCCGGGTCTCCGAACAACGGGGCGGGCAGGTCGTCGGGATCACGCCGGATATCCCGCTCGGACTCGAACAGCGGGCTGGAGCGGGTGTATTCGGCATCCAGCGAGTAGCGGTTGCCGCCCGCGATGTTGAAGAGGGTGCTTTCCAGCTCGGTGGTGGTGCGGCCGCCCTGGGTCGGGGCGCGATAGGCGGCCTCGGCCGAGATGGAGCGGAAGTTGGCCTTCAGCACGAAGTTGACCACGCGCTGATCGGCGCGATAGCCGAACTGCAGCGCGACCTCCTCGGGCAGGATGTCGGTACGTTCGATGGCTTCGGTCGGAATGCTCTGGATTTCACGGAAGCCTGAGATGCGGCGCCCGTTGACCAGCAGGACGGGCTGACCGCCGTCGCGACCCTGGGAACTGCGGGTGACCGGTTCCAGATAGGCCAGAAGTTCGGAGATGTTGGCCGCGCCATAGGCCTGGATCTGGTCGGCGGTCAGTGACAACTCGGGTTCGATGTCGGTGTCGACGGCACCGCGCGGGCGGCTGCCGGTGACGGTGACGGTGCCCAGATCATAGGCTTCCTCGTCCTCTTCAACCGGAGCCGAGGCGACCGGAGCCGGCCGTGTCACCGGAGGCGGCGTTTGAGGTGCGGCCTGAGGCGCTGTCGCGGCGGGGACGGAACTGGCGAGCAGGCCCGACAAGGCGGTCGTGACGAGAAGCATGGGGCAATCCACAAGGGGAGGAACTGTCTGAACGCGCAGGCGGTAAAAATCCGTCGCCCGGCCAGGCATTATTCGACGGCGTGCCGCCGGACATCGCCACACATGCCTCTGATCGCCAGTGAACTTTCGGACAGGTTTGAGGCATCGCGGAGGCAAGAGCCTCAAGGCTCACGCGCGATCGATCACCCCACCTCGCGCAAAACGTCTTCCAGCCCCTGTTCACGAACCTTGCGGTACAGGGTGGAGCGACCGATGCCGAGGCGGCGCGCGATCTCGGACATGTGGCCGGCATAGACCTCGATGGCGTGCTGGATCAGGTCGCGTTCGATCTCTTCCAGGGTGCGCAGGTGGCCGCGGTCGTCGAGGATGCGGATGGGGCTGTCGGGAGCCGCGACGACGGCGTCTGCCGTTGAGCCCTCCGTCTCTTCGTTGGCGCGGCGATCCACCTCCCCCACGGAGGGGAGCAGAGGCGCGGCCATGCCGGAGATGGCCGGGAAATCGTGGGGTTGCAGGAACGGAGAGTCGGCCAGGACGATGGCGCGGTAAACGGCATTCTCCAGCTGGCGCACGTTGCCGGGCCAGTCGAATGCGGTCAGCAGCGCCATCGTTTCGGGCGCGCAGCCGGTGACGCGGCGACCTTCCTCGGCATTGAAGCGGGCGATGAAGTGATCGACCAGGGCCGGGATGTCCTCGCGCCTGTCGCGCAGGGCCGGGGCCTCGATCGGGAAGACGTTCAGGCGATAGAACAAGTCCTCACGGAAGGCCCCTTCCTTGACCTGCTGGGCCGGGTCGCGATTGGTGGCCGAGACGATGCGGACATCGACCTTGACCGAGCGTTTAGCCCCGACGGGATCGACCTCGCCCTCCTGAAGCGCGCGCAGCAGCTTGACCTGCATGTCGAGAGGCAGCTCGCCGATCTCGTCGAGGAACAGGGTGCCGCCGTTGGCCTCCTGGAACTTGCCCAGATGCTTGTCATGGGCCCCGGTGAAGGCCCCCTTTTCGTGGCCGAACAGGATAGATTCGATCAGGTTGGCGGGGAGGGCCCCGCAGTTGACGGCGACGAAGGGCTTGCCCGAACGGTCGGACGCACCGTGCAGGGCGCGGGCGATGACTTCCTTGCCGACGCCGCTTTCGCCCGTGATCAGGACGGGAATGCCGGACTTGGCGGCGCGTGTGCCCATGGCCTTGACCATGCGCATGGGCGGGCTGTCGCCGACCAGATCGTCGAAGGAGGAACGGTTGGAGACCCGCTTGGTCAGGCGGCCGACCTCGGCCGTCAGCCGGGTCATCTGAAGGGCGTTGGAGACGCCGACCAGCAGGCGTTCGGCCGACACCGGCTTGACGAAAAAGTCTTGGGCCCCGGCCTGCATGGCCTTGACCACGGCGTCCACGCCGCCGTTGGCGGTCAGAACGATGACCGGCGTGGTGACGCCGGCGGTGCGGATCTCGGCCAGGGCCTCCATGCCGCTCATGCCTGGCATGACCATGTCCAGCAGGACGACGTCGGCCCCGCCGCCCTTGGTCAGGCGGTCGATCGCCTCGCCCCCGCTATCGGCATGGACGACGGCATAGCCTTCACGCTCAAGCACGGCCTGGGCCAGGCGGCGCTGGGTCGGATCGTCGTCGACCACCAGAACGGTCTTGGCCATGCGGAAACACCCTTCAAACATCGCAGATCGTGGCCGGTCCTCGTTCGGCGGGACTGGCTCATTCCGGGACGTTCTAGGCCCGACAAGGTGAAGATCGGGTGGTCGGGCAGGGTGAGCGGGGGGTTAACGGGGCGGAGTTCGTAACTTGACTTGCGGGCGAACGCCCACGGTGCTGCTGGCTTCTTCTTCAGGGCACCGTAGTACGCCCTCCGCTGAGGCTCGTCGGCCACCGCCCAAATCAAGGTCGGGAAAGCTTGGGGCTACGGGTCGGAGATCGGATGAGCGGAGCCATATGCGATGGTCATTCTCGCCAGAGTCCGTCCCACACATCACCGTGCGATACGCCCCGGCATCTACCCAAACACCATCAGGCTGACGCTGCCAAATGCGGATGATGTTGGCGTTTGCGACCAACACTTCCTCAATGCCGTCGCCGTCGAGGTCGATGGGGCGTGCAACACAGTCATCGGCGGCGGTGCAGTGGTACCGGCTGTCTTCACTATCGACTGGCGTGAGGAAGCCTTCGGGTAACGCCGCTGCTGTGGGCCAGTCGGCGAAGACTGGTCGACGGGCTTGCGCACCGGTCACGGCATCCTCGAACCGATCCGACGCCGCGATGACGTTTTTGGCGCGCTGGGCGATAGATGGATCGGTCGAGCGTGAAAGTTCTTCCAACGCCGACAAGCCCGCCTTGCCGCTCTCGAAGCGCAGGAAGCGGAAGTCAAACGCCTCGACCGTGACCGCACCGCGCTCCAGCCGGGCGACCTGGTCGTTGACGGACAGGTGGGTGGGGTCGGCGAGCGGGCTGAACAGGGCCAGGATCAGGGCGGCGGCCAGGATGGCACCTGAAATATTCGTGCGCTCAAGCGGGGTCATCCACGCGGCATCGCGCTGCCAGAAGGGGCGAAGAGCGGCGTAAAGGTAGCCTACGGCATGGACCAGGCCGACCACGGCGCAGGCCAGGGCGATAATCCGGTCCGGCGTCAGGCCATGCTGGCCGATCCGCAGGGCCAGACCCCAGAAGGCCAGGATGACCAGAGGTGTGATCAGGACGGCGGCGACGCGGACGGCGATGCGCAGGACTGCGGGCGGCAGGTTGTCGGGGCGGCCATCCTGATAGGCGGTGTTGATCAGGATGATCAGGGCTGCGGCGGCGGACAGAACCAGGGCCGTCGCGCTGCCGGTGTTCCAGAGACCGTCGAGGCCGGTGAAGGGCAGGGCGACGAGGAAACCTGCGACCAGCACGGTCATGACCAGCAGCAGCCAGGACAGCAGCATCAGCACGACGGTCCGCACGCCCCGGATCAGGCCATCGCGCACATCGGTCAGGTGAACCGCGACGGGGAAGACCAGGCAGGTCAGTGGAATGGTGAACCACTCCTCGGCAATCAGATTGCTGAGGAATGGCAGGCCAATGATCCCGAACAGCTGGGACCCGAGCAGAAGCAGCAGCCAGAAAGCCCCCGTGAAGCCGATGGACAGGCCCAGTTGCACGCCCGCCTTCCAGGCTGTGTCGAAGTACGTCGGAAAGGCCGCGACCCAGCGACGCTCCAGATCGGCGGGCAGGATCAGATGATGGCCGATGAACAAGGCAGCGGCTGTGAACAGGAACAGGGGGGCAGTGAAGAAGGGCGGATAGCGCAGGGTCTCCGCACTCTGACGCGCCACATCGTGCCAGCCGAGCAGGGCCAGGGCGGCGGTCGCAGCGACCGCCCAGACGGCGAGGGTGCGGGGCCGCATACGACCCACGCCGGCCAGCAACAACACCGGCACGAACAGGAAAACCAGCACCAACGGCGCAAACAGTGCAGGCTCGCTGGCGGGCCAGGCGCGCGGGGGCGGCATATCGTTCACGTACGGGCCGGTCTCGGTCGCCCTGTAAAGCCACCAAAGCGCCAGCCCCTGTACCGCCCCTATGGCCAGGCGGATCGGAAACAGCAGCGGCGAGGCGGCCCGGCCCAGGCTGTCGCGGCCGGTGGCTTCCGGCGTGGCCGTCTGGATGGACTCAGTCATGGTGTCGCTCCCCCTTCCGCCGGATGTGAGCGCCTTCAGCGCCCCTTGTGAAGAGGCGGCGCTTGAGTTTGACGGCGAGCCGTGTATAGAGCGCCCCTTCGCCGTCCGGACCCTACCGGTTCTGACGGTCCTGTCCGAGAACTTCGGGGTCTGGGGGTCACCCAGACCATAAATGTCAGAGAGCCCTCTGACGCCGTGGGGAGATGGGGATGCAGACGACGCCAGACGCGACCGGTATCCGGTCAGGTCGGGATCGCAAGCCTCCTTCGGACAATACGACCGGCCCGAACGCCTCGCAGCGATGCGAGACGCCGTGCCAACCGCCGTTCGGGAATAAGCCCGGCGGCGAATGCTAGACTGGAGACCGCAATGGATCGCGCACAAAAAGCCGAGTCGATCGAAACGCTGAAGGGCGTTTTTGCCGACGCGGGTGCCGTGGTCGTGACCCACAACCTGGGTCTGACCGTTGCGGATATGGAAGACCTGCGGGGTCGCCTGCGTACAGCGGGCGGCACGTTCAAGGTGGTCAAGAACCGCCTAGCGCTCAAGGCGCTCGAAGCCGAAGACGGCAGCGACTACCACGGCCTGTTTAAGGGTCCCGTGGGCATCGCCTATGCCGATGACGCGGTGACGGCTGCCAAGGTCACCGCCGAATACGCCAAGGCCAACGACAAGTTCGTCGTCCTGGGTGGCTTCATGGGTGACAAGGTTCTGGACGCGAAGGGCGTGGAGACTCTCTCCAAACTGCCGTCGCTGGATCAGATCCGCGCTTCGATGCTGGGCCTGCTCAACGCACCTGCGACCAAGATCGCTGGCGTCGTTCAAGCCCCTGCCGGCCAACTGGCACGCGTTTTCAACGCCTATGCCACCAAGGACGCCGCGTAAGGCATCTCGCCACTTTCATCTCTGCAACCTCTCTATCTGAACCCCTATCCTCCGAAGGAAAATCCCAATGGCCGATCTCGCCAAAATCGTTGAAGACCTGTCCGCCCTGACCGTCCTGGAAGCCGCCGAGCTGTCCAAGATGCTGGAAGAAAAGTGGGGCGTTTCCGCTGCCGCTCCCGTCGCCATGGCCATGCCGGCCGGTGGTGGCGCCGGTGCCGCTCCGGCCGAAGCTGCCGAAGAGCAAACCGAGTTCACCGTCGTCCTGCTGGACGGTGGCGACAAGAAGATCAACGTGATCAAGGAAGTGCGCGGCGTGCGTTCGGACCTGGGTCTGAAGGAAGCCAAGGACCTGGTCGAAGGCGCTCCTCAGAACGTCGTCGAGAACGTCTCCAAGCAAGCTGCCGACGAAGTCGCCAAGAAGCTGACGGAAGCCGGTGCCAAGGTCCAGATCAAGTAAGATCTGAACTTTTCAGTGCCCTAACGCGAGGCTCGCGGAGCCTTGCTGCTTGAGGGCATTACGAAATGAACAGGTCCGGAGGGAAACCTCCGGGCCTGTTTTCGTTTGGGTCGTGGCATCGGCGGCGTGGGCTTCCCACATGCCGTCACCCTCCGAACCCGAAAGGCTCAACCCATGAAAATCCTGATGGTCCTGACGTCGCACGACAAACTGGGCGACACCGGCAAGAAGACCGGCTTCTGGCTGGAGGAGTTCGCGGCCCCCTATTACGTGCTGAAGGATGCGGGAGCCGACATCACCCTGGCCTCGCCCAAGGGCGGCCAGCCACCGCTGGATCCCAAGAGCGACGAGCCGGACGCCCAGACCGAGGCCACCGAACGGTTCAAAAACGACGCCGACGCCAAGGCCGCCCTGGCCGCGACCCATCCGCTGTCAGAGATCAAGGCCCAGGACTATGACGCTGTCTTTTATCCTGGCGGTCACGGCCCGATGTGGGACCTTGCCGAGGACAAGACCTCCATCGCCCTGATCGAGGCCTTCGCCAAGGCCGATAAGCCGGTAGGAGCGGTCTGCCACGCACCCGCCGCCCTGCGCCATGTAAAGGGTCCTGACGGCGAATTCCTGGTCAAGGGCCGCAAGGTCACCGGTTTTTCCAACACCGAGGAGGAGGGCGTCGGCCTGACCGACGTGGTGCCCTTCCTGCTGGAGGACGAACTCAAGAAGAACGGCGGCGACTATTCCCGCGGCGCGGACTGGGCCCCGCACGTCCTGACGGACGGCAAGCTGGTCACCGGCCAGAACCCGGCGTCGTCCGAAGGCGCGGCCGAGGCCTTGCTGGCGCTGCTGAAGTAGGCTCTCGGCCCTGCGCTCAACACGTCGTACGCGCTCTCCCCATCGCCGCGCGGCGATGGGGAGAGCGTGGCGTTAACGCCTACGGGGGCTGAGGATATCGCTCAGGCGATCCGGTGTGCCCTCGATCCGCTCGAGGCGGGGATAGCGAGGGCCGTCGTGATAGGGGATCGACAGGGTGCGGAACTCGTCGCCGCGCTTGATGACCATGGTGATCGGTCGGTCGGTCCCTTTTGCGGCCGTGACGGCACGGCGTAGAGCCTGGGCCGAGGCGGTGCGGTTGCCGATGGACACCAGTTCCCAGCCCGCACCAATGCCCTGCTCGAACAGGGGGCCACCCCAACGTATGCCGGTGATCCGGTTGTTCGCTCCCAGCGAAAAGCCCAGCGAATACTGGAAGTCGTTTGCCCAGCCGGACTGGATGCGCTTTTCGACGTCATTGAGACTGTCGACATAGGTCAGGCGGTAGCCGGCGCGAGCGATCCCATCCAGCGGTGCCCGCGCGTCGGGACCCACCGCGTCCAGCCGCGTACGCAGGAATCCCGCCCAGTCGTGAGGATGCACCGCATTCAGCGCCGCCACGACGTCTTCAAACGTGTAGGGGCGCGGGGTCTGCCAGTTGTCGTCATCGTCCTGGCCGAAGAAGGCCTTGGCAAAATCGTCGAGAGATTTGCTCTCTCCCGTGGCTTCGCGGATCAGGGTATCGGCGTCCAGCCAGATCAGCAGGGCCTCGCGGTAATAGTCGCCCGTGCCCCGCATCCACGACGGCCAGGGGTTGGTGGTGCGATAACCCAGCAGATTGTGGTTGGTCGTATCCTGCAGGGCCCGCCACTGACGCCCTGGCTGCTGGTCATAGAAGCCTGCGACCTCGGCCAGATTGGCCAGGGCCTCTTCGCGGGTGACCAGGCCAGAGCGGGCCCCCAGCACATCGCCCCAATATTCGGTCTGGCCCTCATAGACCCACATCAGGCTGTTCTGGGTCGGGATATTGAGGTTGGGGACGTACTCGTCCGACGGGCGGCGGAACTTGCCGTTCCAGCTGTGAACAAACTCGTGCGGCAGCAGGGTGCGTGAGCCGTAGTCGGGATTGGAGCCCGTGAAGAAGCCGGGGCTGGCGGTATTCTCGGACGAGCGGTGGTGCTCCAGACCGATCCCGCCCATCTTGGATGTCAGGCCCAGCAGGAAGTCGTAGCGGTCGAAATGGCGGGCTCCGAACAGACGGTCAGCCTGCTCTACCAGACTGCGATACTCCGCGATGCGGGCGTCGGAGGCAGCCAGGCTGGCCGCTGTATCCCCGACCAGGTTCAGGTGAATCGGCGAGCGCCCGTTTGTGTCCAGGCCGATGCGACGGAAATGGGCCCCGGCGAACATCGGACTGTCGGCCAGATGCTCCAGCGAAATCGGGGCAAAGGTTGCCAGGCCGTCGGCAAAGGAGACGGTGTCCAGCGCCACGCCGTACTGCCACCCTGTCGGCATACGGACCGACGGCTGGAAGGTGATGCGGCTGTGGCTGTAGCCCGCGGGATAGAGCAGAGCCTTCTCCCACTGAAGATTGACCATCTCGGGTGTCATGACCACGCGCCAGACGGCGTTGTCAGGCTGGGTCAGCCACTCGAACTTCACCTCGATGGACGTGACGCCGGCGGGAATGTCCAGGTGGAAAGCGTGAGGGTCCACCGTGTCGCGTACCCATTCGATCCGCTGCCCGTTGCCGGTGATCGTGACGCCCGACACCAGCTGGATCGGGCCGGTGTCGGCGTGGTTGCCGGGAATGAATTTCGGATATTGCAGGACCAGATGGCCGGCGCTGACAGGCACGGTCTGGGTGACGCGAATGATGCGCCGGTCAACGTCCGTTATGTCGGCAACGATGCCGATCGTGCCGGGATAGTCGCGATCCTGAGGGGCCGGAATCGGCGGCAGGGGGCGCGGCAGGCTGGTCGGAACGGGCAGCGGCGTCTGAGCCTGGGAGCCCGGCACCTGCGCCAGCGTCGGTAGCGCGGCGGAGGTCAGGAGCAGGGCGAGGGCGGCGGTACGGATCATCTGTGATGTCACTTTCAGCGGCTGCGCGGGCTGAAAATGTCGCCCAGTCGGTCAGGGGTGCCGGGGATGCGCTCCAGATGCGGATAGCGCAGTCCGTCGTGGTAGGCGAAGGACACGGTGCGGAACTGCTCGCCGCGTTTCAGCATCATCTCGATCGGGGTCTGGTTGCCTTTCGACGCCGTAATCGCCTCGGCGATCACGGTCGGACTGGCGGTGCGGTTGTTGACGGCGATGATTTCCCAGCCGGAGGTCAGGCCAGCTTCGAACGCGAGCGAGCCCCAGCGGACCGCCGTGATGCGGTTGGCGGCGTTGGTCGACAGGCCCAGCGAATACTGGAAATCGTTCCGGCCCAGTTCAGCGTTCAGGGACTTGGTGTAGTCATTCGGGGTCTCGCGCCAGACCAGCCGGTAGCCGCCGCGTTCGATCCCGCCCAAAGGACCGGTGGCGTCGGGGCCGACAGCATCCAGACGGGTGCGCAGGAAGGTCGACCAGTCGTTGGTCTGGACCCCGTCCAGCGTCTCGGTGACGTCGCCGAACGTATAGGGCGCTGGATCCCAGCTGCCGTCCTGAACGCCGAAGAAGGCCTTGGCGAAATCATCCAGCGACCGCCGGCCCCGTGATTGTTCGCGAATGAGGGTGTCGGCATCCAGCCAGATCAGAGCGCCTTCGCGGTAATAGTCTTCGCTACGTTGATAGCTGGGCCAGGGCTGGGCCTGGCGACGCGCGATGATCGGGTCGTTGGTCGTGTCCTGCATCGCCCGCCACTCGCGGCCCGGGATATCGGCGAAACTGGCGGCGGTATTGGCGATGACGTCGATAGCCTGCTGCTTGCTCATCAGACCGGCGCGCGCGGTCAGCACAAGACCCCAATACTGGGTCTGGCCCTCATAGACCCACAGCAGGGAGTTCTGTAGCGGCTCGTTCAGGTTCGGCACCAGCTGATCCGCAGGCCTGCGCCACTTGCCGTTCCAGCTGTGGGTGTATTCGTGGCCCAGAAGGTCGCGGTCGGCCAGGGTGCCGGTCGGATCGGTGAAGTATTTCGGATCGACGCTGTTCTCAGACGAGCGGTGATGCTCAAGCCCGATCCCGCCCAGACGGTCCGTCACCGCGACGAGGAAATCATAGTGGTTGAAGTGGCGGGCCCCGAACAGACGGTCGGCCTGCTGGACCAGGCTCCGGTGCTGGGCGATGTGGGCCTCGCTGGCCGCCAGCATTTCGGGCTCGTCGGCGACGATGTTCAGGCGAACCGGCGAGCGGCCGCCAGGATCCAGATCGACCTGGCGGTAATGGGCACCGGCAAAGACAGGGCTGTCGGCGAGGTGCTCCAGCGTCACGGGGGCGAATGTGGCCAGTCCGCCCGCGAACGATTCCGTATCCAGCGCCACACCATATTGCCAGCCTTCGGGCAGACGCAGGGTCGGCTTGAAGGTGATCTGACGCGAGTAATAGCCGGCGGGATAGAGCAGCGCCTTCTCCCACTGGATGTTCAACATTTCGTCGGTGATGACGACCCGGCCCTGGGAGCCGTCGATGGGGGTCAGCCATTTGAAGGCGACCTCGACCTGGGACACGCCTGCGGGAACCTCGACCTCGAAGGCATTGGTGTTGAGAGTGTTGCGGACCCAGCGCAACGCCTGCCCATTGGCGGTGATGTGCAGGCCGGCGATGTCGTCCACGGGCCCGACAGGGCCATGGTTGCCGGGGATCCACTCTGGATACAGCAGGATCAGAGGGCCGGGCTGGGCGACCGGAATGGTCTGACGCACCGAAACGATCCTTCGATCGATATCGGTGGCGTCCATATTGATCGCGATCGTGCCCGGATAGGGAACGTCGCGCGGAGCCGGGATGGGCGCCAGGGTGCGATCCAGGGCGGGTGCCATCTGGGCCATAGCCGGCGACCCCATCAGCAGGGCGGTGGCACAGGCCGACAGCAGCAGGCGGGGCAGGGGACGCATCATCTCGGCACTTCCGGCAAAAAACAGGGAGCCGGAGATCACGACGGCAGGCCGCGTGGGTCAACCCGGCGAGCGGCCGAAAGGATTACAATCCTGTAATGTCTGCCTCAGGGGGCGGGCTGAACTTCCAGCAGTTCCACCGTGAACAAGAGGGTGGAGTTGGGCGGCAGGTCGTCGCCGCCGACCCAGCGGTCGCCGTAGCCCAGCGAGGCGGGAATCACGAACTCGAACTTTTCACCCTCGCGCATCAGGGCCACACCCTCGGTCCAGCCCTTGATCACGCGGTTCAGCGGAAACTCGGCGGGCTCGTTGCGGGAATAGGAGCTGTCGAACTCGCGACCGTCCACGAAGGTGCCGCGATAGTGGACCTTTACTGTATCCGTGGCGACCGGCTGCCTGCCGTCGGGCTTGGCCGGGCCGACGCGACGGTATTGCAGGCCGCTTTCGGTCGTGGTCCAGCCGCGCTTTGCCCCGTTGACGACCAGATAGGCCGCATTGCCGGCGTTCCAGTTTTCCTGGGTGTTGCTGCCCGAGAAGTCGAGGTTCATCGCAGGCCGGCTGGGCGCACCGGCGCAGGCGGCGAGGGTCAGGCTCAGGGCGGCGGCAAAAAGCGAGGTGCGAGTCATGCGCTGACGCTAGCAGCGCGGCGGGCGGCGAGGAATAGGGCTTCGGCAGGGGAGGGCTGCAGTGCGAGCGCCGCATCATATTCGGCCACCGCTTCGCGCCCCCGACCCAGACGCGCCAGCATGTCGGCGCGTGCGGCCCGCCAGGGTAGCCAGGCAGGCTGGGGCGCGGCGTCCAAAAGTGACAGGGCCGCGGCCTGGCCCTGGACCTCTGCCACGGCGATGGCACGATTGGTGTGGACGACCGGATCGTCGCGGAGGGTCAGCAGCGCATCATACAGACCGACGATGGCGCGCCAGTCTATCAGGCCCAATCGGCGGCGGTCGGCGTGGACCGCATGGATGGCCGCCTGCAGCGCACGCGGGCCGGGCGGACGGCGGTTCCGGTGCGCCAGGGCTGCGGCGCTGGACAACAGTCGCTCGGCTTGGATGCAGAGCTCGGCGTTCCAGTCCCGCACATCCTGGTCGGCGAGCGGCGTCATGGCCCCGTCGGCGGCCAGCCGGGCCGGTCGACGCGCCTCGGTGAAGCGAACCGTCGCCGCGAGGGCGAGGACTTCGGGGTCATCAGGGACAAGCCGCGCCAGCAGGTCGGTCAGGTGCAGTATTTCCCGGGCGAAATCCGCATGAGGCCCCGCCAACGCCGCGTCGGCATGAGCCTGGGCATAGGCGACCTCCAGCGTCGACAGGACGGCGTCCATTCGCTCGGGCCAGCGGTCGGGCGTGGGGATGTCGAACGGCACCCCGGCCTCGGTGATCTTGCGCTTGGCTCGGACCAGTCGCTGGGCCAAGGTCGGCTCCGGTAGCAGGAAGGCAGTTGCCACCTCCGCCGTCGTCAGGCCGCAGACCGTCCGCAGGGTCAGGGCCGCGCGCGCTTCAGGGGCTACCGCAGGGTGGCAGCAGACGAAGATCAGACGCAGCCGCTCGTCGGGTATGGGATTGTCCATGGCCATGACCAGGTCCTCGGGCGTCGGCTCGGGCGGGGCGTCGTCGGGACGCCAGGCGGCGGCGGTGGCGCGGCGCCGATAGCGGTCAAGCGCCCAGCGCCGGGCGACGGCATAGAGCCAGGCGGCGGGGTCTGCGGGCGGGGCGTCGCTCCACTTTTCGACGGCACGGGTGCAGGCTTCGGCAAAGGCCTCCTCGGCCACGTCCAGATCGCGGAAGGACGCGGCGAGCGCGGAGATGACGCGCCCGCCGGCCTGTCGAAAGGTCTGGTCAAGAAGGCTCAAGTTTTGCCGATCAGCCGGGCATCGGCGGTGGCGGCAGTAGGGGGCGGATCTCGATGGACCCGTTGCCGGCGATCGGCAGCTTTTTGGCCCAGTCGATGGCGGCGTCCAGATCGGGGACATCGATCATATAGAGCCCGCCCAGTTGCTCGCGCGTCTCGGCGAACGGGCCGTCGTGAACCGTGCGGCCCTGCGGCGTGACGCGGACGGTGGTGGCCAGGCTGGCCGACTTCAGACCCGCGCCGCCGACGAAGACGCCGGCGGCACCCATCTCCTGGCCATACGCGTTGTGCGCTTCGAGGATGTCGAGCCAGGCTTGGCCGTTCTCGCCGTCGGGATAGGACTCGGTTTCGGGTTCGTGGATCAGAAGAACGTATTGCATCGGTCAGCCTCCATTTTCGGTCACCTGATCGGACTGTCCGATCATGCGCGACAATCGGGAGACGCGCGAGGGGCGCGCAGATCGACACCGGCGGCAAAAAATCTTCACCCAGCGGCCGATCCAATGCGATCGGGGCCTTTATTTCGCCGAAGAAGGGCGTATATGTCCGCCCTCCGCAGAACTCCATGAGTCCGCGCGCGAAAGCGTCGAGGCCCGGTCCGTCGCCCTCCGACCGAGCGAAGACGCGCTCCTCCCCAAGGGAGCTCTACATTTCAGGTGTCCTGGTGCCGCAAGGCCCGAGGGTGGACGCCGAAACCGATGGTCACGGGTCACCGAGCGGTGAGCCGTGGCTGCTGCATTTGATCGCCGCCTGCCCGGGTGGCGCATTGGGAAGACAGAATGGCCAAGTCCAACGCCGAACTCGCCGCCCCCGGTCAGTTCGCCACCGCCACCTCGTTCACCGGCAAGAAGCGCATCCGCCACTCGTTCGGGCGCATCCCCGAAGCGATCCAGATGCCGAACCTCATCGAGGTTCAGCGCGCCTCATACGAACAGTTCCTGCAGCGCGAAGTGCGCGCCGGGCAGCGTCGGGATGAAGGCATCGAGGCGGTGTTCAAGTCGGTCTTCCCGATCAAGGACTTCAACGAACGCGCCATCCTTGAATACGTCTCCTACGAATTCGAGGACCCCAAGTACGACGTCGAGGAGTGCATCCAGCGCGACATGACCTATGCCGCGCCGCTGAAGGTCAAGCTGCGCCTGATCGTGTTCGAGGCGGACGAGGAAACCGGCGCGCGCTCGGTCAAGGACATCAAGGAGCAGGACGTCTACATGGGCGACATCCCGCTCATGACCGACAAGGGCACCTTCGTCGTCAACGGCACCGAGCGGGTCATCGTCTCGCAAATGCACCGTTCGCCGGGCGTCTTCTTCGACCACGACAAGGGCAAGACGCACAGCTCGGGCAAGCTGCTGTTCGCCGCGCGGGTCATCCCGTACCGTGGCTCGTGGCTGGACTTCGAGTTCGACGCCAAGGACGTGGTCTACACCCGTATCGACCGTCGTCGGAAGCTGCCGGCCTCGACCTTCCTGATGGCCCTGGGCATGGACGGCGAGGAAATCCTCAAGACCTTCTACGACACCGTGCCCTATGAGAAGCGCGGCGAAGGCTGGGTCACCCCCTACAAGGCCGAGCGCTGGAGAGGTGTGAAGCCCGAGTTCGATCTGGTCGACGCCGACACCGGCGAAGTGATCGCCGCCGCCGGCACTAAGATCAGCGCCCGCCAGGCCAAGAAGCTGGGCGAGACCACGACCTCGCTGTCGCTGGCCGCTGACGCCCTGCTGACCCGCTATCTGGCCGCCGACGCCGTCAACTACGAAACCGGCGAGATTTATGCCGAGGCCGGTGACGAGCTGGACGCGCCGACCATCGAACTGCTGGAAAGTCACGGCTTCACCACCATCGACGTTCTGGACATCGACCACGTGACGGTCGGCGCCTACATGCGCAACACCCTGCGCATCGACAAGAACACGGGCCGCGAGGACGCGCTGTTCGACGTCTATCGCGTCATGCGTCCGGGCGAGCCGCCCACCCCCGAAGCCGCCGAGGCCATGTTCAACTCGCTGTTCTTCGACAGCGAGCGCTACGACCTTTCGGCCGTGGGCCGGGTCAAGATGAACATGCGTCTGGAGACCCCCGAGGTGTCCGACGAGATCCGCGTGCTGCGCAAGGAAGACGTTCTGAAGGTCCTCCAGATCCTGGTCGGCCTGAAGGACGGTCGGGGCGAGATCGACGACATCGACAACCTGGGCAACCGCCGGGTCCGTTCGGTCGGCGAACTGCTGGAAAACCAGTACCGCGTCGGCCTGCTGCGGATGGAGCGCGCCATCAAGGAGCGCATGTCCTCGGTCGATATCGACACGGTCATGCCGCATGACCTGATCAATGCCAAGCCGGCCGCCGCCGCCGTGCGCGAGTTCTTCGGTTCGTCGCAGCTGTCGCAGTTCATGGACCAGACTAATCCGCTGTCCGAGATCACCCACAAACGTCGTCTGTCAGCGCTCGGCCCGGGCGGTCTGACGCGTGAGCGCGCCGGCTTTGAGGTCCGCGACGTGCACCCGACCCACTACGGTCGCATCTGCCCGATCGAAACGCCGGAAGGCCCGAACATCGGCCTGATCAACTCGCTGGCCACCCACGCCCGCGTTAACAAGTACGGCTTCATCGAAAGCCCGTACCGCCGGGTCAAGGACGGCCAGGCCCAGGACGAGGTAGTCTACATCTCGGCCATGGAAGAGGCGAAATACACCATCGCCCAGGCCAACATCGAGCTGAAGGACGGCCAGATCGTCGAGGACCTGGTCCCCGGCCGGATCAACGGCGACAGCCAGCTGCTGACCAAGGAGTCGGTGGACATGATGGACGTGTCGCCGAAACAGGTCGTTTCGGTCGCCGCCGCCCTGATCCCCTTCCTGGAAAACGACGACGCCAACCGGGCCCTGATGGGCGCGAACATGCAGCGTCAGGCCGTGCCTCTGGTGCAGTCGGACGCGCCGCTGGTCGGCACCGGCATGGAAGCGGTCGTGGCCGTCGACTCCGGCGCGGTCGTGGTTGCCAAGCGTGACGGCGTCGTCGAGCAGATCGACGGTACCCGCATCGTCGTGCGCGCCACCGGCGAACTGGATGCCGGCCGCTCCGGCGTCGACATCTATCGCCTGTCGAAGTTCCAGCGTTCCAACCAGTCGACCTGCATCAACCAGCGCCCGATCGTGCGCGTGGGTGACGAGGTCAAGGCCGGTGACGTGATCGCCGACGGCCCCTCGACGGACCTGGGCGAACTGGCCCTGGGCCGCAACGCCCTCGTCGCCTTCATGCCCTGGAACGGCTACAACTTCGAGGACTCGATCCTGATTTCCGAGCGTATCGTGCGCGACGACATCTTCACCTCGATCCACATCGACGAGTTCGAGGTGATGGCCCGCGACACCAAGCTGGGGCCGGAAGAGATCACCCGCGACATCCCCAACGTCGGCGAGGAGGCCCTGCGCAACCTCGACGAGGCGGGCATCGTGGCCATCGGTGCCGAGGTCCAGCCGGGCGACATCCTGTGCGGCAAGGTCACGCCGAAGGGCGAGAGCCCGATGACCCCGGAAGAGAAGCTGCTGCGCGCCATCTTCGGCGAAAAGGCTTCGGACGTGCGCGACACTTCCCTTCGCCTGCCGCCCGGCGTGGCCGGTACTGTCGTGGACGTTCGCGTCTTCAACCGTCACGGCGTCGACAAGGACGAGCGGGCCATCGCCATCGAGCGTTCGGAAATCGAGCGCCTGGGCAAGGACCGCGACGACGAGCTCAAGATCCTGGAGCGCAACGTCTATGGTCGCCTGAAGCCCCTGCTGCTGGGCAAGAACGCCGTGTCGGGTCCGAAGGGCCTGGGTCGCGGTGAGGTCACCGAGGACAAGCTGGGCGAACTGTCGCGCGGCCTGTGGTGGCAGATCGCCCTGGATGACGAGAAGGCCATGGGCGAGCTCGAGGCCATGAAGAAGCAGTTCGAGGACGCCCGCAAGGCGCTCGACCGCCGCTTCGAGGACAAGGTCGAGAAGCTGCAACGCGGCGACGAACTGCCCCCCGGCGTGATGAAGATGGTCAAGGTCTTCGTGGCCGTGAAGCGCAAGCTTCAGCCCGGCGACAAGATGGCCGGCCGTCACGGCAACAAGGGCGTCATCTCCAAGATCCTGCCGATCGAGGACATGCCGCACCTGGAGGACGGGACCTCGGTCGACGTCGTTCTGAACCCGCTGGGCGTGCCGTCGCGCATGAACATCGGACAGATCTTCGAAACCCACCTGGGTTGGGCCGCCGCCGGTCTGGGCAAGCAGATCCAGGGTCTGCTGGAAGCCTGGCAACAGGGCGGACAGAAGAAGGCGCTGGTAGATCACCTGACCAGCGTCTACGGCCCCGAGACGCCTCTTCCGGATACGGAAGAAGAGCTGATCGAGCTGGCCAAGAACCTGTCCAAGGGTGTGCCGTTCGCTACGCCGGTCTTCGACGGTGCCCACATCGGGGACATCGAGGACCTGCTGGAGAAGGCCGGTCTGGATCGCTCGGGTCAGTCGATCGTCTACGACGGTCAGACGGGCGAGCAGTTCAAGAGGCCGGTCACCGTCGGCTACATCTACATGCTGAAGCTGCACCACCTGGTCGACGACAAGATCCACGCGCGTTCGATCGGGCCGTACTCGCTCGTCACCCAGCAACCGCTGGGCGGCAAGGCGCAGTTCGGTGGCCAGCGCTTCGGGGAGATGGAGGTCTGGGCTCTGGAAGCCTACGGCGCCGCCTACACCCTGCAGGAAATGCTGACGGTGAAGTCCGACGACGTCGCCGGCCGTACCAAGGTCTACGAGGCCATCGTCCGCGGCGACGACAGCTTCGAGGCGGGCATCCCCGAGAGCTTCAACGTTCTCGTCAAGGAAATGCGCTCGCTGGGCCTGAACGTGGAGCTGGAGAACAGCTGACCGACCGGATGATCCCTCTCCGCGAAAGCGGGGAGGGACGGTCTTTCGCTCTCTCCACTGTCTGAATTTTCGCGGGAAGCCCCGCAGAAGGAAACCAAGATGAACCAGGACGTCCTGAACATCTTCAACCCGCTTCCGGTCACCCCGACCTTTGACCAGATCAAGATCGCTCTGGCCTCGCCAGAGAAGATCCGCTCGTGGTCGTTCGGCGAGATCAAGAAGCCGGAAACCATCAACTACCGCACGTTCAAGCCCGAGCGTGACGGCCTGTTCTGCGCCCGTATCTTTGGCCCGACCAAGGACTACGAATGCCTGTGCGGCAAGTACAAGCGCATGAAGTACAAGGGTATCATCTGCGAGAAGTGCGGCGTGGAGGTCACCCTGGCCCGCGTTCGCCGCGAGCGGATGGGCCACATCGAACTGGCCGCCCCGGTCGCCCACATCTGGTTCCTGAAGTCGCTGCCGTCGCGCATCTCGCTGATGCTGGACATGGCGCTGAAGGACGTCGAACGCGTCCTGTATTTCGAGAACTACATCGTCACCGAGCCGGGCCTGACCCCGCTGAAGCAGAACCAGCTGCTGACGGAAGACGAGTTCTATCGCTACCAGGACGAATACGGCGATGACGGCTTCACTGCCGAGATCGGCGCCGAGGCCGTGCGCAACCTGCTGATCGGCATCGACCTGCATGCCGAGGCCGAGCGTCACCGCGGAGAGCTGGCCGACAGCCCGTCCGAGATCAAGGCCAAGAAGGCGTCCAAGCGCCTGAAGCTGATCGAGGCCTTCCTGGAATCGGGCAACAAGCCCGAGTGGATGATCATGACCGTCGTGCCGGTCATCCCGCCGGAACTGCGCCCGCTGGTGCCGCTGGACGGCGGTCGGTTCGCGACCTCGGACCTGAACGACCTGTATCGCCGCGTCATCAACCGCAACAACCGCCTGAAGCGCCTGATCGAGCTGCGCGCGCCGGACATCATCATCCGCAACGAAAAGCGGATGCTGCAGGAATCCGTCGACGCCCTGTTCGACAACGGCCGTCGCGGTCGCGTCATCACGGGCGCCAACAAGCGTCCGCTGAAGTCGCTGGCCGACATGCTGAAGGGCAAGCAGGGTCGCTTCCGTCAGAACCTGCTGGGCAAGCGCGTCGACTATTCGGGCCGTTCGGTCATCACCGTGGGTCCCGAGCTCAAGCTGCACGAGTGCGGCCTGCCCAAGAAGATGGCGCTGGAGCTGTTCAAGCCCTTCATCTATGCGCGCCTCGACGCCAAGGGCCTGTCGGGCACCGTCAAACAGTCCAAGCGCATGGTCGAGCGCGAGCAGCCGCAGGTCTGGGATATCCTGGACGAGGTCATCCGCGAACACCCGGTCCTGCTGAACCGTGCGCCGACGCTGCACCGTCTGGGCATCCAGGCGTTCGAGCCCAAGCTGATCGAGGGCAAGGCTATCCGTCTGCACCCGCTGGTCTGTACCGCGTTCAACGCCGACTTCGACGGCGACCAGATGGCCGTTCACGTCCCGCTGAGCCTCGAGGCCCAGCTGGAAGCGCGCGTCCTGATGATGTCGACGAACAACATCCTTTCGCCCGCCAACGGCAAGCCGATCATCGTGCCGTCGCAGGACATCGTCCTGGGTCTGTACTATCTGTCGCTGGTCAAGGAAGGCGAGCCGGGCGAAGGCAAGCTGTTCGCCAATATCGGCGAAATCGATGCCGCGCTGGATGCCAAGGTCGTCACCCTGCACACCAAGATCAAGGCGCGCTGGACCGAGATGAACGCGGATGGCGAAGTCATCACCAAGGTGATCGACACCACGCCGGGCCGGATGAAGCTGGGTGCGCTGCTGCCGCACAACGCCAACATCGGCTACCGCCTGCTCGAGAAGAACCTGACCAAGAAGGAAATCGGCAACCTGATTGATCAGGTCTATCGCCACTGCGGTCAGAAGGCGACGGTCATCTTCGCCGACCAGATGATGCAGCTGGGCTTCCGCGAGGCTGCCAAGGCGGGCATTTCGTTCGGCAAGGACGACATCGTCATCCCTGCGGCCAAGGCCGGACTGGTGGCGGATACCCGCACCCAGGTCGAGGAATACGAGCAACAGTATGCCGACGGCCTGATCACCAAGGGCGAGAAGTACAACAAGGTCGTCGACGCCTGGGCCAAGGCCACGGACAAGATCGCCGACGCGATGATGGGCGAGATCGCCCAGCCTCGCGCCCTGATCAAGGGCGAGAACCCCGACATCAACTCGGTGTTCATGATGGCCAACTCCGGTGCCCGTGGTTCGCAGGCCCAGATGAAGCAGTTGGGCGGCATGCGAGGCCTGATGGCCAAGCCGTCGGGCGAGATCATCGAGACGCCCATCATCTCGAACTTCAAGGAAGGCCTGACCGTCCTCGAATACTTCAACTCCACCCACGGTGCCCGTAAGGGTCTGGCCGACACCGCGCTGAAGACCGCTAACTCCGGCTATCTGACGCGTCGTCTGGTCGACGTGGCGCAGGACTCGATCGTCACCGAGGAAGACTGCGGCACCACGCGCGGCATCACCCTGCGCGCCGTGGTCGAAGGCGGTGACGTGCTGGTCTCGCTCGGCCAGCGGGTTCTGGGTCGCTATGCGGCCGAGGACATCAAGGAGCCGGGCGGCGACAGGATCCTGTTCCCCGCAGACACCTATCTGCAGGAAGAAGAGATCGAGGCCATCGACGCGGCCGGCGTGCAGTCCATCAAGGTCCGCTCGGCCCTGACCTGCGAGGCCGAGGCCGGCATCTGCGGCATGTGCTACGGTCGCGACCTGGCGCGCGGCACCAACGTGAACATCGGTGAAGCGGTCGGCGTCATCGCCGCCCAGTCGATCGGTGAGCCGGGTACCCAGCTGACGATGCGGACCTTCCACATCGGCGGTACGGCCCAGGTGGCGGAAACCTCGTTCTACGAGGCGACCAACGCCGGTGTCGCCAAGATCACCGGCCCGACCGTCAAGGCCGCGCACGGCGATCTGGTGGCCATGGGTCGCAACGTCACGATCACGGTCGTCGTCGACGGCAAGGACCGCGAGACCCACAAACTGCCCTACGGTGCTCGCTTGCGGGTGACCGAGGGTGCGGACATCGCGCGCAGCCAGCGTCTGGCGGAGTGGGACCCCTATACCTCTCCGATCCTGACGGAAGTCGGCGGCACGATCCGGTTCGAAGATCTGGTCGATGGTCTGTCGGTCCGCGAGGAAACCGACGAAGCCACGGGTATCGCCCAGCGCGTCGTCAGCGACTGGCGCGCCAGCCCGCGCGGTGCGGACCTGCGTCCGGCGATGGGTGTCACCAATGGCGACGCCTATGCCAAGCTGGCCTCGGGCTCCGACGCCCGCTACCTGCTGCCGGTGGGGGCCGTTCTGTCGGTGTCCAACGGTGACGTGGTCAAGCCGGGCGAGATCATCGCCCGCGTCCCGACCGAGGGTGCCAAGACGCGCGACATCACCGGCGGTCTGCCGCGGGTGGCCGAGCTGTTCGAAGCCCGTCGTCCAAAGGACTGCGCGGTCATCGCCGAGATGGACGGCCGCGTGGAGTTCGGACGCGACTACAAGAACAAGCGTCGCATCAAGATCACGCCGGAGCCGGATGCCGATGGAAACCAGGCCGAACCGGTCGAATTCCTGATCCCCAAGGGCAAGCACATCTCCGTCCACGACGGCGATCTGATCCAGAAGGGCGACTACATCATCGACGGCAACCCCGATCCGCACGATCTTCTGCGCATCCAGGGCGTCGAGGCGCTGGCCGAGTATCTGGTGAACGAGGTGCAGGAGGTCTACCGACTGCAGGGCGTGCCGATTAACGACAAGCACATCGAAGTGATCGTCCGCCAGATGCTGCAGAAGGTCGAGGTGATCGACTCGGGTGAAACGACCCTGATCAAGGGCGACACCGTCGAGATCGCCGAGGCCCAGGCCGAGAACGACAAGGTCGAGAAGCGCGGTGGCCGGCTGGCCACGGTGCAGCCGGTACTGCTCGGTATCACCAAGGCGTCGCTGCAGACACGCAGCTTCATCTCGGCGGCGTCCTTCCAGGAGACCACCCGCGTCCTCACCGACGCCTCGGTCAACGGCAAGAAGGATACGCTGGAAGGCCTGAAAGAAAACGTCATCGTGGGCCGTCTGATTCCGGCGGGCACCGGTGCCTATCTGCGCAGCCTGCAGAAGATCGCCAACGCGCGCGACGCCGCTTTGACGTCCGCTCGCGAAGAGGCCATCGAGGAACTGCCGGCCGACCTGGCCCTGGAGCTGGAGGGCAGCGAAAGCTGATCCCCGGTTCAGACTGAACTGAACAAGGCGGTCCCGGAAACGGGGCCGTCTTTTTCTTGCGCTATCGCTGAGCCCGCAGAGCCTCGTTGCTTTCGCACCGGCAACGGGGAGGTAGCGCTACTCCCGTGAAAACCCACCACCGCCCGGCACCAGAGGTTCGCCGGCGGCGCGCCGGCCGTCGCGGCGGGTGCGGATATTGGTGGTGCTGTCTGGACGAAGCGACGGGTCCAGATGCGCACCCGCCACACCGATTCCGAAGTTGGAGCCCGGACCCTCCTGAACCCCCACATTGCCGTTGCCGCCGGACAGCGGGCGACGGCGCGCCTCGTATTCGGCCAGCCGCGCGGCCCCCTGGCGGGCAAAGCGGCTGTCGGTCTCGGGATCGCCGGAGCCACGCATTTCCGGCGTGCTGTTGGCCGCATTAGCCATGCGCTCGTCGCAACGCGCCTGTTCGGCGGGCGTCAGCAACTGGGGCGTGCGGCAGGCCAGGACGCTGTTGTTCAGCCCGCGCTGGATACGGTCGCCCTGGGTCTCGGGCCGGACGGTCCATCCGCCGGACGCCGCAGAGCCTGTGGGGGCGGGCACACCCGGCGCGGGGGTGCCGACACGCGGACTCGGCGAGGACGGCAGGCCTTGCACCTGTTCCTCCTCACGCGGATCACGCAGAGGCAGGGCCTGGCTGGCCGCCGCCTGGTCGGGCAGGGTCAGCCGATCGGTCGGGCTTTCGGACGGTGTCGGCCTGACCCGCGCTGTCTCGTCTCTCAGCTTGGGGCGAGGCGCGATATCGACGAACACCACCGGTGGCTGAGGCGTATAGGGCACCTCTTCCAGCTGAACCGCCCGGAGGCCCAGCACCGCCAGGACGAGGGCATGAAAGGCCACCGATCCCGCGACGAGGGCAGGCTTGTGCCAGCGCTCGGGCAACCTGCGTCCAATGACCTGCCCCGCGCTCATCCGTCCCCCGAACCCTGTTCGAAGACAGGTGAGGGTGTCAGCATGGCGGTATTGGGGCGGTGAAGTCGGTCGTTAATCGCTGCGACGCTGCGCGACTTGACCAAACCTGCCCCCCGGCGTAGAAGCCGCGCACTTTCGAGGTGTCCGGTTCGCCGGGCGTCGGGATCGTGACAGTTGAACGGACGGGCTGTGTCCCGCCGGAACGCCCGAAGCGCGCGTTCCGGTTTTTTCGTTTGGCGGTCATCTCACGGCTCGAAACTCAACCCGGGGCGGCGCACCTGCGTCGTCCGAAAAGAAGGCTCACGAGGCGCTCCGGCCGAAAGGCACACGCCTCCACCGATTTGAAAGAGACGAGACCTCTATGCCTACGATTAACCAGCTGATCCGCAAGCCGCGCCAACCCAAGCCGGTCCGCAACAAGGTGCCCGCCCTGAAGGGCTGCCCCCAGCGCCGCGGCGTCTGCACCCGCGTATATACCACGACCCCCAAGAAGCCTAACTCGGCGCTTCGTAAGGTCGCCAAGGTTCGTCTGACCACGGGCATCGAAGCCGTGTGCTACATCCCGGGCGAAGGCCACAATCTGCAGGAGCACTCGGTGGTCCTGATCCGCGGCGGCCGCGTCAAGGACTTGCCCGGCGTGCGCTACCACATCCTGCGCGGCGTGCTCGACACGCAAGGCGTCAAGGACCGCAAGCAGCGCCGCTCGCACTACGGTGCCAAGCGTCCGAAGTAAGCGCTCCGCTTCTCCATTCGCCGGCCCATTCCCTCGGATGTTGGGCCGGCATCCTCGATACGTCTTTAGAAGGCCAAGCCCATGTCACGTCGCCACCGCGCTCAGAAACGCGAAGTCCTGCCGGATCCGAAGTACAAGGATCTGATCGTCACCAAGTTCATGAACTACGTCATGTACGAGGGCAAAAAGGCCGTCGCCGAGAACATCGTCTATGGCGCGTTCGACATCCTGGCCGAGAAGAAGAAGGACCAGGAAGCGGTCGCCACCTTCCACTCGGCCCTAGACAACGTCGCGCCTTCGGTCGAAGTGCGCTCGCGCCGCGTCGGTGGTGCCACCTATCAGGTGCCGGTCGAGGTTCGTCCGGACCGTCGTCGCGCCCTGGCCATCCGCTGGCTGGTCAACGCCGCGCGCAAGCGTGGTGAGAACACCATGACGGAAAAGCTGGCCGCCGAGCTGCTGGATGCGTCCAACAACCGCGGCACCGCCGTCAAGAAGCGTGAAGACACCCACAAGATGGCCGAAGCCAACCGCGCCTTCTCGCACTACCGCTGGTAACGCCTTCAAAGCGTCACTTGCGCTGACTATCTAAGGGTTTCCGGCGCGGGCGGTTTGAGCTAAATCGCCCGCGCTCGCTTATCCGCACAGACTGATCTCCCCGAGGGCGCCTGACGCGTCCTGAACTCACTTCAAGGCACGCCTCATGGCCCGTACGCACAAAATCGAAGACTACCGCAACTTCGGCATCATGGCCCACATCGATGCGGGCAAGACGACGACGACCGAGCGGATCCTGTATTACACCGGCAAGTCCCACAAGATCGGCGAAGTGCACGACGGCGCCGCCACCATGGACTGGATGGACCAGGAGCAGGAGCGCGGCATCACCATTACGTCCGCCGCGACGACCGCCTTCTGGAAAGAGAAGCGCCTCAACATCATCGACACCCCCGGCCACGTGGACTTCACCATCGAGGTCGAGCGTTCGCTGCGCGTGCTCGACGGTGCCGTGACCGTGCTGGACGGCAACGCCGGTGTGGAGCCGCAGACCGAAACCGTCTGGCGCCAGGCCGACAAGTACAAGGTTCCGCGCATCGTTTTCGTCAACAAGATGGACAAGATCGGCGCCGACTTCGACGCCTCGGTCCAGTCGATCCGCGACCGTCTGGGTGCCAAGGCCGTGCCGATCCAGTTCCCGATCGGTGCCGAGTCTTCGCTGTCCGGCCTGGTCGACATCGTCGAGATGAAGTCGGTGGTCTGGGACAACGACGCCCTGGGCGCCAACTACACCGTCGGCGAAATCCCCGCCGATCTGGTCGACAAGGCCAATGAGGCCCGCCAGTACCTGATCGACAACGCCGTCGAGCTGGATGACGAGGCGATGGAAGCCTATCTGGAAGGCACCGAGCCTTCGGTCGAGACGCTGAAGAAGTGCATCCGCAAGGCCGTGCTGACCGGTGCCTTCTATCCGATCCTGTGCGGCTCGGCCTTCAAGAACAAGGGCGTGCAGACCCTGCTGGACGCCGTGGTCGACTATCTGCCGTCGCCCATCGACATCCCGCCGACGCCCGGCATCGACTTCAAGACGGAAGAGCCCGTGGTCCGCAAGGCCTCGGACGACGAGCCCCTGTCGGTCCTGGCGTTCAAGATCATGGATGACCCCTTCGTCGGCTCGCTGACCTTCTGCCGCCTGTACTCGGGCAAGATGGAAACGGGCATGGGCCTGCTGAACTCCAGCCGTGACAAGCGCGAGCGCGTCGGCCGGATGCTGCAGATGCACTCCAACAACCGTGAGGACATCAAGGAAGCCTACGCCGGCGACATCGTCGCCCTGGCCGGCCTGAAGGAAACCCGCACGGGCGATACCCTGTGCGACCCGATCAAGTCGCCCGTCATCCTCGAGAAGATGGAATTCCCGGCCCCCGTGATCGAGATCTCGGTGGAGCCCAAGTCCAAGGCCGACCAGGAAAAGCTGGGCGTCGCCCTGCAGAAGCTGGCCTCGGAAGACCCGTCCTTCACCGTCTCGACCGACCACGAGTCGGGCCAGACGATCCTGAAGGGCATGGGCGAGCTGCACCTCGACATCAAGATCGACATCCTGAAGCGCACCTACAAGGTCGAGGCCAACATCGGCCAGCCGCAGGTGGCCTATCGTGAAAGCCTGGGCCGCAAGGTCGATATCGACTACACCCACAAGAAGCAGACCGGTGGTACGGGTCAGTTCGCCCGCGTCATGATCACCTTCGAACCCGGCGAGCCGGGCTCGGGCTTCGTGTTCGAGAACTCGATCGTCGGTGGTGCGGTGCCCAAGGAATACATCCCCGGCGTCGAAAAGGGCCTGAACTCGGCCAAGGACAACGGCCTGCTGGCCGGCTTCCCGCTGATCGACTTCAAGGCGACGCTGACGGACGGCAAGTTCCACGACGTCGACTCCAGCGTGCTGGCGTTCGAAATCGCAGCCCGCGCTGCGTTCCGCGAGCTGAAGGAGAAGGGTTCGCCCAAGCTGCTCGAGCCGATCATGGCGGTCGAGGTCGTGACCCCGGAAGAGTATCTGGGTTCGGTCATCGGCGACCTGAACGGCCGTCGCGGCATGATCCAGGGTCAGGACATGCGCGGTAACGCCACCGTCGTGAACGCCTTCGTGCCGCTGGCCAACATGTTCGGCTATGTGAACACCCTTCGCGGGATGTCGCAGGGCCGCGCCGCCTTCACCATGCAATACGACCACTACGAGCCGGTACCGCAACACGTCGCCGACGAAGTGATCAAGAAGTATTCCGCCTGATACCTTTGGATAAACCGGCGGACATCGTCCGCCATCACCCCTGACAAACTGGATAAGCCCCTACTCAGGGGATGGAGAGAAGAGAATGGCCAAGGAAAAGTTCGAACGCACCAAGCCGCACTGCAACATCGGCACGATCGGTCACGTTGACCATGGCAAGACGACGCTGACGGCGGCGATCACGATGACGCTGGCCAAGGCCGGTGGTGCCAAGGCGATGAACTACGCCGACATCGACGCCGCGCCGGAAGAAAAGGCCCGCGGCATCACGATTAACACCGCGCACGTGGAATACGAGACGGCCAACCGTCACTATGCCCACGTCGACTGCCCCGGCCACGCCGACTATGTGAAGAACATGATCACCGGTGCCGCCCAGATGGACGGCGCGATCCTGGTGGTGTCGGCCGCTGACGGCCCGATGCCCCAGACCCGCGAGCACATCCTGCTGGCCCGTCAGGTCGGCGTGCCGGCCCTGGTGGTGTTCATGAACAAGGTCGACCTGGTCGACGACAAGGAACTGCTCGAGCTGGTCGAGA
>NZ_JAYRTD010000010.1:0-112497 GCF_041919755.1 Brevundimonas sp. | reverse complement strand
GACGGCCCGATGCCCCAGACCCGCGAGCACATCCTGCTGGCCCGTCAGGTCGGCGTGCCGGCCCTGGTGGTGTTCATGAACAAGGTCGACCTGGTCGACGACAAGGAACTGCTCGAGCTGGTCGAGATGGAAATCCGCGAGCTCTTGAGCTCGTACCAGTTCCCGGGCGACGACATTCCGATCACCGCCGGTTCGGCCAAGGCCGCCACCGACGGCGTGAACCCGGAAATCGGCGAGCAGGCCGTGCTGAAGCTGATGGAAACCGTCGACGAATACATCCCGCAGCCGGAACGCCCGATCGATCAGGCCTTCCTGATGCCGGTGGAAGACGTGTTCTCGATCTCGGGCCGCGGCACCGTGGTCACGGGGCGTGTCGAGAAGGGCATCATCAAGGTCGGTGAGGAAGTCGAGATCGTCGGCATCCGTCCGGTCCAGAAGACGACCTGCACGGGCGTGGAAATGTTCCGCAAGCTGCTGGACCAGGGCCAGGCGGGCGACAACGTCGGCGTGCTGCTGCGCGGCACCAAGCGTGAAGACGTCGAGCGCGGCCAGGTGCTGTGCAAGCCCGGCTCCATCACGCCGCACACCAAGTTCCTGGCCGAGGCCTACATCCTGACCAAGGAAGAGGGTGGCCGTCACACGCCGTTCTTCACCAACTACCGTCCGCAGTTCTACTTCCGCACGACGGACGTGACCGGCATCGTGCACCTGAAGGAAGGTGTCGAGATGATCATGCCCGGCGACAACGCCGAGCTGAACGTCGAGCTGATCACGCCCATCGCCATGGACCAGGGCCTGCGCTTCGCCATCCGCGAAGGCGGCCGCACCGTCGGCGCCGGCGTCGTCGCCAAGATCGTCGAGTAGACATCCTTGGTGCGCTAACGCGCGGCTCGCGGAGCCGCGCTGCTTGAGCGCAGTCTGACAATCAGCCCCGCTGGAGCAATCCGGCGGGGCTTTTTGCTGTGTCGCCGTCGCGTGTGACGCGAGATGTCTTGCGCGGAACCGCCTCAGCCGCCTTAACGTTCACCACGGACGTTAAGGATTTGGTAATCATGATGCGAGCGATACGCACCGGCCTGTTCATCGGGATCATCATCGGGATGTCGGCCTGCGCGACGCAGCCGAGCGAAGGCTTCAAGCCGGGCGCGTACGGCACAATTGACGCCGGTCGGAGCAGGTCCTGAGGGCACAAGCCTGGCGTTTGGCAGTAAACCGTGGCGCGGGCGGTGATTTGCCACTATCATGACAGATGCGGACCGCCGACTGTTGCGCCGCGCCGGTTCTGCCCCACTAGATGTTAGCCATCGCCATCGTCGTCGTACTGCTGCTCGTGGTGCTGAACGGCCTGTTCGCCATGACCGAGCTTGCGGTCGTCTCCTCGCGCAAATCCAGACTGCAGAGCCGGGCCGAGCGAGGCGACAAAGGGGCAAGGGCGGCCCTGAAGCTGTCGGAGAATCCGACGCATTTTCTGTCCGCCGTCCAGGTCGGCATCACCGCTATCGGCATTCTGGCCGGTGCCTATGGTCAGGCGACCATAGCGGGTGAGCTGGACCGCATCCTGACGGCCGCCTTTCCGGCGCTGGATGCCTATACCCAGATCTTTTCCACGGCCCTGGTGGTCATCTGCATCACCTATGTGTCGCTGATCGTCGGCGAACTGGTGCCCAAGCGGCTGGCACTGATCTTTCCCGAATCGATCGCGGCCAAGATGGCGGCCCCGATTTCGACCCTGGCCATCGTCCTGCATCCGTTCGTGATGCTGCTGACGGCCTCGACCTCAGGCATTCTCAAGGTCATGGGCGTCAAGGACCGCGACGGGTCCGATGTCACCCAGGAAGAGGTCGAGACCATGATCGCGGAGGGCACGTCCGCCGGTCTGATCGAGCCTGAAGAGCAGGAGATGATCGAGGAGATCCTGCGCCTGGGCGACCGACCGGTGAAGGTCGCCATGACGCCGCGTCACGAGGTGTTCTGGGTCGCGCTGGACGATTCGGACGAGGTACTGCGCGAGGAGGTGCGGACCTGCCCCTATTCGCGAATCGTGGTCGCGCGCGAGAGTGACGTCGATAATCCGCTGGGTGTCGTTCACAAGAAGGACCTGCTGGACAGCCTGCTGGACAACGGCGAGTTCAATATCGAGAAATACGTCCAGGTTCCGGCCTTCATTCCGCAGTCGTCCTCGGTTCTGAAGGCGCTGGAGATCATGAAGGGCTCCAAGGTCCACATGGTGTTTGTCGTCGACGAATACGGCGCCTTCGAAGGCGTGGTGACGGCGACCGACCTGCTGGAAATGATCGCGGGCGACTTCAACGAGGGCCACGACGAACTGCACGCCTATGTGCGCCAGCGTGAGGACGGCAGCTGGCTGGTTGATGGCCGCACCGACCTGGACGAACTGGCGGACACACTGGGTGAAGACTTCGGCGAGAACGAAAGCTTCCACACCGTCGCGGGCCTGATCCTGCACCAGCTGTCGCGCGTGCCAGACGAGGGCGAGGTGCTGCAGGTCGGACGCTTTGAGGTCGAGATCATCGACATGGACGACCGCCGGATCGACAAGCTGATCTTCCGCCAACTGGTCAAGGCCGAGGACGAGGCGCGCGCGGTCGCCGAACACCTGGACGAATAGGGGCGGGGACACCGATAGCCCTTGAAAACCCCGTGCCGGTCGGGCATACGCCCCGGTCTGGCGATCGACACGCGCCGTCGGGGAAACCCACGGCGCGTTGTGTTTTGTCCGGAACCTGAAGGAGTGTAGCTCAGCTGGTAGAGCATCGGTCTCCAAAACCGAGGGTCGTGGGTTCGAGTCCCTCCACTCCTGCCATTTTACCCCTGTCGCCACCGGGTGGGACTTCCCATCTGGTGGGCAGGATCAAGAGTTGAAGAGACGTCAGATGGCCAAGGCCAAGACCCCCAAGGGTCGCCGCACCCCCAATGTCCAGGTCAGCCAGCCCGTGCTGGCCGGTCAGGCCGTGGGTACCGACGCGCCGACGCCGAAGAAGCGGACCTCCATCCCGCAGTTCTTCAGCCAGGTCCGCGCCGAGGGTCGCAAGATCGTCTGGCCATCGCGAAAGGAGACCTGGATCACCTCGGTGATGGTCTTCATCATGGTCCTGATCGCGGCCGTTTTCTTCTGGATCGTCGACTGGGGTCTGGCCAAGATCTCGCTTTTCGTCCTGTCCATCGGCCAATAAGGAGACGCGCCCATGACGGATGCAGCGCCCAAACCCGCCACCAATCCCCGCCACAAGTGGTATATTGTCCAGGCCTATTCGAACTTCGAAAAGAAGGTCGCCCAGCACCTGACCGATCAGGCCAAGCAGCAGGGTCTGGAAGACAACTTCTCCGAAATCCTGGTGCCGACCGAGGACGTCGTCGAGATCCGTCGCGGCCGCAAGGTGAACTCCGAGCGCAAGTTCTTCCCCGGATATGTGCTGGTGCGGATGGAGTTGACGGACGAGGCCTACCACCTGGTCAAGAACACGCCCAAGGTCACGGGCTTTCTGGGTGCCGCAGGCGGCACCAAACCGCTGCCGGTCTCGGAGCGTGAGGTTCAGAACATCATCGGGGCCGTGGAAGAGGGCGTCGAGCGTCCCAAGCCCACCATTCACTTCGACATCGGCGAGACCGTCAAGGTCATCGACGGCCCGTTCGCCAGCTTCGACGGCCAGGTTGAGAGCGTCGACGAGGATGCGGCCCGCCTGCGCGTCGCCGTGTCGATCTTTGGTCGTCCGACGCCGGTCGATCTGGAGTACAGCCAGGTGGAGAAGGTCGCGGCCTGATCGCGCGCCCTCCATTTGCGAATATAGCGGCGGCGACCCTCGGGTCGCCGTTTGCGTTTGGGCCGTCCATCCGCTATAGGCGCGCCTCGCTCTGAACAGGGCGGTGCGGGTTCGCTCGCACAAATCCGTGGGAGGCAGCCATGCCAGACCACGGCTCACCGGTCCTGATTGAGTTCTGGGCCATTACAGGAGAGACCAATGGCCAAGAAGATCCTCGGCTATATCAAGCTGCAGGTGCCGGCCGGCAACGCCACGCCGTCGCCCCCGATCGGCCCGGCACTGGGCCAGCGCGGCGTCAACATCATGGGCTTCGTCAAGGAGTTCAACGCGCGCACCGAAAAGGAAGTGAAGGGCACGCCCCTGCCGACCGTGATCACGGTCTATCAGGACAAGAGCTTCACCTTCGTCACCAAGACCCCGCCCGCGACCCACTACATCAAGCAGGCCGCCGGCATCACTTCGGCGTCGAAGCTGCCGGGCCGCGAAGTGGCCGGCAAGATCAAGCGCAGCCAGCTGCGTGAGATCGCCGAAAAGAAGATGAAGGATCTGAACGCGAACGACCTGGACGCCGCGACCAAGATCATCGAAGGCTCGGCGCGCGCCATGGGCCTCAACGTCGTGGAGGGCTGAGCACATGGCCAAGCAAACCAAGGCTCAAAAGGCCCGCACCGGTCTGACGCAGGAGCTCCTGCCGTTCAATGACGCGATCAAGCTGGTAAAGGACAACGCCAAGGCCAAGTTCGACGAGTCGATCGAGATCGCCGTCAACCTGGGCGTCGATCCCCGTCACGCCGACCAGCAGGTCCGCGGCGTGGTCAACCTGCCGTCGGGCACGGGCCGTGACGTTCGCGTCGCCGTCTTCGCCAAGGACGCCAAGGCTGACGAAGCCCGCGCTGCCGGCGCTGAATACGTCGGTGCCGAGGATCTGTACGAGCAGATCAACGGCGGCCTGATGGATTTCGACCGCGTCATCGCCAGCCCCGACATGATGGCCCTGGTGGGTCGTCTGGGTAAGGTGCTGGGTCCTCGCGGCCTGATGCCCAACCCCAAGGTCGGCACCGTGACCCCGAACGTCGCCCAGGCCGTCAAGGACGCCAAGGGCGGTGCGGTCGAGTTCCGCGTCGAAAAGGCCGGTATCGCCCACGGCGGCATCGGCAAGGCCTCCTTCACCCAGGAAGCCCTGGAAGCCAACGTCAAGGCCTATGTCGAGGCCCTGAACCGCGCCAAGCCGGCCGGTGCCAAGGGCACCTATGTGAAGCGCATCACCCTGTCGTCCACGATGGGACCGGGCTTCAAGGTCGATCCGGCCTCGCTGGCATAATACTGGGCCGCGCTCGTCGGCCTTTCGGGACCTCCCCGACCCGACGCGGCCTGAAACCGGCCTCAAGCAGCAAGCCACCGCGTGGCGAGCGTTAGGCCAACAGAAACGGAGGGCGGCGGTCGCAGGATCGCCGCCCTTTTTCATGCTGGCCAGATCGTCGCGGCTTCCGGGCTTCTGGTGGTCATGCAAGCATGCCCGCATGTCGGGGCCGGATACTTCAGTGGCGAATAGCGAGGCGGAGCCGCGTCCGCCCGTGTTGTCCTACGGCGCGCTGTTTCTGAAGTTCCTGCGGTTCGGCTTTCTGGCCTTCGGCGGCCCGGTGGCGCAGATCGGGATGATCCGGCGCGATCTGGTCGAGCGCGAGGGCTGGATGTCCGGCGATCGGTTCAATCGTTTGCTGGCCGTCATGCAGGCCCTGCCGGGGCCGGAGGCGCACGAGCTGTGCGTGCACATGGGCATGCGGGCGCGGGGGCGGATCGGGGGCGTACTGGCCGGGCTGGGATTCATGCTGCCGGGACTGGTGCTGATGCTTGGCCTGGCCTGGGCCTATTTCCTGATCGACTTCGAGCGACCCTGGATTGCGGGTGCGATGTTGGCCATTCAGGCGGTCGTGATCGGGCTGATCCTAAGGGCCGTGCATCGCATCGGTGCACATGTCTTGGAAGATCGCGGGCTTTGGTTGGTGGCCATTGGGGCGGGCGTGGCGACGCTGGCGGGGGTGAGCTTCTGGATCGCGCTGTCTGCCGCTGGAGCCATCCATGCACTGCGAGCACTTGGCAAGCCATGGCTGGCCGCCCTGTTCGCAGCGGGCGCGACGCTGCTGGCCATAGTTCTGACGGTCACAGGCACCGCGCCGTCCATGCCCGACCTGACGCAGGCCGGAACGGACGTGGCCGGGCCAGGGAATGCCTCGGGATGGCTGATCTTCCTGTCGGGCCTGAAGGCCGGGCTGCTGACCTTCGGTGGTGCCTATACGGCCATCCCTTTCATGCGTCAGGACATGGCGGGCCGGGGCTGGATCAGCGACGGGCAGTTCCTGGACGGGGTGGCGCTGGCCGGTGTCTTGCCCGCGCCCCTGATCATCTTCGCGACCTTCGTCGGCTATGTGGCGGGCGGGTTCGGAGGGGCCATGGCCATGACGGCGGGCGTCTTCCTGCCGGCCTTCGCCTTTTCGCTGATCTTCTACGAGCGGCTGGAGAGCCTGCTGGATGTCAAGGCGATCCGGGCGCTGCTGGACGGGGTGACGGCCGGGGTCGTCGGCCTGATCGCGGCGACCAGTCTGCAACTGGCGGCCGGACTGATGGCCGAGGCCGCCGCTCCGGCTCGGATCGCGGTTCTGGCGGGCGTCGCCGTGCTGGGTCTGGTCGTAGCCTATCGGTGGAAAAGCGGCTGGGCCGTGCCGGTACTGATCGGCCTGGCGGGTCTGATCGGTGCCGCGATGCTGGGGCGCTAGGTCAATTGGCGGTTGCATTGGCCGGGCGAACATCGAAAGGTGAAGGGGTACCTCTGGGGAGCCGTCACCATGCGCAGTCTGATTATCGCCGTCGCGGCCCTGTGCCTTACCGGGCCTGCGGCCTTGGCCCAGGAAGCATCCTCACAGGATCAGCTTGTCGTCGTCGCCGCCCCCGATCCGCGCCTGGCCCTGGCCGACCGCTATCTGGCCCTGACTGTCGATCTGGATGTCGACAAGATGATGCGCGAGCAGATGGAGGAGGGTTTTGCCGGCAGCGAGGCGACAGAGGAACAGCGCGTCTGGATGACCGAGCAGATGACCGCTCTTTATGAGACCGTCATCGACAAGGCGATGCTGGACATGCGCGGTGATGTCGCGGAACTTTATACCCAGCCGGAACTGGAAGCTCTGGTGGCGTTGTATGAAAGCCCGCTTGGCCCGTCGCTGGCCCGCAAGAACATGCAGGCCGGCATGTTGATGCAGGAGGCCATGATGCCTCACCTCCTGACCGGAATGACCGATGTATTCGAGAAATACTGCCTGCGCTTCGACTGCGAGGCGATGGGGGCGGCGGCGGCCAAGCAGAGTGGTGCGGGCCGCTAGGGGTTATCCGTATACGGATGACTTGACGCGCGGGCATGCGCGGGGGACGACAGCCGCATGATCGACCCCCCCATCCGCACCGAACGCGCCGAGCGCCGCCAGGTCGCGGCCCTGTGCTGGCGGCGTGGAGAACAGGGGCTGGAGATACTGCTGGTCACGTCGCGCGAGACCCGGCGCTGGGTCACGCCCAAAGGTGGCCGCATGCCGGGGCTGACGGACGCCCGGGCCGCCGCCGTCGAGGCGCTGGAGGAGGCGGGGGTCGAGGGCAGGATCGCCGATCACCCGATCGGCACCTTCCGCTATCTGAAATGGCTGAGGCGCGGCGAAGGGCGCTGGTGCGTGGTGTCGCTGTTTCCCCTGGAAGTCACCGTCGAGCATGCCACCTGGCAGGAGCAGCATGAGCGCACGCGTCAGTGGATGTCGGCCGAGCAGGCGGCCAGCCGTGTCAACGAAGCCGATCTGGCAGCGCTCATCCTAGCCTTCGCCGGCTGACGACTTGTGCGAACGTCGTCATCGCGAGAGACTGAATGCAAACAGGGGGATGACCATGCGTTTGATGTTTGTGATTGCCGGCGTGGCGCTGGCTGGATCGGTGCTGATGCCTACGATGGTGCAGGCCAGGGTTGGGGCCGTGGTCCAGCAGGCGTCTTCCAGTCAGCCATCGGCCCGGCAGCTGGAACTGACCCGGCAGTACATAAATCTGCTGATGACGGACCAGCTGGAGGGCGCGATCCGCGAGATGGTCGGCGACGAGATGGCGAACGACACCTCGGCACCGGCCCTGCCTGCCGAGGATCGTCGCTTCATCCTGGATCTGACGGCCGAAATGACGACCGATATGGTGCCCCTGATGGTGCAGGAGATGGTGCCCGTCTATGCCGCCGTGTTCACGGAAGAAGAGCTGATGGCCCTGATCGCCTTCTACGACAATCCGCTGGGACGGTCGATCGCGGACAAGTCCATCATCGTCATGCCCGAGGCCAACCGCGCCATCATGTCGGTGGTTCCGCAGATGCTGGAGAAGATGGCCCTGCGGATGTGTCAGCATTACCAGTGCACGCCGGAGGAACTGGAGGAGATGCGGCGCGGAATGCGCGAAGGGTTCGAAACGGGTTCCGGTGAGAGCGTAGCCGCGGCACCCCGCCGCAAGTAGGACGCTGCCGAGGGCGGTCGCCACGGTTGCGCCGTGGCGTCGGCATCCCCACAACGAGGGACATGAACGCACATGTCCCGCCCCCGACCGCCCATGCCGATGCCCCGCTGTGGGATCTCTCCGACCTCTATCCCTCGCGCGAGGACGCCTCGGTCCAGGCCGATCTGGATCGCGCGTCGGAGGTCGTGGGCCGGCTGAACGGGTTCGAGGGCCAGCTCATCGCGGCGCGCGGCGATGCGGCGGTGTTGGGAGAACGTCTGGATCAGGCGATCACCCTGTACGAACAGGCGTCGGACCTGCTGGGCGCGCTGGGGGCCTATGCCTTTCTGTCGGCCTCGACCGATCGCGGCGATGCGGCGGCGCAGGGGTTCGAGGGCACGCTGAGGGAGAAGATCACCGGCATCGTGACACCCACCGTCTGGGTCACGCTGGAGATCAATCAGCTGGAGGAGGACGAGATCGAGGCGGCGCTGACCGCGCATCCGACCGCCGCTCGCTGGACGCCCTGGCTACGTCGCGTGCGGGCGATGAAGCCGCATGAGCTGTCGCAGGAGCTGGAGACCTTCCTGGCCGAGCGCGGGCCGATCAGCGCCCAGTGGCCGCGCCTGTTCGATGAGACCCTGGCGGCGATCCGGGTCCGGGCCGGCAAGGAATCGCTCACGCTGGCCGAGGCCCTGAACCAGCTGTCCGATGCCAAGGCGGCGCGGCGCAAGGCGGCGGCCGAGGGGCTGAGCGAGGCGCTGGGCGCGCGCACCCAGACAATGGCCCTGGTGCTGAATACCGTGGCGGCGGACAAGGCGCTGGAGGACCGCTGGCGCGGGTTCAAACGCCCGGCCGACAGCCGCCACCTGGCCAATGAGGTGGACGGCGAGGCTGTGGATGCCATGGCCGAGGCCGTGGCCGCCGCCTATCCGCGTCTGTCGCACCGCTACTATGCGCTGAAGGCCCGCGCGATGGGGCGGGCGACACTGGACCAGTGGGACCGCAATGCGCCGCTGGAGGAGAAGGTCACGCCGCGCCGATACGGGTGGAGCCAGGGGCGCGATCTGGTGCTGGAGAGCTTTGCCGATCTGGGCGGGGATTTCGCGGATCGGGTCCAGACCTTCTTCGACAAGCCTTGGATCGACGGGCGGGCGCGGCCGGGCAAGCAGTCGGGGGCCTATGCCCACCCGGTGACGGCGGACCGGCACCCCTATGTGTTTCTGAACTGGATGGGCGAGCGGCGTGACGTGCTGACCCTGGCGCATGAGCTGGGGCATGGGGTGCATCAGACGCTGGCGGCGGGGCAGGGGTCCCTGCTGGCCGACACCCCTCTGACGCTGGCCGAGACCGCATCGATCTTCGCCGAGGGGCTGACCTTCGACCGGCTGCTGGCGACCGCGCCCAAGGCCGAGCAGCGCGGCCTGCTGGCCGGGCGGATCGAGGACGGGCTGAATACCGTGGTGCGCCAGATCGCCTTTCACCGTTTCGAGACGCGGTTCCATGACGAGCGGGCCGGCGGCGAGGTGTCGGTCGAGCGGATCGGTGAAATCTGGCTGGAGGAGATGGGGGCGTCGCTGGGCCCCTCCGTGACGTTGAACCCCGGCTATGAGCACTGGTGGAGCTATGTCAGCCACTTCGTCCACTCGCCCTTCTACGTCTATGCCTATGCGTTCGGAGACCTGCTGGTGGCGGCGTTGATGGAGACGCGGGCCAAGGACCCGGGAGCGTTCACGCCCCTGTATCGCGAGCTGCTGGCCGGGGGCGGGACCAAGGGCTATGTCGAGGCACTGAAACCCTTTGGCCTGAACCCGCGCGACCCCGCGTTCTGGACCATCGGAACCCGTCGGCTGGAAGGCCTGATCGATCAGTTCGAACGTCTGGCTTGAGCCTGAGCGCGGGGCCGCTATAAGGCACCCATAATCCGAATGAGTCCTCTGGATATCCCTATGGCCGACCCGCACACCGCCGACGCCCACGACAGCCACGACGCCTATGCGCGCGGCACCCAGGAAATCAGCGAGCAGGTTGCGACGTTCAATCTGTTCCAGGGGCTGACCAAGTGGGGCTCGCTGGCGGTCGCCGCCATCCTGGCCTTCCTGACCGTCTGGTTCATGCCGGGCGGCAGCTTCATGGCCGGCGCGATCGTGTTCGTCGTCCTGCTGGTCGGCGGCGGCTTTTTCCTGCGCTCGCCCAAATCAGCGGCGCACTAGCGCCTAGCCCCCGATTTGTAGATGCGCCGGGCTGTTCAGGCAGTCCGGCTTTTTCGCGCCTGAAGCCTTGAGGGTCTGCGGCCCGACCGGTGATCGATGTCCGGAGACACCGCGCACCGTGAAGGCCGGGCCGCGTCCCGCCTTCTGAAAGCCGGATCAACGTATCAGCGGGCTGGGCCTGCGCCAGACGCAAGCGCACAACTTATGCTGCGACGCAGCATAATATCGACCCGTGTTGCGTCAATGCTTCGGTACGGATGCGCTCAGGCGACGGCGGCCGTGCGGACCGGCACAAGGTGCGGGACGCTGGGAATGGTGCTGACGCTGACGCCCGCTTCGTCCGGAATGGCCAGATAGCCGGCCTTGGCCGCGGCATCGCCCAGGCGACGGCGCGAGGTGAGGACCACCAGGGGAGCGGCAAACAGCAGGGGCAGGACCACCGGGGCGAACCAGACGATCATGTCGGGACGCACCACCAGGCCGGCGCAGAACATCAGGCCGGTCGCCATCTGCCAGCGCATGGACTTGAAGGCGGCGGACCAGCTGACGCCGTCGGTGTCGCGGTCCTGGGTCTGCCAGCCGGCGTCGTGGCCCAGCGCGATCTGGATGATGGCCTTGGTCGAGGCGACCATCATGACCGGGGCGATCAGGGCGGACAGCAGGATTTCCAGCGCCATGCCCTTGACGATCTGGCGGGCCCCGCCGAAGGCGCGGCGTTCGCGCGGGCGGCTGAGGACCAGCAGGGCCCCCATGACCTTGGGCCCGATCAGCAGGACGCCGGACAGCAGGGTCGCCAGCATGAAGGGCGTGAACTGCGGGTTCAGCATGTAACCGAAGGACGCCCAGTCGATCGGATACTGCATCTGGATGATCATTCCGGCGACCAGCGACGCCAGCCACAGGGGCGACGAGAAATAGGCCATGAAGCCCATGACCATCTGGGTGCGGCTCATCAGGCTGAGGCTGCGGGTCTTCAGCAGGCCCAGGTGCTGCATATTGCCCTGGCACCAGCGGTGATCGCGGCGGATGAAGTCCAGCATGGTCGAGGGCGTTTCCTCGCAGCTTCCGTCCAGGGCGGCGGTGACGTGCACGGCCCAGCCGCCACGACGCAGCAGGGCAGCCTCGACCGTATCATGGCTCAGGATCGCGCCGCCGAACGGCTCGCGGCCCGGCAGGACGGGCAGGTGGGCGCAGGACGCAAAGGCTTCGGTGCGCAGGATGGCGTTGTGGCCCCAGTAGCTGGCCTCGGCGCCCGCCCACCAGGCCAGGCCGGCGGCGGCGACGCGGCCGTACAGCCGTACGCTGAACTGCGACACGCGCGCGAACAGGGTCTGGCCCTTGATAATGGTCGGCGTGGTCTGCAGCAGGCCAATGCCCGGATTGCGCTCCATGCAGTCGACCATGCGCAGGATGGTCTCGCCCGCCATGGTGCTGTCGGCGTCGAGCACCAGCATGAAGGGATAGGCCCCGCCGAAACGGTGCGTCCATTCAGCGATGTTGCCGCATTTGCGCTCGATGTTCTTTTCGCGACGGCGATAGAAGACGCGAGAATGGGCGTGGGCCCGGAAGCCCAGATAGGCCTGATGCTCCTGATCGGCGGCTTCGGCCTTGGTCGAATCGCTCAGAACGAAAATGTCGAAGGCCTCGGACACGCCGAGACGGGCCAGGGAGTTGTCGATGACGGCCAGACGCGCGAAGGCGGCGCGGGCGTCTTCGTTATACAGCGGCATCAGCAGCGCCGTGCGCTGCGTCGGCTCCGGCGGATGGGGGCGGAACTTCAGGTCTTCCTGCTCGCGGCCGGTCAGCAGCACCCAGAAGCCGATGGCGGCGCTGGAGAACCAGCAGGCGATGGCGGTGATCAGCACCAGGAACAGGCCCAGGGCCGCGATCTCAAGCGCATCGAAGCCGTGACGGGCGTACAGGGCCACGGGCGCGATGGCGGCCAGGGCGGTGACGATGACGGTCAAAGCCGTCAGGATCAGGCGACGACGACCGATCGAGACGGGCGAGGTGGCGGGCGCAGCGCGTTTGACGAAGGCATCGCGGCTGTCCAGCGACTGGCGCGGCATGGCCATCGGGGCCTCTTCGGGCAGCCACGTCCAGGCCGGCCGCGTGGACTCGGTGTCCAGCGGGGCATTGGCGGCGTCGATCCGTGTCGCAAGCAAAGTCATTCGGTGCGGGCCTTTGATCCTGAAACCGGTCCGGAAACCGGGCGGGATTGCTGCATTGCAGCACGCCGGCAATGTCGATCACTTTCACGCGATTTTCAATCACGGAATGGTGATATTCCCAAAAATTATGGAACCAGACCGCTTTAGGGTGCGAGATCGTCCGGACTGTGGCGATCCGCTTGCACCTTTAGCCGTCGCTCCAGCACGAAGGCGGCGATGCCAACCCAGCCGACCAGGATGATCGCATAGGCGCGCTCCCACAAGCCGACATTGGCCGGATTGACCGTGCCGGGCAGGATCATGTGGTGGGTGAAGACCGTCAGGATGGCCATGGCCACGAAGGTCACGAACAGAAACACCTTCAGTCGCCGCAGATCGACATGGCTCCACAGGCCCCACAGCAGCAGCAGGGGCGCGATCTGGATGCCAAGGCCGAGATTGATCGCCATATGTCGCGGATCGGGCCACGGGTAGAGGCTCGACACCGCCAGCCCGATGCCCGCCAGGATGAAGACCAGCCCCGTCAGCGACGCGACGATCCAGCGCTCGGTCAGGCCGTGGATGGCCAGGCCGAAGCCGACGCCGGCCGCCATGCACATCAGGCCCGCGATGAAGACCCCGCCATTGAAGATCAGGGGCAGGGGGGCCGAAGCCCCGCCCAATTCGCTGAGATACTGGCGCGCGTGATCGAAGCCGGGATAGGTCGCCACGCCGATCAGTACCGCGGTCAGCGCCAGCAGGGGGGCGGCCATGCCGACGATCAGCAGGCTGCGACGACGGGCATAGCGGGGCCGCACGACCGTGTCGGGCAGGGGCTTCAACCCCCACAGCGGTCGGATCAGGGGGACGCGCTTGACGATCTCATAGATCAGCAGGCTGACGCCGAAGGTAATCCCGACCAAGGCCGTCGCCTCCAGCGGGGCGTGCAGGTTGGCGGGCCGGATGAACCAGACGGCCACGACCAGCACGGTCTGATGCGCGAGGTAAAGCGTGAAGGTGGCGTCGACCAGATACCGCAGGACCGGTCCCGAGGCTTGTCGCAGATAACGGCTGCCATAGCCCAGGATGGCCGCGATCACGGCCCACTGGTCGATGCCGAAGACGATGGCGCGCGGAATGCCGAACCAGGTCGCGCCACCGGGATGGGCCGCCTGCACCATCATGACCGGCAAGGCGATCAGGGCGATGAGGGCGGCCGTCCTGCGATGCCGCTCCAGCCCGGCCCATAGCTTTTCGTGCTTTACCATCAGGAAGCCGAACAGAAAGGCCCCCAGCGACAGGAAATGATTGTAGCCGTCCCAGCTCAGCCGGTTGGTGATGCCGAACAGCGGAAACAGGACGATCCGGATGACGATCAGATAGGCCATCGGCACCATCAGCACGCGCCACCCCGCGGTGGCGAGGACCAACCAGCCTTCCAGCCGCTCCATCAGCGCCGGGCTCGTCAGCAGGGCGACGGCCACCAGGCTGTAGACCGCGATATAGACGATGAACCACAGGTGGTTGACCGGCACACCGTTCGACAGGCCCGTCGGCCCGAACTCATGCACCAGCCAGTCGATGAAGGTGCCGTCAAAGCCACCCTTGTCGATGGCCTCGATCCACGACTGGATGGGCACCAGCAACAGGGTGCCGAAGATCAGCGGCGGGAGCAGCCGCTCGGCCCGGTCCCTCAGCGTGCGGCCCGGCGTGCGTCGCGTCGCCATCAGCCTGAGCGCCGCGCCGGAGACGAGGAACAGCAGCGTCAGCCGCCAGGGGTTGGTGATCAACACCGCCTCGTGCAGCCAGTCGAAGGTATGGGCGCTGTGGACGTGCCAGTCGTAGGGCGCATAGACCAGTGTGACATGATACAGGATGAGCAGGCCGAACGCCGCCACCCGGATCCAGTCCAGGTCGTTTCGACGCGTGCTGAGGGCGGGGGTCTGGCTCACGCGGCGTCTATGGTCGAGCGGGTGGTTTCTGTCCATGCGACAACGCTTTGACGCGCCGCGCCGGAACGGCCTAACGTCGGTTCAACAAGACTGGACGGAGGGATTCGCGTGGGCCTGACCATCGCCGTGACCCGCGAGCGCCGCGAAGGCGAAACGCGCTGTGCCGTCACCCCTGACACGGTCAAGGCCCTGATCAAGCTGGGCGCGGTCGTGACGGTCGAGGCGGGGACGGGGGCAGGCTCCTACATCCCGGACGCCGACTATGCCGCCGCGGGCGCGACCGTCGCCGCCGACACGCGCAGCACGCTGGAGGGGGCGGACATCGTCCTGAAGGTGCGCGGCCCGACGGCTCAGGAGACCAGCGCCCTGAAACCCGGCGCGATCGTCTTGGCCATGCTGGATGCCTATCGCGAAAAGGAAACGGTCCAGGCGCTGTCTGGTGCCAATGTCACCGCCTTCGCCATGGAGTTCGTGCCCCGCATCACTCGCGCCCAGGTCATGGACGTGCTGTCGTCCCAGGCCAATCTGGCGGGCTATCGCGCCGTGATCGAGGCGGCCGCTGCCTATGGCAAGGGCTTCCCCATGATGATGACGGCGGCGGGCACCGTGGCGCCTGCCAAGGTCTTTGTCATGGGCGTGGGGGTTGCGGGCTTGCAGGCCATCGCGACCGCCCGCCGGCTGGGCGCGGTCGTCAGCGCCACGGATGTGCGCCCCGCCACCAAGGAACAGGTCGAGAGCCTGGGTGCCAAATTCCTCGCTGTCGAGGACGACGAGTTCAAGAACGCCCAGACCGCCGGCGGCTATGCCAAGCCCATGTCGCCGGAATATCAGGCCAAACAGGCGGTCCTGACCGGCGAACACATCAGAAAGCAGGACATCGTCATCACCACGGCCCTGATCCCAGGCCGCGCCGCGCCCGTGCTGATCACCGCCGATCAGGTGGCGACGATGAAGCCGGGCTCGGTCATCGTCGACCTGGCCATCGAGAACGGCGGCAATGTCGAGGGTGGCCGGCTGAACGAGGTCGTCACCACCCCGAACGGCGTCCAGATCGTCGGCCATGCCAACCTGCCGGGCCGTATCGCGGCCGACGCCTCCGCCCTCTATGCCCGCAACCTGTCGGCCTTTGTCGGCCTGCTGATCAGGGACGGGGTCCTGGCGTTGGATCTGGAGGATGAGATCCTAAAGGCGGCGGTCGTCACCCATGGCGGGGCCGTGGTGCATGAAGGAGTGAGGGGCTAATGGAACACGTCGATCCCACCATCTTCCGCCTGGCCATCTTCGTGCTGGCGATCTTCGTCGGCTACTATGTCGTCTGGTCGGTGACGCCGGCGCTGCATACGCCGCTGATGGCCGTGACTAATGCCATTTCCAGTGTGATCGTTGTCGGCGGCCTGATCGCAGCGGCGGCGCTGAGTGGTGACGCGGGCCCCAACGGCTGGATCGCCAAGGCGGCCGGCGTCGCGGCGGTGACCCTGGCCAGTGTCAACATCTTCGGCGGCTTCATGGTCACGCGACGGATGCTGGCCATGTACCGCAAGAAGGAAAAGCCCAAGGTCGAGGTGAAGTCCGCGTGACGACCGACATCGTCCCCTTCGCGGTCGGCGCGTCCTGGGTCGCATCGGCGATCGGGGTGGCTTTGTGGCTGTGGAGCTGGTTCGGCGCGCGCGACGCCATCGCCAAGGTCCGGTTCCTGGACTGCGGCATGGTGCTGCTGTTCTCGTCGGTCCTGCTGCGCATCGTGGCGCAGGACAAGCCGATGGGGGTGTTCGACTGGGCGATGGTGCTGCTGGGGCCGCTGTTCATCGCGGCGGGGCTGTGGCGACTGGGTCGGACGGCCTGTCCGCCGCCGGGTCGTTGAGAGACGTGAGGGGAAACTGAGCGCATGAACGCATCGCTGGCCGCACTGGCCTATCTGGTCGCCGGGGTCCTGTTCATCCTGTCCTTGCGCGGGCTGTCCAGTCCCGAGACCAGCCGTCAGGGCAATACCTTCGGCATGGTGGGCATGGCCCTGGCCGTCGGCGTGACCCTTCTGACCCTGTGGTGGACGCATACGCTGGATCCGCTGACGCTGGCCCTGATCGCGGGCGGGGTCATCGTGGGCGGCGGGGCAGGGGCCTTCATCGCCGCCAAGGTCAAGATGACCGACATGCCGCAACTGGTGGCCGCCTTCCACAGCCTGGTCGGTCTGGCCGCCTGTCTGGTCGCGGTCGGGGCCGTCTATGCGCCCGAAAGCTTTGGCATCGCGACCGAGGCGGGGGGCATCAAGACCCTGTCGATCATCGAACTGTCACTGGGCGTCGCCATCGGGGCCATCACCTTCACCGGCTCGGTCATCGCCTTCGCCAAGCTGGACGGACGGATGAGCGGGGCACCGATCATCCTGCCGGCGCGGCACCTGATCAACATCGGCCTGGCGCTGGCGCTGGTCTTCCTGATCGGCATCCTGATTGGCACGGGCGGGACGGCGGTGTGGGCCTTCTGGGGCGTGTTCCTGATCGCCCTGATCCTGGGCGCGACCCTGATCATCCCCATCGGCGGGGCGGACATGCCGGTGGTGGTGTCCATGCTCAACTCCTATTCCGGCTGGGCGGCGGCGGCCCTGGGCTTCACGCTTGAGAACATCGCCCTGATCATCACCGGGGCCCTGGTCGGTTCGTCAGGCGCGATCCTGAGCTACATCATGTGCAAGGGCATGAACCGCAGCTTCATCAGCGTCATCCTGGGCGGCTTCGGCGGCGAGACGGCGGGAGCGGGCGGCGGCGCGGTCGAAACCCGTCCCGTCAAACAGGGCAGCGCCGAGGACGCCGCCTTCATCATGAAGAACGCTTCCAAGGTCATCATCGTCCCCGGCTACGGCATGGCCGTGGCCCAGGCCCAGCATGCGCTGCGCGAAATGGCCGACAAGCTGAAGGAGGAGGGGGTCGAGGTGAAATACGCCATCCACCCCGTCGCCGGCCGCATGCCCGGCCATATGAACGTCCTGCTGGCCGAGGCCAACGTCCCCTATGACGAGGTGTTCGAGCTGGAGGACATCAACGCCGAGTTTGCCACTGCAGACGTCGCCTTCGTCATCGGCGCCAACGACGTCACCAACCCGGCCGCCAAGACCGACCCCACCAGCGCCATCTACGGCATGCCCATCCTGGACGTCGAAAAGGCCGGCACCGTCCTGTTCATCAAGCGCGGCATGGGCAGTGGCTATGCGGGCGTCGAGAACGAACTCTTCTTCCGCGACAACACCATGATGCTGTTCGCCGACGCCAAGAAGATGGTCGAGGGGATCGTGAAGGGGCTGTGAGGTGAAACGGATGCGTCAGAAGGTCTGCGCTGTTGTCGCGCTGGGGCTGACGCCTGCGGCCTGTTCGGCCTATCAGCACATCACGGTGGTCGGTGGACTGGAACAGCCGTCGGTCATCATGAGCGAGTCAGCGAATTCGGACCGCCCGGTGCGCGTCTGCGTCGATTATCTGACGGTTTTCGAGCCTGGACGTGGCAATGGCCTGGACGGTGCCGTCTGGCGGGTTCGTTCTGCGAGTGATCGATGCGTCATCTTGGGGTCCATCACCTACGGCCAGACGCCTGAGGGCTTTGTCGTGGATACGCCTCCTCAGCCGCTGCGGGCGGACACCGTCTATGAGATCAGCGGACATGGCTGGACCGGCGGATGGATGCCTCGCGTACCGTGGATAGGTGCCGACCGGGTCCGTTACCGCGACGGGGCCTGGCGGTCTGTGTCCAACTGAGTTCCACGCGTTTATGGCCTGCGAGGCGTCCATGACCACCGAAGCCAAGACCAAGCCCACCGATGCCGCCGTCGACGCGTTCATCGAAGCCGTAGACCATCCGGGGCGCCGCGAGGATGCACGTGCAGCGCTCGCGCTGCTGAGCGAGGTCACCGGCGAGCCGCCTGTGATGTGGGGGCCGTCGATCATCGGCTTCGGCCGCTATCATTACCGGTACGAATCCGGCCGGGAGGGCGATGCGCCGCTGGTCGGGTTCTCGCCGCGCAAGGCCAACACCGTCTTCTACATGGCCGCCTATGACGGCGCGGGGGGACTTTCTGAACCGGTTGGGCAAGCACAAGTCCGGTCAGTCGTGCGTCTACGTCAATCGCCTGTCGGACATCGATCTGGACGTCCTGCGTGAGATGGCGGTCTGGTCCGTCAGGGCCTTGCGTGAGCGATATCCGTCCGAAGGCTGAAGGCCCTATCGCGCATGCATGCGCGGCGCTATCACGCGCCCGTGAACACTGCCGCCGCCATATCCGTCACCCAGCATCGCCGTTTCGAGGCGCTGGACTCCCTGCGCGGGGTCTGTGCAATCCTGGTGGTGATGTTCCACATGCCGGTGGCCAGTCACTGGCGGGACTGGGGGCTGGTCCAGCATGGCTATCTGTTCGTCGACTATTTCTTCGTCCTGTCGGGCTTCGTCATTGCCCATGCCTATGCCGAGCGGCTGAGGACGCCGCGCGACGCCGGGCGGTTTATGGTGCGCCGTCTGGGGCGGGTCTGGCCGCTGCATGTGCTGATGCTAGCGGCCTTCGTGGGACTGGAACTGGCACGGCTGTGGTTCGACATCGACGGCGTCACGCCCTTCACGCGCGATCGGTCGGTGGAGGCGATCTTCACCAATCTGCTGCTGATCCAGGCGTTCAATATCCACCCCTATCTGACCTGGAACGGGCCGTCGTGGACGCTGAGTGTGGAGGTGGGTTGCTATGTCGTGTTTGCCGCCCTGCTACTGGTTGCCCCGCGTCGCTGGCGGTGGATCGGGGTAGTGCTGGCGGTGATCGGGGCCGTGATGGTGCTACTGTTCGCGCGGCGCTGGATGAACACCACCTATGATCTGGCCTTTCCGCGCGCGGTCTACGGCTTCTTTCTGGGCTGCATGCTGCAGGGGATGTGGCTGCGTATTCCACGCTTGAGGGGTAGCGTGGCGACCGTGCTGGAGATCGCGGTCCTGCTGCTGATCGGCCTGTTCATCGCCTGGGCGACCGGGCCGGTGACCGTGGCGGTGACCCTGATGTTCGTCGTTGGTGTCTGGGTCTTTGCGGGGGAAAAGGGGGCGGTGTCGCGTCTGCTGGACACCCGGCCCTTGGTGACTCTGGGGCGGTGGTCCTTCTCGATCTACATGGTCCACATGTTCGTGATCACCGTCGTGTTGATCGTGGCGCGAAAGCTGGACTGGATGCCGAATGGACGGCGCATCGACTTCGGTTCGGTCTGGCTGAACGACTTTTTCGCCGTGGGCCTGTTCGTCGGTATCGTCGGACTGGCATTGCTGGCGCACCGGTTCGTCGAAATCCCGGCCCAGCGCTGGATCGACCGCAGGACCAAGCCGTCGTCAGCCCGCTAGACCTTGCCGCCACGCGCTCCCTAGCGCCCTGCGATCAAACACTGCCAGCCAGATCATGGCGGCCAGACCGGCCAGAACCCTCAACGACCATGTGACGACCACGATGGCCAATTGCAGCAGGATGATCGCGGCCTGCAATGCCAGCGTGCCGAAGTAGACGACGAAGATGAATCCGCCAACGGCCCAGAGCGCAAAGGCCATTACGCCGCCATGCGGAAGTCTTCGGACGGGTCGAAGGCGGGGCGGGCCTCGTCCCAGAGGGCGTCCTCGTCTGCATAGCGGGCCGACAGACGGGCATCGATGACGTCGATCACCTGCTCTTCCAGACGGTCCCAGACGACGGCCAGTGCGCCCAGACCGTCCCCTTCGCAGGGCACGATCAGATAGCGGGACGACGAGACTGCGGAGGCGGGGGCGAAGCGGCTGGCAATGCGGGTCATGAGGTCAACTCCGGGGACGCGGGACTGCGTTGAGACTGACCATGAGACAGTGTTGCGTCAGAAACGGTCGTATGTCAGAAAAAAATCATGAGACACGAGAAGGCCGGCATGATGATCGACCTGGCGCGCCGCATGGCCGCCAGTGCGGAGGGGCTGACCCTCGATGACATCGTGCGCGAGATGGGCGTCGGGCGCCGTACCGCCGAGAGAATGCGCGACGCCATACTGGACCTGTACCCTCAGACGGAAGAGGTGTCGGACTGGCCGCACAAACGCTGGCGCATCCGCGGCGGGCTGTCAGCCTTCGAACAGGCCCCGACGGCCGAGGAGCTGGTCGAACTGACGCGGGCGGCGCAGGGCCTGCGCGCCACGGGAGAGCCGGGACGGGCCCAGGCGCTGGAAAGTCTGGAGCGCAAGCTGAAGTCGGCCATCCGCTCCACCACCCTGAACCGTCTGGCTCCCGATCTGGAGGCGCTGGTTCGGGCCGAGACCCTGGCGGTGCAGGCGGGGCCACGCGCCTCGGCCGACGAGGCCGTGCTGGCCGAGGTGCGTCAGGCGGTGCTGGCGGGCCAGCCGCTGGGCTTCATCTACAGCCGCCCGGGGGCCGAGGCACGCCGCCGCGTCATGACCCCCTGTGGCCTGATGTTCGGGCGGGCGAATTATCTTGTCGCCGCCGAGCCGGACAGCGGCACGATCAAGACCTTTCGCCTGGACCGGATGAGCGCGGTCAAGGCCGAGCCGGGCGTCGCGGTCCCGCCCGCCGATTTCGACCTTCAGGTCTTTGCGGGCCAGTCGTTCGGCATCTATCAGGACGCGATCGAGGATGTAGTGCTGAAGATCACGCCCGAAGGGGCCGCCGAGGCGCGCGTCTGGCGTTGGCATCCGACCCAGTCGCTGGAGGACCAGCCGGACGGTGGTGTCATCGTCCGGTTCCGCGCATCGGGCATGCGCGAACTAGCCTGGCACCTGTTCAGCTGGGGCCAGCAGGTCCGCATCTTGGCCCCGGAGCGGCTGAAGACGGTGATGGCCGACGAACTGGTGGCGGCTCAGGCTGCCCTCGATCAGTCGCAGACGTGAACCGGATTTAAGGCGACGACGCGCGCGCGATCTCGCTAACGTCGAGACTCGAAACCGGGGGATGATGCATGAGCGGACGACGACTGGCCCTTTGCACAGCGGCCATGCTGATGGCGTCCAGTCTGGCGGCCTGTGCGACTGCGTCGCCGCCGGTCATCGCCCAGACCCCCGGCAAGGCTCAGCCCGCTGCCGAAGTCGCGGTGACGCGTGACGGTGACGTCTGGACCGCCGACTATGTCCTGGCCGACGATGCGCCCGTCTGGGGCTTCGAACGGTCTACCGTGATCGATGGCACGCGCGAACCCTGGCGACCGCGTGACTGGCAGGTGACGACGCCCGGCGTCGTGCTGGAGCGGGTCGGCGATCTGGACGTGCTGCGCAGCCTTGACGGTCGTCCGGTGCCGCGCCTGGTCAGCCTGCGGCTGACGCCCAGCAGCGACGATCTGGAGGCCGACTATTCGATCCTGAAGTTCACGGACGGTTCCGTGGCCATGTACAGCGGGGCCTTCGACGTCTTCCCGCTGCCGTCGCTGGAGGCCATTCCCGAAACGATGGAGCGTGGCACAGAGCGCGAGTGGGGCGCGGTGCGGATCACCTGGACCGACCGTGCCGGGCCGGTCTTGCTGAAGGGCGAGCGGCTGACCCAGGCGACGGCCCAGGACGCCAATGCCTATGTCCTGTTTGGCCAGGCCCAGATGAAGGAGATGGACCGGTTGGTCACGGTGGTCGATCCGGAACTGCCCGCCTGGTTGGTCGCCAACATCGAGGATTTCGCGCCGCGGATGATCGACTACTACGGTCACAGGCTGGGACCGGGAGAGACGCGACGACCGACCATCATGGCCAGCTGGTACGGCCCCAACCCCACCCACACCAGTTTGAGCGGCAGCGTTCTGCCTGGACTGATCACAGCGAGTTTCGAGGGGCAGGAACTGCTGAGCGAGTCCGCCGAAATCCTGGCCCTGAACCGTTGGTTCATCGGCCATGAAAGTGCGCATTTCTGGCTAGGTCAGACAGTGCGCTACGAACGCGCGCGGGATTCATGGATCACCGAAGGTGGGGCCGATCTGATGGCTATCCGTGCGCTGAAGACACTGGATCCGACCTATGACGCACAGTTCGAACTTCAGCGTGAGGTCGATGACTGCGTCAAGCTGGGCGTCAAACCCGTCAGCGAGGCCGGACGGCGCGGCGAACACCGCGCCTTCTATGCCTGCGGAGCCGTGTTCGCCCTGGCGGCGGAGGCGGCGCAGAAACGGGCGACCGGCGGCGACTGGTTCGACTTTCTGAAGCCCCTGATCGACGACAGCCGCGAGGACGGCGTCCTGACGCGCGAGGAATGGCTGGCGCATCTGACGGCGGTGTCGGCCGATCCCGAACTGAGGGCCCAGATCGAGGTCCTGCTGGACACCGGCATGGCCGATCCGACGCCGGCCATCGTCACGCTGTTCGAACGCTCGGGCGTCGCCTATCGGATGACGGACGGAAAGATCGAGCTGATCTAGGTCGCCGAGAACGGATAGGGACTGACCGATTTGGACCAGTCGTCCACGGTCAACGGGCGATCCACGGGCGGTGCCGCGCGCTCGGCACAGGGGTGGCGGTGGCACAGGCGGCAGGCGGGGCCGATGGGCGTCACCTCCGGCGCGGCCAGATCGAGCCCTCTAGCATAGGTCAGGCGGTGCGCATGCTTCAGCTCACACCCCAGGCCGATGGCCAGGTCGTGGCCCTCGGTGAAGGCGTCACTGCCCTGGCGGTCGACCGTGCGGGCCAGGGTAAACCAGCGGCCTCCATCGGGTGTCTCGATGATCTGGGTAACGGTCCGGCCCGGCGTGCGAAAGGCGCTGTGCAGCCGCCAGCGCGGACAGGCCCCGCCGAACCGCGAGAAAGGAAAGCTGCCCGAGGCATAGCGTTTGGACACATTGCCCGCCTGATCAACCCGCATCAGGAAGAAGGGCACGCCCCGCGCTGTCGGCCGCGACAGGGTCGTCAGGCGATGCGCCGCCTGTTCCCAGGATACCCCAAACCGCGCCTGAAGCTGGGCCAGGTCGTAGCCCATTTCCTCCGCCGTCCGCTGGAATGCGCCGTAGGGCATCAGGATGGCGGCGGCTAGCGTATTGGTCAGGGCCACCTTCAGCAGGCGGCGTGTGGCCTCGTCGGGCGCGGCGGCGGCCTCGGCCGTCGCCGTCAGTTCGGCCTCGTGCTCGGACAGCGCCAGCTGGAAAGCGACCGCGAAGGCGCGCGACGATGGCCCCAGGGTCTCGGACAGCAACAGGCGACGCCGGTGAAAATCGAACCGCCGCGTCCACTCCACCATGACTTCGGCGGGCAGGGTGCGCACGCTGAGGCCATGGGTCGACTGCAGGCGGGCGCGGGCCCGCGTCTCGAACGGTTCGCCCGGCGCGGCGGCGTCCAGTGCAGTCGCGAGCGTCTCGCCCAGGATGTCCAGTTCGGGAAAATGATTGGCGCGGGCCTGGATGTAGTCGCGGACCCAGTCGGCGGGGCTGTCGTCGTCAACGCCAGTTTCGTCCCGATCCCGCGTGCGACGGTCGGCGAAGGCGCGGTAAAGCCGCAGCAGGGCATCCGCCGCAGCAGGCTGATCCTCGGCCATCTGCACGATTTCGTGGCGCGGGACGCTCAGCCCCTGAAACAAGGGATCGGCAAAGGCCTCGGCCAGTTCAGCCTCCGACGCCGTGCCCCCCGACTGGCCCAGGGTGCGCAGATCCACGTCATAGGTGTCGGCCAGACGCAGCAGAAGCTGAGCCGACACGGGCCGCTGGTTCCGCTCTATGTGGTTCAGATAGCTGGGCGAAACGCCCAGATCGGCGGCCATGGCCGTTTGCGTCAGCGACAGATCGCGCCGCAGCCGTTTCAGCCGCCCGCCCAGAAACAGTTTGCGATCCGCCGTGTCCATACCGGCATGATGTCACATCATGACTTAACGGCAAGTGTCATAGTGTGACTGTATGACTGCAATCTCGCGGCTTATGCTGTGTCATTCATGACTCTAGCGTGTTCTGTTGGCTCGACACCCGGCACATCCGGCCGGACACCCTGAGCAGAGACCCAGACCATGACCACCTTCGCCGACCTGGTTCCTTCGCCCGCCGGCCGTTTCGACGGCATCGAGCGCCCCTACACGCCTGAGGATGTCCTGCGCCTGCGTGGCTCCGTGCCCGTCACCCACACCCTGGCTGAGCGCGGCGCCAACCGCCTGTGGGAGTTGCTGCACTCCGAGCCCTACATCAACGCCTTGGGTGCCGTCACCGGCAACCAGGCCATGCAGATGGTCCGCGCCGGGCTGAAGGCCATCTATCTGTCGGGATGGCAGGTCGCCGCCGATGCCAACACCGCCGGGGCCATGTATCCGGATCAGTCGCTTTACCCGGCCAACGCCGCGCCCGAGCTGTGCCGCCGGATCAACCGCACCCTGCAACGCGCCGACCAGATCGAACATGCCGAAGGCGGGGCCAGGCGCGACTGGTTCGCCCCCATCGTGGCTGATGCGGAGGCCGGCTTCGGCGGGCCGCTGAACAGCTTCGAGATCATGAAGGCCTTCATCGAGGCGGGTGCCGCGGGCGTCCACTTCGAGGATCAGCTGGCGTCGGAAAAGAAGTGCGGCCACCTGGGCGGCAAGGTCCTGATCCCGACCCAGGCGCATGAGCGCAATCTGGTCGCCGCCCGCCTGGCCGCCGACGTCATGGGCACGCCCACGATTACAGTCGCCCGCACCGACGCCGAAAGCGCCCAGCTGATCACCTCCGACATCGACGAGCGCGACCAGCCCTTCATCGACCGCGACAATCGCACGCCCGAGGGTTTCTTCCGCCTGAAGGAAGGTACAGGCTTGGACCACTGCATCGCGCGAGGCCTGTCCTATGCCAATATCGCCGACCTGCTGTGGTGGGAAACCAGCCACCCCGATCTGGACGACGCAAAACGCTTTGCCGAGGCGATCCAGAAGGAACATCCCGGCAAGCTGATGGCCTACAACTGCTCGCCGTCCTTCAACTGGAAGGCCAAGCTGGACGACGCCACCATCGCCAAGTTCCAGCGCGAGCTGGGGGCCATGGGCTACAAGTTCCAGTTCGTGACCCTGGCCGGCTTCCACAGCTTGAACAACGGTATGTTCGAGCTGGCCGACGGCTACCGCGACCGCGGCATGGCGGCCTATTCCGAGCTGCAGCAGCGCGAGTTCGCCAACGAGGCCATCGGCTACACCGCCACCCGCCACCAGCGCGAGGTCGGCACCGGCTATTTCGACCAGGTCGCCACGGTCATCTCCAACGGCCAGTCCTCGACAACCGCCATGAAGGAATCGACCGAAACCGCCCAGTTCCAAGCCGCCGAATAGTCAGGAGACAGTCTCATGGAACCACTGCAACGCCCCCAGGCCATCATCGATTTCTGCCTGGCCCCGCTGGACCTCGATCCCTCGAACGAGGCCGCCACCGAGGTCCGCCGCCGTCTGGAGCATGTGATCAAGACCTTCCAGGCCAAGGCACCTGGGCCCGTCGCAGTCGATTTCTCTCGCATGCCCTCGCAGGTCATCAACGAGGCGGCCCACGGCTACGAGTAGGACGGTTCGTCCCGCCGCCTGGCCTTGGTCAGGCGGCGAGGGCGGCCGTGCGGTGGGGCAGGGTGCTGACCAGCTGGATCAACTCCGCCGCGTCGAACGGCTTGGCCAGATGCCGGTCCGCGCCCGCCGCGGCAGCGGCCTGGACATGCTCGGTCAGGGCATTGGCGGTCAGCATGACGATGGGCGTCGGCTTCAGGCCCGCCACAGCCTCCCATTGACGGATTTCGCGCGTGGCCAAAAGGCCGTCCATCACGGGCATCTGCATGTCCATCAGGACGACATCGAAGTCCGACTGGCGGAAGGCCTCGACCGCCTCGGCGCCGTTTTCCGTCTCGACCAGTTCGGCATCGATCTGGCCCAGGATCATCTGAACGACCTTACGGTTGACCGGGTGGTCGTCGGCCAGAAGGACGCGGAGACGACGATCGCTGGTCGCCGCCTGGATCATAGGAGCGGCCGTAGCAGGACTTTGGGCGCGGATCAGCGGAACGGTCAGTATGAAGGCCGAGCCGCCGCCCGGCTCACTCTCGCAATCCAGAGTGCCGCCCATCATGCCGGCCAACTGATGCGAAATGGCAAGGCCCAGCCCGGAGCCACCGAACCGACGCGTGATGGCCCCGTCGGCCTGTTCGAAGCGGCTGAACAGGCGGCTGCGTGTTTCGGCGTCAAAGCCGATGCCGGTATCCTCGACCGTGAAGCGGATCATCGGGCGACCTTCGCCGTCGGACACGGGCAGGGCGGTCAGGGTGACCATGCCCCGCGCGGTGAACTTGACCGCATTCGAGACCAGATTGGTCAGGATCTGCTTGATCCGCACCACATCACCCACGACCCAGCCGTCCACATCCGGCGCGATCTCGACGATCAGGCGCAGGCCCTTCTCCCGCGCCATGGCCTCGAACAACTGAGCCGCCTCGCGCACGGCGCGTCCCAGATCAAAGGGCTCGGGTGTCAGCTCCAGCCGCCCGGATTCGACCCGCGCCAAGTCCAGGATATCGCTGAGCAGGACCTGCAGCGTCTGGCCAGATGACTGGATCAGCTGCAGCATCTCCTTCTGCTGGTCGGACAGATCGGTCCGGGCCAGAGCCTGAGCCACGCCGATGACGCCGTTCAGGGGTGTGCGGATTTCATGGCTCATATTGGCCAGGAACTGGCTCTTGGCGGTGTTGGCGGCCTGGGCCGCGTCGCGGGCCTCGGCCAGGGCTTGGGCGTCGCGCTTCAGGTCGGTGATATCGTTGACCAGGGTGACGATGCCGCCCTCAGCGGTCGCACGGTCCTGCACGCGCAGCCAGCGGCCGTCGGACAACTGCTGCTCGACCGTTTCGGATAGGCTGGCGCGCGCCTTCATCCGCTCCTCGATCCATGCCTCCTCGCGGCCACGGCTTTCAGGATGGATGCCTGCGGCCAGATCGGCCTTCAGGATGTCGCGGAAGGTTATGCCAGCGACCAGCTTGGGCGCGACCTGGGGATTTAGCTCGGCGTAGCGGGCGTTCCAGAGGATCAGCCGATCCTTGGCGTCATAGAAGCCCATGCCGTCGGGCATGGCCTGGATGGCCTCGCGAACCTGGGCGATGGCGCTGTGGCGTGACCAGTAGACCAGCCCACCGAGGAAGCCTGCGATGCCGATGCCGAGTGAGACTGACCCTTGCACCCAGCCACGCACGACGCCCTCGCTGACCAGATTTGGAGGGAGCATGGCTCCGGGGTCGGGCACGACGGTGATCGCCGCCAGGGTGATCAGATGTGACAGCAGAACGCCCGCGGCGGCCAGCCAGCCGGCGATCAGGACCTGACGGGTGTTCCTGTTGTTGTTCTGCCATGCTCCCACGGCGGTGACGGCGGCGCTGGCTGTCGCCGCCAGGGCGATGATGCTCCAGTCCAGCTGAATGGCGCGGCCCGTGACGTGTGTGCCCCAAAGGCTGACGACCGCCATGGCGACGAACAAGATGGCTCCAGCAGCGCCCGCGACGGCGCGCCAGGCGGGCGTTCTGCCGCGTGTCGATATCACATAGGTCGTGCCGACCGACACCAGGGCCATCAGATAGGACCCGACCGTCAACAGCGGATCGAAATGCAGCTCCCCGCCGAAGTCATAGCCGTTCATGGCCACGAAGTGCGTGGTCCACAGCGTCAGGCAGCCGACGACGACCGAGCCCAGTGCCTTGGTCCGCCGTCCGCGATGCGCGCCCTCGCGGGCATCGGCCAGCAGCTTAAAGGCGATGGGCACGCCGACGGCACAGATCAGCGCGGCCATGCCGGCCCAGCGCCAGTCGTAATGCGCAGTCAGATGCTCGAAAAACGTCAGCACTCAACCCCCTGTCCCGACAAGCGTGACAGGAGAAGGTGAAAAAACCGTGCGGTCAGGCCACCGTGGGCTGTGCCACCACGGCGGGCAGGGAGCGGCCAAGGACCCGCACAGGATTAATCTGGCGATCGTTGCGACGTACCTCGAAATGCAGGTGCGGGCCGGTCGAGCGGCCGGTCGAGCCGACCAGGCCGATGCGTTCGCCGTCGCTGACGGCTGTGCCGGACGCCACATCGACGCGGCTCAGGTGACCGTACAGCGTGGTCATGCCGTTGGGATGGCGCACCTCGATGAACCGGCCATAGCCGTCGGGATCGTAGCCGGTGCGCAGGACGACGCCCTCGCTGGCCACATAGACGCTGGTGCCCATCGGGGCGGCGATGTCGACGCCGTCGTGGTGGCGCGCAGCGGCCTCGTCGGCGAGGCGGCGCAGGCCGAAGGGCGAGTTGATGGCATAACCGCGCACGGGCTCGGAAAAGGTGATCAGTCGCGTCACCGGGCCCGGGGCCTGAACAACCGCAGTGGTGGCGGTGACCTCGGGGGCCGGGCCGATGTCGAGGTCCGCCGCGACATCCGTATTCATGGGGCCTGCGGCGGCGGCGAAAACGGCCACACCGGCCAGCACGGCCAGTTGGCTGGAGTGGATCAGGAAAGACCGGGCGGTCAGCATCAGGCGTCGCATGGCGGCGTCGGCTCCGTCTGGCTCTAAGAGCGGTGGGGGTGCCGACGGGCCGCACAAGTCAGGCGACGCTCTCGGTCGGCGACCGGGAATGGCGTCGTTCTAAGGCTTGGTGGGGCGACTTTTGGGCCCCACGGGGTGGCAGGTCGTCGCAGGCGCGGAACGAAGAAGGGCGCGCGATCCGAAGACCGCGCGCCCTGAACTAAGTATTGGAACCGAAGTTAAAGCGGCAATTTCAGCGTGACGGCCCCGACATGACTGTCGGCGCTGTCGCCAAAGCGACCGCGATAGCCCGCCGACATCCGGAACGGCCCGACGTCGGCCTCGACACCTGCCGAGGCGACCAGCGAACCGCCGAACGGATCGTCGAACGAGCGGGCCAGGATCTGGGCCGGGTTGCCGACGATGCCGACGCGCACATCGTCCCTGTCTTCGCCGAAGGTGTCGCGATAACCGCCCTCGACATAGAAGTTGACGTCCTCACCGCCGCCCTCTGCGCGCAGGGAAACCTCGCCGCTCGCCGCAGCGACAGTGCGATTCTGATAAGCGTATTCAGCGGCGGAACCGACTTCATTGTAGCCGTTCACGTCGGTGGAGACGTACGACAGGGCGGCGCGCGGCGAGATCGCAATACCGCCCATGTCGAACCACAGACCCGCCTGGACCCTAGCCCCGACACTGCCGCCGTCGGTCTCGCCCAGATGGACGACCGGAGCCAGCGAGGTCACCCGCGAGATGTCGTCATACTGGTCGATCGAGCCGCCTGCGGTAGCGTTGAGGAACATGTCGTTCATGCGCCAGCCGGCGTAGGCGTCAAAGCCGTAGGAGCGGACGTCGAACTGCATGGCTCCCGCCTCGACTTCGGTCTCACGCAGGGTGGCCGTAAAGCCGTAGCGGGCGGTGGGCGATGCGACATAGTCCAGGCCGACCCGTCCACCCCAGCCCGTGGCATCGGCGGAGGCCACGCTGCCACGCGCATCCGTCTCGACGCTGTCGGCGATGACGGCGAAAGTCATGGCCGTGCCGGGCTCCCAGGCCGCATGGCCGGACACCATCTCTCCGGTCAGGTCCAGCAGGTCCTCGCGCTGGCGGAAGCCGGTCTCGGCCTGGACCGTCGATTGGGCACCGATGTCGCCATAGTAAAGGTAGTCGTTGGCCAGCCGCGCCAGCAGGCGGTGACCGGCGGCGGTCGGGTGCACGCCGTCCCAATAGAGATAGCCGTCAGGGTTGGAGCAGACAGTCGCGCCGTTGAAACACGCATCCGTCGCATTGGTCAGGCCAAAGCGACCTGGGTTGGCGCGCAGCGGATCACTGATCTTGTAGAGATCCATCAGAATGATGTTGCTGTTCGGTCGGGCCGCCGCCGTGGTGAACAGATTGTTCAGCAGGGCGCTGTTGAACGTCGTGCCAGAGAAGTCGGCCAAGGCTGCGCCGCTCGCCCCTGTCGAAGCAAACTGGGGTGTTATGCCCAGCCGGGGCAGATTGCTGACCAGTATTGTGCCGGCCCCGGCCTGAGCGATGCTGCTGACGATCAAATTGATGTCGCTGGCTGCGGAAAGGGCCACGCTCTGCATGGTGCTCTGGGCCGTCGCCGGGTTGGCGGCAGCGGCCGGGAAGGCCTGGAAGATGTTGTTGGCTCCGCCCAGCACGCTGACCAGGTCGTTGGCCCCGAAGGTGCCGCCTGCGCCGGTGTAGGCCGCAAGCTGGGCGCGCATGCCGGGAGGCGAGGCGGCGAAGTCGGTGCGTGCCCCGCCAAAGGCGTAGTTGACGCTGCCCGTGACAGGCGCTCCCGCCGTGAAGCGCCCGGCGTTGAAGCCCAAAAGTTCGGTAAAGACCGGCCCGTTTGAGAATCGGCCCTGGAAATAGGGGGCCGGCGGCTGGCCCGTCAGGGCGAACAGATTGCCGTTGTCGCTCAGGCTGTCGCCGAACACGACCAGGCGGTTGTAGGTCTGGGCCTGGGCAGAGCCGGCGGCGGCCCCAAGAGCGGCGACGGCCAGTGCGGCCGCGCAGGCGGTGCGCAGAAAACGAGACATGTTGATCCTCCCATCGGCCGTCATCATGCGACCGTTCAGGTGGACTGTGCGCCCGTTCGCGCAGGACGCAAGATGCCGCTGCGTCAGCTTTCAGTGCAACATGCGAAAGCGCAGCGTTCCGGCAACACTCTTCAGGGCACGGAGCGCTTCGGGATCGTAGTCGCGGTCCACGTCGGTGATGACATAGCCGGTGCGTTCGTCCGTCTTCAGATGCTGACCGAGGATGTTCAGACCGGCGGCGGTCAGCTCGCGGTTCAGCTCGGCCAGAACGCCCGGCTGATTGGTGTGGATGTGCAGGATGCGGTGCGCGCCCGACACCTCGGCCAGCTGGACGTTGGGCAGGTTGACACAGAAGGTGGTGTCGCCGCGGTTCAAATAGCCCAGCAGTCGTTCGGCCGCGAATTCGGCGATGGCCTCCTGCGCCTCCTCTGTCGAGCCGCCGATGTGGGGGGTCAGGATGACGTTCTTCAGACCCATCAGCGGGCTGTCGAACGGATCGGCATTTGTGCGGGGTTCTTCGGGAAAAACATCCAGCGCCGCCCCGCCGATCCGGCCCGCGCCGATCGCCTGGGCCAGGGCTCCGATGTCGACCACATGCCCACGCGACAGGTTCAGGAACAGGGCACCGGGCTTCATGGCCTGAAACTGGGCCGCGCCGATCAGGTGGGTGTTCCCGGCCCGGCCATCGACGTGCAACGACACGACGTCAGCCTCGGCCAACAAAGTCTCCAGAGAGCGCATGCGCCGCGCATTGCCTAGCGCCAGTCGCTCCGACAGATCATGGAAGATCACCCGCATGCCCAGCGCCTCGGCCAGGACAGACAGCTGCGAACCGATGGCCCCATAGCCGACGATGCCCAGGGTCTTGCCGCGCAACTCGCGCGCGCCGTCGGCAGACTTGTTCCACTGGCCCCGATGCATGGCGGCGGACTTGTCGGCCACGTCTCGCATCAGGGCGATGGTCAGGCCGATGGCCAGTTCGACCACGCTGCGCGTGTTGGAATAGGGGGCGTTGAAGACGGCGACCCCGCGCGCCGAGGCGGCTTCTAGATCGATCTGGTTGGTGCCGATGCAGAAGGCGGCGACGGCCATCAGCCGGTCCGCCTGTTCAAGGACCCGCGCGCTGACCGTGGTCTTGGAGCGGATGCCGAGGACGTGCACGCCCTTCAGCGCTGCGATCAGGTCGTCCTCGTCCAGCGCGCCCTTGCGGGTCTCCACCGAATAGCCGGCCTCCTCCAACCGATCGACGGCGGCGGGGTGGATGTTCTCCAGCAGCAGCATGCGGATGCGACTGCGCGGATAGGACCAGCGTCCTGCCAGACCCTCGGCATGCAGCAGTTCGTCCATCGATGGGGCCTGGGCATCCGCCACCTCGACCACACGTTCGCGCCGGACGATCTCGGTATAGGCATAGAAGCGGTCGGCGGCCCCGGCCAGCTTGACCTCGGCATCGTTCCAACCGTCGCCGACCATGATGATGGGGCGGGGGAAATTCTGGGCGGCAATGACCTTGGGCTTGCCGTCGGCGTGCGCCAGGGGGTTGGCCTCGTCCACGCCGGTGACCCGGCCCGTGGCGTCATATTTCAGGTCGTTGCAGAGGACCCGTTCCGGCGCGATCCCCAACCGTTCGGCGATAGGGGCGATGACCTCCCGAAAGCCGCCGGACAGCACGACGATCCGGTGCGCATTCTCGCGGAAGAAGCGAAGGTTCCGCCTCACCGACGGCGTGCCCTCGTCAAGGATACGGTCGGCCAGCATCTGAACGTGGTCGCGGGTGAGAGGGAGCAAAGCCAGCCGCTCCTGGAGCGCGTCGCCGAACCCGATGTGGCCGCTCATGGCCTGGTCGGTCAGACGCGCGACTTCGGCGCGGATCGCATCAGCCTCGGGATGATTGGCCAGGGCGATGTCGGCCAGGGCTTCGACAGTCTCGATGCGGACGAGGGTCGAATCGAAGTCAAAAATAAGGGTCGCGGGATCGGCCATCCCGCGACCTTGTCTCACCTTCGCAAGTGCAGCAACCGCTCAGGTCGCCGTGGCTCTAGAAACGGCCCAGCTTGCGGATCTTGCTGTCGGGCTGCCGGGTGTCATAGGCGGCAGCGGCGATGGCGGCGGCTACGGTGATCAATGCCAGAATGGCCCCACCCTCCTTGGCGTGATCGCGAGCATAGTGACCGGCGTCGCTGGCATAGCGGCGGGCCATCTTGCCGTGCTTTTTCAGGGCCTTGCGCGAGCTGCGGCGCGTATCGTCGAACCAGCGGCTGGAGCGGTGACGCGCCTCGTCCGTGAATTCGTGAGCGCGTTCGCCGGCGTCGGACAGGGTGCTGCGCACGGTGTCGGCGAGGCCGCCGAAGCGCCCGCGCAGGCCGTCGGTGTCGATCCAGCCGCGCGGATCGAACCGCTCGCGCAGACGCTCGTAGCGCGTCGGGCCCGAGCGCTGGTTCAGCAGGATGGCGGCGATGCCGATCCCGGCCAGCACGGCGACCACGCCGCCGGTGATGCCCGGATGTTTGCGGATTTCGTCGAGGGGGGAAAACTGCTGGTCCATGAAATGTCTGCCTTTTCGTGGGCGACGCCTGGGACGTCGAAACTCGCGAAACGCCCGTTCCGCGTTGCAGCAAGAGCGAACCACGCGGAAAGAGGTTCCCCGATATGGTCAAGGTTTTCGGCATGAAAACCGTTGCGATGCGGCAGGCCTTACGTTTGCCGCCGGGTCTTCCTATCTTGGCGTCCTTCCGACATTTGCCGTTCTCGACCAAAGGAGCCGTCGTGACCGATCACGCGCCCCACACCGCCGTTTCGCCCGTCCGCGACGACCTGGCCGCCGCCTTTCAGATCGAGGGCTGGCCCGTGCGCGGCCGTCTGGTTCGACTGGGCGATACCATCGACACCATACTTGCCGCCCATGACTATCCCGAGCCTGTCGCGGCCCTGCTGGGCGAGGCCTGTGCGCTGGCCGCGCTGGTGGGGTCCAGCCTGAAGTTCGAGGGCCGTCTGATCGTTCAAGCCCAGGGCGACGGGCCGGTGCGCTATGTCGTGGCCGACTATGACACCGACGGCCGGATGCGCGGGTATTGCCGGTTCGACGCCGACGAGGTGGCGGCGGCCTCGCAAGGCTTTGTGCGTCCCGGCGCGCGGGCGCTGCTGGGGCAGGGGGTATTTGTCATGACCCTGGATCGCGGTCCCGACTTCGAGCGGACCCAGGGCATCACCCCTATCGAGGGCGAGAGCCTGTCGCTGGCCGCCGAACACTATTTCCAGCAGTCCGAACAGATTCCGACCAAGGTGCGTCTGGCCGTGGGCGAGGTCTCGACCGAGGCGGGTCGCAGTTGGCGCGCGGGCGGGGCCTTGATCCAGCTGATCGCGGGCGACGAGGCGCGCGGGTCCACCGAGGAAGCGTGGGATCGCAGCCGGGCCCTGTTCCATACCCTGGCCGACGACGAACTGCTGGACCCGACCATCACCCCCGAAACCCTGCTGTTTCGCCTGTTCCACGAGGACGGCGTACGGCTGGAGGATGCGCGGGCCCTGGTGGCCGAATGCCGCTGCTCGAAAGACCGCATCGCCAGTGTGCTGACGTCCTTCACGCCGGAGGAACGCGCCGACATGGTCGAGCCCGACGGCAAGATCCGGGTGACCTGCGAATACTGCGCGACGGTCTATGAGCTGGAGCCGGCAGAGGTGGTGGCGGGCTGAAGCGGCTGAACTGCCGCTAGCGCAGTCAGGGTCGGGACACCGGCGGCGATGCGGTTGTCGGGCCCAGGGCGAGATAGCCGTCGAACGTGCCGTCTGCTTCCGCCGCCATGACGATTCCGCGCTGTCGAGCGGGCTCGGCGGCGGCTACCGGATGGACGCCGCAGTCATCGACGCAAGTCCACGCCTCCCCACCTTGTTGGGCCACGAAAAGCGACAGCACTTCCTCCGGGCGAAAGTGAGCCGCGGCGGGCAGGCCCAGCGGCGAGCCGACGCGTCGTGCCTTTTCTGCATGGACGCTGCCCACAAGAATCATCATCCGACGGTCGGGCGCGGCGCGAGCTGCGACCGACCATAGGTGCGCACGATCCAGTTCGGCATGAGACTGGGTAAAGCCGGGCACGCGAGGACTGTCTGGAACAGTGGCCAGCACGCGCAAGTCAGCACCGGTCTGCTGGAGAACGCGCAATCGCTGAAGCATGGCCAGCATCGCCTCGCTGCCCCGGCCATCATGAAAACGGAACGGCCCATATTCGTAGGCAAGGACACGGTCGCGCGCCTTGTTCGCGTCGGGCTCGGCCATGAAGGCATCGAACACGGGCTGCATCTGGACAGGAAACTCCAGCGCCACTGCTACAGGCCCTCGCTTCGCGGCTTCACAAACCAATTCCGCGAAGGCCGATGGAGCTTGGTTGGTGCCGTGCATCTCGCCAACAGCCACGAAACGCACATCGTCTCGCCAAAGGGCATCCGAGCCTTCAGGAGGCGCACACGTCGTCGGAGTCGACAGCAAGGCCGCAGCAAGCAGTGCAATCATGGTTGTCCTCCATCCTTCAGCCAGCGCTGCTCATCCCTATCGATGGGTGAGATTGTGGCCGACGCGTGACCGCGAGTTCATTTGAACCGACCGGGGTCATCGCACATTAAGGCGGGCCATGATGCTGAGCCTGTTGTCCGCCCTGACCCTGTCCGCCGCTCCGATGGCGGAGCCTTTACCGCCGTGCCGGTTCGCGGGCGAGGTGCGCAGCTGGACCGCGCAGGCGCTGGGGGCCTGGGATCGGCTTGATCGCGAGCGGCTGCGCATCGCCCAGCCGGTGACGCCCGTCATCACCCTTTTCGATGCGCGGTGTGCCTATACGCTGACGCCGAGCGCGCGGGGCGATTTCCGGGTCGGCCTGCGCCGCTACAGCGCTAGAGCCAGCGCCCATGCGGGACAGGTGGCCCTGCCCGACGGCTCGTCTGTGCCCGCATCTCGGCTGGCATTCGCTTCGCCGACGTCGGATGGGGGCATGTTCTTCATCATGGCCCTGCCGTCTCTGTGGCAGGCCAACGGCTCGGAGCCGCGGGACTGGCGGCTGTTGTCCATGGTCGTCTTCATGCACGAGTTCGCTCATACCCAGCAGGGGGTCGGTCTGGGGCGGAGGGTCGACAACCTGCTGACGCGCGGCCTGCCCCAGGATGCCGATGACGACATCGTTCAGGACCGGTTCGGCGCGCGACCCGGCTATGCCTCCGCTTATGAGGCCGAGCGTGATCTGTTCTACCGCGCGGCGACGGCTTCGGGCGATGATGCAGCGCGGGTGGGCTTGGCGCAGGCTGCGAAGCGGATGGCCGAACGCCGGGCACGCTGGTTCACCGGCGCGGACACCGTCTATGCGGAGGCTGATGATGTCTTCCTGACGCTGGAGGGCACCGGCAACTGGGCCGCCTGGACCTGGCTGACCGACCCGCGCGGCGGGCGGTTGTCGCCTGGCGACGCCACGAGCTTCATCCGGGGTGGGCAGACACAGTGGAGCCAGGATCACGGCCTGGGCATCATGCTGGCCCTGGACCGCGTCTCGCCCGACTGGCCCGCGATCGCCTTTGCGCCGCGCGGTGTGACGGCGGATCAGATGATCGCGCGGGCGCTGGAGCGTCAGTAGGCGATCGCGATCCCGTCCTTGCGCATCTCGGTCGCCGCGCCATAGGTCCAGGGGCCACGCTCATTGATCTGGCGCACCACGTTCTGATAGCCGCCGAAGCCGCCGTCGGGCGGGCCCAGCACCCAGCCCATCTGCTCCAGCGCCCGCTTAGTCGCCTCGGGCACGCCGCTTTCCAGATGAAGTCGACCGACGCCTTCCGCAGGCTGGCCAGTCGGCTCGGACGAGCCATAATGCTGCCAGCGCGGGCTGTCCCCGGCCTCCTGCGGGTCCAGGCCGTAATCGACCATGTTGATGATGATCTGGGCCTGGCCCTGGGGCTGCATGCCGCCGCCCATGACGCCCATGGCCATCCATGGCTCGCCGTCCTTGCAGGCAAAGCCGGGGATGATGGTGTGGAACGGCCGCTTGCCCGGCGCATAGACATTGGGATGGCCGTCGGTCAGGGAGAACAGCTCGCCCCGGTCCTGGAACATGAAGCCCAGGGTCTGGCCGTCCACGCCGTCGGGCACCAGGCCGGAGCCCATGCCGCGATAGTTGGACTGGATCCAGCTGACCATCATCCCGTCCTTGTCGGCCACGCTGAAATAGGTGGTGTCGCCCTGCGTGGGGGCATCGCCGGGGAAGACGCGGTCCATGACCCGATCGGGCCGGATCAGGCGGGCGCGCTGGATGGCGTAGTCCTTGGAGTTCAGCCATTCGACCGGCGTCTCGCTGAAGCGCGCATCGGCGAACCATTTGGCCCGATCCTCGAAGGCCAGGCGTTTGGCCTCGGCCTGATGGTGGATGCTGGCGGCGGACTGGAAGCCCATACCCTTAAGGTCAAACTGCTCGCAGATGTTCAGGATCTGGTTGGTCGACAGCCCTTGGGTATTCGGCCCAAGGCCATAGACCTCGACGCCGCGATAGGTGGTGCGGATTGGCTCGACCCATTCGGTGCGGTGCGCGGCCAGATCTGCGCGGGTCATCCAGCCGCCGATGCGCCGAAAATAGGCCTGCATCTGATCGGCCAGCGGCCCGTCATAGAAGGCGTCGCGCCCGCCCTCGGCGATGAGGCGATAGGTGCGGCCCAGGTCTGGATTGGCAAAGACCTCGCCGACTTTCGGCGTGCGGCCGCCCGGCGCATAGACCCGCTTCCTGTTGTCGTTTTCCTCGATCAGGGCGGCGCGGCGGTCGAAGCCGGCCATGCCCCGCTCCAGATACCAGGCGATCAACTGAGGCATCGGCACGCCCTGTTCGCACAGCTCGGCGACCGGCAGCAGGACATCCTTCCACGGCAGCTTGCCGTAGCGTTGGTGCGCGCTCCACCAGGCGTCGACCGTGCCGGGCACATTGACGGTTACCGCGCCGACGGCCGGCAGATAGCCGTCGACGGCCTTGGACCGCGCCGTCGCCAGCGACAGCCCCTGCGGGCTGTTTCCCGAGCCATTGAAGCCCACGACCTTGCGCTGGGCCGGGTCCCACAGCATGCAGAAGGCGTCGCCGCCGATGCCGTTGGCGACGGGCTCAAGAAAGCCCAGGGCCGCATTGATGGCGATGGCCGCATCGATGGCCGAGCCGCCGCGCTTCAGGGTCTCGATGCCGATCAGGGTGGCGGTCGGATGCGCCGTCGCCGCCGCGCCGTTTGCGCCCCAGACGGTCGAGCGCCCGACGAAATTCACCCCGCTGTTGCGATCGCCGATGCCGATGCCGGCATAGGGGTCAGCGGGCCGGGCGCGGGGTGCGGGGGCTTGGGGCGCTGCGGGAGCGGGGGCCGGCGTCTGCGTGTGGCCCACGCTGGCCCCGGCAAGAAAAGCCCCGGCGGGCAAGGTCGAGAGAAAGGTCCGACGGCGCATACTACAGGCTCCCTGAAATCAGGGTTCGGACCGTATAGGGTTCGCGCAGCTTGTGAAGCGCCTTGGTTGCGCCTGCGCCTGCGTCAGCCGGTCCGCCAGTCGCTCAATACGCTGCCGTCCGTATCCTCGAAGGCGACACGGTCCATCTGCACGGCGGCGATACAGACGGGCCGCTGATCGACGCTGGCTGCGCGGCAGCGAATGGCGCGGCCGTCGGGGAAGGCTGTGAACCGACCTTCCAGCACCAGACGATAGCCGCCGGTGTGCGGCGGTGGCGGCTGATCATCCTCGCCGCGGATCGTGAAGCTGTAGGCCCGGCCATTGCGGCGATCCAGGCGCGATCCCTCCGGCTCGAAGACGGCGGCCAGACCGACCGTCTGGGGAGAGCTGACGGCCGCCGGACCGGTCGGGGCCTGGTCGGGATTCACCTGCGGACAGGCTTCCGCGCGCAGCCAGGGCCGGGTCAGCCACATCCCCTCAACCGCTTCCCAGATCGGCTCCTCGCCGGCGACGAGAGCGGTCTGGGTCCAGTCGGCCGGGGTCAACGTGAGGCGCTGCGTCTGTCCATCCTCGCTGGCTGTCCAGCCGGCCAGGCCGTCGCTGACGGTGGCCGTCGAGGGCAGGGGACCGCCGCAACCGAAGGCTTGCCGGATCGTGAAGCGGCGCCCCACAAGGGTATCCTGGCCTGTAGAAGCGGCGCCGCTCGCATAGGCCGCGACAGCGGCGTCGACGGCAGCCAGAAATCCGGCACGATCCAGTACGATGGGCGCAGCCTCTACCGTGATGGGCGCGGGAGTCGGCGCAGGAGCAGCAGGCTCGACCGGGGCTTCAGCCTCACGGTTACAGGCGGCCAGGCCCAAGGTCAGGCTGACGAAAGCGGGAGCAAGCAGGATGGAGCGATAACGTGCAGTCGGCTTAAACATGCAACCACCCTAGCACGATGGACGCTTTGGTGTGGACCCGCACCGGCGGTATGGTTGACGCCGAGGGTCTGCCGGGGCAGCACAGCGCATGAATTTCGATCAGATTGCCGCCCTGGTGGTCCTCGTCGCCGTCGTCGGCGCGCTGATATACGGCAAAATTCGCGCCGATGTTGTCGCCCTGACCGGTGCGGCCGCCTTGCTCATCATGGGCGTCGTGCGGCCGGTCGAGGTTCAGGGGGCATTCGCCAGCCCGGCCGTCATCGCCTTGGCCGGCCTGTTCGTCATCGCCTATGCGATCGAGCTGTCCGGTCTGCTGGGCCTGCTGATCCGCAAGGCCACGGCCCTGGCGTCGCGGGTGGGCGCGCGGGGCATCTGGATGGTCATCGCGCTGTGCGGGTCCGTCGGCGGGTTCCTGAACAACACCCCTGTGGTCGTGCTGGCCGCGCCGGTCATCCGCGATGTCGCCACGTCCCTGAAGCTGTCGCCAAAGCGGTTCCTGATGCCGCTCAGCCATGTGACGGTCATGGGCGGCCTGCTGACGCTGATCGGCACCTCGACCAATCTGCTGGTCAACGACATGGCCCGGAATTCGGGACAGCAGGTCTTCACCCTGTTCGAGATCACGCCCGTGGGTCTGTGCATCGCGGCCGTCGGCGGCCTGTGGCTGTACTTCGTGGGTGCAAGGCAGCTGGGGCGGTCGGTGGCGGCCGACGAGGCGGAGCAGGCCCGTCAGGCCGAGATGGAGGAGGCTCGTCGCCTGGCCGCTGAAGAGGCGGCACGCAAGCGCCGACGGCTCATCCCCTTCGGCTTTCCGCGTCTGGGCGAGGCCCGCAATCAGGCCGATGGCTCCGGCGACGCTCACCTGGGCGACGTGGACCTGTACGGCGCGGCGGACCGGCCGTTCCGGTTGCGGCCTGCGGCAATCTCGATGGCGATCTTCGTGCTTGTCATTTTTTCCGCTGCCGTGGGCTGGGTCCCCATCGCGGCGGCGGCCTTTGCCGGAGCCGTTGCTCTGATCCTGTTGCGCGTCATCACGCCGGAAGAGGCCTATGCCGGCCTGCGGCCGGAAATCCTGCTGCTGATCGCGGGCATGGTCGTCGTCGGCATGGCCATCGAGGTGACGGGGCTGGCCTCGGCGGGGGCCGAGCGGCTGATCGATGTCATCCGGCCGCTGGGGCCGCTGGGGGCCTTGATCGTGCTTTACGGCGTGACGCTGTTTGCGACCGAACTTCTGTCCAACGCCACGGTGGCGGTGTTGATCACGCCGGTCGCGGTGGCCCTGGCCGAGAGCCTGGGCGTCGATCCCAGGCCGTTCCTGGTCTGCGTGATGATGGCGGCATCGGCGGCCTTCGCCACGCCGTTCGGCTATCAGACCAATGTGTTGGTCTTCAACATGGGCGGCTACAGCTACATGGATTTCGTCAAGATTGGCGTGCCGCTGAACCTGATCACCTGGGCCGCGGCCATGGTGGCGATCCCGATCTTCTTCCAGTTCTGATAGGCGTCAGCCGCCCAGATCTAAAGAGTAGCCTGCCGAGCGGACCGTGCGGATCGGGTTCACCGTGCCCTCGACGTTCAGCGCCTTGCGCAGGCGGCCGACGTGGACGTCGACGGTGCGGGCCTCGACATAGACGTCAGAACCCCAGACCGAATCCAGCAGTTGCTCGCGGCTAAACACCCGGCCCGGGTGCTGCATGAAGTGGTCCAGCAGGCGGAATTCGGTCGGGCCCAGATGGATTTCGTTGCCCGCGCGGCGGACGCGGTGAGCCACGCGGTCGATGACGATGTCGCCGTGGTTGATCCGGTCGTCGGCCAGGCCGGGGCGGATGCGGCGCAGCACGGCACGGATGCGCGCCGTCAGTTCGGTCATGGAGAAGGGCTTGGTCAGATAGTCGTCGGCCCCGGTGTCCAGACCGCGGATGCGGTCGCTTTCCTCGCCCCGGGCGGTCAGCATGATGATCGGCAGGTTGCGGGTCTCGGCCTTGCCCCGGATGCGGCGGCAGACCTCGATGCCCGACAGCTTGGGCAGCATCCAGTCCAGCAGCACCAGATCGGGCAGCCGCTCGTCGATCTGCAGCATGCCTTCCTCGCCGTCGGAGGCGACCACGACGTGATAGCCCTCTTTCTCGAGGTTGTAGGACAGCAGGGTCGCTAGCGCGTCCTCGTCTTCCATCACCAGAACGTAAGGCTGCACGGCGTCTTCTCCGGATTAGCGGGGGTCGTCTAGTTGGGGCCGACGTCGGCGCCCGGCTGGTCCTCGGGATTCCAGCGGGGGCGTTCCCCGGTGAACTCCTGGCCCGTGATCTCGTAATAGATGGTCTCGGCGATGTTGGTGGCGTGGTCGCCGATGCGTTCCAGGTTCTTGGCCATGAACAACAGGTGGGTACAGGCGCTGATCGTGCGCGGATCGCCCATCATGTAGGTCAGCAGTTCGCGGAACAGGCTGTTGTAGTGCTCGTCGACCTCGTCGTCGGTGTTCCAGACGGCCACGGCGCGATCCACCTCGCCCGCGGCATAGGCGTCCAGCACGTCACGCAGACGCATCGACACCAGCTTGCCCATCCGCTCGATGGAGCGGGTCAGGGGCTGCATCGGCTCGCCCTCGGCCAGGATCAGGGCGCGTTTGGAGATGTTCTTGGCCAGGTCGCCGGTCCGTTCCAGATCGACGGCCAGCTTCATCGAGGACAGGGCGCGACGCAGGTCCGAAGCCACCGGCTGACGCAGGGCGATCAGGCGGATGGCCTTTTTCTCGATCTCGCGGTGCATGGCGTCCAGCTTGGCGTCGCGCTCCACGACGGCGCGGGCCAGGGCGATGTCGCGGCGGGCTACGCTGTCGACGGCATCGGCCACCTGGGCCTCGGCCAGGCCTCCCATGCGGGCGACTTCTGCGGTCAGCTGGTTCAGCTCGTCGCCATAGGCTTTTACGGTATGCTGGTTCATCAGCCGAAGCGTCCCGTGATGTAGTCCAGCGTGCGCCGTTCGCGCGGATTGGTGAAGATCTCTTCGGTATCGCCCGTTTCGACCAGGCGGCCCATGTGGAAGAAGGCGGTGCGTTGCGACACACGCGCGGCCTGGGCCATGGAGTGAGTGACGATCACGATGCAGTAGCGCTCGCGCAGCTCGTCGATCAGTTCCTCGATCTTGGCCGTGGCGATGGGGTCCAGGGCCGAGCAGGGCTCGTCCATCAGGATCACTTCGGGTTCGACCGCGATGGCGCGGGCGATGACCAGGCGTTGCTGCTGACCGCCCGACAGGCCGGTGCCGGGTGAATGCAGGCGGTCGGCGACCTCTTCCCACAGTCCCGCACGCTTCAGCGAGGCCTCGACCACGACGTCCAGCTCGCCCTTGGTGGAGGCCAGGCCGTGGATGCGCGGGCCGTAGGCGACGTTCTCGTAGATGGTCTTGGGAAAGGGGTTGGGCTTCTGGAACACCATGCCGACGCGGGCGCGCAGCAGGACGGGATCCACGGCGCGGGCGTTGATGTCCTCGGCGTCCATCTCGATACGGCCGGTGACGCGGGCCCCCGGTATGGTGTCGTTCATGCGGTTCATGGTCCGCAGGAAGGTCGACTTGCCACAGCCCGACGGGCCGATCAGGGCCGTGACCGTCTTGTCCGGAATGTCCAGAGAGACGTCGTAAAGGGCCTGCTTCTCGCCATAGAACACCGAAACGTTGCGGGCGGCGATCTTGGTCGGGCCTACGGGCGCGCTGCCGTGGACGACCGGCGGGACGCTCATCGCGGGCGCGGTAGCGGCAGAGGCGCTTTCCGTGCCGTCGGCTGCGCGAAAAATGTTGAACTTCATAGCACTACCACCGGCGTTCGAAGCGCCGACGCAGGATGATTGCGGCGGCATTCATGATGATCATGAAGGTGAGGAGGACCAGGATGGCCGCAGCCGTCCGTTCGTGGAAGGCGCGTTCCGACGCATTCTCCCAGATATAGACCAGCGAGGGCAGGGCCCCGGTCGGCTCGACGATACTGGTCGGGATACCCGGGATGAAGCTGACCATGCCGATCAGCAGCAAGGGGGCCGTCTCGCCCAGCGCATGCGCCATGGAGATGATCGAGCCGGTCATGACGCCGGGCATGGCCAGGGGCAGGGTGTGCTGGAACACCGTCTGGGTCTTGGACGCGCCCATGGCCAGGGCCGCCTCGCGGATCGACGGCGGCACCGCCTTCAGCGAGGATCGGGTGGCGATGATGATGGTCGGCAGGGCCATCAGGGCCAGGACCAGACCGCCGACCAGGGGACTGGCGCGCGGCAGGTGCATCCAGTTGATGAACAGCGTCAGGCCCAGCAGGCCATAGATGATCGACGGAACCGCAGCCAAGTTGTTGATGTTGACCTCGATCAGGTCCGTCAGCCGTCCGCGCGGCGCGAACTCTTCCAGATAGACGGCGGCTCCCACGCCCAAAGGAATGGCGATGACCGCCGTGATCATCAGCATAAGGGCCGAACCGACGATGGCCCCCAGCACCCCGGCCAGCTCCGGTTCGGTCGAATCGCCCTTGGTGAACAGGCCGGTGTTGAAGTGCGACGAGACATTGCCCGAGGCCTGCATCCGGTCCAGCCAGTCGATCTGTTCGTTCGTCAGGCGACGCTGATCCTGCGGGGTGTCGCGGCTGATCTCGCCCTTGAAATACAGGTCCGCGTCATCCGACAGGGGCGCGGCGATGGGCAGGGTCTGGCCGATGACATTGGGATTGCTGGCCACGCGCTCTGCGGCCACGAATTTGAGCTCGGACGAGAACAGGCTGCGCATGGCCAGGGCCTTGGTGCCGGCCGCATCGTCGGTGATGCCGAACCGCGCCAGCTGCTGCTCTGCGACCAGCAGTTCGAAGTTGGTGCCTTGCGGATAAGCGCGGTCGACCCGGGCCGGGTCCATATAGACCGGCGTCGTCAGGGTGTGGGCGTAGAAGGCGGTATGCCCCTGCTCGATGATCCGGCCGAGCAGCAGCAGCAGGAAGCCGACTGCCACGGCGATGGCCAGCAGGCCATAAAGCTTGAACCGACCCTCGCGGGCATAGCGGCGCTTCAGGCCCGCGCGCAGACGGTCGGTGCGGGCGTTAGAATCGGCGGAAGTGGGGGTCGCGTCAGTCATACTGCTGCCGGTATTTCTGGACGATGCGCTGGGCGACGATGTTCAGCGTCAGGGTCACCAGGAACAGGGTCAGGCCCAGGCCGAAGGCGGACAGGGTCTTGGCGCTGTTGAACTCCTGGTCGCCGGTCAGCAGGGTCACGATCTGGACGGTCACGGTGGTCACCGTATCCAGCGGATTGAGGGTTAGATTGGCGGCCAGGCCCGCCGCCATGGTCACGATCATCGTCTCGCCGATCGCACGCGACATGGCCAGCAGCATGGCACCCGCAACACCCGGCAGGGCGGCGGGCAGAAGCACGCGCTTGACGGTCTCGGACTTGGTCGCCCCCATCGCATACGAACCGTCACGCAGGCTTTGCGGCACGGCGTTGATGATGTCGTCGGACAGGGAACTGACGAAGGGGATCAGCATGATGCCCATGACCATGCCCGCGACAAGCGCCATCTGGTTTTGCACCAGCATCAGATACTGCCCCAGCCCGTCCAGCGCCCCCCCGACCAGCATGGCTCCCAGATCGTTGAAAAAGGCGCGGAAGGCCGGACCCACCGTCAGGGCGGCGAAGAAGCCGTAGACCACGGTCGGCACGCCCGCCAGAATCTCCAGCACCGGCTTGATCATCGCCCGGAAGCGGGGCCCGGCGTATTCCGACAGATATATGGCCGAGAACAGGCCAACGGGCGCGGCCACGGCCATGGCGATCAGCATAATCAGGAAGGTGCCGGCGAACAGCGGCAGGGCCCCGAACGCGCCGGTCGAGCCGACCTGGTCGGCGCGAATGGCCGTCTGCGGGCTCCACTGGGTGCCGAACAGGAAGTTGGCGATCGGGATTTCGGAGAAGAATCGCACCGAATCGTAAAGCAGCGAGCCGATGATGCCGATAGTGGTCAGCACCGCGACGGCCGAACAGACGAACAGGGCCCCGATGATCCAGCCCTCCACACGGTTGCGCGCGCGCATGGCCGGGCGGATCTGGCTGAAGACGAACAGTCCGCCCAGCAGGGCCGCCAGCAGGGCACCGACACCGCCGCCCAGGCCGATGGTCTGGCCGATGCGTTTGGCGCGCTGGCCCTCGACAGGCAGCAGCTCGGCATAGGGCGCGGGCCAGATTTGAGCTGTGGGCTGGCCGGCCCCGACGTTGCGGGCATCGGCAAAGAAGGCCTCGCGGCGAAGGGGTTCCAGCTGCTGCACCGCCTCGGGCGCACCGGCCAAGGTCAATGACCGCTCCATAGGGGCCGAGAAGACCGCGACGCCCAGCAGCACGACCAGCGCCGGAACAGCCGTCCAGATCAGGGCATAGGCCCCGTGCTGGCCGGGCCGGGAATGCGGGTTCTGACCTTCGCCGCGCCTACGCGCCAGACGCCGCGCCGCCAGATAGGCCGCGACCGCGATGACGATCAGAATGGGCAGGAAAAGCCAGGTCATGGACGTCCGGAACAGGGAATCGGAACGCGCCGGTCCGCCGGTTCGTCCGCGGCGGAACCTGCCCCGGAATGGTCAGCGGATTAAGACGGCTGCGTGACAGTTCTGTTACGCCGTACCGCTCGGCTGTGACGGGTCCGTCGCAAAGGCGGTGGACGGTGTCAGATGGCCGCGTCGCGCGCGGTGTCCGGCGGTGAAGCGACGCGCTTGTCCGCCACCGGGAAATAGGCCGTAAAGGTCGCGCCCTGACCCGGTTCGCTCTCGACCGTCAGCCCGCCCCGGTGGCGGTTGACGATGTGTTTGACGATGGCCAGGCCCAGGCCTGTGCCCGCCCGCTCGCCGCTCTTCTGACCCTCAACGCGATAGAAGCGCTCCGTCAGCCGGGGCAGGTGCTCGCGGGCCATGCCCGGCCCGTGATCCTGCACCGTTACGGCAGCATAGCGGACGCCCGTCTCCCGGTCGGGCGTCACCAGGGGAAGGCGTGTCGCTCCCGCCCCGCGATTGCCGCCCGACCAGGGCGCGGACGCCTGATCCAGGGTCATGTCGGGGCGAATGACGATCTGGACCGTGTCGCCCTCGGCCGAATATTTGATGGCATTGTCGACCAGGTTCTGGACGACCTGCAGGATTTCATCCCGGTCGCCACTGACCGGGGCGGATATGTCGTCGGCCTCCAGCTGGATCTTCACCTTCCGCTCGGCCGACAAGATGCTGACCGCATCGACCACGTCACCTGCCGCGCGGGCCAGATCGACCCGCCCCGAAGGCGGGATGTGCTCGTTCAGCTCGATCCGGCTCAACGACAGCAGATCGGCGACCAGTCGGCTCATCCGCTCGGCCTGGGTGGCCATGATATCCAAGAACTTGTCCCGCGCCTTGGGATCGTCGCGGGCGTGACCCTTCAGAGTCTCGATGAAGCCGCTCAGGGAGGCGAGGGGGGTCTTCAGCTCGTGGCTGGCATTGGCCAGGAAGTCGACGCGCATCAACTCCATGCGACGCACGTCCGTTTCATCGCGAAGGACCAGCAGGGCCAGCGAGGCGCCCTCGGCGGCGGGCAGGGGCCGGGTCATGGCTCGCCAGTGCCGGGTCTGGGCGCCCGATCCGCCATAGTCGGTGGTGCGTGCCACGCCGCCAAACAGGGCCTCGTCCACGGCCTCCAGCACGCCGGGGTCGCGCAGGGCCGAGACCAGCAGCGCCCCCTCGCGCGGAATGCGCAGCAACTCGCGCGCCGCCGCATTGGCCAGCACGATGCGTCGTCCGGCGATGTCGTCCGCTTCGCCGCCCGCGATCACCATGACCGGATCACCCAGTCCCTCGAACACCCCATCCAGCAGGGTCGGGTCGGCCAGGTCGAGCGATTCGACGACCTGTTGCGCCGGCGAAGGGTTGTCGGATGATACTGGCGGGCGGCGATGGATGGTCCAGGTCGCCAGCGCGATCACCGCAACCGCGCCCAGCAACCAGACGGTCAGTTGCGGCTGCATGACCGCCAGCCCCAGCAGGACGGCGACGGAAATCCCCGCGCTGGCTCCCACGGTCCATAGGCGCGATCCGGTCTGCGGCACAACGGGAGAGGGGGCGGCGTCGTAGGGCATTCAGGCGTCCGGCAATCGATCGGTCTTATGCACCGAACATGACATGGAATTCATGACAGGACAGAGTGGATCGACTTGTAAACTGTCCTTTACACCCCCTATGATCGTCCTGACGCAAGGAATGGGGTTGGATGATGACGGCAGCATTGACGCTGGAGGGCGTGAGCAAGCGCTACGGCGATTTCCAGGCGGTGCGCGACCTGAGCTTTCATGTCGGCAAGGGCACGATCTGCGGCTTTCTGGGGCCCAACGGCGCGGGCAAGACCTCGACCATTCGCATGATCCTGGGGCTTCAGTCGTCCAGCGCGGGCCGCATCGAAATCCTGGGGGCCGACGACGGCCGCAAGGTGCGCGACCGGATCGGCTTCCTGCCGGAGGAGCGCGGCCTCTACAAGAAGATGACGCCCATCGACGCCATCGCCTTCTTCGGCTCGCTGAAGGGTGTGCCCCTGGCCGAGGGCCGCAAGCGGGCGAAGACGATGCTGGAGGCCCAGGGTCTGGGCGCGTCGAGCAGAAAGAAGATGAAGGAGCTGTCCAAGGGGATGGCGCAGAAGGTGCAGCTGATCGCCTCGGTCGTGCATCGCCCGGAGTTCGTGATCCTAGACGAGCCGTTCAGCGGTCTGGACCCGGTCAACCAACAGGGGTTGGAACAGGTCATCCGGGGTCTGGCCGAGGATGGAGCGACGGTCCTGTTCTCCACCCACGTGATGCAGCATGCCGAGCGGCTGTGCGACAAGGTCGTGCTGCTGGCGCGCGGTCAGAAGGCCTTCGAGGGCACGGTGGCCGAGGCCCGCGCGACCTCACCGCGTTTCCTTGAACTGGAAGGGGCAATCGAGGCGGCGCAGGCTGCGACCCTGCCGGGTGTCAGCGGTGTCGAAGTCGTGTCCGAGGCCGATGGGGTGCGGGTGCTGAAGGCCTCGCTGGGGAGCAATGCACAGGGGCAGGAGGCGCTGAAGGCGGCCTTCCTGGGCGGGCTGGACGTCCGCCGCTTCGAGCTCAAGGAACCCAGCCTGCATGACGCCTTCATCGGCCTGACCGGGGATCATCCGGATCAGGACCAGTCCGTCAAAGTCGCCGGTGTGGAGGCCGCCCGATGAACCGCATCATTCTGATCGCGCGGCGTGAATATGCCGCCTATGCCAAGACCGTCGGCTTCTGGCTGTCCCTGCTGGCCCTGCCGCTGTTTGGCGTCATCGGCGGCGGTGTCGGCTATCTGACCGCGGCGTCGGAATCGCCCGCCCAATCCGTTGCCCTTGTCGAGGACGGACGCGAGGCGACCGGACTGGCCGCCGCCGTGCGTGACGCGCTGGCCGGCGACGCCGAACGCAGCGCCGCCCGCGCCCAGGCCGCCATTGCCGAGGCCACGAAGGGCCAGCCCTTGCCCCCCGGAGCCGCAGAGAATGCGGTCGCCTCGGTCAGCCGAAGTAGCCTGGATCTGGTCGCTACTCCCGCAGATCTGGCCGGGGCCGTCCCCGGCGCGGCCCAGGAGGCTCTAGTGCGTCAGTATCTGGATGATGAGTCGGACAAGTCTCCGCATCTGGACGCGATTGTTTTTCTGACCCGCGACGACGGAAAGCCGACGGCCCGTGTCTGGAGCGCTTCGGCCACCAACGACACCGTAGCCGAAGCCATCGGGGACGCACTGAAATCCGTCAATCGCCGCGAGGCCTTCGCCGCCGCCGGGATCGACCCCTCGGTCGTTACCGCGACGGACGATTTCCAGCCGACGGTCACCAGCTTTTCGCCGAAATCCGCCAGCGGTGGTGAGGTCTCGATGCGCGACCGGATCCCCGTTCTGATCGGCTTGGCTGCCGGGTTCCTGCTGTGGTCGCTGGTGATCACGGGGGCCTCCATCCTGCTGAACAGCGTGATGGAGGAGAAGTCGAACAAGATCCTGGAGGTGCTTCTGTCGTCCGCATCGGCGACCGAAATCATGGCCGGCAAGGTGCTGGGCGTCGCGCTTCTGACGCTGACCGTCCTGGCCTTCTGGGGCATTCTGGGCGGCACGGGTCTCGTCGTGGCCAATCCGCAGCTGGCGGCCGACGTGGGGTCGGCCCTCATGGATGGAGGGCTGGTCTTCTACTTCCTGATCTACATGGTCGGCGGCTACCTGATGTATGCGGTGCTGTTCGCCGCCATCGGGGCCTTCTGCGAGACGCCGCGCGACGCCCAGACGCTGATGGGGCCGATCATGATGGTGCTGGTCGTGCCGATCCTGATCATGCAGCTGGCGATCCGCACGCCCGAAAATCCCATCGTGCAGATCGCGTCTTGGGTGCCGTTCTTCACGCCCTTCCTGATGAGCGCGCGGGCCCCGTCCGAGCCGCCCCTGCTGGAGATCATCGGCACCATGATCGGCATGTTCGCCTTCGCCGCCCTGATGATCTGGGTCGCCGGTCGTGCCTTCCGGGCCGGTGCCCTGTCCGACGTGAAACTCAGCTTCAAGAGTTTCGCCGGCGCGATCCGGGGTGGGGGGCGGTAGGGGAAAGGCTGCCCTCTCCCGATGGGAGAGGGCTTGAGCGCACGGCGGCGCAGCCGTCGTCCTTGCGCGAAAGGGTGAGGATCGATTGTCGGCTTTCGGCGTAAGCCGCATCACGGACCCGCGCAGCGGCTTGCGCTGACGGATACAGCCGACCCTCGTCCGACGGGGCTTCGCCCCGCCACCTTCTCCCATCGGGAGAAGGAACAAAGAAAAAGGCCGCCTCGGTTTCCCGAGGCGGCCTTTCAGATCTTTCTACGCGATTAGAGCTTAACCGCGCGGAGCACCCTGGCCGGGCACGCGGGGCTTGGGCGCGGGCAGCAGGCCTTCGCGTTGCATGCGCTTGCGGGCCAGCTTGCGGGCGCGACGAACGGCTTCGGCCTTCTGGCGGGCGCGCTTTTCCGAGGGCTTCTCGAAATGCACGTGGCGCTTCATTTCACGGAAGCTGCCTTCGCGCTGCATCTTCTTCTTGAGGGCCTTCAGCGCTTGATCGACGTTGTTGTCGCGGACGAAAATCTGAACCAGGTGAAACTCTCCTTTGGCCGCCCGCCGCGTCCTGTGAGGGAGACGGGCAGACAAATAAAAATCGCGCTCCGAACCTGAGGGCTCGCGAGTGAAGGCGGGCTGATACACGAGCCGACCGGCCCTGTCCAGATCGTCGCGCCTATATCTGAAGGCTCGAAACCCACCGATTACGGGCTTATGGTGCCCGAATGACCGAAGCGCCACACCTCTCGAACGAGGCTCCGGAACAGGACTGGGGCGACCGCATGGAGCAGGCCGTACTGGATGCCGCCATTCTGCGGGCGCCCGTCATGGGCTGGAACAGCCGCATGGTCCGTTCGGCCTGTGAGGACAATGGCCTGTCGCTGGGTGACGAGGAACTGCTGCTGCCCAATGGCGCGCGTGATCTGGCGGCCCTGCTGTCGCGCCGCCACGACGACCGGGCGCTCGCGACCCTGGCGGAACTCGATGTCGCCTCGCTGAAGATCCGCGAGCGAATCGCCCGCGCCGTCTCCGCCCGGCTGGAGGCGGGCGCGCAGGACCTTGAGGCCACCCGCCGCTGCGCCGCCTTTCTGGCCCTGCCGACGAATGCCGACCTGGGGCTGAAACTGGCGTGGGAGAGCGCCGATCATCTCTGGCACTGGGCCGGGGACACGGCCACCGACTGGAACCACTATTCCAAGCGGACCATCCTGTCCGGCATCCTGATCCCCGCCATGACAATGCGCTGGTTCGACGGCCGCGAGGCCGCAGACGCCTTCGTCTCGCGCCGCATCGACAACGTCATGGCTTTCGAAAAATGGAAGGCCGGCAAGGACTTCGACGCCCCGCTGCGGAAGGTGACCGAGGTGCTCAGCCGGTTGCGATATGGGGCTAAGGGCTAAGGCAAATGGGTCGGGCTCTGAAAATGAGGTGGTCGTCACTTGTCTGGCTTCTGCCTGGAATTGTCGTTTTTTCGATCTTGGTCAGTGTGTGGCTGCTCGTTGCTCGGGGCATTGTGACGCCGAACCCGTCTTCGCCCACGCTCGTTCTTCTCGGACTGCTTGCAGTCGCAGCCTCTTGGTCAGGCGTACGCTACTGTAGGGCGTTGATGGCCTGGCTCCGTTGCATGTTCAGTCGCAAGAGGGTCTGTCTCTCCGAGGACCGAGGTGAAATCTGGTACCTCGATCCGTTGGTGATGCGATTTCACGTCCGCGACGTTGCGCATGTCGAAGTCGGTCCGAAGTCAGGCTTTAATCAAGCCGTGCGGGTATTCTTGTACGGTCGAGACAAACCGCTGAGCATCAATGGCGCACATTTTGAGGGAGGAGCCAAAACTGTGGCAAGCTTCATCGAAGATACCCGGACAAGTCATCCGACGAGTCCGTGGAACTGATCAGCCCAGCCCCTTCACACGGTTCACATGCGCCATCTTGCGGCCCGGCCGGGCCTCAGCCTTGCCGTAGAGGTGTAGGCGGGCGTCGGGCTCGCCGGCCAGTGCCCGCCATTGCTCCACCTCGTCGCCCAGCAGATTGGTCATCTCAACCTGCGCATGGGCCTTCGTCGGACCCAGGGGCCAGCCGGCGATGGCGCGGATATGCTGTTCGAACTGGTCGCAGACACAGCCGTCCTGGGTCCAGTGGCCGGTGTTGTGCACACGCGGCGCGATCTCGTTGACCCGCAGGTCGCCGTTGCCCAGATCGAACAGCTCGACGCCCAGCACGCCGACGTAATCCAGCCCCTCCAGCACCGCCCGCGCAATGGCTTCGGCCCGCCCTTGCGTCGCCGCATCGACCACAGCCGGGGCCAGGGTCGTTTTCAGCACCCCGCCTGAATGAATGTTTTCGCCTAGAGGATAGACGGCGATCTGACCGTCGCGGCCCCGCGCGGCGATGACCGACAGCTCGCGCACGAAGGCCGCCTTCGCCTCCAGCACCGATGGTCGCTCGCCGACCGAATGCCAGGCATCGGCGGCCATGGCGGCGGAGGTGACCCAGATCTGGCCCTTGCCGTCATAACCTTCGCGCCGCGTCTTCAGCAGGGCAGGGGTCCCAAGCCGCTCCAGTCCGGCGATCAGGTCCTCAACGCTGTCGACCACGGCGAAGTCGACGGTGGTCGCCCCAACGCTGTTCAGGAAGGTCTTTTCCTCGACCCGGTCCTGGGCCACGGCGAGGGCGCGCGGGCCGGGCGCGACCAGGGCTCCGCCCTGAGCCAGTTGCGCGACCGAGGCGGCGGGGACGTTCTCGAACTCGAAGGTCACGGCCTGACTGGTCTGGCCCAGCACCCTCAGGGCCGTGGGATCGTCATAGGCGGCGACGATCTGGCCCTGGGACACCCGGCCCGCCGGGCTATTCTCCTCCGGATCCAGAATGACGACGTTGAAGCCCAGCCGCGACGCCGCCTGGCTGAGCATCCGGCCCAGCTGGCCGCCGCCCAGGATGCCCAGGGTCGATCCGGGCGGGAGGGGTTTCGATGACACAGGCGTGGCGCTCAAGCTCAGTCCTCGACCGTCTCGTGAACGCTCTCGGTCTGGGCCGCGCGGAAGGCCGTCAGCCGTCCGGCCAGGGCCTCGTCCGAGAGCGCCAGGATCTGCGCCGCCAGAATGCCGGCATTCTTGGCCCCCGCCTCGCCGATGGCCAGGGTGGCAACCGGCACGCCGCCGGGCATCTGGACGATCGACAACAGGCTATCCATGCCCTTCAGCGCCTTGGATTCGACCGGCACGCCCAGCACCGGCAGGTCGGTCATCGACGCCGCCATGCCCGGCAGATGGGCTGCCCCGCCTGCGCCCGCGATGATGACCTTGTGGCCCGCTGCCTTCGCTCCCGTCGCGAAATCATAGAGCCGCTGCGGCGTGCGATGGGCGCTGACGACGCGGGCCTGCCAGGCGACGCCCAGACGGTCCAGCATGTCGGCGGCATGTTTCATGGTCGGCCAGTCCGAGCGGCTGCCCATGATGATCGCCACAGGAGCTATCTGGTTCGCCATGCCGTCGGACCTTTCGCGGAAAGCGGCGCGATACAGCACACACGTTGCGCCCGCAACCGACGGCGTTAGGCTGCATGCGGGCCGGGCGGGGTGAGTCGCGCGGACCGGGGAGCTGGAATTCACCCTTGACCGACGCGGCCGTCATCGACCCCCACGCCGAGATCGAGCGCCTGCGCGCCGAGGTCGAGGCCCTGCGCCTGCGCGCCGAGGCGGCCGAAGCCGCCGCCGATCACGACGTCCTGACCCCCGCCCTGAACCGGCGAGGCTTCGTGGCCGTGCTGGAGCGCACCATGGCCTATTGCAAGCGCTATGAGGCGACGGCGGTGCTGCTGTATCTGGATCTGGACGGGTTCAAGGGGGTCAACGACAGCCTGGGCCATGCCGCCGGCGATGCCGCCCTCATTCATGTCGCCAACCTGCTGCTGGCCAATAGCCGTGCCGCCGATGCCGTCGGACGGATGGGCGGCGACGAGTTCGCCCTGCTGATGCTGAACGCCGGTCTGGACGAAGGCCGCGACAAGGCCGCCAAACTCAACGCCGCCTTGGCCGAGGGCTTCGACTGGAACGGTACCCATGCCTCAATGGGCGGGTCCTTCGGCGTTCGCGCCTGGGTCGATCATGAGGACGCCGAGGTCTGGCTGGCCGAGGCCGACGCCGCCATGTGGGTCAGGAAACGCGGGCGCTAGTGCCTATTTCAGGCTGGCGCAGAACCGCTGGATCCGCCCGCAGGCCTCCTCCAGCACGCTCTCCGACGTCGCATAGCTGATACGGAAATAGGGGCTCAGGCCGAACGCCGTGCCTTGCACCACCGCCACGCCCTCGGCGTTCAGCAGTTCGGTCGTGAAGGTCTCGTCCCCGTCGATGACCACGCCTGCCTCGGTCGTCTTGCCGATCAGCCCCTCGATCGACGGATAGACATAGAAGGCCCCTTCAGGATTGGGACAGCGGATGCCCGTCGCCTGGTTCAGCATCGACACCACCAGATCGCGCCGCCCCTGAAAAGCCTTGCCCCGCTCGGTGATGAAGTCCTGGGGCCCGTTCAGCGCCTCGACCGCCGCCCACTGGCTGATGGAAGAGGGGTTGGATGTCGTTTGCCCCGCCACCTTGCGCATCAGGTCGATCAGCGGCTTGGGCCCGCCCGCGTAGCCGATGCGCCAGCCCGTCATGGCATAGGCCTTGGACACGCCGTTGATGGTCAGGGTCCGGTCGTACAGCTCCGGCGCGACCTGGGCGATCGTGGTGTAGTCGAAGTCGCCATAGATCAGATGTTCGTACATGTCGTCGGTCATGACCCAGACCTGCGGGTGACGACGCAGCACCTCGGCCAGGGCCTCCAGTTCGGCCCGCGTGTAGGCCGCGCCCGTCGGGTTGGACGGACTGTTCAGGATCAGCCACTTGGTGCGCGGCGTGATCGCCGCTTCCAGCGCCTCGGGCCTCAGTTTGAAGCCGTCGGCCTCATGACCCACCACGGTCACCGGCTCACCCCCGGCCAGCAGCACCATGTCGGGATAGCTGACCCAGTAGGGCGCAGGCACGATCACTTCATCGCCCGGCGACAGGGTGGCCACCAGGGCGTTGTACAGCACCGCCTTGCCGCCCGGTGCCACATGGATCTGGGCGGGCGTGTAGCTCAGGCCGTTCTCGCGCGCGAACTTGGCCACTACGGCGGCCTTCATCTCCGGCATGCCGTCGACGTCAGTGTATTTGGTCTCGCCACGCTGGATGGCGGCGATGGCGGCGGCCTTGATGTTTTCCGGGGTGTCGAAGTCCGGCTCTCCGGCCCCTAGGCCGATCACGTCGCGTCCTTCCGCCTTCAGCGCGCGTGCCTGGGCGGTCACCGCCAGGGTGGCGGACGGCTTGACGCGGGCAAGGGCGGACGACTGCAGGCTGGACATGGCGAATCTCGGAGATGTCGGGAGCCGGGGAGGGCATCGCCTGTTTACGGGCAGGGTCGGGCCGGTGCAAATGGTGAAGCCACCAGGCTTGATACGACTTGGATCTGCATGCGCCGCCTGATCGACTTCATTCTGAATATGGAAGCTGCGCGCTGGCGGGCCCTGCTGGCCACCGCAGTGCTGCTGGCGGCCGTTACCGGCCTGTTCTTGTTCGGCAAGCATCAGCTGGACTTGGGGGCGGAGCACCAGCTCGAGGCGTGGATGAGCGGGTTCCGCACCGGGCCCTGGGGTGTGTTCGTCGCCATTGCGGTCTTTACTCTGTCGGCCTTCCTGGGGGTGCCGCAGTTTCTGCTGATCGCCGCCTGCGTGGTCGCCTTCGGGCCGTGGTTCGGGTTCCTCTACAGCTGGATCGCCACCGTCGTTTCGGCGGGCGCGACCTACTGGTTGGGCCGCGGGCCGACGGCGCGGGCGCTGGAGCGATTCGGGGGGCGCACGACCGACCGCCTCAAAAGGTTCGTCGGCGACAATGCCTTCTATGCCAGCTTCATGATCCGCAATGTGCCCTCGGCGCCGTTTATCGTCGTCAACATGGCGTTCGGGGCGACGCGGGCGAACTTCTGGAGTTTTCTTACCGGCTGCGCCCTCGGCGTTCTGCCCAAGACGGTGCTGGTCGCCTTCTTCGGCGGGGCGGTGGTCTCGGCCGTCAGCGGGGACGGCATCTGGACGTCCCTGATCCTAGCCGGCGTGGCGGTGGTCTGGCTGGGTTTGATGCTGGGTGTCCGTGAGCTGGTCCGCCGGCGGGAACGGGCGAGGGCGCAAGAATAATCAGGCACCGCTATTGTTACGGATAGGGCGTGCCTCTATCTGCGTTGTCTATCGACACACCTCAGGAGGTCGCCATGCTCAAGCTCTATATCTCGCCCGGTGCCTGTGCCACCGCTTCGCATATCGCTCTGGAAGAGGCGGGGGCCGACTATCAAACACAGGTCATCGACCTGAAGACCGGCCAGCAAAAGACGCCGGAATATCTGGCGGTCAATCCGGCGGGCGTGACCCCGGCGCTGGAAACCGATCATGGCGTGATCACCCAGAATGCGGCCATTCTGGCCTTGGTTGCCCAGACCCATCCGGACCGCGACCTCGCGCCGACCGAGCCCTATGCTCTGGCCGCCTTCAACGCCTTCAATGGCTTTCTGGCTTCATCGCTGCACCCGACCATCGGCAAGGTACTGTTCAGCCGCCCGCCACTGGAGGGCCAAGCGAAGGATCAGGCCGTCGAGATGGCGCTGTCCAAATATCAGTTGGTCGAGGACCACTATCTGAAGGGCGACTATGTCCTGGGCGACAGCTTCAGCCTGGCGGACGGCTATCTGGTGGTGTTTGAGCGCTGGGCGCGTCAGGCTGGCTTGCTGGATCCGGCGCGTTTCCCTCGCCTGAATGCCCATCTGGATCGCATTCAGGCGCGGCCTGCGGTGCAGGCTGTTTTGAAAGCAGAAGGTCTCGACGTGATATGATCCTTAGGGGTCTTGCAACCATTGGCGCGCAACCTCTGGTTCATGTGGAGGTTGCGGCCATGGACACAGGGGTCTTTCGTCAGGAACACGCCGTCTTGTTGCGGTCGGCCAGTCGTCTCGCCGGTCTCGCGGCGACGCTGCAGACACGGGCCGATGCCGTCAGCGTCAGGGAGCTCATCAATGGCATGAATGCCTTGCTGGTCGATCATCTGAGCAAGGAGGACAACGACCTGTATCCTATGATGATGGCATCGGACGACTGGTCGCTGCGCAACATGGCCCGTGAGGCGTTCGCCGACATGGGCCTGCTCCACGGCGCCTGGGTGGCTTACCGCAACCAGTGGACTGTAGACCGGATTCTGTCCGATGCTTCGACGTTTGGCGCGGCCACCTCTGCGCTGGTCGAGGCGCTGGCAACTCGCATCTCCATGGAAAACGAGATGCTGTATCCGGCCGCTGATGCTGCAGGCCTGGCCGCCCCCATCGCTGGGCGAGCCTGATACCATCACCTCACGGTGATCGCTGGGCCGGACGCCACGCCTTGGCGGCTAGGGGGTTGTAATCGCCGTCGCACAAGGGCAAACCGGCCCACGGTCAGTCAGGCGATAATGATCAGGTGGTGTTGCGTATGGGGATACGCGGTGCCGGGGCGTCGCCGAAGCGGATCACGACGACCAACGCCCTTCTCAGGCCCGAACCAGACGGTATCCCAAGCCCATGTTCAACACCCTCTTCGGCTCGATCTCCAACGACATCGCCATCGACCTCGGCACCGCCAACACCCTGATTTACATGAAGGGCAAGGGCATCGTTCTGAACGAGCCGTCTGTGGTCGCGCTGAGAAATGTCGGTGGACGCAAGATCGTCCACGCTGTGGGTCTGGAAGCCAAACAGATGCTGGGCCGCACGCCGGGTCACATGGAGGCCATCCGTCCCATGCGCGACGGGGTCATCGCCGACTTCGAAGTCGCCGAGGAGATGATCAAGCACTTCATCCGCAAGGTTCATAACCGCAAGGGCTTTGTGAACCCCAAGATCATCGTCTGCGTGCCCTCGGGAGCCACGGCCGTCGAACGCCGCGCCATCAACGACAGCTGCCTGAACGCCGGCGCGCGCCGCGTTGGCTTGATCGACGAGCCGATGGCCGCCGCGATCGGTGCGGGCCTGCCCATCCACGAGCCGACGGGTTCGATGGTCGTCGATATCGGCGGCGGTACGACCGAGGTCGCCGTTCTGTCGCTGTCGGGCATCGTCTATTCGCGTTCGGTCCGCGTCGGAGGCGACATGATGGACGACGCCCTGATCAGCTATATGCGCCGCAACCACAATCTGCTGATCGGCGAAACGACCGCCGAGCGCATTAAGAAGGATATCGGCACCGCCCGTATCCCCGCCGACGGCGAAGGTCTGTCGATCGACGTGAAGGGCCGCGACCTGATGCAGGGTGTGCCGCGCGAGGTCCGCGTCTCTGAGCGTCAGGCTGCCGAGGCCCTGGCCGAGCCCGTCACGCAGATCGTCGAGGCTGTGAAAGTCGCCCTGGAAGCCACCCCGCCCGAACTGGCCGCCGACATCGCGGACAAGGGCATCATGCTGACTGGCGGCGGGGCTCTGCTGCGTGGGCTGGACATCGAGATCCGCGATCACACGGGGCTGCCGGTCTCGGTCGCCGACGATCCACTGTCCTGCGTGGCCATCGGCTGCGGACGCGTTCTGGAGCATCCGCGCTGGATGAAGGGCATCCTCGATTCGGCGCTCTGATCGGTCGAATTAATCCGACCTGTAAAATCCGCGTCACCGAACGACACGCCCGTTTCCAACGGGGCCGGATTTTGCCATAGCCTGTCGATAATGGCGGTATGATCCGCTCGACTCGTTCTGTTCGAGTTCACTCAAAGATCAGGAAGGCGCGCCGTGGCGTTTCGCGACGGACCGTTCGAGAATATCAAGGTTCCCGTGGTCTGGACGGCTGCGGTGGCTCTGGTCGTCTGCGCCATCGGGGCCAGCCTGCTGCTGATCAGCGATGCGCATGGCGAGACGACCTATCGCCCTGTCCGCTCGGGTGTCGAGAGCACAGCCGGGCCGGTCGGTAGCGTCCTGGCCGCGCCCGTCCGCTGGTTCGGCAGCCTGGGTGACGGGATCAGTGGCTATTTCTTTGCCGTCTCCGAAAACCGCCGCCTGAAGGCCGAGCACGTCGAACTGCTGCGCCTGCGCGATGAGAATACAGCTCTGCGTATCGAGAACGCGCGCTACGAGACCCTGCTGTCCATTCGGCCTGACCCGCCCGTGCCCATGGTCACCGGTCGCGCGATCTCTGATGCGCGTGGACCCTTCTCCAACGCGCGGCTGATTGATGTCGGGTCGGCCAAGGGCGTCAGGATCGGCCATCCTGTCGTCAACGAACAGGGCCTGCTGGGTCGCGTTGTCGGTACTTCCGGCAACATCAGCCGCCTGCTGTTGCTGACCGATGTGGCCAGCCGGACCCCGGTGATGATCCAGCGGACAGACGCCCGCGCCCTGCTGACCGGCGACGGTTCGGGCAACCCCCGGCTGGAGTTCGTGCGTGGCGTCGGCTCTGTGCGGGTCGGCGACCGCATCCTGTCGTCCGGCGACGGCGGGGCCTTGCCGCGCGGCGTGCCCGTCGGGGTCGTCGCCAAGGGTCTGGACGGCAGCTGGCGGGTCAAGTTGTTCAGCGATCGCGGCCCGATCGACTATGTGCGCGTCATGCTGTTCCAGGACTTCGGCCAGCTGGTCGGCCCGCATGAGCTCGACGCACCGCCGCTGGCGGGCCTGACGCCCGTGCCGCGCCCCGCAACTGCTCCTGCCGCCCCAGTGCCCTCGACGCCTGCACCCGAGACGCCGGCCCCCGCTACCGGAGGCCCCGGATGAGACGGCCCGTCGCGGTCCGCGTCGTGGGGCCGGTGCAGTGGATCTTCATTCCGGCCGCCATCACCCTGGCGGTGACCCTGCTCCTGGCGACACCAATCAGCCTGTTCGGCCTGCACCTGCCAGAGCCGGTCATTCCCATGGTGCTGGCCTTCGCCTGGGCCATGATCCGGCCCTCCATCGTGGCCCCGGTGATGCTGCTTCTGATCGGTCTGTTGCTGGACGGCTTCTGGGGCAATCCGCTGGGCCTGTGGCCGCTGGCTCTGCTGGCCATCTATGGCGTCGTCCTGTTCTCTCGCAGCTTTCTGGTGGGGCAGGAGACGGCGGTGCTGTTCGTCACCTATGCGGCCTGCTGCCTGATGGCCTACGGCCTGTGTTGGCTGATCATGACCCTGGTCACCGGCACCTTCCCCAGCCTGTTCGCGGTGGCGGGCAGCCTGATCCCGACCCTTCTTCTGTTCCCCTTCGCCAATCGCATGATCGAGCGGTTCGAGGACGGCGATGTGAGATTTCGATGAGCTCGGAACCCTCGCTGATCTTTTCCGATCCGAACCAGCGTCAGGGGGCCTTCCTGCGCCGGACCCTGGTGTTCGGCGGCCTGACGGCGCTGGGCGGCATCGCCCTGGTGGGCCGGCTGGGCCAGCTTCAGGTCGTCCAGGCCCAGGAATACGCGACCCTGGCGTCCAACAACCAGTTCAACTTCCGCATCGTGCCGCCGCCGCGCGGGCGGGTGCTGGACCGCAACGGCGTGGTCATCGCCGGCAACCGGCCCAGTTTCCGCGTCCTGGTCGTGCGCGACGAGACCAAGGATCTGGACCAGACGCTGGACCTTCTGGGTCGCCTGCTGCCCGACACTGTCGACCGGCGTCGCACCATCATCCGCGACGTCAATGCGGCCCCGCGCTTTTCGCCCGTGCCGGTCAAGACCGACCTCAGTTGGGACGAGTTCGCACGCGTCAACCTGTATGCCAATGAGCTTCCGGGCGTCATGGCCGACATGCACGATGCCCGCTACTACCCCTTCGGCGGGGCCTATGCGCATGTCATCGGCTATGTCGCCAAGCCTAACGATCGCGACGTCAAGGCGATCAAGGATCGCGGCGAGACCGTGCCGGAGCTGCTCTATAATCCGGGCTTCCGCATCGGTCGCTCGGGGCTGGAGAAGGCGCTGGACCTTGAGATGCGGGGCACCGAGGGCGGCAACCGGGTCGAGGTCGATGTGCGCGGCCGGGTGGTGGCCCAGGATGTCGGCGGCTCCCGCGCGCCTATCCCTGGCAAGGACGTGGTCCTGACGCTGGACAATGACATCCAGAACCGCGCCCTTGAGGTGTTCGGCGAGGAGGCGGGCGGCTGTGTCGTCATGGATGTGCGCACTGGCGACATCCTGGCCATGGTGTCCTCGCCCTCGTTTGACCCCAACCTGTTCGTCGAGGGTGTGCCCTCACGGATGTACCGGGCGCTTGCCGACTACGAGCGCCGCCCCCTGACCGACAAGGCCATGACCGGCACCTTCGCGCCCGGCTCAACCTTCAAGCCGGTCGTCGGTCTGGCGGCGCTGAAACGCGGCGTCAGCCCGGACCGCCGAATCGTCTGCACCGGGGGGTATTATCTGGGTCGGCGGTTCGCCTGCCTGGGGCGGCACGGTGCCCAGGACATGCGCTCCGCGATCAAGAACTCCTGCAACGTCTATTTCATGACACTGGCGGTCGAGATGGGGCCGGACGCGGTGGCCCAGACAGCCCGTGACATGGGCTTCGGCCAGACCTTCGACATCGGCATCGATGGCCAGAAGAAGGGCTTGGTCCCCGACACCCGATGGCGGCGTGAAAACCCCGTGCGCGGCGACGGCAAATGGTATCCCGGCGAGACGCCCAGCTATGCGATCGGGCAGGGGGCCCTGACCGTCAACGCCCTGCAACTGGCCGTTTACACCTCGCGCATCGCCAACGGGCAGAAGGCGGTGATGCCGCGCCTGATCAAGTCCATCGGCGGGGTCGAACAGGCCCCGGGCACCGCCTTCGCCGACCTGGGCTACGATCCCGAATGGCTGAAGATCCTGCGCGAGGGCATGGAGGCCGTGACCGACGTCGGCGGCACAGGCTTTCGCAACAGCCAGCTGGGCCTCGGCCCCATCCGCATGGCGGGCAAGACCGGTACAGCCCAGGCACGCAACTATGGCGCAGGCAGCCGCAAGGGCGCGGGCCGTCCGTGGGCACAGAAGGATCACAACCTGTTCATCGCCTATGCCCCGACCGATGCGCCGCGCTATGCCGTCGCCGTCATCGTCCAGCACGGCGGTCTGGGCGGGGGCACGGCGGGTGCGCCGCGTGCGCGTGAGGTGATGCGCGTTGCCCTGTTGAAAGACCCCGAAATCCGCGCGCGGCTGGAGCAGTCCGGCCTGGCCGGACCGGCGGAGGTCAACCCCCAGGACGCCCAGGCTCTGGAGGCCGGAGCCGCGACCGGCACGGTTACCGCCACACCGGCGCCCGAGGCCGCGCCGACCGCCGCCGCACCTGGCATACAGGCTCCGCAATGACCGCCTCGGCCCTGACCCGTCCGGGCGAGCGCGATCGCGTCTCGTCCAAGATCAGCGAGATCGACTGGCGGGTGGTCGGCCTGATCACCCTAATCTCGCTGGCGGGCTGCGCCATGCAGTATTCGATCGCGGGCGGCAGCTGGTCGCCTTGGGCGCTGAAGCAGATGATCCGCTTCGGCGGCCTGTTGGTGATGATGCTGATCCTGTCGATGGTCCACCTGAAATGGTGGTTCCGCGCGGCGTATCCCCTCTACGCGGTGCTGCTGGTGCTGGTTCTGGCCATCGAGTTTACGCCGCTGGGCTATACGGCGGGCGGTGCCAAGAACTGGCTGAACCTCGGCTTTACCCGCATCCAGCCAGCCGAGTTCATGAAGATCGGTCTCGTTCTGGCGCTCGCCCGCTGGTACCACGACCATACGGCCCAAGACGCGCGCTGGTCGTGGAAGCTGCTGATCCCGGCGGGCATGATCGGCCTGCCGTTCATCCTGGTCGCCAAACAGCCCGATCTGGGTTCGGCCATGATCATCGGCCTTACGGGGGCAGTGGTCATGTTCCTGGCGGGGCTCAGCTGGCGGGTCATCGCGACGGGTATCGCCGCCGTCATCGCCATCGTGCCGCCCTTCGTCATGTTCGGCATGCACGACTATCAGCGCAACCGCGTCCTGACCTTCCTCAGTCCCGAATCCGACCCGTCCGGCACCGGCTACAACATCATCCAGTCCAAGATTGCGCTCGGCTCGGGTGGCCTTCTGGGACGCGGCTACGGTCTGGGCAGCCAGAGCCAGCTGGAGTTCCTGCCCGAGCGGCACACCGACTTCATCTTCTCGACCCTGGCCGAGGAGTTCGGCTTCCTCGGCTCCTTCACCCTGCTGGCCTGCTACGTCGCCCTGATCCTGACCGCACTGCGGATCGCGTCCCTGTCTTACAGCCATTTCGGCCGCATCGCGGCGTCCGGGATGGTGGCGTTCTTTGCCCTGTTCGTGCTGATCAACGGGGCCATGATCATGGGTCTGGCTCCCGTCGTCGGCGTGCCGATGCCGCTGCTGTCCTATGGCGGTTCCTCGATGACGACGATCATGATCGGCTTCGGTCTCGTTCTGTCGACGCGGGTGCACCGCTACGCCGAGCTGCCTAAAGGGCAGGGGCTGTTCTGATCTCGCTTTTCAGGCGTTAGGCTGAGGTTATGAGCAAAGCCAAAGCCGAACCCGCCGCCGCGTCTGTCGTCGCTCCTGCCTCGATGTTCTCCGACTGCGGCGACACGCCCTGTCCGGAGCCGCTGCTGCCCAGTGCGACCGCCGAACAGACGGCGGCCCTGACCGACGGCGTCCGCATGCGCGAGAACCCGGCGGAATGGGCCTTCGTGCGCCTGTCCAAATTGATCGAGGACTTCGAGAAGGGCCTCGACAAGGACGAGGAGATCGGAGCCAGCATCGTCGGCCTGCCCGGTGACGGCACCATGCAGATCCAAGATGTCGGCTTCTGGGGCCCGGACTTCATCATGTTCTTGGGCAAGAATTCGCACGGCAAGCCGGTTCGGCTAATCCAGCACTATGCTCAGGTCAACGTCCTGCTCGACGCCCGCAAGAAGCCCGAGGAACGCCCGGCCCGCCGTATCGGCTTCCAGCTGTCCGAACTGGTCCAGAAGACCAATCCGAAATAGCGGTCAGTCGGACAGCTCGCCGCCTCGATCATCCAGCGCCTCACGCGCGAGGGCCCGCGTGACCGGCCGGTGCAGGGCATCCAGCCGCTCGACGATCGTCGCCGCCGCTTCTGCGGATCGGTCGATGCGACGCACCAGGTACGGGATGACGTCCTTTGGCGGCCGGATGCCTCGCTCCGCGAAACGGGCCTCCAGCATGGCGGCCAGCACCAGATCGTCGGGAGCCTCCATCGGTATGCTGATCACCGCGTTCAGGCGCGAGCGGAGGTCGGGCAGGGTGGCGTCCCAGGCACTGGGGGCCGGGCGCGACAGCATCAGCATGGCACCGCCGGGGGCCTGCGCCAGATTGATCAGGTGAAACAGCGTCTCGTCGTCCGCATCTATGGCGCGGTCCAGCAGGACGGGCCGTCCTTCCAGCTCCATCGGATCGATTACCGCCGCCTCGCCGCCGTGGATGGCGACCGCCCCGACCCGCTCGGCCCAGATCTGGCCTAGACGGCTCTTGCCGCATCCGGCAGGGCCGCAGATGGCCATGACGCCGCCGATCAGATTGGGCCAGTCGGCCACCGCCTCGACCGCCGCCCGGTTGCAGTCGGACATGACGAACCCTTCCGCCCCGTCGGGCAGGTCGCTTTGCAGCGGCAGGCGCATCTGATCGATCGGCGCGGTCATGGCGTTACCATAGCATCTCGGCGGTAACCTTGATGCCTTCGGTGTACACAGCAGTGCAAGGCTTTGCGCAAGCTGTGGATTTTCCGTCCGTGCTCAGAGAAAGCGCGCCATCTCCGGATGGTATTTGCCTGGCGCGAACTCGATGACCTGATAGCTGGCGATGCCCGCGATCTGGAACGGGTCGTCCTTCAGCAGGGCCTCAAGTTCCGCCTTCGTCCCGCCGCCGCGTGCCAGCAGAACCCCGCCCGTGCGTGGCACCTGCGGCCCCGTCGCGATCAGCAACCCGCTGGCCACATGCGGGTCCAGCCAGGCGCGGTGCTGGGCGGTCACCGCCTCCACCTCCTCCATTGGCTTCACATAGGTCAGCAGGACGACAAACATGGACGGCACTCAGTATTGGGTGGGATGGCTGGACCTTATCGATGTAGGCCAATCGCTGGCAACAACGGTCTCCAAATCCGCCGCGAACCTTGACTTTCCGGGGCGATGATGCGCCCTTCCGGCCTCCCGATTTGCGCCCTCTGCGGCCATTCCTTTCGACAAGACGAAACGACCATGCACGCCTATCGCTCCCACACCTGCGGTGCCCTCCGTCTGACCGATGCCGGCACCAATGTCCGTCTGTCCGGCTGGGTGCACAGGAAGCGCGACCACGGCGGCCTGCTGTTCATCGACCTGCGCGATCACTATGGCCTGACGCAGCTGGTGCTGCACCCGGAAACGCCGGGCTTCGAGGCGGTAGAGCGCATCCGGGCCGAAAGCGTCATCCGCGTGGACGGCGAAGTCGTCGCCCGCGACGCCTCGGTGGTGAACGCGACCCTGCCCACCGGGGAGGTCGAGCTGAAGGTTCTGGCCGTCGAAGTCCTGTCCGAGGCGGCCGAACTACCGCTGCCGGTCTTCGGCGAACCGGAGTACCCGGAGGAAATCCGCCTCAAGCACCGCTACCTCGATCTGCGCCGCGAGACCCTGCACAAGAACATCGTGCTGCGGTCCAAGGTCATCTCCTCGATCCGCCGCCGCATGGTCGATCAGGGGTTCCTTGAATATCAGACGCCGATCCTGACCGCTTCGTCGCCGGAAGGGGCCCGCGACTTCCTGGTGCCGTCGCGCCTGCATCCCGGCAAGTTCTATGCGCTGCCGCAAGCGCCCCAGCAGTTCAAGCAACTGCTCATGGTCTCCGGCTTCGACCGCTACTTCCAGATCGCGCCCTGCTTCCGTGACGAGGACCTGCGCGCCGACCGCTCGCTCGAGTTCTACCAGCTCGACGTCGAGATGAGCTTCGTCACGCAGGAAGACGTCTTTGCCGCCATCGAACCCGTCATGCACGGCGTGTTCGAGGAATTCGCCGACGGCAAGCCGGTCTCGCCCATTGCTGGCACCCACACCTTCACCAACGACTTCGGCCAGACGATGGAGCACACCGGCTTCGAGCGCCTGACCTATGAGCAGTCGATGAAGTGGTACGGTACGGACAAGCCCGACACCCGCAACCCGATCAAGATGCAGGATGTCTCCGACCATTTCCGCGACGGCGGCTTCGGCCTGTTCAACAAGATCCTCGGCGCCGACGACAAGAACGCCGTCTGGGCCATTCCGGCCCCGACCGGCGGTAGCCGTGCCTTCTGCGACCGCATGAACTCGTGGGCGCAAGGCGAGGGCCAGCCCGGCCTCGGCTATATCTTCTGGTCCGACGACCAGCAGGCCTGGGGCGGCCCGATCGCCAAGAATCTGGGTCAGGAGCCGACCGACGCCCTTATGAGCGCGCTGGGTCTGGGCAAGGGTGATGCCGCCTTCTTCGCCGCTGGACTGCCCTCCGTCTTTGCCAAGTTCGCCGGCCTGGCCCGCACCCGCGTCGCCACCGAGCTGCAGCTGGTGGACGAGGACCAGTTCAAGTTCTGCTGGATCGTCGACTTCCCGATGTTCGAATGGTCCGAGGAAGAGAAGAAGGTCGACTTCTCTCACAACCCCTTCTCCATGCCGCAGGGCGGGCTGGAGGCGCTGGAGACCCAGGACCCCCTGACCATCCGCGCCTATCAGTACGACATCGTCTGCAACGGCTATGAGCTGTGCTCGGGCGCGATCCGGAACCACAAGGCCGAGATCATGCTCAAGGCCTTCGACATCGCCGGCTACGACGCCTCGGTGGTCGAGGAGCAGTTTGGCGGCATGCTGAATGCCTTCCGTTTCGGCGCGCCGCCTCACGGTGGTCTGGCCCCCGGGATCGACCGGATCGTCATGCTGCTGGCCAATCAGACCGCCATCCGCGAGGTCATCGCCTTCCCGCTGAACCAGCAAGGGCAGGATCTGCTGATGAGCGCGCCGTCGGACGCGGCCGAGCGTCAGTACAAGGAACTGCACATCCGTGCGGCCATGCCGCTGAAGGGCTGAGTATTACAATGAAGGCCCCGTGGGTGACGGGGCCTTCGATCAGTTGCCGCTGGCGATGAGGAAGTTGCGGGTCCGGGGCGGAACCGGCGGCGCAGGCGGTGCCGGCGGTACGATCCGCAGAGTCACGCCGCGACAGGTCCGGGCTGTCAGACCGCTGGGCAGGCGAGTCGAGGCGTCGCCGCAGGCCCTGCCGATTTGTTCCTGACTCAGGCCGCGTGCCCCAACCAGGTTCGCGCCACGGATATCGGTACGATTGAAGTCCACGTCTGTGAAGTTCGCGCCGCTGAACTGGCCACCCGTCAGCCGCGCCCCGTTCAGGACCGCGCCGCGGAAGTCCACATTGCGGAAGTCGCCGTTCGACAGGTTCGATGCCGCCAGTTCGGCTCCGTTGAAGTTGGCTGACCGGGCGCTGACGTTGGCCAGGGTCGTGCCGTTGGCCTCTGCGCCGCGCAGGGAGGCGCTGGTCAGGACCGCACCGTTCAGATTGGCACCGTTCAGTTCCGCGCCGGTCAGATTGGCCGAAGCGAGCCGCGCCCGCATCAGCGATGCGCCCATGGCCTCGACGCCCGTCAGATTGGCCGAACTGAAGTTGCTGCCGGTGAAGTTGGCCCCGACCATCTCGGCACCGCTGAGATCGGCCCGGCTGAAATCGCTGCCCGAGAAGTTGGAGCCGACCAGTTCGGCCCCACGCAGGTTGGCACCGACCAGCGTCGCGTTCAGAAAGCTGGCCCCCGTAAAGGCGGCACCCGTCAGGTCGCGGCCCGACAGTTCGCACCGGCTGCACGAGCCGCCCAGCGACACCATCCGGGCCACGTCTCGGTCTTGAAACTGGAACTGGATTGTCACCTCGGCCGAGGCCGATCCGGCGATCGCAAGCGCGGCCACGGCTCCGCCGAGGGCGGCGGCAAGGCGACGGGAAAGGGTCAGGTTGATCTGGGACACGCCCCTTAATGCCTGCAAACGCCCATCCACCCTACTTAAATCGCGGTAAGGTCGTCGCCGCATCTGTGACCGTGGCTTGACGCGTCAGCAGCGGGGGATAGTCAGGCCACGCGGCAGGCGTGTCGTTTCGTCACCGCAGGCCTGGTTCAGGCGGCCTTGGGTCAGGCCCGTCGCACGCAGCAGCGTCGCGCCTGACAGGTTGGTCCCGGTCAGGGTCGCGCCCGAAAAATTGGCCCCGTCCAGATAGGCACCCACGAAGCTGGCGTTGGTCATATTGGCGCCTGCAAAGCTGGAACTCGAAAAGACGCCGCCATAGGCCTCGACATCGCGCAGGTCCGCGTTCGAAAAGCGCGTGCGATTCATCACGGCCAGGCTGAGGTCCGACTGGCGCATCCGGGCCCCGTTCAGGTTCAGGCCGCTGGCCTGAAGCCCGGTGAAGCTGCCCTGGAACAGATTGCACCCCGCGCAGCTGGCCCCACCGCGTACACGCGCGATCTGGCCTGCGTTCTGGGCGAGGACGGGAGAGGCGGCGGTGGCGACGAGCGCGACGGCGAGGATCAGCACGCGTTTCATTCAGGCAGGCTCCGAAGCTGGCATGACCAGCACTGCAATATCGGGACCAGCCTAGTGCAGAGGTCTTTACGATCCGTGGCGTACCCTGACCTCAGCCACCCTGCATCGAGGGCGCGACCCCGCAGGCGTCGCATACCCAGACGCCGCCGCGCTTCTGCAGGGTGAAGTCACCGCAGGCGGAGCAGGCATCAGCGGCGACGGGTGAGGCGGGTCTGTGGACGGTGTCAGGGCGACTTAAGGGCAGGACGACGAGGTTGTCGGGGGCTGCGCCTCGGGCGAAACCCTTGGAAATGTAATGGGCTGCGGGCACCAGCTCGTCGGCCTTACCGGAGCCCAGGCCGTCGGCATCCAGCGGCTCGGCGTCCGCATTGGCCAGTTCGGTCCGGCCCAGATAGCTGACGCCCAGCTCGCGGAAGATGTAGTCGAGGATGGATGTCGCCGAGCCGATGGAGTCGTTGCCGGTGACCCGTCCCGCCGGCTCGAACCGGGTGAAGACGAAGGCGTCCACGAACTCGTCCAGCGGCACTCCGTATTGCAGCCCGATCGAGATGGCGATGGCGAAATTGTTCATCAGCGAGCGGAAGGCGGCCCCTTCCTTGTGCATGTCGATGAAGATTTCGCCCAGTTCGCCGTCGTCATACTCGCCAGTGTGAATATAGACCTTGTGGCCACCGACGGCGGCCTTCTGGATATAGCCTTTGCGGCGGTCTGGCAGCTTGCGGCGGGTGCGATCCCGCTCGATCACCTTCTCGACGATGCGCTCGGATGGCGGCGGGGTCGACGGCTCCTCGCGCCGGGGGCGGTCGTCGAGCGCGGGCAGATCCAGGGCGAAGTCGGCCGGGGCGGGGTTCCGCCGGAACCGCACCGCCTGCGCGCCCGTTTGAGCCGCAGAAACCAGCTTATCGGCCACGTCGTCGATGGAGGCGCGCCAGTCCAGCAGGAGCGCTCTCGTATCAGGCGCATTCAGCGCTTCCAGATACGTGCTCGTCAGTTGCGCGTCGAATGCAGCGGGATCGGCCAGGATATGGCTCAACGCTTCCGGAGCGCTTTCCCAGCCTGACAGATCGTCGTGGCCAAACGCCCAGGCATAGGCCCGCGCGATCGTATCGGCGTCGAAGCCCAGCGTCGTGAGCAGATCAGAGGGCTCGGTCGTCACGCCGAGAACATCCCGCAGGAAGCCTGCGTCGAGCACCGGCGTTCGAAATGCGTCGGCCAAACTTTCCACGCTCAGCAAGGCCGTCTCGACCGCGTCCAGCTCGACGTCCGTGAAGCCGACACCGCGAAGCGCCGCGTGGTCGATGCCGGGGGCGTTCATCAGGGTCCGATGACCGAACAGGTGGCGCTCGGCGGATGCGAGATCGCCGTCCACTCGGGCGATGGCCGCGGCGATCGAAGGCCGGAGGCGCGACTGCACGTCCCCGTCCCCCGTTTGCCAGACCTCGGTCGACGCGAATGCGGACAGGCCGAGCCGCAGGTTCGCCTCCGCATCATCGACGATGCCGCCGAGGCGACGATCGACACCGACGGCCTCTCGCACCACCCCTGCCATCTCTTCGGCAAAGGCGGCAGGATCCGGAGCGGACAGCGCGACATCGGCCAGGCCGCCCAAGCCGATGGCCAAAGGCTGATCCGATGCGGTCAGCGCATTCGCCCACGCACAACAAAGGGATTTTACGAGCGCCAGACGGTCGTCGCCGGACACGGCGGCGATGGCAGGCATCGACAGCAGAATGCCGGGAGCGTCGCCAATGTCGATCAAGGCCTGCGCCTGTTCAGCCTCAGACACGACGACGACATCGCCGTCGGCCATGAGATCAGCTATCGGTCGAGGCGAAGCTGTGATCATGGGGCGGTTTGCAAATGCGATGAGGGGTAGGGGAGCCGGACGGGCGGTCGGTTCCGGCGCGCCAGGCGTCTCGCCTCTCGACGCTCGCAGAATGTCCAGGTCGTCAGCGCCGGCCAGTCGCGCCTGCGCGGCCGCACGAGCGAGGGCCGGGTTGCGTGTGGGATCGGCGCAATCGGCCTGCGGACCTTCGCAGCGATCCACGGCCTCGGCCACCCGGGACAGGGCTGCGCAAACGGCCTCGACGGCCCCCGCCGCCAGGCGTCCAGCCCGTCGTCGGGATATCTCTGCGCTCAAGGCCTGCTCGGCGGCCGGGTCCGAAAGATCGTGGATGCCGCCTTCAACGGCCTGGCCAAGGGCCGGCGTGACCAGTCCAAGTCTAAGGGAGGCGACCAGGTCGGCGTCATTCGCGACCGCCAGCGTCTTGACGTAGTCTTCAATGGCCGCGCTGAGACTGGCTGACGTCGTTTCGGCTGGCGCGACGGCTGCCCAGTCCAGCCAGGCCTCCACTTGGGCGTCGGTCCAGCCGATAGGTGCCTTGACCGTCACGACCCTGTCCGCGCGCTCGAGATCGCGCGGCTCCCAAGGGGTTCGGCTGTCGAGCGCGGCAAGCAAAAGAGGCATGCGGATGTCCAGAGCGATCTGCCACCGCAGACTAGCGGTGTCTCGGGAGGTTCGGCAATAAATCTGGCGGGTTGGTCGGGGTTTACCCCCAAGATGTTGAGTTGGCCGCTGCGGTCGCGCGGCTGGACGAACCGTCTGGCATTTTCTATGTTGCAGCGTGTCGCCGGCGACTTGCCGCGACAAATCACGAGTGGATTTCCTGACGTGCTAGGCAAGATTTTCGGCTGGACCAGCGGCGCGACGCTAGGGACGCTTTTCACCATCGCCAAGCGCGGGGAACTCATCGGCGAGGACGAGTTCGGCAACCGCTATTATCAGTCCCGCGATACCACCAGCTATGACGGTCGCAGGCGGCGCTGGGTGACGTACAATGGCTATGCGGACGCCTCGAAGGTGTCGCCCGACTGGCACGGCTGGCTGCACTACACCCTGGACGAGCCACCGACTGTGGCTCCTCTGGCCCGGCAGCGTTGGGAACTGGACCACGTCCCCAATCTGACCGGCACACCGATGGCGTGGAAGCCGCAAGGGTCTCTGGCTGCCGACGGCAAACGCCCCGCTGCGACCGGCGACTATGAGGCCTGGAGCCCGGAATGAACCCCCGTGGCCTGATCCTGGCAGGGGTGACGGCCGGGGCCATGCTGGTGTCTGGCGGCGTCATCGCCTCGGCCTTGAACGACCTGCCGCAGGATGCCGTGCCCGTGCAGGGCACGACCGCCGACCTGAACCGACAGCAGACGACGCCGAGCACGCCGCCGGCGCAGGCCGCGCCTGTCTCGCCAGAGCAGGCCGGTGCCGCTGTCCCGGTTGAGCCGGTGGTGGTCATCGCGCCGCCGATCGAAGAGGCCGTCGAGGAAGAGGTCGCGGCCGTAGCGCCCGCACCGGTTGTGACATCGACAGAGCCGCTGCGCCGCCAGCGTCGTCGCGTCGCCATCGTCGAGGCGATCGACAAGATCACGGCCCGCTCCATGCGGTTCGAGGTCGAGGTCGGCGGTCGTCCTGTACGGTTCGAGAAGGCCCTGATCATCTCGGCACGGGCCTGCGAGGTGTCGGCGGGCGACGAGCAGGTCGCGGATGCCATCGCCTATCTGGATGTCAGCCTGCAACCGCGTGGCGTAATGCGTGGCGAGCAGCGCCAGGTGTTCCGCGGCTGGATGTTCGCGTCTTCACCTGCGGTCAGCAGCCTGCAGCATCCGCTTTATGATGCGTGGATCGTCGGCTGCAAGGCATAGAAGACCGCAGCTTCGCCGGACATGGGTTCGAACAGGCTGCGGCTGTTGGGCTTGACCGCCAAGGCAGGTTTGAGCCGTTTCAGATAGTTGGCCTGGGGCGTCTCGACCGCGCCGAATTGGGCCAGATGCGTGGTCAGGAACTGGGTATCCAGCAACCGCCAGCCCCCGCGCTTCAGCCGTGCCACCAGATGGACCAGGGCCACCTTGGATGCATCGCGCTCCAGGCTGAACATGCTTTCGCCGAAGAAGGCTCCGCCCAGGGTCACGCCATACAGGCCACCAGCCAGCCGCTCGTCCTGCCAGCACTCGATGGAATGAGCCTGGCCGCGCGCGTTCAGTGCGATGTAGAGCCGACGGATCGGGGCGTTGATCCAGCTGTCCTCACGGCCCGCAGCGGAGGCGGCGCAGGCATCGACGACAGCATCGAAGGCCGTGTCGATGCGGACCACAAAGGTCTCGCTACGAACGGTGCGGCGCAAGCGGGTCGGGATGTGGAAGGCATCCAGCGGAATGACGCCCCGCTGCTCCGGCTCGACCAGAAAGATGCGCGGGTCATCGCGCGCCTCGCCCATCGGAAAGACGCCGGTAGCGTAGCAGTGCAGCAGCTCATCCGGCCCGAAAGCACCAAAGGGGCTGCTGGCACTGAAGCCGGGCTCCTCCACCCGGTCTAGGCCGATGCTTTCTGACGCGCCGCCCACTTCTCCAGCCAGTGAATGTCATAGTCGCCGGACAGGATGTCAGGTTCGGCCAACAGGCGCTGAAAGAGGGGAATGGTGGTGTCGATCCCGCCGACGACAACCTCGTTTAGCGAGCGCCTCAGGCGCGCTATGGCCTCCTCGCGGTCGCGACCGTGCACGATCAGCTTGCCGATCAGGCTGTCGTAGTAGGGCGGAATCGAATAGCCGGCGTAGATTGCGCTATCCAGCCGCACGCCCAGACCCCCAGGGGCATGGAAATCGGTGACCTTGCCGGGAGACGGCGTGAAGGTTTCCGGGTTTTCGGCGTTGATCCGCACCTCAATGGCGTGGCCGTTGAACGCGATGTCTTCCTGACTGAACGACAGCGGCAGACCGGCCGCGATGCGGACCTGTTCGCGGACCAGATCGACGCCGGTGATCATTTCCGTGACCGGGTGCTCCACCTGCAGACGGGTGTTCATCTCGATGAAGAAGAACTCGCCGTCTTCCCAGAGGAACTCGATCGTGCCGACGCCCAGATAGCCGATGGCGGCGATGGCCTTGTTGACCGTCTCGCCGATCTTGGCGCGACCTTCGGCCGACAGGGCGGGTGAGGGGGCCTCTTCCAACACCTTCTGGTGACGGCGCTGCAGCGAGCAGTCGCGTTCGCCCAGGTGGACGACATTGCCGTGGCTGTCGGCGATGACCTGGATTTCGATGTGGCGCGGCTTCTGGAGGTAGCGCTCCATATAGACGGCGCCGTTGCCGAAGGCGGCCAAGGCCTCCGACTGGGCGGTCTGCACGGCCTCGACCAGATCGTCTGCGGTCAGCGCGACCTTCATGCCGCGCCCGCCGCCGCCGGCGGCCGCCTTGACGATCAGCGGAAAGCCGATGGTCTTGGACGCCTCGATAGCAGCCTCGACCGTTTCGACTTCGCCGTCAGAGCCGGGAACGACAGGGATGCCGGCGTCCATGACGGTTTTTTTTGCCGTGATCTTGTCGCCCATAACCCGAATGTGCTCGGGCTTTGGCCCGATGAAGGTCATGCCGTGGGCCTCGACGATCTCGGCGAAGCGGGCGTTCTCCGACAGGAAGCCATAGCCGGGGTGGATTGCCTGGGCCCCGGTGATTTCGGCCGCCGCGATGATCGAGGGGATGTTTAGATAGGATTTGGCGGCGGGAGCCGGGCCAATGCAGACGCTTTCGTCGGCCAGACGAACCCACATGGCTCCACGATCGGCCTCGGAGTGCACGGCGACGGTGGAGATGCCCATCTCCTTGCACGCGCGGTGGATACGCAGTGCGATCTCGCCGCGGTTGGCGATTAGGACCTTGGTGAACATACGCCGTGCCTCAGGCTTGCAGCAGGACGAGAGGTTCGCCGAACTCGACGGGCTGGGCGTCGCCGACGAGGACCTCGACCACGACGCCGTCACGCGGGGCCTGGATCGGGTTCATCGTCTTCATCGCCTCGACGATCAGCAGGGTCTGACCCTTCTTGACCGTGTCACCGGCCTGGACGAAGGGCGGGGCCTCGGGCGAGGCCTGCAGATAGGCGGTGCCGACCATCGGCGACTTCACCTCTTCGCCCGATTTGGCGACGATGGTGGCGGGATCCGACGGCATGGGCGCGGCAGGTGCCGCCGCTGCAGGGGCGGCAGCGGGGGCTTGTGGTGCATAGGCGGGAGCCGCGGCGTACTGCACCGGGGCCGACACGGTCACTTCGCGCGCGACACGAATGTGCAGGTCGCCCCGCTCGACCTCGATCTCGGTCAGGTCGGTGTCGTTCAGGATGTCGGCCAGTTGCCGCACCAGGGCGGTGTCGATCTCGGCGTCGTTCTTGAGCGCGGGGGTCTTGGAATCGGCCATGTGAGCCTCTCTCTGTCCTTTAAACCGAACGGTCCGAATCCTGGCTGCGTTCCTGCACCAGGCCGAGGGCGGCCTTGACGGCCAGTTCGTAGCTGATCGGGCCGAAGCCCGAAATGATGCCGGCGGCGACCGGCGAAACATAGGATCGGTGCCGGAAACGCTCGCGCGCCGCCGGGTTCGACAGGTGACATTCGACGATCGGGATCGTCAGGGTTTTCAATGCGTCCAGCAGGGCCACGGAGGTGTGGGTATAGCCCGCCGCGTTCAGCACCAGGGCCGAGGCCTTGTCGCGTGCCTCCTGCACCCAGTCGATCAATTCGCCCTCGTGATTGGTCTGGCGAAAGACGATCTCGGCCCCGTCGGCGGCGGCGACGCACAGGGTTTCGATGTCGGCCAGCGTCTCATGCCCATAGATATCCGGTTCCCGAACCCCAAGCAGGTTGAGGTTGGGGCCGTTCAGGACGTAGATGACGGACGTTTGGGGCATGAGCTCCGGGCGCTGGACGCCGATGAATCGGGCGGCCTTTTAACTGACGGACCGCGCGGGTCAAAGCGCGACGATGAACGGATTGACGTAACGGTATGCGCATTCAAGTCAACGGAGATACGCGCGAAGTGACCGCGCGGACGATTCTGGAGCTCGTGGAGGCCCTGGGGCTGGATGTCCGCAAGGTGGCGGTGGAACGCAATCTGGAGATCGTGCCCCGATCGCTGCACGCGATGACGGCGCTCGCGGAGGGGGACCGGATCGAACTGGTTCAGTTCGTGGGTGGGGGGTAAGCGATCAAAAGCGGTGACGTGGGTTTTCCCGTCGCGCCGATCGGACTAGGTCAACGCCCATGACCCAAGCTCCCGACACCTGGACCGTCGCCGGTCGCACCTTTTCCTCGCGCCTGATCGTGGGGACCGGCAAATATGCCGACTATGCGCAGAATGCGGCCGCGGCCGAGGCGGCCGGGGCGGAGATCGTGACCGTGGCGGTGCGGCGGGTAAATCTGTCCGACCCCGGCCAGCCGATGCTGGTCGATCATGTCAGCCCGGAGCGGTTCACCTTCCTGCCCAATACGGCGGGGTGCTTCACAGGTGAGGAGGCGGTGCGGACCCTGCGTCTGGCGCGCGAGGCGGGCGGTTGGAACCTTGTCAAGCTGGAGGTTCTGTCGGACAGCGCGCACCTTTATCCCGACATGCTCGAGACGCTGCGGTCGCTGGATATCTTGGTCAAGGACGGGTTCGACGTCATGGTCTATTGCACCGATGACGTAGTCATGGCCAAGCGGCTGGAGGAGGCGGGGGCTGCGGCCATCATGCCGGCCGCCAGTCCCATCGGCTCGGGCCTGGGCATCCAGAACAGGGTCAATATCCGCCTGATCGTGGAACAGGCGACCGTGCCAGTGCTGGTCGACGCGGGCGTGGGCACGGCGTCGGATGCGACCATCGCCATGGAGCTGGGCTGCGACGCCCTGATCGCCAATACGGCCATTGCGGGCGCAAAGGATCCGATCCTTATGGCCAGCGCCATGAAGCATGCGGTGATCGCTGGCCGCGAGGCCTATCTGGCGGGGCGGATGCCCAAGCGGATGTATGCCAGTGCCAGTTCGCCGCTCAGCGGCCTGATCTAGGGGTTTCCCTTGCGGCCCTGGCCCTCTAGGTTCCGCGCCAACGATTTGAGACGAGGTCCACCATGAATACCGCCGACATGAAGCGCGTCGAGACGCACCTGAAGCGCACCTTCAACACGGGCGGCATCATCCTGAAGCCGCGCGGCAAGCCCAGCGATTCCGCCGAGGTCTATGTCGGCGACGAGTTCATCGGCGTGGTCTTCGAGGACGAGGACGAGGCCGGAAGCTTCATGTTCGAGATGGCAATCCTGGCGGAAGACCTGCCCGCAGACTGATCGGTCTCTGCCGAAACAGGCATGAAAAAGCGCCGGTGGAGCGATCCGCCGGCGCTTCTTCTATTCGGGCTTTGGACTACTTCTTGCCGAAGATGATGTCGCCCAGCTTGGCGAAGAAGCCTTTTTCTTCGGCCTTGGCCGGGGCCGGGGCCGGGGAGGGTGCGGCGGCTGCAGCGGGCTTGGGTGCCGTTGCAGGCGTCGAAGCGGCGGCGCTCACTGGTGCAGCCGCGGGTGCGGGTGTCGCCTTGGGGGCCTCGGCAGGAGCGGGCTTCGGCGCTGCGGCGGGCTTGGCCGCGGCGGCAGTCTTGGCCGTCGACGCCGGCTTGGGCGCAGTCTTGGCGGCGGACTTTGCAGCCGGGGCCTTGGTGGCCGGTTTCGCGGCGGGTTTGGGCGCGGCGGCCTTGGCGGGCGCGACGGTCTTGGCGGCGGGCTTGGCCGCCGGAGCCTTTACCGCAGCGGGTTTGGTCGTAGTCGTTTTGGTCGAAGCCGTCTTTGCAGGCGCGGCCTTTGCAGCCGGGGCCTTGGTGGCGGGCTTGGCCGCAACGGCCTTGGGAGCGGTCGCCTTGGCAGCGGGCTTGGCTGCGGCTTTTGCAGCGACGGGGGACTTGGCGGCAGGCTTGGCGGTGGTCGTCTTGGTCGCGGGTTTCGTCGCGGCGGCCTTTACGGCACTCGACTTTGCGGCCGCTTTAGGCTTGGAAGCGGCGGTCGCCGCCGGTTTCGGTTTTGCCGTGCTCGGCGTAGACGGTAATTTAGCCATGTGGTCCCCGACCCCTCGGTGCGATTGATGATGCTGGCGCGAGAGAGCACGCCAGCGCGTGTCCCGAGTCGTTATGATAGCGGTGTTTTCAAATGTCATACAGCCCAGTTCAAATTGTCGCCCGCGGCCCTCGCGCGGTGGCCGAGACGGCGGCTGAGGCGCTGGACGCCGATGTGATGCTGGAGGGGGCCACCTACTCCATCCTGGAGGAGGACGAGGACCGTGACGTCTGGCGGATCGACGGCTATCCGACGACCCAGGCCGAGGCGGACGGCATGGAGGCGCGGCTGCGGGCGCACGACGGTCTGACGGTCGAGGTCGAGGTTCTGGCCGACGCAGACTGGCTGGCCATGTCCCTGTCGGGTCTGCCGCCGGTCGAGGCCGGGAGGTTCTTCGTCTATGGCGCGCATGATCAGGGCAAGGTGCCCGAGGGGCGTGTGAACCTGAAGATCGATGCGGGCGCCGCCTTCGGGACCGGCCACCATGGTACGACCGTTGGCTGTCTGGAGGCGTTCGACCGGCTGCTGGAGACCGAGCGGTTCGACAAGGTGCTGGACGTCGGCTGCGGCACGGGCGTGCTGGCCATTGCGGCGGCGAAGACGGGGTCACCGGTCGCCGTCGGCACCGATATCGACGAGCCCTCCGCCCGGATCGCGAACGAGAATGCCGCGATCAACGATGCGACATGCGATTTCTATTTCGCAAGCGGTCTGGACGATGAGCGGATCGCTCAGCATCTGCCGTACGATCTGGTCTTCGCCAACATCCTGGCCGCGCCGCTGGTCGAACTGGCCCCGGACATCGCCGCTGCGCTGAAGCCGGGCGGGGTGGCCATCCTGTCGGGGTTATTGAGGACGCAGGAGGAGCGGGTTCTGGACGCCTATCGCCCGCTGGGATTCGTGGTCGAACAGACCATCCATCACGATGCCTGGAGCGCGCTGCAGCTGCGCAAGGCTGAGGCGTAAGGAGCCGTCATGCGCCAGACCTTCGACGAAACGACCGATCCGTCCTTCGGGGCGAAACACCTGCCGCTGCTGCGGGCGGAGATGAAGGCGCAGGGGCTCGACGGCCTGCTGGTGCCGCATGAGGATGAGCATCAGAACGAATATCTGCCCGACGCCAACGAGCGGCTGGCCTGGGTTAGCGGCTTCACCGGTTCGGCCGGGGCCGGTGTCGTGCTGATGGACCGGGCCGCGGTCTTCGTCGACGGCCGCTATACGGTGCAGGTCAAGGCCCAGACGGACGAGGCGCTGTTCGAGCGCGTCGAACTGAACAGGCTGTCGACATGGCTGGAAGGCGTTCCGGCGGGATCGGTGATCGGCTACGACCCGCGCCTGCATAGCCCCGATGCGCTCGCGACCCTGCGGGCGGCGGTGGAGAAGGCCGGCGCGACGCTGAAGCCCGTCGAGGCCAATCCGATCGATCTGGCCTGGGGTGCCGATCGCCCCGCACAGCCGCAGGCCCCGGTGGTGCCGCATGACGATCGCTATTCCGGTGAAAGCGCCGCATCGAAGCGCGCGCGGATCGGTCAGGCGATTGCGGCCAGGGGCGCTGAGGTCGCAGTGCTGACGGCACCGTCCTCGCTGGCCTGGCTGTTCAATATTCGCGGTGGCGACGTGATCCGCACGCCCCTGCCGCTGGGACAGGCGGTGGTGAAGGCCGACGGTACGGCCAGGGTCTTTCTTGATCCCGCCAAGGTGACCAATGCACTGCCCGGCTGGCTGGGCGATGCGGTGCTGCTGGAGGCCCCCGAGGCGCTGCCTGGCGCCCTGGACGGCCTGTCCGGCCAGAAGGTGCTGATCGATCCGGCGGTGTCCTCGGCCTGGTATTTCGACCGGCTGGAAGCCGCGGGAGCCACCATCGTGCGCGGCATGGACCCCTGCGCCCTGCCACGGGCCCAGAAGAACGAGGTTGAGATCGAGGGCAGCCGTCAGGCGCATATCCGGGACGGCGCGGCCCTGACACGCTTCCTGCACTGGGTCGATACGGTGGCGCAGGTCGAACTGCCGGACGAGCGCGCCGTGGTCGAGGCGCTGGAGGGCTTCCGCGAGGCGACGGGCATGTTGAAGGACCTCTCCTTCGACACCATCGCCGGCGTTGGTGGCAACGGGGCCCTGCCGCACTACAAGCCGGTGGGGGCCAAGATCCGGAAGATGGAGCAGGGCAGCCTGCTGCTGGTCGACGGCGGAGGGCAATATCTGGACGGTACCACCGACGTGACCCGCACCATGGCTATAGGAGAGGGCACAGCGGACCAGCGGCGGATGTATACCCTGGTGCTGAAGGCCCACATCGCCATGGCCGTCATCCGCTTTCCGGCGGGGACGACGGGGCACCAGCTGGACGCCATCGCGCGCCAGCCGCTCTGGAACGCCGGCTTCGACTACGACCACGGCACCGGCCACGGCGTCGGCTCCTATCTGGGGGTGCACGAGGGCCCGCAGCGCATAGCGACGGCGTTCAACAGCCAGCCCCTCCTGACCGGTATGATCCTGTCCAATGAGCCGGGCTACTACCGCGAAGGACATTGGGGCATCCGGATCGAGACGTTGCAGGTCGTGACGGCACCAGAGCCGATCCCGGGTGGAGAGCGGCCCATGCATGGGTTCGAGCAACTGACCCTCGCCCCGCTGGATCGCAGGCTGATCGATGTGGCGCTGCTGACGGCCGAGGAGCGCGCCTATGTCGACGCCTATCACGCCGAAGTGCTGGCCAAGGTCGGGCCGCTGTTGGCGGAGGGCGTGCAGAAGGACGAGGGGGCGCTGGCATGGCTGAAGCGTCAGTGCGAACCCTTGAACTGATCCGGGGCGGTGCGCATCTGAAGTGCCGCTGACGAAGCTGTCGTCGGTCCCATCACATAAGGAGAGCGCCCCATGAAAACCCGCACACTGGGCCGGAGCGGTCCCGAGGTCTCGGCCATCGGTCTGGGCTGCATGGGTATGGCGGCCTTCTATGGTCAGGCGTCGGACGAGGCGCAGGCGACGGCGGTCATCCACCGGGCGCTGGATCTGGGCATTACCCTGTTCGACACGGCCGAGATGTACGGCCCCCACACCAACGAGATCCAGGTCGGCAAGGCGCTGGCGGATCGGCGGGACCGGGCCTTCGTCGCGACCAAGTTCGGCATCGGCTACAATGCGGAGCGCACGGCGCTGACGGTCGATGGGTCGCCCGCCAATGTTCGCCGCGCGATCGAGGGCAGCCTGAAGCGGCTGAACATGGATCACGTCGATCTGTATTATCTGCACCGCGTCGATCCGAACACGCCGATCGAGGAGACAGTCGGGGCGATGGGCGAGCTGGTGACGGAGGGCAAGGTCCGCTTTCTGGGCCTGTCCGAGGCCGCGCCCGAGACGATCCGCAAGGCGCATGCGACCCATCCGATAACGGCCCTGCAGACCGAATATTCTCTGTGGAGCCGGGAGCCGGAGGATGAAATCCTGGCGACCGTCGATGAACTGGGCATCGGCTTTGTGCCCTACAGCCCCTTGGGACGTGGCTTCCTGTCCGGTGAGATCAAGTCGATCGACGACCTGACGGCCGATGACTTCCGGCGCACCAATCCACGCTTCATGGGCGAGAACTTTCAGAAGAACCTGGATTTGGTCACCGCTGTCGGTGCGATCGCGGCGGACAAGGGCGTGACGGCCGCGCAACTGGCTTTGGCCTGGGTGCTGGCGCAAGGGCCGCATCTGGTGCCGATCCCGGGCACGCGGCGGATATCGACACTGGAAGACAATGCGGCGGCGGCGGAGATCGTGCTGACGGCTGAAGACCTGGCGCGGATCGAGGCAGTGTTTCCCAAGAACGCGGCAGCAGGAGATCGCTATGCGCCCGCCGGTCGAGCGGCCCTGAATCGTTGAATGATCGCCTGGTGTTATGCGATTAGTGCCAGCCACTCATCTTCAGTGAGCACCTTCACGCCGTGCTTCTGGGCATCCGCCAGCTTAGAGCCGGCACCCGGCCCGGCGACCAGATAGTCGGTCTTTTTCGACACAGACCCTGAGACCTTGGCCCCGAGGCTTTCGGCACGGGCCTTGGCCTCGTCGCGCGTGAAGCGCTCCAGCGCGCCAGTGAAGACCACCGTCTTGCCCGCGACGGGCGTATCGGACTTCGGACGCTCGGCGTCCTCGACCTTGTCCAGTTCGGCGATCAGGGCCTCGACGACGGTGCGGTTGTGCGGCTCGTGGAAGAAGTCGGCCAGGGCGCGGGCGGCGACGGGGCCGACGCCGGTGATGCCCGCGATCTCCCCCAGGGTCGCGGAGGGGCCTTCGGTCCGCGCGACCTGGGCCAGACGCCGGATGCCGTTCCAGTCGGTGGCCAGGGTCGCGATGGCGCGCCGCGCCGGGGCGGCCAGACCGGGAAAGGCGAGGGCGATCTTCTGATCCAGCGGGGCGTCGGGCCAGGGATCGGCATCGCCGAGGCGGGCCTCGGCCAGGGCGGCCATCACGCGCGGCGATACGCCGTGAGCCACGGACAACTGGGTCCACTCCGGCGAGGGCAGGCCGGATGCGGCCTCCAGGCACGCGGCCTGAAACGCAGCCCAGCTGCCGAAGTGGCGGGACAGCAGAAGAGAGGTCTGTTCGCCGATGTCGCGGATGCCCAGGCTGAAGATCAGGCGGTCCAGCGCGATGGTCCGCCGCGCCTGAATGCCCGCGACCAGATTGCGGACGCTCGTTTCGCCATAGCCGTCCTCATTGCGCAGGATCGACAGTCGGGTCTCGTCACGGGCCAGGCGGAAGATGTCGGCGGGCTCCCTGATCCAGCCGCGTTCGTGGAAGGCGATCAACTGCTTCTCGCCCAAGCCCTCGATGTCGAAGGCGCGGCGGCCGACAAAATGTTTCAGCCGCTCGACGATCTGGGCGTCGCAGATCAGACCGCCGGTGCAGCGGCGGCGCACCTCGTCGCCCTCGCGCACTGCCTCGGACCCGCAGACCGGGCAGTGGGTGGGGAAGACATAGGGCACGGCCTCCGGCGAACGGCGATCCAGCACCACACCGACGATCTGGGGGATGACGTCACCGGCGCGTTGCAGGGTGACGGTGTCGCCGATCCGGACGTCCTTGCGGGCGATCTCGTCCTCATTGTGCAGGGTGGCGTTGCGGACGACGACGCCACCGACGGTGACGGGATGTAGCCGGGCGACGGGCGTCAGCGAGCCGGTGCGACCGACCTGGATGTCGATACCCTCCAGCACGGTCGTCGCCTGCTGCGCCGGAAATTTGTGGGCGATGGCCCAGCGGGGGCTGCGGGCGATGAAGCCCAGCCGCTGCTGCCAGTCCAGCCGATCGACCTTGTAGACGACGCCGTCGATGTCATAGCCCAGGGTGGCGCGGTCGGTTTCCAGTTGGCGATAGACGTCGATCAGGCCGGCGGCGTCCTCGACACGGCGCGAGCGGTCGTTGACCTGAAACCCCCAGGCGCGGAACGCCTCCAGCGCTTCGGCTTGCGTCCCTGCGAACACCTCGGAGACCTCGCCCCAGGCGTAGGCGAAGAAGGTCAGGGGGCGACCGGCGGTGATCTTCGGGTTCTTCTGACGCAGCGAGCCGGCGGCGAAGTTGCGGGGGTTGGCATAGGTCCGGCGGCCTTCCGCCTCGGCGGCCGCATTGAAGGCGTCGAAGGCGTCGGTGGGGGCATAGACCTCCCCCCGGATCTCGATCACGCGTGGCCAGCCGGTGCCGGACAGGGTGCGCGGGATGCTGTCCAGGGTCTTGAGATTCTCGGTGACGTCCTCGCCGGTCTTGCCGTCGCCGCGGGTCGCGCCCTGGACCAGAACGCCGTCCTCATAGCGTAGGCTGGCGGACAGGCCGTCGATCTTGGGCTCGGCGATGAAGGCGATGGGTTCGTCGACAGGAAGCTTGAGAAAGCGCGCTATGCGGGCCACGAAGTCGCGCACCTCGTCCTCGTCGAAGGCATTGTCGAGCGACAGCATGGGCACGCCGTGGCGCACGGGCGCAAACTGGGTCGAGACAGCGGCCCCCACGGCCTGCGACGGGCTGGTCTCGGTGGTCAGGGTCGGGAAACGCGCCTCGATGGCTAGGGCGCGGCGCTTCAGGGCATCATAGTCGGCGTCCGAAATCTCGGGTGCGTCCTCGGTGTGATACAGGGCGTCATGATGCGCCAGTTCGGTGCTCAGGCGAGCCAGCTCGGCAACCGCTTCGGCTTCGGTCAGGGTATCGACGGCGGGTTCGGACATGGAATCGCAGAGCCTCCTGACAGCAGAGGTCTTCTAGCATCGACCCGTTCCGCATGAAGGGGGTGCCGGCTCTTTCGAATGGCGAGGGATCATGACAGGGAGTTCATCTGACAGCCGACGCCGGTCCCGCTAGCGTCGCGCCCTGATCAAGGAGCCGACATGCGTTTCGTCCCGTCCCGCAAAATCCCCCTTCTGACCGCGGCACCTGTCGCCGTCACCCTGTTGCTGGCCGGCTGCGGCTCCATGTCGAACACCGAGGCTCCGACAGCGAGCGCACCTACCCCGACCGCCTGGCAGCAGCAGGCGCTGGACGACATCCGTATCTTGTCGGCCGACGACATGGGCGGTCGTGACACGGGCTCGGCGGGTGGCAAGATGGCGCGGGACTATATCGTCGGGCGGCTGGAGGCGATGGGCGTCGCCGCGCCGCCGGTGGGCCGATTCCAGCCCTGGGAGGCCCAGTCCCGGGGCAAGACCTGGAACGGCATCAATGTCATCGGCCTGATCCCCGGCACGCGCGTGACCGACAAATATATCGTGGTCACCGCCCATTACGACCATGTCGGTACCCAGGAAGGCCTGATCTACAACGGGGCCGACGACAATGCCTCGGGCGTCGCCACCATGCTGGCGCTCGCCGCCGATCTCAAGCGTCAGGCTCCGGAGCACAGCGTGCTGATCGTCGGCTTCGACGGCGAGGAGCATGGTCTTCTGGGTGCCAAGCATTTCGTCGAGGCCCCGCCCGTGCCTCTGACCTCCATCGCCATGAATCTGAACTTCGACATGACCGCGCGGGCCGAGACCGACGGCAAGCTGTGGGTCACGGGCACCTACCAGAATCCGCAGTTCCGCCCGATCCTCGAAGGCATTCCGGCCAATGGTGCCGTGTCGCTGGCCTTCGGCAAGGACACGCCGCAGGACACGGGCACCGACAACTGGGTTGAGGCGTCAGACCACGGGCCGTTCTATCGTGCGCAGGTGCCGTTCCTGTATCTTGGGGTGAACTATCATCCGGATTATCACCGCCCGTCGGACGATTTCGAGCGGATCACGCCAGCGGTCTTCATCAGTTCGACGGAGCTGGCGATTGCGTCATTCCGGGCGTTGGATCAGAACCTGAACCGCTGATCGCGAGCGCGTTTCGGTCGCAAAGATCAGGCTTGAAAACGTCGAAATTCGAGCGCTGTCTCCGCATCAGGAGACACGCTCATGACCACTGCGCCACTGCTCGACATCCAGGCCGTCCAGAGGATCCGCAAGGTCGCGATCCTGGTCGCGCTTCTGGCCCTGATCGGCCTGTCGGTGGTCAGCCAGTCGATCGGCGGCGTAGATGGCGACTGGCACGAAAGTGTCGAGGCGATCGGTCTTGGAGCGATCGTTTTCTCCATCGTCGGACGAGCCTGGTGCTCTCTTTACATCGGGGGACGCAAGAAGGCCGAGATCGTCGATCGCGGTCCGTATTCGATCAGCCGCAATCCGCTCTACGTTTTCAGCTTCTTCGGCGCCTTCGGGGTGGGCGCGCAGACCGGCAGCCTGACCATCGCTGGCCTGTTCGTGGTGGCGGCGTTCCTGGTCTTCCTCATGACGGTCCAGCGGGAAGAGGCCTTCCTGTCGCGGGAGTTCGGCGAGCGCTACGCAGCCTACAAGGCGCGGACGCCGCGTTTTGGACCGCGCTTCTCATTGTGGCGTGACGAAAGCGAGCTGACGGTCCGGCCCGCCTTCTTTCTTCTGACGATCCGGGATGGGCTGGTCTTCCTGCTGGCTTTGCCGATCTTCGAACTGATCGACATGGGGCAGGCCGAGGGCTGGCTGCGGGTATTCGCACATCTGCCCTGATGATCGTCAGGCCTCGCTGCGAATATCCAGCTTCAGCCCCATGATCTCGGCCAGGGCCTTGCCGCGCTTGCGGGTCTGTTCGCCCAGCAGGGCGTGCGCATAGCCGTCGGTGGCGCTGAGGATCAGCTGGCCATTCTCGACGGCGGCGCGGACATTGACCAGCAAGCTGGGCGACCGACCCGACAGATCACAGGCCAGGCGGATGGCGATGCCGAGGGTGCGGGCCTTTCGGCGCTGATCCTCGTTCAGCACACGTTCGATGATGTCGGGCTCGGGCGTGGATGCGCCGCCGCCATAGCGAGCGTTGACAGCACAGGCCAGCCAGGCGCGCTCGGCATGGGTCTGGCCCGGCACGGGCGCGCGCAGGACCTGGTCGAAGGCCAGTTCGACGCGGTGATCGACATGGAGCCGCGCCCCGATGTCGGCCACGCGGCAGGCGGCGTCGGCCAGCATGACATCGCGCTCGGCTGAAAAGGATGCGGGCAGGGTGTCGAGCAGCGGCTGGACCCAGGCGTGCAGGACGCCGGGCAGGGTGGGGGATATGCCCTGACGGACGCCCAATGAGGTGCAACCGGCCAGCAAGGGATCGTCGGCGGCGACCTCCGGCTCCAGCGCTTCGTAAAGCAGGCCCTCCCGCACACCCCAGGCCGACAGGACGATACGCTTCAGGCCCAGCCGCTCGATCAGGCCCTCGAGCACGAGCGCGGCATAGGGCAGGGTTTCGGCCCGCTTCTTCGAAAGGCCCGGCCAGGCCTCCAGCGAGGCTTTCGACGAGCGCGCTACCAGCCGGGCGATGTCGCGGGCCGAGGCGGCGTCCAGTTCGTACTGGTGCACCACCTTCAGCGGATATTGCGCATGGGACATGTGCACCTGGGCCAGGGTCCGCCACGCGCCGCCGACGGCATAGAGGGTGTCGGTGCTGAAATCCGGCGCAGCCTTCAACCGCTTGGCGATCAGGCCACGCACCCGGTCGGCGTCGAATCCGGCCGGGTCGGAGAGTGAGAAGGGCCCCAGCGGCAGGGTTACGCCGCGCTGCACCTGACCGTCGCCGACGCGTGTCAGCTCCAGACTGGCACCACCCAGATCGGCGGATACGCCGCTGGCGTCGGGGATGCCGGCCAGTACGCCGAGGGCGGCGTAGCGGGCCTCGTCCTCGCCGGACAGGACGCAGACCTGAAGGCCGGTCTCAGCGGCGACCTGATCGCAGAAGGCCTGGCCGTCGGCGGCCTCGCGCACGGCAGCAGTGGCGGCGACGAAGACATGGGCCGGCCGAACCGCCTCGATGACGGCCGCAAAGCGTTTCAGGGCCGTCAGCGATTGCGCCGCCCCGGTGACCGACAGCTTGCCAGTGGTGGACAGGTCGCGCCCCAGACCGGCCAGAACCTTTTCATTGAAGACGGTCCAGATGGCCCGGCCCTCCAGCCGGTAGAGCACCAGGCGCACGGAGTTGGAGCCGATGTCGACGGCGGCGACATCCTGGGGCGGGCCGAGCGTGGTCAGCGGCATCAGCGCTTCTTCCGCGCGGGCGTGTAGCTGAGGTTTTCAGGGCGGGTCTTCACCTTGCGGCCTCGGCCCGACAGGCTGGGGTTGGTCATGAAGTATTTGTGGGCCGAGAAGCCATGCTCGGCATCGGCCGGCTGGACGCGGCGATAGGCACCGTCGGACTCCAGCACCCAGCTCTGTATGTCATCCTTCAGATTGGCGACCATGATCTGATCCAGCACCTGGTCGTGGACGGTGGCGTTCAGGACCGGCGTCATCAGCTCGACCCGGCGATCCAGATTGCGGTTCATCCAGTCGGCCGAGGAGATGAACAGTTTTGCCTTGTCGTGCGGCAGGTCGCGGCCATTGGCGAAGGCGACGATGCGGCTGTGCTCCAGGAAGCGCCCGACGATCGACTTGACCCGGATATTGTCGCTGAGGCCCGGCACGCCGGGGCGCAGGCAGCAGATGCCGCGAATGACCAGCTCGATCCGCACGCCCCACTGGCTGGCACGGTACAGGGCATCGATGACCTCCGGATCGACCAGGGAGTTCATCTTGGCCCAGATGGCGGCCGGCTTGCCCTTGGCCGCGGCGGCCATCTCCCGGCCTATCAGGTCGATCAGGGTGGATTTCATGTTCAGAGGCGAGACGACCAGCGCTTCCAGCTCATCGGGCTGGGCATAGCCGGTGATGTAGTTGAACACCCGAGACGCATCGCGACCGAGCATCGGGTTGCACGAAAACAGCGACAGGTCGGTGTAAACCCGCGCGGTCACGGGGTGATAGTTGCCGGTACCGAAGTGGCAGTAGGTGCGCAGGGCATCGGCCTCGCGCCGCACCACGACGCTCAGCTTGGCGTGGGTCTTGTACTCGACGAAGCCGAAGACGACGTGGACACCGGCCCGCTCCATGGCCCGCGCCCACTTAAGATTGGCCTCCTCGTCGAACCGTGCCTTGATCTCGACCAGGGCGGTGACGTTCTTGCCGTTCTCGGCCGCCTCGATCAGGGCGGCGACGATGGGGCTGTCCTTGGAGGTCCGGTAGAGCGTCTGTTTGATCGCGATGACGTTGGGGTCGCGTGCGGCCTGACGCAGGAACTGGACCACTACGTCGAAGCTCTCGAACGGGTGGTGGATCAGCATGTCCTTTTCGCGGATGGCCGCGAAGATGTCGCCACCGTTGTCGCGGACGCGTTCGGGATAGCGCGGCTCATAGCCCTTAAACTTCAGGTCCGGATGGCCGCCCGCGATCAGGTCCGAGACCTGGGCCAGGCCCAGCATGCCGTCGACCAGCACCGTGTCCTGGGGCGCGGCGTCCAGCTCGTTGGTGATGAAGGTGCGCAGATCGTCGGGCATGGACGCCTCGATCTTGATGCGCACGACCGAGCCCATGCGACGCTGCTTCAGCGCCTCCTCGAACTCCATGACCAGGTCTTCGGCCTCTTCCTCGATCTCGATGTCGCTGTCGCGGATCAGGCGGAAGACCCCGCGCTCCAGCACGTCGCAGCCGGGGAACAGGTGATCGATGAAGAGCATCAACAGGCTCTCCAGCGTCAGATAGCGGCTGCGACCGGGCGTCGAGCGCCCGTCGGTGGCCAGGGGCCAGAACCGCTTCACCTGGGCCGGGACGGGGACCAGGGCATAGAGGGTGCGGTTATCCCGCCGCCGCTTCAGCTTCAGGGCCAGCGAGAAGCCGAGGTTGGGCAGGAAGGGGAAGGGGTGGGCCGGGTCGATGGCCATGGGCGTCAGCACGGCGAACAGCTGGTTCAGGAACTCCGGTTCCAGCCGTTCGCGCTCGGTCTTGGTGATCTTGCCGGCGTCGACGACCTCGATTCCGGCGTGGGCCATCTCCTTGCGCAGCTGACGCCAGCGCAGCTGCTGCTCGTCCATCAGGGCACCAGCGGCGATATTGACCTGCTCCAGAGCCTCGGCCGGGGTCAGGCCGTCGGGCGAGACCACGCGGACCCGCTCACGCACCTGACCCTTCAGTCCGGCCACGCGCGTCATGTAGAACTCATCCAGGTTGTTGGCCGAGATGGACAGGAACCGCAGCCGTTCCAGCAGCGGATGGTCCGGATTGGCCGCCTCTTCCAGTACGCGACCGTTGAAGGCCAGCCACGACAGCTCGCGATTGAAGAACCGCTCGGGCGAGGCCATCAACGCCTCGGACAGCTCCTGCTGCTGGGCGCGGGAGGAGGGGACTTCCTCGCCGCTCGTGGCGTCATGGATGCGCGTGTCGCTCATGCACCGGTTCTGACCGGTCGAGGCCGCGGCTGCAACCGTGGAAAGACGACACGAAAACGCCGCCCGATCCTGGGACCGGGCGGCGCATCGTCCGTGTACTGAACGCCTACCAGCTCCAGGCGTCGCGGATCACCTCGATGATGTAGCCGTCGTACTGGTCGATCAGATAGATGTTGTTGTCGACCAGTACCCAACGCGTGCCTTCGGGCGGATAGCCCAGGCCATAGGTGCGCCAGTCGTTCAACTGATACCGCCAGAAGATGCTCGGCAGATACTCTCCCACGCGGTAGTCGCGATTGTAATAGCTGCGCGGGACGCTGTAGTAGCCATAGCCCGGTGCGAAGTAGAAGCCGAAGCGATAGCCGCTGTACCCACGGAACCGCCGGTCGTCCCGCCACCAGTAGCGGTCGCGGTTCTGATACCAGTTGCGCCGCCACTGCTCGCTGTTGAACCGCCTGCGGAACTCCCAGTGATTGCGGTCCCGGTCGCGGTCGTTGTCCCAGCGCGGGCGGTCGGGACGGTCGGGCCTGTCCGGACGATCCGGTCTGTCAGGACGGTCGGGCCGGTCGGGGCGATCAGGTCTGTCTGGCCGGTCGGGACGCGGCCTGTCCGGGCGGTCGGGTCTATCTGGCCGGTCGGGTCGATCAGGGCGGTCAGGGCCCGGCCTGTCTGGGCGATCAGGACGGTCGGGCCTGTCCGGGCGGTCGGGCCGATCCGGCCGCGGCTGGTCTGGTCTATCCGGCCTGTCGGGACGATCCGGCCTGTCGGGGCGCGGTTGATCAGGCCGATCCGGACGGGGCCTGTCGGGGCGGTCAGGACGATCAGGCCGCTCTTGGCGCGGCCTTTCAGGTCGTTCCGGCCGGTCCGGACGGGGCTGCTGCACTTCTGGGGCCGAGCGTTCGGTCCGGGCTGTGCGGTTACCGCCGCCGAAGCGACTGTTTTCCCGATCGATTTCGGGCTGGGGGTCCTGAGCCATGGCCGCCAGGGGGGCGACTGCCGGCAGGACAAAGGAGGCGATCGCCGCCGCCATCAACAATGACCGTTTCATCGTCGTATTGATCTCCGCACACCCTCTGGGTGGCCTGTCTGGACGATCGACGTTTTCGTATGAACCGCGACTGAATAAATCTCCGCGAAATCCTTACGCTTTGGTCATGAAAAACGCCCCGCCGACCGTGGTCGACGGGGCGTCTGCTGGCCGATCTGCAGCCGCTTAGAACACGTCGTACAGGACGCTCGCGATCAGGCCGGTCGCGATGGTCGTCAGCACGATGTCATTGCCCGCGTGGACGTAGCGATATCCGCGCGGTGCGGGGCGCAGGCCGTAGATGTAGGGGTCATTCACGTAATAGCCGCGATAGGCCGACGGCAGGTAGCCCCCGCGCACCCAGCGCGTGTTGTAGTAGCGGGGCTCAACCCGATAGTAGCCGTAGTTCGGGGCGTACCAGTAACCCGGACGGGCACCGCGATAGTCGCGGAAGTCGGCGCGGCCTTGCCACCAGTTGCGATTGTTGCGGTCGTAGCGGCGCTCCTGGCGGAAGTCGCGACGGTCGTCGCGGCGATCCTCGCGGAAGTCACGACGGTCGTCACGGCGATCGCGGCGGTATTCGCCACGGTTGCGGTACTCGCCGTCACGCCAGTCGCGACGGTCTTCGCGACGTTCCTGGCGGAACTCACGGCGGTCGTCACGGCGCTCCTGACGGAACTCACGGCGGTCGCCCCGGTCTTGTGCCGCAGCAGCCATTGGAACGGCGGTCGTCGCCATGGCCACGGCGATGACGGCGGCCTTGGTAAAGCGGTTCATGAACGTTCTCCTTTACTCGGGTCGGCGACGGAAAAGGCGATCCGGCCCGTTTGATGGCCGAACTTCGCGTGCGTCCGATGAACTGTGCCTGAATGGGTCTGTCAGCTTGCGCGGCTGCGGCACCATGCCCAGATGGCAAGCTGAACAGGAGCCGCGCCATGACGACTGCCCCCATCCAGCTCTGGTACTGGCCCACGCCCAACGGCTGGAAGGTGTCGATCGCGCTGGAGGAAATGGGCCTGCCCTATGAGGTCAAGCCGGTGAACATCGGCACGGGCGAACAGTTCCAACCCGCTTTCCAGGCCATCAGCCCCAACGGTCGGATGCCCGCCATCGTCGATCCGGACGGGCCGGACGGCCTGCCGCTGTCGATTTTCGAGTCCGGCGCGATCCTGCAATATCTGGCGGCCAAGTCCGGGCAGTTCTATGCCAAGGACGCGCGCGGTCGGGCCGAGATCGACCAATGGCTGTTCTGGCAGGTCGGCGGTCTGGGGCCCATGGCGGGCCAGACGCATCATTTCCGACAGTATGCGCCGGCCCTGATCAAGGATCAGCGCCAGATCGCCTATGGCGTGCGGCGCTATACGGACGAGACGCACCGGCTGTACGGCGTGCTGGATCGACGGCTGGCCGACCGCGATTTTGTGGCGGGAGCCTATTCCATCGCCGACATGGCCATCTGGCCTTGGATACTGCCGGAACATCAGGGCCAGAACATCGACGAGTTCCCGAACCTGAAGGCCTGGCTGGCGCGGGTGGGGGAACGGCCTGCGGTGATCAAGGGCAGGGCGGTCGGCGATGAGCTACGCAGCAATCTGGCAGCCAGCGGCAAGGCGGCGGAAGAGGCGCGCAAGGTGCTGTTCGGACAGCGAGGACGCTAAGACCTCGTCAATGACTGTCAACGCCCGGTTTCCGATAGATTTCATCTTGATGAAGGCCCGATCGCATCTTCATTCCGGCTTTACGAAAAAGTCTTCCGCCACCGTTTCGCCGTTAACATTAACTTCAAACCACCGGTATCTTATCGCGTCACAGGAAGGGCCAGAAGGGCCGGTTCCAGGAGACATGGTGATGATCGCGCAAGAAGCCGCGCCTGACGCAATCCAAGACTTGGCACAGGATGGGGGCCTGCCCCTGCCGACCGCCGACATGAGCGGGGACGACCTGTTCCGGCTGGGCATGATGTATTCGACGGGTCAGAACGGCTGTCCGATCGACCGCGTCTCGGCCCACATGATCTTCAACCTCGCGGCCATGAAGGGCTCGATCGAAGCGCGCGTCTATCGCCGCGAGATGTCGAACGAAATGGAGCGCGAGGAAATCTCGGAAGCCCAGAAGGCCGCTCGACGCTGGATCGACGCGGGCGTCGTCAGTCTCGCGGCCTGAGGCAGTAGCCTACAGATGAGCGTTAGCGCCCTCAGAACTGCTGATACTGCCCGCCCAGCGCATAGGTGAAGCCGACGGGCAGGGCGTTGCGGAACTGGGTGACGAAGTTGGCGACCTCGCCCAGGGTCGTGCGGGGCACGAACAGGATGTCGCCGCGTCTCAGGGCGATCACCTCGCCGCGACGCGGTCGAAGGTCCGCCGCCCGCAGCATGCGTGTCCCGCCGCGACCGCGCCGGATCAGCGCCACCTCTTGCTGGCGTGCCGTGGGCAGGAAGTCTCCGGCCTGAATGATAGCCTGATAGGCGTCCAGGTCGCCGTTCATCTCGATCATGCCGGGCGTGCGGACCTCGCCGCCGACCCAGACGCGGATCGGACCGGCGGTCTTCAGCGTCACCTCCACCATCGGACGGCGCAACTGGCTGGCATAGGCGGCCGAGGCATCGGCCTCCAGTTCCGCGATCGTCCGGTCTGCCGCCATCAACTGGCCGACCAGCGGCAGGGACACCCGCCCGTCCGGCCCGATCCGCTGGGTGCGGGTCAGCTCCGTCGCCGTCGGGGTCGCGATCTCGATCTCGTCGCCGGGATAGAGAACGTATTCCTGCTCGTCCTCGCGCCATTCGGAAAAGCCGATATCGGGAAAGCTGTCGCGGTCCAGGGTCTGGACGCGATTGCCGCCGGGCTCGGTGCCCGGGCCCATCAGGCGCGAGGCCATGCCGTCGGTGCCGGCGCAGCCGCTCATCATTCCGGTGGTGAGGGCACCCATGCCGAACAGAAGCAGGCGGCGGTCTATGGGCATGGCAGAATCGGTCCTGAAGGCGATGTCGAAACACAGGTTAGCGGACATGGGTAACCATCAGTTAACGCCGGTGGCCCAAGGCTGATCATCACAGTCCGATTTGATGGAATCAGTGCGCGCCATGCGTTCGACGGCCTACACCACAGCCCGCCCGCGCTACGGCTTCATGGATGTCGTTGGCCTGCTGTTCCGCGAGCTGATGCTGATGATCGCGGTCTTCCTGCTGATCTTCGCCATCGGAGCCGCCGTCGTCCTGACGATGAAGAAGACCTATACCTCCAATGCCAGCATCTATGCCGGAGTGGGTCAGGAATATGCCTATCAGGCGCGGGTCGGCACGATCACCGAACGCGGTCAGACGCTGGAATCCGACGCCGTCGCCCAATCCGAAGCCGCCATCCTGAACAGCCTGGGCGTCAAGCGCCGGGCGGTGGAGGTGCTTGGGCCGGCCGCCGTGCTGGGGCCAGATCTGAAGGGCACCCGCGCCGAACAGGTGACCGCTGCGGTGAAGGCTCTCGATGAGGGGCTGGGCGTCGGCGTCACGCCGGGCAGTGCAATCATTTCGGTGTCTTACAAGAGTGGCGATCCCGAGAGGGCGGCTACCGTTCTGAATGCCGTCATCGACCAGTATCTGGTCCAGCGCCGGACGCTGTTCCGCGACCGTGCGGCCCCCGCAATCGCCAGCCAGCGCGAAGCCTTCGAGGACGAGCTGGACCGCGCCGACGTGGCCTATGAGAACTTTCTGCGGACCAACAACATCGGCGACTTCGCCACGGCCAAGGCGACCCTGGCCGCGACCTATCAGACGACTTATGCCGAGACGCTGTCGGTCCGCGCGCAACTTAGCCAGGCGACGCAGCGGCTGGCGACGCTGGAACGCCAGCTTGCCGACCAACCGGCCGAGGTCGTGCTGCAGCAAGATCTGAATGTTCAGGCCCAGGACCAGATCCTGACCCTGCGCACCCAGCGCGAAAACCTGCTGGCCCGCTACAACGAGGATGCCCAGCCCGTCCGTGATCTGGACGAGCAGATCGCCCAGCTTCAGGCCTATGTCGCCACAGGAACCACGGTGGGTGCGCGCGAGGTCCGCACCGGCCCCAGCACCATCTTCACCGAGATCGAGACGACCCGCATTAACGCCGCCGCCGACCGCGACGCCCTGCGCGCCCGCCTGAACATCCTTGAGGGGCAACTGGCCCAGTTGCGCGCCCGCCAGGCCGAACTCACCCAGCTGGAATCGACCAATGCCAATCTGGCCGGTAATCGCGAGGTCCTGACCGCCTCCATCCGCGACTTCCAGCAGCGCGAGAGCGCCGCCCGCGCCGACAGCGCCCTGGTCGCGGCCGGAGCCGACAACGTCAATGTCATCGCCCGCGCCGAGGCCCCGACGCGCGGTACCAGTCTGAAACTGCCCCTGCTGGCCGCCGCCTTCCTCTTCGCTGGTCTGACGGCCCTGTGCGTGGGCCTGTTGCGGGTCTTTACACGCCGTGGCTACCCGACCCCGGCGACCGTCGGGCGCACTCTGGACCTGCCGGTTCTGGCCGTCGCACCGATGAAGACCGCACCGCGGGGCGCATGATAGGCTTTGAGCCTGTCGTGAGCGCGTAACGATTCGCATGGTCGATCTGACATCCGAAATGGCAGCCCTCTGGGCGGCGCTGGGACCCGCGCCGGGCCATCGCGGACGTGTGATCCAGATCGCGGCGGCCAATACCGGCGAAGGCGTCTCCACCGTGGCGCGCGAGTATGCGCGGTTGGCGGCGGTTCGCGCCCGCAAGCCTGTCTGGTTGATCGACGCCGACCTGGCCCAGCAGGGGCAGCTGGACGCCGTGACCCAGTCGCCCGACCGCTTCGGCAAGCTGGGCAAGGCGGCGATCGCCACGCCGGACGGCTCCATCTTCTATGCAGTCACCCCACGCATCATGGATCGGGGCGGACGACCGGTGCATCCGGCGCGTCTGCTGACGGCGCGACCCTGCCTGGGCGGGCGGCTGTGGGTGACGAAGTTTGCGGCGGAGGCTTTGCGGGCCGGTCAAAGGGCCGAGGCCATCGGCGATCCCCGCTACTGGGATGCCCTGCGCCGCCATGCCGATACGGTGGTGATCGACGCTCCCGCTGCGGACCGCAACGACCTGTCGATCACCCTGGCCCCCATCGTCGATTCGACCGTGATCGTGGTGGCGGCGGGCAGCACGGCTCCCAACGAGCCGCTGATCCTGCGTGACGAGATCGAGGCGGCCGGTGGCCGTATCGCAGGCGTCGTCGTCAACCGCTCGACGTATGATCCTCCGACCTTCCTGAAGAAGCTGGCGGGTTAGGCCTTCGCCTTCTCCAGCCGCGCCAGTTCGCGTGCACCGTAAAAGTGCGGCTCGAACCCCTTCATCCAGAACAGCTTTCCGATGCCGCGGGCGGTTCGGTCATACGTCTCGGCACGGCCTGGGCTTCGGATGATGGCCAGCGCGACAGAGCCTGTGCCCCACACCACAGCCTGCGCTGCCCCGATCAGCATCCACCGCGCCACGCCTGCCCAATCCTTAGCCGCCGCCGCCGTCTGGCTGGGCCCCTGGCCATAGGCGAAGGCGCGGGCCAGGGCATAGCGCAGGGTGGCCCGGTGCGGCGGCGCAAACTCTTCGACCCAGGCGTCCGCCGCCCAGCCGAACCGACCGCCACGGGACGACAGGGCGGCGAACAGGGCGTCGTCCTCGCCGCCCGCCTGATCCGAGGCGGTATTGAACGGGGCCGACCCGGGCAGGGCGGTCGCCCGCACCATCAGCGAATTGCCGCACCCCCAGGGTTGGTTGATCAGCTGCGTCTGCGCCGGACCGTGACGCCCGAAGAACCGCTCCAGATAGGGCTGCAGCCAGGGTTCCGCCGAGGGCGCGCGCCCTGTGATGGGACCGAACACCACATCGGCACCGGTCTGCGTCTGTCCCTCCAGCAAGGCCGTCAGCCAGCCGGGAGAGGCGACCTCGTCGTCGTCCAGAAAGGCAATCAAGAGGGCCTGGGTCGCTGCCAGCCCGGCATTTCGCGCAGTGGCCACGCCCGGCACCGGCGCATGGACATAGGTCAAATGCCAGGACGTTTCGGTCTGCAGGCCCTCGACCAGATCGCGCGCAGAACCCGTCGGGTCGTTGTCGACCACCACGATCCGGGCCAGACGCCCGGCGACATTCTCTTGAGCGAAGACAGATCGCAAGGCATCGCGCAGGCCGTCGGGCCGTCGCAGGGTCGGGATGATGACGGCGACGTCCCCCGGCATCAGATCGCGTCCGCATACAGCGCCGCGCGGTACAGGCGCAGTGAGAAGGCCCGCGCCCTGACCGGAAGCCAGGCCGCCTCGGCCCCGCCACGCATCATCTTCCGCCACAGCGGCAGGCCGGGCACGCGCTTCAGCATCCGCGCCACCTTGTGGCTGGGATAGGCCGCGACGATCTGCGGGTGGCGCTGGGCCATGCGGGCGAAGTTGGGGGCCGACTGTTCATATTTGCCGGCCAGCGACGGGACCGTATCCAGCCCCATGTGTGTGGCTGGGTTGTCGATGTGCAGCACCTCGAACCGGCGGGCGACACGCATGGCCCACTCCACATCCTCCCAGCCCCAGCCGCTGAAGCCAGGGTCGAAGGCCTCGGCCTCGAACACATCGCGCCGGACCAGCAGGTTGGAGGTGTAGATGTATTTCTCCGGCTGTTTCGCCCGCTCGGTATGGGCCACGCACTCAGATGCGGTCGCCAGCGCCCGGTGCACGGCGAATTTCGCGTCCGTCGGAGCTTGCAACAGGGAAAACCCACCGAAGGCCACAGCCGGATCGCGCGTCTGAATCAGGTCCGCCCAGGCCCTCAGAAAGCGGTCGGTGTCCGGCCTCATGTCGCTGTCCAGAAACAGCAGCGTGTTCCCCCGTGCTGCCGAGGCCAGCCGGTTGCGCCCGATCGCGCGTCCCTCGTTGGCGGCCAGGGTGATCAGGCAGACGGGCAGGGTCAGGTTCGCCAGCTGCTGTGTAAGCCGCGCCGTCAAAGCGGCATCGCTGGTGCCGTCGTCCAGCAGGATGACCTCGACCGACCCTGCCAGTGCGGTTGCCTCCCGCTCCAGCATCTCCAGCAGGGCTGTCGGATCGTCGCGCAGGAAGGGCGTGAGGACAGACAGTTGCGGCGTTGCGGCCTGCCAAGTGGGGCTCAGGGTGAGTGTGGCGCTCATGCCGTTGCGCCCTTGGTCCGCAGGCGTGCAGCCAGACCCATCGCCACGTCGCGAATGCCCGAGGCATTCAGCGTCAGGGCCACCGCCGCATAGACGACGCCCCCGGCCGCCGCATCCATCATCAGCTCGGCAAAGCCGCCGATGGGCGGCAGCGCCAGAACGGCCAGCGCCATCACCCCCGTCGCGATCACGCAGCGCACCAGGGCATCCCACGGCACCGGCAGGGCGACGACCCTGCGCCCGATCAGCCAGGTTGCCAGCAGCCCGACCGCGAAGCTGGCCGCCGTCGACCACGCCGCCCCGACAAGGCCAAAGCGCGGCACCAGGATGAAGTTCAGCACGATGTTCAGAACCGCGGGAATGGCCATCGCCCCCAGCAGCCGTTTGGTCTTGCGCCCGAGGGTGAAGGCCTGGCCGAAATAATAAGCCGTCAGTCCGAACAGCAGGGCCGACAGGGCGATCCAGGGCGTCACGCTGGTCGCCGCCACCCGCAGCTCCTCGCCGATCAGCACCTCCGACAGAGGCCGCGCCACCAGCGCCACGCCAGCTGCGGCGGGCAGGCCGATCAGGAAGAAGGTCGATGCTTGTTCCCGTGCTGCGATCTTGAGCTGGCTCAGCCCCCCGCGTTCCAGCGCCATGACCATGGCCGGCTGACCCGCAGTGCCCAGCCACAGGAACATCACGTCCAGAGTCCGGTTCGCGATGGAATAGCTGGCGTGATAGGCGCCCACCGCCGCCTCATCCATATAGATGGCCAGCAGGAACCGGTCGGTCGAGGCCAGCACAACCGTCAGCGCCAGCGACGCCGCGATGGGATAGCCGTACAGCGCATATTCCCGCACCCGAGCCCGCTCCAGCTGCCCCCCGGCTCCGTGTTTCAACTCGCCCGGAAGGATGAAGGGCAGGGCGATCAGCGGGGCCAGCCCCAGCCCCAGCAAGGGAGCCGCGCCGCCAGCGCCCGCCAGCGCAAAGCCGACGCCGATGCTCAGGCCCCCGATGGCGATGGCCATGTCGAGCCGCGCGGCCTTGGACACCTCACCGGACGCGCGGTACCGCTCCTGAGCCAGCTTGCTGAAGGCCCGGATCGGGCACCCGGCCAGTCCCGCTGCCAGGGCGATCTTCAGCAGCGGATCGGCCGGCCACAGCCACAGCACCAGCGCCACCACCGGCACGAACGCCAGTGTCAGCAGCCCGGCCGCGCGGTACAGGCTGGCGAAATGGCCGACCAGGTCCGTCCCCGGCTTCGACGAGGCCCAGAACCGGGCCATCGACGCCTCCATCCAGCTGAACACCGCCACATGGGCCAGGGTCAGGACGGAGAACGCCAGCGCATACCGCCCGAAGTCCTCGGGGCTGAGCAGGCGCGTGAAGACGACGATGGCCAGAAATCCGACCACGCCCTGCACGATATTGGCGGGCAGATAGCCCCAGACCCCGCGCCAGAACATGGCTCAGCGCACCGCGCTGCGGTCGCCCAGCAGGACGGGCACAGTGATGGCCATGATCCACAGGTCCAGCCACACTGACTGGCGCTCCACATAGTCGATGTCCAGCTGCACCCGGCGGCGCACGTCCTGGGCGGTGTGCAGCGGCCCGCGCGAGCCGTTGACGGCGGCCCAGCCCGTCATGCCCGGCTTGATGCGATGGCGATGAGCGTAGTCGGCGACCAGTCGCGCGCTTTCCACATGGCCGGTCTTCATGCCGATGGCGTGAGGGCGGGGCCCGACCAGCGACATCTCGCCAGTCAGCACGTTCAGCAGTTGCGGCAGCTCGTCCAGGCTGGTCTTGCGGATGAAGCGGCCGATGCGCGTCACCCGGTCGTCGTCCTGGGTCACCTGACGGCTGGCGGTCGCGTCGGCGGTTTCCTGGCGCATGGAGCGGAATTTCCAGACCACGATCTCCTCGTGATTGAAGCCGTGGCGACGCTGCCGAAAGAAGATCGGCCCCGGGCTGTCCAACCGGATGGCCAGAGCGATCACGGCCATGACGGGGGCCAGCAGGGCCAGGGCGATCAGCCCCACGACCATGTCCTGCATCCGCTTGTTGAAGGCCCGTCGGTCGGGATCCAACGGCCCCTGAATGTCCGCGAGCGGCGCGGCCGCCAGCCGGTCCAGCGCGCGGTTGGTCTCGTCCACCCCCGTCGGCTCGACCAGCAGGGTCACCTCATTGGGCAGCAGGCTCAGCCGGTTGTTCAGCTCGCGCACCCGCGCCTCGGCCTTCGGATCGATGGCCAGCACGATCCGGTCGACATAGGGCGTCATCTTGTGGCTAAGCAGATCATCCGCCGTCCCCAACACCGGCACGCCTTCGATCGCGGTCGGCGAGCGTGCTAGCCGGTCGTCGAAGATGCCCAGTACGTTCAGATCACGTCGCTTCAGCGCCTCGCGGATCAGGCTCTCGGCCCTACGGGTTGCCCCGACCAGCACGATATTGGGCGTCAGAGCGCCGGACGCCCGCCATTTCCGCACCAGCCCGCCCCAGCCCATGTGCAGGCCGGTCATGGCGATCAGCGTCAGCGCGATCCAGCTCAGCACCCCGATCCACTGACCCTGCGGCGCGCCGGTGAAGGCCAGGCTTCCCGAGGCCGCGATCCCGCCGACCCCCACGATGGCCACCACCGACGTCAGATGCGACTGTGCCGACTGCCGCCGTGAAAACCGGTACCGCCCCAGCGAGCGCATAAGCGCCAGAACCACCACCGCCCCGATCACATAGGGCGCGACATGGGCCAAGGGGCTCTGGAAGACGCTGTCGGGCGTGCTCAGCGCCGCACAGCCCAGGCTGATCGCCACCACGACCAGCACATCGAAGGCGCGAAAATAATGGGCCGCCAGGCGCGAGGCGTGCCTCTGACGCGCATTCAGCCAGACTTCGGGGCGAAACGGCCCGCGTCGTGCAGCGCTGTCATCGGCCCGGGGAGCCTTCCTGCGGCCCTTGGCCAAGGCCTGCAAGCCCACCACCCCCTCCGCCACGGGTTCGCCCGCGACGGCATCCCCGCGAACGGGATCGGGCATCAGGCGGGCGGCATCGGGCATGAAGCGGGCACAGAAGGGCTGCAGAGGAACAGCGCCCATCCTGCCTGAAGCGCTCTCACTGTCGCGTTAACAGGCTGATTTTTCATGGAGTGGCGGAGACGCAGGGATTCGAACCCTGGGTACCCCTTACAGGGTACGACGATTTAGCAAACCGTTGCTTTAAGCCACTCAGCCACGTCTCCGGTAAGCGGGTGATTAGCCGAGGGCGATGGCTTGCGCAACGGGGTCCGCAGCGATCTCGCCAACTTGACGCTGCGTGACCTTGGCACGCCTGCATTCCCGGTCTAGGTCCATGTCCTCAACCGGTCTTCGCGACCGATCAGCAGAGGAAACGCACATGCCCGATCTCGCTCAAGTCACCGAACACATCCGCGGCGCCGTGGGCGACAACTCCGGTCTGGGCAAGACCGTGAAGCTGGACCTGGGCGACACGGGCAAGATCTACATCGACGGTGCCTCGGTTCCCAACACCGTGACCAACGAAGACAAGCCCGCCGACGCCACCGTCTCCATCGGCTGGGACGACTTCATGGCCCTGTCCGAAGGCAAGCTGGACCCGATGATGGCCTTCATGCAGGGCAAGCTGAAGATCGCCGGCGACATGATGATCGCCCAGAAACTGGCTCCGCTGCTGAAGCGCTGAGCTTGACCTAGACCCTGTCTTTCAGCGGCGCGGTGCCTTCGGGTGCCGCGCCGTTTGTTTATCGAAGAGGACCCACCCATGGATTTCCGTCACAGCGACAAGGCCCTGCACTGGCAGGAGCGCGTCGAGCGCTTCCAGGCCGAGCATGTCCTGCCCCATGCCGAGGAATACTGGGCCCAGGTCCATGCCGACCACACCGTCCAGCCGCCAGTAATGGAGGCGATGAAGGCCAAGGCCAGGGAAGCCGGTCTTTGGAACATGTTCCTGCCGGGCGAACACGGCGCGGGCCTCACCAATCTGGAATACGCCCCCCTGGCCGAGATCATGGGCCGTCATCTGTGGTCGGCCGAGGTTTACAACTGCAACGCCCCCGACACCGGCAATATGGAAGTGCTCCATATGTACGGGAACGAAGAGCAGCAGGCCCGTTGGCTCAAGCCGCTGATGGCGGGCGAGATCCGTTCCGCCTTCCTGATGACGGAGCCAGAGGTAGCGTCGTCGGACGCGACCAATATCCAGACCTCCATCGTGCGCGACGGCGACGACTATGTGATCAACGGCCGCAAATGGTGGTCGACCAACATGGGCCATCCAAACGTCGCCATCACCATCGTGATGGGCAAGACCGACACCGGTGCCGCCACCCACCAGCAGCAGTCCCAGATCCTGGTCCCCACCGACACCCCCGGCTTCCGGGTCGAGCGGATGCTGACCGTCTTCGGCTATGACGAACGTCCCATCGGGCACGCGGAGGTCGTGCTGGACAACGTCCGCGTTCCCGCCGCCAATCTGATCGCGGGCGAGGGCAGGGGCTTCGAGATCGCGCAAGGGCGCCTCGGGCCGGGCCGCATCCACCACTGCATGCGCACCATCGGGGCGGCCGAGCGCGCGCTGGACCTGATGGTCAACCGTCTGCTGACCCGCACGGCCTTCAAGAAGAAGATCGCCGAGCACTCGGTCTGGGAGCAGCGCGTGGCCGACGCCCGCATCAACATCGAGATGTGCCGCTTGTCGGTGCTCAAGGCCGCCTGGATGATCGACCAGGCCGGGGCCAAGAACGCCAAGTCCGAGATCGCCCAGATCAAGGTCGCCGCCCCGAAGATGGCGCTTCAGGTCATCGACGACGCCATCCAGGCCTTTGGCGGCGCCGGCGTCAGCGGTGACTTCCCCCTGGCCGAACTCTACGCCGGTGTCCGCACGCTTCGCCTCGCCGACGGGCCGGACGAGGTCCATAACCGCACCATCGCACGCCTGGAGTATGCCAAGCATGGGGGGCGTGGGGGCTAGGCTAAATTTTTCCCCATTGGGAAAGGGGAACCATGCGCAGCATGGTGGAGGGGGCTGGCACGAAGCGCCAAAACCAGCCTGCCTCGCGCCAGTGTCCGGCTGACAGTTCCAAGCTGTGCTCGCCGTTGCACAGAAGGATGACGGCCCGCTCTGAATGAAGCCGGAAAGCGGAAGTGTTCAATGTCCGCTAAGGGTGGAAAGCGGACCGAAGCCATGGCAGTTCAGCGCTCTCGATCCGGCGGATTTCAAAGATGAACCAAGCAGAACAGGCACTAAAGGCGCTGCTCGATCCGATGTTGCGTGATCAGGGGTTCAAGCCAAATTCGTCAAACCTAGGCTTCCGCAGGCGCACAAGTTTCGGCTTTCACTATCTCTCACTCCCCGTGTTCGCGATGCAGCAGGGAGGGCCTTACGTTGTTAACGTGGGTTTAGGCGTGCGCCACGATCGCGTCGACGAGATCGTTAATCAGCTCGGTCACGTTTGGGGAAGCGCCAATCAGAGAAACACAACAACCGTTTATCGTGGTCTAGAATTTTTCCCGTTCGATGCCTCAAGGGATGGACCGAAGACGATCGACTTCGAGCGAATAGAGTTGGAAGCACACTCCATTGCGTCCGATGTATCGGCAATGCTTCTTGCCGACGGTTTCGGGTTCCTCCACGCCTATTCCGACATCCATGAGTGTTCCGTCGGGCTAAACGCACCGATCAACGTCCGCACCCACCAACTGTGCAATAACTTCCCACTACGCGCCTACTACGGCGTCGTCGCTGCAGCCTTGGCCCAGCCAGAGCGCCTGCCATCACTGATCCAAAGTTATACTGACTTCGCTCAGCAAGAAGGGGCGGTAGAGATCATGATGTACGAGGTCGGCAAGGAGCTTTCAGGCATCGAAGCCATCGCCTACCGGCTAGAGTTTCTCGCAAGAACCGCACGGTCCACCGTTCCATAGCTAACGTCCGGTTTGGGTCGATTGCGGACTATTGCAGTGAGCCGCAATGCTGACATTTCAGGTTTTGCCGCGCCATCCTTGCCCTGATCCTCCTTCTCCATTTGCTCTCTGAGCGGAACGCCGGTCCCCGGCGGCGGAGAACGTGGAAACGCCTGCCTAGTGCGCCGCCACCGTCGGCAGATGGGCCTTGTCATGGCGTCCGACCTTGTCGATCAGGGTCAGGCCGGCGGCGTTCATGCCGATGACCTCGACCTCGGCTCCCTGACGGCGATAACGGAAGACGACCTTGTCCACCGCGGCGACGCCGGTCAGGTCCCACAGATGGGCCTGCGTCATGTCGATCTCGACCCGCGTCGGATGGCCATGATGCTCGAAGGCAGCGGCAAAGACATCGGCGGAGGCGAAGAACAGATTGCCGGTCACGCGATAGCGCAGGCGACCTTCCTCCGGTGTCTCGATCTCCTCGACCACGACGGTCTTGCCGACCTTGCGCATGAAGAAGATGGCCGACAGGACCACGCCCAGAACCACGCCCTTGGACAGGTCGTGGGTGATCACCACCGTCGCCGTGGTGGCGATCATCACGATGGAGGACTGGATCGGGGTCGAGCGCAGCTTCATCACCGAACCCCAGTCGAACGTCCCGACTGAGACCATAATCATGACGGCCACCAAGGCCGCCATCGGGATCTGCGCGACCCAGTCCTGAAGCACCAGGATCAGGAACAGCAGGAACAGCCCGGCCCACAGGGTCGACAGTCGTCCGCGTGCGCCCGAGGTCACATTGATGATCGACTGGCCGATCATGGCGCAGCCCGCCATGCCGCCGAACAGGGACGAGGCGATGTTGGCGATGCCCTGGCCCCGCGTCTCGCGATCCTTGTCCGAAGGCGTGTCGGTGATGTCGTCCAGCAGATTGGCCGTCAGCAGACTTTCCAGCAGGCCGACGAAGGCCAGGGTCGCCGACACCGGCGCGATGATCATCAGCGTCTCCCACGTCAGCGGCACTGACGGGATGTGGAACATCGGCAGGGTCGAGGGCATCTGGCCCATGTCGCCGACCGTGCGAACATCGAGCCCGCTCCAGATCACGAAGGCGCTCAGGGCCACGATGGCGATCAGCGGCGAGGGGATGGCCTTGGTGATGCGCGGCACGCCGTAGATGATGGCCAGCGCCGCCGCGACCAGCGCAAAGGTCTGCCAGTTGGCACCGATCAACTCCGGCATCTGGGCCAGGAAGATCAGTATGGCCAGTGAGTTGACGAAGCCCGTCATGACGCTGCGCGACACGAACCTGATGTAGCGACCGAGTTTCAGCAGGCCGATGACGATCTGGAACACCCCGGTCAGCAGCGAGGCCGCGAACAGGTATTCCAGCCCGTGATCGCGCACGAGCCCGACCATAAGCAAGGCCATGGCCCCGGTCGCCGCCGAGATCATGGCTGGGCGACCGCCGACGAAGGCGATGGTCACTGCGATGACGAAACTGGCGTATAGCCCCACCGCCGGATCGACCCCCGCGATGATCGAAAAGGCGATGGCCTCCGGGATCAGGGCCAGGGCCACGACAGTGCCCGCCAGCAGATCGCGGCGGGGATTGGCGAGCCATTGCTGGCGCGCGGAAGCGAGGATGGTCATGTGGTTTTCATCTGGATGGATCGCATCTGGCGACCCGATTTCCTGACGGATGGGCGGTCAGGATAGCCATCCGCTGCCGACGGGCAGCCGCGGATCCAAGGTGAGGCTTCAGCCTGTGCCAGCATCTGATGGCCGGAGCAAGTCTGCGGTGCGCCTTTGCACAACAGCGAAAATCTTCTGGTTTCCGCCAACGCCTTGTTTAAACAGAACTATCCCGCCTCTGCCCCGAACGGTCGTGCGGCATGTTATGTTGGGCGTCCCGGTCTTTCGCATCGCTAGCGCTCGACACCGCCGACAGGGGCGTCGCTCTGATCGCTTTCGGCAGCAGGTGGACTGAGTGGACTGAGTGGACTCAGTGGACTGTGTTTTCGTCCATCCAGCCTTTGCCCCATGAAATCTGCGCGATGACGTGCATGTCGCGCTGCATTCTCCGAACCCTCGGTCCCGAACCAAATAATGCGAGATGCCACTCGCCCGCCCCCCCTTTGCGGAACCTCCGGCGCGGTCCATATCTGCGTCCATGCGCGGTGAACGGTCGGGGCGGAAATCGGATTCTCTGGCCAAGGCCGCTCAGGCAGGCATGGTGCCTCCCGCGACCGAAGGCCCGCCGACCTGGCAGGCGCTGGGCGACCTTATCAAACTGGTCGGCCGGTCCAATGCGCCCCATTTGCGGCTGCGTCTGATCGGAGCCATCGCCATGACCCTGGCGGGCAAGGCTCTGGGCGTGCTGGCCCCCCTGGTGCTCGGCGCGGCCGTCAACCACCTGGCCTCGGATCAGCCGACCGGGGTCGCCATTGGCCTCGGCTTTGCCGGTTTCGCCGTCGGCTGGGCCATCATACGGCTGTTGTCGGCCATCGCGCCCAATGCGTCGGACGTGGTCTTCGCCCCGGTTCGTTCAGCCGCCCAGCGGACGGCAGCGACCGAAACCTTTGCCCACGCCCTGAACCTGTCGCTGGATTTTCATCAGACCAAGCGGTCGGGATCGCTATCGCGGACCATGGATCGCGGTGCCCGGTCGGTCGATTTCCTGCTGCGCATCCTGGCCTTCAATCTTGTGCCGACCGGGGTCGAGCTGGTGCTGGCCGCCGGCGTTTTGGCGGGAGCCTATGACTGGCGCTTCGGCGCGGTCGCCGTGGTCGTGGTAGCTGTCTATGCTGTTTCCACCTTCGCCCTGTCGAACTGGCGGCTGGAGCATCGGCGCGAAATGAATGCGGCCGACACCGAGGCCGCAGGCGTCTCTGTCGACGCCTTGTTGAACTACGAAACCGTCAAGTCGTTCGGCGCTGAGGCCCGCGCCGCCCGCACCTATGACGCCGCGCTGGGCAACTACACGCGGGCTTCGCTGAAGGCCAACAGCTCGCTGGCCCTGCTCAACGTCATGCAGGCGGTCATCATGAACGTCGGCCTGGGCGTCATGGCCGTCATGGCCGGGTTCGAGGCCGCCGCCGGGCGGATGGGGCCAGGCGACGTCACCGCCGCCGTCCTGATCCTGATCAGCCTCTATGCCCCTCTCAACATCCTTGGCTTCGCCTATCGCGAGATCCGCCAGTCCTTCATCGATATGGAGGAGATGCTGAAGGTCACGCGCCAGACGCCCCAGGTGGCCGATGCCCCTGACGCCATCGCCCTGGCCAAGCCGGACGAGGGCTGCGCCTCCGAACTGCGCTTCGAGGCCGTCGGCTTTCGCCACGACGCCCGGGCCAACGGGCTGGAGGACGTCAGCTTCGTCGCCGCGCCGGGCACCACCACCGCCCTGGTCGGCCCGTCGGGGTCGGGCAAGTCCACCATCGTGAAACTGGCCCTGAGGCTGCTGGACCCGCAGGAGGGCAGGGTGCTGATCGACGGACGCGACGTGCGGGCTGTGACGCAGGAAAGTCTGCGCGCGGCCGTCGCCCTGGTCCCCCAGGACGTGGCCCTGTTCAACGACACGATCCGCGCCAACATCGGCTTTGCCCGTCCCGATGCCGACGAGGCCGCCATCTGGGCCGCTGCCGACGCCGCCGAGCTCGACGACTTCATCCGCGGCCTGCCGGAGGGCATGGACACTCGCGTGGGCGAGCGGGGTCTGAAATTGTCGGGAGGCGAGCGTCAGCGCGTCGGCATCGCCCGCGCCCTGCTGGCCGATCCCTGTATCCTGATCCTGGACGAGGCGACCAGCGCCCTGGACAGCCGTACCGAAGCCGCAATCCAGAAAACCCTGCGCAAGGCTCGCAGCGGCCGCACCACCCTGGTCGTCGCCCACCGCCTGTCCACAATCGCCGACGCCGAGCAGATACTGGTCCTGAAGGCCGGTCGCGTCATCGAGCGCGGGGCGCACCACGAACTGGTCGCCCGCCAAGGTGGCGAATACGCCGCCCTCTGGCGCAAGCAGACGCGTGGCGCGCGGACGGGCCAGGTCGTGGACTAGGCCTTGGGCGCGACCTTGCGCAGCAAGATCTGGCGCAGGCTTTCCAGCACCTGATTGCGCGCCTCGACCTCTTCAACGGGCAGAGTCTGGAGGAGGCGTAGGGACCGGGCATGGACGGTCACGATACGCCAGTCGAACGGCTGCCCCGGCTGGGCCGCGTCGATGACGTCGCATAGCCCCGCGGCCGCCTTGCATAAATCGTCCAGCTCGAATGGACTGGCCGCGTCGATGACGGCATTGGCGGCGTGGTAGACCTCCTCCAGCCGCCTCGCCAGTTCCATCGGGCTGTCGGGAGCCGTGATCGATTCCAGCGCTGCAATCTGGGCATCGACGACGCCTGCGGCTTCAGCTCGCTTGGCCTCGATGTTGGCGCGCGCCTGCGTTAAAGCTACGCCGATGCTGACCCCGCCGGGCTTGTCGATCATCTGGGACAGGTTGGACTTGCGGCGGGCGTGGGTAATGACCGTCATCTTGCGCCTCCCGAGGCTGCGCGTTGTTCGGCATCGAACTGGGCCTTGCGGATCATGCTCGCGCGGCGCTCTTCACCCGGTGGATCGCCTTGCCGAAAGCGACGATCAGGTCCGAAATAGTCTCCGACTTCGAGGAAGGGTCGGGCATCGCGCGCGACCCAGACCAGCCGCTCCAGCAGGGTCGACGCGCTGAAGGGCTTGGTGATCACGAAGCTGGCCCCGCAATCGCGGGCTTCCTTGACCTTGGAGCGGCGGACGTGGGCAGCCGTCATGATGACCGGCACGAAGGCATTGGGGTCTAGGCCCGACCGCCTCAGCCAGCGCACGAGGGCATAGCCGTCCATCTCCGGCATTTCGCAGTCGACGATCAGCAGGTCGACGCTGTGATCGCGCAGAATGTCCATGGCCTCGGCCCCGCTATTGCAGGCATAGCGGGTCTTGATGCCGAACCCGAGCAGCGCCTGGCTGGTCAGGTCGAGCGCGAAGGGCGAATCGTCCACGACCATCGTCACCGCACCCGTCAGGTTGATGACCGAGCTTTCGCGCAGAGATTCGCCGACACCGCCTGACGGGCGCGAGGTTTTGGCAGGGGAGGCAGGAACCATGCCGCCAAGCTGCCACGCTCAGGTAGCGGGACGGTTAACGCCGGCCTCAGAGTTTGGGCGTCGGCTCAGCCCAGGCGGCCGATGGCGTAGTAGCGATCCGCGCGCGCCTTGCGGATCTGGTCTGCGGTCAGCGTCGACAAGGCGCCCAACTCCTCGGCCAGAACTTCGCCGACGGCGGCGATCGTGCCGTCCGCATCGGCATGGGCCCCGCCCGCCGGTTCCTCGATGATGCGATCGATGATTTTAAGTTCCAAGAGGTCTGAAGCCGTGATCTTCATCGCCATGGCCGCGTCCTTGGCCCGGGCCCCGTCGCGCCACAGGATGCCGGCGGCCCCCTCGGGTGAGATGACCGAATAGATGGAGTGCTCCAGCATCAGCACCCGCCCCGCAGCGGCGATGGCGATGGCTCCGCCCGATCCGCCTTCGCCCGTGATGGTAGCGATGGACGGTACGCCCAGGGTCAGGCAGCGCTCGGTCGAGCGGGCGATGGCTTCGGCCTGACCGCGTTCCTCGGCCCCGAGACCCGGATAGGCCCCGGCGGTATCGACGAAGGTCAGGACCGGCAAGCCATATTGCTCGGCCAGATCCATCAGGCGCACAGCCTTGCGATAGCCCTCGGGCCGCGCCATGCCGAAGTTGTGGGTCAGCCGCGACTGGGTGTCGTTGCCCTTTTCGTGGCCCATGACCACGACCGGCGCGCCGCGAAAGCGGGCCAGACCGCCCATGATGGCCTGGTCGTCGCCGAACTGACGGTCGCCCTTCAATTCCTCGAAGTCGGTGAACAGGCCGTCGATATAGTCTGTCAGGTGCGGACGCTGGGGGTGGCGCGCGACCTGGGTCTTCATCCAGGGGTCCAGACCGGCATAGGTCTTCTTGCGCAGCTGCTCGGCCTTCTTGCGCAAGCCCTCAATCTCGGTCTCGAACGAGCCGGAGGTCGAGGCGAGCAGAGACAGCTCCTCGATCTTGTCCTCCAGATCGGCGATGGGCTTTTCGAACTCAAGATAGTGCGTGGCCATGAAGGCGTCCGGTAAAGGCGCGCTGGGCGCGTCAGAGAGGGTGGCGGAAACTAGTGAGGTGAACGCTGCGGGGCAAGAGACGGTTCAGTCGTCCCGCGCCAGGGGATGATGCTGTGTCACCACCTGCGTCAGCCGATCCGTGGCCACGTGGGTGTAGATCTGCGTCGTGCCGATGTCTGCATGGCCCAGCAGGGTCTGGACGACGCGCAGATCGGCCCCACCCTCCAGCAGGTGGGTGGCGAAGGCGTGCCGCAGAACGTGAGGACTGACACGGGCCGGGTCGATGTTGGCCTCGATCGCCGCCTGATCGAGCAACTGGGCGAAGCGGCGGGGCGTGAGGTGCCCCTTGGCCGACGACGACGGGAACAGCCAGGCACTGTTGGGTGCCTCGGGCGGGCGAGCGGCGTCACGCGCGACCAGCCAGGCCTTCACCGCCTCGCGCGCCGAGCCGTTGAGCGGGGCCAGCCTCTCCCTGCCGCCCTTGCCGCGAACGATCAGCCAGGCTGGATCGCGTCGCACGGCCTCAACCCGCAGCGCCAGCAGTTCCGATACGCGCAGACCTGACGCATAGGCCAGTTCCAGCAGGGCGATCAGCCGAAGCCCGGCATGACCGTCCCGTGCCGCCACGACGCCCAGTAACCGCTCGATCTCCTCGCGCGACAGCACCTTGGGCAGCGACCGCCTCTGTTTCGGCGCATCGAGACGGCGCGACGGATCATCGGCGCGCCATCCCTCGCCCAGCGCGAAGCGGTAGAATTGCCGCACCGCCGAGCGCCGCCGGGCCTGGGTCGCCGACGACAGGCCCCGGGCAGCCAAGGAGGCATACCAGGCCTCGATTTCGGCCTCGCTCGCCTGCATCAGGCCCGACGCCGTGCCGGCGTCGGCATCCGCCAGATCGCGCCCATAGGCTGACAGGGTGTGGGGCGAGGCGTCGCGCTCGACCGCCATCATCTCCAGAAAGGCCTCGATCTGGGCATCGCTCATGGCGCAAGCCGCTTTCGCAAGGCCGCGCTTGGTGTAGAGGATGGTGGGGTCATGCCGTGCCTGAATTCGCAATGCCCGTCGTCAACCGTCCCGCCGTTCCCAAGGAACCGCGGGTGAGCGAGCCTGCAGTAAGATCCGAACCGATTCCGACACATCACCGCAGCATAGCCCTGGTCGGTTTGATGGGCGTTGGAAAATCGACGGTGGGCCGTCGTTTGGCGCGCCGGCTTGGCCTGCCGTTTGCGGACGGCGATGCCGAAATCGAAACCGCCGCCGGCATGACCGTGTCCGACATCTTCAGCCAGTTGGGGGAGGGGGAGTTTCGCGCGGGTGAAGCGCGGGTGATGAAGCGACTGCTGGACGGCCCGCGTATGGTTCTGGCCACCGGCGGCGGGGCCATATTGAATGCGGATACTCAGGCGGCACTGAAAGCGCGGGCGGTTACCGTCTGGATGCGGGCCGACCTGCACACCATTGCCCAGAGGGTTCAGCGCCGCGACACCCGGCCCCTGCTTCGCGGGCGAGATCCGCTGGAGGCGCTGAAGGGGCTGGCTGACGTCCGTTACCCGGTCTATGCCACAGCGGATCTGACGGTGGACGTCAGCGACGGGGCCCACACCCAGGCGGTCGAGGCCATCATGACGGCACTGGAAGCCTACTGGGCAAGGACATCGGCATGACGACGCCAGAGACGACCACCCTGACTGTGACGGGGGCCGGGTTTCGGCCCTATGACGTCGTGGTCGGCCGGGGCGTGCTGGCTGAGCTCGGCTCCAGACTAGTGCCCATGGCCCGGGGACGCGTGGCCGTCATCAGCGATGAGACCGTCGCGGCCCTCCATGCTGCAGAGACCCTGGTCAGCCTGAAAGGCGCGGGCCTTGATGCCCAGATGCTGACGGTGCCGCCGGGCGAGAGCTCCAAATCGTTCGCCGAGCTGGAGCGGTTGCTGGATCGACTGATCGCGCTGGGTCTGGACCGGCGCGATCTGGTCGTGGCCATGGGCGGTGGCGTGGTCGGCGATCTGGCCGGGCTGGCGGCGGCCCTGTTCATGCGCGGCATCGACTTCGTCCAGGTGCCGACGACGCTGCTGGCGCAGGTCGATTCTTCGGTTGGAGGTAAGACGGCGATCGATACGCCGCGCGGCAAGAATCTGGTCGGAGCCTTTCATCAGCCGCGCCTGGTGCTGGCCGATATCGACCTGCTGGCCACCCTGCCGGAGCGGCAGCTGCGCTCGGGCTGGGCCGAGGTGCTGAAGCACGGCCTGATCTGCGACGCTCACTTCTTCGACTGGCTGGCGGGGGATGGGGCCTCAGGGGCCAAGGGGGATGCCGGGGCCCTGCACCGGGCCGTCGTCCGCTCGGTCGAGATCAAGAGCGCCATCGTCGGCGAAGATGAGAAGGAAGCAGGTCGCCGCGCCTTGCTGAATCTCGGCCACACCTTCGGTCACGCGATAGAAGCGGAGCTGGGTTTCGACGAGCATGCGCTGACGCACGGTGAGGCGGTCTCCATCGGTTGCGCCATGGCTTTCCGCTATTCGGCGACGCAGGGACTGTGCGACGCCGGAGATTCCGCACGGGTCCAGGCGGTTCTGTCCGCGGTAGGCTTACCGACGCGTTTGTCTCAAGCAGGCACGTTCAATGCGCAGGCCCTGCTGGATCGCATGGCCGGAGACAAGAAGGCCGAGGGCGGAGCACTGACGCTGATCCTAGCCCGCGCGATCGGCGACACCTTGGTGGACAGGGCGGTCGATGCGAGCGCCGTGCTGGCCTTCCTCAAGGCCGAAGGGGCGAGTTGACGGCGGCCAGGGTGAGGCTTGGTCGCGTTTCCAATCTATTGGTCTTGGTTCAACAGTGCGAACATTGACACGAAACCGCCGCCGGAGTGATCCGGCGGCGGCGGTGGTTTGACCTTTGCCCTGTGGCTTACCCCCACAGGTCCGGGTCGGTGGTGGGATTGTGGAAGATGCGGGCTTCGAGGTCGTTCAGTGCGAGATTGTGATCTGATCTGGACAGGCCGGAGAGCAGTTCCAGCATGGACGATCCCTGTCCGCC
>NZ_JAYRTD010000009.1:0-113063 GCF_041919755.1 Brevundimonas sp. | reverse complement strand
CGGCCTCGTTCTCCCGCAGGATCCCGATGATCTGCTCTTCCGTGAATCTCGCTCGTTTCATTCCGTCCGTCCTTTCAAGGGCCGGACTCTAGCTCCACGTGGAGGAAATTCTCAGGGGCACGTCACCGACGCTGTCCTATGACCTGGAGTATTTCCAGCGGTTCGAGCCGCTGACCGCTGGTGACGCGCTGAAGCGCGTGCCGTCGGTGACCTTCCTGTCCGACGTGCTGGAATCGGACGGCGTGCGCATCCGCGGCCTGGATTCGGCCTATACCCAGATCCTGATCAACGGCGAGCGGGTGCCCGGCGCCAATCTGGACCGCAGCTTCTTCGTCGACCGCATCCCCGCCGAGCTGATCGAGCGGGTCGAGGTGGTGCGCTCGTCCTCGGCCAACCGGTCGGGCGATGCGGTGGCGGGAGCCATCAACATCGTGCTGCGCGACGCCCTGGCGCTGGACGGCGGCTATCTGCGTCTGGGGGCCATCAACTTCCCCGACAGCGAATACGGCCAATGGGGCGGTACCTATGGCGCGGTCTGGGGCGGACAGGTCGGACCGGGCCGCCTGCTGATCGGGGGCAACATCCAGGACCGCCGCAACCCCAAGGACAAGTTCAGCCAGCGTTTCGACGAGCCCGGCGGCGAACTGGACAACACCGAGGTCCAGACCGACGTGCGCGACGGCACCGACTATTCCGCCAACGCCTCCTATGACGTGGAGGTCGCGGGCGGCAATCTGCAGCTCAGCGGCCTGTTCGTGCGCACGGACCGGGTCCAGGACGAGAACTCGATCGAATATATCGAGGGCATCGAGACCGCCGCCAACATCGACACCATCAACGCCAATCCCCTGGACATCCAGACCGACAACTGGGCCGTCAACAGCCGATACGAGCGCGAGATGCTGGGCGGCGAGACGACCTTCCGTCTGGGCTATGCCGCCATCGACGACCAGCAAGTCGAAAGCGAAACCGAATTCGCGGTCGAGGACGAGGTGATCGAGGGCGAGATCACCCGCACCGACATCACCGACGAGGAAATCCAGGCGGGGCTAGAGCACAAGCTGGATCTGAACGGCATGGAACTGGAGTTCGGCGTCCAGTACAGCGACAAGACCCGCGACACAGCCATCTTCGCAGCCGAAGCCGAAGCGGAGGGTGAAACTGCCTTCCGTCCCTTGCTGGCCAGCGAGTTCGGTGACTTCGAGGCGATTACCGGCGGCGTCAGCACCATCGAGGAAACCCGCATCGATCCCTATGTCATGCTGTCGGGCGAAACCGGCATCGTGAAGTGGGAAGCCGGCCTGCGCTATGAGACGACCGACACGACGATCATCGACGAGACGGTCGATGCTGACGAGCGCGTCAACGACAAGGATTATGGAATCCTGCTGCCCTCGGCCAGCGCGCGGTTCCAGCTGACGGAGAACGACCGGATCGTCGCCTCGGTCGCGCGCACGGTGCGTCGCCCGGACTTCAACTTCATCTCGCCGGCCCTGCTGGAAGGCGAATACGGCGACAACGACTTCCTCGGCAATCCGGACCTGGAGCCGGAAACGGCCTGGGGTATCGACTTCGGCTATGAGCGCCGTCTGGGCCGTCGCGGGGTGTTCGGTGTCAACGTCTTCTATCGCGACATCACTGATCTGATCGAACTGACCAACACCGGCGAATTCTCGGACGAGGCCATCGGCAACTATGAGGACGCACTCGAAGACGGCGCGACCCTCGAGGAGGCCGAGGAGGAACTGACGTCCTTCATCCTGACCGCTGAAAACGTCGGTGACGGTCAGGTCTGGGGGATCGAGTTCGACCTGTCGACGCCGCTGGACTTCATCGGCATGCCCAACACGGGTGTCTTCCTGAACTACTCCTGGCTGGACAGTTCGGTCGACGACTTCGCCGGAGAGCGCCGCTTCAACTCGCAGTCGGACTATGTCGTGAACGCCGGCTTCACCCACGACATCCCCAGCTGGGGGGCCGCCTTCGGGGCCACCTATCGCAAACAGGGCGATGCCGAGAGCCGTATCGTCGGCGAAGAGGTGCTGACCTCCTACGGTGCCGATCTGGAAGTCTTCGTCGAGAAGCGGATCGCCAGCAACATCGTGGTCCGGCTGACCGGCTCCAACCTGCTGGACAGTTCCAAGGACGAGGTGTTCGACAAGTTCGACACCATCGAGGACCAGATCGACCGAGACTACGACGAGTATGAGATCGAGACCGAGAAGGCCGGGCCGGTCTATCAGCTGGTCATGCGGGTGGCCTTCTAAGCCGCCACAAGCGCATCAAGGACGACAAGGGGCCGGGCGGAAACGTCTGGCCCTTTTGCGTATCCGCCCTTCCGGCGTTGCCGCAGGTGGGGCGGGTCCCCTATATGCAGGCGCGAACCCTCCCGCGTCCGGACACTCCGATCATGGCCCGCAAGACAGACACATCCGGCGGACTTCTGGGCGGCCTGCGGTCGATGCTGGGCGGCAAGCCCACCAAGGCTGTCGCCGAGACCGCACCCGAGCCGATCACCCTCAGCCCAGACCCGGCGGGCCATTTCCAGACGCCGGACACCCCGGACACGCCCGCGCCCCCTTCCGCGCCCGAACAGGACCAGAGCAAGCCCATGGCCGAAGCCGCCTCCCCCAGCCCCGCCACCGCGAAATCCTATGACGTCGTGATCATCGGCGGCGGGCCCGGCGGCTACAATGCCGCGATCCGGGCGGGCCAGCTGGGTCTCAGCGTTGCCTGTATCGAGATGCGCGAGACCCTGGGCGGCACCTGCCTGAACGTCGGCTGCATGCCTTCCAAGGCGATGCTGCATGCCTCGGAGCTGTTCGAGGCGGCGACCAAGGAGTTTCCGACCCTCGGCATCGAGATCGGCACGCCCAAGATCAATGTCGATCAGCTGCAAAAGCAGAAGCAGGACAGCGTCACCGCCCTGACCAAAGGCATCGAATTCCTGTTCAAGAAGAACAAGGCGGACTGGGTCAAGGGCCGGGGCCGGATCACGGGACCCGGTCAGGTCGAGGTCGAGGCGGCCGATGGATCGAAGACGACCCTGACCGCCAAGGACATCGTCATCGCCACGGGTTCCGAACCGACGCCCCTGCCCGGCGTGGACTTCATCGAGGGTAAGGTGGTCGACTCCACCGGGGCCCTGGCCCTGCCCGCCGTGCCCAAGACCATGATCGTGGTCGGGGCCGGCATTATCGGGCTGGAGCTCGGCTCGGTCTGGCGGCGTCTTGGCGCTCAGGTGACGGTGGTCGAATATCTGCCGCGCATCACGCCGGGCATGGACTCGGACGTTGCGACGGCCTTCCAGCGCGTGCTGACCAAACAGGGCATGACCTTCAAGCTGGGCTCCAAGGTCACGGCCGCGAAGTCGGTCAAGGAAGGGGTCGAGCTGACCGTCGAGCCGGCTGCGGGCGGCGAGGCCGAGACGCTGAAGGCCGATGTCGTGCTGGTGGCCATCGGGCGGCGACCCTACACCCAGGGCCTGGGGCTGGAGACGGTCGGGATCGAGCCGGACAAGCGCGGCTTCGTCACCCAGGATCATCTGAAGACGGGGGCCAAGGGCGTGTGGGTCATCGGCGACGTCACCAACGGCCCCATGCTGGCGCACAAGGCCGAGGAGGACGCCGTCGCCGTGATCGAGCTGATCGCGGGCAAGGCCGGTCACGTCGACTACGACATGGTCCCCAGCGTGGTCTACACCTTCCCGGAGGTCGCCTGGGTCGGCAAGACCGAGGACCAGCTGAAGGCCGACGGCGTCGCCTACAAGGTCGGAAAATTCCCCTTCACGGCCAACAGCCGCGCCAAGATCAATCACGAGACCGACGGCTATGCCAAGGTCCTGGCCGATGCCACGACGGACCGGATTCTGGGCGTTCACATCATGGGTCCGCAGGCCGGCGAAATGATCCACGAGGCCTGCGTCGCCATGGCCTTTGGCGGTGCGTCCGAGGACATCGCCCGCATCTGCCACGCCCACCCGACCCGCTCCGAAGCCGTCAAACAGGCGGCCATGGGCGTCGAGGGCTGGACCATGCAGGCCTGATCGATGGACCTGAGGCTCAGCGGCAAGCGCGCCCTGATCTGCGGCGGGTCCAGCGGTCTGGGCCGCGCCGTGGCGACGGCGCTGGTGGCCGAGGGGGCGCATGTGGCGTTGCTGTCGCGCGATGCCGCGAAGCTGCAAGGTGTCGCGGATGAGTTGAACGCAACGGGACCGGGAAGGGCCGTCATCGCGCCCGCCGACCTGTCGGATCATGCGTCCATGCTGGCCGCGGTCGACGTCGCAGAGGCGGCGCTGGGTGGGCCGATCGAAATATTGCTGAACAACACCGGCGGGCCGCCGCCGTCGGGCGTGTCAGGGCTGGAGCCCGACCTGTGGCGCGCCCAGTTCGAGGCGATGGTGTTGTCGATTTTTCGCCTGACCGACCGGGTCCTGCCGGGGATGAAGGCCATGGGCTGGGGCCGCATCCTGAACGTCGCGTCGATCACCGTGGTCGAGCCGGTAGCGTCGCTGGGCGTGTCCAACACCCTGCGGGCCTCGATCACGGCCTGGGCCAAGACGCTGGCCGGCGAGGTCGCGCCGCACGGGATCACGGTCAACACCCTGCTGCCCGGCCGCATCGATACGCCCCGCATCGAGCGGCTGGACGCGGCGCGGGCGGCCGCTAACGGCATCACGCCCGAACAGGCCCGGGCCGAGGCCGCCGCCAGCATACCCGTCGGCCGCCTGGGCACGCCGGAGGAGTTCGGCGCGGCCGCCGCCTTTCTGGCCAGCCCGCAGGCGGCCTATGTCACCGGTTCGCTGATCCGGCTGGACGGTGGGGCGGTAAAGGCCATCTAGGACTTTTCAGCCGGGCAGGGCACCAAGAGGAGCCGAGGGGGGACGAACCCCTTCGAAGACAACGCTGTTTGCTGCAAAATCCAGAACGATGTTTCGGAACCGACCAAGCAGGTCGGCCCCGATCAGCAGAGCCGGACGCTGTGACAAACCCAAGGTTTCAAAACAATGCAGGTCCGCAAACAGCAGGGTGGTCGGGCCGAGGCGGTGCGAACCCAACCTCAGATCATCTATTCGAGACAACCTGGCGTCCAGACTCTGTCCCGTCACGCCCAGCACGGGTACCGAACGGCTGGTGCCCAAGCTCCGAGATCGCTTATTGTCGATCGCACGACTCAACGCCTCGTTACCAATCGAATACTGCGCTCCGCTGTCTACGAACGCAGCAGTGGGCTGACCGCTCACTCTCAGATTACTCATGATCAGCTGGCCGAAACGTCCGCGTGCCGAGCGGACGCTGTCTCGGATCACGTGTGAACCGATATTCTCCGTTCCGCCGCTTATGATCCGCACCCCGCGATGGGTCAGGCTGGCTTGCTGACGCACTGTATCGAAGCTTAGGCGGAACCGTCCGAGAATATCCAGTCCTACAAGCCCGTCGGCTCCGAGCTGTTCGTGGGGCAGGACCGGGCAGCGCAAGTTTCTGGCGGGTACACTGCGAAGACTCAGTCTCTCCACAATGACGCTAGGGGTCATCGTCGCGCTGGCTATGCCGTGGACCAACAGGGGGGGCTGCTCCGGGAGGTTGAGGCCTTCTGCCAGAAGGTCGGACACGGCTGAAGTCGCGGAGCCCGTATCGATCACGAAGCTGAAGGGGCCTTGGCCATTGATCATGACGTTGGCTGCGACGCGCGTGAAAAGATTGGGTGTCAGATCGAGGTCGGGAATGGGCTCGGCAGTTGGTGCCGGGGAGCCCGTAACCTGCGCCTTGGCAGCGGGGGACAAAAGGCTGGTTCCCAGTGCCAACAACAACGCGCGGCGTTCAACGAGCGGGACACTGCTTCGCATTCTCACCACCCCCTTAGTTCCTTCGGAAAAGCAGGATGCGCCCATATTCTTAGTCTGACGAGTCTACAGCCTGGCGTCAGGCGCGAGGATGGGCAGCGGCATATGTGGCGAGCAAATGGGCGGCATCCACCGCCGTATATTTCTGGGTCGTGGACAGGCTGGCGTGGCCTAGCAGTTCCTGGATGGAGCGCAGGTCGGCCCCGGCCCCCAGCAGGTGGGTGGCGAAACTGTGGCGCAGCGCATGCGGCGTGGTGCTGGCGGGCAGGCCGAGGCGGCCGCGAAGGTGCTGGACGGTGGCCTGGACATGGCGGGGGCTCAGGGGACCACCGCGTCGGGCTCGGAACAGGGGTTCGTCCGGCAACAGGGCGAACGGCAGCAGCGCCAGATAGTCGTCTACGGCTGCGCGGACGGCGGGCAGGACCGGGGCGATCCGGGTCTTGCCGCCCTTGCCGGCGATGCGTAGCGTCTCACGTAGCGGGGCGTCGGCCCGGGTCAGCGACAGGCCCTCGGAAATCCGCAGTCCGCAGCCGTAGAGCAGGGTCAGGACGGCGCGGTCGCGGGCCGCTTCCCACGGGGAAGCATCGGGATCGGCCTGAGGTTCTTCAAGCAGGCCGCGCACCTGATCCTCGCTGACCGGGCGCGGCAGAGAGGGCTTGATGCGAGGCCCGCGGACCAGCGTCAGTTGCGGGGCGGGTATGGCGCAGCGGCGATCCAGAAAGGCGTGGAAGGCGCGGATGGCGGACAGGGTTTGGCTGATGGAGCGGGCGGCCAGGCCGGAGCGATCGGAGCCGTCGCCCGCGCGGCGCTCGGCCAGATGGGCGCGGACCTCTGCGGCGCTGACGGTTCCCAGATCGGCCAGCGACAGTGTTTCTCCACGATGCCGCTCCAGAAAGGCGACGTACAGCCGCCCGATGTGGCCATAAGCTTCCAGCGTGCGGGCCGAAAGGCGACGCTCGTGCGCTAGATGCTCCAGCCAAGCGGACAGAGCGTTGGCGGCTGTCATCCCAGCAGGGGCCAGCGCTCGGCGGTGCGTTCGACCACACGGGCGATGAAGGCCACCAGCTCGCAGCCCATGGTGGCGGTGAAGCCGTCTTCCTCGGGCGAGCCGAAGGCGCACAGGGCGGGACGGGCGACCGTCTCGGCACCCGGAAACTGCGGGGCCATGCGGATCAGAGCGACGGAGCGGACCTGATCCTCGGCCGCGCCAAACAGGTTCAACCCCTCGAAGTTGGGCCCCAGCCAGGTCAGGCCGTGATCGCCCAGCAGGGCATCGACCCGACCCTCGTCCAGGGCACGCCAGCCGAAAGGTACGGGGCCGGGCTTCTCGAGCGCCACGGCGGCGCCGCTGAGACCGAACCGCCCTTGCGCCACCGCATCCAGACGTCGGGCCAGATCGGACAGGTTGCGCGCCTCCAGCAGATCCAGCGCCGCGACATGGGTCTGGGTCTGGGCGGCGAAGTTGGCGCGGGCGATGCTCTCGATGCGTTTGCGCGCATCCGCCTCGCGCTCGGCAACCTCTTCCAGACGGGTCAGGGCGGCGCGGCCGAACTCCACGACATTGCGACCGTGGGTCTTCAGCCCGACCTCTTCCAGCAGGGATCGGTCATCCAGCAGGATCTGCGGATGGGCCTGAAGCCAGGCGCGGATTTCCGGCCAGTGCGGACCGGTGTCGTCGGCAGAGAGGTCAGGCAATACGCTCACAGACCTCTCCTCGGAGGCAGACTACAGGATCGACTGACCGGTCTTGCCCCAGTCCGCCAGGAAGGCATCAAGCCCCTTGTCGGTTAACGGGTGCTTGACCAGGGCCTTGAAAGTGTCGGCCGGCAGGGTCGCGGCGTCCGCTCCGGCGATGGCCGCGGCCGAGACATGGCCGGGATTGCGCAGGCTGGCGGCCAGGATTTCCGTCTCGAAGCCATGGGTGTCATACAGCACGCGGATCTCTTCCAGCAGGCCGATGCCGTCCGCGCCGTGGTCTTCCAGCCGCCCGACGAAGGGCGAGACGAAGGTGGCCCCTGCCTTGGCCGCCAGCATGGCCTGGGCGACGGAGAAGCACAGGGTGACGTTGGTCTTGATGCCCTTGTCGGAGAAGGTCCGGGCCGCGCGCAGCCCGTCCCAGGTCAGGGGCAGTTTGACCACGACATTGGGCGCGATGGCAGCCAGCTTGTCGCCTTCCTTGACCATGGTCTCATAGTCGGTCGCCACGGCCTCTGCGGAAATCGGCCCCTCGACCAGGGCGCAGATTTCGGCGATGACCTCTGCGATGTTGCGACCGGATTTGGCGATCAGCGAGGGATTGGTGGTGACGCCGTCCACCATGCCGGTGGGGACCATGTCCTTGATGACGGCGACGTCGGCTGTGTCGAGAAAGAGTTTCATGGGGTGGGTGTTTAGCGGGCCTCGCGGAGCGAGGCGAGCCAAATCCTCCCCCGTCGGGGGAGGGGGACCGCGAAGCGGTGGAGGGGGCCAGCCCCATCCACTGGTGCCTGTGATTGCCCCTTCCACCACCCTTCGGGTGGTCCCCCTCCCCCGATGGGGGAGGAACAGGTGAAAGTGGCCTCTGTCCTCATTCCCCTGCCGGTACGCGAAGCCTTCGACTATGAGGTGCCCGAGGGCATCGACGTCGTGCGCGGCGATCAGGTGGCGGTGCCGCTGGGGCCGCGACTGATGCGCGGCATCGTGGTCGAGGCACGCGAGACGACCGGGTCGAACCGGCGACTGAAGGCCATCGATCATCGCATCGACGATCCGCGCCTGCCCGAACGGACCGTGGACTTCGTCGAATGGGCCGGGCGCTGGACGCTGAGCGCGCCGGGTGAGATGGCGGCGACGGCGCTGAAAGGGCTGCGGGCCCCCCGTCCCCGGCCCGAGCGGCGGGTGCGGCGTGTTGGTGAGGCTGTCCCTGCGCGACCGACGGCGGCGCGGACGGCGGTTCTGGAGGCGCTGGGCCAGCGGGCTGTGACGGGAGCCGATCTGGCTAGGGCGGCCGGCGTGTCCTCGGGTGTGGTGAAGGGCCTGGTCGATGAAGGCGTGCTGGAGATCGTCGAGATCGAGGCCGTCGCCGCCTTCGACGCGCCCGATCCCGACCATGCGCCGTCGGACCTGAACGCGGACCAGGCGGCGGCGGCGCAGGCGATCGGGGATGCGGTGACGCGCGGCGGGTTCGCGCCCTTCCTGCTGGATGGCATCACCGGCTCGGGCAAGACCGAGGCCTATCTGGAGGCGGCGGCGCAGGCGCTGAAGGCCGATCCGACGGCGCAGATCCTGATCCTGCTGCCCGAGATCGCCCTGACCCAGGCCCTGATCGAGCGGATCACGGCCCGGTTCGGCAACGCGCCCGCCGAATGGCATTCCGGGGTCGCCCCGCCGCGTCGGCGTCAGGTCTGGGAGGCAGTGGTGGCGGGGCGCTGCAACATTGTGGTCGGGGCGCGGTCGGCCCTGTTTCTGCCCTTTGTCAATCTGCGGCTGCTAGTCGTGGACGAGGAGCACGACGGCTCATTCAAACAGGACGAAGGGCTGATCTATCATGGGCGCGATCTGGCCGTGGCGCGGGCGCGGATCGAGGGGGCGACGGTGGTCCTGGCCTCGGCCACCCCGTCGCTGGAGACACTTTGGAACGCGCGGCAAGGTCGCTATGGCTGGCTGAGGCTGGAGCGGCGGCACGGGGCGGCGGTACTGCCCGACATCGCTTTGCTGGACCTGCGCGCCGCCCCGCCCGATCCCCAGACCTGGCTGTCCGCGCCCTTGCGCGAAGTACTGGGCGAGACTTTTGCGCGCGGTGAACAGAGCCTCCTGTTTCTGAACCGGCGGGGCTATGCGCCCGTGGTGCTGTGCCGGGTCTGCGGGCACCGGATGACGGCACCGGATACCGACAGCTGGCTGGTCGAGCATCGCTATACAGGGCGGCTGGTCTGTCACCTGACCGGGTTTTCAATGATGCGGCCCAGGACCTGTCCGTCGTGCGGGGCGGAGGACAGCCTCGTTTCCGTCGGGCCCGGCGTCGAGCGGGTCGAGGAGGAGGTGCGCCAGCTGTTTCCCCAGGCGAGGACGGCAGTCTTCAGTTCCGACACCACGCCGGATGCGCGCTCGGCACGTGCCCTGATCCAGTCGATGCAGGACGGCCAGATCGACATTCTGGTGGCGACCCAGGCGGCGGCCAAGGGACACAACTTTCCCAATTTGACCCTGGTCGGGGTGGTGGATGCGGACTTGGGCCTGCGCGGCGGCGACCTGAGGGCGGCGGAGCGAACGTTCCAGCTTCTCAGCCAGGCCACAGGCCGGGCGGGCCGCGCCGACAAGCCGGGCCGGGCCCTGCTGCAGACGTGGACGCCCGAGCATCCGGTACTGATGGCGCTTGCGGCAGGCGACCGCGACGCCTTCGTCGAGGCGGAGCTGGCCGAGCGCGAGGCCGGGTCATTGCCACCGCATGGGCGACTGGCGGCGATTATCCTGTCCAGCGAGAACCCGCAGGCCGTCGAGAAGGTCGCCCGCGACCTCGCCGAAAACATTCCCAATGCCGAGCGGCTGGAGGTCTATGGCCCCGCCGATGCGCCCCTCGCCCTGGTGCGGGGCCGCCGCCGCAAGCGGCTGCTGGTCCGTGCCGACCGCGATGTGGACCTGCAGGGATTTCTGCGGGCCTGGCTGGCGCGGGTGAAGGTGCCGGGGTCAGTCAGGCTGTCCGTGGACGTGGACCCCTATAGCTTCTTGTAAGGGCGCTACCGCTCGCCGCACGGCGGCTCACTGCTTGAGCGCAGGGCCGCCGTCGGTCTTGAGGATTAGTGCGTCGGGTCGGCCGCGGCTTCGGCCTCGGCGGCTTGGGCGCGGGCTTCGGCGGCATTGGCTTCGGCGCGGGCGCGTTCGGCCTTCTGCTTCTTGGTGGCCGAGGAGCGGCTGAGCATGTTCAGCGCCTCGACGCCGGCCGAGAAGGCCATGGCGGCATAGATGTAGCCCTTGGGCACGTGATAGCCGAAGCCGTCGGCGATCAGCACCATGCCGATCATGATCAGGAAGCCCAGGGCCAGCATGACCACGGTCGGGTTCTTGTTGATGAAGTTGGCAAGGGGATCGGCGGCCAGCAGCATGACGGTCACGGCGGCCAGCACGGCCACGACCATGATCGGCAGGTGCTCGGTCATGCCCACGGCGGTCAGGATCGAGTCGATCGAGAAGACCAGGTCCAGCAGGATGATCTGGAAGATGGCGGCGCCGGCGTTGTTGATGACGACGGCCTTCTTGTCGAGCACCTCGTGCTCGGATGGGGTCGGGTCGACGGCGTGGTGGATTTCCTTGGTGGCCTTCCAGACCAGGAACAGGCCGCCCGCGATCAGGATCAGATCCTTCCACGAGAACTCGTTGCCCATGACGGTGAAGACCGGCTGGATCAGGCCGACCAGCCAGGCGATGATCGACAGCAGGGCCAGACGCATGACCAGGGCCAGGCCGATACCGATGCGGCGCACGCGCTGGCGCTGATGTTCGGGCAGCTTGTTCGACAGGATCGAGATGAAGATCAGGTTGTCGATGCCCAGCACGACTTCCATGACGACGAGGGTGACCAGCGCCGCCCAGGCGGCGGGATCAGTGAGCAAGGGAACGATGCTGTCGAACATGAAGGGTCTGATTCCTGAGAGGGTGGCCGTCGTACGGTCGCGGCTCTGAATGCCCTCCATACAGTCTGGGTTGCACCTGCGGCAATGCGTCTGTGATTGTCGGGTGCGCGACCTGTCGCCTTGGTTGCGGCCTGCAAAAGCCCATGCTATCAGGCGCCCGGCTTGGAGGAGGCGTTTCTGACGAAACGGCTCTCGTCGTGCTTTCCATAAGTATATCAAGCCCTTGATCGACGCGAACGACGTGGTCGATCGCGACACAACATGCTTATCCGGACGGACAAGACCCTTGGCTGACGAATTCAGGACGACAGAAGTCGCAGAGCGCTATGCCCAGGCGCTGTTCGACCTCGCCGACGAAACCGGTGCGATCGACGCCGTGCGCGCCGACCTGAAGTCGCTGCGCGCCGCCTGGCACGAGAGCGTGGACCTGCGCCGCCTGGCCACTTCACCGGTGATCTCGGACGAGGACCAGCAAAAGGGTCTGGTCGCCATCGCCGACAAGGCGAAGTTCCACAAGACGACGCGCAACTTCCTGGGTCTGCTGGCCCAGAATGGTCGCGCAGGCGACCTGACCGGCGTCATCGCCGCCTATGAAGCGCTGTATGCCAAGAAGACCGGACTGGTCGCCGCCGAGATCGTCTCGGCCCAGCCGCTGACGGCGGCCCAGACCAAGTCCATCCAGACCGCCCTGCGCACGGCGCTGGGCAAGGATGCCGAAATGACCGCCCGCGTCGATCCGTCGATCCTGGGCGGATTGAAGGTCAAGGTCGGCTCGAAGCTGTTCGACGCCTCGCTGAAGACCAAGCTGGACCAGATGAAGTTCGCCCTGAAACGGGCCTAAGCCGCCAACCGATACCCGCGCGGCCCCGGTCGCGACGACACGAAGACGAAAGCCAGAGAGCCCGACCATGGACATCCGCGCTGCCGAGATTTCGGCCATCCTCAAGAGCCAGATCGCCAACTTCGGCGTCGAAGCCGACGTGTCCGACGTCGGCCAGGTCCTGTCGGTCGGCGACGGCATCGCCCGCATCCACGGTCTGGACAATGTCCAGGCCGGCGAGATGATCGAATTCCCCAAAGCCGGCGTGAAGGGCATGGCCCTGAACCTGGAGCGCGACAACGTCGGCGCCGTGATCTTCGGCCAGGACAACCAGATCGCCGAGGGCGACGAGGTCCGCCGTCTGGGCGAGATCGTGGATGTGCCGGTCGGCAAGGGTCTGCTGGGCCGCGTCGTCAATCCGCTGGGCGAACCGATCGACGGCAAGGGCCCGATCCAGTTCACCGAGCGTCGCCGCGTGGACGTCAAGGCCCCGGGCATCATCCCCCGCAAGTCGGTTCACGAGCCGATGCAGACCGGCCTGAAGGCGATCGACACCCTGATCCCCGTCGGTCGCGGCCAGCGCGAGCTGATCATCGGTGACCGTCAGGTCGGCAAGACCGCCGTGGCGATCGACACCATCCTGAACCAGAAATCGATCAACGTCGAAGGCGCGGCCGAAAGCGACAAGCTGTACTGCATCTATGTCGCCATCGGTCAGAAGCGTTCGACCGTGGCCCAGATCGTCAAGACGCTCGAAGAGCGCGGCGCCCTGGAATACACCATCGTGGTCGCATCGACGGCGTCCGAGCCCGCCCCGCTGCAGTTCCTGGCCCCGTTCGCCGGCACCGCCATGGGCGAGTTCTTCCGCGACAACGGCATGCACGCCCTGATCGTGTACGATGACCTGTCCAAGCAGGCTGTGGCCTATCGCCAGATGTCCCTGCTGCTGCGCCGTCCGCCGGGCCGCGAAGCCTATCCGGGCGACGTCTTCTATCTGCACAGCCGCCTGCTGGAGCGTTCGGCCAAGCTGAACGAGGACAATGGATCCGGCTCGATGACGGCCCTGCCGCTGATCGAAACCCAGGCCAACGACGTCTCGGCCTATATCCCCACCAACGTGATCTCGATCACCGACGGCCAGATCTTCCTGGAATCCGACCTGTTCTACCAGGGCATCCGCCCGGCCGTGAACGTCGGCATCTCGGTGTCGCGCGTGGGCTCCTCGGCCCAGATCAAGGCGATGAAACAGGTCGCCGGTTCGATCAAGGGCGAGCTGGCCCAGTATCGTGAGATGGCCGCCTTCGCCAAGTTTGGCTCGGACCTGGACGTCTCGACCCAGCGCCTGCTGGCCCGCGGTGCCCGCCTGACGGAGCTGCTGAAGCAGCCCCAGTACTCGCCCCTGACGGTCGAGGAGCAGGTGGTGTCCATCTATGCCGGTACGCGCGGCTATCTGGACGACATCGCCGTGGCCGACATCGGTCGCTTCGAGAGCGAACTGCTGGCCCGGATGCATTCGAACCACGCCGGCCTGCTGGACGCCATCCGCACGCAGAAGGCCCTGTCCAAGGACCTGGAAGCCGAGCTGAAGGCCGCCATCGAAGCCTTCGCCAAGACCTTCGCCTAACTGACCCCCGAGCTGAGAGAGTAGCGCCGGATGGCCAGCCTCAAGGAAATGCGCGATCGGATCGGAAGCGTCAAAGCGACGCAGAAGATCACGAAAGCCATGCAGATGGTCGCCGCGGCCAAGCTGAAACGCGCCCAGGACCAGGCCGAAAACGCCCGGCCCTATGCCACCAAGATGGCCTCGGTCATCGCCAATCTGGCCGCCGGTGTCTCCGGGGCCGATGCGCCGAAGCTGCTGGCGGGCACGGGCGGCGATCAGCGCCACCTGGTCGTCGTCGCCTCGGCGGACAAGGGTCTTGCGGGCGGTTTCTCGACCAACATCATCCGTGCCGCGCGCGAGCGCATCCGCAGCCTGATCGCCTCGGGCAAGGATGTGCGAATCGTCGCCGTCGGCAAAAAGTCGCGCGACCAGCTGACCCGCATGTTCGGCGACAAGGTGGTCCGTACCTTCGAGCTGAGCGAGCACAAGGTGCTGGGTCTGGCCGCCGCCCAGCCGGTCGCCCAGTTCATCGCCGACGCCTTCGAGAACGGCGAGGCCGATGTGGTCACCCTGTTCTACAGCCGCTTCCAGTCGGTCATCTCGCAGGTGCCGACCGCCAAACAGCTGATCCCCGCCGTGGTGGAAGGCGACGCCGCCCCCATCGACCTGAACGGCGCAGTCTATGAATACGAGCCCTCGGAAGAGGAGATTCTCGAGACCCTGCTGCCGCGCAACCTGACCACCCAGGTGCTGGCCGCCCTGTACGAAAACCAGGCGGGCTTCTTCGGCTCGCAGATGGCGGCGATGGACAATGCCACGCGCAATGCGGGCGACCTCATCAATGCCCTGACCCTGCAGTACAACCGCAAACGCCAGGCCCAGATCACCACCGAACTGATCGAGATCATCGCCGGCGCCGAAGCCCTCTGATCCCGATCCCGCTGACACAGACGTTATTCCGAACCGGAACCCTGCCATGACCGACACCATCGCCAAGACCCCCGCCCCGAAGAAGCCCGCCGCGCCTCGCAAGAAGGCCGGACCTGCTGCCGCCGCCCCCGTCGCCGCCGCCGGCACGGGCAAGATCGCCCAGGTCATCGGCGCTGTGGTCGACGTGGAGTTCGACGGTCACCTGCCGGCGATCCTGAACGCCCTGCACACTCAGAACGTCGACCAGAAGACGGGCGAGCCCTTCACCCTGGTTCTGGAAGTCGCCCAGCACCTGGGTGAGAACATGGTCCGCACCATCGCCATGGACACGACCGAGGGCCTGACCCGCGGCCAGCCCGTGACGGATACGGGTGGCTCCATCCTGGCCCCCGTCGGTCCCGGCACGCTCGGCCGCATCATGAACGTTGTCGGCCAGCCGATCGACGAGCAGGGTCCGATCAAGACCGAGATGTTCCGTCCGATCCACCGCGACGCCCCTTCGTTTGAAGAGCAGTCGACCTCGTCGGAAATTCTGGTCACTGGTATCAAGGTCATCGACCTGATGTGCCCCTACACCAAGGGCGGCAAGACGGGCCTCTTCGGCGGCGCCGGCGTGGGCAAGACCGTGACCATGCAGGAGCTGATCAACAACATCGCCAAGGCCTACGGCGGTTATTCGGTTCTGGCCGGCGTGGGTGAACGCACCCGCGAGGGCAACGACCTGTATCACGAGATGATCGAGTCCAATGTGAACGTGGACCCGACCAAGAACGGCGGCTCGACCGAAGGCTCCAAATGCGCCCTGGTCTACGGCCAGATGAACGAGCCCCCCGGTGCCCGCGCCCGCGTCGCCCTGACCGGTCTGGCCCAGGCCGAATACTTCCGCGACGAGGAAGGCAAGGACGTTCTGCTGTTCGTCGACAACATCTTCCGCTTCACCCAGGCCGGTTCGGAAATGTCGGCTCTGCTGGGCCGCATCCCCTCGGCCGTGGGCTATCAGCCGACGCTGGCCACCGAGATGGGCAACCTGCAGGAGCGCATCACCTCGACCAAGAAGGGCTCGATCACCTCGATCCAGGCCATCTACGTTCCCGCCGACGACCTGACCGACCCGGCCCCTGCCGCCTCCTTCGCCCACCTGGACGCCAAGACGGTTCTGAGCCGCGACATCGCCGCCCAGGCCATCTTCCCGGCCGTGGACCCGCTGGACTCGACCAGCCGGATCATGGACCCGCTGATCATCGGCGAAGAGCACTACAACGTCGCCCGTTCGGTCCAGGAAGTGCTGCAGTCCTACAAGGGTCTGAAGGACATCATCGCCATCCTGGGCATGGACGAGCTGTCGGAAGACGACAAGCTGGTCGTGGCCCGCGCCCGCAAGATCAGCCGCTTCCTGTCGCAGCCCTTCTTCGTGGCCGAGCAGTTCACCAACTCGCCCGGCAAGTTCGTCGAGCTGGCCGACACCATCCGCTCGTTCAAGGGCATCGTGGCCGGCGACTACGACCACCTGCCGGAAGCCGCCTTCTACATGGTCGGCACCATCGAGGAAGCCGTCGAAAAGGCCGCCAAGATGGCCGCCGAGGCCGCCTGATCCATGGCGGGCAAGCTCCACTTTTCGCTGGTGGCGCCTGAGCGCGAGGTCTTTTCCGGCCTCGTGGATCAGGTCGATGCGCCGGGCGTCGAAGGCGACTTCGGCGTCCTGGCGGACCACGCCCCCTTCATGACGGCCCTGCGCGAGGGCGTGGTGACGGTCATCGACGGCAATGCGCGTCGACAGTTCGACGTGCACGGCGGCTTTGCCGACGTCACGCCCGCGGGCCTGACCATCCTGGCCGAACAGGCCTCGGAAATCGGCAGCGTCTGATCGGTTGGCGGCGGGCCTTGACCTGCCGCTTCGCTGTCCCAGATTATACCTTCAAGACGAGGCCACGTCCTCGCCTCGCGTCGCGCTGATCCTGGCGACGCGGGACAAGCCCGGGACGGCCCGGCCCTTGTGAAGGAGGGCCGTGACCATGGCCTGGATTTATCTGCTCATCGCCGGACTGCTGGAAATCGTCTGGGCGTTTTCCATGAAACAGTCCGAAGGCTTCACCAGGCTGGGGCCCAGTCTGGTGACGCTGGTCGCCATGGTCGCAAGTTTCGGCCTGCTGTCGCTGTCGATGAAGACTTTGCCGCTCGGCACCGCCTATACGATCTGGACCGGCATCGGGGCGATCGGGGCGTTTGTGGTCGGCATCCTGTGGCTGAACGAGGGGGTGCATCCGATGCGGGTGGCGGCGGCGGGCTTGATCGTGGCCGGGCTGGTGCTGATGCGGCTGGCCCCGACCGGACATTGAATCCTTCTCCCGCAAAGGGAGAAGGGTCAGATCAGGCGCGCGAACGCTGCCACCACCTGCGTATAAACATCCCGCTTGAACGGCACGATCAGGTCCGGAGCCTCATCCAGTCGGCCCCAGCGCCAGGCGTCGAACTCGATCTCGTCGTGCCGGTCCAGATCGATCTCGGCCTCAGCGCCCGTGAAGCTATAGGCGAACCAGGCCTGTTTCTGGCCCTTCCAGCCCCGCGCCCGCTTGGTGCCCTCGAAATCGGCGGGAAAGTCATAGGCAATCCAGCCCTCGGTCCGGGCCAGATAGTCGATGGAGGTGACGCCCGTCTCCTCGGCCAGTTCGCGGCGGGCGGCGGTCTCCAGGTCCTCGCCGTCGTCCACGCCGCCTTGCGGGAACTGCCAGTTATAGGGCCCCACCTGCCCCGCACGCCGCCCATACCAGACCCGCCCGTCCGGATGGAACAGAACGACGCCGACGTTGGGGCGGTGATGGGGAAGATCGGTCATAGGGACGAGGTTGTAGGGATCAGGGACGAGGGAAGGAAGCCGATGCGACGTGAGAGCCGCCCCTCCTCCCTAGTCCCTGGTCCCTCGAACCTCGACCCTATCGCCCGGGGCGCTGCGTCATCGCCGAGGCTGGGGCCAGCTGAAGCCCGCGCGCTTCCAGTTCCGAGGTCCAGCGCGCCACCGCCTCGACCGTGACGGGATAGCTAAAGCCGGTGCCCATGGCCTGGCCGCGGGCCTTGGCCAGGGCTTCCAGCGCGTTCAGCTGGCCGACGATGGCGGCGGGGGTCTGTTGCTCGTCGATAATGCGGTTGGCGCTGGCGCGGGCCCAGGCGCCGGGGCGGCGGCTCATGGAGCCGTCGTCGAGGAAGGCCACCCCGCGCTGACGCAGCACGCCCAGGAAGGCGTTCATGGCCCCGTCTGAGGTCGCGAACTTGTCGCCCATATAGTTGGTCACGCCGAAGTATCCGGTGGCGCGGCCCAGAAGCCAGTTCATCTTGGCCGTGATGTCCGCGCTGTCGCCGCGCGCCAGCAGCGTATAGGGGCCTGGATCGTTGTCGGGATAGCCGGTGGGCTCCATCGGCATTTCCAGCATGACCTCATGGCCGTGAGCGCGGGCCAGGTCGATCCAGCCCTGCAGGCCTTCGGCATAGGGCACGAAGCTCAGCGTCACATCGGCAGGCAGGCGTTCGATGGCGGCGCGGGTCGTGACCGCGTTCAGACCCAGCCCACCGACCACCAGGGCGACGCGCGGGCGACCGTTGGCGCGGAAGGGCCGGGCATAGGCCTGGGCCGGGACGCGGCCGTCGGTGGCGATGGTCGGCAGGGGACCGTCGGGGCCCGGCTGCGACAGGCCGGCGATGGGCGCGGCGGGCAGGGGCGAAGAGACGGCCAGGCGCGGCGCGGTGACCGGCGCGCCATTGCCGGACACGGTCGCACCGTTGGGCAGGGTGATGACCGCCTCTCCGGACAGGGCGGGGTCGACGACCGTGCCGTCGGCGGCGAGATCCTGATAGCTGCCATAGGCCCCCATGGAGAAGGCCTCCAGTCCCGTCGGGGCCGGGGCCTCGACGACCGGCGCGCGGGCCAGTTCGGCGCGGGCCGAGGGCACGCCGGCGCGTGGATCGCCCAGCACGGTAACGAACAGACCGGCGGCGGCCAGCAGCAGGACACCGGCTCCGGCGACGGCGACCGGCGGCTTCTTCAGCTGACGCATCACCGGGGCGAAGGTGTCGCCCACGGATTTGCGGGCCGGGGGCGCTCCGGCGGTGGCGGCAAGGACAGACTGGCGCTTGGCGAACATGGCGGTGCGAAGGCTCGAAGGGCGGGCCCCGCGCGGACGGGACCCTTCAGGCCTCACACTGAACGCTGTCGGTTAAGAAAGCCTAACATGGCATTAGCCATGCAAGGCCGTCAGTCCTGCGGCAGTTCGTCCGTTTCGGCCTCGGCGATGACCACCGTCGGCGTGCCCGGCGGCGTCACCACAATCCCCTCTGGCGCGGCCACCAGCTGGCTGAGGTTGCCCCCGGCCCGCAGCACGTCGAAGGCGCGTTCCAGCTGATAGTCCTTGTCCTCAGGCCAACTCTCGCCCGGGGCCTCGACCGGCGTGTGCGGCCCCTTGCGCTCGGCCCCGATGGAGGCGTCCAAGGCGGTGGCGTAACCCGCCTCGGAATAGATGAAGTTCGACCGCGACACGATCCGGGCCTCGGCCATGGAGCGTGAGACCTCCAGGTCGGGCTCGATGCCGATCTTCTGGATCGAGCCGCCCGACGGCGTGTAGTAGCGGGCCGTCGTGATCGACAGCGCGCCGTCACGGCCACCCCTCAGCGGGATGACGGTCTGGACCGATCCCTTGCCGAAGCTGGTCAGACCCAGGATCGTCGCGCGCTGGTGATCCTTGAGCGCGCCCGCCACGATCTCGGACGCCGAGGCCGAGCCATAGTTGATCAGGACGACGATCGGCAGGCCGTTGGTCAGGTCGCCTTGGGACGCATAGTAGCGCTGGATCTGCTCGGCGGTACGACCGCGCTGACTGACGATCTCGCCGCGCTCCAGAAAGGCGTCGGAGACGGAAATGGCGGCATCCAGCAGACCACCGCCGTTGTTGCGCAAATCCAGGACATAGCCCTTCAGCGCCGGGTTCTCGGCCTTCAGCCTGGCGATGGTTTCGCCCAGTTCGCGACCCGTGTTCTCGTTGAAGGTCGAAACGCGCAGATAACCGAACTCGCCTTCGACGCGGCCCGTGACGGATTCGATCTTGATGACCTCGCGGGTCAGGGTCACTTCGCGCGGCTCCTCGCCGTCACGCAGGAAGGTGACCTTGATGGAGGTGCCGGCGGCCCCGCGCAGCTTGTCGGAGACCTGGGTCACCGTCAGGCCGGCCGCGTTCTGGCCGTCGATCACCGAGATGACGTCGCCTGCCTGAACGCCCGCGCGGGCGGCGGGTCCGCCGTCCATGGGCGAGATGATCTTCACGAAACCGCCCTCGGCCTGGATGGTCAGGCCCACGCCGGAATACTGGCCCGTCGTCCGCTCCTGCAGATCGCCATAGCCGTCCGGCGGCAGATAGTTAGAATGCGGGTCCAGCGAGGTCATCATGCCTTGAAGGGCGGCCTCGATCAGCTTCTTGTCATCGACCGGCACCACATAGGCCTGTTCGACGATGCCCAACACGTCGCCGAACAGGGCGACCATGCGGAACGCCTCGTTGCGCGGGGTCTGGCCCACTGCAGTCGCGGCCCCAAGGCCCACCAGAGTCGCCGCGGCAGCACCGATCAAAAGCAGCTTACGCATCAAGTCTCTTTCCGTCAGGCCGTAACACCGGCCTTTTCATACAGATAGGAAGTCCTCGGCGACTTATTCGTGGCCAAACGGGGTTTGTCGATCAAAACCGTGTCATCGTTGGATGAACGAAGCGGTTAAGGCGCTAGAGCGCAGCGCGCAAGGTTGCTGACCTTCCAAGCTCGCAAGGGTGGAAATACCGCGAGTGGTACGGCTGGTTTCCGGCAGCAGGGCACTTTAGAAGGCGGCCATGACGAAGAATACGCTGCCGACCGAAGCCTCTGCTCGCCCCGAGGCCCGCAATCCGCGTGGCTTTGCCGACCGGCGGGGCCGCGACCTGATCGCCGAGCGTCGCATCGTGCGCCAGGTGTCGGAGGTCTATGAGCGCTGGGGGTTCGAGCCGCTGGACACGGGCGCGTTCGAATATGCCGATGCGCTCGGCAAATTCCTGCCCGACGCCGACCGCCCGAACGAAGGCGTCTTCGCGCTTCAGGACGACGATGAACAATGGATGGCGCTGCGCTATGACCTGACCGCGCCGCTGGCCCGGTTCGCGGCCCAGAACTGGGAGACCCTGCCCAAGCCGTTTCGCCGCTATGCGTTCGGTTCGGTGTGGAGGAATGAAAAGCCCGGCCCGGGCCGGTTCCGCGAATTCACCCAGTGCGATGCCGACACCGTCGGTTCGGACCGGCCGGAGGCGGATGCCGAAATCATCGCCATGGCCGGTGAAGGCTTGCGCGCGGCGGGGCTGGACGCGGACCAGGCCGTCATCCGCGTCGCAAGCCGCAAGCTGTTCGACGGCCTGTTCGAGGCGGGCGGGGTGACCGATCCGGTCCAGAAGCTGACGGCGCTGCGGGCCATCGACAAGTTCGACCGCCTGGGCTGGGAGGGGGTCGCGGCCCTGCTGGGCGAGGGGCGGCTGGACGACAGCGGTGACTATACCAAAGGGGCGCAACTGCCCCTAGGCGTGGCGTCGACCATCGAGGCCTTTCTGGCCTCGGCGGGGGATGCGGCCCTGAGCCGGTCGCAGACGCTGGACGCCGTGGCGCGCGCGGGCGGCCTGGGGGCCATGGGCGAGGCGGCGCTGAACGAGCTGGCGGCCATCGATCAGGCGCTGAATGCCATGAAGGTTGGCCAGGACGCGGTGCGGTTCGATCCGACCATCGTGCGCGGTCTGGAATACTATACGGGTGCGGTGTTCGAGGCCGAATTGCTGCTGGAGACCACCGACGACAAGGGCCGGGCCGTGCGCTTCGGCTCGATCGGTGGCGGCGGTCGCTATGACGATCTGGTGGCGCGGTTCACGGGTGAGCGGCTGCCGGCGACGGGCTTTTCGTTCGGGGTGTCGCGCCTGGCCTCGGCGCTCAGGGCTGCAGGGCGGGCCGAGGATGCGGCGGTGCGCGGGCCGGTGGTGCTGATCGTCTTCTCCGACGCCGACATGCCGCACTATCTGGAGGCGCTGGTCGAGCTGAGGAATGCGGGCATCGCTGCCGAGCTGTATCTGGGCCGGGCGGGCATGAAGGCGCAGATGAAATATGCGGACCGGCGGGGATCGCCCGCCGCCGTCATCCTGGGCGGCGACGAGATCGCAGCGGGCACGGTGACAATCAAGGATCTGGACGCGGGCCGGGCCGCCGCCTCGGCCATCGCGGGCAATGACGCCTGGAAGGCCGAGCGGCCCGGGCAACTTTCTGTCGAACGGGGACAGCTGGTCGAGACGGTCCGGCGTATCGTCACAGCAACGCTGGGGCCTGCGTAAGTTATCGTCGATAACCAAGCGGTTACAGCCTGTATTGCCTGACCAATCATTGACTTGTGCGGCGAACTGTCGTCAATTGGTCGTACTCGGAAGCGCAGCGTTTAGGCGCAGCAGCTCCTGGAGGCGTTTCGGGGAGGAAACGTCCGCTCCCTAGAGAGCGAAAGAAAGCCCGCTGCGATGTATCCCCCGCAGCGGGCTTTTTTGTGCCTCAGATCCAGCCACGGCGACCTATGAAAAAGGCCGGAGCGTCGCCACCCCGGCCCTCATCATTCTGATCCGCCGACCGCTACCAGATGCGGACGCGCTGATCCTCGGGCAGGTAGTAGGCTTGACCGGGCTGGACGTCGAAGGCGGTGTACCATTCGTCCATGTTGCGTACCGGGCCGATAACGCGGAACTCGGCCGGGCTGTGAGGATCGGTGTCGATCTGCTGTTTCAAAGCGGCCTCGCGATACTTGGACTGCCAGACCTGGGCCCAGCCGTAGAAGAATCGCTGGTCGCCCGTAGTACCGTCCAGGATCGGCGCCTCGGCTCCGTTCAGCGACAGGCGATAGGCAGCCAGACCGACGGCCACGCCGGCAGCGTCGCCGATGTTTTCGCCCATGGTCAGCTGCGGGCGGACCTTGAAGCCGGGGATGGGCTCGAACTGGCCGTACTGTTCGCCCAGCCGCGCGGTCAGGGCGTCGAAGTTGGCCTTGTCCTGAGGCGTCCACCAGTTACGCAGCACGCCGTCGCCGTCGGACTTGGAGCCCTGGTCGTCGAAGCCGTGGCCGATCTCGTGGCCGATCACGCCGCCGATACCGCCGTAGTTGACGGCCGGGTCCGCATCCGGATCGAAGAAGGGCGGTTGCAGGATGGCGGCGGGGAAGACGATCTCGTTGTTGGTCGAGTTGTAATAGGCGTTCACCGTCTGCGGGGTCATGCCCCATTCGTCCTTGTCGACCGGCTGGTTCAGACGGGCGAGCTGATAGTTCCACTGAAACAGGCCGGCGCGCTCGCCATTGCCGAACAGGTCGTCAGGCCTGATTTCGAGAGCGGAATAGTCGCGCCACTTGTTCGGATAGCCGATCTTGACGGTGAACTTGTTCAGCTTCTCCTCGGCGGCGGCGCGGGTTTCGGCGCTCATCCAGTCGTAGTTCTGGATGCGGGCGGCCAGGGCCAGGCGCAGATTGGCGACCAGCTCCTCCATCTTGGCCTTGGACTCGGCGGGGAAGTATTCGGCCACATACTGGCGGCCGACGGCCTCGCCCAGCATGCCCTCGGCAAAGCTGATGCCGCGCTTGTCGCGGGGACGCTGCATTGGTTGACCCTGCAGGTCGCGCGAGCGGAACTCCCACTGGGCATCGGCGAAGCGCTTGGACAGACGGCCCGCCGCATCGTCGGTGGTGTGGAAGGCCTGCCAGGCCTGGATCGTCTCGATCGGCGTCTCGGCATAGATGGCGGCGATGGCCGGCAGCGCGGTGTCCTGACGCACAATCAGGCGCGGCACTTCACCGACGCCGACGGCATTATAATAGTCTTGCCACGGAAAGCCGGGTGCCTCCTCGGCCAGTCTGGCGATGGTGTATTCGTTGTAGGTTTCGTCGCGGTTGCGGTTCTGCTCGGGCGTCCAGTGGGCCTCGGCGATGCGGGTTTCGAAGGCGACGATGGCGGCGGCGTTCTCGACCGGGTTTTCCCAACCGATCATCTCCAGCATGCGGGCGACATAGGCCTGATACAGCACCTTCTTGTCGGCCCAGCGCTCGGCCAGATAGTAGTCGCGGTTGGGCAGGCCGATGCCCGACTGGCCCGTCGAGACGACGTAGCGGGTCGGGGCCTTCTGGTCGGTCGTGATGCCGGTGCCGAAGATGGAACCGCCGACACGCCCTTGCGTCGAGCCCATGTAGACGGCGGCCTTGTCATGGGTGTCGGCGGCGCGGATGGCGGCCAGATACGGAGCCAGCGGCTGGGCGTCCAGCGCCTCGATCCGGGCCTCATCCATATAGGAGCGATAGGCGTCGGCGATCTTCTGCTCATCCGAGCCGGCGGTCAGGTCTGTGCGGGCGGCCAGGGCGTCGATCATCACCTTGACCCGGTTGTCCGACAGTTCGCGCAGCAGGTTGAACGAGCCGTAGGAGGTGCGGTCCGACGGGATCTGCAGCCGGTCCAGCGCCGTGCCGTTGGCATAGCGGAAGAAGTTGTCGCCCGGGTTCACCGAGGTGTCGCGCCCGGCCAGGTCGAAGCCCCAGGTGCCGTATTTCGGAGCCGTAGTACCCTGATAGCCCTGGACCGTGCCACCGGCGGGGGCGGGCGGAGCCTGGAACAGTTCGAAGATGGTGCAGGCCTCGTCGATGCAGGCGTGGTCGTGATCGTCGTGATCAAAGTGCTGGGCGAAGGCGGGGGCAGCGGGCAGGACGAGCGCGCCGATGGCGGCACCGAGAAGCAGAGTCTTCATGGAGTATCAAACCTTGGCTGTTCAGAAGGCGGAGGATGTCGGCGCGGACCCTACGCCCTGATTTCGCGGCGTAACCTGAATTTTTTGTCATGAAGCCGATTAGGGCCGTCACGGTCAGGCTTTCACTTGGCGTGAACGACGTATCGCCCGATAGTGCGCCGCAACAGGCGGGAGCATCATGGCGGGCGGACACGGCGGCGGCGAATACAAGGATCTGGTGGTCTTTCTGGCCGCCGCCGGCGTGGTCGTGCCCCTGTTCAACCGGTTCAAGATCAGCCCGGTGCTGGGGTTTCTGGCCGCTGGCGTGCTGCTGGGGCCGCAGGGGCTTGCGCGGCTGGCCGACACCCTGCCCTGGCTGAGCTGGCTTACCATTTCCGATGCGGCCCAAATCCGGTCGCTGTCGGAGCTGGGCGTGGCCTTTCTGCTGTTCATGATCGGGCTGGAGCTGTCGTGGGAACGGCTGAAGGCCATGCGGCGGCTGGTTTTCGGCCTGGGGCTGGCACAGGTCGCGACCTGTACCGTGGCCCTCGGGGCCGTCTTCATGCTGATGGGACAGTCGCTGGTCGCCTCGGCGGTGCTGGGCATGGGGCTGGCCCTGTCATCGACGGCGGTGGTCATGCCGGTGATGGCCGAGCGCGGTCGAATGACGACGACCAGCGGCCGGGCGACCTTTTCCATCCTGCTGGCCCAGGATCTGGCTGTCGCCCCCATCCTGATCACCGTAACCGTACTGGCGGCCCTCGCCCAGGGGGCGACCGCCGCCGGCGGAGACTTCGATCCGGCGGTGCTGCGCCCGGCCCTGCTGACGCTGGTGCCCGCCGCCATCGGCCTGGCGCTGCTGGTGGCGCTGGGGCGGCTGGTGCTGCGGCCCATGTTCCGATCGGTGGCCAGGGCCAAGTCGAAGGGCCAGGGGCAGGAGATGTTCGTGGCCGCCAGCCTGCTGGTCGTCGTCGGCTCCGGGCTGGCGGCGCAGGCTGCGGGCCTGTCGATGAGCCTTGGGGCCCTGATCGCCGGCCTGCTGCTGGCCGAGACGGAGTTCCGGCGCGAGGTCGAACTGTCGATCGAGCCGTTCAAGGGTCTGTTGCTGGGGGTCTTCTTCGTCGGCGTCGGCATCGGGCTGGATCTGGATGCGGTGGCGGCCAATCCCGTCGGCATCTTCGGACTGGCGGCCCTGCTGACCGCCGTGAAGGCCGCATTGATCTATGGCGCGGCTCGGCTGTGGGGACTGAACAATCGCAGCGCCATCGAGACGGCGCTGGTGCTGGGTCCGGCGGGAGAGTTCGCCTTCGTCATCCTGGGGGCCGGCGTGCTGGAGGGGATCGGCTCGCCCGGTTTCACCCAGACGGCGCTGCTGGCCGCAACCATCAGCATCTTCACCGTGCCCTTGATGGCGCTGCTGGCCAGCCGCCTGACCGCCAGGGTCGAGGCGGCCGAGACTGACCTGCCGCCAGAGGCGCTGACACCGGTCGATACGGAAAATCAGGTGCTGATCGTAGGCTTCGGTCGCGTGGGACGGCTGGTGGGCGAGATGCTGAACGAACACGGCCAGACCTTTCTGGCCATCGACGCCAATGCCTCGACCGTCGCCAAGGGCCGGGCTGAAGGGGCGAACGTCTTCTATGGCGACGCCGGACGCGAGGAGATGCTGCGGCTGTGCGGGATCGACACGGCCCGCGCCGTCATCGTCACCATGGATGCGCCGTCAAAGGTCGACGAGGTTGTGGTCGCGGCGCGGGCCCTGCGGCCCGATCTGATCCTGATCGCGCGCGCCCGCGACGACCGGCATGCGGAGCGGCTGTATCGCCTGGGCGTCACCGATGCCGTGCCAGAGACGACCGAGGCCAGTCTGCAGCTGGCCGAAAACACCCTGGTCGATCTCGGGGTGCCGATGGGCCTGGTACTGGCCTCTATCCACGAGCGGCGCGACCGGTATCGCAAGCTGTTTCAGGCGGCCATGCCCGATGCCGATCGGCCCCGCCGCGCCAGAGCCCTGAGAGGGACTAACAGGGGCTGACGCCGCCCCGCGTTTGTCAGGGTGTCACCAATTGTGTTGCCGAGACGGCCAAGCTGTTAATCCCTGCACCCCATTTTGGTCATCGTTCGGTGGTCAACAGCCGCGCTGTTCGGAAGGACGTTCGGTGAGCCGCGGCCATCGTGTTCAATTCCTTCCGTCACTCCGGTGATCCAGTTTCACGCGGCACAAGGGTTCAAGCCGCCAGTCGAGTAACCGTTTTCATGCGAGATTCCGTTTTGCCCACCACCCAGATCGACGCCGATATCGAGGCTCCGCGCCTGAACCGACGCCAGGCCGCCAAGGTCCGCACCCACGCCAAGGTGCTGGAGGCCGCCCGCATCCTGTTCGCAGAGCGCGGCTATGAAGCCGCCACCATCCGCGACATCGCCAAGGGCGCCGGCATGTCGACGGGTGCCGTCTTCGCCAACTTCCAGGACAAGTCCGAACTGTTCGAGGCGGTCCTGGCTGAAAACCTGGCCGGGACGCTGGAATCCTTTCAGGCGGCTGCGACGGCGGACGGTCGGGCAGCCGAGCGCCTGACCTCGGCCCTGTCGGTCGGCTATCATCGCGGTCTGGACCATTTGCCGCTGGTGCAGGCGATTTTCGCCCGCGCCTGGTTCCAGCCTGACGACGCCAACGAGCGCCAGCGCACCATGGCCAAGCCCTTCGTCGAGACGGTGGCCGGCATCCTGCAGGCCGGTATCCGTGAGGGCGAGCTGCGTCAGGACGTCGACGTCACCCTGATGACCCGCATGATCTGGGAACTCTACATGGCCAACTATCGCTTCGCCGCCTACGACGGCTGGGGCATGGAAGAGCTGACAGCCCATACGCGCAAGCAGATGGACCTGATCCTGGCGGGGCAACTGGCCCGGCAGTAATCGAAAAACCCGCCGGTTCGCCGGCGGGTTTTTTGTTTTTTAGGGCGCTAACGCTCGACGCGCGGCGTCTCGCTGTTTGAGCGCGGATTGGGTTCTAGCTCTTCCAGCGCAGGGTCGCGGGCTTGACCGGGTTGGCGAACGGACGTTGCTCGGCGCGGCTCTTGATCCACTCGCGCTTCAGCTGCTGGTACCATTTGGCCTGTTTGTCGGCGTCGTCGATCCAGATCAGGGCCGGGTCGTAGCGCAGGCCTTCGTTCTGCAGGTTCACCATGCCGCCGTCCTGCTTCAGGAAGGCCCGCACACCCTGACGCAGGAAGGGTTTGGCGATGCCGAACACCCAATGGTCGGACCAGAAGATCTGGGTGATCCGCGTCTTCGTCTCCGTGATCGGCGTCAGGCAGGTCAGGGCCAGCACCTGTTTGTCTCCGACTTGGATATGCTCCCAGCGATAGCCGGGCAGGCGGAAGGTGATCTCGGTCGCCGGGGCTCCGCCCAGAATTTTGTAGGCCCGGCTGTTGGATGAGGGCGCGTGCCGGACCATGGCGAAGCCCATGTCGCGCGGCTCGAAGGCCTTGGACTTTTCGTGCATGGAATGCTCGGAGCGCCACCACCACTGCTGATGCACATAGGGGCCGTGAGCCGGGTCCATCAGGCCGACGACGGCGTGGTCGATATGGCTGTCGAAATCCATCGCCTCGACCAGCCGGGCCTCGCCGCCGACCACACCGGGGAAGACGGGCGGTTCGTGATCCGGCTCTGCGGGGCTGCGCGGATCGGAGGTTATCCAGACGAAGATCATCCCCTGACTTTCGCGCACGGGATAGGACCGCACCCGGATACGCTCCGGCTCATAGGCCTGATCCTCGACCAGGGACGGGATGGCGGCGCACACGCCGTCGGGTCGGAAGCGCCAGCCGTGGTAGCAGCACTCGATCGTCTCGCCCTCGCCCGGCTTTTCGACCAGACGCCCGGCGGAAAGGGGCGCGGCCCGGTGCGGGCAGATGTCGCGCATGCCATAGACCTGACCCGCCTTCGTCCGACCGATCAGGACGGGTTCGCCCAGCAGTTCGTGGCGCTTCATGTCGCCGGGCTTCACCTCGCGCGACAGGGCGACGAAATACCAGGTGTCCAGCACGAACCCCTTGCCGAAGGCCGTGGGCGCGGGCGAAAGTCGGGCGGCGGGGAGATCGGCGGTATCGGCGGGCATGCGCCCATCGTATTGAGCTTCTACGCGATTGTCGCGTGTCAGCGTCGCGCAACAAAGAAAGTACTTTACATTATAAAGTGAAGTGGTATTGAGCGGTCATCGTCGGGAGGACAACACACATGAACAGATCCCTTGCCTTTATCGCCGCCGCCATTCTGGCAACCGCGGCCACGCCTGCCCTGGCCCAGCACGCTGACCATGCCGGTCACGCCGGTGCCGACCACGGCCATCAGCATGCCGACTTCGAATCCGGTCGGTTCCATGTCCGCGTCGACGGGCCGGAACAGCCGATCGGCGACATCATCTTGATCCCCGGCCTGTCATCGTCGCCCGAGGTCTGGGACGGGCTGACCGAAGCGCTGAAGGACCGCTATCGCATCCATCGCATCCATGTTCAGGGCTTTGCAGGGGCCCCGGCCGAGGACAATGCGCAAGGACTGGTGGCCACGCCGGTCGCGGCCGACCTGGCCCGCTACATCCGTCAGGAACAGCTCGACAAGCCGGTGGTCATCGGCCACTCCATGGGCGGCACCATCGCCATGATGCTGGCCGCGCGGCAGCCGACGCTGGTCGGCAAGCTGATGGTCGTGGATATGATCCCCTTCATGGGAGCGATGTTCGGCGGACCCCAGGCGACAGCCCAGAGCGTCCAGCCGATGGCCGACATGGTCGCCAACGGCATGCGCAGCTCGCCGCCCGAGGCCTGGCAGACCCAGGCCGCCCAGACCATCGCCGGGATGATCAATACCGAGGCAGCCCGCCCCGGCCCCATCCAGGATAGCGTGACCAGCGATCAGAATGTGGCCGCCGCCTCCATGCGCGAGTTGATCACCACCGACCTGCGTCCCGAACTGGCGCGGATCACGGCCCCGACCGAGGTGCTGTACGTCAAGTTCAACGACGCCCGCATGACCAACGAGATGACGGACGGTATCTATCAAGCCTCCTTCGCCACCCTGCCCGGCGTCACGCTGAAGCGGATCGACGACAGCGCCCATTTCATCATGCTGGACCAGCCGGAGCGCTTCCTGGCCGAGGTGAACGCGTTTTTAGAATAGCCCTTCGAACGGCCATGCTTTCGGCGGAAACGGTGCTCACGATCGTGTGAAACGGGGGGCACCGTTTCCGTATGCCGCACGACCCGCTATGACCGGGCATCGGCTTGATGAGGGTAGTGATGGCGGGTTCAGGCGCGCGTTTCGGTAATGAGTCCAATCCCGCCCCCGACGGCCGCAAGCCGAAACGGACGGGCTGGAAGCGCTTCTTCTACTGGAGCGCGGTTCTGGCGGTCTGGGCGCTGATCTTCCTGGTCGTCTTTTTTGCCGTTTTCGCGCGCGACCTGCCCAGTACGGCCAGCCTGTACAATGTCGACCGCCAGCCCTCGATCACCTATCTGGATCGCAATGGCGCGCTGATCGCGGTGCGCGGTACCCAGATGGCCCCGCCCGCCGATCTGGACAGCCTGCCCGACTATGTGCCCGCTGCCTTCGTGGCGATCGAGGACCGCCGCTTCTACAGCCACCCCGGCTTCGACCCCATCGGCATGAGCCGCGCCATGGTGGCCAATATCCGCGCGGGGCGGGTGGTCCAGGGCGGCTCGACCCTGACGCAACAGCTGGCCAAGAACCTGTTCCTGTCGCCCGACCAAAACATGAAGCGCAAGGTTCAGGAGCTGATGCTGGCCGTGTGGCTGGAGATGAAATTCTCCAAGAAGGAGATCCTGGCCCTCTATTTGAACCGGGTCTATTTCGGTGCCGGGGCTTACGGGATCGAGGCGGCGTCGCAGCGGTATTTCGACAAGTCCGCCAAGGACCTGACAGTCGGCGAGGCCGCGCTTCTGGCCGGGCTGCTGAAGGCACCGTCGCGCTATTCGCCGGTGTCCGAGAGCGAGCGGGCGGCCGGACGGGCCACCGTTGTGCTGAACGAAATGGTCGAGGCGGGCGTGATCACGGTGGAGCAGCGCGATGCCGCCGCCGCCACGCCGGTGCGGGTCTCGCGCACCCTGGCGACCCAGCATGCCCAGTATTTCGTCGACTGGCTGGATCGCCAGATCCGCGAACTGGTCGGCGAACCGACCGAGGATCTGGTGGTGGAGACCACGCTGGACCTGACGCTGCAGACCTCGGCCGAGCGGGCCGTGCGGCGCATCCTGGACCGCGACGAAGGCAAGGGCGTCGAACAGGCGGCCCTGGTCGCTCTGGACGGCGACGGGCGGGTGCGGGCCATGATCGGCGGCGCGTCCTATGCTGACAGCCAGTTCAACCGCGCCACCGAGGCGCGGCGTCAGGCGGGTTCGGCCTTTAAGCCCTTCGTCTATCTGGCCGCGCTGGAGGCGGGCTATACGCCAGAGAGCCGCGTCGTGGATCAGCCGATCACCATCGGCAACTGGTCGCCGCGCAACTATTCCGGCAACTTCATCGGCGAGACGACCCTGGCCAATGCCGTGGCCCAGTCGACCAATACGGTGGCGGCCGGGATCGCGGACCAGATCGGGCGCGACAACGTCGCCCGCGCCGCACGCCGCCTGGGCATCACCAGCCGGATCGGGCTGGAGCCAGCCATGGCCCTGGGGGCCGTCGAGGTCAGTCCGCTGGAAATGGCCCAGGCCTATGACGCCTTCGCCAATGGCGGGCGCCGGGTCAGTGCCTACGGCATCAGCCGTATCCGCACACCGCAGGGCCGCGTCATCTATCAACGCGACGCCCGACAGGGCGCTCCGGTACAGGCGATTTCGAACCCGTTCCTCTACTACCAGAACCAGATGCTGAGGGGCGTCGTCACCTCCGGCTCGGGCCGGTCCGCGGGGATCGCGGGGCGCGACATCGCGGGCAAGACAGGCACGACCTCGGATTACAAGGACGCCTGGTTCGTCGGCTACACGGGTGGCTTCGTGACGGCCGTCTGGGTCGGCAAGGACGACAATACGGCCATGCGCGGCATCACCGGCGGCTCGTCGCCCGCCGCCATCTGGCGCGGCTTCATGGAGGCAGCCCTGCCGCGCCTGAACGCCCCGGCCATTCCCGCCGGCCCCGCCATGCCCGAAGGCTGGCAGCCGCCGACGCCTATCGGCCAGATGCTGGAGGAAATCGGCGACCCCTATGGCGACAATCCTCCGGCCGAAACGGATGAAGGTTCCTACGAGGAGCCGTCCACGCCTCCGGCCCAGGGCAATCAGGAAACGCCGCGCCGCGAGCCCGCCGTGGTGCGCCCGACCGCCCCGCAGCCGCAAAGGCCGGACGATCGCCAGCCGGAACGCAGCCGCGAGCCGCTGTTCTTCTAGCGCCCCACGGCGTGGAGGGCCGCGCCGTGGTCCTTGAGCCAGCGGCGGTAGGGGCGATGGTCGCCGATCAGGTCGTGGACGACGGACCAGTAGGCCTGGCTGTGGTCGGCATGGACCAGATGGGCCACTTCATGGGCGGCCAGATAGTCGACCACCGCGCGCGGAGCCATGATGACCCGCCAGCTATAGCGGATGGTGCGGTTGTGCGGGCTGCAGGAGCCCCAGCGCGATTTCGGGTCGGCGATGGAGATCTTCACCGGACCCCGCCCGGCCTTGGGGCCGAGGGCTTTCAAATGCACATCGGTCCGCGCCTGAAGCGTGTCGCGGGCGATGCGTTTGAACAGGTTCTCGACCCTGCGGGCAAAGGCCTCGCCCTCGCCGCCGGACAGGATGACGGAGCCATCGGCGTCCTCACTCAGGCGCGCGGCCCCGGCACCGGGCACGGCAATCAGTCGGGTCGGGCGGTCGAACAGGGGCAGGACAGCCCCCGGCACGATCGGGGTGCCAGGCTGGCGCTGGGCCAGGCGATCCAGGATCCAGTCCGTCTTGGTGCGGGCGAAGGCCACAACCTCGCCCAGCTTGCGTTCGCTGGGTGCGATCAGGACGGCCTCGCCCGCGCGTCCGTCTATGCGGATCGACAGGCGGCGGGCACGGGGATTGACCGACAGGCGCGCGGCGACTCCCAGCGCCTCAGGCGGCAGCCGCTGGCCGTTCCGGTACTGCACTGGCCACCTCTTGGGCCGCGATGAAGTCGCGGACGCGCGGATAAATATCGTCGCGGAACCGGCGACCGTTGAAGACGCCATAGTGGCCGACGTCCGGATGGACATACAGCACGCGGCGGTCGTCGTTCAGGCCCGTGCACAGCCCATGCGCGGCCTGGGTCTGGCCGACGCCGGAGATGTCGTCCTTGGCCCCCTCGACGGTCATCAGGGCGATGTCCGTGATCTTGGTCAGATCGACCTTGCGGCCGCGATGCTCCAGCAGGCCGCGCGGCAGCAGATGCTGCTGGAAGACGATGTCGATGGTCTGAAGGTAGAACTCCTCCGACAGGTCCAGCACCGAGAGGTATTCGTCGTAGAATTCCTCGTGCTTCTCCACCCCGTCGCCGTCGCCCGAGACCAGGTCCTGGAAATAGCGGTGGTGGGCGTCGATATGCTTGTCCTCGTTCATCGACATGAAGCTGTAGAGCTGGACGAAGCCCGGATAGACGCGGCGGCCAAAGCCGGGATAGGGCCAGGGCACGGTGTGGATCATGTTCGACTGGAACCAGGTGAAAGGCTTTTCCTCGGCCAGTTCATTGGTCACCGTCGGCGACAGGCGCGCATCGATGGGCGAGCCCATGAAGGTCATGGAGACGGGGCGGTTCGGATCATTGTCCTCGGCCATCAGGGCGCAGGCCGCCAGGACCGGCGGTCCGGGCTGGCAGACGCCGACCACATGGGCGCGCGGCCCGATGGCGGCCAGCATGTCGCGGACGTGGTCGATATAGTCGAAGAAGTCGAACCGGCCCTCCAGCACCGGCACCTGGCGGGCGTTGGACCAGTCGGTCACATAGACGTCGTGGTCGGCAAGGAAGCCCTCGACTGTCCCGCGCAGCAGGGTGGCATAGTGGCCCGACAGGGGTGCCACGATCAGGACCGAGGGGGCCGCGACCGGCTTTTTCGCCCGCTTCAGGTCGCCGATGTTGCGCGCGAACCGTATCAGGCGGCACCAGGGCGAGGACCAGATGACCTGCTGGGTCGTGCGGATCGGATGGCCGTCGACGGTGATGGTGTCCAGCCGCCAGTCCGGCTTGCCATAGCGGCGCGTCACACTCTCGAACAGCTCGGCCGAGGCGAAGGCGGTGCGGCCGATGGCCGTGTCGGCGGCGGGGTTCAGCGGCGACGACCAGAAGGTCCGGGCCATCTGGGCCCCGATCCGGAACGGCGAGGCGGAGGCGTAGGCGAGCTCGTGCAGCGAATACAGCATGTCGATCCTGGTCGGCGACCGCGAACGGTCACGATACGGCACAGCAGCATATAGTGCGCCGCACTGCAAAATCATTAGCGCCGATCACGCAGATGTGGATCCGTGATGGTGCAGCCCGTCACGAAGAAGGCCCCGGCGTTTCCACCGGGGCCCTATCCATGCAGTCGTGTGACGCGATCCTAGTCGCGACGACGGCCGCGGTTGCGATCGCGGTCACCGCCACCTTCGCGTTTGGGACGACCGCCGGTGTCTTCCGACAGCGGGGGCTCGCCGCGTTCGGCGCGTTCGGCGTTGATCTTGTCGGTGATGTCCTCGCCGGTTTCCTGATCGACGACCTTCATCGACAGCTTGGTCTTGCCGCGATCGTCCATGCCCAGGAATTTGACCTTGACCTCCTGGCCTTCGGACAGAACGTCGGCCGGGTTGGCGACGCGCTCCAGGGAAATCTGGCTGACGTGAACCAGACCGTCCTTGGCCCCGAAGAAGTTCACGAAGGCGCCGAAGTCGACGACCTTCACGACCTTGCCAGAGTAGATGGTGCCGGGCTCGGGCTCGGAGACGATCGAGCTGATCCAGTTCTTGGCGGCGTCGATCTTCTCTTGTTCCGAGGCGGCGATCTTCACCGTGCCGTCGTCCTCGATGTTGATCTTGGCGCCGGTCTTTTCGACGATCTCGCGGATGATCTTGCCGCCCGTGCCGATGATGTCGCGGATCTTGTCGGTCGGGACCTTGATCGACTCGATCTTGGGCGCGAACTCGCCCAGCTCGGTGCGGGCGCCGTCGATGGCCTTGTCCATCTCGTCGAGGATGTGAAGACGACCGGCCGACGCCTGGGCGATGGCCTTCTTCATGATCTCTTCGGTGATGCCGGCGACCTTGATGTCCATCTGGAGGCTGGTGATGCCGTCACGCGTTCCGGCGACCTTGAAGTCCATGTCGCCCAGGTGATCTTCGTCACCCAGGATGTCCGACAGGATGGCGAACTCGCCCGACGGCTCCAGGATCAGACCCATGGCGATGCCCGAGACGGGCTTCTTCAGGGGCACGCCGGCGTCCATCAGCGCCAGCGACGAACCGCAGACCGTGGCCATGGAGGACGAGCCGTTGGACTCGGTGATCTCCGACACCAGACGGATGGTGTAGGGGAAGTCTTCCGATGACGGCAGCATCGGACGGATGGCCCGCCACGCCAGCTTGCCGTGACCGATTTCCCGACGGCCCGCGCCGCCCATCCGTCCGGTCTCGCCGACCGAATAGGGAGGGAAGTTGTAGTGCAGCAGGAACTTCTCTTTGTACGTCCCGGTCAGAGCGTCGATGTACTGCTCGTCCTCGCCGGTGCCCAGGGTGGCGACGACGATGGCCTGGGTTTCACCGCGCGTGAACAGGGCCGAACCGTGGGTGCGCGGGAAGACGCCGACTTCCGAGACGATCGAACGAACCTTGTCGAGGGCGCGGCCATCGACGCGGTGGCCGTTGTCGATGATGTCGCGACGCAGGACGTGGGCCTCGCATTCCTTGAAGGCGGTCGAGAACTTCGCAGGCTCGACGCCGTCAGGGTTCTCGTCGGTCTTCACCAGGGCCTCGGCGGCCTTCTTCTTGGCGGCGCCGACCGCGTTGTGGCGGTCGTGCTTGGCGGTGTGGGTATAGGCCGCCTTGATGTCCTCGCCGACCAGGTTCTGGATGGCGGTGACGACGTCGGAGTGGTCCTCGGCCTGGAAGTCGAAGGGCTCCTTGGCGGCGTGTTCGGCCAGGTCGATGATGGCGTCGATGACCGGCTGCATGCCCTTGTGGGCGAACATCAGGGCGTCGAGGAAGGTCTGTTCCGACAGTTCCTTGGCCTCGGATTCGACCATCATCAGGGCGTCCTGGGTGCCGGCGACAACCAGATCCAGCTCGGAGCCTTCCAGCTGATCGATGGTCGGGTTCAGAACCAGCTCACCGTCGATGTAGCCGACGCGCGCGGCGCCGATCGGGCCCATGAAGGGCACGCCCGAAATGGTCAGGGCGGCGGAGGCGGCGACCATGCCGACCACGTCGGGATCGTTCTCCATGTCGTGCTGCAGGACGGTGATGACGACCTGGGTCTCGTTCTTGAAGCCCTTGACGAACAGCGGGCGGATCGGACGGTCGATCAGGCGGGAAACCAGGGTTTCCTTCTCGGTCGGACGGCCTTCACGCTTGAAATAGCCACCCGGGATCTTGCCGGCGGCGAAGGTCTTTTCCTGGTAGTTGACGGTCAGGGGGAAGAAATCCAGGCCCGGCTTGGGCGCGCGGCCATAGACGACGGTGGCCAGGACCACGGTCTCTCCATAGGTGGCCAGAACGGCGCCGTCGGCCTGGCGGGCGATGCGGCCCGTTTCCAGCGTCAGCGGGCGGCCGGCCCAGTCGATCGTCTTGCGTTTGATATCGAACATGTTTCGTCTTTCGTGTTCCGGCGGGCGTATTCCCGGCGGAGTCCCATCAGTGGGTGCGCCCAAGAGTGGGCAGGAGCGTCGGGTGTTCAGTCCTTCGATCCAGGGACCGCCGCCCCATGGCGGTCGATCCGGGAGTGGAAGAGGACCGGTATGGCCCTCGCGTCTGCGCAGTTACGAAAACCGCTGCGCGCGGCTGGTCTCTAGGTGCGGAAAGAGGCGCGGACATGGCCCGCGCCTCGAAACGGTTTCCGCGATCTACACCTTAGCGGCGCAGGTTCAGCTTGGTGATCAGGGCGGTGTAACGCTCCCGATCGACCTTCACCAGGTGGTCCAGAAGGCGACGGCGCTGCGAGACCATCTTGAGCAGGCCGCGGCGCGAGTGGTTGTCCTTCTTGTGGGTCTTGAAGTGCTCGGTGAGGTTGGCGATGCGTTCCGACAGGATCGCGACCTGGACCTCGGCCGAACCGGTGTCGCCGGCGGAGCGGGCGTTTTCGGCAATGACTTCGTTCTTGCGTTCAGCAGTAATCGACATCGGGAGTCCTTTCTTGGCCCTACCGCGCTTCGCGCTACTTGAGGGCCGGTTTGGTCCCAGCCTTTGCCGGATGGCTCGGGCTTAGAGATTGAATACGCGGTCGGGTTCGAGGCGACCGGCCCGCAACTGACCGAGAGCGACGAGCGTCTGTCCCATGAAAACCGAAACTGTCCGGGCGTCGCCGCTAAGCTGACCCTTCAGTGTCTCGACCTGTCTGGGGAGCAGTACGATCGGCCGTCCCTGCCGAAGCGAGAAGGCTTCCCCGTCCGTCACGGCCAGCTCCGGGATGTCGTCCAGAGCGGTCGCAACGGGAAGCAAGCCTTCCGAGGCGGCGTCCCTATGCACCAGATCGGCCAGAATATCCAGTGTCACGGCGTTCTCGAACGAAAACGGCCCCACCCGCTCACGCCGCAGGGCCGAAACATGCCCTTCGCCCCCCAGCATGAGCGCCAGGTCGCGCGCCAGCGAGCGCACATAGACACCCTTGCCTGTCCGCATCGTGATCTCTACATGGTCGGCATCGGGCGCATCGGTGACGGCGGCCTCGTGGATGGTGACGCGGCGGCTGGCCAGTTCGAACTCGGCCCCGTCGCGCGCCAGGTCATAGGCGCGCTGGCCATCAATCTTGATGGCGGAAAAGCGCGGCGGGGTCTGGTCGATGTCGCCGACGAAGGACGGCAGGGCCGCCTTCACCGCCTCGACCGAGGGCCGGACATCGGAACGCCCGACGATCTCGCCCTCGCGGTCGATGCTGTCGGTCGATATGCCCCAGTGGATGGTGAAGCGGTAAACCTTCTCCGCATCCATCAGGAACGGCACCGTCTTGGTCGCCTCACCCAGCGCGATGGGCAGGATGCCGCTGGCCAGCGGGTCCAGCGTTCCGGCATGGCCAGCCTTCTGGGCGTTGAACAGGCGACGAAGCTTCGACACCGCCTCGGTCGAACCCATCTCATACGGCTTGTCGAAACAGACCCAGCCGTTGACGACATCGCCGCGCTTCTTGCGGGCCATTACTGGTCGTCGTCCTCGTCGCGATGTTCGACATCCGCCCGCACACGGGGATCGTCCAGCAGACGGTTCAGGCGCTCGGCCGCGACGAAGCTCTCGTCGTGGCGGAAGCGCAGGTCGGGGGTGAAGCGCATGTCGATATGCCGCCCCAGCGCCCCGCGCAGGAATTTGGCATGGGTATTAAGCGCCTTGATGATCTCGGACTCATGACCGGCGACCGGCGCGGTCTCGACGCCCGCGCCCAGCGGCTCGACGAAACAGGTGGCGTGTTTCAGGTCGGGCGACAGGCGCACCTCGCTGACCGTGATCGAGACGCCGGTCAGGGCGGGATCGTGAATCTCTTCCTCGCGCAGGACCTCGACCAGGGCGTGGCGGATCAGTTCGGAGGCGCGCAGCTGGCGCTGACTGACGGTACCGGCTTTGGCGGCGGGCCTGGACTTGCGGGTGCTCATGGCGGTGTCTCCTGGTCGCCTGCCGGGGCTCGGACCCGGCTCGAAAAAGCGAAGGGGCGGGGTCTAGGCCTCGGGGCCCTTCAAGTCCAGCCTCGCTCGGGTGGCGTTCATGACCTCGCCCGCTGTAACGGATCGCAGAGGGCGCACCGTCACGCCAGCCGCATTCAGCACGCCCGCGCTCCAGTTGTTGCACAGGTGACCGATCCAGAAATGCTCGTGGCTGGCATAGAAGCGGGCGTCATCGCCGGGGCGGCTGGCCGCGATGCGGGCAGTGCCGTCGGTCAGCTCCAGCGAGGCCTCGACGTGGTCCAGCATCCGGGTCAGGGCACGGGGCGACAGGGCCAGGGTGTTGCGATTGGCGGGATCGAAGCGCGTCGTCGGGTCGGTCTGGTCCGGGTCCAGCATGATGACCGAGCGGTTGCCGGGCATAAAGAAGGCGCGCCCGCCGTCCAGCAGCCGCCCCTCCATCGGGCTCTGGTCGACATAGAATTTGGCGTCGCCCCAGCCGATCAGGATCCAGTCGCCGGCGGCCAGCGATCGTGCGGCCTCGCCCAGTGGGCCCGGGCGCTGGGTCAGGGCGGCGCGCGGCACGGCCAGGTCCGTGTGAAAGCCGTTGTTGAGCAGATGGATCTGGGTGGTCGCCTCGCCGGGTCGCGGAGCCAACGAGGCGTCGCCCGCCGCTGTCCAGGTCCACAGGGCAGCGACGACGCCCAAGGCCACGGCCATCACGCCCCGCGCCAGAGCGCCGCCGGTGCGGCTGTGCCTGCCCCTCCGCTTCACGGGGCCTTCAGGGCGACAACGACGCAGGGTTCGCCGAGCGAAGTCGCCTCGGTGGCGTGCGCGAACAGCATCAGATCGACGGTGTCCTGTCGATGCAGCAGGGTCAGGGTCTCAGGCACGGCACCGCCGCAAAGGGCCAGAGGCGCGACGCTCTCGGCTCCAGGGTTCGGGACAACCTCGCGCGACTCGATCTGGGCATCGGGCAGGGCGTCCAGCCGCTCGGCAAAGGTCTGGCCGGGCGCAAAGGCGTCCGATCCGGCGGCGATCCGTAAGGGGCGGGTGGTCAGGGTCTGTTCGCGCACGACCACGCGCGGACCGTCGAAAGTCACGACCAGCGGCACCTCGGCATCTACCGACACGAAGGTCCCGGTCAGCAGAACATCGACCGGGTCTGCCGCAGGGGGGGATGTGAGGTCGAGGACCTCGCGGACATCGGCCGTCCGGTCGCCCAGCCAGTCGCTCGCCCGCTGCACGGCCGGGGCCGCGCCGTCGCGCACCGCGTGCCAGGCCTGGACCGCCTGCCTCTGCTCGATGGCCAGCAAAAACAGCACCAGACACACCACCGCCAGCACCGCATTCAGCGGCATCAGCCAGCGGGCCGAAGACCCTTGCGAAGGATAATGGGCGGCGGTCATCGACCAGAGTCTAGCGGGGCGGGACCGCATTGCGAATAGCTATCGCGCGGGCGGAGTATTTCCCGAGGCGATACGGCCGTCCAGCTTGCGGATCAGTTCGGCATAGACCTTGCCGGCCAGTTCGACCGTGGCGGGGTCCAACTGCTCCATCGTGTCCTCGCTGGAATGGATCAGGCGAAAGACCTGGGGCACAAAGCCCTCGGCCAGGCCGTTGGTTTCGCCGCCGTTAAAGGCCAGCCACATCTGGTGGGCTCCGACGTGATCCTGAAAGCCCAGGGACACGACCGGCGCACCCGCGGCCGAGAACGCGCGGTCGTCCGAGGGCGGATAGACCGGAAAGCCGACGCAGGGCATGGCGCGTTCGGCGCAGACCTCGCGCACCGCACGGGTGACGAAGGCGGACTGATCGCCGTTGTTCTGACCGTACATCAGGGTGTCGCCATAGCCGGCGACGTCGGAGTTCACGACGGCGCGGACATCGGCCAGGCCGTGCGCCTCGATCCATTTGCGCGCGCCGATCAGGCCCAGCTCCTCCTGATCCAGCAGAATGACCCGCACCGTATGTCCCAGATGCTGGGCCCTCAGCAGCTCGGCGGCACGCACGACGGCCACGACCGAGGCGGCATTGTCGACGACCCCGTGCGACAGGGAACCGTCGCGCAGCTTGACCGCATCATAATGCGCGGTCAGCAGGATTTCGCCGGTCAGGTCGGTGTCGGTGCCCGCGACGGTGAAGGTGACATTGCGGCCGGTCATCGGGCCGGTGCGGTCGTTGCCGCCCTGGAACGTCTCGACCTCGGGCTCGAACCCGGCGGCGCGCACCAGGTCGATCACGGCCTGGGTGCGCGCCTCATTGGTGGGCTGAACGAAGGCGGCGACCTTGTCGCGCAGGCCCGTCGGGTCCTCGGGTGTTTGGGCCAGGACAGGTGTCGCGACGCACACGAGCGCGGTGACGGCGATGGAGCGGAACAGCATGACAGACCCCCGGATGATCAGGACGACTCGGTAGCGCGGTCCTGGCCCCGGCGCACCTTAAAATGACGTCAGCTTTTCAGCCGCCAGCCCGACTTGAAGACCCGCCAGCAGGCATAGGCCCCCAGCACCGTCAGGGCCGCGCTGGTCGCCACGCCGATCCAGACATTGCCCTCCGCATGGCCGATGAAGCCGAAGCGGAAACCGTCGATCATGTAGAAGATCGGGTTGAAATGGCTGATCGTCGCGAACGGCTCGGGCAGATTGTCGACCAGATAGAAGGTGCCTGACAGGAAGGTCATCGGCATGATCAGGAAGTTCTGCACCGCCGCCAGCTGATCGAATTTTTCGGCCCAGAGCCCTGCGAAGACGCCCAGCATCCCCATCATCAGCGAAGCCGTCAGGCTGAACCACAGGATGGCCGCGACATTGGCCAGGCCCAGTCGCGCAAACGGCATGACGCAGACGGCCGTGACGGCCCCGACCACGATGCCGCGTGTGGCCGCCCCCATGGAAAAGCCGATGGTCAGTTCCAGAGGGCTGAGCGGCGGAGTCAGAAAGTCGGTCGCCGTGCCCATGATCTTGGCTTGGATCAGGCTGGACGAGGCATTGGCGAACGCATTGTTCAGGATCGCCATCATGATCAGGCCAGGCGCCACGAACTCCGCGAACGGCGTGCCGTCGATGGGCGGTCGCGAGTCCTTCAGGGCGACGACGAAGACCAGCATGTACAGCAGTGTGGTCACCACCGGGGCCGCCACCGTCTGGGCCCCGACCTTCCAGAAGCGGCGCACCTCGCGCAGGTACAGGGTCTTGACCCCCACCCAGTTAATCCCGTCGTAGCGACGCGGTTGCGGCAATCCGGATGGGCGAGTTGAGGTCAGATCGGTCATCCCCGCCAGATCGCGGTTCGACGGCCCTTGCGCAAGCCCCTGACATGCCCGCAACCTGCGAACGGACACTATTCCCGCTCCGGAGCCCGACATGCGCCTGCGCCGCCTGCTTCTTGCCTCGTGCGTCATGCTCGCGCTTTCGGGCGGGGTTGCTCTCGCCCAGGAGGCGGTTCCGGTCGCCAGCGTCGAGGCGGCGGTGCAGGCGGTCAATCCGCGCGTGATCGCCTGGCGGCGCGACTTCCACGCCAACCCCGAATTGGGCTTTGCCGAGACGCGCACGGCGGCCGCGGTGGCCGAGCATCTGCAGGGGCTAGGACTGGAGGTCCGCACGGAGGTCGGGCGCACCGGCGTGGTCGGCATTCTGCGCGGCGCCCGCCCCGGCAAGACGGTGGCGCTGCGGGCCGACATGGACGCCCTGCCGGTGGAGGAGGCGACGGGCCTGCCCTTCGCTTCGACCGCGACCGGGACCTATATGGGCAATACGGTGCCGGTGGCGCACGCGTGTGGCCATGACACCCATGTCGCCATGCTGATGGGGGCCGCCGAGGTTCTGGCCGGTATGAAGGACCAGATCGCGGGCACCGTCGTCTTCATCTTCCAGCCCGCCGAGGAAGGGGCCCCTCCCGGAGAGCCCAAGGGCGGTGCCGCCTTGATGATCGAGGAGGGCGCGCTGAGGGACCCGCGCCCCGACGCCATCTTCGGCCTGCATGTGGTGCCGGGGCGGCCGGGGACGATCTTCTATCGTCCGCGCGGTTTTATGGCGGCCTCGGATCGGGTGGACATCACCCTGAACGGTCGCCAGACGCACGGGGCCTGGCCGTGGAAGGGCGTCGACGTCATCGCCGTGACGGGGCAGGTGATCGAGACGATCAACACCCTGACCGCACGCACCATCGATCCGACCACGACCCCGACCGTCTTCACCATCGCCACCCTCGATGCGGGCGTGCGCTACAACATCATTCCGGACCGGGCCGTGCTGTCCGGAACGCTACGCACCTTCGACATCGCCCAGCGCGACGATCTGGTTCGCAGGACCGAGGCCGCCGTCGGGCACGTGGCCGAGGCCTATGGCGCGACCGCCGAATTCTCGGTGCGACAGAACGCGGCCCTGGTCTTCAACAACGAGGAACTGTCCACCTGGCTGGCCCCGGTGCTGGAGGAAGCCGCAGGTTCAGGCAACGTCAATCCGGCCAGTCCGGAGACCACAGTGGCGGAGGATTTCAGCTATCTGTCGCAGGAAGTACCGGGGGTCTTCTACCACATGGGGGCCAGCGCCGATGGCGTCGATCCGGCTAGCTCACCGCCCAACCACTCACCCAGCTTCGACGTCAACGAGGCCGTGTTGCCGGTCGGGGTGCGGGCTCATGTGCTGACGGCCTTGCGGTTCCTGGAACGGAGCTGATGCGGAAACCATGATCCTCAACGGATAAGAAACCGATCAGGCGCAGTTTTCTCTACCGTTCATGGATGGAACGGTTCAGGAGGCGTGGGTGCGCCAGTTGCCCGTCAATCTTCCGCCGATGCCGCGGCATCGTCGGGGTGGGCCTCTACGAGAGGCTGTATTCTTTTGCATCTCTTTTGCCGCCGTCTTCGCCGCGGCCTTTCTCGTCTTGGGCTGGTTCAGCTAGCCAGGCGGGCCATGACGGCCGCGATCACCCGCTCATAGACACCCGTCAGCGCCTCCAGCTCGGCGACCGGCACCCGCTCGTCGACCTGATGCATGGTCTGGCCGACCAGGCCCAGTTCCAGCACCGGGCACATGGCGCGGATGAAGCGGGCGTCTGAGGTGCCGCCGGTGGTCGAGGCGACGGGGCGGCAACCGGTCTCGGCCTCCACCGCCTCCTGCACCGCCGTCACGAAGTCGCCGGCGGGGGTCAGGAAGGCATTGCCCGAGCACAGATGCTCCAGCTCGATCCGCAGGCCGCTGTCGGCCTGCGCCTCGCCCGCGACGCTGTTCAGCCAGGCGATCAGGTCGTCGCCTGTGTGGGCGGGGTTGAAGCGGATGTTCAGCCGCGCCTTCGCTTCGGCCGGGATGATGTTGGTGGCCGGATTGCCGATGTCGATGGTGGTGATTTCCAGGTTGGACGGCTGAAACGCTTCATAGCCTTGATCCAGCACGTGGTCGGCCAGCCGGGCCAGCAGGCGGGCCATCACCGGCGCAGGATTGGCGGCCCGGTCCGGATAGGCGACGTGCCCCTGTTTGCCATGCACCGTAATCCAGGTGTTCAGCGAGCCGCGCCGCCCCACCTTGATCATGTCGCCGAGCGCCTGTTGCGAGGACGGCTCGCCGACCACGCAGGCGTCGATCACCTCGCCCTCGGCCATCAGGGCTTCAACCACCCGCTTGGTGCCGTGGAGCGCAGGCCCTTCCTCGTCGCCGGTGATCAGAAAGGACAGGGAACCGGGGACGTCGCCCGCCGCCAGCACCCGCGACACGGCCGCCGTCCAGGCCGCAATGCCGCCCTTCATGTCCACCGCCCCACGTCCGTACAGGACGCCGTCCTTGACCTCGGCGGCAAACGGATCGGACGACCAGGCTTCGACACGCCCCGTCGGCACCACGTCGGTATGACCGGCGAAGCACAGATTGGGCGAGGCGGTGCCGCGCCGGGCGTACAGATTTTCTATCCGCGCATCCGGGCCCACGCCCGTCGGCCCTTCAAACACCATGCGGCGACAGGTGAAGCCCAGCCCCGTCAGCGTCCGCTCCAGCACATCCATCGCGCCCTCGTCGGCGGGCGTGACCGACGGAATGCGGATCAGGTCCCGCGTCAGTTCGACAGGATCGATTACAGGGTTTGATGGGGCGCTCATAAGGCTGTGCTTTACGAGAAAGGCCAGTGAGGCGCAAAGACGACGTCATGCCCAAGATCGACATCGATGCCGCACCAACCGGCCACGGCACCGGCTATCCCGAAGAGTTCGCCGCGCCGTGCAAGCCGCGCCGCCGTTGGCGTCTGGGCGACGCCGTCGGGCTGGATCAGTTCGGGGTCAATCTGCTGCGGCTGCCGGATGGGGCCTGGTCCAGCCAGCGTCACTGGCACGAGGGCGAGGACGAGTTCGTCTGGGTCGTCTCCGGCGAGGTCGTGCTGGTTGAGGATGAAGGCGAGACCATCCTGCACGCGGGCGACTGCGCCGGCTTCAAGGCGGGCGTGCCCAACGGCCACAAGATCGAGAACCGATCCGGGGCCGAGGCCGTTCTGCTCGAGATCGGCACCCGCGTGCCGGGCGGCGACAATGGCGACTATCCCGACATCGACATGGTGTTCCGGCAGGACGTCTTTCTGCGCCGCGACGGTACCCCCCTTCCGAAAGTCGATCGCCGCACGTGACCGAGACCATCGAGACCGCTGAACCCGTCCAGCCCCCTTCCCCGCCAGAGGGTCCTTCCAGCCCCTGGGCCATCCGCGACTTCCGCCTGCTGTGGCTGGGGCGGGTGGCGGCGGTGCTGGGGATACAGATCCAGTCCTCGGCCCTGTTGTGGCAGGTCTATGAGATCGCGCGGCGGGATCATCCGATCGCCGAGGCCAGCCTGTATTTGGGGCTGGTGGGGCTGTGCCAATTCCTGCCGCTACTGGCCTTCACCCTGCCGGCCGGGGCCATGGCCGACCGGCGCGACCGCAAGCACACGGTGACCATCTCGGTCTTTGTCGAGTCGATGTGCGCCCTCGGTTTCCTGCTGATGGCGCTGCACGGCAATCCGCCGCTGTGGGGCCTGCTGGCCGTGGCGGCGGTGTTCGGGGCGGCGCGGGCGTTCTTGGCCCCGGCCAGCCAGGCCTTCCTGCCGATGGTTGTGGGGCGAAAGGCCCTGCCGCCGGCCATCGCGGCCCAGTCCATCGCCTTTCAGACCGGGGCCATCGCCGGTCCGGCCCTGGGCGGGGTCATCGTGGGGTTCAGCGTGCCGCTGGCCTATGCGGTGGCCATGGGGCTGTTCTTCCTGGGCATCGCCTCGATCTTGCTCATCCGCACCAACGGCAAGCCGGTCTTCACCGACACGGGCGTGTCGCCGCTCGCTTTGGTCAAGGAGGGGCTGGACTATGTGTGGAAGACCAAGATCGTGCTGGGGGCCATATCGCTGGATCTGGTCGTGGTCCTGCTTGCGGGGGTGGCCCTGCTGACGCCGATCTTCGCGCGCGACATCCTGCATGTGGGCCCCGAAGGGTTCGGCCTGCTGAGGGCGTCGTTCGGGGTCGGAGCCCTGCTGGTGGCGCTGTATCTCAGCCGGTTTCCGATCGTGCGGCACGGGGGCTTGTGGATGTTCGCGTCCGTCGCCGTCTTCGGGCTCAGCACCCTGACGTTTGGCCTGTCGCACTGGGTCTGGCTAAGTGCGCTGGCCCTGTTCATCGGCGGCGGGGCGGACATGATCAGCGTCAACATCCGCCAGACCCTGATCCAGCTGGCCACGCCCGATCACATGCGCGGGCGGGTGTCGTCGGTCTCCATGCTGTTCATCGGTGCCTCCAACGAGCTGGGCGAAGCCTACAGCGGCGTCGCCGTGCGCTTCCTGGGGCCGGTCGGGGCGGCGGTCTTCGGCGGCTTCGGCGCGTTGGCCGCTACGGGCATCTGGGCCAAGGTGTTCCCGAGCCTGAGGAAGGCGGATCGATTGAGTTAGATCTAATAGCGACACGATCAGCGCCAACTGAAGAAACTTTCCTTATATACCTACAGTCTCGAAACGGAGGTCAGCTTGCAGGATTTCACACTCATCTCGGTGCCGTGGATGCTGCAGCAGCGGGTGACTACGTTTGATGCGGACGGCTGCGAGGTAGCCGATACCGGTGAATATCAACGGCAGGGTGCGGAAACGGTCTTCATATTCGCCGAGTTCATGAAAACCAAAGCGCTGCTGCTAGCTGGCGTAGAGGTTGAACGCCGCCCAGATTTAGAGCTGAAGTTCTCTGATCTAACTTCCACCGGGCAGCAGTTTGCACGGTTTGCATTGGACAAGTGGATGCGCTCGCTCGAGAGGACGGGACCTTCCAAGCCCGTCACAGACCAAGGCCTAGAAAGACTTTGGTCGAAGTTCTTGGTGACGCAGTCATAGCTAGCCGAAGAGGCCCAGAATAATCGAAGCTATATAGCGCTCGCGTCCTAGCTCTCACCAAACCCTGAAATGCTTGCTCAGCTTCAGACCCTGGCTCTGGTAGTGGCTGCCGCCTTCGCCATACAGGCGGGTGGGGCGTTCCGTCAGGGGTTCGTAGACCAGGCGGGCGACGATCTGGCCGTGTTCCAGCAGGAACGGCGTGTCGTGGGTGCGAACCTCCAGCACGCCCTTGGACCCCGCCCCATGCGCCTCGTCCGTGCCGAAGCCTGGGTCGAAGAAGCCCGCATAGTGGACGCGGAACTCGCCCACCGACGGATCGATGGGGGTCATCTCGGCGGCCTGATCGACCGGGATTTCCACGTCGTCGGATGAGGCCAGGATGTAGAACTCGCCCGGGTCCAGCAGCAGTTCGCCGCGCCGCAGGGTCAGCGGCTCCCAGAAGTCGCGCGGGTCGTGGCCGTCGATGTGGTCCATGTTGACGACGCCGGCATGGCGGCGACCGCGATAGCCGACGATGCCGTTGTCGCCGGCCCGAAGGTCGACGCCGACGCTGCGGGTCTCCAGCTTGGGCGGTTCGCCCGCCTTCAGCCGCAACTGGTTCAGCCGCGTGCCGGGCTTCACCAGGATGGAAAAGGTCTGTGGCGCGATCTCCATGTACAGCGGCCCGTCATAACCCTCGGCGACATCGTCGAACGAGGCCCCCTGATCGGTCAGCAGGCGCACGAAGACATCGACCCGCCCCGTCGAGCTCTTGGGATTGGCGCGCGCGATCAGGCCCTTGGGCAGGCTGAGCCGCTCCTGCAGCCGGGCGATATAGACGCAGCCCTTTTCCAGCACATAGCCGCCCGACAGGTCGATGGGATGCATGGAGACGTCGGCGATCCGGTCCAGCACCTTGCGCTGGCCGGGCAGGAAGCTGGCGCGAACCCGCCAGGCCTCATTGGACAGGCGCAGGTCCAGACTGGCCGGCTGGACCTGATCGGCGTCGAAGGGGGTGTCGGACACGATCGCGCCGGTGGCGATCAGCGTCTCGATGGACTGGCAGGGCAGGATGCCCGCAACGGAAAGGTCGATGGACTGCATGGGAGCCGACTTACACGAATTCGCGCCGTGTCTCCCCCTCTGACGCTTGACGTTTGGCCCACGCGGCGGACGATAGGCCGATGCACGACACCCCCGCCTATGAAGCCGAGACCGACGGCATCGTCGTCCGCGTCCGCCCCAGCTTTCTGGCGGGCCAGTCGAACCCCGACGCCGGGCGCTGGGTCTGGGCGTATCAGGTGGAGATCGTGAACCTGACCGGCTTGGCCGTTCAGCTGATGGCCCGCCACTGGACCATCACCGACGCGCGGGGTCAGGTGGAGGATGTGCGAGGCCCCGGCGTGGTCGGCGAACAGCCCGTGATCGCACCGGGCGGCAGCTATACCTACGCCTCCGGCTGCCCTCTCACGACGCCGTCCGGCTCCATGGTCGGCAGCTATGCGATGGTGGATGCCGAGGGGCGCAGCTTCGACGCCGCCATTCCGGCCTTCAGCCTGGACGTGCCGGGGCAGAGACGGGTGCTGAATTAGGGCGAGCTATCGGCACCTGGGCCTCAAGCCGCGATCGACCGCGTCGCGAGCGTTAGGCCCCGAAAACTAGGCCTCAAGCAGCAAGCGACCGCGTCGCGAGCGTTAGGCCCAAAAAAGGCCTCAAGCAGCGGAGCCGCCGCGCGGCGAGCGATAGCTCCAGAAGGAATGGTGAGGGGCTGCGTCAACCCGGATAACCGCAGCCCCGCCCCAGTCACTCGGCAGCGCATGCGGGTGCGCCGCCGAGGTGGAGGGCGGCTCTCTAGGAGCCATTCGTGACATTTCTTGGGGCGCTATCGGCTATCGCCTGCCTGAGCGCCAGGAAATGTAAATGCTGAAGGCAGCACCGGCGACGCGCTCAAGCAGCGAGCGACCGCGTCGCGAGCATTAGCGCTCCTTAAATGTACCTGCGAAGGCTGCGGGCCAGATCGTTGGAGCCGCCCTTCTTGACCTGGGGCTGGTAGGCGACGCGGGCGTGTTCGACGCAATAGACGCCTTCTGAGGCGCGGCGACCGCAGAAGGTGAACTCCGACGACGACGGGTCCCCGATCGGCCATTTGCACATGTGCGCGCCCAGGGTCATCACCGTGGCGGTGCCGGGCAGGTCGGGCATGGGCGCAGGCACCGAAGGTGCGACCGGACGCGGCTGGACCGCCTCGATGCGGCGCGGGGCCGAGGGGGCCTGGGTCGCCTGGGGCGCGGGGCGCGGACGGGCGGTGCGGAAGCTGGCGCGTGCGGGCTGCGACGGCGCGGCGCGGCCCGACAGGCCCAGACGGTGAACCTTGCCGATCACGGCATTGCGGGTGACGCCGCCGCCCAGCTGTTTGGCGATCTGGCTGGCCGACTGACCCTCCAGCCACAGCTTCGTCAGCGCACCGACGCGATCTTCTGTCCAGCCTGCGGTCATCATGCCCTCCGGGATACGGATTCAATATATGGGGTCCAGACTTCCCTCCGAAGGTCTCGACCTACCACCAATCGTAAACGAGCGCTTAATTGACGCAAGATGTGCGATTCCGTCCGTCCACAGGAACCACATCTTGTATGGTTAATCGCCATTGCGTTGAAACGCCGCCCTTGCGTCCGGCCCGGCTAACGGCGATCTGGCGGACATGGATCTGAAGACCGCAAAAACCCGCTGGCGCGACGTCGTCCTGGTCTGTCGCAAGTGCCAGAAGAAGCTGGACGGCGGTTTCGGCCCTGACGGCGACAAGACGCTGAAGAAGGCGCTGCGCAAATATCTGAAGGCGGGCAAGGGACGTAAGGCCGAGCTGGCCGTGGTCAGTATCGATTGTTTCGACGTCTGCCCGAAGAATGCGGTGGTGGCCGTCAATGCCGCCAACCCCAAGGCCCTGCTGATCGTCCCGGCGGGGGCCGACCTCTTCGAGGTCAAAGCGCGGCTGGGGCTGGACGACGACCGGCGGCTGAAGGCGTTTCCTGCCGACTGATAGGGTGACCTGTCGCAGTCACGGGTCTAGGACTGGGGCGTGAACCTCCGCTCGCCCGCCTTTGCCATCCTGTTCTGCGTCAGCCTGATCGCGGCGGCGGGCAACATGGCGTTGCAGTCCGTGCTGCCCAATATCGGACGGGCGTTCGAGTTGCGCGACACGCTGGTGTCCGCCGCCTTCGCCATCTCCGCCCTGATGTGGACCGTCGCCTCGCCCTTCTGGGCGCGGCTGTCGGACCGGCTGGGGCGCAAGAAGGTCATGATGATCGGCCTGACCGGCTTCGTCCTGTCGATGACCGGTTTCGGCCTGGCGACGACGGCGGGGCTGGAGCGGTGGCTGGGCGTGGGCCTGGCCTTTGCGCTGATGGCCATCGCGCGGACGATCTATGGCGTGTTCGGCTCGGCCGCCCCCATTGCCTCGCAAGCCTATGTTGCGGACCGCACAACGCCGGAACAGCGCACCCAGGCCATGTCCCTACTGGCCTCGGCGCAGGGGCTGGGCACGGTGATCGGGCCGACCCTGGCGCCCCTTTTCGTCCTGCCGCTGATCGGTCTGGCAGGACCCATGTACGGCTTCGCGGCCTTGGGTCTGATCGCCCTGATCGTCGTCTGGCGGCGTCTGCCCAGCGGAGATGTGGTCCGCACCCCCTCGCCCAGCGGGCGGCGCGACACGACCGGCAAGGGCCTGTGGAAGGACCCGCGCGTGCGGGACTATCTGCTGTATGGCCTGCTGATCACCGGGGCCCAGGCGATCAACATCTCGGTCCTGGGCTTCCACATCATCGACGAACTGGCGGTGATGGGCACCCGAGCCGCCGACACCCAGCCCTTCATCGCCCTGGCCATGTTCGCGGGCGCGGCGGCGACCCTGCTGGCCCAATGGGGGTTGATCCCGCTCCTGAAGCTGCAACCGCGGGACCTCATGCGCTGGGGGGCCGGGCTGGCACTGGTCGGCAATCTGCTCAGCATCGCCTCGCCCGGCTATTATGGCGTGGTCATGGGATATGCGGTGGTGTCGATGGGCGTCGGCTTTGCCCGGCCCGGCTTCACCGCCGGATCGTCCCTGGCCGTGGGCAGCCACGAGCAGGGCGCGGTCGCCGGGCTGATGATGTCGCTGGCGGGCCTCAGCTTTCTGGCCCCGCCCGTGATCGGCGTGGCCCTGTATGAACTGGCCGAGCCCGGCCCCTTCATCGCCAATGCCCTGATGCTGGCGGTGGCCACCCTGTTGTGCTTCGTCAGCCCGCGCCTGCGCGTCGGGCCCGAAGACTTGCCGGGCCGCGAGGAGACGCCGTCAGCCGACACGCCCCCGGCGTCGCAGCCCGGCCCCGAAGGCAATCGCTGACTTTAACTTGCCCGGAAGTCGTGCCAGATCAGCGGCATGACCACGATCGCACGCATCGAGAAACGCTTCGGCATCCAAGCCCCTGTCGACCAGATCTGGGCCGTAATCGAACAGCTGGACAGCTGGCACCGCTGGAACCCGATCGAAAAGGACATCAGCGGCGCCATCGCCTTCGGCGGCAAGGTGGACCTGACGGAGACGCTTCCGGGAACCACCCCGCGACAGGTGGAGGCGACGGTCAGCGACTGGCAACCCAATTCCCAGCTGGTCTGGACCGAAAAGCGCGGCCTGTGGTTCCAGTCCATGCGCTATTTCGAGATCGAGGAGCTGGAGCCGGGCAGCAGCATCGTCGCCAACGGCTATATCTTCACCGGCCTGCGCGGCGAGATGCATTTCGACAAGCACAAGAAGACCCTGCGCGGGGCCGTCGAGGCCGTGGCCGAGGGCTGGCGCACCGCCATTCAGGTCTGACGAGGGTAGGGCAGTTATGCCTACTCCTAGCCGCCCCTGGCCATCGTATCTTGGATATTGATGATCGCCGGCGTCAGAATGACGATGAAGAGAACCGGCAGGAAGAAGAGGATCATTGGCACGGTGAGCTTGGCGGGCAAAGCAGCCGCCTTCTTCTCAGCTGCGGACATGCGCAGTTCCCGGTTCTCCTTGGCCATAACGCGCAGAGCGGTCGATAGCGGAGTGCCGTACGTTTCAGCTTGCGTCATCGCAGTGGCTACGGATTTGACGCCTGGATGATTTGTCCGCTTTGCCAGACCCTCATATGCCATTCTTCTGTCGGGCAGGTAGCTGAGTTCGGCCGACAACAGCGTCAGTTCCTCAGCGAGGTCGATGGATGAGGAACCGATTTCTTGGCTGACCTTAGTGATTGCAGCTTCGATCGACATCCCGGCCTCCACGCAGATCAGCAGAAGATCCAAGGCATCGGGAAACGCCTGCATGATGGATTGACGACGTTTCGCAATCCGGTTTTGTAGAAAGATGTTCGGTGCATAGAAGCCGATGGCCGCAGCGAACATTACGATCGACACCCGCATCATCACCGGCAGTCCGAAGTCGTTCAGCACGAAAACGTAGAGCGCCGCGATGAACAGCAGAACAAATGGCAGCGAAAAGCGGAAGAAATAGAAGGTCGTCAGCGGTTTCGGCCCTCGATAACCTGCCTGGGCCATCTGCTCGGCGACCTTGGGATCCTCAAGCATCTTCGACAGATTAAGCTTTTCGACGACTGTCTTTTTGAAGCCATCGTCGGTGTGGCGAAGGACGCCAGGGGTGTTCTGGGTGGCAATAGCTTGGCGGGACCGGCGCTTGAGTTCGTCGCGTCGCACGGCCACGGCCTTCATGCGGTTCTCAAGCTTCACACCGCCGCCGAACGACCCCAGCAAGGTCATGATCGTGGCAAAGACGAGGATGCCGACGCCTATGCTGAGTAGGTTCTGAACATTGGTGAAGAACGCGATGATGTCGCTCATGTCTGAGTCCTAGAACTTGAACGAAATCATCTTCTTCATCACGAAAATCCCCATGGTCATCATAACGATGGCGATCAGCAGCATGAACTGACCACGGGTTTCGGTGAAGAGCTTGGCCATGTAGTCAGGCGTGGTCACACTGACGAGGATCATGACCACAGGCGGCAGGGACGCGATGATCCCGGCGGAAGCGGTAGCCTCGGACGATAGCGCCTTGATCTTTTCACCCATCATGCGTCGCGCCCTCAGTACGACAGACAGGTTGTTCAACGCCTCGGCAAGATTGCCGCCTGTCTTCTGCTGGATAGCGATCACGATGGTGAAGAACTTCAACTCTGGCGTCGGCATCCGCTCATACATCTTGTCCAGGGCCTGACTGAGCGTCAGACCGACGCCCAGGCCCTCAACGAGGGTCTGGAACTCGGGTCCGAGTGGCAGCGGCGCTTCCTTGGCGATGATCTTGAAGCAGTCGTGTACGGGCAGGCCTGACTTGATGCCGCGGACTATGACGTCAACTGCATCTGCGAAGGCCGAGGAGAACTTGGCCCTGCGACGCTTTCCCAGAAAACCGACGATCCAGCGTGGCAGACCTAACCCCATGACGAAGCCGATGCCCAGCGCGATGAGAATATTCAGTCCAAAGATCAACGGCGGGAGAACGAACACGACGCCAGTCACCGCGCTCAGAATCCAGAAGAGCGTGACGGGCATTTTCAAACCGGCCTGCTTAAGCTTGGCAGCGACGGTAACGCGGGCCTTGCGCTCTCGGCGCTCAGATTCCTGAAGCTGCAGCATGATCTGCTTGCGACGGGCTTCAGGCGTGTTGGCTGCTGCCGCCTTGCGAGATGAAGCATTGCCGCTACTGGCCCCGGTAAAGGTCTGGGCGCGTTTCAGCGCCTGCTCACTGGAATCGCCGCCGCCGACGAAGGCCCAGCCCAGGCCGCCGATGGTGATGAAGGCCAGTACGGCGGCGAGGATCGGCAGCATCGTCTGTTACTCCGCCGCGTCCAGGGCCTCGGCCAGCTCGCGCTCCAGACCGTAATAGCGGGCGCGGTCCCAGAAGCGCGGGCGCGCGATGCCGGTCGAGCGGTGACGGCCGATGATCTTGCCGTGCTCGTCCTCGCCGGTGATCTCATAGACGAACAGGTCCTGGGTCACGATGACGTCGCCTTCCAGCCCCACCACCTCGGTGATGTGGGTGATGCGGCGCGAGCCGTCGCGCAGACGCGCGGCCTGAACGATGACGTCGACCGAGCCGACGATCATCTCGCGGATCGTCTTGGACGGCAGGCCATAGCCGCCCATGGTGATCATGGACTCCATCCGGCTGATGGCTTCGCGTGGACTGTTGGCGTGCAGCGTGCCCATGGAGCCGTCGTGACCCGTGTTCATGGCCTGCAGCAGGTCGAAGGCCTCGGGTCCGCGCACCTCGCCGACGATGATGCGCTCGGGGCGCATCCGCAGACAGTTCTTGACCAGATCCCGCATGGTGATGGTCCCCTGACCTTCCAGATTGGGCGGGCGGGTTTCCAGGCGGACCACGTGCGGCTGCTGCAGCTGCAGCTCGGCGGCATCCTCGCAGGTGATGACGCGCTCGGTCGGGTCGATGAAGGCGGTCAGGGTGTTCAGCAGGGTCGTCTTGCCCGACCCCGTACCGCCCGAGATCACCAAATTGCATCGCGACGCGCCGATGACGCCCAGAACGCGGGCCCCTTCGGGACTGATGGAGGCGAACTCCACCAGGTTCTTCATCGTCAGCTTGTCCTTCTTGAACTTCCGGATCGTCAGCGTCGGGCCGTCGATCGCCAGCGGCGGGGCGATGACGTTGACGCGTGAGCCGTCGGCCAGACGCGCGTCGCAGATGGGGCTGCTTTCATCGACGCGGCGACCGACCTGCGACACGATCCGCTGACAGATGTTCATCAGCTGGGCGTTGTCGCGGAATCGAATATTGGTCAGCTGGACCTTGCCGTTGACCTCGATGAAGACACGTCCCGCGCCATTGACCATGATGTCGGCGATGTCGTCGCGGCTCAGCAGCGGCTCCAGCGGGCCATAGCCCAGGACGTCGTTGACGATGTCCTGGACCAGATGCTCCTGCTCGGCCACCGACATGGAGACGTTCTTGATCGCCACCAGTTCGGCGACGATGTCGCGGATTTCCTCCGCCGCCGCCTTGGCTTCCAGACCGGCCAGCTGGGCCAGGTCGATGGTGTTCATCAGGGCGTTGAAGATGGTCGTCTTGGTGGCGTGATAATAGTCCGACTGCTCGCGGACGATCTCGGCGACGGCCTGGGCCTTCTTCAGCTGTTCGAAGCCGGCAGTGGCCTTGGGGCCGGGGCCGTCCTTGGGCTTGGTCTCGACCTCGCGCGGGCGATTGGCCAGGGCGTCCAGCCGGTCGGCGGCTTCCGACGCCGGTCGAGCCGCGGCGGTGTCCCTCTGCCGCGGCGCCGGGTCGGCTGCGGGCTGGGTCGTGGCGAAGGCCATCGGCTGTACCGCCGGGGCCTCGTCCAGCATCAGGTCGTCATTGCCGCCCACCACCGGCTTGGGCAGGGGCGCGGACGCCGCTGCGCGCGGGACGGGCGGGGGACTGCCTGGCTGACCTGTACGTTTGCCGAACACGGATCAGGACTTCTTCTTGAACAGGCCGGCGAACAGGGACTTGCCTGCGGGCTTGGAACCGGACGGCGCCGGCAGGGCCCGCATCTTCGAGGGCTGGGCCTGGGGCAGTTCGCGCTGGGACACGATCTGGGCCAGGGTCTGGAAGGCTTCCGCCGCCTTGGACTTGGCCCCGGCGTCGACGATCATCTGGCCGTTGTTGGCGGCGGTACCGAAGGTCTTGGGATCGAAGGGAATGATCAGGCTCGGGTGGACGCCCAGGGCTGTGCCGAAATCCTTGGCCGGGATTTCCGGGCGACCGGGCACGCCGACCTGGTTCAGAACCAGACGCGGCGGGGCATCATTCGGACGCCCCTGACGGATCAGGTCCATCATGTTCTTGGCATTGCGCAAGCTGGCCAGATCGGGCGTGGCCACCACCACCACCTCATCGGCGGTGATCAGGGTGCGACGCATCCAGCCCGACCACAGGTGCGGCAAATCGAGGATCACGAACGGAGCCGTCGAGCGGATCTGGCTGGTCACCTCCTCGAAGGCGTCGGCTGAGATGTCCCAGTCGGTATCGAGTGTGGCGGGTGCCGCGAACAGGCTCAGCTTGTCGGTGCAGCGGACCATCATACGGTCCAGCAGTGTGGCATCCAGCCGGTCCGGCTGAGTCAGGGCGTCGGCGACGCCGTTCAGCGGGTCCTGGTTGAAATCCAGTCCGGCCGTGCCGAACGGCAGGTCATAGTCGACGATAACCGTATTCGCCCCGATCTTCTCGCTGATAGCATAGGCGGTGTTGTGCGCGACCGAACTGGCCCCCGAACCGCCGCGCGCGCCGACGAAGGCGATCGAACGACCGATGAAGGGCTGGGCCGGGTCGGCGAACAGGCCGCCGATGGCGGTGATCAGTTGCAGTGGCTGCAACGGCGCGACCAGATATTCGCTGACCCCGCGCCGCATCAGTTCGCGGAACAGAAGGATGTCGTTGGTCGGGCCGATGACCACGACTTTCGTGCCCGCGTCACAGACCTCGGCCAGCTGATCAACTTCCCAAAGCAGTCGCTGTGGATCGCTGAGACATTCGACAACGATAAGGGGCGGGGTGGGCTCGTGCTGATAGGCCTCGACGGCCGCGGGAATGCCGCCTATCCGAATCTGGGTCGTGGCCCGCGACAGCCTCCGGTCCTGAGCCGCGCGATCGGCGGCGGCCAGGGTGTCCTGACGCTCGGCGAAGATGTGGATGGCAATGCGCGGCACCAACACTTCGGGCGTCGTCGTGACTGGCGGCGAAAAGGCAGCAGACGCGCCCGCAACCATTTCACCGACCGGATTGTAACCCGAGGTGCCGTGGCCCTGTTCGACGGGACGAATGGCCGGCATGACCGCGCTCGTGGGTGTCGAAGAGCCTGGCACGTCCTGCGCGGGAACGTGCATAGCAAGGGGAGCCGAGGCCTCGGGCGAGGCGACGGCGGTCCAGTCGGCTGGCGCGTCCGCCATCGTGGCGGCAGGAGTGCTGGGGGGCATGGGGGCGATCCCGGCCGGAGCCGTGAAGCGGAGCGGAGCCCGCTCTTCCGCACTCTGCGCCGGAGCCTGGACGAAGCCGGGATGAGCTGATGCCGCCGTGGGATGGGGTGCGTGGCCCGGCGTCGGCGTCAGGTCGGCTCCCATGTCCAGATCGAAGTCCTCGTCGAAATCCTCGAAGGCGCGGGGTGCGAAGGCGTTGCTCATCGGTGCTATTCCACGGCCTCTGAAATGCGGCCAGCCACCAGAATCTCCTGTGGCGCGGCGGTCTGCTTGCCTTGGCGGTACAAGGCGAACACCACGGCAGCACGGCCGCTGTCCGAAGGTTGCAGTTCGCGCGGGGTGAGTATGTCGCGTGGATTGGCAATCTGTGCGGCCATGTTGGCTGTCACGGCGCACCCAAAGCCGCCAGTCGGCAGGTTGGAAAAGCGGGAACCCAGATTGCGCGGTTCAGCAGAACAATCCGGGACGTGCGCGCGCAAGGTTTCAAAGCCTGCCAAGACCGGAGCACGGGCGTCTGGCGCGTCATAGCCCACGACTTGGATCATATCGCCAGGCACGCCCATCGCCTGCATGGCGTCACGCATCGCATAAGCCTGTGCCGCTGCGGCGGGATCGTTCCCAGAAGGCGACTCGATGCGCAGAATGGAAGCCTGCTCGGACACGAACCGCGATACCAGCCCCCTCAGAGCCTGATGCTGATTGGCTGACAGGCCCTGATCGTGAACAGCCAGTGCAATGCGGTCGATCCCGGGCTCCACCTGCAGAACATACTGCGACAGCGGCGTCACAGGTGCGACGTTCATCTGACCAGTGCTGACCGACGAACAACCAGCCAAACCCAAGGCTATCACGGCGGCGAGTAGGGAAGCATGTTTCACGGCGGACCTCACTCGATCACGTATCCGACGGGGCCGGCCCAGCCGGTGTCGGAAGCAGTATTGGCGTTGCCGCGGCCGTACTGCTGGTTCAACTGACCAAACAGCAGGGTCTGGGCATCGTTGGCGATTACCAGACCGTCAGCAGGTGTCTGGAGGCGACCCGGTGATGTCGGCGATACGATATAGGCCTCGAGCACGATCACGAGCTCGGTCTCGCCGCTGATGTAATCGCGGGATCGGAAAAGAGCCCCCAGAACCGGAACCGAGCCCAGACCGGGAAGTTGGTCGATGTTCTGGCGCAAATCCTCGCGTAACAGGCCCGCGATCATCAGAGATCCGCCGGAAGGCAGTTCGACGGTCGATGATGCACGCCGCACATTCAAAGCAGGGATAACGAGGGCGTTGTCTGCAGTTCCCCCGAGCGTGAACGCTCCCGAGGTAGTCAGCTCCGACACCTCGGTCGATAGCTGCAACGAGATCCGCCCTTCAGACAGCACCACGGGCCGGAAGGCCAGACGGACGCCGTAAGGTTTGAATTCGATCAGAATATTGCCGTCGTTGTCACGGCCTACGGGCACTGGAAACTCGCCGCCCGCAAGAAACTCGGCGCTCTCACCATTTACCGCTGTGGTGTTGGGCTCTGCGAGGATGCGAACGAGACCGGCCCGTTCGAATGCGCGCAGGTTGGTGCTCAAGGCACCATCGTCATAACCGAGGATACCGCCTCCCAACTGGCTTCCCGCGACCGCGAAGGTCGCGTTTTGCGTGAACGTGAGACCGTCCCCGATATTGGACACCAAGGCGCTTACGTCGACGCCCAGTTGTTTGATGGCCGTGCGCTGCACCTCGATAACGCGGGCCTTGACCATCACCTGATCGGAGCCTGCAATCGTCATCATATTGATGACTTTCTCGGGGGCCGAAACGAAGGCGCGAGCGACTTGGGTGGCACGATCCGCCTCGCCCGGGCTGGACGCTGGACCAGTCAGGATGATGCTGTCGTTGACGGCCTCTGCGCGGACCTGGGATCCCGGCATCATCCGGCTGAGGGTATCTTGCAGTGCAGATACCCCTGCGTCGACGCGAATGCGCAAAGAAAGAATGGTTCTGCCAGAGGCGTCGAGGACGACAGCGTCGGTCTCGCCCGGTTGCAGCCCTATTATGGTGATGCGGCGCGGCGAGTGCAGCATGGCTTCAGCCACAATCGGATTGGGCACGATCACGTCGCGGGCATCAGCGGGCAGATCGACCGCCATTGAGGAGCCGCGCGGCAGGTTGATCAACTGGCTTCCTGACCCCATCGGCAGGGCCGCGCGAGATTGCGCCGCGGCCGGCGCAGCAGATGCAGGGATCACGACCACGGCGGTCAGCACCGCCAGACAGCCTGCGAGAATGCGGTGCTTCATTGGACTACAACCACTTCGGGGTCACCGCCGCGATAAACGCGAACGGCTGAGGATTGCGCTTGTCGGGCGGGCGTGTACGTGCGCCCCGAGGGTCCGCCGGTGTCGGCGTACGAGCGCAGCGACAGGCTGAGCTCTCCCTCCGCAACTGCCAGAGCCAGGGCCTCGGCATCAGCAGGCGCAACTTCCAGCGTCGCTGTTGCGCCAACCACTGTCTGGGCGTCATCCCCGACACGCGTGGCTTGATCGATGGCTAGAACCTTCAGATTCTGCAAGACCGTAGACGACGCAAACTTGTTGTGGTTGCCTTCGGTGGAATCGTTGTTGATCTCACGCGTCAAAACCACATCCACGCGATCGCCTGGCAGTATGAAGCCCCCTGCAGAGGTCTCCACTCCGATGCCAATCGACATGGCGCGCATGCCCGGTTCTAGATAGGCGGCCATGTAGCCACTATCGCCGGCCCGCACGATCTTGCGGGCGACGATTGGCTCACCGGCGAGGATCGGTTCACGAACGACGGAACCGACATAGTCAGCTTTCGCGCCCCCAGTGGCCAGATTGGTCGCAACGCGGGTGACCGAGGCGACCGCACCTTTGGGCTTGTCTTCCTCTGCTTCAGGTTGGGGTTCGGCAGCCGTGGGGATTGGGACGGTCCCATCGGTGATGAAGGCCGGATTGACCTCTTCAACAGCCCACTCCTTCCACGCCATGTCGCCCTCGGTCAGCCGTTGACCCGGGGCCAGATCCTTGGCGGCGACCAGGACTTGGGCCATAGGGCGCGCCTCGGCGGGCGCGGCCGTAGCGACAGCAGTTGGCTCTCCTCCCGAACCCATGGCGCGCACCACCAGGGCCAGACCGATGGCGGCGACGGCGGCGACGGCTATCACGGCGATTTTTGCAGGCTTCATCACGATCTCCGGCAGCCCCGCGCCGCGTCAGGATCGGGTCCTGTGGCGCTCTACCGTTAATAAGCATGCAGGGACGGGAGTTAACGCCCCCCTAAACACGCCGACCCATGGTTTTCGACCTATCGTGGTTCGATCAGCGGGCGAGAAAGGTGACTACGAGCGGGGAGGCTGGATAAGCGATCAGAGCGCCGGCGGCGATGGCAATGCCGTACGGAATAGCGCCCTTGGGGGCCAGCAGAGTGCCGACCCAGCCAGGAGCTCCGGGGAGTAGGGGCTGCGCATGCCGGCGGGTGAGAATGAGTACCAAGCCCAGCACACCGCCCATCACCGCGGTCCAGAGTACGAACGGCAGCGTGCCCGCAAGACCCATCCAGAGGCAGGTCGCGGCCATAAGCTTGGCGTCGCCGCCACCGAATATACGCAGAGCGAACAGAAGGATGGCAGCGAGCAGGGCGGCGACGCCGACCCCGACGTGGGTCAAGATGGACATTATTGGCAGGCCGACGGCCAAGGCTGCTGGAAAAAAGCCAATGACCAGTGCGGCAGAAATCCAGTTGGGGATCGTCATGGATGTCATGTCCTTGAGCCCCGCGACAATGGTCAGGGCCGGCATGACCGCAAGGGTGAGCACGATGAGCATTTCCATCGGTCCGTCCTAGCTTCCCAGCTATTAAAGCCAGGTTGCTCGTAGAGCAGGAATGCATGAAAAAAGGCCGGAGCGTTGGCTCCGGCCTCCCTCATCTTGGCAGCTCGAGCGCCAGTATTAGGCGGACAGCTCGTCAGAGACTTCCGTGAACTTCTCGATCAGGCCGTCGCCCACCAGGCCCAGGGCACCGATGATCGCGACGGCGATCAGGGCGGCGATCAGGCCGTATTCGATGGCGGTGGCGCCCGACTCGTCGGAAACGAACTTGGAAATGAACTTGGTCATGATTGTTCTCTTTCAAAAAAGGTCTAGCGGACAACTGTGGGAGAGGTCGGTCGCCCGCTTCACCCCCGTAACGATGCCTATAAAAACCGACCGAAGTTAAAGTCAGGTAGTAGGTCATGGTTACTTTCGCATTTACCCTCTTTTTTTAGTCCGGGTCCTCGGGCCGTCGAGCGCCTTGCTGTATTCAAGAGGACGGTGATCAAGATTTAAAGTTTGTTGAGGTTTGCGACCGATGATCGCCCAGCGCTCACGCGCGCGCCTGTTCATTGGAAGTCGACGCCATGTTTCGGACATACCCCACCTTCGCCGCCTTGGCATTGACTGTCGCCTTGGCCACGCCTGCGACGACGATCGCTCAAACGGCACCGCTGAATGTCGAGATCGACCAAGCCCTGCGCGTGCCGCTGCGTGGTGCCGCGGGGTCAGTCATCGTCGGCAACCCGCAGATCGCCGATGTTACAGTCGTGGATTCGAACACGCTGTACATCACTGGCAAGGGCTATGGAGTCACCGAGATCGTCGCCGTAGACGCTATCGGACGCACCGTTTTCCAGCGACAGATCGTGGTGACAGACGGTTCGGGTGCCGGTCGCGTGCGTGTCTGGCGTGGTGGACAGGCCACTGAAATGGCGTGCGGTACATCCTGTTCACCCACCCTGAGAGGGCCAGGCGGAGCGTCGACTGCACCCTCTTCCCCGCCAGCCTCACGGTAACAACCGTGGCGCGACTCCTCTGGCAGACGCTCGCTTTTGGCAAACGCGGCAGCAGCCGTTGCGCGCGCAGCGGACGCAAAGGCTCCTCTGCGGTGGAATTTGCTATGGTTCTGCTGCCGTTCGCTTTCATGATTTTCGCCATTCTCGAACTGGGTTTGGTGTTCGTCGTGGACTCATCTCTTTCCAACGCCACGATGGAAAGTGGACGACTTATTCGAACCGGTCAGGCTCGTGCTGCAAACATGACGCCCGAGCAGTTCCGGGATGACCTGTGTGGGAGGATGAGCGCTTTCGCAACCGACTGCGATGAACGCATTCGTATCGACGTGCGGGTCATTCCTGCTTTTGGCGCGCCCGTGCCTGACCCCATGGAGGATGGGGTCAGTTTCAACGAAAGCCAACTCGACTTTGACTACGGTACTTTCGGCAGTCCAGTCCTCGTGAGGGTCTGGTACAAGCAGCCCTTGATGACCACCTTTTTGTCGCAAGGTCTCTCGCGACTTTCCACAGAGCCGCGCAGTGCCCGCCTCATGGCTGCGACGGCCTTTCGGAATGAACCGCCATGATCGCCTTACACAAAGCGCTGAGCCGCTTCCGTCAAGATCAGACTGGTCTCGCCGCAGTCGAATTCGCGCTGCTGGCTCCCCTGATCATCCTTTTTTACTTTGGCATGGCTGAGCTATGTCAGGGTTATATGGCCCAGAAGCGTATGAGCCACGTCACGTCTATGATTGCGGACCTGACGGCTCAAGCGCAGACGGTGAACCAGAATGACCTCAACGATATCTTCAACATCGGCAATGAGATCATGCAGCCGTTCTCGCCGACACCCCTGCAGGTTCGGGTCTCAAGCGTGACCCGAGGTGCAGACGGCGTAGTCGATGTCGACTGGAGTTTCGGGCGCAACATGGAGGATCTTGAAGATCCTGTGTCAGTTCCTGCAGGCCTTATAGGAAATGGCGAGAGCCTGATCGTCGCAGAGGCGATCTACGATTATCAGTCACCCGTGGATCAGTTCTTGCCCGGCATCACCGAACTGGGGCGAGTTTTTTATCTGCGGCCGCGCGTGGTGGACAAGGTGGCCTGCTCCAACTGCTGAGCCGTCAGGGCCTCTCGCAGCGCCCTGATCTTGGCCTCTGTCTCGGTCAGCTCCGCCTCCGGATCGCTGTCGGCGACGATGCCGGCCCCGGCCAAGGTTCTGAAGCGCCAAATTCCCTTGGCCTTCTCGAAAGATGCTGTCCGGATCAGCACCGAGGCCGTCAGTTTTCCATCGTCGTCGATGTGGAACAGGCTCCCGCACCACGGGCCACGCGGGGCCTCATGTGCAGCGACCACCTTCATCGCCTGATGCTTGGGCGCGCCGGTGATGGAGCCGGGCGGGAAGGTGGCCTCCAGCAGGTCCGCAGCGCTTGTGCCGTCTCGCGCTTTCGCCACGACGGTCGAGACCAGGTGATGCACCGTCGGATGGCTTTCGATCTCGAACAGACACTCGACGCGGACTGAGCCAGCTGCCGCCACGCGCGACAGATCGTTGCGCATGAGATCGACGATCATCAGGTTTTCGGCCCGGTCCTTGGTGCTGTCGCGCAGATCGGCGGCCAGGGCCGCATCTCGCTCCGCATCGGCATCCCGCCTGCGGGTGCCCTTGATGGGCCGGGTCTCGATCCGCCCGTCGTCCGAATCGAAGGTCAGGAACAACTCGGGCGAGTTCGACACGATAGCCCGGTCGCCGATCTGCCAGAACGCTCCGAAGGCAGCCTCGCGCCCCGCCAGCCGCAGCAGCACATCGAACGGCCCGGTCTCGGGTTTCAACGTCCCGGACCAGGCCCGGGCGATATTGGCCTGAAACAGCTCGCCCGCGGCGATTCGCTTCACCACATCGGCGACGGCGGCGCGATAGGCCGACGGAGATGCCTCCTCCACGAAGTCGACGGCCGGTGCGCGCGGCACATTTGGCGTCGCAGCATGGTCGAGCCAGCGCGCCGCGCGGTCGCACGCATCCTGTGCCGCCGCCGCATCGATACCACGCCCCACGGCCTCGACTGTCCGGGCCTGATGATCGAACACCAGCAGCGCCGGATAGCGCGCCAGCATCAGGTCGGGCCAGGCCGACGCCCGCTCGCCTGTCGCCGGTCGCGCCCCGGCGTCATAGGCGATCAGGCCGACCGTGGCCGTGGCAAAATCCGGGTCGCGCAACGCCTCCAGCCGAGTGCTGTCCACCAGCGGCCCGACATGAACACGGTCCGGTTCGGCCGCCACGAAGGATCGCCGCCCCAGTGCGCCGCCGTCGGACAACAGGACCAGCAGCCCGTCGCGGTCTCTCAGCCCGTTGGCCACCGCCAGGGGCTCGCGCCAGTCGTACGCCCTCACCTGGCGCGCCATCAGGGTCATGCGCTCAACCGTTCGCCGATCCGGTCGCGCAAGGCGGCGTCCACACCCAGCGCTTGTTCCAGATAGGCGTCGACGGAGCCATGGCGCTCATTGATCGTCGACAGAGCCGTCTCGAGAAACACCGCATCGACGCCCAGAAACGCGACCACCGCTTCATGCGAGGCGACCCGGCCTGTCCGTTTCTCCAGCTGGCGCGCGATGGCGGGGGCACGGGCCTCCAGATCGACGGCGGTATTGGTCAGCACATAGTCGGCGATCATGTCGTCGCGGTGCACGCCCAGCAGATGATGCGTCAGGGCCGCCAAGGTTCCGGTGCGATCCTTTCCCACGGCGCAGTGGATCAGGACCGGCCGGTCGCTGTCGCCCAGGGCGCGGAAGTACCGGCTGAAAGTGTCCAGATGCCCCTCGTCGAACGGCAGGGTCCGGTAGGTGTCGATCATGAAGGCCCGACCGGACACGGGCGTCAGTTCCGCCTCGCGGAGAAACTTCATGTGAGGGGCCTCGCCGCCGTCGTCCAGATCGCTTTCGATGACTTGGCCGTCGAAGCTGGCCCATCGCCGCGAGGGCTGATCCCGTCGTTCGCTGGGGCGTCGCAGGTCCACCACGGTGGCGATGTTTAGGGCCTCCAGCCGTTCCAGATCCGCATCGCTGGCCCGCGCTTGATGCCCTGCGCGGAAAAGGTGGCCTGTCCTCAGCCGACGCCCGGCCGCCGTGTCGTAGTCCCCGAAGTCGCGGAAATTATCCAGGTCGTCGAAGCGATGAATGCGGTCGGTCATGGGGCGCTTCTAGCCGACCCCATGACCGCTCGCCACCGTATCGGCTTCTCAGCCCGGCGCGCCCTTTACGAGCCCCTGCATGGCGTCCAGATAGGCGATGAAGGCCTTGCGTCCCGAAGGGGTCATACTCGCCTCGGTCAGGGGCTTACGGCCCTCGAACCGCTTGGTCACCACTACGAACCCGGCATCCTCCAGCTTCCGCAGATGCACCGACAGATTGCCGTCCGTGGCTGAAAGCCGGGTCTTCAAGGTGTTGAAGTCCGCGCTCTCCACCCCCGAGAGGATCGCCATGATGCCGAGGCGAACCCGTCCGTGGATGACGTCGTCGATGCGGTTGATGTCGAAGCTGTCTTCGACCTTTGCCGCGGCCTCGCTCATTTTCCGGCCGCCCGCATGAACACATAGCCGGGCAGACCCATCAGGCCGATCAGGGCTGCCGCATAGGCTAGGTATTGCGCCGTGCTACCGGCAAAAAGGGCCAGCACGGGGGCGGCGATGAAGCTGGCGATCGACAGGATCCACATGGCCCGCGACCGGTGCATGACGGCGCTGACGGCCCAGCCGGTGGCATAGAAGACCAGGATGATCGACGGGATCAGGGCCGAGATGACGGGCAGGGTGTCCATGCCGAGTTTCCAGCCCAGCGTCACCATCGAGACGAACATCGCGAAGATGCCCCAGCCCATGGCCGACCACGCGATGGCCGAGGCCTTGTTGGCCGTTGTCAGGACCGTCTCCGTGCGCTTCAGCTGCGGCGTCGCGATGGCGATGAAGGCGGCGAAGATCACGCCGGACGCCAGCCAGGGAATCCAGACGGCATCCATACCGCCCGGCAGCAGGCCGGTCGCAAAGGCCCAATGGCACAGGCTGGCCACGCCGAACACCAGGCCGCCGGTCATCAGAAACGAACCGCCGCGCATAGGCGTCTGCGCGCCTTCCTCGGCCAGTTGCCGCATCCAGGCGATGTCGGCGGGGGTGTCGATAGGGTCATGGGTCATGATGAAGTCCTCCTTGGCCGACGACATAGGACAAGCGCTTTGCTTTGTAAAGTACATTGTCAAAACGAAATCGTGTGCAGCGTGTTGCGGCTTCACATCAGGCTTTTCAGGCCTTCGCGGTAGGTCGGATATTGGGGCCGCCAACGCAGCTCGGCCTTGGCGCGGGCATTCGAAAGCCGCTTGGAATCGAGATAGAACCGCCGCATGCCGTCGCTGACGGACGGATCGGTCCAGTCGACCGCGGGCGGTTGCGGCAGCCTCATTTCGGTGGCCGCCCATTCCATGACCGCATCTGCCGCAGCCGGTTCGTCGTCGCACAGCGTATAGGCCCGGCCCGGATGCGGCCTGGCCATGGAGGCGAACAGGCCGCTGACGACATCGTCCACATGAATGCGGTTGAACACCTGTCCGGGCTTGCGCACCCGCCGCGCCGTGCCGTCGCGCAACCGGTCGATCGGCGAGCGGCCGGGGCCGTAAAGCGCCGGCAGCCGAAAGATCTGCACCGTCAGCCCCATGCCCCGGCCCGCATCCAGCCAGTCCCGCTCGGCCCGAACGCGCCGTGCGCCCTCCAGGCTGGCGGCGTTCAGGGCGTCGTCCTCGAATGCCCAGCCCCCGTCCCGGTCGCCATAGACGGCTGTCGAGGAGATGTAGCCGATCCAGTCCGGATAGGCCCCCGATGCAGTGATCGCAGGCATGAGGACCTCCAGCCCCGGACAGCCTGACGCTCCTGGGGGCGCGGTGACGAGGATGGTCTTTGCCCTGCCAGCGGCGTGTGTCAGCGCCGCTGTATCGGCGGGGTCGATGGCCTCGAAACCGGAGGCCGCCAGCTCTGCGCGTCGCGCGGGGGCGCGGCTGGTCAGGACGACGCGATCACCGCGGGCGACCGTTTCCTTGGCGACAGCCTCGCCCAGCCAGCCGCCGCCGAAGATCAGAAGATCGGAACCGACTGCGGACACGCTGATGCGACCTCAGGCCGGGATCGCGCGCGCAGAGGCCAAACGTGTCGGAGCGGCGGTGACGGGCTTTTCCGTCTTCACCGCCTCGGCCCGTCTGCTGTTCCAGGTCGAGACGCACGGCACCTTGGCCGGATCGGCTCGGTCGGCATATCGCCGCGCGATGTCCGTCACCTCGTCCATCAGGCCTTGCGCCAGGGTGATGGGCTTGAGCCCCAGATCGCGGAACTGGTCATTGGCCACGACCAGCTCGTTCTCGTCCGCCTCCTGGCGTGGGTTGGGGACATTGTGAACCTCGGCCCCCGTCATCTCGGCGATCATGCCGGCCAGGTCGCGGACCCGGCGGCTTTCGGTCATCTGGTTCAGAATCTTGACCCGATCTCCTGTCTTCGGCGGGTTCTTCAGCGCCAGTTCGACGCAGCGCACCGTGTCCTGGATGTGGATGAAGGCCCGCGTCTGGCCGCCCGTGCCATGCACCGTCAGCGGATAGCCGACCGCCGCCTGCATCAGGAAACGGTTCAGGACGGTGCCATAGTCACCGTCGTAATCGAACCGGTTGATCAGCCGCTCGTCCCGGCGCGTCTCTTCAGTCTGGGTGCCCCAGACGATGCCCTGGTGCAGGTCGGTGATCCGCACGCCGTCGTTCTTGGCATAGAACTGGAACAGCAGGGCGTCCTGGGTCTTGGTCATGTGATAGATCGACCCCGGGTTGGGCGGGAACAGGATCTCCTGCTCGGTCGGGCCGAAGTCGGTGTCCACCGTGACCTTCAGATATCCCTCCGGAATACGCAGGCCGGCGGTCGTATAGCCATAGACTCCCATCGTTCCCAGGTGCGCCAGATGCACGTCGCGCCCACTCTCGACGATGGCCGCCAGCAGATGGTTGGTGGCATTCAGATTGTTGTCGACCGTGTACAGCTTGTGCCGGGCCGACTTCATTGAATAGGGGGCCGCGCGCTGCTCGGCGAAATGGACGACGCTGTCAGGTTGCCAGTCACGGATCAGGGCGACCAGGCGGTCGAACTCCTTGCCGACGGTCATGTTGACGAAGTCGATGGTCCTGCCGCTGACCTCCTGCCAGGCCGCGATCCGCTCGCCCATGGAGCGAATGGGCGTCAGCGACTGGACCTCCAGCTCGTTGTCGATGTTGCGGCGGCTCAGATTGTCGACGACGCAGACGTCCCAGCCCCGCGCCGACAGGTGCAGCGCCGTCGGCCAGCCGCAGAAGCCGTCACCACCCAGAACCAGTACGCGCATCGCAAACCCTTCAAATAGACCCTGCCGTCTCGTTAGCCGAAGGGGACCGAGCGCGCAAAGCGTGGCCCTAACGCCCCCGCGCCCGCCATTGATCCCGGCTCTGGCCCCAGATGTCGACGCGCGCCGTCTCGAACGGGGCCGGCAAGGTCCCGGGGCCCAGGTTGGTGGAGCCCAGCCGTTCGGCCAGTTTTTGCGACGGCCCATTGTCCGGATCGATGCAGTGGATGACCTCGGTCCAGCCCAGAACATCGAAGGCATAGTCGATGCTGGCGACCGCCGCCTCCATCGCATAGCCCTTGCCGTGGGCGTCGGGATGCAGGCTCCAGCCCACCTCCGTGCCGGGCCAGCCCAGCGGCTGCCACGGCCCGATCCGGCCCAGCCACAAGCCCGTCTCACGCTCGATGACCGAGAACATCGCCACGCCCGTCAGGCTCCACGCCCCCGCCATCGACATCATCGCCCGCCAGGTCGCCGGGGGCTGCTGCACCCCGCCGATGAAGCGCGCCGTCTCCGGATCGGCCATCAGCTCGGCCCAGCGCGGGAAGTCCTCCAGCGCCGTGGGACGCAGGGTCAGGCGTTCGGTTTCCAGGATGGGTCCGGTCATAGGCGATACAGCTGCTCCAGCTGATAGAGACTGCCGTCGCTCTTCAGCGTGCTGGAATACAGCCCGAAGCCTTCGATGCGGATCGGCGGCGAATGCAGCAGATTGTTCTGGACCACCCACGCCCCCAGCTTCGCCGGATCGGTCTGGCTGTTGAGATAGGCCAGGGTGACGTGGGGGTGATAGGTCCGCTTCTCCATCTTCACCCCCGCACGCTCCGCCGCCGCCTTGCAGCGCCCGGCCAGCACGCCCAGCCGCTCGCACGGCGCGACGCCGGCCCACAGGGTGTGGCTGCGGTGCCCCTCGCCGAACGAACCGACGCCGGTTAGTTCGATCTCGAACGGCCCGGTGCCTTGCGCCCGCTCCAGTTCCAGCGCCAGATCGTCGGCCCGGCGCTCGTCGATCTCGCCGTAAAAGGCCAGGGTGACGTGCAACTGCTCGGCCGTGCGCCAGCGCGCGCCGGGCAGGCCGGTCTGGCGCAAGGCCAGGCTTGTGGCCACATCCTCGGGGATCGACAGGGCGGTGAACAGACGGATCATGCGACCGTTCGTAGCGGGATGCAGCCTTTGCCCCAAGTCCGGTTTTCCTTGCGGAAGGGCCGGCCGCGCCCGATATTGGTGCAAAGGTTGGGGTTCGCCCGACCGGATTTGGAGGACGATCTCGCGATGAGCGATTTCAGAAACGGCTATTCCGCCCACGTCACCGCCGACATGTCGGTCGACGCGGGCCTGCGCAGCTTCATGCTGGGCGTCTACAACAAGGTGGCCCTGGGCCTGCTGGTCTCGGCCGTCCTGGCCTATGTCACCGGCTCGGTCCCGGCCGTGCGCGACCTGCTGTTCGCCACCCAGGTGTTCCCCGACGGCGTGACCCGCCTGACCGGCTTCACCCTGCTGGGCATGATTGTGGCCTTCTCGCCGCTGGTCGTTCTGCTGGGCTCCAACTTCGTCATGAAGAATCCGACGGCGGCCAGCGCGGGCGGCCTGTACTGGTTGGTCGTGGCCCTGATCGGTGCCTCCATGGGTACCGTCGTTTTGGTCTACACCGGCGCATCGGTCGTCCAGACCTTCCTGATCACGGCCGCCGCCTTCGGCGCGCTGAGCCTGTTCGGCTATACGACGAAGAAGGATCTGACCGGTTTCGGCAGCTTCCTGATCATGGGCGTCATCGGCCTGATCATTGCTTCGGTGGTCAACATCTTCCTGCAAAACCCGATGATGCAGCTAATCATTAGCGCAGTCGGCGTCCTGATCTTCGCCGGCCTGACCGCCTACGACACCCAGCGGCTGAAGATGACCTACTATGCCCTGGGCGGCGATCGGAACGCCATGGGCGTGGCCACCAGCTACGGCGCGCTGAGCCTGTACATCAACTTCATCAACATGTTCCAGTTTCTGCTGGCGCTGTTCGGTGGGCGTCGTTGATCCTAGGGTGCTAACGCTCGCGACGCGGTCACTCGCTGCTTGAGCGGGGACAGTCCAAACAACGAGAAGGGCCCGGAGCAATCCGGGCCCTTTTGCTATTCCACCACTCTGAACTTGCGACTATCGAACACCCTCAGCACCTGCGGCAGCTCGCGGCCACGACGAAGGACAATGCCGCCCTCGCCGATGACGGCCCACTGCCCCTGTTTCAGGCGCAGGGCCGGGCGTTTCTCGATGCGGTAGAGCGGCGCGTCGCCCGAGCGGCGGAAGACAGCGAACTCCGCCACATCCCGGTGCCCGATCATCGCATAATCGCGCCATTCCCCCGCCGCGACCATCCGGCCATAGACCCTCAGGATCAGGCCCAGTTCGGTCCGGTCGAAGAAGACCGGGCCGGGTTGCGACTGCAGGTCGGCGACATCGTTCATGCCATGAAGATTAGGCTGCATCCGGCCAAATGCCAGTATCCGTCGCCGCCGAACGTCGCTTCGTCAATAAATGCGCCCGAACACGAAATCGCCGCCATTCGGCCCATCGCCCGCCGTCATGGAGGGGGAAACCTGTCTCATCGGCTCGCCAGAGTCCGGAGCGGTCCCGGAACCTGAACAGCCCCCCCAGCCCCCCTGGATTTCTCCACGATGGGCTCCGGCGGGCCGATGCTTCCTCCAAAGCAGAGACGCCCGCCCAGCCACCTTCCCCCCTCCGGCCAGGCGGGCGTTTTGCTGTCCGGGATCGAGGTCACTCCAGGGTGATCGTCGGCGTTTCCGCGCCGCGCTGGACGCTCAGGCGTCGCCGCCCTTCGCCCTCCAGCGCCTGACCCAGGGCCGACAGGCTGGACACCCGACGCTCATCGACCGAGCGGATCACATCACCGGCCATCAGCCCGGCGTTTGCGGCGGACGAGCCCCCCTCGACCGCGAACACCACCAGCCCGTCCGAGGCCGCCCGCACCGATGCGCCGCGTCCGATCAGGACCTCGGCCCCGAGCGCGACGTCCTTGGTGGTCGAATCCTCGACCGTCAGGGTCGTGCGCCCTTCGACCCCGTCACGCAGATAGACGACCGCCAGTTCCGTCCCCGGCGCAGCGACGCCGATGGTGGCGTTGACGGTTCCGGCATTGGAGATGGCCCTGTCGTGGATGCGGGTCAGGATGTCGCCGCGCTTCAATCCGGCCGCCTCGGCACTCGATCCCGGGGCCACATCCTCGACCACGGCCCCGCGCACGATGCGCAGGCCGAAGCTGCGGGCGCGCGTCGCGTTCAGCGACCCCAGAATGGCTCCGGTCTTGCCGCGCCTGACCTCGCCGGTCTCGCGCAGCTGGTTTGCGACGTACAGCATGATCCGCGTCGGCACGGCGAAGGCGATGCCGTCGTTGCCGCCGCCCCCACCCGACAGGATGGAGGTGTTGATGCCGATCAGCCGACCGCGGCTGTCCAGCAGCGGCCCGCCCGAGTTGCCGGAGTTCACCGCGGCGTCGGTCTGGATATAGTCCTCGATCCGGTCGCCCATGCCCGACCGCCCCAGGCCGGAGATGACGCCCATGGTCAGGGTCTGGTCCAGACCCAGCGGATAGCCGACGGCAAAGGCCAGGTCGCCGGTCCGCAGCGACTCTGAATCCGTCACCTCGACCTGGGCCAGGCCCGTCGCCTCGATCTTCAGCACGGCCAGGTCCGTCGCCTTGTCCGTCCCGACCAGTGTGGCGTCGAACAGTCGACCGTCGAACAGGTCGACCGTGAACTTGCCCCCGCCCTCGACCACGTGATTGTTGGTGATGATGATGCCCTGGGCCGCATCCACGATGACGCCCGACCCGCTGGAAATCTGGCGGGGTTCGTTGTCGCCGGATGACGGCCCGCTGGACTGGGCCAGGGTCGTCACCTGAACCACCGCCGGCAGGGACTGTTCCAGCCCGGTGGCGAAGCTGAACACCCCGCGCTGATTGTCGAAGAAGGTCGGGTCCTGCGCCGCCGCATGCCCCGCAACAGTCAGCGGCACAGCCGCGACCAGGGCCAGGGCGGACCATTGGGAAGCCCGGATCATCAAACGCCGCATTGCATGCCTCTTTGAAAGATACGGCGACCCTAGCGCGAGAATTGCGCCGTGACGACTGCCCCCGGCGCGGCGTCACCAATCGTCATGGTCGCGCCATGTCGCTTCAGGACGGTGCGGACAAAGGCCAGACCCATGCCGTGGCTCTCCCGACCTTGCGCGACGGCTCTGGCGACAGCGACCGCCGGATCGCTCAGGGCCTCCACAGCGAAGCCGGGGCCCTGATCAGCGACCGACAGAAAGGGTCGATCGTCGCGCATCCCGACGCTTAGGGTGACCGTACTGCCCTCGGGCGAAAACTTGACCGCATTGTCCACCAGATTGGTCACGGCCCTCAGGAGCAGGGACCGCACACCGAGTACCCGCACGGGCTCGGCCTCGACGCGGATGGTCACACCGCGATCCTCGGCCAGAGCGTCGTAGAGGTCGGCGGCAGAGGCCGCCAGCTGGTCCAAACGCACGGTCTCGAACACCCAGGCCTCGCCGTCACGCAGGGTCATGGCCTCGTTCATGGCGCGCGTCAGCTGGGTCAGGTCCGCCTCGACCTCCATTGCCAGACGCAGGGCCTCGGGCGAAAGCTCTGCCTCTTTCAGACGGTCCAGCCGCGCGGTGGCGCGGGCCAGGGGCGTTCGAAAATCATGCGCCAGCTGATCGGCCGAGTCCCGCAGCCAGCTCAGCAGTTCCTCTAGTCGGTCCAACGTGCCGTTCACATGGCCAGTCAGCTCCGTCAGCTCGGGCGCGACCGCCGTCTCGGGGGCTCTCAGCGAAAAATCGCCAATCCCGGCCCTATCAAGGGCCTGACTGACCTCGGTCACCGCGCGGGTCAGGCGCTGGCGAGCGAAGGCGGCAGCGCCCAGTCCCATGGCCAGAAGGGCCAGCCCGGCACCGAGCACCACGATCACGGCTCGTCCCCAGGCCTCGCCGGACCGATCCACCACCCGGCCGACGATGATGTCCAGCGGGCCGACTGGGCGGCGCACGGCCACGACCTCTACGGCGCGATTGGGGCACAGCATGCCCTTGTCCAAGGAGATGACATAGACATCTTCGCCCAGACCCGGCGCTCGATCCGCCTGGGTATCGGCCAGGGCGGCCAGACCCACGGGCGGCCCGACGGGCGAGCGGATGTAGCGCACGCCGGCCCCGCCCCGTCCGGTGCGGCAGGTTTCCTCCAGCGTCCGCGCGCCTCGCGCATTGCCGCTCTGGAAGGTCGCCAGCCAGCCGGCCAGAAATGTCGTGTCGCCCTCGGTCAGGGTCGCGCTGCCCAGCCCCGTCTCGATGCCCAGCTTCTGCACCATGGAGCCATAGTCATCCAGCGCCGCCAGGGCGGCCTGTTCGCGCTGGTCGGTCCGCACCGCCGCACCCGTCACATACAGAGAGCCGGTCAGCGCCAGGGCCGCCACCACGGCCATCAGGACCACCAGCTGGGTCGAGGTGCCCCGCCCCAGTCTGCGCCGCAGGCCGTCGACGCTCCATCGATCTCGCCGCCAGCCCGTCGTCATCGGGTCCAGTCGGACAGGTCGCGGAAGATCAGGCTCTGGCTGCGTGCCGACACGATCAAGGGATGCAGGTCCTCGCCCAGTTCCGGGGCCTGCTCCTTCAGCCGCCGGCGTAGGGCGCTGATGCGGGCGTCGATGATGTTGACGAAGTTGTCGGGCAGGAAGGTCCACTCCACCCAGCATTTCTCCCACAGCATGGTCTTGGTCACCGGCTGGCCGCGCGCGGCGACCAACTCGCAGACGATGGCGAACTCCAGCGGCGACAGGTCGATCAGCCGCGACTGGCCCCCGATCTCCAGCTTCAGCGTCCGCGCGCCGGTCGCCAGCCGGAATGGCCCATTGATCAGATCGGCGCCCACGGGCCGGGCCCGCCGGGCGGCGCGACGCAGCTGGGCCGCGATGCGCGCCAGGAGTTCCTCGTCGCCGATCGGCTTGGACAGATAGTCGTCGGCCCCGCCGATCAGACCCTCGACCCGCTGGCGCTCGGCCCCGAGGGCCGTCAGCATCAGAGCCGGGGCGTCATAGGACAGGCTGTTGCCCGCCCGCATGCGCTTCAGCGTCTCCAGCCCGTCCAGCCCGCGCGTCATCCGGTCCAGGATCAGCACATCGAACGCTTCCCTGCCTACGGCTTCCAACGCCTCCTCGCCGCTCTCGACGCAGCAGACCCGGTCGAAACCCGCATCCAGCAAACGGTCGGCGACATGGCCGGACAGGGCCGCATCATCCTCCAGCAACAGGGCGCTCCGCCCTGCGAAAACCTCGCGCAACTGAACGAAAGGATCGGCCTCTGGCATAGGTGTCGTCTTTCGTCTCAAGCCCCGGCCCCGTGTGACGAAACGATAGGCGCTGGTCGATCAAAGACAATGCCCGGATATCTGATCCTTTCTGACGTCCGCGCGTTAGGGCGCACGATCTCCTCCTACCGACAGGTTCTGCCATGAAGCGTCTCGCCCTCCTGCTGCTCGCGGGGTCCGCCCTCGCCGCCTGCCAGACGGCACCCGCCGCCAACGCCGGGTTCCTGACCAGCTATGACGGCCTGACGACCCGCGACGACACCCTGCGCGCCTCGATCCGTGAACGGCGCGACGACGCGGCGGCCAATGCCGTCGAACAGGTCTATCTGGAGCCGTCGGTCCTGGCCTCCGGCGCAGGCGACGCCCTGTCCGAGGCGGATCGGGCCCTGGTGCTGCGCGAGGTCGATCGTCAGGTCTGCTACGAAATGAGTGAGCGGTTCACCATCGTCGACAGTGCCGCCAATGCCGCCCGCGTCCGCACGGCGGTGACGGGCATCAATCCGACGGGAGCGGCCGGGTCTGGCGTCGCCGCTGTGGCCAATGTCCTGATCCCCGGCCCCGGCACCCTGCGTGTGCCCGGCACCACCGGGGGCCTGGCCGCCGAGGCCGAACTGGTCGCGCCGGGCGGCATGCAGGTCGCCGCCCTCGCCTGGGCCCGCAACGCCAATGTCGTGGGCACCGACAGCCCCTCCCTGTCGCGCGTCGGGGACGCCCTGCAGATGGCCGAGCCGTTTGGCGATGCCGTCGGTGATACCTTCGCTCCCACGGGCCGCGCCGTCCGTCCCATCGCCGACCCCGACCCCTGCGCTCGCTATGGCCCCCGCACCCAGCCCGCCGGCTTTGCCACCCGCCTGGTCACCGGCCTCTATGTGCCCGAGATCAACACCGGCACCCGCGCCGAGCCGCCGAAGGACTAGGCACCATTCTTTCCTCTCCATCGCAGATGGGGAGGGAGACCGCGAAGCGGTGGAGAGGCTCCGCTCAGGCAGCGAGCGCCCGCGGCGCGAGCGTTAGCGTCTTTCTTCTAAAAAGCGCTTTCGCCTGTGATCGCCCGCCCAAGAATGAGAGCATGCACGTCGTGCGCGCCCTCATAGGTGTTGACGGTTTCCAGGTTCATGGCGTGTCGCATGACGTGCATTTCGCCGGTGATGCCGGCCCCGCCGTGCATGTCGCGGGCCTCGCGCGCGATGGCCAGGGCCTTGCCGCAGTTGTTGCGCTTCATCATCGAAATGGCCTCGGGCACCCAGGCCCCCTGGTCCAGCAGACGCCCCAGGGCCAGCGCACCCTCGAAGCCGAGGAAGATTTCCGTCTGCATGTCAGCCAACTTCTTCTGGACCAGCTGGCGCGAAGATAGCGGACGCCCGAACAGCATCCGCTCGCCGACATAGTCGCGCGTCAGGTGGAAACAGGCCTCGGCCGCCCCCATCGCGCCCCAGGCAATGCCGTATCGCGCCTTGTTCAGACAGCTGAACGGCCCGCGCAGACCCTTCACGCCCGGCAGCAGATTCTCTTCCGGCACGAACACGTCATTCAGGCCGATGTCGCCGGTGATCGAGGCGCGCAGGCTCAGCTTGTCGCCGATCTTGTCGGTGGTGAACCCCTCCATGCCGCGCTCGACGATGAAGCCACGGATCGTGTCATCCAGCTTGGCCCAGACCACGGCAAGGTCCGAAATCGGCGAGTTGGTGATCCAGTATTTGGCCCCGTTCAGGCGGTAGCCGCCATCGACCTTGATCGCCTTGGTCTTCATCGAGGCCGGGTCCGACCCGCCGTCGGCCTCGGTCAGGCCGAAACAGCCCACCAGCTCGCCCGCCGCCATCTTCGGCAGGAAGCGCATCTTCTGCTCCTCCGATCCAAAGGCGTAGATCGGATACATGGCCAGGGACGACTGCACCGACATGGCCGAGCGATAGCCCGAATCCACCGCCTCGATCTCGCGCGCGATCAGGCCATAGGCGACGTGGCTGACGCTGGAGCCGCCATACTGTTCCGGCAGCATGGCCCCCAGAAAGCCCATCTGGCCCATCTCGGTCACGATGGCGCGGTCGAAGGTCTCGTCGCGGAATGCCTCGACCACGCGCGGCAACAGACTGTCGCGAGCGTACGACCGCGCAGCGTCCTGAATCGCCCGCTCGTCCTCGGTCAGACGGCCCGACAGGTCCAGCGGATCGTCCCACCGGAAGGTCTTTTGCGGATTGGTGCTGCCGTCGGCCATGGTCGTCGTCCCTGAAGTATACCGGGGCCTCATGCGATCGTGAGCGAGCGTGACGACCGAACCCCTGTTCTGGCGCGCGGTTTAGGACAGAATGGCCGGGACGGGTAGTGGCCCGCACCGTCGCAGGTTAGGATGTCCGCATGATCCGCACCTTCAAGCGCATGTTCGCCGACCACCCGCGCGAGGTCGAGGAAACCTATTTCCAGCACATGGGACATGCCTTTGGGTTCGGCATGAAGCTGGCACGTCTGTCGGCCACGGCCTTCGTGCACGGCATCGTGCCCGGCGTGTGCAAGACCGCTGTTTCGGACGAAATCAAGTCCATGGCCCGCGACATGGGCGGCCGGGCCGAGGAGGCACGCGAGACCCGCATGCGCGACGCTGGTGTCTGGGACGTCGGCCTCTAGGCTTCAGCGCGGCGCGCGCTTGGCCAGGATGCGTTGCAGGGTCCGGCGGTGCATGCCCAGACGACGCGCCGTCTCCGAGACATTGTGGTCGCACAGCTCATAGACCCGCTGAATATGCTCCCAGCGCACCCGATCCGCGCTCATCGGATTGGCGGGTGGCTCGGGCGCTTCGCCGGTGGCCAAGAGAGCCTTGACCACATCGTCGGCATCGGCGGGCTTCTGCAGATAATCCACGGCCCCGGCCTTCACCGCCGCCACCGCCGTCGCGATGGCTCCATAGCCGGTCAGCATGACGATGCGCGCATCCTCGCGCCGATCGCGGATCGCCTCCACGATCTTCAGGCCGTTGCCGTCCTCCAGCCGCATGTCCAGCACGGCAAAGGCCGGCAGCGAGGTCTTCAAGGCGTCGCGCGCCTCGGCCAGAGACGCCGCCAGAGTAACCTCGAACCCCCGGCTTTCCAGCGCACGACCCAGTCGCGTGCGCAAAGCATTGTCGTCGTCCAGCAACAGCAGGCTCTTGTCCGCCAGGGCCGCAATGCGGTCTTCGGTGCTCGTCTCGACTTCGGCCATCAGTGTTCTCCTTGGCGAGGACATCGGTAGCGATACGTTTGCGGTCAAGGTTGGTGCCGGGGGTGCGACACTACGCCGAAGGGGCCTCGACCGAAGGATCCTGGGCCGCGACTTCCAGGGCCGGTCTGGGCCAACGCACGGCCACCCGTGCGCCGCGCGGCTGGCTGCGGTCCGTCGCCCCGTCGCCCGAGCCCACGGCCACCTTGCCGCCCGTCCGTTCCAGCAGGGTGCGCGCGATGAAGAAGCCCAGCCCCATGCCTCCCTGGCTGGGCGCGATTGTCTCCGGCGTCGGCAGCGGCTTGGTCTTGCGTCCCTTGCGACCCGGCGTGGCGGCGGCGACCGAGGAGGCGATCTGGGCCGCCAGGGCCCGGCGGGCCTTGCCCTGCGGCCGGCTGGTCACATAGGGCTCGCCCAGACGCGGCAGGATGTCGGCCGGAAAGCCCGGCCCGTCGTCCACAACCTCGATCTCGATGAATCCCGCATCGACCAGGGCCCGCACCCGCACCTTCGACCCGGCGAAATCCGCGGCATTTTCCACCAGGGTCGACAGGCCGTGGATGACCTCGGGCAGGCGTCGCACGCGCGGCTCCGGCTCGCCCGACGCGGTGCGGACCGATACTTCGAAGGCCAGATCGAATCCGCGATGCGGCTCGGTCACCTCTTCCAGCAGGGCCTTCAGCCCCACATCGGCAAAGGAGGCGTCGCCCTCCTCCGGCTGTTGCGAAAGCTGTTTCAGAATATCCCGGCATCGCTCGGCCTGCTGCAGGATCAGGGCGGCGTCCTCGGCAGCCGGTCCGTCCTTGATCGAGGCCCTGAGCAGTTCCTTGGCCACGACCTGGATGGTGGCCAGAGGCGTCCCGAGTTCATGCGCCGCAGCCGCCGCCAGCCCGCCCAGCGCCGCCAGCCGCTGTTCGCGTTGCAGCACGTCCTGCGTGGTCGCCAGGGCCAGCTCCAGCTTCTCCGCATCCGCCGCAACCCGCCAGGCATAGGCCGAGGTGAAGACCACGCCCGTCACCAGCGCCAGCCCGGTCCCGAACCGGTACAGCGGCGGCAGTTCCAGCTCCGTCCCCGCCTGCCATGGCAGGGGCATGGACATGAAGAACAGGGCCACGGTCGCCGCCAGCACCAGCAGCCCCATCAGCACCGCCTGACGCCCCGGCAGCGAGGCCGCCGCCACCGTCACCGGTGCGACCAGCAGCAGGCTGAACGGATTCTGGAGGCCGCCTGTCAGGCCCAGCAGCATGCTGAGCTGTAGGATGTCGAAACCCAGATGCAGGGCCGTGGTCCGGCCGTCGGCCACCGCCCCGTCCGACCGCTTCAGCCGGGCGGTGGCATTCAGGTTCATCACCACGCTGATTGCGATCACGGCCAGGCAGGGCCACAGCGGCAGGTCGAAATGAAACCAGCCGGTCGCGACGACCACGGTCGCACTCTGCCCGGCGATGGCCATCCAGCGCAGGATGATCAGGGTCCGCAGGCTCAGGCCCCGGCTGCGGCGCGGCAGGTTGCGCCAACCGCCGAAACGGCCGGTCTCCGGCGGGTCGGCCTGCGACGAAAACGGGGCTTGGGTCTGGCTCACGCCTCTTCTATAGCCCGGCTTGCCGCCATTGCGCATGTTCCATGAGGGTCACGATGCCGCGCCGTTCCATTCTGCTGTTCGCCGGTGCCATCGTTGCCATGGCTGTCGCCATCGGTATCTCGACCTGGGTCGTGATCAGCGCGCGCAACGCGGACCAAGGTGCCGTCACCTTCACCGAAACCGGCACCGGACAGCCCCAGGTCGGCGGCCCCTTCCAGCTGGTCGATCAGGATGGCAAGCCGGTCGATCAGTCCATCCTGAACGGCAAGTGGTCGCTGGTCTTCTTCGGTTTCACCTACTGCCCCGACTATTGCCCCACGACCCTGGCCGCGTTGGAAGCGACCCAGCGCCAGCTCGGCGACAAGGCCAGGGATGTCCAGATCGTCTTCATCACCGTCGACCCGGCGCGCGACACGCCCCAGGCCATGAAGGACTATCTGTCGTCCGACGGCTTTCCCGAAGGTGTGATCGGCCTGACCGGCACGCCCGAACAGGTCCGCACCGCCGCCGACGCCTACCGCGCCTATTACAGCCAGGTCGGAGAAGGCGAGGGCTACACCATGAACCACTCGCTGACGGTCTATCTGATGGGGCCGGACGGCAAGTTCCGCGCGCCTCTTGCCCATGATCTGGGGCCCCAGCAGGCCGCCTCGGTCATCGAACGCAACATGGCGCGAGGCTAGATCAAGGCCTGCTTCTCCAGGCCTCTTGGCGAGTTATAAGGTTTGCCATGACCCAGTCCTCAGGCCCGCTGGCCGGTATCCGCGTCCTTGATCTGTCCCGTGTTCTGGCGGGCCCCTGGGCGACACAGACCCTGGCCGATCTGGGGGCAGAGGTGATCAAGATCGAGCGGCCGGGCACCGGTGACGACACGCGCCAGTGGGGCCCGCCCTTTACGCAGAAGGCCGACGGCTCGCGCGGCGACGCGGCCTATTTCTTGTGTGCCAACCGGGGCAAGAAGTCGGTCGAGCTGGATATCGCGACATCGGAAGGGGCCGCCACGGTCCGCGATCTGGTCGCCCTCTGCGACGTGCTGGTCGAGAACTTCAAGACGGGTGGCCTGAAAAAGTACGGCCTGGATTATGCCAGTCTGTCAGAGATCAATCCTCGGCTGGTCTATTGCTCCATCACTGGCTTCGGCCAGGACGGGCCGGATGCCCACCGCGCCGGCTACGACTATATGATCCAGGCCATGGGCGGGCTGATGTCGATCACGGGCCAGCCGGACGGTGCACCGGGGGCCGAGCCGATGAAGGTCGGGGTGGCGGTCGTGGACCTGTTCACCGGCCTATATGCCTCCAATGCCATCCTGGCGGCCCTGATGCATGCGCGGGCCACGGGCGAGGGCCAGCAGATCGACATCGCCCTGTTCGACGTCCAGGCGGCCATGCTGGCCAATCAGGCGTCCAACTATTTCGTGTCGGGAACCGCGCCAACGCGCATGGGCAATGCCCACCCCAATCTGGCCCCGTATCAGCCCTTTCCGTGTACGGACGGCATGGTGGTTATCGCCGTCGGGAATGATGGGCAGTTCCGTGCGCTGGCACAGGCTTTGGGTGCACCCGGCCTCGGCACCGATCCCCGCTTCGTCACCAATGCCCTGCGGATCGAGCATCGTGCCGCCATGACGGCGGAAGTCTCGGCCCTGACGGCCGGTCAGCACATGGCATCCCTGATGGCGGTTCTTGAGGCCGCGAATGTGCCCTGCGGCCCGGTCAACACCATCGATCAGGTCTTCGACGAGCCCCAGGCGAAGCATCGCGGGCTGGAGATCGAACAGGCCCGCTCAGACCTGACCCACCCGGTCCGCACCGTCGCCTCGCCCATCCGCATGTCGCGGACGCCCGTCGCATACCATCGCGCCCCGCCTGCGCTAGGGGCGGATACGGAGGAGGTACTGGGTCAACTTAAGACTCAGTAACCCAAGGCCAGCATCACGCAGCCGGCCAGCGGGAAGACGACGAAGAACAGCACGACCACGATGACGCCCGCCTTCTTGGCGTGGCCCATCACGCCGTGAACCTCGGCTTCGTCCAGTTCGCCGATGCGACCTGGCGTGTGATCGATCATCCAGTCGCCGGACAACTCGGCTTCGTCGGCAAACTCGCCAGCTCGCATTCGTGCGATGATCCGGCGCGCTTCGGCGATGTGCCGGCTGGACGCGATCACGCGCACGCCGCCTAAGGCGATCAGCATGTCCGGGTTCATGGTGGCCATGTCGCGATCGGGCAGACGCGCGTCGATGTCGTGACGCCGCAGCAGCGTCACCGCAAGCTCGGCCTCCGGCAGAGTCGAGAAGCGGGCAACCTCCAGAACGTCCATCCCGCCTCCCATGTGGCTCTGCGCTCTACAGGTCCAGCAGCGCCCGGGCCGGGTCTTCCAGCAGGTCCTTGACGCGGACCAGGAAGGTGACGGCTTCCTTGCCGTCGACGATGCGGTGGTCGTAGCTGAGGGCCAGGTACATCATCGGGCGGATCTTCACCTCGCCGTTGATGGCCATCGGGCGCTGGACGATGTTGTGCATGCCCAGGATGCCCGACTGCGGCGCATTCAGGATCGGCGTGGACATCAGCGAGCCATAGGTGCCGCCGTTGGTGATGGTGAAGGTGCCGCCCTGCAGATTGTCCAGCGTCAGGGTGCCGTCACGCGCCGCCTTGCCCAGCGCCCCGATGCCCTTTTCGATCCCGGCCAGCGACAGGGTGTCGGCGTCGCGCAGGACCGGCACGACCAGCCCCTTGTCGGTGCCGACGGCCACGCCGATGTCGTAGTGGTTCTTGTAGATGATGTCGGTGCCGTCGATCTCGGCATTGACCGCCGGAATCTCCTGCAGGGCCGCGACCACCGCCTTGGTGAAGAAGGACATGAAGCCCAGCTTGACGCCGTGGCGCTTCTCGAACGCTTCCTTGTATTGGTTCCGCAGGGCCATGATGTTGGTCATGTCCACCTCGTTGAAGGTGGTCAGCTGGGCCGCGGTGTTCTGCGATTCCTTCAGGCGGCGGGCGATGGTCTGACGCAGGCGCGTCATCTTCACCCGCTCCTCGCGCGGCTGGTCGGCGCGCGGGGCGGTCGGTGCAGCGGCAGCAGGGGCAGGAGCCGCCGGGGCGGCGGCGGGCGCGGGGGTTGAACCGATGGCGGCCACGGCGTCGGCTTTGGTGATGTTGCCCTTGGGTCCGGTCGCCTTCAGGCTGGCGGCATCCAGGTTGTTCTCGGCCACCACGCGCTGGACGGCCGGCGACAGATGCGGGGCATCGGATGTGATCTGGGCCGAGCCGCGGTTGGCCGAACCACTGCTGGCAGGGGCGGCGGGCGCTGGCGCCGACGATGCAGCAGCCCCCGAGGCCGAAATGCTGCCGATCTGCTGGCCGGGCGTGACGGTCGCGCCATTGTCGACGCTGATGGTCAGGACGCCGTCGGCAGGCGAGGAGACTTCGACCGCCACCTTGTCGGTCTCGATCTCAACCAGCAACTCGTCCTTCTTGACGGTGTCGCCGCTCTTCTTCAGCCAGGTGCCGATGGAGCCTTCGGCGACGCTCTCGCCCATGGTCGGCACGGCGATCGGCAGGCTGTCGCCGCCCGAGCCGGAGGTCACCGGCGCATCGGCGCGGACGGGTTCGGCGGGAGCCTCGGCCTTGGGCGCCTCTGCCTTGGCAGGGGCTTCGGCTTTTGCGGCGGCGGCAGGTGCCGCAGCGGACGCGCCTTCGCTGATCACGCCCAGGACGGTGTTCGGCACGACGGTGTCACCCTCGGCGGCCTTGATCTCGCTCAGGATGCCATCGGCGGGCGCGACCACTTCCAGCGAGACCTTGTCGGTTTCCAGCTCGACCAGGACCTCGTCCTTCTTCACCGCATTACCGACCTTCTTGGTCCATTTGGCGATGGAGGCTTCGGAGACGGATTCGCCGAGGGCGGGGGTCAGGATGTCGGCCATGTCGGGGTCCAGGCTTTCGGTAAGGGCGTCAGGTCAGTGTGGCAGGTGAGGCGAGATCAGGCGAGGGCTTCGGTCAAGAAGGCTTCCAGTTCCTTCAGGTGGCGGCTCATCAGACCCGCCGCCGTCGACGCCGAGGCCGGGCGGCCGACATAGCGGGCGCGCTTGGCTTTGATGTCCAGCTTCTCCAGCGTCAGTTCAAGCCAAGGATCGACGAAGGTCCAGCCGCCCATGTTCTTGGGCTCTTCCTGGCACCAGACTAGCTCGGCCTTGGGGAAGCGGGCCAGTTCGGTCATCAGCGACTTCATCGGCCAGGGATAGAACTGCTCCAGCCGCAGCAGATAGATGTCGTTTACCCCGGCCTTTTCGCGGGCATCCAGCAGGTCGTAATAGACCTTGCCCGAACACAGGACGACGCGACGGATGTCCTTGTCGGCCTTGATCTTGATGCCCGAAACCTCGGGTCGCGTCTGGGCGTCGTCGTGAAGCACGCGGTGGAAGGACGAGCCTTCCGCCATCTCGGCCAGGTTCGAGACCGCCTTCTTGTGACGCAGCAGCGACTTGGGCGTCATGATGATCAGCGGCTTACGGAACGGCCGGTGCATCTGGCGGCGCAGGATGTGGAAATAGTTGGCCGGGGTCGTGCAGTTGGCGACCTGCATATTGTCCTCGGCACAGGCCTGCAGGAACCGCTCCAGACGCGCCGACGAATGCTCCGGCCCCTGACCCTCGTAGCCGTGCGGCAGCAGCATGGTCAGGCCGCACATGCGCAGCCATTTGCGCTCGCCCGAGCTGATGAACTGGTCGATGACCACCTGGGCCCCGTTCACGAAGTCGCCGAACTGGGCCTCCCACATCACCAGGGTGTTGGGGTCGCTCAGCGCATAGCCGTATTCGAAGCCCAGAACCGCCTCTTCCGACAGGGCGGAATCGATGACCTCGAACTGGGCCTGGTCGCCACCCAGATGGTTCAGCGGCACATAGCGGGCCTCTGTCGTCTGATCGACGATGCCGGAGTGACGTTGGCTGAAGGTGCCGCGCACCGAATCCTGACCCGACAGACGCACCGGGAAGCCCTCGGTCAGCAGCGAGCCGAAGGCCAGGCTCTCAGCCGTGGCCCAGTCGATGTTCTGGCCCGTCGTGATCATCTCGCGGCGACCGTCGATGACGCGCTTCAGCGTCTTGTGGATATCGACCTGGTTCGGGATGGTCGTCAGCCGGTGGCCGATGTCTTCCAGCTTGGCACGCGGCACGGCCGTCTCGCCGCGACGCTCGTCGCCATCGGGCAGGCCCACGCCCTTCCACTGGCCGTCCAGCCAGTCGGCCTTCTTGGCCTCGAAGCTCTTGCCGGCATCGAACTCGGCGTCAAGAAAGGCTTCGAACTTGGCGACCTCGGCATCGACCTCGGCCTGGCTGATCACGCCTTCCTCGACCAGACGTTTCGAATAGATCTCGCGCGTCGAGGGCAGGGCGCGGATCTTGGAGTACATCAGCGGCTGGGTGAAGGTCGGATCGTCGCCCTCGTTGTGGCCGAACCGGCGATAGCAGAACATGTCCACCACCACGTCTTTGTGGAATTTCTGGCGGAATTCTGTGGCCACCTTGGCGGCGAAGACAACGGCTTCGGGGTCGTCGCCGTTGACGTGGAAGATCGGGGCCTGGACCATCAGGGCCACGTCCGACGGATAGGGCGAGCTGCGGCTGTTGCGCGGGCTGGTGGTGAAGCCGATCTGGTTGTTGATGACGAAATGCATCGTCCCGCCGGTGCGGTAACCCTTCAGCCCCATCAGGGCAAAGCATTCGGCAACCACGCCCTGCCCTGCGAACGCCGCATCGCCGTGGATCAGCAGGGGCATGACTTTAGAGCGATCCAGCGCCCACTTTTCTTCGGGGATGCCGACATTGGCCTCGCGGATGTCGAAGGCCTGTTTGGCGCGCGCCTTGCCCAGCACGACCGGATTGACGATCTCCAGGTGCGATGGGTTCGCAGTCAGCGACAGGTGGACATTGTTGCCGTCGAACTCGCGGTCCGACGAGGCACCCATATGGTATTTGACGTCGCCCGAGCCCTCGATGTCGCTGGGCACGGTCGAGCCGCCCTGGAACTCATGGAAGATGGCGCGGTAGGGCTTGCCCATCACCGCGGCGAGGGTGTTCAGACGCCCGCGGTGGGCCATGCCGATGACGATCTCGTCGACGCCCAGGGCCCCGCCGCGCTTGATCATCTGCTCCAGCGCCGGCACCGCCGCCTCGCCGCCGTCCAGGCCGAACCGCTTGGTCCCGGGGAACCGCTTGTGCAGGAACCGCTCGAACCCTTCCGCCTCGATCAGCTTGTTCAGGATGGCCAGCTTGCCTTCCTTGGTGAAGGCGTTCTCGGCGAACTTGTCCGGGCCCTCGAACCGCTGCTGCAGCCAGGACTTCTCCTCCGGCTCGGCGATATGCATGAACTGGATGCCGATATTGCCGCAGTAGGTGCGCTTCAGGATGTCCAGCACCTCGCGGATGGTGCCGGTCTGCAGACCCAGGACGCCGTCCAGATAGATGGGTCGGTCCAGGTCGGCCCCGGTGAAGCCATAGAATTCCGGCGTCAGCTCGGGGTTCTGCACCCTTTGTTCGATCCCCAGCGGGTCGAGATTGGCCTGCAGATGGCCGCGCACGCGATAGCTGCGGATCAGCATCAGGGCGCGGATGGAATCATGGGCGGCGGCGCGCACGGCCTCGGCGGAAATGTCGGCGGGTGCAGCGGCTGCGGGCGAGGCAGCGACGGGCCCGGCACCCGGCTTCTTCGGATCGGGCTTCGGCGTAGGCCAGCGACCGTCGAACACCGCCTCGGCCTCGCTCGGCTCGGAGGTGACCGGACGGCCCCAGCCACCGGCGGCGCCAGAGGCCTTCACCGTCTCGGCATTGTCGCGCAGCTGGTCGAAGAAGGTGCGCCATTCGGCGGAGACGGAGGCCGGATCGGCCGCCCACCGGCTGTGCAGGTCCTCGATGAAGGCGGCATTGGAGCCATAGAGGAAACTGGTCTCGGCAAAGACCTGATTCAGTCGGCCGGCATCGTCCGCCATGTTCGTCTCGTTGTCCCTTCAAGCCCCACGGTCACAACCGCGTGAAGCCAGCGCACTGCATATAGGCGCTGTTTCCTGACGGGTCATGACCGAATGGGGGCAAACCGGCATGAATTTGGTCGCAGCCCCAAAGAAAAACGCCCCCGACCTTGGTCGAGGGCGTCTTTATCTCACGAGCGTAGCCGCTTAGGCGGTTTAGCCTTTCAGCACTTCCACCAGCGTCTTGCCCAGGCGTGCGGGCGAGGGCGAGACGCGGATGCCCGCTGCCTCCATGGCCGCGATCTTGCTTTCCGCATCACCCTTGCCGCCCGAGACGATGGCGCCGGCGTGGCCCATGGTGCGACCGGCGGGCGCGGTGCGGCCCGCGATGAAGCCGGCCATCGGCTTCTTGCGGCCCTTCTTGGCTTCGTCGATCAGGAACTGGGCGGCGTCTTCCTCGGCGCCGCCACCGATTTCGCCGATCATGATGATGGAGTGGGTCTCGTCGTCGGCCAGGAACAGTTCCAGCACGTCGATGAACTCCGTGCCCTTGACCGGGTCGCCGCCGATGCCGACCGCCGTGGTCTGGCCCAGGCCCTCGTTCGTCGTCTGGAACACGGCCTCATAGGTCAGGGTGCCGGATCGCGAGACGATGCCGACATTGCCCTTGGAGAAAATGCTGCCCGGCATGATGCCGATCTTGCATTCGTTGGGCGTCAGGATGCCGGGGCAGTTGGGGCCCAGAAGGCGCGACTTGGAGCCTTCCAGACGGCGCTTGACCTTGACCATGTCCATCACCGGAATGCCCTCGGTGATGCAGGTGATGAAGGGGATTTCCGCCTCGATGGCCTCGATGATGGCATCCGCCGCGCCCGACGGCGGCACATAGATGACCGAGGCGTCGGCACCGGTGGCCTCCTTGGCGTCCGCGACGGAGGCATAGATCGGCAGGGTCTCGCCGTGGCTGCCGGTCCAGGTTTGGCCACCCTTGGTCGGGTGCACGCCACCGACCATCTGGGTGCCGTGATAGGCCAGCGCCTGTTCGGTATGGAAACCGCCCGTCTTGCCGGTCAGGCCCTGGACGATGATCTTGGTGTTCTTGTCTACGAGGATGGACATGGCGGCTCGCTCTTCTGTGCTTCAGGCTGGGAGGAAGGGGTTTACGACGCGGACGGACCCATAGGTCTGGCCGTGGTTCAGATCTTCGGAATAGACGGTCTTGGCCCCCAGCCGCTCGGCGGCGGCGATGATGGCCCCGTCCCAGTAGGACAGCTGATAGCGGCGGGCGTGATCGATTCCGGCCAGCACCACCTCGGGCGTCACCGGCTGGCAAGGTTTCATGGCGACGATGCGGACCCATTCTCGGGCCTTGTCCGGAGTCAAGGGTGTCGCGCCCTTACGGGTGGCGTTGGTGTAGAACTCGGCCAGCACCTGGCCTGAGGTGCAATAGTCCTCGCTCAGCACGATCTCACGCGCGCGCTCCCACCGATGGCCCGCGTGTTCGCGCCCGAGGGCCGCGTAGAGCAGAATGTTGGTGTCGAGAAAGACCTCAGAACTCGCGATCAAACCGAGGTTCCCCGCTATAAGTCTCTTCGCGCGTGGGCGGGCGCCAGCCTTCGCCACCCCGGCCCTCGGACTCATCGATCAACTTCAGCAGCGCCTCGCGCGCCTCGTCCTTGGATGTCTCCTGCTGGACCATGCTGGTCAAAAACCCGCGCACCATCTCGTTGACGCTGGTCCGCCTCATGGCCGCCAGCACCCGCACCTTGTCCAGCAGGTCGTCGTCAATGGCGAGGGTCAGGTTCCGGGTCACAGTGGAAATCTACACGGGTTATGTGTGGCACACAATCCGTGTGAGCTTGGCTCGTCTTCAGTCTCGGGTCCAATGGCGCTTTGGACCGGCCTAATCGTCGACATCGCGCGGCTGGCTACGCACGATCAAGATTTCAAGAATGCCCCGCGTTCGATCCTCACGCAGAGTGACGGTCGCACGTTGTTCGACGAGGCCGTAGTAGCGCACCGCGCCATTCTGGCCTGCACCTTCAGCGGGCCGTAGCAGTTCGGGAAAGGGCGTGAGCTGACTGGCCGCGTCAAGCACCGTCGCGGCCTGACGCCAATCCCCCGTCGGTGCCCTCAGCGCTACGAGACAATGACTTCTCGCCAGAGCCACGATGCGAGGCAGTACCGAAGGCGCTCCCGAAGATGCCTCTGACGAAGGTGTCAAATATAGCCCGACCACAGTCTCGCCGGCCCGATATGTGTCCATCCAGACCACATCGTCTCCTGGAGGCATCCCGACCGAAGTCCAGCCCTGCGCCTGCGCCAGCTCGCTGACGGCCGTTCGCTCGCCGCCTGTATCTATGCAGGTCCGGATGAAATTCCTCGCGGCATCTGAGGATAACCCCTCCTCCGGGGCAATCCCGAGTGTAGCTGCGGCAAGAAGGCTTGCCAGAAGCAGGGTCACCCCACCGCCGCCACGATCTTCTGTGCCGCGTCGTCCAGATCATCCGCCGACGTAATGGCCAGACCGCTCTCGTTCAGGATCTTCTTGCCCAGTTCGACATTGGTGCCTTCCAGGCGGACGACCAGCGGCACCTTCAGGCCCACTTCCTTCACGGCCGCGACCACGCCCTCGGCGATGACGTCGCACTTCATGATGCCGCCGAAGATGTTGACCAGGATGCCCTGGACGTTCGGGTCGGCGGTGATGATCTTGAAGGCCGCCGCGACCTTCTCCTTGCCGGCGCCGCCGCCGACGTCGCAGAAGTTGGCGGGTTCCTTGCCGTAGAGCTTGATGATGTCCATCGTCGCCATCGCCAGGCCGGCGCCGTTGACCATGCAGCCGATGTTGCCGTCCAGGGCGACATAGGCCAGGTCCCACTCGGACGCCTCGATCTCCTTGGCGTCTTCCTCGGTCTCGTCGCGCAGGGCCTTGATGTCCTCGTGGCGGAACAGGGCGTTGCCGTCGAAGCTGACCTTGGCGTCCAGCACGCGCAGGTGGCCGTCCTTCATCACGATCAGCGGGTTCACCTCCAGCATCGCCATGTCGGTCTCGACGAAGGCCTTGTACAGGATGGGGAACAGGCGCTTGCCGTCCTCGGCCGCGTCGCCGCTCAGGCCATAGGCGGCGTTGATGGTGGCGACATCGGCCTCGGTCACGCCGGCTTCGGGATCGATGACCACGGTCTGGATCTTCTCGGGCGTGTCATGGGCGACGGCCTCGATGTCCATGCCGCCCTCTGTCGAGACGACGAATGAGACCCGTCCATGCTCGCGGTCGACCAGCAGCGAACAGTACAGCTCGCGCTCGATGTCGGCACCGTCCTCGATATACAGGCGGTTGACCTGTTTGCCGGCGTCACCCGTCTGGGCGGTGACCAGGGTGTTGCCCAGCATCTCCTTCGCATGGGCCACGGCTTCCTCGACCGAGAAAGCCAGGCGCACACCGCCCTTGGCGTCAGCCGGCAGTTCCTTGAACTTGCCCTTGCCGCGTCCACCGGCGTGGATTTGCGACTTCACGACATAGAGCGGACCAGGCAAAGACTTAGCCGCCGCCTCGACCTCATCGACCGAGGTCACGGCCACGCCCGCCGCGACCGGCGCGCCAAAGCCCTTGAGAACCTGCTTGGCCTGATATTCGTGAATGTTCATGGAGGAGCCGTCCCTAGGGAAAAAGGTCGCCGTGCTTATAGGCGGCGACCGTTCGCAGGTGCAACCGTCCCCGAGACCTTAGTCGACCCAGTCCTTCCTCAGCGTGCGCGACGCGCCGATCAGCAGGATCGACGCCAGCACATAGAAGCCCATGCCGGTGTAGATGGCCCAGCGCAGGCTCTCATCGCCGAAGCGCGGGGCCAGAAGGTCGCTCATCCAGCCGAAGTAGAAGAAGCCGACCGCGATCCCCAAGAGGTTGTTCAGCAGCAGGAACAGGGCCGAGGCCGTGGTCCGCATGGCCGGCGGCACCAGATGCTGGACCGAGGCCGTGATCGGCCCCAGCCAGGACAGGTTCAGCCCCGTCGGGATCAGGAAGATCAGGAAGGCCATGGTCAGGCCCCAGGCCTTGTCCGCGCCCGGCATGACCTGTTCGATCACCCAGGCCGAATTCATGGCCAGGATGAAGCAAGGGGCCGAGATCAGAAAGGCGATGGCGGGCACCAGCGGATAGGCGCCCTTGCCGTGCCTGGCCAGCTTGTCGGCGATCATACCGCCGCCCCAGATGCCCGCGATCCCGCCGATCAAGGCGATGCCGGAATAGTACCAGGACACCTCCGTCAGGGTCATCTCGAAGCTGCGGATGAAGAAAAGCGGCAGCCAGCCGGCGATGCCATAGCCGCAGACCGAGGATGATGCCGCTCCCAGCGCCAGTAGCCAGAAGCTCTTCTTGGGCACGACGATCGAGGCGGTGGCTCGCGCGATGAACAGGGAGATGCCGATCACCCCGGCCAACAGGGCCCCGAACCCGGCGGTCAGGCCTGCGGAGACGGAGCCTGCCGTTATCACCTGCACCAAGGCCGTGGCCGCAGCGATTGCCGCGATCCCGAGGACGATGACGGCGGTGACTGTCCCTACGCTGACCTTTGCGGGATTGCGCCCGACAGTTCCCTCGTTGACCGATGCTGTCGTCGCGTCGAACGTCTTTGCGATCGTCTCGCTGGGCCGGACCGCATCCTGCCCTCCGCGCGGCGGATCCTTGACCGTCATGCGCAGCACCGGCGCAACGACGAGACCCAGCAGGCCGACGACGATGAAGGCCCTCTGCCAGCCATAGGCCGCGGCCAGCAGGCCCCCGACCAGCGTCCCTGCCGCCGTGCCCAGCGGGATGCCGAAGGCGAAGGCCGCCAGCGCGCGCGCCCGCTGATGCGGCGGGAAGTAATCCGCCACCAGCGAATAGGCCGGTGCCACGCCGCCCGCTTCGCCGACACCCACGCCCATGCGATAGAGGAACAGCTGGCCGAACGATCCGGCCACGCCGCACAGGGCGGTAAAGCCGCTCCAGACCGCCAGGGCCCCGGTCATGATCCAGACCCGGCTGTAGCGATCCGCCAGCCAGGCCAGGGGAATGGCCAGGGTCGAATAAACGGAGGCGAAGGCGATCCCGCCCAAGAGGCCGAACTGGCTGTCCGACATGTTGAAATGCGCCTTCAGCGGCGCGGCCAGGATGCCGATGATCTGGCGATCCACGAAGTTCAGCATGTAGACCAGGATCAGGATCGCCAGCACATAGAAGCGATAGCCGGTCGAGGGCACCGGGGCCTCTGGCGTCCCGGGAGATGCGGCGGCGACGTCCGTGGTGCTCATGGCGTTCCCTCGATGTCTTATTGTCTTTGATCGAACCGTAGCGGCACCATTGGCCACCGCAACGAAAAAGGGCGGCGGCCTTTTCGAACCGCCGCCCTGATCGGAAAAGCCGGACCCTAGTACCGGGCCGACAGCTTGATCATTACCGTCTGGGGCGCACCGTAGTAGGCGGTGCGAATGTTGCCGACGGACGAGAACTCCTGAGCATCGGTCTTGTAGACCTCGTTCAGGATGTTCTGGCCGTAGACGCCTACCGTGTAGCGACCCGAGACGTCGGTCCAGGCGACGCGGGCGTCGAACAGCCAGTAGTCGTCCTGGAACATGCCGGGCAGCTCGACGGCGCTGTTCACCGGCGTGTTGTCGACGGCCAGGGCCATGCGGCTGCGATACTTGGCGACACCCCCGAAGGTGACCTCGCCGCCGCCATTCGGAACCTCGGCGACATACTGCAGACCATAGCGGGCAGTGACGCGCGGCGAGAAGGCCGGTTCCTGGAAGGCGCGGCTGCCGCCGAAGGCCGTGAAGCGGGCGTCGGCGAACTCGTCATATTCGGCATCCAGCAGGCCGATCTGGGTGTCGAACGTCAGGTTCGGCGTGATGGCCCAGGTGCCTTCGACCTCCAGACCCGAGATGTTCAGCGCCCCGGCGTTGATGACGCTGAGCACGGGGGCAGGCAGGTTGGTGATCGGGTCGATGTCCAGACCGGACACGCGGGCCTGGAAATCCTTGTACTCGGTCGTGAAGGCCGCCACGTTCAGGCGCAGACGGTTGTCATAGCCCGTGGCCTTGAAGCCGATCTCATAGCTGTCGGCCGTTTCCGGATCGTAGCGCGTCGCCTCGGCCGCGGAGTTGGCCCGGCCGTTGTAACCGCCCGACTTGAAGCCCTGCGAAAAGCGTCCGTACAGCATGACCTGATCGGTCAGCTGATAGTCGATCGACGCCATGTAGGAGGTGTCTTCGAAACTGGCTTCCGGTGGTGCGAACGGGAAGGTCGCATTGAAGGCGGGCAGGGCGCTGAAGAAGGTCGAGGTGGTCCGGACGTAGTCCTTGTCCTCTTCCGTGTAGCGAATGCCGCCCGAAATCCGCAGGGCATCGGTCAGGGCGTAGCTGACGTTGCCGTAGACGGCCTTGGATGTCGTCTCCAGCGTATCGTCCACCGTACGCAGGAAGCCGGAGTTGAGGAACAGCGGGCCCAGCAGATCGTCGGCATAGGCCTCCTGATGCGAGTCGATGTTCTCGCGCAGGTAATACAGGCCACCGACGGCGGTCAGCGGACCGGAATCGTAGGTCATCTGCAGTTCCTGGCTGAACTGGTCTTGATCGACGGCGACCAGGGCGCTGGACACCTCACGTGGCGTCGCATCGAAGTCGATGTAGTCGTCGGTGTTCAGGCGGCGATAGGCCGTGATCGACTTCAGGGTCAGGGCGTCGCTGAAGTCGTAGCCGACATTCAGGGCGATACCGCGCGATTCCAGCCGCGTCTCATTCGGCAGGGTCGGATCGACCACCGTCTGGAACTGATAGCGGGGCAGGGGCGAGGGCACGGTCACGATGGTCTGGCCGCTGGAGCCCACCAGATTGTTGGTCGCCTGGCCGACCGTCAGACCGGCATCGTCGGTCGAATAGTCCGCCGTCAGATCGACCCGCAGGTTGGACATGGGGTCCCAGGCCAGGGTCGCGCGCACGGCCTGGGTGTTCTTGTCGTTGTATTCCTCGCCCGTGACGGGGTTGGAGACATAGCCGCCGCGCTCGGAATGCAGGGCCGAAACGCCGAAGGCCAGCGTGTCGCCGATCGGGCCGGAGACAGCGCCCTGCACGTCGATCATGTCATAGCTGCCATAGGCAACGGAGCCGCGCGCGCGGAACTCCTGACCCGGACGACGCGACACCAGACGCAGCGCCCCACCGATGGTGTTCTTGCCGTAAAGCGTGCCCTGCGGTCCCCGCAGAACCTCGATGCGCTCCAGATCCAGCAGGTCGAACTGCGTCCCCCGGATTCGGCTGTAATAGACATCGTCCACATAAACGCCGACCGCCGGGTCGAAGGTCTGCAGCGCGTCAGGCTGGCCGATGCCGCGGATGTAGATGTTGGTCGCGTTCGACGAACCACGGCCCTGGACCAGGTTCAGGTTGGGCACCGAGCCCTGCAGGTCGGTGACCTGGGTCGCGCCCGTGCGCTCCAGAGTCTCGCCCGAGAAGGCCGAGACGGCCAGCGGCGTGCGTTGCAGAGATTCACTGGTCCGGCGTGCGGTAACGACGATGTCGTCCAGACCCGTCACTTCGTCCTGCGGGGCCGTAGAAACGGGGGCCTCCTGTGCCAGGGCCAGCCCCGACAATGCAGTCCATGCGGCACCGGCCAGCAGTGCGGTCTTTACGTAGCGATTCATGATGAGCCCCAATCCTGATGTTTCGTCCGGACGCTTATTTATTCAGCGTTCAATGATTTTTGGTGAACGTAACCGGTTTCCACCCGCTGTCAAACGGTGGCGCTTACCCTGGGTCATGTGCGCGCCGGACTGTGTCCCCGTTGCCATGACCGACGGATGGGGCCTAAGCCTTGCCGTCATGACCCGGTCCGCTGCCAAATCTCCTGTTGATGCCAGTGCGGCGCCTGCCCGGCGCGGCCGCCCCCGCAAGGCGTCGGAGGCCGGCCTTGCCGACACGCGCGATCTGATCCTGGACGCGGCTGAGGATCTGTTTTCCAAGCACGGCTTCTATGGCGTCACCATCCGCGAGGTGGCGCGCGAGGCGGGCGTCGATACCGCCCTGATCCACTATTATTTCACGGCCAAGCGCGGCTTGTTCGACGCCGTCTTCCTTCGCCGGGCCGAGGTCTGGAACAACGAGCGGGTCGACGCCATCAACCGCTATGCGTCGGAAAATGCGGGCGCGATGACGCTGGAAGGTCTGCTCGAGGCCTTCCTGCGCCCGCCGTTCCAGTGGTCATTGAAAGGCGGGCCGGGCTGGAAACACTATTCGGCCCTGGTGGCCCAGACCAATGCCAATCCGGCCTTTGGCGGCGAGACCATGGCACGCTATTTCGACCCGGCGATCCATCGTCTGATCGAACTGATCCGACAGGTCCTGCCGGGCGCGCGAGAGGTCGATCTGTACTGGGCCTACCACAACCTGTCGGGTGCCCTGACCCTGACGCTGGGCGAGACCGGACGGCTGGACCGGCTGTCGAATGGCCTGTGCCGATCCGGCGATCTGGAGACGGCGTCCGACTATATGGTGCGGTTCGCGGCGGCCGGATTTCGCGCGGTCTGCACCCCTAGCGAAGCGTGATCGACTGACGCGCGCCAGTGGCCGGCAGGTCGAAGGCGGCGGCCTCGAACGAGGGTGGGCCGAACCGCCCCCGGGCATTGCGTGAAAAGCCATAGGCCTCCTTGGGAAGACCGACGGGCCAGGTCGACAGCCGTCCGTTGCCGTCAGTGTCATGGAAGACCGCAACCACATACCGCCCCGGCTCCAGGTCCGTCAGCGTCGTGGTCGTGACCGGTCCGGTGCGATCGACCATGACCGTGCGCACCGCGCCCGTGCTGCGACGCAGGCTCTCGGCGTCGCGATACAGGGCGATCGCGATCTTGCCGCCCGAGGCCTGCGTCGTCAGCGACAGCGTCAGATCCCCGGCCGTCGCGGCACCCGCGCTGAACAGGAGAGCGGCCAGGGCCATCGATAGCGTCTTCATCCCGGCTCCGTTTCGTGGTCTCAAGGGGCGGACAGTTGCGGGGAGCTTCTTACAACATGGCCGACACGTCCGCGACGCACGATGTCGTGCGCATCGCCATCGACAAGCGTCTGATGCGCGGCATCGGCGTGGCCCTGGCGGCCGGGGTCGTTCTGGCCCTGACCGGGGCCTTCGGCATGGACGATGCGCCGCTGACCACCCGTCTGATCTACTGGCTGATCGTCATGCTGATCGGGTCGGTATGGGGGCATCTGTGCTCTCGCGGAGTCGAGCGGTTCGTCGATCTGGAGACGCGGCCCTGGCTGGGGGTGCTGGTCCTGACCCTGGTTATTTCGGGTCCGCTGTCGGTCATGGTCTGGGCCGCGACGGCGCTGATGTTCTCGGGCAACCGGTCCATCGATGTCGCCGACCTGCCGCTGTTTCTGTTTCCGGTGACCCTGGTCACGGCCGTGCTCAGCGCCCTGAACATCTTCTTGCAGCGCAAGCCCGTCCAGACCCACGCGGCCCCCGTGGGCACGGCCCCCGCCCGCTTTCCCGACCGTCTGCCGATGAAGCTGAAGGGCGCGACCATCCATGCGGTCGAGTCCGAGGATCACTATCTGCGTATCCACACCGACCGCGGCTCGGACCTGATCCTGATGCGGCTGTCGGACGCCCTCATTGAGCTGGAAGGTCTGGAAGGAGCCCAGACCCATCGCGGCTGGTGGGTCGCCCGCGACGCCGTGCGTGGGGTCAGCCGGGGCGATGGCCGCGCCACCCTGACGCTGGAAGGCGGCGTCCAGGCCCCTGTCAGCCGCCGTTACGCCAAGGCCCTTCGCGACGCGGGCTGGTACTAGGCCCAGCAACCATGGAAGCCGGCGGGCAAGGCCACATCCGCCCGCCAGGTGCAGACCGGCCCGTCCGAGACATGCGCCGCCTCGAACACATGCAGCTCCGTCACCCCGCGACGCAGATTGATCGATGGCGCGACCAGCCAGGCCTCGGCCTCTCCCGACCGTCCCGGCTTGGGCACGAAGACCGCCTCCTCCATGATCTGCCCGTCACCGAATTCGAACCCATCCGACCGCCCGGTCTGCCAGTCGTGAACCGCCAGGCCGGTGGGCAGGGGCCGCCCGCCCCGCTCGCCCGCGACATGAACAGTCAGCCGCCTTTCCAGACCGGCCCGGCGCGGATCGCCCTTGGGGAACTCCGCCGTCACGCCCGATTTGACCATCTCGGCCCGGCCATCCGTGTGCAGGGTGATCAGCGACAGTTGGGCCGGCTCGCCCGGCACGGTGCCGCGTCCCTCGACCAGCACGCGCGCGCCCTCGATCGCAAAGGCCACATCCTTGCCGGCCGCCAGATCGAACTGGATCGCGCCGTCCGCCCGCTCCCAGGCATCGCCCAGATGGAAGAAGCTGAAGGTCGGCAGCTCATAGATGCGACGCCGACTGAGATCGGCCTTGTCCACCACCATGACCTGGGTGCCCATGTCGCCGTGCCAGGCGAACTGGCTGGCATAGGGCATGCCCGCATGGTCGAAGACCCAGGGCTGCATGACGATGATCAGGTGCCGTTCCGTGGCGGTGAAGTCGTGCATATAGCTGGCGCGCGGCAGCGGGATCACCTGCGCGTCCCGCAAGGAGCGATCAGCGTTCAGGTGCCAGACCACGGCCTTGTCGCCGTGCAGGCCGATGTTCCAGATGGTCCCGTCCGGCGCATAGCGGGGGTGGGCCTGGAACGGCATGCCCTTCAGGTCGTCCCTCAGGGTCACGAAGCCACCGGTCGAAAGGTCCGATGCCGACATCGCCAGCGGTGCCCCGCCCTCCCAAAGGGCCCAGACCGTGTCGCCCGCCGTCATCACCGCCGTATTGGCCGCATTGGCATCGTCGTTGGAGCCGATGCGCGCCCGAGCGTCGCCTGCGGTGCCGAAGCCGGGGGTGACCACGGCGTCGATCTCCGTCTCATAGCGGCGCTTGGGTGTGTCGGCGAACCGGGCCTGAAGCGTCGCCCGTCCGCCGTCGATGCGAAAGGCCCGCATCAGGCCGTCGCCGTCGAACCAGTGGGTGGCGCTGCCGCCCGCCCTGCGGAACTTGCCCGGTCCGTTGCGGAACAGGGTGCCCGCCAGCCCGGTCGGAGCGCGCCCTCGAACAAGGCTCAGGGCTCGGGGCGCGACGTCTGCTTCCAGATCCGCCGTGGCCAGGGCCCAGTCGGCGCTTCCCGCCTCGGCACTGGCCTGCATCGCGGCCATCGCGCGCACCGTCTCCGGCGTAACCACGGCGGCGGACAGGGCGGCGGCACCCATCATGAATGAACGACGAGAAGCGAGCATGGCGGAACTCGAAAGGAAGAGAGGAGAAGGAGGCGGGCGACCGGTCGCGGCCTATTTGATTTCGATCGTCTGGGCCGTGGCTCCGGCGACCGCGAAATGCGCCCGGTCCCATTCGGCCGGACCCATGTTGCCCCGCGCATTGTTGGAAAAGGCATAGGGCTCGACCGGCATGCCGAAGGGGTTGGTGTCCATCCGGCCATTGCCGTTGACGTCGTGGAATGCCTTCACCGCATAGTCGCCGGCGGGCAGGTTCTCAAACACGGCCACGACCGGGCCGGAGGCGGGGATGGCTTTCGACGCGACCGGCGTGCCGCCCGAATAGGTCGCCTCGGCGTTATAGAGCGAGATCATCACGGTGCCGGTATTTGCGCCGGTCTCGAACGTCAGGGTCAGGGTGTCGGCCGCCGGTTCGGCATGGGCGGCGGCAGAGCCCAGCAGCAGGGCGAGGGCGGCGGTGGTGGAGGCGAAGCGGATCATGGCGGGCGTCCTGTCGGTGTGGTGAAAGACCCGACCACCGGGCCTCTCGATACCCAGACCGTGCCGCCGACCACCCGCCGCCGCCACGCCGTTTGCAGGATCGCCCGCCCCGCCTTCGCCAACGACCGCAGGTGTTCATTCGCGAAACGCGAACGGACAGGCCAAATTATTTCCTCTAGGGTTCGACCCCCGTGTCGTGCCGGACCCTGCGCTTCAGGACCCGATCCGCCATCGCCTCGGCGTGTTTCAGGGTGAAGGCCAGGGCCGCCGGATTGCCCCGCCGCGGGCCGACGGAATCGGCCATGACCGCGCCGCGTTCGCCCAGCGGAACCGGCTCGCCCGTGGTGGTGTCGAGCGCGGTCTGGTGCTCGATCTCGGCATTGACCTTGGCCCCCATCAGGATGATCTGCACCGACAGCCAGGTCCACAGCAGGAAGCCCATGATCGCCGCCAGCGGGCCATAGGAATCGGTCCGCACGAAGTTGGTCAGGTACCAGCTGAAGACGAAGGACAGCGTCACGCTGGCGATGGCCGCAAAGGTTGCCCCCGGCATCAGCCAGCGCCAACGCGCCCGCGCCCGGCACGGCCCCATGCGATAGATCAGCGTCAGGGCCGCCGCATAGCCGACGAACAGCAGCGGCCACCTCAGCGGAGCCAGATAGGCCCATTCATCCGCCAGCCCGAACAGGGCCAGAAAGATCGGTACCCCGACCACCAGACCCGCGCTCAGCATCACGGCGATCAGCCCCGTCACCGTGAAGGCCATGCACAGCAGGTTGTAGGTGACGATGTTGCGCTTCTCGACCTCGTGATAGGCCAGGTTTAGTCCGTAGAAGAGCGTCTTGATCCCGTTGTTGGCGATCCACAGCGACAGGGCGAGGGTCCAGACCAGGGTGAAGGTCAGCTGGCTGTTAGAATCGCCCGCCAGCCGCGCCATCTCGTCGCCCAGGAACTGGATCACATTGGCGGGCAGGAAGGCGTAGAGAAAGCTCAACCGCCCCCAGGCGTCGGTCGGATCGGCGAACAGGCCGTAGATGGTCACGAAGGCCGCCAGTGTCGGGAACAGCGACAGCAGGATGAAAAAGGTCACGCCGCCGGCGACGAACCCGACCCGGTCGCCGAAATAGCCCATGGCCACCCGCCAGACGATGTCGGCCCAACCCTTGCGCGGAATGTGGTGCGGATGGGTGGCCAGACGCCCGCGACGCGGCTCCTTCGCATCGAAATCCTCGGGCGTCGGCGGCTTTGGCGGAAGGATGTCAGGCCGCGCCGGGCGCAGCTCCACCCCGAACTTGTGGCCGCGCGTGTACAGCAGATGCGCCGCACCTGCTCCGGCCGCCAGTCCACCGGCGACCGAAGCGATCACGCTCCAGAGGCCGAGGCCGCGCCTGGCCGGTTTGAGACGGTCGAGCTTAATCTGCATGTCGCGGACAACGATTCATGATCGGAGCGCGTTCCTGCACCCTGCGCTTGATATTCCTGCAAACCCGCGCCAAGGCCAGCGTCATGACCGATACATCCTCCGCCCCCACCCTGGTCACCGCCTGGAAGGCCGCGACGGCGCGGCTGAAGGCCGGACAGATCGACAGCCCCTCGATCGACGCCCGCCTGTTGCTGGAAGTGGCGACCGGTGCGGGCCGGGCCGACATCCTGACCGATCCTTACCGCGCCGTGACGCCGGAACAGCAGGCGACCCTGGACGGCTATCTCGAGCGCCGCCTGAAGCGCGAGCCCGTGTCGCGCATCCTGGGCAAGAAGGGCTTCTGGAAGATTATGCTGAACGTCACGCCCGACGTGCTCAGCCCACGTCCGGACACCGAGGCCATTCTGGACGTGGTCATGCTGGCGTTTCCGCCCCATCAGGCCTTCACCATGATCGACCTGGGCACGGGGTCGGGGGCCATCCTTCTGGCCACCCTGGCCGAGCGAGCCGGAGCGCGCGGCGTGGGCACCGATATCTCTTTCGAGGCTCTGGCGGTGGCGCGCGACAATGCCGCCAGTCTGGATCTCGACGGTCGCTGCGACTTCCTGCGCACCGAATGGGCGGCGGGCATGGCGGACCACAGCTTCGACCTGGTCGTCTCCAACCCCCCTTACATACCGTCGGACGACATCGACGGACTGGACCCCGAGGTCCGCGATCACGATCCGCGCCTGGCCCTTGACGGCGGCCCCGATGGCCTTCAGGCCTACCGCGACCTGGCCCCCGAAATCCTGCGCATCCTCAAGCCCGGCGGCATCTTCGCGGTGGAGATCGGCTGGGATCAGGGCCCGCAGGTCAAGGCCCTGTTCGAGGCGCAAGGCTTCACCGATGTCATCGTGGTCAAGGATCTGGCCGACCGCGACCGCGTGGTGACCAACGGCCCCGACCCCCGGACCAATCCCATTCCCAAGATGTAGTCTCGGTCGCAGGGGCTGACTGCGATTAGCCCTTGGAAACGCCACGATCCCGCGCTACATCTGCGTCGTCTCCCACCCAAAACGCACGCCTTGGACCGCTTCTGGTCCGGTCTCGCGCGTCCGGGCATGTGAAGGTCGGGCCGGTCGCCCGGCGCACCACGGGTGGCAACGGATTTCCGATCACATCGTCAGCGGGGATTGGCCCCGCACGAAACGGAAGACGACCCCGGACGGCGACAGGCTGCACTATCTTGCAGGCCCGCCCTCCCTCACGAAAAGCACGGTAAGCGCCGATGAGAGATTTCAAGGGCATGAAGCGTCAACGCGGACGCAACAGAAAGCCCGGCGGTGGCGGCAACAACCACGCCAATGCCACCAACCCCAACCGCTCCTGGGATTCGCAGGGGCCCGAGAACATCAAGGTCCGGGGCAATGCCCAGACCGTCTATGAACGCTATATGCAGCTGGCGCGCGATGCGTCCGCCGGTGGCGACCGTGTTCTGGCCGAGAACTACACCCAGCACGCCGAGCACTATTTCCGCGTCCTGCGCGCGCTTCAGCCGTCGCGTCCCGTGTCGGAGATCGCCCAGCGCGAACTGGCCGGCCAGGGCTTCGACATCGACTTCGAGGACGAGACCGGGGCTCAGGCCGCCGCCATCATCGCCGCCGAAAAGGCCGAGGCCGAGCGCGTCGCCGCCGCCGAGGCTCGTCAGCGCGAACAGGAAGAGCGTCAAGCCGAACGGCAGGCCGAACGCCAGGCCCAGGGCGGCGACCAGCCCCGCCGCGAATGGCGCGACCGCCCCGAGCGCTCCGATCGATATGACGACCGCGAGCCGCGCGAACCGCGTGCCGAGGGCGAGGGCCAGTCTGGAGAGGCCCGCGAGGGCGGTCGTCGCGAAACGCGCCGCGAACGTTGGGAGCGTCGCCGTGCCGAGAACGCCGGACGACGGTTCGAGAACGATGGTGAGGGAGGCGGTGCCGAAGCGTCCTCTGATGACCAGCGCCAGGACGCCGAAGTCGTTGATGCGCCCGCACCCGCAGCGGAGGCCCATGACGCCGGCGAGCGCCCGGCTCGTGCCGAACGTCGTCCCCGTCGCGACGCAGCGCAGATTCGCGACGATCAGGCTGACGAGGCACCCTCGGCCCTGCCCGGTTTCCTGACGCGTTCCACAGCCCCCGCCGCGCCTGTGGTCGAGGCCACTGACGAGACCACGGCCGAGGCTCCGGCCCCTAAACGCCGCGCCCCGCGTCGCAAGGTCGAGGTGGTTCCCACCGAGGACTGATCAGCACGGGGCCGCACCACTTCAGGTCGCATTTTCACGATCGCTCAATCTGTTCGCGTCATTGTTGCGGGCGTGAATGGAGGCGTGGGCGATGGAGTTGCTGCTTGTTCTGACGGCTATTGGGCTGACCGGCCTGTTGGGGGCGGTTCGGCTGGCCATGCGCTCGCGGGCAGAGGCCGTAAGGCTGCGAGCCATCAACAATGCCCTGGAATCTCGGGTGGCAGAGCGGACCCGGTCGCTTCGCCAGGCTCTGGATGCCGCGGGCGATCAGGCCCTGGCCCTGGCCGACGTCAACCGCGCCCGCGCAGATTTCCTGGCCGGGATGAACCATGCGCTGCGCACGCCGCTGAATGCCGTCATCGGCTTCAGCGACCTTCTGACCCGCAATGCCGAACACGAGCCGCTGACCCATAAGCAGGCGCGGGCCGTGGCCGAAATCCGCGTCGCGGGCACGCGCGTGCTGGGACTTATCGACCGCATCCTGGACTTTGCCGACATCGAGGCGCGGCCCGTCGCCGTCTCGGTGACCCGCATAGACCCGCTGCTGATTGTCCGCCAGGTCGTCGAGGCTTTGCGGGTCCAGGCTGCCGAGGCCGGTGTCATTCTTCAGGCCCCCGCCGCCAGCCCTGGTTACACGCTGGCCGCCGACCCGGAGCGGCTGCGTCAGATACTCACCAACCTGGTGTCGAACGCCATCGACCACAACAAGCGCGGCGGAACCGTCTTGATTGAAGTGCGTCGCGCAGGGGACAGCATGACCGTGGCGGTTCATGACGACGGCCCGGGCATCGCACCGGAGCGGATGGCGGACCTGTTCCAGCCCTTCTGCCGCCTGCTGCCCGGGGCGGATCGTCAGCAACCGGACGAGCATGCCGCGATCGGCGTCGGCCTGGCCGTCGCGCACCGGCTGGCCGAGGCCATGGGTGGCACCCTGACCGCTGCCAGCACACTGGGCGAAGGCTCCAGCTTCACCCTGACCCTGCCCTTGGCAATGGCCGCATCGCGGGCGGCTTCAGGATCGGTGGATGAGGTGGGTGAGGCCATCGATCTGTCGGCCCTGACCGTCCTCTACATCGAGGACAATGCCGCCAACATCACCCTGATGCGCCATGTCATGAGCGCGCTCGGACCGTCGTTGCATGTCGCCGAGACGGGAAGGGCGGGCGTGGCCCTGGCACGTGATCTGCGACCCGACGTCATCCTGCTGGACATTCACCTGCCCGACGTTGACGGCTTCGAGGTCAAGGCGCGTCTGGTCGACGACGCGCTGACCCGCGACCTGCCGGTCGTCGCCCTGACCGCCGGATCGGGGCCCGCAGAGGCGAGGCGGGGGCACGACATGGGCTTTGCCGCCTGGCTGACCAAGCCGCTCGATATCGCGCTCCTGACCACCACTCTGCAGCAGGTGGCGGGGGCAGGGCCGCCGCCGCTGCGACGTCAGGCGGCCTGACTGCGGCTGCAGCATGGGTTGACGCCAGGCGGTATGGGTGGCCCTTAGCGACTGTCTCGCCCGGGAGTGCCCATGTCGCGTCGTACTCGATCCGCTCTGATGGTCGCCATGGCCGCGACCCTCGTCACCGCCTGCGCCACGCCCGCCCCACCCCCGCCGCCGGTCCCGCCCCTGCCGGGCCAGACCAGCGACAGCGCGCTGCCCGACTGGCGCGGTATCGTGACCCGCGCGGACCGGGGTCGCTTCGACCGCCGCGACGCCGCCTGGCGCGACGCCCTGCGTCAGGCCCGCAGCCTGCAGGGCTCCGGCGACCTTGCCTCCACGGGAGCCCTGATCGATCCGGACGCCGGCATCGACGGCGTCACCCCGCCCGTCGGCAACTATCGCTGCCGCACGGTCAAGCTCGGGTCTCAGGGCGGCGACGACGGCTTGGGCTATGTCGTCTATGGCTGGTTCGCCTGCCGGATCGAACAGACGCCGAACGGCCTGAAGTTCATCAAGCGCACCGGCTCCCAGCGCCCGTCCGGCCTGCTGTTTCCGGAGAACGAGCGCCAGATGGTCTTCCTCGGCTCGATGGCCCTGGCCGATGAACCGGCGGCCAGTTCCTATGGCCAGACGCCTGACCGCGACATGATCGCCGTGCTGGAGCGGATCGGCCCGGCCCGCTGGCGGCTGGTCATCCCCTGGCCCACGGCGGAATCGAAGCTGGACCTCATCGAACTGGTCCCCGCCTGACGACCGTACAGAATATCGCCGTTGTCGGAGCGGGCCCATCCGGCCTGGCCTTCGCCCTGATGCAGGCGCGCGAGGGTCTCCGCGTCACCCTGTTCGAGCGGTTCGAGGTGGCAGGTCCTGTCGGTGCGGGCTTCATGCTGCAACCCACCGGTCTGGCGGTCATGGACGACCTCGGCCTGACACCGGCCATCACACGACTGGCGCAACCCATCGACCACATCTTCGGGCGGGAGGCGCGTCGCGGCCGGGTGGTCCTGGACGTCCGCTACAGCGACCTGCATCGCCCGCGTCAGGCTCTGGGCGTCCACCGCGCCGCCCTGTTTCACGTCCTGCATGAGGCGGTAGTGGCAGCAGGCGTCGAGATCGCCACAGGCCGCGAGATGATCGCGGCCAGCGCCGGCCGACTGACGGATGCCGCCGGGCGTCAGACGGCCGCCTTCGATCTGATTGTGGACGCCTCCGGTGCCCGCTCGCGCATCGCGGCGGACCATGGCGCACGACCGCGCCCCCTCGCCTTCGGGGCCCTGTGGGGAACGGTGCCCTGGCCCGGCGCGCCGTTCGACGAAACCGCCCTGCAGCAGGTCTATCGCGGTGCCTCGAAGATGATCGGCGTCCTGCCCGTCGGTCGCCATCCGGGCTCGGACGATCGCCTGGCCACCTTCTTCTGGAGCTTGAAGGCTGATGACTATGACGCCTGGCGCGCGGGCGGTCTGGAGCGATGGAAGGACGAGGTTCGCAGTCTCTGGCCCGAAACCGCGCCGATCCTCGCGGGCATCGACCACCCCAACCGGATGACCCTGGCCCGCTATGGGCACCATACCCTGTGGCGGCCCCATGCCGACCGTCTGGCGATCATCGGGGATGCGGCACATTCAACCAGTCCGCAGCTGGGTCAGGGCGTCAACATGGGGCTGCTAGACGCCCAGGCCCTGACTATGGCCTTGCGCACCCGCGACGACCTCCAATCCGCCCTCGCAACCTACGCTCGGTCCCGTCGCCTGCATCTGAGCCTCTATCAGGCCCTCAGCATCGGGTTCACGCCGTTTTATCAGGCTGACGGTCGTCGCAGGCCCTGGATCCGCGACCATATCCTGGGCCATGTCGCCCGCCTGCCACCGGCCCCTCGCCTGCTGGCCGCGACCGTCGCGGGCCTGCTGCTCGACCCTCGACAGGCGGGGCCGGATCGCGCGTCGCGCTGAACCTCACCGGTTTCGAGCCGTTGATGACGGCGAACAGTCCGGAGTTTGCCCGATGCGTACCGTCCTCGCCGCCGCCTCGACCGCCCTTCTTCTGACCGCCTGCGGTCAGGGCGCTGGTCCTTCTCAGGATGCTCCTCGACCCGAAGAGGCGTCCGGGCCGACCGGTACGGCGACACAGCCCACCGGTGATGCGCCGCCCCCTTCAACTCCGGCCAGCCCAGCCCCTGCCACCGATACCACCCCGGCCGAGGGCGAGCAGGGCGGCACCGACGACTGGCGGCAGGTCGTGTCCGCCGCCGATGCCGCCAATCTGTCCCGGCTGGATCAGGCCTGGCGCATGGCCCGCGCCGAGGCTGACGACAAGGGGTTCGCAGACGAAGTCACGGCCCTGGGGCCGCTCGTCGATCCGAATGCGGGACAGGCAGGGCGGCTTCAGCCTCCCCCAGGCACCTATCGCTGCCGCACGATCAAGATGGGCACGAAGAGCGAGGCCGGTCTGGCCTTCAACCCCTACGGCTTCTTCCGGTGCACGGTCGAACTGACGCCCGGTGGCGACCTGATCCTGACCAAGGTCACGGGATCCCAGCGTACGCGCGGCCTGCTCTATCCGGACACGGATCGTCGCCTGGTCTTCGTCGGAGCCCAGGCCTGGGGCATGGATGAAACCGGCTTCCCCCGCTACGGCCAGATGCCGGAACGCGATCAGGTCGGTGCCTTCGAGCGCATCGGTGCCAACCGCTGGCGCCTGGTCATCCCCTGGCCTCGGGTCGAGTCGAAGCTGGAAATCCTCGAACTCGTTCGCTGACCGTCAGACTCTCGTCAGCCGCAGGTCGTGATAGTCGTAGCTGAAGTCCGCGTCAGGACTGACGGCCTTCATCGTCGCCGAGACGGGCATGCCGTTCTCGAGATTGAAGGTGATGAAGGCGTCTTCTTCGCGCTTGTCGGTGAATCGCGTGCGCAGAGTGTCGCCGTCATAGGCCTCCAGCGGCCCGGTCAGGCTGGGCGTGCGGGTGAAGGTCAGGTGCGGGGCCGTGAGGCGGTTGCGACCTCGACCCGTCGTTTTCAAGGCAATGACGATGTCGCCATACCAGGGATCGCGCCATGTCCCGACGTAGCCCTCCAGCGGCAGTGACGGCGGTGCGCCCGCCGCCTGTTTCGCATCGATTTCGGCGGCGGCGGCGATGGATTTGACGTCGCCTTCGGCCCGCAGCCGCGCGCTGTCGGCGATCCAGTCAAAGGCCGAAAAGCTCCGATCCTGGCCCAGGATGATGTCGACGATCCCGCTGCGCAGGGCCCGCAGCAGGAAGCTCTCCTCGGCATTGGTGAAATAGGAAAAGCCCGTCTTGCGCCCCGGCAACAGGACGGTGCCCGAGATATAGCCGGGCGCGCCTCCGCCGTGGGTGATCAACCGCTCGCCGCGATAGTCCATCACCTGCCAGCCCATGGCATAGGTGGCGGCGATCGCGCGTCCCGGCATGTCCGGCGTCGGCCCGCCCGAGTTGGAGATGATGACGTTGGGCTTCCACATCTCTTCGGCCCGCGCCTCGGCATACAGGCGCGTGCCGTCGGGCAGGAGGCCCTTGTTCAGCTGCACCGCGATCCACTTTGACCAGTCCACGGGGTTGGTGACGAAGCCGCCCGCCGCCCCGGCCGAGGTCCAGTTCCACACCTCCTGGATCGACTGGCCGATGACCTGGGTCTCGCCCTGATAGCGCAGCGGAGGTCCGATCCGGCCATGCGGCAGGGCCGAGACCGTCGGATCCGCCCCCGCCATAACCGGCAGGGTCTCCGTCATGCCCAGACGGTCCAGGATGCGCGTCTGAACGAAATCCTCCCACGTCATGCCCGAGGCCGCCGCGACCACCTCGCCCGCCACCACGAACATCAGGTTGCAATAGTTGTAGCCGGCACGGAACGCCCCCTCGATCGGCACATGCGGCACCGCCGCCATGATCTCGGCCCGTGTCCGGTCGCTGTTGGGCCAGAACAGCAGGTCGCCTGCCCCCAGGCCGAAGCCGATCCGGTGACTGACCAGATCGCGCACCGTGACCATGTCGTTCAGCTCAGGCTTGGACAGGGCAAAGCCGGGCAGATAGGTCCGCACCGGCTCGTCCCATTTGACCTTGCCCTCATCCACCAGAATGGCCAAGGCCGCACAGGTCACGGCCTTGGTGTTGGAGGCGATGGCGAAGCGCGTGTGTTCGTCGATGGGCGTCGCGTCACCCTTTCGCCGCACGCCATAGCCGCGCGTCAGGGCCGGTTGTCCGTCGGCGACCAGGGCGACCGACACTGCGGGCTGGTCCGGGAACGCCGCCATGGCCCGCTTCACGAACCCATCCACCTGATCGGCCAGCGACGCGCCGTCATTGGCGGCGGTCTGCGCCCAGGTCCGGGCTGGCACGATCGCGGCGGTCGCGGCACCCATGGAGGCGAACAGGGTGGTCCGGCGGGTGGGGCTTATGGACATCGACATCTCCGGCTTTGGCTCACACCAGACCTAGCCCGACAGCCTGATCGACACCAGCGCCACAAGCCTTTCGTTTGATCAGACCAGCACAAGTATAGATGACCGTTCTGTAATGTTCGGCCGTGTCTTTTCCTGCCCTGATCATGACGAAGAAGTAACTCGCAACGCGGTCAAGGACGCTTTACGTCAGCCGCGATGACACCGTGTTACGTGACCGGTGCGAGGGGATTTCTCATGACGTCGTTCAAATTCCTGCTGCTGGCCGGCACGGCCCTGGCGGCTTCGTCGGGCGCAGCCGCCGCCCAGACCGCCCCTGCGCCTCAGGGTCAGACCCAGGCCCAGCGCCCCGCCGCCCAGACGCCAGCACAGACCCCTGCTCCCGCAGTCAGCCAGAACTCGGCACCTCAGCAGGCTCCGGCACCGGCTGAGGATGAAGAGGACGAAGAGGCCACTGCGGTGTCCGACGTCGTCGTCACCGGGCGAACCAACGACATCCGCACCTCCATCGATTCCATCAGCTACAGCCTGGCTGACGACCTTCAGGCCGCGACCGGCACACTTGCCGATGCGCTGCGCAATGTGCCGTCGGTCGATGTGGATCCGTCCGGCAACGTCTCGCTGCGCGGCGATTCCAACGTCACGATCCTGGTCGACGGGCGTCCCTCGGCCATTCTGTCAGGGCCCAACCGGGGCGACGTCATCCTGCAGCTGCCGGCCGACCGCTATGCGCGGATCGAGGTCATGACCAACCCTTCCGCCGCCTACAGCCCCGAAGGATCGGGCGGCGTCATCAACCTGATCACAAAGCCTGCGCCGCGCCCCGCTGCCGGCCAGGCTGCGGTGCCGGGCGCACCGGGCGCGCCGGGTGCCCCGGGCGGCGTCACACGAACCGCCTCGCTGCGCGCCAACGTCGGCGACAATGGCCGCTACAATTTCGGAGCGGGCGGCACCTGGCAGAAAGACAAGCTGACCCTCACCGGCGACGCCAACTATCGCTACGACCAGCAGCCCTTCGAGCTGACCCGCCTGCGCGAGCAGCTGGACGGGACCGGTGCGGTGACGTCGACCTCCACCACCGACCTGGACTCGAACACAACGTCTGACGGCGTATTCGGTCGCCTGGCTGCCGAATATGCGCTGACCGACAAGACCCAGCTGACCGGCGAGCTTCGCTACAACAGCTTCTCTTCGGACAACGAGACGGACAGTGTCTTTCAGACGCGCAATGCAGCAGGCGTTGTGACGAGCGAGTATGAGAGAAACGGCGACGGCGGCTTTGCCTTCTCGGGCTGGGGTGCCACCGCGCGGGTCCTGCATCGGTTCGATACCTCGGGCCACGAATGGTCGAACGAACTGCGCTTTGATCGCAACGAAAACGAGTTCAGTTCGCGCACGCTGAGCCAGTTCGCCGTGCCGGTGACGCCGTCGTTCTTCGAAGAGCAGGCGCAGGAAGGCGGCCAGGACCAGATCGGCTTTACCAGTGCCTATACCCGTCCCTGGGAGAGCGGAGCCCGTTTGCGGGCCGGCTATGAGCTGAACATTCAGCGCCCCGAGCAGGACAATATCCTGCTTCGCGGAGCGACCGAGGCGACCCTCGCCCCCGTGGCGGGCCTCAACAACACCTTCGAGGCCGAACAGACGGTCCACGCCCTGTATGCCACCTACGAACGGCCGTTCGGCGAGAAATTCTCGGGCCAGCTGGGCCTGCGGCTCGAACAGGCCGAGATCGACATCGAAGACGTCACCAACGGCGTATCGGCGTCCCAGGACTATTTCCGCGCCTATCCGACCGCCCACATCCAGTACACGCTGACGGATACCCAGACCCTGCGTGCCAGCTATTCAAAGCGCATCCAGCGGCCGCAGCCGACCCAGCTCAATCCCTTCGTGGCCTATGGCGATCCGCAGAATCTGCGCTCGGGCAACCCCGACCTGGAGCCGCAGGAGACCGACAGCTTCGAGGCCATGTGGCAACTGCGCCAAGGCCAGAGCTTCTATCAGGTGACCGGCTATTATCGCGACACGACCGGGGCTTTCACCGACGTGGCGACCGATCTGGGGAACGGCGTCTTCCTGACCCGCCCCGAAAACCTGGGCGGCCGCACCGACCTGGGGGTCGAGGTTACTGCCAGCGGGCGCCTTCACCCCACGCTGCGATACAATGCCAGCGTCAACGCCTTCCGTCAGGAAATCGACGCGCGCGGCATCCCCGGAGGCCGCACCCGCGAAGGGGATCTGGTGGCCGGTCGTCTGAGCCTGAACTGGCAGCCGACCACAAAGGACTTCGTCCAGGTTTCCGGCTTCTGGCAAGGCGATCAGCTTCTGGCTCAGGGCACGCGCGAAAGCGGTGGCATGTTGAACATCGGCTATCGCCGCAAGCTGACCGATACGGTGTCGCTCAACATCACCGGCCGCGATATCCTCAACTCGTTCGGCGGTGCCACGGTTTACGATACGCCCCAGTTCCGCGAACGGACCGAGCAGGACATCAAGCTGCGCGCCTTCTACATCGGCCTGACCTGGACGCTCGGTTCCGGCCCGCGTCGCCAGCCCGAACAGTTCGACTTCTCGGCGCCCGCCACCGGCGGCTGACGGCACTTGCACAGGGTCGTCGCCACGCCCACCTGAAACGGCAAGAGGCCGGGATTTCGCCCAGCAGGGGAGGTCCCGGCCCATCCGCTTCTCGAAGGGATACCGATGAACCTCGACCTCTATTCCGACCGCGCCAAACAGGCCGTCCAATCGGCTCAAAGCCTGGCGCTCGCTCGCCGTCACCAGCAGTTCGCGCCCGAACATCTGCTCAAGGTGCTGCTGGAGGAACGCGACGGCCTGGCCCGTAACCTGATCACCTCAGCCGGCGGCGACGCCGCCCGCGCCGAGACCGCGACCGAGACCGCCCTGAAGAAGCGCGCCCAGGTCGAGGGCGGCAGTGGCCAGCTCTATCTGGACGGCGACACCGCCCGCGTCTTCGCGGCTGCCGAGGAGGCCTCCAAAAAGGCCGGCGACGCCTTCGTCACCACCGAACGCCTGCTCAGCGCCATCGCGCGCGAGGGCGGCACGGCGCGCGAGATCCTGAAATCCGTAGGTGCCACGCCCGACAAGCTGGACGCCGCCATCGCCGACATCCGCAAGGGCAAGACCGCAGACAGTGCCGGGGCCGAGGACGGCTATGACGCCCTGAAACGCTATGCGCGCGACCTGACCCTGGCCGCCGCCGACGGCAAGATCGACCCTGTCATCGGCCGGGATGAAGAGATTCGCCGCACCATCCAGGTCCTGGCCCGGCGCACCAAGAACAACCCCGTCCTGATCGGCGAGCCGGGCGTCGGCAAGACCGCCATCGTCGAGGGCCTGGCGCTGCGTATCGTCAACGGCGACGTGCCGGAATCCCTGCGCGACAAGACCGTGATGGCGCTGGACATGGGCTCGCTGATCGCCGGTGCCAAATACCGTGGCGAGTTCGAGGAACGGCTGAAATCCGTCCTGGCCGAGGTCACGGCGGCGGAAGGCCAGATCATCCTGTTCATCGACGAGATGCACACCCTGGTCGGGGCCGGTAAGGGCGACGGGGCCATGGATGCGTCCAACCTGCTGAAACCCGCCCTGGCGCGCGGCGAGCTGCACTGCGTCGGGGCCACGACCCTGGACGAGTACCGGAAATATATCGAGAAGGACGCGGCGCTCGCCCGTCGCTTCCAGTCGGTCTTCGTCGACGAGCCGACGGTGGAGGACACGGTGTCGATCCTCCGTGGACTGAAAGAGAAGTACGAGGTCCACCACGGCGTGCGCATTTCCGACAGCGCCATCGTCGCCGCCGCCACGCTCAGCAACCGCTACATCACCGACCGCTTCCTGCCGGACAAGGCCATCGACCTGATCGACGAGGCCGCCAGCCGCGTGCGCATGGCCGTCGACTCCAAGCCCGAGGCGCTGGACGAAATCGACCGCCGCCTGGTCCAGCTGAAGATCGAGCGCGAGGCCCTGAAGAAGGAGACCGACAGCGCCTCCAAGCAGCGGCTCGAAAAACTCGACGACGAGATCGACGACCTTCAGGCCCAGTCCGACGACCTGACCGCCCGCTGGAAGGCGGAAAAGGACAAGGTCGGCCAGGGGGCCCAGCTGCGCGAGACCCTGGACCGTCTGCGCGCCGACCTGGCCCTGGCCCAGCGCAACGGCGACCTGGCCCGCGCGTCAGAGATCGCCTACGGCCAGATCCCCGGCATCGAGAAACAGCTGGCCGAGGCCGAGGCCAACGAGGCCGACAAGTCCGGCCCCCTGACGCCCGAGGTCGTCGACGCCGAACAGATCGCCGCCGTCGTCAGCCGCTGGACCGGCGTCCCGGTCGAGAAGATGCTGGAGGGCGAGCGCGAGAAGCTGCTGTCGATGGAGGACGCCCTGCGTCACCGCGTCGTCGGCCAGGACGCGGCGCTGGAGGCCGTCTCAGATGCGGTGCGCCGCGCCCGTGCCGGCCTGAACGACCCCAACCGCCCGCTCGGATCCTTCCTGTTCCTGGGCCCGACCGGCGTGGGCAAGACCGAGCTGACCAAGGCCCTGGCCGCCTTCCTGTTCGACGACGAGGCCGCCATCACCCGCATGGACATGTCCGAATACATGGAGAAACACTCGGTCAGCCGCCTGATCGGGGCCCCTCCCGGCTATGTCGGCTATGACGAGGGCGGGGCCCTGACCGAGGCGGTGCGCCGCCGCCCCTATCAGGTCGTCCTGTTCGACGAGGTCGAAAAGGCCCACCCCGACGTCTTCAACGTCCTGCTTCAGGTGCTGGACGACGGCCGCCTGACGGACGGTCAGGGCCGGGTCATCGACTTCAAGAACACCCTGATCATCATGACCTCCAACCTGGGGTCGGAGGCTCTGGCCGGTCAGGCCGAGGGCGACGACGTCGAAAGCGTGCGCCCCTATGTCATGGACCAGGTCCGCGCCCACTTCCGGCCCGAGTTTTTGAACCGCATCGACGAGATCATCCTGTTCCGCCGCCTCGGCCGCGAACAGATGGGCGGCATCGTCCGCATCCAGCTGGCCCGGTTCGAAAAGCTGCTGGCCGACCGCCGCCTGACCCTGGCGCTCGACGACACCGCCACCGCCTGGCTCGCCGACCGCGGCTACGACCCGGTCTATGGGGCCCGCCCGCTGAAACGCGTCATCCAGAAGGATTTGGTCGACCCGATCGCGCGCAAACTGCTGGCCGGCGAGATCGAGGACGGCAGCGTGATCGCCGTGTCAGCGGGGGCGGACGGACTGGAGATCGGGAAGGCGCGGGTGCATTAGAATAGTTCGGCTTGAGGGTTTTCGTCGACCCGCAAGACTCCAACGAGCAGCCACTGATTGTTTCGCCGTGAATGTGTCCCCAAGGCGAATCGCATCCCTCTCTGGGGATACTCAACCTCGTAGGTTTGCTGGAGAGACTTTAAACCGTCCTCTTCCCCGTACGCGTCTCGGCGGACGGCGAATGCCGTCGAGGTCTCCCAGTCGTCGCACGTATGACGTCGGTCCTGACCCGTTTCGTCTTTCCATTTGAACGAAAATTCGAAAGGGCAGGGGTCTAGAGGTTCCACTGGATCATTGAAGAGTGAGAGCTGGTTCGCCAACGCGGCGTGCTTTGCTCGTTCGTCGCTCAACTCGGCAATCGACTTTGACGTGCCCCTGAGAATTTCCTCCACGTGGAGCTAGAGTCCGGCCCTTGAAAGGACGGACGGAATGAAACGAGCGAGATTCACGGAAGAGCAGATCATCGGGATCCTGCGGGAGAACGAGGCCGG
>NZ_JAYRTD010000008.1:0-133644 GCF_041919755.1 Brevundimonas sp. | reverse complement strand
GACCAATCCATGGTGTCTTTCAAAAAGACCGCAGATGTCAGTGTCGTTAGACAGTTCCAAAGAACCGTCGCTAGGACACCGCCGCCTGCGTTTCTCTTTCCAGATCAACGATTTCAAAGACCCGACCGGAAGAACCAGCCCCACTGTTTAACGCCGGTGAACGGCGGAGGCGGCGATGTAGAGAACGCCGCGATCATTGTCAAACGCTTATTTGTTTTAGCGTTTTTCCCGCACTCGCCAGTGACTGCTCGCGTCGGGAGGCGGGGATTTAGTCGGGAGCGCCCCTGCTGTCAACTACCTCGCAGGGCGAATGCGACTTAGCCACAATGATCGGCTGACCTCGCGAAAAATGCACCGCAAGTCCAGGTCTCCTCGACCGCGGTTCGGGAAACGTCCGGGCAGGCAGCAAATGACCGAACCTGGGCTGCAGCAGACCCCTTGGCCAAGGCAATACGGCTGGCCAAGTTGATGCATTTAGTCCTTCGACAGAGCCAACTGGATCACGTCTGTGCGCCGAGTCCTGAACCCGGCCTCGCAGTAAGCCAGGTAATAGCGCCACAGACGGCAGAAACGCGCATCGTACCCCATTGCCTCGATCTGAGGCCAAGTCGCATCGAAGGTCTGAAGCCAGAACCTTAGTGTCTGCGCGTAGTCGCCGCCAAAGCGCCGAGTTACCCGAGCAGCCAGCCCGGCTTTGTCGACGGCGTCCCAAAGCGCCTTTTCGCTTGGCAACATGCCGCCTGGAAACACGTGAAGCTGGATGAAATCGGGCCTTTTGCGATAACTGTCGAAGAGGGCGTCGTCGATGGTGATGATCTGCAACCCTGCTTTGCCGGAAGGCGCGAGAAGTTCGTGCACGCGGTTGAAATAGGTCGGCCAATAAGCCTCACCGACGGCCTCGAACATCTCGATGGAGGCGATGCGGTCGTAACGTCCCTCGACATCGCGATAGTCGACCAACTGAACATCGATCCGCTCGGCCAGACCTTGGTCGAACGCCCGCTTGCGTGCGATTTCGGCCTGTGAGGGCGACAGGGTGATGGCCGTGACCTTCGCCCCGAGCGTTCCCGCCGCATAGGCCGAAAAACCGCCCCAGCCGCAACCGATCTCCAGCACCTCGTGGTCGCGCTGAATGCCGATGGAGCGGGCCAAGGCTTCATATTTTCGCGTCTGGGCCTCGGCCAGCGTCAGCGTCGGCGGATCGAACAGCGCCGCCGAATAGGTCATGCTGGGGTCCAGCCACTGGGCGTAGAAATCATTGCCCAGATCGTAGTGGGACATAATGTTGCGGCGCGACCCTGCCCGGCTATTGCGCTGCAGGGCGTGGGCGACCGCATTGAAACCTCTCAGCATCGGAACGCCCGACATGATCTGGTCCAGGGCGTCATAGTTCAGGGCGAAAGCCGTCAACAGGGCCGCCAGATCGGGCGTATCCCACTCGCCAGCCATATAGCCTTCGGCAAAGCCGATATCGCCGCGCGTCAGCAACCGCAGGAAGGCCCGCCATCGCGTCAGGGTCCAGACCGCCTGAGGCCCCTGCCCCACCGCTCCGTCATCGCCGCCGATCGTTATCCGCGTGCCGTCCGGCAAGGTCACAGCCATCGTCCCGAAGCGCCAGAGGCTGCTGAGCCGACGCAGGAAGGGGCGTGCGAACGCCGGCGCGGCGGACACGTCGCTCTGCGACGCCCCGGTCATTCTGTCATGATCTGAAACTGAGCCGTCCATGGTCCACAAAAATCCGTCGAGACGGCGACATAGGGGAAAGCCGCCCCGACGCAATCCGTATGCATTGTCTTGCTAAAGCTACGCTGGCAACCGCCAAACAGATGCCGGTCTATGACCTTAAACCGGCGTCAGGGCTCCGCTGGCCACGACCGGGCCTGTCGGATCGCCCGACGGCGATCCGCCCAGAGGTTCCAGCGTGATCGCCAGACTGGCGGTCTCTCCATCCGGGCCCAGCAACTTCGCCGTATCCAGAACCAGCGCCTCTCGCCCGTTGAGCACGCCCAGCGAGACCGGTGCCTGGCCCTCGGGCAGAACCCACAGCTCGAACGAACGATCGGCCTGGGCTTGGCCCGCCACTGTGGCGACGATCAGTCGGTCGTGGGCCTTGTCCAGAGTAACGACGAACGACGTCGGCCCCGCCTCTTGTTTCAGCAGGGCGATGGAGGTCAGAACCGGCGCGGCGGCGGGCACCTGACCCGGCACGGTCACCACTCGGGGCGGTGTCAGCAACAGGGCGGCGACAGCCACCGCGGCGGCCAGGCTGGCGACCGCCGCGACACCGCGCCAGACGGCGACGCTGTTCCAGAATCCTGCGGGACGACTGGCCGCCGGTACGCCCAGTTGAGCGGCGACGCGCATCCAGACCACACGTGGCGGTGTCTCCGGCTCGATCTCGGCCAGCAGGGGCATCAGCCGTTCCTGCCAGGCGGCGACCTCTGCCGCAAATGCGGGCTCGGCGGCCATGCGGCGTTCGGCCTGTGCGCGTTCTTCGGACGTCAAGACGCCGACGACATATTCCGCCGCCAGTTGCTCGTCGGGGGTCAATTCTTGATCGGTCATCGGGCGAGACAGGCCTTCAGCTTGAGCAGAGAGCGCCGGATCCAGCTCTTCATCGTGCCGGTGGGCACATTGTGGCGCTCGGCCACATCCTGATAGGTCAGCCCCTCGAAGAAGGCGCTGCGGAGAGCCGCCTGATGTGTGGCGGCCAGTTCGGACATGCAGCCCTGAAGCTGACGCACATCCTCGCCGCGCAAAAGAGACGCCAGGCTGGACTCGGCCTCGTCTGGCACCTCGTGGGCTTCGTCGATCGGCTTGAAACTGCGGCGACCAAGCTGACGCTGGCGGTCGATGGCGCGGTTGCGGGCCAGGGCAGCAAGCCAGGTGATCGGGCTGGCCCGCTCGGCGTCGAACCGGTCCGCCTTGCTCCAGACGGTGATATAGACTTCCTGCAACACGTCCTCGGCCTCGCTTCGGCTGCCCAAGATACGCAGGCACACACCGAATAGTTTCGACGAGGTGGCGTCGTAGACCTCCTTGAGCGCCGCACGGTCGCCGGACGCCACACGCTGAAGATTGGCGACGAGCGCCTGTCGGTTCTGGTCAGCATCCATGCGTGGCGTTCGTCCGTGGCTTGGCCTTATGGCTTACACGGCCCCGCGCGGCGGGCAAGTCAGCTTGAGACGGCCCGCGATGCAAAATAACCGGCCGCCGCCGCCGCCGTGGTCACGAAGGTACCCCAGGCCAGGTCGGCCAGTGTGATTGTCGTGCTCCAGGTTTTCAGCGTCGCCTGGTTGGTCAGGTCATAGGTCGCATAGGCCACGAAGCCCAGCAGCGCCCCGTTGATCAGCGCCTTCTGGAGCGACGCCTCTTTAAGGGCCGGGGCCGTCGCAAGGGCCGTGATCCCGAAGATATAGATCAGATAGAAGGCCACAGCCGCGACCATATTGACCTTGGGGGCCATGATCGGACCCAGCACCGGCTTGTACAACCGGTTGCCCATCAGGGTCAGCCAGATGATGTCCAGCACCAGAAAAACGACGGCCGAGCCGCCATAGGCTGCGAGATACTTCAACATGTTCAAACCCCCTTCAGTCGATAGTGGCTCACGCCCCAGACCTGGCCGTCACTGTCGCCGAACAGACCGGCCGTAGCCATGAAGAAGCGCCGCCAGCGCCGCATCCACAAGGCGTAATCGGCCCCGTAGACCTCCTTCATCAAGCCGCGAATCTCCGACTCGTTCCGATCGAAGTTCTCCAACCAGTGATTGGCCGTGCGCTGATAATGGGTGCCGCTCCAGCGCCAGTCCTGCTCGACCTCGAACAGGTCCGGATACTGCCGCATCAGGCCGTGGCTGGGCATGATCCCGCCGGTGAAGAAATGCTGGGCGATGAAGTCGGCCTTATCCGACACCTCGAAGCGGTAGGGCGTCGTCACATGGCTGAACACATGGATGAAGACCCTCCCATCGGGCTTCAGCCACGTCCGCACCCGGCCCAGCAGTTCGCGCCAGTTGGCCATGTGTTCGAACATCTCGACAGACACGATTCGATCGAAGCGCTTCTCCGTCTGGAATACGTTCATGTCGGCGGTAACGATCGTCAGATTGGTCAGCCCCAGCCGTGCCGCCTCGGCATCGATGGCCGCCTTCTGACTGCGTGAATTTGACACCGCAGTGATGGTCGAGGCCGGATAATGCCGCGCCATCCACAGCGACAGCGATCCCCAGCCGCAACCCAGTTCCAAGATGTCCTGACCGTCCCGCAAGTCGGCGTGCTCACACGTCTGACGCAGGGCGCTGACCTCTGCATCCGCAAGCGTGGAGTTGGCGGCGTCATAGAAGGCGCTGGAGTATTTTCGGTTCGGCCCCAGGGCCAGTTCGAAGAACCGGGCCGGAAGTTCGTAATGCTGGGCGTTGGCCGCCTCGGTGTACTCTGCCACCGGACGCTGAGCCATCTCCTCTGCAAAGGCCTTTTCCGCTCCCGGTTGCACCGTCGCCATCTGCTTGCGGGCATTGGCCACGAAGGCGGCAATGGCTGGGCGGGTGATGAAGTCGGGCGCGGGCGCGTCCTGCAGACTGTTCAGGCGATCAAGCAGGCTCATTTCAGGCGCGGTCCTCGGAAAACACGTTCAGGCGGGGCAGCAGGGCCCCGACGCGGGATTGGTAGTCTCGGTAAGCGTCGCCGCGCGACTTCAGCATGACCTTCTCCAGCGGCGGCACGCCGGTCATGTAACGAAGGATCACATACATCACGACCGGCGCGACCAGCGCGGCCCAGCCTGCGACCCAGCCGCCGCTCAGATCGATCGCGATGACCGGGTAGGCCAGCCAGATGATCCATTCGAACAAATAGTTGGGATGGCGCGACAGACCCCACAGGCCGCGATCCATGACCTTGCCCTTGTTCGAGGGATCGGCCCGGAACCGGCGCATCTGTTCGTCCGCCAGCGCCTCGCCGCCGATGCCGACCAGCAGGATGAGCGCGCCCAGATAGTCCGTCAGCAGCAGGGAATCGCCGGGCCTCAGCGCCGCCGCCGCGATCGAAACACACAGCAGGGTCGTCGCCGGAGCCTGCACGATGGCCAAGCCGTAGAGATTGCGTGAAAAATTTGAGCCCCATTCCTCGGTCAAGGCGACATAGCGCGGATCGGAATGCCCTCCCCCCACGCGTCCGGCGATGTAGCTGCCCAGCCGGATCGACCAGACGGCCACCAGCACCGCGACCAACCATTGACGCGGCCCTGGCACGCCCATCCATGGCGTCAAACTGACCAGCACGCCGGCGATACCCGTGCCAAATGTCCAGAAGACATCGGTCCATCCCCCGTTGCGGGTCTTCAGCACCGTCCACCAGGCCAGCGTCATCGTCAGGGCCATGAAGGCAAAGGCCAGTGCGAGGGCAATCAGCAAGACAGTTTGATCCTTGAGAAGTTTGAGCGTGACAGTTACGCGCAAAGTCGCGCGAGGATGCATCGCATCCCGCAGGATTGCAGCACCGTATATCGAACATGCCTAGCGCATCTGCGCAGACTACCCGCCGGAGACCGATTTGATGTTCGAAAGCCTGCCGCCCTCACCGCCTCAACCCACGACAAAACCACTGCGCGTGGCCGTGATCGGTGCGGGCATCTCAGGCCTGTCGTGTGCCTGGCTGCTGGGCAAGCGGCATGACGTCACCCTGTTCGAATCTGCAGGTCGCCTGGGCGGACACGCCAATACCGTCGACTGCAACGGCGTGGCCGTGGATACCGGCTTTATCGTCTACAATGAGGTCAACTATCCCAATCTGACCGCCCTGTTCGCGCATCTGAAGGTGCCGACCAAACATGCCGACATGTCCTTGGCCGTATCGTTGGACGACGGCGATCTGGAGTACGGTAGCCGCAGCCTGGCCTCCAACTTCGCTCAGCCCGAAGCGCTGCTGAGGCCGCGCTTCTGGTCCATGCTGGCCGATCTGAACCGGTTCTACCGCACGGCACCGGGCCATCTGGCGACGCTGGACCCCGTGATATCGCTGTCGGAATACCTTCGCACCCATCGCTATGGCGTGGCGCTTCAGGAAGATCATCTGCTGCCAATGGCCGCCGCCATCTGGTCAGCCTCGGTCGAAGGGATCGGCGACCACCCCGCCGCCGCCTTCATCCGCTTCTTCCAGAACCACGACCTGATGAAATTCGTCGGTCGCCGGACCTGGCGCACGGTCGATGGCGGAAGCCGATCCTATGTCGACGCTATCGCCGCCGACTTCGCCGGCCACGTGCATCTGAACGCCGACATCGTCGCCGTGACCCGCGCCGATGGTCAGGTCCGCATCGATCACCGCAACGGACCACACCAGATGTTCGATCAGGTCGTCTTCGCCACCCACGCCCCGACGACCCTGGCCCTGCTGGCCGACGCCACCGCCGACGAACGGCGCGTCCTGGGGGCCTTCCGCTACACGCCGAACACTGCCGTGCTGCACGGCGACCGCCGCCTGATGCCGAAGCGCGAGCGTGCCTGGGCCAGCTGGAATCACATGGGACATCGCTCCGAGCCCGGATCAGGCGGCGTCAGCTACTGGATGAATCATCTTCAGAGCCTGAAGAACGCGCCCGACTTGTTCGTCACCCTGAACCCGCATACGCCGCCCGCCCCTGAGCTCACCTATGCCACCGAGCACTACGAGCACCCCCACTTCGATGCAGGAGCTCTGAAGGCTCAGTCGGAACTCTGGTCGCTACAAGGCCAGGGCGGCGTCTGGTTCTGCGGGGCCTATTTCGGTGCCGGTTTCCATGAGGACGGCCTGCAATCCGGCCTGGCCGTGGCCGAGCATCTGGGGGGCGTCCGCCGCCCCTGGACCGTCGAGGATGAGAGCGGACGCATTCAGCTATCGGCCGCAGCCGATCCCGTCCGACAGGTGGCATGACCAAGGCGTCCGCCCTCTATGTCGGCCCGGTGACGCATCGCCGGTTCAGGCCGAAGACGCATGCGCTTCGCTATCGCGTCTTCATGCTGCTGCTGGATCTGGACGAGATTCCCGGCCTGTTCGCCAGGCTCAAGCTGCTGCGTCCGGGCCGCTTGGGCCTGATGTCTTTCCGCGCCCGCGACCATGGCGACAAGGCGCATGACGATCTGAAAGCCTACGTCTCTGCCCGACTGACCAAGGCGGGCGTTGATGGCGGCGGCCCGATCCGCCTGCTCTGCATGCCGCGCGTGCTCGGTTACGGCTTCAACCCGCTCAGCGTCTACTTCTGTCATGATGGCGACGAGCGACTGACGGCCATCCTCTACGAGGTTCGCAACACGTTCGGCCAGCGCCACAGCTATCTGATCGCGACACCTGAGGATGGCCCGGACCCCGTGCAGCAGACTGCGCCCAAGCGGTTCTACGTCTCGCCCTTCATGGACATGGACCTGACCTATGTCTTCGACGTCGCCCCGCCGGGCGAGGACGTCAGGATCACCATCCAGGTCCGCGACGACACAGGCCCGGTCCTGACCGCCGCCTTCGCAGGGCAGCGACGAGAACTGACCGACAAGGCGCTGCTTCACGCCTGGGCCACCCATCCGTTGCTGACGCTCAAGGTTATGGCGGGCATTCACTGGGAGGCGGTCAAGATTGTTGCCAAGGGCTTCCGCTTCAATGGCCGCCCGCCCCTGCCCCCAGAGCCTGTCACCATCGGCACGGTACTCACGTCCTCCCGCGAAGGAGCCTCCCATGCGTAAAGCCCTGCCCGTCCTCGCCGCCCTGATGCTGACCGCGGCCGCCTCGACCGCCAGCGCCCAGGCACCCCAGCCGCGTCAGTCCATCGACATCGACCGCTTCACGGGCCGCTGGTACGAGGTCGTGCGCACCCCCAACGATGCTCAGCGCAACTGCCACGGGGCCAACCAGACCTGGGCCCGGCGAGCAGACGGCACCTTCGACATCGCCCTGTACTGCCATCGCGACCGTCCCGGCGGGCGGCTGAGCACGACCCGCTCCCGTGCCCGCATCACCGACCCGCGCACCAATGCCAAGTTCGAGGCCAGCTTCTTCGGCGGCATCATCAAGCGCCAGTACTGGGTGATCGACCGCGGCGACAGCTATGACTGGATGATCGCCAGCACCTCGGACGGCCAGTTCGTCTCCATCCTGACCCGCGACCCCAATGTCAGCGCGTCACGCCTTGAGACACTGCGAGCCCGCGCCCGCCAGCTCGGCCTGCGCACGAACACCATGCAGGTGGTCGATCACTGAACGCGGGCCAGCGCCCCCTCGGCCGTCAGGGTCTCATCGGCGTTCTCGACGATATCCAGCCGCACCGCGTCGATTCCGTGCCGCGATTTTAGCTCGGCCAGCCAGCCGAAAAGGGCCGTGCTCGAGACATTGGCGGCGGTGAAGCCGAAAGTGCCGGTCGCATCCATGCCGGTGACGATCGTCAGGCCCGCCGTCTGGGCAGACTGAACCGCCAGTGGCTCGATGGCCGGAGCATCCGACGGCGTCGTCGCCGCCTTCGGCAGCGCCCCGACCTGCCGCTGGACGAAGGCCAGATCCGTTTCGGCCTGCACCCGCCGCTCGGCAGCCCCGGCTTTCCAGGCCCACAGCGGCTGTACGATCAGCAACCAGGCGGCACAGAGCACGATGACCAAAACCATCAGCCCCAGCATCCGCTGCTCACGCACGGTGCGCCCATCGAACCAGGCGCGTGCCCTGTCGATCACTTCGCTCATGTCGCGGCTCCGATGGTGACGTCGCTGACGACGCGGCCGGCGTCGTCCAGCGTGCTGGTGTCGTTCAGCCGCAGGCCCGCCGACGCGACGGCGCTTTTGAGGGCGTCCAGGTCCTGATAGGCGGGATAGCTGATCGTGGCGCGCACGCCGCCTTCCGGGTCCGAGACGAAGATGTCCAGTTCCGCCCGCTCGACCTGCTCGACGGCGGCGAACAGCACGGCGGCGGCGGATGTGATGCCTCCGGGCGGCGGGGCCGTCGCGGCTTTCTGCCGGAAGGCCGCGACCGGGTCGGGCGCGCCGGCGGCCTCTGGCGAAACCTGGGCGATCATCTCCACGGTTTGCGCTTCCGCCTGACGGGCTGCACCCGTATCGCGCGCCGCCTGCGCCGCGGTCAGGATCAGCGGCGATACCAGGACCGCGGCCGCCAAACCCGCAGCCAGTCGCCAGCCGCGCCGACCTGCGGTCTTCTCCCGCCCAACCGCGTCCAGCAGATTGACTTCCGGCGACAAGGCCGCCGCGATCATCAGTCGTTCGACCTCAGCCTCTTCCGATACCGGATGCACCACACGATCACCGGCAATCAGATCGAGCAAGTCAGGCTGGATTGTCGCCGCGAACCGATGCCCCCGAAGCGCCAGCCCCGTACCGAAGGTGACGGCGGCGAGACCGTCCTCCGCCTCCGGAGCCTCCAGCGTCAGCATGTCAGGCAGAATCACATCGGCCTTAACGCCCAGTGCGTCCAGATAATCACCCCAAGCCTCGACCAAGGCCCGACTGGCCACCACCACCATGCGCGGCTCACCCGCGGGCATCGCGCGCCCGAGTGAGACCGACACCCGATCCGGCGTTGCCGCCAGATCGTCGCGCAAGGTCCAAAGGGCCGCCGCGCGGACCTGGGTCGCGCCCCCCACAGGCAGGTCCAGCCAGCGGACCGACACGTCCCCTCCCGGCGCGATCGCGACGGTGCGCATCGGTGGCGGCGTCTCGCTCGCCTCCAGCGCCAGACGTCCACGCTGCAGCACGCTGCCGCCCGCATCGAGGATCAGATAAGGGGCCGGCTCGGTCGCCAAGGCCGGGATGAGGATCAGTCGGGTTCGGCTCATTCTTCAAGGGTCCAGCGCTGGATCACGGTTCGCGCCCCGCCCTCGGGCGGCGCATGCAACAGGGCGGTACGCACGGCGCGGGTGCCGCCATAGTCAACGTCGATCCTGAGGTCGAAGAAGCGGGTCAGGACGGTCACCTGCTCGCGCGCTTCCTGCGGCACGACCAGACCGGTCAGGGCGGGCTGGCTCCAGAAGGCGGTGGTATCGGCCCAACCCTCGGCCGGTCGTCGGGCGATCACACCCCGCGCCGCCTCCAGCCCCAGTTTGCCGTCGGTCAGCATGACCAGCAGCGGCGCATCCTCTGGCCCCAGGGTGTTCACATTGATCGGCGACAGCCGACTGACCGGCAGGGCACACACATGCGGGCGCAGGCGGCGGTACAGGTCCGCATCCACACCCTTGATGGCCCTCAGTTCGCTGACCTCGGCCAGAAATACCCCGCCGGTCCGATAAGGTTCGGCTCGTCCCGCATAGGCCCCGTCCTCGGCGCCCAGTGGCAGGGCGGTCGTATCCGCATCCAGCCAGTCGGCCAGCGCCTCGGCCACCGGGCGCATCCGGCTTTCACCCAGACCCAAGGCCCGGCCCAGCGCCATGAATTGTGCCATGCCCTGGGGTCTCGCGATCAGATCCTCGCCAAACCCCTCGACCACGCTGTTCAGGTTGAAGCAGGCCTGGCCGTCACGAACGACGGCGGTGATCGTCCCTTCCTCAATCGGAAAGGACAGCACCCGCCCATTCCACTCCGGCTCCAGCGGCGTCCGCGTCGGGCTGAGCGTCAACAGGCGGGCCACCTGTCGGCGGGCCAGCGCCTCGGCCCCATCGGCATACCACTGCGCCTGGGTCTGGGTGTCCGCATTGGTCGCGCGACGCACCGAGAACCGCACGTCGTCCAGCACGGCCACCGCGATCACCGACATGACGGCGACCAGCAGCAGCACCGTCAGCAGGGCCATACCCTCGCGGTGCCTTCTGTCCCTGCACGGCCTCATCGCCCGCCCCCGACCAGGAACAGCTGATCGATCGGCCCATAGCCTTGCAGCGTCATCACCACCCGCACCGCATCAGGCATCGGGCTGTCCAGACGGCTGTTGAAGGCCGGGGCCTCGGTGCCGTCCTTGAGAAAGGTCACGCTCAGGCCGCTGACCCCCTCGTACAGGACTTGCGGCGGACCCGGCCGCGCGCCGTCCAGATAGTCGGACACCCGCCGCTCCAGCCGATCCTCGACCAGACGGTATTCGACCCGCTGCAAGGAGGGCCGCGCCTGATCCCCCGGATTGCTCCATCCTGCGCGGGTCAGGGTCAGGGCGGCATCGCCCGCCTGAATGGCTCCTGTGATCGGCTGCTGCTGCGGGCGCCCGGTCGGCCCGCGCGTACGCCGCGCCGTCGCTTGACCCAGATCGGCCCTGAGAAGGGCCCGCGTCCGTTGCAGGTCCGCCGTCCGGTCCGACGCGGCCTTGATGGCGAACTTGTTGTCGATCGACAGGCTCAGCACAGCCGCACCCGCTGCCGCGATCAGGGCAAAGATCAGCAGGGAGATGAGCACTTCAACCAAGGTGAATCCTGAGCGCTTCATCCTGCTCTAGCCCGGAACAGGGTGCGATCTGCCGCCTGACCCTCCTCGGTGGAAACGCGGATGACGACCCTTTGAATGTCCGGATCGTCCGTCGCCGACACGGTCTGCGCCCAGCGCCAGCTTCGCCCTGCCAGCGTCGTCTGACCGGACGTTTCGCCCTCGGCCAGATTGGGTGCGATCGCCGCCTGGACCGCCAGGTTTTCGGCCACGATGCCGCCCAAAGTGCGATCCTCGACCCGCGCCTGCGACCGCGTGTTCTCTCCAGCAAGATTAAGCAGCGCCATGGCCGCTAAGCTGAAGACCGCCAGGGCGACCAGCAGTTCGATCAGGGTGAAGCCCTGGCGCGATGGGCTAGTCATCGACAGACACCTCACCCGCGCCATCGACGGATACGGTGCTGGCTTGCCCGTCGCGCGACAGGGTGACAGTCGCCGGTTCGCTCGCCCCGGTGGGATCGAAGACGACCCGCAGCGTGGCATTGGGCAGGTCCGCCGAGGTTTCCGCCTGCCAGATTTCGTCGCCGAACGGGCCGTCCGTCAGCGGCCTCCATTCTAGGCCGTCGAACTGGCTGAAGCCGTAACCGCGCGCCGTCGCCTCCACTGCGATGGACCGATTGGTCAGCACCGCCTCCTCGCGCGCTCGCACCAGCCGCGCGGCGAACCGCTCGGCTTCAGCCCCTACGGGCGGTCGCGGGTCAGGCACGGACAGCACCACGGCCCCGGCCGCCAAGCCGAGGATGGCGACGACCATCAGCAGTTCGACCAGAGTGAAACCGGAACGACGCTGCAGGTCAGCGCCTGCGCCCTTACCCCTGCCAGTTGCCGAGGTCTGCATCATTGCCCTCGCCCCCCTCCTTGCCGTCCGCGCCCAGGGAGTAGACGTCGAACTGGCCGCCATGCGCGCTCTGGCGGCGGTACTGATAGGGGTTGCCCCAAGGGTCTTCGGGCAGGCGACGGACATAACCGCCTTGGCGATAGCGCTCTGGCTGGGCCAGGTTTGCAGGGGCGGTGACCAGCGCGTTCAGATCCTCAGGGAAGGTCAGATTGTCCAGCCGATAGGTCTCGATCGCCTGTTCCAGCACCGAGATATCCGCCTTGGCCTTGCCCACCATGGCCCGGTCCTGGCTGGGCAGGACATTGATCGCCACGACGGTGGCCAAGAGGCCGATGATCACGATCACCACCATCAACTCGACCAGGGTGAAGCCCTGACGCTTCCGACGCTTGCGGGCAGCTTTTGACTCGATCATCTCACTCACTCCTCACCCCATCGCCAGGGTATTGATCTGCAAAATCGGCAGCAGGATCGACAGCACGATCAGCGCCACCACCCCGCCCATGACCACGATGATCGCAGGCTCCAGCAGGCTCAGCATCACGGCGGTGAAGGTGGCGAACTCGCGATCCAGATAGTCGGCGGCGCGGTCCAGCATGGGCTCCAGCCGCCCGCTGCTCTCGCCCGAGGCGGTCATGTAAACGAGGATCGGCGGAAAGACGTCGGCCCGGCGCATGGCGGCGCTCAGCCCGCCGCCCTCGCGCACGGCATCGGCCATGGTCTCGGTGGCCAGCCGCAGACGGCGGTTCGACACCGTCCGCGCCGTGATCGTCAGCCCTTCCAGCACCGGCAGGCCAGACGCAATCATGGTCGACAGTGTGCGCGCCATGGTCGCCCCGTGCAGGTCGCGGCTTAGTCGACCGATGATCGGCAGCTTGAGCACCAGGGTGTCCGCCTTCAGCCGCGTCCCCGGATTGCGCAGCGCCACCGCCATCGCGACCCCCGCCAGCACCAGCAGGAGAATCGCCAGCCAGCCCCAGGTCTGCATCACCTCGGACAGGCCGATCACCAAACGCGTCAACAGAGGCAGGGTCTGATTCATACTGTCGAACTGATCGACCACCTTGGGCACCACAAAGGTCATCAAGGCCCCGATGACGCCCAGCGCCACGACCGCCAGCACCGCCGGATAGACCAGCGCTGTGATCACCTTGCCGCGCACCGCCTGGTCCCGCTCCAGCCCGTCCGCCAGCCGCTCCAGAATGGGCTCCAGTGCCCCCGAGCTCTCGCCCGCAGACACCATGGCGCGATACAGCGGTGGAAAGGCCTTGCCCTGCCGGCCCATGGCTTCGGACAGCCGATGCCCCTCCAGAACGCCAGCGTGCACGCCTTCCAGCACCGCCCGCACGGCGGGTCGATCGGCCTGGAGCGCGATGGTCCGCACCGCCTCCTCGATCGGCGCGACTGAGACCAATGTGGCCAGTTGGCGCGTGGTCAGGGCCAGGGTCTTGGCGTTCAAGCGCCCCCCGGCTTTCGTCTTGCCGTCCGCCTTGTGAACCGTCCGGCGGGTCGGGGTGATCTCGAGCGCCATCAGCCGACGCCGGTCCAGCGCCTGACGCGCCGCGCCCTCATCGATCGCGGTCAACGCCCCGCTGACGGTTCGCCCCGCTGCATCCACGGCCACATAGTCGAAGGCCGCCATCAGCCGACCGCCTCACGTACCGGTGCGACCGCGTCATGGGCTTCGGTCGTTTCCTGACGCGTGACCCGCACCGCCTCCTCGACCGACGTCGTGCCATCCAGCACCAGCGCCCGCGCCCGCTGGCTCAGCGTGCCCGACGCATCGAAGGCCACGGCATTGACCGCCTCTTCCTCCGCCTCTGCGGCGATCAGACGCCGCACGCGGTCGTCGACCTTGATCAGTTCGTACAGGCCGACACGACCGACATAGCCGGTCTGGTTGCAGTGGACGCAGCCCTGGGGCCGCCACACCGTCTGACCGGCCTTGACCCCGACCAGCCGCGCCGTCGACGCATCCGCAGGCTCGGCCCGGCGGCACTCGCCGCACAGCCGCCTCACCAGCCGCTGCGCCACGATCAGTCGCAAGGTCGAGGCCAGCAGAAAGGGCTCCACCCCCATGTCGCGCAGGCGGGTAATCGCCCCGGCCGCATCGTTGGTGTGGACGGTCGACAGCACCAGATGTCCGGTCAGCGAGGCCTGAACAGCGATACGCGCCGTTTCCACGTCGCGGATTTCCCCGACCATGACCACGTCCGGATCCTGACGCAGGATGGCGCGCAGGCCCGTAGCAAAGGTCATGCCGACCTTGGTGTTGACCTGCGTCTGGCCGACGCCGTCGATGGCGTATTCGACGGGGTCCTCGACCGTTAGTATGTTGCGCGTCGCGTCGTTGAGCAGGCTGAGGCCCGCATACAGGCTGGTGGTCTTGCCGGAGCCTGTCGGCCCGGTGACCAGAATGATGCCGTTCGGTTCCTTGAGCGCGGCCTTGAAAGCTTCCAGCGCATCGGGGGCCATGCCCAACTGATCCAGGCTCAGATCGGCCTGATCCTTGTCGAGGATGCGCAGCACCACCCGCTCGCCCGCCCGCGACGGCAGGGTGGAGACCCGCACGTCCAGCGTCTTGCCACCCAGGGCCAGAGGGATGCGCCCGTCCTGGGGCACCCGCTTCTCGGCGATATCCAAGCGCGCCATGACCTTGATGCGCGAGACCAGCAACGGCGTGATCCGCGGATTGAGCGACAGCGCCTCGCGCAGCACGCCGTCGACCCGCATGCGTACGGTCAGCGTGCTCTCGAACGGCTCCAGATGGATGTCCGACGCCCCGGCCCGCACCGCCTCGGCGATGATGCCGTTGATCAGTCGGATGACCGGCGCGTCGTCGGCCGTATCCAACAGGTCGGCGGCGGCGGGCATGTCGTCGATCAGACTGTCCAGACCCGACGGCATCGACAGATCGTCACCATCTGTCGCGGTCAGGTGATCGCCCGCATAGACCTGAGACAGACGCCGGTCGAACTCGGCCTGGCTCAGTCGCTCGACGTGCAACGGTCGCCCCAGCGCGCGCCGCGTCTCGATCAAGGCCTGTGGATCCGCGCCCTCGCGAAGGCCGACCACCGCCACCTCGCCCGCGTCCAGCAGGATGACGCCATGCCGCTTGGCGAAGCCATAGGGCAGTGTCGGATTGACCAGGGTGATCATGACGCCGTCACCGTATCACTGTGGTGCGACAGGATTGTCGACGGGCGGCAGAGGTTCGGCCGTGACCGCATCCGGCGCGATAATCATCGTGGACGGCGCGACGGGTGGTTGGGCGCGCATATAATCGCGCAGCATCTCGTCCAGGCTGGGCTCGCGGTCCGGCACGGCCGTCTGCTGCTGCTGGCGCATATAACCCCAGCGGTCGGCGGCCAGCGACTGGGCGTCGGCGGCGCTGCGAATGATGGTCGGGCGGATGAAGACCATCAGATTGGTCCGCCCCCGCTGGCGACTGGTCGAGCGAAACAGACCTCCGATGACCGGCAGTTGACCCAGACCTGGCACCGCATCCACGGCCAAACGATCGTTCTGGTCCAGCAGGCCGCCGGCCACGGCGATGTCGCCGTCGTCCACAACCAGGGTCGTTTCCAGCTCCCGCTTGTTCAGAACCAGATCGGTCGCGCTGTCGGTCAGGACGCCGTTGATGCTGGACACCTCCTGCCGCATGAACAGGGTGATGGAGCCGCCGGCGTTGATCTGGGGCCGCACGATCAGCTTGACGCCGATGTCCTGGCGCTGGGTCGTGCGGAAGGGGTTGGAGTTGCCGTCCAGCAGGGTCTCGCCGGTCGTAATCGGCACTTCCTGGCCGACCAGGATGGTCGCCTCCTCATTGTCCAGCGTCATCAGCGACGGCGTCTGCAACAGGTTGGAGCCACTGTCGGTCTTGGCCGCATTGATGATGAAGCCGAACAGGCCGTCGCCGACCCGCCCCCCTGCCCCTCCGACAAAACCGTTGGCGCCCAGCAGGCTATTGACCGCCAGGTTCTGCAGCTGACGGCGCAGGGGATCGTCCTCGTCCAGATCGGTCGCCGCCGCCCCGCCCGCGATGGGCAGCAGAGGCGTCGCGCTGTTGGAATAGTTCGTCAGGCCGATGGGCGCGCCGTCCTCGCCCGCCAGCAGCCACTGGACGCCCAGTTCCTTGACCGCCGTGTCGGACAGTTCGACCACGATGGCCTCGATCAGCACCTGCTGGCGGCGCTGGTCCAGCTGGCGGATGACCTCGGACAGCATACGCTGGGTATCGGCCGAGCCGGAGATGACCAGGGCATTGGCCCCCGGGAAGCGCGCGATCGTGGCGCGCTGACCCGGCAGCGGCGCGGCGGGAGCAGAGGTCGACGTCGGCGTGACGTCTTCGGTCGTCGCGCCGGCGCGCGACGTGCCCGGCTCGCGCGGCGTGGCATTGGCGCTGGCCGCCGTCACCTGCTGGCCGACGATTTGTTGCAGCACGGGCAGCAGTTGCTCGGCATTGGCGTGCTCCAGGAACACCACCTTGACGTCGTCCGCCGACAGGGCGCGGCGGTCCAGATCGTCGACCAGAGGCCGCACGCGCGCGATAGCCGACGGATCGCCCCTCAGCACGACGGAGTTGGAGCTTTCGACGGGCGTCACCGACACCATACCCGACCCCGGCTGCCCGCCGGGCGGAGCCAGTACCGACTGCAGCACCGCCGCGATCTCCCGCGCCGAGGAGTTCTCCAGCGTCACGACCTCGAACCCGGTCCGGTCCACGTCGATGCGGGCGATAAGGGCGCGGACTCGGGCCAGATTGTCGGCGAAATCGGCGACCACGATGCTGTTGGCCCCGGGGTTGGCCAGCACCTGCCCCTGCGCCCCGACCAGAGGCCGGATCGTTTCGGCGGCCGAGGCGGCGTCGATGTTTCGCAGGGCAAAGACCTCTGTCGAAAACCGCTCGTTGCCGACGGTCGACGGCCCTTGCGCCGCGCCCTGGGCCGGGCTGATGCGATAGGCGCCCGACGACGTCGGCGTCACCACCAGGCCGTTGGCACGCAGGGTCGACAGAAAGACCTCGAAAAGTTGCGCCCGGCTGAGATTGCGGTCGCTGGACACGGTCACGGTGCCGGTCACGCCCGGATCGACGATGAAGGTCCGGCCCGTGGAGCGGGAGATGTCCTGGATAAAGGCACGAATATCGGCACCCTGGACGTTCAGGGTCTGGCCACCCGCCGACTGGGCGTGGGCAGGCATCGCTGCCAGCGGGGCCTGAACGGCCAGAAGCGCGGCCACGGCGGCCGTCAGCAGGGGGCGGGAACGCATCAGCGGCCTGTCCTTATGGTGGTGGTCTGCTCCACACCGTTCCGCTCGAAGCGGATTTCAGCGCTGGTGCTGTTGGAAAGCTGGCCACGCAGGCCGGCGATACGGGCTGGACTGTCCAGCGCCTGCCCGTTGACCGCGAGTATGACGTCGCCCGAGCGAAGCCCTGCCGCCGCCAGGGCCGAGCCGTCGCCGGTACCACTGACGGTAAAGCCGTTGATGCCAAGGCCTTGCATGCGTGGACGTAGGCCTGCCTGGGCCATCAGCCGCGCCGGGTCGACGCTGGGGCCGGAGGGTGTGGCCGCTGCCGCCTGGCCGGCCTCGGCCGGGGCCGCGCCCTGCGGGGTCACGACCTGCGGCTCGGTGGGCGGCGGAGGCGGTGCGGCGGCCCCCATCGGCAGTTCCGTGAACATCAGGCGGCTGAGCGACTCGCCGCGCGCCATGACCACGTGATCGTCGGCAACGGAGCGCAGGATCAGGCCCGGCTCGATCTCCTCGCCTACGCCTACGGACACCTGAAGTCCGTCGGCCAGGCCGATGATGGCCGAGCCGCCGCCGGTACCGTCGGCGCGGACGCCGTAGAGCCGCATCTGGCTGCTGCCCTGTGCCGTCGCCTCGGTCAGAGCGCCCGGCGCACCGGTGCGGAAAAAGGCATCGAACCGCTGAAAGATGGAATAATCCGGTGCAGCGACAGTCGCCGGCGCGGCACCGGCGGTGATAACGGGAGACGGAGCCAGAAACAGCCAGACCAGTCGCGCGATCTGGACCAGCAGGACGATGGCCAGTGCGATCTCGATCCCGCGCCGCAGACGCGCTCGCCCGGTGCCCGGCGCATCACCGGTCGGCCGGAGCTGACGGTTCCAGTTGCGAAAGGCGGCGATCACCATGACTTGCCCGACATGGGCCTGGAGCGGCCCGGCGCGATACCTAGACCGATCGTCCGTATGCGGGCTTCACCGCCATGTGACGCCCGCGAGAACTTGCCGTGACGGTTGGGGGCAGTCCGGACGAAATGACGCCAAACCGTCTTGAACCAAAACGGGGACCGGCGCGTCGCCGGTCCCCGTCAGCCGTGGATCAGAAGCGTGCGGTCAGGCTGACCGAAGCGCTGGTGCCCAGCTCGTAGTTGTTGATCAGGATCTTGTTTCCAAGCTCCTGGAACTCGTCATAGTCGGTGTTCAGCAGGTTGCGCAGTTCGAGCGCGAAGCCCAGATCGCGGCCCGCATATTCGAAGTCTTTGCGGTAGACGAAATCCAGGAAGACGCCCGGGTCCTGAACATAGTCGGGCTCGCGGCTGCCCGCGCTGCCCGCACCACGGGCCGTGATGCGCTCGCTGACATAGTTGACGATGAAGGTCGCCTGCGAGCGCGCCGTGTCGTCTTCCCAACCCAGTTGCAGGTTGGCGACATGCTCGGACTGGCCCTGGAGGCGGCTGCCGTCCTGGATGAAGAAGGTCGCATCCTCGTCGGCCCCGCCACCGCCCGGCGTGCGAACCACGTCGCCGGGCTCGACGCTGACTTCCGAGTCGGACCAGGTGTAGTTGGCCTGCACCAGCCAGCGCTTGTTGGCGATGAAGGGCATGCCGTTGTCAGGGAATTCGAAGAATTTCTTGGCCTCGACCTCGGCCCCGAAGATCGTCGCTTCCGGCGCGTTCAGGAAGGACTGCTGACGCTGGTCGCCGGTTAGGACGACGACGGATTCAACCGGCTTGTCCAGCTGCTTGTAGAAGACACCAGCGGTCAGGAACTGCTGCCGGGCGAAGAACCACTCGTAGCGGGCGTCCAGGTTCAGGATTTCCGTGTCGACCAGGAACGGGTTGCCCGTGAACTCGCGGTCGCTCTCCGGGTCGATATAGGACTGCGGCGCCAGTTCGCGGAACTGCGGGCGACCGATGGTCTGCGATGCGCCGATCCGCAGTTGCTGATCTTCGGCGAAGTTCCAGGTCGCGGTGAACGACGGCAGGAAATATTGCTCTTCGATGCTGGTCGGGGCGAAGGGTGCCGCGCCACCGAAAAGGTCGCGTGGCGTCACGGTCAGCTCGCCGTCCTCGAAGCGAACACCGGCCGTCGTGCGAACCAGCGGAATGATCTCGGCATCGACCTGAATATAGGCGGCCGCGACGGTCAGTTCCGCCTCATAGGCCCCGGCACCGTTGGTGCCGGCGATCTGACGCAGTTCGATCGTCGTCGGATTGATGTTGAAGTCCGAGTAGAGGAAATCGATGCGTGATTCCCGCTGCTCGTCCGTCAGAGCGCTGACGGCGGCCAGTTGCAGGTCGTAGCGCGTCGCATCGCGGCTGCTGTCGGTATAGGCGACGCCGGCCTTGAACACTATCTCACGCAGGTCCGACAGCGGCAGGGTATAGCTGACGTCTGCCCCGCCGGAGATGACATCCTCGTCCAGCTCGCTGAAGGAAATCTGGTTCGAGGGATTGTGAATGAAGTCGCCGTCGGCGTTCACGCCATACTGAAAGCGGGACTCATAGGGGGCGTCGCGCGACGTCTTCGCATAGGCCGCGCGCCAGTCGAACTCCAGCGCACCGTTCATGAACTGATGCTCGCCAGCCAACTGGCTCGAGAACAGCTGCCGCACGAACCATTCCGTATAGTCGTCACGCAGAATGCCGCCCCCGACGCTGAGATCGGGCCCGACGGTCGAGCGTGCCTCCTTGGTCGTGTTGCGAACGTAGAAGTTGGTCCACTTCACCTCGTGGTTCTCGTTCGAAAGCGAGAGGGCTCCGAGGAAGTTCAACTGGATGTCGTTCTGGTTGGACTCGAACGCCTTGTCCGTCACAGGCACCAGGATGTCGCCCGAGAACTGGCCTTCCTGCTGGCGACCACGACGTCCGCTCCAGCTGTTGTCATAACCGGCGACCGCGATCAGGCCTAAGGTGCCCAGACTGCTTTCGCTCGACAGCCCGCCCGCGAAATCGAAGCCAAAATCGACCGGTGTGGTTTCACGCTGCAGCAGCCGCAGCGGCGCATTGACCAGCGACTGACCCATGCGTTGCAGTTCGGCCGTCGTAAAGTTGGCGCGGTTGATCTGGCGACCCGACTGGAAGGCGGCGTTGATCAGGCCCGGCACATCTCGGGTGCCGTCATCGAAACCCGTAAAGTCGGTGCGTGATCCGTAGTAGATCAGGCCTTCCTTGTTCGTTGTCTCGGAGTTGGCACCTACCGACGCCGACATGGTGAAGAAGGGCTCGTTGGGTGCATCGACGGTGCGCAGATCGATGACACCACCGCCGAACTCGCCCGGGAAGTCGGCGGAATAGGTCTTCTGGACCGTCACGCTCTCCAGAATGCTGGACGGGAACAGATCCAGCGGCACGACACGTTGCAGCGGCTCAGGGCTCGGCAGGGGCGAACCGTTCAACAGGGCCGAGGAATAACGCTCGCCCAGTCCGCGCACATAGATGAAACGCCCTTCCACAACCGTCAGACCGGTCACGCGGGTCAGAGCCTGTGCCGCGCTGGAATCGCCCGTACGCTGCAGATCTTCGGCGGTCAGGAAGGCGGCCACCTCGGCGCTTTCCCGGTTCGGCTCGGGAATGTAGCGGCCCAGGACGACGATTTCGTCCAGTTCGGAGACGGGTTCCTGGTCTGTTTCGGGTTCGGCCTGGACGGCAGGCGTCTGGGCCGTAGCCGCCGGGGGCACAGTGGCGACCGCGGGCGGCGTCTGGGCATAAGCCAGACCGGGCGCAATCATTGCGCTGGTGGCCAAAAGGACCCCGCTCAGGGTCAAGGTAAGGGTCTTCATGATCTGCGCCTTGGAGAAGTTCAACGGAGTACGCGAAAGCCGGAGGCGACCCGGTCGGGCCGCCTCCGCGCATCCGTCATCAGCAGGTCGCGCCGGACGTCAGGCCGCAGGACCAGCCCGTGTACCAGGTGTCGGCGGCATTCTGGACGGCACCGATGTAGGTGGTGGCCGTGAAGAACGGATAGATGCCCGGAGCATTGACCACCGGCACGGCGTTCTCGTTCGCGCCATTGATGAAGGTCAGCGTCTGGTTGGACAGGCTGGTGCCGGTCGGTGCCGTCAGGGTTGAGGTGCCGGTCGCCGTATTGTTGGTGCCGGCCGTGAAGGCCGCCGTCGACAGAGCCGTGTTGGCCGGGCGATAGGGCACGGTGCAGGACATGAAGACCGAGTTGAAGGTCACGCCGCTGGTACCGGTGTCGGCATCGTTGATGGCCATACAGCCGGCGACGGAGCCCGCGACGCTGGTGAAGACCGAGTTGATCACGGTCGCATCCGTACCAGTGTCGAAGTGGGCGACGGTGTGGGCGTCGATCGTCGCATTGCGGCCGACCAGGGTCCAGTTGGCGATCTTCGGCTGCGACACATAGCGGTTGGCCAGAGGCGTCGAGGCCGGAGCGGCCGAGAACTCGAAGCCGGCGCTGCGGCTGGTCGTGCCGGCCGGGCGCTGTGTCACGATGCCGAACTGAGCACCACCGCGCCAGCCCGTGTCGGTGTCCAGACCGTCGTCGTCGGCGCCGGTGATGACGATACGGCGCAGGTTGACGTTGCCGCCGAAGATTTCGATGCCGTCGTCCGAGCTGTTGTGAACCTGAACGAACTCGACCGTCGTGCCGGAGCCGACGCCGGCCAGGGTCAGACCCTGAAGCTCGTTGCCCGACGAGATTTCGAAGCCGGAGTATTTGATCTGGACGTAGCGGACGCGACCCGAGTTGTCGGCCGGAGTGTTGCCGCCGTAGAAGGCGCTGGTGCCCTCGACCGTGCCGGTGCAGGTGACCGGAGCGGTCAGCTGACAGTTGGCCTGTGGCGCGCGACCAGCCAGGACGATACCGCCCCACTGACCTTGCGAGTTCTCGTTGGTGGTGCCTTCGACGTTCTGGCGGCTGGTAAAGATGATCGGGTTAGTGGCCGTGCCTTCGGCGAACAGCTGCGAACCGCGGTTGACCAGCAGATAGTCGGAGCCGCCCGAGGCGAAGATGCGCACGCCCGCCTCGATGGTCAGGATGCCCTGCTCGCTGCCGGCGGTCGGGGCTGCCGGATCGATGCCGCGATCGGTACCCACCGAGGTGCGGCCCGAGATCGAATAGATGGTGCCGGCCCGCAGCGGCACGGTCAGGGCACCGTTGATCTGTTGCGGCAGCTGGCAGACGCGCAGGGTGTTGTTGGCGATCAGGCCGACGTTGGCGAAGCCGCTTGGGCAGTCTGCGGCGGGCGTGCCGGGAGGCGGCGTGGTGGGGCCCGTTCCGCCACCGCCGGTGCCGCCGCCGAAATCGCCTTCACCAGGCGAGGCGACTTCCGCAGAGCCGCATGCGGCCAGGGCCAGGGCGCTGGCCGAGAGGGCAAGCAGGGTTGTCAGTCGAAAGCCGGTCATCGTTTTCACCGTGTCAGGTCCAAAGGATCATTCGACAGGTGGAACACAGGCGTGCAGCCCGGCTCCGACGACGTATCGCCCCTCCTGCCCGACCCTCTGGCTAGACGCCGGATGTGACAGCGCGAGCGCCGAATGGTGACGGTTCCGCCGCGCTTGTGTGAAGTTGTTTTCGCCGTTCGGTGAAACTCGCTCCTGACACGGCGCAATCGTCACACGGCGTTTTCACACGCGGCTCAGCGGGCGTTGCCATGGCTAGGAGTGCGGGTTAGGCCAGTGCAAACCCAAGGGATATCGCCGTTTGCCGCCCCCTCTCCTCGCCATCGCCCTGGCCGGTCTGGGCCTGATCGCCGGCAGTTTCATCGGCCTGATCAGCCTGCGATTGCCGCAGGAACGCGGTGTCATATTCGGTCGCTCCCGCTGCGGCGGCTGCGACCGCGTCCTGCCGCCTCATCGCATGGTACCGGTCCTCAGTTACATTTTTGCCAGGGGCCGCTGCCGGGATTGCGGATCAACGATTCCGATCCGCTACCCCCTGATCGAACTGGCCTGTGCAGGCGTCGGGGTCTGGGCCGGTCTGTCGCAGCCAGACCTTCCGTCCACGGCGTTCACGGCCCTGCTCGGCTGGCACCTGATTTTGATCGCCGTGGTGGATGCCGAGCATTTCTGGCTGCCCGACGCCCTGACCTTGCCGCTGCTGGCGACCGGGCTGATCGCGGCGGCGATCCTGCCGACCGGCAGTCTGCTGCACTCGGCCATCGGGGTAGTCGCAGGGTTTCTGGGTCTGTGGCTGCTGGCTTTCGCCTATCGTGGCCTGCGCAAGCGGGACGGACTGGGCGGCGGCGATCCCATATTCCTAGCGGCAGGCGGGGCCTGGGTCGCCTGGATCGGCCTGCCCAGCGTGCTGCTCTGGGCTTCCGTCGCGGCGCTCAGCCTGGTCGCCGGACGCCTGGTTCTGGGGCGCAAGGTGTCCGGACAGGATCGCCTGCCTTTCGGTCCCTTCCTCGCGCTCGGAATCTGGCTGACCTGGATGTTCGGCCCTCTCGGGCTTTAGGCGTCGGAGCGTGCACCGTAACGCCCAACCCTAACGCCTGGGCGCGCGGGTATAGCGGGTGGCGACATAGGCGACGCCCTGGCCGTATTCGATCTCGGACCAGCCGTTGTCGGTCACGCCGATCTCGTGCACCTGGTCGCCCGTATTCACGACATCCAGCGGCTCTCCGGCCGGATCGGCCCGGACGCGTACATCCTCTGTCGTGATCGTTCGCGTGCGATCGGTCAGGACGATGGTCGGTCGGCGACGGTCGGACAGGGCCTCGGTGCGCACATAGCGTCCGTCAAACCGTCCGCCCTGTATCTGCAGCCAGTCCTGCGGCTGGCCGGTGCGAGGCCACAGGACGGTCACGGTGTCTCCGCGTCCCAACACGGCTTGGGGCGAACCGTCGGGTCCGTCCGTCACGGCGGTTTGGACCTCGGCATAGCGTACCTCGGCCCGGCGGGTCGCATCGCCCGTACAGCGCGACAGCAGAAGCCCGCCCCCCGCCAGCACCACGATCAGGATCAGGCACCCCAGTCCCGCATTGCTCTTCTTCTTCGGCGGCGGCAGGGGGCGCTGCCCGGCGCGCCACGCTGCCGCCTCGGCCGCCGTGGCGGTTCGAGGAATGGCGGGCGGCTCCTGCACCGGCCAGCGCTGCGGACGCGGCTGCTGCCAAACCGGCAGTTCTGGGGGTGAGGCGGGCGAGGCAGGCGATTCAGGGGGCGCCACAGGCGCAAAGGCGTCGTCCGCGGCCGCTGACGTCTCGAACGTCGGCGTCACCACAGGCGATTCCGCGGCGGGCGCATCATCCGCCGCCGGCTCGTCCTTCACCTGCGCCGCCTCGAAATGCGAGTTCAGACCTTCATAGCCCGCGGCTGGACCGCTGTAGATCTGCCCCCCGTCCTCGGCCACGACGATGCGGGTCGCAGGCGTCAGGTCGCCGTTCATCACCGCCGCACGCCACTGGTTGGGGTCGCCCAGTCGTACCGTCTGGCCCTCGATCACGAAGGCGATGGAAATCGGCGAACCGGACAAGAAGACCCCCGTGAAGCAGCATGGACAGTCGCGCGAAGAGCGTAGTAAACCAAGCCCTTAATCCGCAACCGAGCGTATGGGGAGTTCGTTGCCCGTCAGCAAACTCTTTGCCTGCGCCGCCCTCGCCACCGCCGTCCTGCTGGCCGGGTGTGGCGACCGCGCGATGGGGGCCCTGTGCGCACCCGACGGAGCCGCCCCCGCCCTGCGTCCCGCCGCCGACGTCGCCAAGGGGCCGATGCGGGTCTTCTGGGACGGGTCCGAAAGCATCGCCGGCTACGTCGATGGCGCGACCGATTCCGTTCGGCCGCTCGGCGATCTTCAGCCCCTTTTGGCCAGCCACGCTCGCGAAGTCGGGGTTCAGGCGCAATGGCTGCGTTTCGGCGAGCGGATCACGCCCCTGCCCTCCGGGTCAGGCTTGGCCGCCACCGGCTTCTATCGCTGCGGACAGCAGGCGAACTGCGACAATCAGGAAAGTCGGATCGACAGTGTTCTGACCCGCATCGCGGATCGCTCCGGCCCCGGTCTGGACGTCGTCGTCACCGACCTTTGGCTGTCCAACACGGCATTCCAGGGCAGTGCCGAGATCGCCTTGGGCCAGCCGATCCGCGCCCTGCTGGCCAAGGGCAAGTCGATCGGCGTGATTGGCCTGCGCGCGCCTTATGCTGGGCCGGTCTATGACGTGCCGGGCGTCGGCACCCATGCCGGGGCCCGAGAGCGGCCGCTCTTCATCCTTCTGGTCGGCAGCCGTACAGAGGTGCTGGCCGCCTATCGCACCCTGTCCCGCTCAGGCAGCCCGGCCCTCAGCGCCGACCGTAGCAAGTTCGCCCTGTTCACGCCGGAGCCCGCCACCGCATGGCTCGGGGCCAGCGCCCCAGTCCAGACCACGGGCGACATCGCGGCCCAGCGGCTGATCGACGGCGACCGGGCCGAGGCCCTGCCCCAGGTCCGTGTCAGCCTGGACCAGTTGCGCACCGGCCAGGCCAGCCTGCGCATCCCCGTCGTCGCCGATGCCCGCATCCTGCCCGGCGCCATCTGGCGCGGGAAGCTGGGCGGTCAGACCCAGGTCTGGCGGCGCGCGGGAGGCTGTGGGGCCGGGGCATGGGAGAGCCAACCGGCTCTGTCCGGGGCCTGGCGTCCGGATGGCCCGGACGGCGCGACCTTCACGCTGGACGGCCGATCCACCGCCGCCCTGGTCGCGGGCAGCGACTATCTGATCCAGGGTCAGCTGACGACGAACAACTTCACCGCCGCTCCACCCGAGACCAAATGGATGCGCGACTGGAGCGTCTCGCCCGACCGCGCCCGTGCAGTTTCGGCGGCCTCGCCCACCTTCTTCCCCACGCTCAATCTCGCCGCTTTCGCCGAGCAGCTTGAAGCGGGATTGCGCGAAACTACCCCGCCGCAGGGCTTGCCACTGGCCAGTCTGGCGGTTCTGGTAAGGGTCGAGCCCTGACCCCTTTGATGCCTGCCCCCTTCTGGAGTTCTCGATGACCCGCAACTGGCTTCAGGCCCTCGCCGTCGTGCTGGTCACAGGCGTCATCGTCTTCGCCCTGGGATGGGGTCTGCTGACCTGGCAGACGGCCAGCACCCGGTTTCTGGAGCCCGCGCCGATGACCACGGCGGCCCCTGCAACGGTGGATCAGGGCAATGCGCTGGACGCCGCCCTCGACGGAGCCCTGGACGGTGGCGGCACGGTCACCGCCAATGCCCTGGGCAACCAGATGGAGACCCAGCGCAAGCGTGCGGCCGACGGCCTGGTCGATGGCTTCATGAAGCTGATGATCATCACCACCGCAGTGGCCCTGGGCTGGACCTTGCTCGCTTGGGCCCAGGTGTCGAAGGTCGGCCGCCCGGAGACCCAGCGCAACGCGCAGGGCGTCTGGCTGGTCGGCTATCTGGTCGTCACGGTCGCGGCCGCCGTCCTGCTGTGGCTGACCTTCAACCGACAGGGTCCGGCGGCTGAGGCCACGGCCACGGCGACAGGCGGCTTCATCGCGGGGGGCATCGTCCTGACCTGGCTCAGCTACTATGTCTCCACCGCCCTGGCCGCTCCCGCCGTGCTGCGCGCCTCGGTGCCCATGGCAACTGTGCTCATTCCGATCGGCAGGAGCCGCTGATGGCCGTCAACATCCTGATCGGGGTCGGGGGCACAGGGGCCAAGGTCGTCGAATCGACGCTGCACGCCGCCGTCGCCGGCTTGGCGGGCGACAATCTGACGGTCGGCCTGGTCGATCAGGACGGCTCCAACGGCAACGTCGGTCGCACGGCCCAGCTATTGGCCACCATCGTCAGCGCGCGCGCCCTGTGGCGCAGCACGGGCGGCGCGCATGTTCTGGGCGGCAGCCCCCTCTTCGCCACGGACATTCAGTCCCTGTCCCCCGCTGAAGAAGTCTGGATTCCGCATCCGGACAAGGCGGCGTCGCTGGCTCGCATTTTCGATCGTGAGTCCATGCCGACCGGCGAGCGCCAGCTGTTCGACGGCCTGTTCGCCCAGGGCACCAGCGCCGCCGATACCGAACAGGATCTGCCGCTGGACGAAGGCTATCGCGGCCGCCCGCACATCGGGGCCGCCGCCATGGCCTCGCGCATCGAGGACGATATCGAGTTCTGGGACAAGCTGACCACCGCTCTAGATGCCGCGCGTGGTGCGACAGAGGTGCGCGTCCTGCTGGTCGGCTCCGTCTTCGGTGGCACGGGCGCGGCGGGCTTTCCGACCCTGGCCCGGCTGATCCGGCGTCGCCTGCCGCAGGGGGCGTCCAACGTCCACATCGGCGGCGTTCTGATGCTGCCCTATTTCGATTTCGACCCGCCGGGCCGCGACGGTGATGCGTCCCGCGACAACGTCGCCCTGTCCGAGGAACTGGTGCTCCAGTCCAAGAGCGCGCTCAAACACTATTCCGACCTGCTGCGTGACGAACCGATCTTCGATCAGCTGTATCTGGTCGGCTGGGACCGTCCGTTCGCGCTGGGCTATCACAGCCGCGGGGCCAATGGTCAGGCCAATCCACCGCTGGCGCCGGAGCTGTTCGGAGCCCTGGCCGCCTGCCGCTTCTTCAATGCCGATCTGAAGGGTGTGTCCGGTCAGGTGCTGGCCAGCGCCCGCACCTCCGCCGACGCCCTGACCTGGTCCGACCTGCCTTCGCCCGACTACGATCCGGACGCGCCCTATCACAAGTTAGGCCAGCTGCTGCGCTTCGCCGTGGCGTGGAAGCACTGGGGTCCGCTGGTCAGCCGCCCGCGGTCGGGCCTGTTCAAGGCCTTCCGCACCGATCCCTGGTATCGTCGCCAGCGCATCGACACGATCAAGTTCGACGCCACGCCCGCCGAGGCCGAGGTCGCCGCCCTGGACGGCTATTGCCGCTGGGTGCTGGGCTGGGCCGGGGGGATCGAGCTGCACGCCCGCCGCGCCCGCATCAAGTTCGGCCTGTGGAACACCGACGCCTTCATCCGCCCCGGCGAGCGTCCGAATCAGCCGGTCCAGGTGCCCCGCGTCTTCGAGGGGGCCGACTATGACGACGCCTATGGCAGCATCGTCATGCCCGGCGAGACGGGCGAGGCCCCGCCGACCGCCGCCGATCTGATGGGCCGGCTGACCAACGAGACGGCCCCGGAGGTCAACCAGCGTGGTTTGGGCTGGTTCGTTTCGGCCCTGCATGCCTTTGCCGACGTTCAACCGCCCGCCGCGACGAGGACCTGAGATGCGTCACAGCGGACTGTACACCTACAACCTGCCGCCGATCATCACCGACGGCCCCCTGGCCGAGGCCAAGAAGGCCGGGGCCTGGACCTCGATCGATCACCTCGACAAGCTGGCCGACGCCCTGTTCATCGGCGAGAAACAGGCCGAGCGCAGCGATGTTAAGAGCATCCCGGACCCCTGGGCCCAGATGCTGGTCTTTGACCGCGCCCTGTTCGATGCCTCGCACCCGCTTCACACGACGGTCCTGCCCCAGTGGCGCGCGCTGATCGCGACCATCGCCCTGATGCCGGAGTTCAGCGCGGCCTATACGCTGACGGCCCAGCCGGTCGATCTGGAGGGCAGCCGCCGCAACAGCCTGTTCGCCCGCACCCTGCTGGACCTGGAGCCCGCGCGGGTTCTCGTGCCGGAGCTGAGCTGGAAACGTCCCGTCGCCCTGATGATCCAGGAGCGCGGCGGATCCGGCACCTTCGCCTTCGGGCCCGGTCGCCCGCTGGGCTTCCTCACCCCGACGGCGCTGGTCGCCGCCGGGCGTGCATCCGAGCAGGTGCGCTGTCCCGATGTGCCGTGGTTGAAGGACGGCCTGTCCGACCCGATCGACGCGGCCCTGTCGGAGCGTCAGTTCCGTATCCTGGCCGACTACATCCGCCAGATGTGGACGCGGCTCAGCGCCCGCGACGATCTGGAACCCCGGCTGCGCGGCGGTCTGGCCCAGGCGCTGGAGGCGTTCCATCGCGCCGCCAATGCAAAAGCCGCACCCGAAGTGCGCGGCCTGAACCCGGCCACCATCGACCTGGCCTGGCCCAGCCCGCTGCATGCCCAGGTCCTGGGCTCGACCTGGCAGTTCGACGGCACCAGCGTGCCCCCGACCGAGGCCGATGCGGCCATCGAGCTGTCGCCCCCGGCTCGAAGCCTGTTCAAGGGTGCCATCCTGGTCGATCCGGACCTGGCCGAGACCCTGGGCAAGCGCCCGGAGTCGATCTCCGTCTGGGGTCGGCACAGCCTGGCCGACGCCATGCGGCCCGCCACCTTCGACATCATCCGGCAGGAGGCCGAGGCCGAGGGCTGGCTGGTCATTCGCCCGTCCGACCTGTTCACCGACAGCCTGATCACGCTCGACAGCCAGACGATCAACGAGGCCCATCCCGCCGCCTTCCAGTCGGCCCTGCTGCCGCTGTCGCCGCTGGCCCTGATGCTGGTGCCCGGTCAGGGTCTGGCCGAGGCGCTGGACATGTCGCCGAGTTCCGGCGACGCCGTCGTCCGCCTGCGGCTGCGTCTGCAATCCGGCCGTCCCCATGCCGTGCGCCGCGACCTGCCCCGCGCCGACCAGAGCAAACAGGTGCTTCAGGTCCCGGACGACCTGGCCTTCTGGCCCAATTTCCAGGCTCCCGGCTGGCGCTGGACCTTCCTGCACTTCACCGCCAGCATCAACTACTACATGCGGCCGCGGTTCGCCGTCACCGCCGAGGTCATGGCCAGTCAGGTGCGCGGGGCGTCGCTGGACATGTCCGACCGCGCGCGTCGCATCCGGCTGTGGTCGGACTCGTCGACCTTGGCGATCGACGACCTGTTCGGCTTTGTCCCGCCCGCCTCGGCGCTTCAGCCCGAGCGCATATCGACCGTGCGCGGCACGACGGCCAATGGCCAGCAGAAGGTTCTGGTCGAGCGCATCGGCTTCACCGCCACCGATCAGGGCGTGGCCGAGCTTCATCACCTTCCCGGCGGCGCGGATGCCGTCTTCTTCGCCCGCAAGACGGCCACCGGCGACTTCGTACCCGCCGGCATGGCGCTGGTCCGGTTTGCCCAGACCCGGTCGTCGGCGCTGGAGGCGAAGGTGGCCGTCGACTTCGGCACCACCAACACCGTGGTCTATACCGAGCGAAACGGCCTTCGTGAGCGGCTGACGTTCCAGGACCGCATCGTCTTTCCCTTCGGCGTGCGGGCCAAACAGGCGCGGCGGCGCGAGGAGCTGGTCGGCCAATACCTCGGCTTCTTCCCGCTGCAAAAGCACGAGACGCCGTTTCCCACCGTCGCCAAGCTGCGCGAGTTCCGCCCGGCCCTGCCGCCGGAGCTTCAGGCCCGTGTCCGCGAGGGGCGGATGCATCAGCACGGCTTCGCCGACAACGTCTTCTTCGTCCCGAACTTCGACGGCTTTATCGCGCGTCAGGCCGATCTGGGCCTGTCGGACAACATCTTCCGCGAATGGACCGGCGCGGGTCTGCTGAAGTTCCGGCTGAAGTGGGGCGAGACCCAGTCCGAGCGCGCCCTGGCCACCCATTTCCTGCGCCAAATCATGATGATGTCGGCCGCCGAACTGGTCGCCGAGGGGACCGATCCCCTGGCCATCGACTGGCGCTTCTCCTATCCGCAGGCGTTCAAGCCATCGCAGCATCGCCAGCTGGAAAACGAGCTGCGCCGCAACTGGTCCGCCCTGTTCGGCCCGGCCGGCGACACCACCGCCAACGGCCGCCCGACCTTCCTGCGCAAGACCGAGGGGGCCGCCGCCGCCCACGTCTTCGTAACGCAAGGGGCCGAGAAGCTGATGCTGGTGCTCGACATCGGCGGCGGCACGACCGACATCGCCCTGTGGCGGGACGGCAAGCCGTTCTGGCGCAACTCGTTCAAGGTCGCGGGCGGGGACTTCTTTACCGCCTATCTGGCCAACAATCCCGACGTACTGCGCAAGATCGACATGAGCGAGGTCTCGACCGGCCTCAGCGAGGGCGACCCGCTCAGCGCCGACGGTAGGCGTGACTTTGTCGAGCTGTATGTCAACAAACCGGCCTTCGCCCAGCGTTTCGCCGACAACTTCGGCCTTCTGGCGTCAGAGCCTGCGGGTCTGGGCCTGCAACAGGTCGCCTCCGTCGCCCTTGGCGGGCTGATGTATTACGTCGGCCTGGTGCTGGGGCAGCTGGTGGCCGATCCGAACTCGGGCCTGCGCCGGGCCGACCTGGACCGGCTGACCGTCGCCTTTGCCGGGCGCGGGTCGACCCTGTTCCGTCAGTTCCACACAGGCGGTTCGGACGACGAGTTGACCCAGCTGGTTCGCCTGGCCATCGCGGCGGCGGAATACAATCCGACGGATGTCGCGATCCAATTCCGGTTCTCCGGCCCGCACGAGGCCAAGCACGAAGTAGCGCAAGGCCTGCTGGTCGACCGCCGCGAGGACCCGACGGGTGGCGAAAGCCGTCTGGCCGTGCTGGGCGAGGACATCGACGTCATGGTCGGCGGCGTGGAAACGCAAGCCCTGGCGACCGCGCCCCTGACCGCGCTGCAAAGCGCGAGCGAGGTCGACCGCATTGAACTGGCCCATCTGAGCCGTTTCCTGATCGCCCTGCGCAAGCTGACCGACATCAATATCGACATCGAACAGCGCGGAGCCCTGAACGATATCCGGGCCAAGGTGCGCCAGAACCTGTCGGATTCGCTTCACGATCTGGACGCCGATGCCTTCACCGACGAGGACGCCCAGCCATTCGAGCCGCCCTTCATCACGGCCTTGCGCGAACTGGTGTCGATCATGGCCCTACCCCTGATCGAGCGCGACCGGCGCATCGTCGTCAGGGACATCTGACCGTGGCCGGGGACCGCCTGTGGGGCTTGGGCGGCCGCAAAAAGCCGGGGGCGGAGCCGGAGTATGAATCCTCGGACGGGTCGCCGCCCGAAGCGAGTGCGCAGTCGCCGAAGCCCGATGATGCGGGCCAAGATGCGGTGACACTCGAAACGCTGCATCGGCTACTGTCCCGTCAGCAGCGCCAGATCGAGATGCTGTCCGCCGAGGTCGCCCAGTTGCGCCGTCGCCTCGACACGGCCATGCCGCGCCTGCTGACCGACGACGAAGAGCCGCTTGCCCCCTTCCCCGATCATGCCGAGATGCGGGGGCCCGGCGACCTGGCCGGGGACTTCTTCGAGCAGGCCCCGGCGGCCCGACCGGCGCGCAAACCCGCCTCCCCGCCGACGTCTGCGCCGCCCGCTGCGTCCAGCCCGTCAATCAGACGCGCCTCCGCCCTGTTCGCGCCTGCGGCTACAGCCTCGACCGCAGACGCAGACCTGATCGCCCAGCGCAGCCGGGCACCAGAGTTCAAGGCTCTGCTGGTCGCCTATCAGGGGCTGCTCGACGGGGCGGGCGGCATGGCGGAGTTCCAGCGGACCTATGGCCCCGACTTCGTGACGACCGGTCCGGGCGACACCCTGCGTCCTACCGTCGGCGACGAGGAAGGTCCTTTCTGGTTCATTCCGCTGGACGACCGGCCCTCGCTGGGCCTGCTGCTGCCGTCCGATGGGCCGATCCAGCAGTGGGGCGAGCTGTATCAGTTCGGCGGCGGCACGCGCGCCCAGTCCGTCTTCGGCCGCGCGTTCGAGGTCGAGCCGGGCAATGTGCTTCAGCTCATGGAGCCCGCCTGGATCCGCTTCGACGGCGACACGATCACGCTAGAGAAGCGCGGGCGGTTGCGGGGGGCCTAGTCCGGCTCCCCATCCCGAAACCGCCACTTCATGGCCAGGACCACGGCCGCCATGACGAGGGCGCAGGCGTTGGCCACGACGATGGGCCAGGCGGTCGTCATGACTCCGTAGGCCGTCCACAGAACGAAACAGGTCACGGTCAGGGAATAGGTCTTGAGGGACACCGAGGAGGCGTCGCGATCCTTCCAGATCTTAATCATCTGGGGCGCGAAACTGGTGATCGAACACAGAGCGGCGGCGGTGCCCACGACGTTGGCGACCAGATCGCTCATGGCTTGCCCTTGGCCGAGGCCTTCTTCGGCTGCTCGGCCTCGATGTCAGTAGCCCGCCTGGCCGGCTTGCCCTTGATGGCGCGCGCGGGCTTGCCCTGATGCACGGCGATGCCGCGGGCCTCGACCTCGGCCAGAATGGCGTCCAGTTCACGCTCGGTCAGATGTTCGATGCCGATGAAGCGGGCATCGGCCTGCCTGATCGCAAAGATCAGCTCGTCCAGCTTGGCCTGCATCGCCGCCCCGTCGCGGTTCTGCGTGTTCTGGATCAGGAACACCATCAGGAAGGTGACGATGGTCGTGCCGGTGTTGATCACCAGCTGCCAGGTCTCGCTAAACTTGAAGATCGGCCCGCTGACCGCCCAGGTCAGGACGACGGCCAGACAGGCGATGAAGGTCCACGGCTTGCCCGCCACCTTGGCCGTCAGGGTCGCGAACCGGACGAACAGCTTTTCCATGACGGCCTAACCGCTTCGCTTGGGCGCGGTTCCGGTCCGTATGCGCAAACGCCAATCTATCCAGAGAGTACCGGGCTTATCCAACCTGTCGCGGCGGGATTATGCAAGCCTGTCCAAGGCCTTCAATCCTCCTGCGAGACCATTCCCGGCACCCGCCGCGCCTGCGTCTTCTGTTCGAAGGCGTATCCCAGCGACAGGATGCGGGCGTCCTGCCATTTGCCACCGATGAAGCTGAGGCCGACGGGCATGCCCCGGTCGAAGCCCATGGGCACGGTCAGGTGCGGATAGCCGGCGACGGCCGCCAGGCGGCTGGCCGAGCCCTGCATGTTGTCGTCGTCTTCGGGGTCGTTGGTCCAGGCGCGTGAGGTGGTCGGTGCGATCAGGGCGACGACGCGGTGGTCGGCCATCATCCGGTCGATGCCGTCGGGGCCGGCCGCCTGCAACGACTTCGCCCGCGCCTCGACATAGGCCGGATCGGTCAGGCCGCCGGTCGCCTCGGCTCGCTCGAACAGGTCCTGGCCGAACAGCACGGTCTCGCGCGGCTCGGCGGCATTGAAGGCGATGACGTCGGCCAGGGTGCGCGTCGGCACCTGCTGCGGATCGGTCGAGGCCAAGTACAGGTTCAGGTCGTGCTTCAGCTCGGTCAGCAGCACAGTCAGCTCCCAGCCGCCGATCTGACGAAACTGGGCCGGGGCCTCGGTGATCTCGACGATCTCCGCCCCAGCCTCGCGCATGGCCTGCACCGACCGCTCGAACGCGGCACGGGTCTCTTCGGAATAGGAGGGCAAGAGGAAAGACATCACCCCGATCCGCGCCCCGCTCAGCGACCCAGCGTCCAGGGCGGCGCGGTAATCGACCTTGCGCGCATCGGCCTCGGCCGTCGCGGGGTCCAGCGGATCGGACCCGGCGATGACCCCCAGCACGATGGCCGCATCCTCGACCGTCGTGGTCATCGGCCCGGCCGTGTCCTGCGAATGGCTGATCGGCACGATGTGCGTCCGGCTGACCAGACCCACGGTCGGCTTGAAGCCCACGATGCCGTTGACCGAGGCCGGACAGGTGATGGAGCCGTCTGTCTCCGTCCCGATCGCCGCCGGTGCCAGGCCGATGGCCACGGCGACGGCGCTGCCGGACGAGGAGCCGCAGGGGGTGCGCTCGGGATCATAAGGATTGCGCGTCTGACCGCCCACGGCGCTCCAGCCGCTGATGCTTTCCGACGAGCGGATGTTGGCCCACTCGGACAGGTTCGTCTTGCCGAGGATAACGGCACCGGCGGCGCGGAGACGAGCGGTGATTGGCGCGTCGCGGCCGGGCGCATTGCGCTCCAGAGCCAGAGACCCCGCAGTTGTCGGCATGTCGGCGGTCTCGATGTTGTCTTTGAGGAAAATCGGCATACCCGCCACCGTTTCCACGTCCGACCAGTCTACGAACCGAGGTCCATCTGCCCAAACCAAGACGCTGTTCAACCCTCTCAGGCGATCTTCAATACAGTTGAAGGTGCCAAATCGCGTTGGGTTGGAAACGTTTCGCGGAGCTAACGGACCTAGCGCACAGCCCCACCACGCAGCCTGCTCTGCTAAAGGCAAATCCCGCCAACAATTTGCAACGCCGCGATCGCAGTCCGCTGCGACAGCGATCGGCCGGTGCTGAGCCTGCGACGGGCTGGACCAGAAGCAGGTCGAAAGCGTCGTTGCAAAAACGGCTAGTCCAAAGAGGGAGACCGTCCGCCGATGGTCCGGTCGAAGAAGTCGAGATAGGTCCGCCATTGCTGCAGTTGCCTTTCATTGCCCCGGACGCCGTGGCGCTGGCCGGGATAGAGCATCAGTTCGAACGGCATGCTGCGCGATTGCAGCGCGTCGATCACCCGCGTGGAGTTTTCAAGGATGACATTGTCGTCGGCCATGCCGTGCATCAGCAGTAGCCGCCCCGTCATGTTCGGCAGGCGCGGGATGACGTCGGAAGCGGCATAGCCTTCGGCATTGGCCTGGGGCGTCGACATATAGCGTTCGGTGTAGTGGGTATCGTACAGGCTCCACTCCGTCGGCGGAGCACCTGACGCAGCCGCGGCCAGACCCATGCGCGGCTCGGTGATGGCCATCAGGCTCATGAAGCCGCCGTAGGACCAGCCCATCATGGCGATGCGTTCGTCGTCAACGAAAGGCAGCGATCTGAGATAGTTGGCTCCCAGAATCTGATCCTCGATCTCCGGCTGACCCATCTTGAGATAGAGCGCCTGCTTGAAGGCCGTTGAGCGGTCGCCCTCGCCCCGGTTGTCCAGGCGGAAGACGATATAGCCCGCCTCGGTCAGCAGTTGGTTGGTCGCCGACTGCCAGCCGCGACGGACACCCCCGCCCGACGGCCCGCCATAGACCTGCATCACGACCGGATAGGTCTTGGTCGGATCGAAGCCCGGCGGTGTGGTCATCTGCCAGACCAGGGTCTCGCCGTGGCTTTCCAGCTCGCCGAAGGTGACCTGGCCGCGGCGGGAGACATAGGGGAAATAGGGGTGGCTCTCGTCCAGCCGGTTCTCCTCGATCCAGCGCACAAAGGTGCCGTCGGCGCGGTACAGGCCCGACTGCGAGGGCGTGTTCAGGTCGGTGTAGTTGCCGACATAGGCCGTACCGGTCCTGTTCATCGAGGCACCCCACCAGCCGCCTGCGGGTGTCACAGCGACCGGCGTCACCGTCCGGCGCAGGGAGGCGCGGAACATCTGCTGTTCGATCGGCAGTTCGCGCCCGTCGCGCATTGAGGCGGTGAAGAAGACCTCACCCGTCGTCTGATTGACGCCGTTCAACCCCTTGATCGGATAGGCCCCGCGCGTGATCGCGCGCAGGCGACGGCCCTCGCGGTTATAGAGATACAGATGCCGCCAGCCGGTCTCTTCCGACGACCAGATGAAGGTGCCGTCTTCCAGTGCACGGAAGTCGTTGGTCAGGGGCACCCAGGCGTCGGAGCGCTGGGTCACGATCACGCGTGAGGCCCCCGTGGCAGGATCGACGCTGAGCAGGTCCAGCCGCTTCTGATCGCGCGACTGCCGCTGGACGTAAAGAGTCTGGCCGTCCGCCGACCAGTTGACGCGCGCCAGATAGATGTCGGTGTTCTCGCCCAGATCGACCTTGATGCGCTGGCCGCTTTGGCGGTCCTGAACATAGAGTTCGACCACGGCGTTGGGGCGTCCGGCGCGGGGATAGCGCTGCTCGACCACGCTGGCCCCGCCGCCGGTGATGTCCAGCCGGGGCACGATGTCGACGGTCGACTCGTCGGTGCGTTGCAGGGCGATGTAGCGTTCGTCCGGGCTCCACCAGTAGCCGGTGTCGCGGTCCATCTCCTCCTGGGCGATGAACTCGGCGGTGGCCCAGGTGATCAGGCCATCGCCGTCGGTCGTGACGGGTGCCTCGGTCCCCGCCGCCAGGTCATAGACGACCAGATCCTGATCCCGGACCCAGGAGACGAAATTGCCCTTTGGCGAGACCTTGGCGTCGATCTCGTCCGCCTCGGTTTCGGTCAGGCGGCGGACGGCACCCCCGGCCCGCTCGGCCAGGAAGACGTCGCCTTCCAGCGGGGCCAGGATGTAGCGCCCCTGTTCGTCCCAGGAATATTCCACCACGCCGCGCTGGCTGATGCGCATCCGCTCGCGCCGCGCCTTCTCGGCCTCGGACAGTTCGCCGGCGTCGGGCACCAGGGCCCGCGCATCGATCAGCTTGAACGGCTCGCCCTCGCCTGTCGGTGCCGCCCACAGGTCCAGCACATCCACATCGTCCTCGCGCGAGCGCAGGAAGGCGACCAGTTCGCCGTCGGGCGACAGGGACACGCCCCGCGCCACCGGCCCGGCCAGCGACGGATTGGCGAACACACGCTCGGGCGTCAGAACGGCCGGATCGGCGCTCTGGGCCAAGGCGGCGGTGAAGGGGGCCTGGGCGGCGAGAAACAGGGCGGAGGCGAGAAGATGTTTGCGCATGGGCCGGGACGCTAAAGAGGGATTCTGCCCCCGTCACCCCCTGCCCGGCATCAATCGGCCATTCCCAGGCCCGAACGGCGCGGGCATCCTGTCGCCATGACCGAATCCGATGGCCGCTGCGGCTGGTGCGGCACCGATCCGCTGTATGTCGCTTATCACGACACCGAATGGGGCGTGCCGGAGTATGACGCCCGCGCCCTGTGGGAAAAGCTGGTGCTGGACGGGTTTCAGGCGGGTCTGGCCTGGATCACCATCCTGCGAAAGCGCGAGGGCATCCGCGACGCCTTCGACGGCTTCGATCCGGAGATCGTGGCCGGTTATGGCGAGGCCGACATCCAGCGCCTGCTGGGCGACCCGCGCATCATCCGCTCGCGCGCCAAGATCAACAGCGCGATCAAGGGGGCGCAGATCTGGCTGAAGATGCGCGACGAGGGCGAGGATTTCTCCGCCTGGCTGTGGTCCTTCGTGGACGGCCAGCCCATCCAGAATGCCTGGCGCGACTATCGCGACGGGCCGACCCAGACGCCGCAATCCGTGGCTATGGCCAAGGCATTGAAGGCGCGGGGCTTTACCTTCTGCGGCCCGGTGATCGTTTATGCTTTCATGCAAGCCGTGGGCATGGTCAACGATCATCAGACGAGCTGCTTTCGTCACGCCCAGGTTCGTGCGATGGCGCGGGCATGACTGCGATTCGCAATATACCTTCCCTGTCGCTGGAAACAGACCTGTCGCGTACGGTCGGTGGACCTGTGTGCGGTGTGGACGAAGCTGGGCGGGGTCCCTGGGCCGGACCGGTATCGGCGGCCGCCGTCATCCTGAATCCCGACGACCTGCAGCCCGGCATTGACGATTCCAAGGCCCTGACCGAAAAGCGCCGGTTCGAGATGGAGCCGGTGATTAAGGCCCGCGCCTTGGCCTGGGGTGTCGGATTCGCCTCGGTGGAGGAGATCGCGGAACTGAACATCCTAAACGCGACCAGCCTAGCCATGTGCCGGGCCATAGAGGCGTTGTCAGTGCAGCCCGTGGCGGCGCTGGTGGATGGCAACTATCGCTTCAAATTGCCCTGCGATGTGCAGACGGTGATCAAGGGGGACAGCCTGTCACTGTCCATCGCCGCAGCCTCCATCCTGGCCAAGACGGCCCGGGATCGGCTGATGATCGATCTGGACGGGCAGTATCCCGGCTACGGCTTCGCGGGTCACAAGGGCTACAATGCCCCGATTCATTCCGAGGCGCTCAGGACGTTAGGCCCCTGCCCGGCCCATCGCCGCAGCTGGGCACCGATCCGGGCGCTGCTGGACGCCTAGAGCGCCAGACCGCTACCGGCCAGCGCGCCCGCCAACGCGGCGATCATGCCGCCCAGAGCGACGATGGCCCAGGTCTGGGCGCGGTCGTAGGGATCGGCCTGTGGCTGAGCGACGGCCTTGGCGACTGGACGGCGGCCAAAGGTCTGTGCCTCACGCCGGCGCATGGCGTCGAAGGCATCGGCGGGCTGGATCGAGGAGGTGTATCGCGACGGTTCCATGTCGCTTTAACGACACCGCCTAACACCGGTTCCCGACATAGGAACTCAGGCGGCGTCGGCCAGTTTCAGAGGCCGATCGCCGACCACGAACAGATATTCGACATTCCTCAGCCGCCCGACGGTCCCGACCTTCTCGCCCCTGGGGTTATGGATGCCGATGCGGGCCCCGACGTAGCGCGGGTGCTGGATCTCGATGACCTGTACCTCTCCGCGCGCGGACAGCATCTCGACCAGCTGATCGCGCGACAGATAGCCTTCGTCGTTGAAGGACACGATCAGATTGAAGGTCTTCACTCCGTCGATCACAGCCTTCAGCGCAGGCGCGATGCCCGGGCGGCTGTTGAAGGCGCTTTTACGGGTGCGCACGTCGATCCGCTTGTTGGCGATGCCGTAAGTTTCCGGCTTGTCCCACAGCACCAGGCTTTCCCAGCAGTGGTAATTGCCCAGGTAGGAATGCTGGTTGTAGGGCGGGTCCAGATAGACCAGATCGGCCTCCACCTCCGGGGCCAGCTCGACCGCGTCGGCTTGCGTCGCCCGGCATGGGCCCGCCGCCACACCCGGCAAGATATCGGGCATACGCAGTTCCAGCGGCTTCAAGGCGCGCGCGGCCCAAGCCTTCATATAGGCCATCTGGACGCCTGCCGTGGAATCCACCCGGTCCGCGGCCTCCATCAAACTGACCAGGGCGATGGCTTCCAGCTCGGGCTCCAGGGCCATGGCTGCGATCCGATCGCGGATGGCGTCGATACGCGCGCCGTTCGCGGGCGTGAAATAGCGCGCGTCCTCGCAGAAAGCGCGGGTGAACCAGCCGGCTTGCGGCGTCACCGTCCGCAAATCGGCCAGCACCGCCTCGGCCTTCGTCTCCCACCGCTCGCGATCCGCCTGCACATAGGCGGTGGCCAGCACATGGGCATAGGCGTTGACGTCATTGGACCAGACGCGGAAGCCTTGCTTCTTCAAGGCATGTCCAACCCGCGCCGTCCCCGAAAACAGATCGCACACAAGTCCGCCGTCGGGCAGCCGACCACTGATCGCGGAGGCGATCTGGGTCAGCAGCGCCCGCTTGGAACCGATATATTTGATCATGCCGATCCTTGCGGGATCAGGCGCGCGACTTGCCGCCCTTCGCCGGAGCATGGGCCAGTCGCAGCAGATTCGCAGCCCCCGGCGCACCAAACGGGGTCCCGGCCAGGATCAGCACCCTTTGGCCCGCTTGGGCCAGACCGTAGGTCATGGCGCTCTTGACCGCATCCTCGGTGACGTCTTCCAGACTGGTCGGCTCCTTGCCCAGCCGGGTCTCCAGACCCCAGACCAGGGCCAGCCGCCTGGCTGTATCCGGGTTGGGCGTCAGGGCCAGGACGGGCAGCAGCGGCCGCTCGCGCGCCATCCGCCGGGCCGTCCCGCCCAGGGTGGTGAAGACGACGATACAGGCCGTCGACTGGGCCTGGGCCGCCTTGCCCGCCGCCGCGACCAGGGCGTCGGCGTCGAAATCATCCATGCCGGCGTGTTCGGCATCCATCAGGCCGGGCCACAGGGGGTCGCTTTCGACCCGCTCGATGATGCGGCTCATCACCGCCACGGATTCCAGCGGATACTGACCCGAGGCCGTCTCGGCCGACAGCATCAGGGCGTCGGCCCCCTCATAGGCGGCATTGGCGACATCCGAGGCTTCGGCGCGGGTGGGTGCGGGGGCACCCGTCATGCTTTCCAGCATCTGGGTTGCCACGATCACGGGCACGCCGCGCTGGCGGGCGGCGCGGATGATCCGCTTCTGGGCCACCGGCACCTCTTCGGGCTCCAGCTCGACGCCCAGGTCGCCGCGCGCGACCATCACACCGTCGCAATAGTCCAGAATGCTGTCCAGCTGAGCCAGGGCCTGGGGCTTTTCGATCTTGGCCAGGCAGGCGGCGCGGCCCTTAACCAGCTGTTTCAGCTCGGCCATGTCCTCGGCCTTCTGGACGAAGCTGAGCGCCACCCAGTCGACGCCGATGCGCAGGGCGAAGGCCAGGTCCTCGCGGTCCTTGGGCGTCAGTGCCGAGACTGGCACCACCGCTTCCGGCACGGCCACGCCCTTGCGGTCCGACAGCTTGGAGCCGCTTTCCACCGTCACATCGGCCCATTCGTCCGTGCGATCGCCCACCCGCAGCCGCACCCGCCCGTCGTCGAGCAGCAGCAGCATGCCGGTCCGCAGGGCCTTGAAGATTTCCGGATGCGGCATCTCCACCCGCGTCGCGTCGCCAGGCGTCGGGTCCAGGTCGAACCGCATTCTGTGCCCCGGCTTGACGTCGATCTCGACTTCGGCGAACCGGCCCAGCCGCAGCTTGGGTCCCTGCAGGTCGGCCAGCACGCCCAGCGGGCGCTTCAGCGCCATTTCCGCCCCCCGCACGGCCTTCAGGGCCGCCGCATGGTCCTCATGCGAGCCGTGGCTGAAGTTCAAGCGAAAAACATCCACCCCGGCCTGGGCCAGGGCCTTGACCGTTCCGGGCGCGCGGCTGGCCGGTCCCAGGGTGGCGACGATGCGGGCGCGACGAGCTCTGATCATCGAAAGTCCATGCGGGCGAAAGGGATGATCCCCTCTTGTGCCCATGAAACGCCCTGCGGTTAAGCCGCGATCGCCGCGCGAAACATGAAGTTATGCGTTATGCAGACCGTGGGTGGCGTGTCGTCACCTCTCAGGGAGCGTCGATCATGGCCGGACTGAAGGACAAGCGCGGCTTCATCGACAAGGACCGGCTGGACCTCTCCGAGCGTCAGGCCGTCGAATACTGGATGAAGCGCTGGGGCGTGACGCGCGACCAGATCATCACCGCCCACCGCAAGGCCGGCCGCATGGTCAAGGACATCGCCGCCGAGCTGGGCAAGAAGCGCTGACGCCGTCAGCGTATGGTGCGAGCGGCGGGGGTCGAACCCGCAAGACCGAAGCCGACAGATTTTAAGTCACACACACCAGCATCAACCACTTGATGTTTATACCTTTCGTAGCACGACGACGACAGCTGTGTAAGGGAATGTGCAAGTCTGAGATCAGGACTCACAGCCAGAAGAGCACGGTAGCGGCGAGCGCGATGGCGGACAGGAAGACGCTCGGGCATCGATCGTAGCGGGTGGCGACACGACGTCAGTCTTTGAGCCGCCCGAACATGATCTCAATTTGGTTGCGGCTTTTGTAGCGGCGCTTGTCGTATCGGACGGGCTCAGTCCTGGATTTCCGACCGGGGATGCAGGGCCTGATGCCCTTGGCCTGCAAGGCGTCCCTGAACCAGTCCACATCATAGCCCCGCTCGCCCAGCAGCCACTGCGCCTTGGGCGGGCTGTCCAGCAGGGCCGCAGCGCCGGTGTAGTCGCTGACCTGGCCCGCCGCCATGAACAGGCCGATCGGGCGTTCGTTAGCAACGATGATGGCGTGAAGCTTGGTGTTCATGCAGCCTTTGGTGCGTCCGATGAACCGCCCGAGCCGCCCTTTTTACCGCGAGCCTCGAAGCCGTGCGGTGCGCCTTCAGATAGGTCGCGTCGATCATCACGGTGCGGCGCTCGGTCTGGGTGCCCGACAAGCCCTCCATAATCAGAACGAAGACGCCAGCCTCGCTCCACCACTTCCAGGGATTGTACAGCGTCTTGTGGGGTCCATAGACCACCGGCGCATCCCGCCAGCGCAACCCGTTGCGATTAACGAAAATCAGCCCGCTCAACACCCGCCAATCATCAACCCCGGGCTTTCCGTGGCTCTTGGGGAAGAAGGGCTCCAGCCGAGCCATCTGCTCGTCCGTCAGCCAATACAGGTCACTCATCAGGAGCCTGAATCAGATCGCGCGCATCACATCAGTGGGTCCTGAGCCTAGCCGCGAAACCCTTGCCATAGATCCGCGCCGGTCGTGGCGGCTCCCCTCCCCCTGCGCCCGTCACCGCTCCGCCGCGCTCGCCGAAGCGGCCGGATGCGAGTGGTTGTGAGTGCTGAAGTTCAGTTGATCACGGGCCAGAAAGAGGACGCCGCTCACCAGCACGCAAACCCCCGCCATAATCCCGGCCATGACCCGGCCAGCCTGCCCTTTTCTCCCGAGCCGGTAGGTCGCGGCTGTAAGGAACAGCATGATGCCCCCGAAGGAGAGGAAGACCGGGATACGATAGACCGCTGCGACGGGCACGGCGAGGCAGAAGACGATGAGGGCCGCGACGAGGCTCGCACCCAGGGCGATCAGGCTGTCCCTGACGGGTCGGAACGGCTCTTCCTTCCGCCGGTTTGAGCGCATACGCGGCTTGTACCGGCCCGGGCGCCAACGCGGTGCCACGCTTCGAATGGGCGATCGCTTCCCCCCCATCGCTCAACCTGCGGAACCGGCCGGCTGTGCCGCCCTGTTGGCGAGCCACACCCGCATGCGGACAATCTCCGCCTCCTGGGTGCGAACGATCTCCTGCGCCAGTCCCCTCACCTCAGGGTCGCTGCCTTGATCCAGCGCGATCCGGGCCATGGCGACCGCGCCCTCGTGGTGGGCGATCATCCCGCGCATGAAATCGACATCGGCGTCGCCGCTGTAGTCGATGTTCATGGCGGCGTGCATTCGCTCGTTCGCCTCCTTGAACGAGCGGGTCGAGGGACTGTCCGCGGGGGCATCCGTGTGGCCCGCGTGCTGATCGATCGGCCGCGCATCCACCGCGACGGCTTCCGAGGTCGGCCGACCCTGGCGGGAGAGCACACCGAAGGCGAAGGCCGAGACCAGCAGGAAGCCGGCGATGACGCCGACCCATCCAAGACGTTTCATGGGATTTCCTTTCGGTTCAGGGCGCTTCAGTCGGCGCCGCGGGGATCGCGCCAAGCCAGCAGACGCAGCGCGTTGAAGACGACCAGCAGGGTCGAGCCCTCGTGCAGGGCGACCGCCGGTCCGATGCCGAGTCCGAAGATCGTCGCCGGCACGAGGAAGGCGACGACGCCCAGGCTCACGAACAGGTTCTGGCGGATGATGCGGCGGGTCTGGCGGCTGAGCCCGATGGTGAAGGGAAGCTTGGAGAGGTCGTCCGCCATCAAGGCGACGTCGGCCGTCTCCAGGGCCACGTCCGACCCGGCCGCACCCATGGCGATCCCGACGGTGGCCGTGGCCATGGCCGGCGCATCGTTGACCCCGTCCCCGACCATGGCGACCCTGGTTTCGCCCCGCAGTTTCTTGATCGCGTCAACCTTGTCCTCGGGCATCAGATCGCCCCAGGCCTCGGTCAGACCGACCTGTCCGGCGACGGCCTGGGCGGCCTTCTGGTGATCGCCCGAGATCATGATCATCCGGCGGATGCCCAGCGCTCGCAGCGCCGTCAGCGTTTCGCGGGCCTTCGCCCTCGGAGTATCCAGCAGGCCGATCACGCCGAGGTCCCGCGTCCCGCGCCGGATCACCATCAAGGTTCGTCCTTGATCGCGCAGCGCCGCGACGGCGATCTCCGCATCGGGCCCCAGCGGCGCGATTGCGTCTTCGCCGAACATCTCGGGCTTGCCGATCCAGATGTCCTGATCATCGAGACGCGCGGTGACGCCCTTGCCGGTCAGACTGCGCAGATCGGAGGCGGTGCGCACCGGCGCTGCGACGAGGCGCTGGCTGCCATCCCGGACGATCGCCTCGGCTAGGGGATGGTCGCTGAGCCGTTCGACGGCGACCGCGATCTCCAGGAGCTCGCTTTCAGAGGTCTGTCCGAACGGAACCACGTCAGTGATCCGCGGCCGACCTTCGGTCAGGGTGCCGGTCTTGTCGAAGGCGATCGCGTCGAGCGCGCCGAGATTCTCGAGCGGCGCGCCGCCCTTGACCAGAACGCCGGCCCGAGCCGCGCGCGCCACCCCGGACAGAACCGCGCTGGGCGTGGCAATGGCCAGGGCGCACGGGCTCGCGGCCACCAGGACGGCCATCGCCCGATAGAAGCTGTCGCGGAACGGCTCGTCTACGACGACCCAGGCGAACAACAGGACGAAGGCCAGGCCGAGAACCAGCGGCACGAAGACCCGCTCGAACCGATCGGTGAAGCGCTGCGTCGGCGACTTCTGGGTCTCGGCCTCGCTGACCATCCGCACCACCTTGGCGAGGGTGGTGTCATTGGAGCGTCGGGTCGCCTCGATCTCGATGGCGCCGCCGCCGTTGATCGTGCCCGCGAAGACGACCGAGGCCGACGACACCGCCGACGGCCTCGCCCGCGCCGCCTCGGGGCTCTCGACAGGCTGTTTGTCGACGGGAATGCTTTCGCCGGTGACGGGGGCCTGGTTGACGCTTGTGGTTCCCTTCACGACGAAGCCGTCGGCCGGCAGCCGCTCGTTGGGCCGGACCACAACGACGTCGCCGACCTCCAGCTGCTCGACGGGAATCTCGACGACCTCGTCGCCTCGCCGCACATGGGCGGTGCGTGGAGCGAGCGCCGCCAGCGCCTCGATCGCCTTCTTGGCGCGGCCCATGGCGTAGTGTTCGAGCGCGTGACCGAGGCTGAACAGGAAGAGAAGCAGCGCGCCTTCCGCCCAGGCGCCGAGTGCCGCCGCGCCCGCCGCCGCCACGAGCATCAGGGTGTCGATCTCGAACCGCTTGCGCCGCAGGTTGCCGATCGCCTCCCCGACCGTGAACCAGCCCCCGAGGGCGTAGGCGACGAGGAAAAGGCCGAACGGTAGCCATTCGGGCAAGGCGGGGATGAAGGTCTCGATGATCCAGCCTAGCCCGAGAGTCACGCCGCTCCCGAGGGCGAAGATCAGCTCCGTATTCGGCCCGAGAAAACCACCGTGGCCGTGGCCGTGACCGTCGCCTTCGGCGTGGCCGTGATCGTGTCCGTCGTCCGGGCTATGACTGTGATCGTGACCGTGGTCCGGATCACGGGTCGAGGCGGCGATCGGAGGTTTCGCCTCCCCTTCCCCATCCGGGAGTGCGACGCTCCCGGCCTCGCCCTGGAGGCTCAGCCCGTGCGAGGCGAGCCGGGCGATCAGCGCGTCCCGGTTGGTCTTCTCGAGATCGAATTCGAGGCGGATCGCGCCGGCGGCATCCAGGGCGGCTTCGATCACTCCGGGTTCGTCGGCGAGCGCGGCCGCGAGCGTGCGGGCGTGTCGCGCATGCCGAACACCGTCCACCCGTCCCGAGAGATGGCCGAAGTGCTCGCTGACCTCCGCCCCGGCTTGCCGGGCGCGCCGGCGGACCTGGGCGAGCGACAGCTGGTCCGGATCATAGTGGATGCACAGCTCCGCGCCTTCGGCGCCTTCGACGAGGTGCGCCTCCAAGATGCCGGGTTCGGCTCGGACGAGAGCGATCAGCCGTCCCACACAACCATCCTGGCTGTCGGGGGCGTCGGGAAGCAGAACAGGGATGTTGAGACGAAGCGTCTTGGACATGATCGGGCTCCTCAGGAGGCGTCACGGGTGAAGGACGAGCGATCGGGCAGGAGAAGACCGGCGCGCTGGGCCGCTGCCCCTGCGGCGAAGGCGCCCAAGGCGAGGACGGCGCTTAGGAGAGTGACCCATCGTTTCCGGTTCATCGCCGCCCCTTCCGATCAAGGCAGCGAGATCATGGCGTCGAGCCACCCGAGATTCTGGAGGTGCTCCAGGCCCTCGAACACCGGCAGCGCCAGCAGGAAGACCAAGCCGTCCCGGACCGTCCTGAGGAAGAAGGCCGGGCGAACGGCCAGTTCGGTCTCGTCGCGCCAGAGCCGCAGGTCCGGCATGAACCGGGGCGTCCGCGCGCAATAGGCCCGATATTCATCGCCGAAGGCGGTCTTGAGGAACGTCTCCTCTCGGGCGGCGACGATGCGGAAGACGGCCCAGCACGCCACGGCGAAGGTCACGCCGACGCTGAGGCTTCCGGTCTGCGCCCCCACGCCGAAGGCGCCGACGAAGCTGAAGACGTAGAGCGGATTGCGGCACAGCGAGTAGGGACCGCTCGACACGATCTCCTGCTTCTTGCGGCCGCCGATATAGAGGGAACACCAGGCCCGACCGATCACGCACGCCATGATCGCGATCAGACCCAGATGTTCGACGGGGTGTTCGAGCGCCGGCTGGGCCTTCACCAGCGCGGTCCAAGTCAGAAGGGCGAACAGCGCGGCGGCGATGAAGAGCTTCCGCCACCGCTGCACGGCAGCGATGTCGATCAGGGTCGGGCTCATGGGATTGGATCCTCGGGCTCGCGGCTCGCCGTGCGGGCGTCGCGGAGAATATCGATGCCGCCCTTGGCGGCGATGGCGGCCACCAGCACGCCGACCAGCAGGTCGGGCCATGACTGGTTCAGCCACATCACGAGACCTCCGGCGACAAGGATGCCGCCGTTGGAGGCGAAGTCGTTCAGGCTGAAGGTCTCGGCGGCCTTCATGTTGACGTCGCCGCTGTGCTGGCGACGAATGAGCAGAAGACATATCAGGTTGATGACCGCCGCCACGACGGCGAGGACCATCATCGTGGGACCGACCGGCTCGGTCCCGGTCAGTGACCGACGCAGGGCGTCGAGCAGAACCAGCACCGAGAAGATCAGCAGCATCACGCCGGAAGCCTGGGCGGCACGGGTCTTCCAAATCAGCGCCCGGCCTAGGGCGAGGAAGCTGATCAGATAGACGGCCGCGTCCGACCCGTTGTCTACGGCGTTGGCCAGCAGAGCGCTGGAGTCGGCGGCGAGGCCGCCGACTCCGAGGCCCACGAACAGCAGAGCGTTAAGGGCCAGCACCACCAGCAGGATGCGGCGCTGGACCTGCTCCGTGTCGTGGGCCCCGCTCATTCCTCCAGTCCTTCCGCGGCGCGGTGCTTCACAGCCTTGGCCGCGAAGGTGGGGAGGACCAGGAGGGTGAGGGCCGTGGCCGTCAGCAGGCCGCCGATGACCACGGTCGCCAGAGGCTTCTGCACCTCGGCGCCGGCTCCGTGGGCGATCGCCATCGGAATGAAACCGACGATCGCTACCAGGGCCGTGGTCAGGACCGCCCGCAGACGGCTGGAGGCCCCTTCAATGGCCGCGACCATGGGTTCCGCCCCGGCCTGGAGCCGTTCGCGAATCGCCTGCATCAGGACCAAGCCGTTCAACGTCGCCACGCCGGAGACGGCGATGAAGCCGACTGCTGCGGACACCGAGAAGGGCATGCCCCTCAACAGCAAGGCCAGTGCCCCGCCGACTAGGGCCAAGGGCACGCAAGCGAAGACCAGACCAGCCTCCGCGAAGGAGCCAAGGGCCATGAACAGCAGGATGCCGATCAGGATGAAGACGACCGGAATAACCAGACCCAGCCGCTGCTCGGCCCGCTTCAGGTTCTCGAACTGGCCGCCCCAGGTCAGGGAGTAGCCCGCCGGGAGTTGAACCTGTTCCTGCACGCGCGCCTGGGCGTCCGTGACGAAGCCGCCCAGATCGCGCCCGCGCACATTGGCCTGGACCACCATGCGCCGGCTACCGTCGTTACGGCTGATCTGGTTCTGGCCTTCCGCGATCTGGATGCGGGCGACCGAGGACAGGGGCACCGTAACGCCGGTCGTCGTCGTGATCGGAAGCGCAGCGAGCGCCGCCGGGTCGTTGCGGGCCTCATCCGCCAGACGAACCACCACGTCAAAGCGACGGTCGCCTTCGAAAATTTGCCCCGCCTCGGCGCCGCCGATGGCCGCGGAGACGGCGTTGGAGACCTCCGCTGCGGACAGGCCGTAGTTGGCCGCCGCGAAACGATCGACGCTGACCGTCAGGGTCGGCAGGCCGGAGGCCTGTTCGACCCGCACGTCTGCCGATCCCGGGGTGCTTCGCAGGACATTCGCCACTTGGTCGGCCGAGGCCTGCAACTGGGTGAAGTCATCGCCATAGACCATGACCGCCAGGTCGGTCCGCACGCCCGAGATAAGTTCGTTGAACCGGAGTTCGATCGGCTGGCTGAACTCGAAGCTGTTGCCGAGTTGGGCCGAGGCCAGTTCCTCGAACCGCGCGATCAGCTCCTCCTTCTCCAACCGCGGATCCGGCCATTCCTTGCGGTCCTTCAGGATGATGACCGCGTCGGAGATGTTCGGCGGCATAGGGTCAACGGCCGCCTCGGCGGTGCCGGTCCGGGCGAAGATCGTCTTCACTTCCGGCTGGGCCGCGATGGCCCGCTCGATCGCCATCTGCATGGCGAGGGACTGTTCGAGCGAGGCCGACGGAACGCGCAGCGCCTGCATGGCGATGTCGCCCTCGTCCAGCGTCGGGATGAACTCCCGGCCGAGGGTGGTGAAAGCCACGCCGCCCACCGCAAGCGCGCCCAGCGCCGCGATCAGGACGATCTTGGGGCGGCTGACGGCCGCCCGGATCGCCGGTTCGGCCCAACGACGGACCCAACGGATGATGAAGGTCTCGTGCTCGTGCGCGTGACCGTGCTCGTCCACGTCGATCTTCTTCGGCTCGCGGACCAGAAGCGCCGTCATCGCCGGCACGAAGGTGAACGAGAAGATGAAGGCGCCGACGAGCGCCAGCATGACCGTTGCCCCCATCGGGATGAAGGTCTTGCCCTCGACCCCCTCGAGCATCAGCAGCGGGGTGAAGACGAGCAGGATGATCAGCTGACCGAAGGCCGCCGGCTTGACCATCTTCCTTGCCGCGGCAATCGCCACGCCGAGCCGCTCGTGGCGCGTGAGCGCTCGGCCGACCTCAATCCGCTTCTGCGACAGCATCAAGAGGGTGCTCTCGACGACGATGACTGCGCCGTCGACCAGAAGGCCGAAGTCCAGCGCGCCCAGGCTCATCAGGTTTCCGCTGATCCCGAACCGGTTCATGCCGATGATGGCGAACAGGAAGCTGACCGGGATCATCAGGGCGGTGATGGTCGCCGCGCGGATGTTTCCGAGCAGCAGGAACAGCACCACGATGACCAGCAGCGCGCCTTCGGTCAGGTTCTTGGCCACGGTCGCGATGGTCTTGTTGACCAGGGCGCTGCGGTTCAGGACTGGCTCGGCGACGATGCTCGGCGGCAGGCTGGCGCCCACCTCCTCGAGCCGCTCGGCCGCAGCCTGGGCGACGGTACGGCTGTTGCCGCCCGCCAGCATCAGGGCGGTGCCGATGACCGCTTCGTGACCATCGCGGCTCGCGCCGCCGAGACGCGGCGCCTGGCCTACCTCGACGGTGGCGACGTCGGCGACGCGGACGACGAGACCGTTGCGGTTGACGACAGGTGCCTGGGCGAGATCCGGAATGGTCTGGGCCAGGGCGTCGGTGCGGACGGTCAGGGCTTCACCCGAGCGCTGGACATAGCCTGCGCCCGCCTGGGTGTTGGCGTTCTCCAGCGCCTGGATCAGGTCGCTGAGACCGAGGCCGTAGCTGGCCAGACGGGCCGCGTCGGGACGGACCGCGAACTCCTTCACATAGCCGCCGTTGACGTCCACGCCGGCCAGACCGGCCGCCGTGCGCATGCGCGGGGCGATGATCCAGTCCTGAACGGTGCGGAGATAGGTCGCCCGCGCCTGCGGCGTGGTCAGAAGCTCCCCTTCCGGGGTCAGATAGGAGCCGCCGGCCTGCCAGCCGGGCTCACCCGGTTTGGCGAGGTTCTGGGAGTTGAACGGCTTGTAGTCGACCGTCCACATCAGCACTTCGCCGAGGCCCGTGGTGATCGGAGCCAGGCCCGGCTCGACGCCTTCGGGCAGGTTCTCCCGGGCCTGGGCCATCCGTTCGGCCACCTGCTGGCGGGCGAAGTAGATGTCGGTCTGGTCGGTGAAGATGACCGTGACCTGGCTGAAGCCGTTGCGGCTCAGGGAGCGGGTGCTCTGGAGGCCGGGAATGCCGGCCATGGCGGTTTCGAGTGGATAGGTGACCTGTCGTTCCATCTGCTCCGGCGCGAGCGCCGGGGCGATGGTGTTGATCTGGACTTGCCGGTTGGTGATGTCCGGCACGGCGTCGATGGGCAGCTTGGTCAGCTGGAACAGACCCCAGGCCGAGACGAGGGCCGTGGCGAGAACCACGAACCATCGGAACTTGACCGAGGCCTCGATGATGAATTTGAACATGCGATCGCCCCCTTAGTGACCGTGCTCGGCCTCGCCCTTGGCCAGTTCGGCCTTGAGCAGGAAGGCGTTGGTGGAGGCGATACGCTCCGAGCCCGTGAGGCCGCGAAGGATCTCGGTGCGCCCGGCGGCCTGACGGCCGGCGAGCACTTGGGTGGCCTGGAAGCCGCCCTCGACCTGGACGAAGACGACAGTGTTTCCGTCGACGGTCTGGACCGCCTCGGACGGCACGGTCATGCCGCCTGCGGTCGCTTGACCGGTGACGACCGAGCCGGACACGGCAGAGCCCGCCGGCGGCAGGGTCCCGGAGGTTGGCCGCGCGCGGATGACCGTCGCTCCGCTCTCGTTCAGACCCGCGTCCGCGGCGACCCCGGTGACGACGGCGTCGAACTCGCCGGACGGCCCGGTCACCCGCATCGCCGCGCCAGGACGGACGTTGGCGGCCAGGGCCGGCGGTGCGTTGAACACCATCTCGACGCGGGCCGGATTGGACACCTCGGCGACCACGCCGCCCTGGGCGACGAAGCCGCCCGGTCCGACCTGGACGTTGCCGACCACGCCTGAAATCGGGCTGACCACGCTGAGCCGTCCCGAGGCGTTGGGCGAGCCGGCGGCTGCGGAGCGGGCCCGCGCCGCACGCGTTGCGGCTTCCGCACTCAGATACTGGGCGCGGGACGCCTCGACCTCCTGTCGGGCGACGATGCCCTGTTCCGACAGATTGCGGTTGCGCTCATAGGCCTGACGCGCGGCTTCCGCCGAGGCGCCGGCGGCGTCGGCGTCGGCCCGGAATGTGGCCGCCTCCCCGCTAACGAGGCTGACGAGCGGCTGTCCGACTCGAACCGACTGGCCTGGAGCGACGAGCACGCGTTCGACGCGACCACCGACCGCCGCGGCGACAGCGGCACGGGAGTCGACCATGGGCTCGACGCGACCGGCGAGGCGGGTCTCCGCGCCGCCGCCCGAACCGACACTCACAACCGTGATGCCGGCAGCCTGGACCTGCGCCGCCGACAGTTCGACCCGCCCCTCGGGCGCTTCGGCTTCCTCGGCGTGACCAGCCTCACCTTCCGCGTGGCCCGCCTCGCCCTCGGCGTGGCCAGCTTCGCCCTCCGCTGCGGCGGGCGTCGCCGGATCGGAGCCCCGGGTCGCCAGCCAGAGGCCGCCGCCGCCGAGAATGACCAGGGCGGCGACGCCGCCAATCAACAGGGTCTTGTTGGATGTGCGCTTGCGCATCACTGGGCTCCTTGGAAGGGGGCGCGACCGTCCAGGCGCGCGAGGTCGATCTCGGCGCGGACACGCGCAAGGCGAGCGTCGACGGCGGCAGACCGCGCGTTGACGAGGGCGGTTCGGGTGACGCGCAGCTCGATCTGGGAGATGCGCCCGGCCTCGAAGCCGATCCGCGATAGGCGGTAGGCTTCCTCGGCGGCCGTCACGCCGCCATCGGCGGCGCGGACACGGCTGACGGACGCGGCGAGCCGGGCCACGGCGGCGGCGCGGTCGGCCTGGGCCTCCTGCCGTGCAGTGAGCAGCCGGGCGTCCGCAGCGCGGAATTCGGCTTGCGCCGCCTCAATGTTCCCCCGGTTCCGGTCGAACAGTGGCAGCGGCATGCTGATACCGAAGGTCAGCGCTGTCGCATCCTCCGCCTCGAAGCGGCGAATGCCCACACTCGCGTTGATGTCTGGCCGGGCCTCGGCGCGCTGGACATCGATCCGTCGCTCCGCAGCTGTCCGTTGCGCTTCGGCGACACGAACGGTCGGCGCGTCGCTGGCTGCGGACGCGACAGTCGTCGGCGCCGCATCTAGCAGGCTCGCTTCGATGCTGGTGACGGGTACCGGGATCATGGCCACCGCCGTGAGGCGGGCGTAGGCCGCGTCACGCTCGGCCTGGGCCTCGTCCAGCGCCGCTCGTGCGCTGGCGGCTTCGGCCTCTCCCTGGATCCCCCGCAACAGAGGTTCGCGACCTTCCTCGACGAGGGCGAGCGCGGCTCGGGCGTCCGCAACGGTGAGGCTCAGCGTCTCCTCAGCCAGGGTCGCGCGACGTTGCGCGACCTCGGCTTCGGCATAGACGAGCGCCAGGCGTCCCGCTGCATCGACGACCGCGAGGTCGCGCTGAAGACCGACGGCGCCGGCTTCAGCGCGCGCGGCGGCGATCCTCGACGAGCGACGTCCCCAGAGTTCGAGATCCTGGCTCAGCGCCAGCGTCGCGTCGGCGTTGTCGATCCCCGAGAATGGGCCTGTGCCGAACGCATTCTCGAGATCGAGCCCGAGCACAGGGTTAGGACGCACGCGGGCCTGACGCACGCGGGCTTCGGCGGCGTCGGAATTGGCGCCCGCTTCCAGCGTGGCGGGGGTCTGGTCCAGCTGCGCGAGCAACTGGCCATACGTCGGGGCAGGGTCAGCCCAAGCGGGACTGGCCAGGGTCGCCGTGAGGGCGACGAGCGCGCAGCCGACCGCGAGACGCGGTCGCCGGCGAAATGTGGGAGACATGTTCCATTTCCAGATTTCTGATCACGAAGGCGCGCCCGCTCGGGCGCAGGACTTCGGTCAAACTCTGGGCGGTCGCTTCAGGCCGTCGGGATTGAACGACGCCACGAAATCGTCCTGCCCGCCGGATTGCAGCGGAGGCTCGCCGAACGACGGAGCGATGGAGTCCACAGCACCGTGACGGGCCGTGGAGGTGTGGTGGCAGTGTCCGTGGGAGCAGATCCCGTGACCACCGGACTTGCCGCTGTGGTCGCCGTCATTCTGGCCGTGATCGACGGCCGCATGAGCTGCGGGCGGCTCCGGCAGGCAGGTCGCAGCGTCGACGGCGGGCGCAAAGAAGAACGCAGCGAAGACAAGCGTCATCGCCACCAAAAGCTTCGCCCATGTCGCCATCGACCAGGTCATCTCGCGCTCGATACTTCCAATCCCGACGACTTGGCAATGCGTTACAATATCCGCTGGGCGTCGCCATCAGCCGAATCGAGCGAGGATGTGGGGCTTGCGGCGTTTCGGGCGTTGTGCCGGGGGGCGGGATCAGCATAGGGTTCGCGCCGGAGGGAGTCTGACCCGTGCACCGCCTGCTTCGTCTTGTCTGCGTCGGCCTTGCCGTGACCCTGGTGGTCGCGATGCAGGGCGCTGGCGTCAGCCAGGCGCAGCACCGCGTGTCGCATGCCCTGGAGTTCCCGGGCGTCAGTTACGCCAACGCTCCCGAAGATCACGCTCATGAAGATCATGGTCATGATCACGATTCCGCGCCGGATACGGCCGATTCCCTGGACGCAGCGGCCGGGGAGGATTCCGACGCCCCCCTGACACATCATCACCATAGCGGCGGCGACATCCATGTCGCCCTGACGTCACCGCCGCACCCGGCCGACGCCCTGCACGCCCGTCCCGTCAACGCGGGACCCGGGGCCGGCATCCTGCCGCCAGGCGCGCACGGCGACGGCCCTCTACACCCTCCCAAACAGCACGCCTGATCGACTGAAAAGCTGATCCTGCGCGGCCTTCCGGCCGTGCGCGTCCTGTTCTGGAGAATCTCCATTGAAATACCCCATGTCCGGCCTTGCCGGACGGCGGGTGCGCGCCGCAGCCTTGTCTGCGCTCGCGCTCGCCCTTGGAGCGCCCCTGGCGTCTCCCCCGGCGTACGCCCAGGCGTCGCCGCCCCCCGTCTCGTCCGGGGATACCCTGCCCGTGCTGTCGCTGCGGGAAGCTCTCTTGCGGGCGACAGGTTTCGATCCGGCCCGCGCCGGCGTCGAGGCGCGACTGGCGGCCGCAGAGGCCGGCGTCCGCCAGGCCGATGTGCGCCCGAATCCGTCTGTCGGCGTCATGGTCGAGAATCTGCCCACCCTGGGCGGAGGTGACTTCCTCGACCGTACCGAAACCACTCTGACCATAGAGCAAAGGCTGGAACGGGGCGGCGACCGCGCCGCACGCGCGGCGCTGGCCCGCAGTGAAGGCGGTTTGGTGGCGGCCGAGGCGCGCACCGCGCTTCTGGACCGCCTGGAGCTGGTTCAGCGGGCCTGGGCCGAAGCTCTGGCCGCCGAAGCGGTGCTCGACATCGCTCGAGAGCGGCTGGAGCTGGCCGAGAGCTTCTCGACAGAGGTGCAACGGCGTGTCGATGCGGCGCGCGATCCGCTGTTCGCGGGTGCCCGCGCCGAGGCGGACCTAGCCCAGGCCCAGATCGACTTCGATCAGGCCGAAATCGCGCTCCGGATCGCGCGGATCAATCTGGCCAAGTTCTGGGACGGGCAACCCGCCTTCGTGCTGGGCGACGACGCCTTCGAGGACACGTCCTCGTCGCGAATGGCCCCCGGTGCCGTCTCACAGGCCGATCTGGCCGTGTTCAACGTCCGCCGAGACATCGCCGAGGCCCAGGTCCGCGTCGAGCAGGCGCGGGCCATCGCAGATCCCACCGTCACCCTGGGGGTGCGGCACATCTGGGACAACGAGGTGGCTCTGGTGTTCGGCGGCTCCATGCCCTTGCAGCGCTATGACCAGAACCGGGGTGCCATCGACCGCGCCCGCGCCGAAGGACTGGCCGCCCGCGCCGACCGGAGAGCTTTCGAGATCGAGCGGGAGCGCGAAATCCTGCGGCTCCAGGTTCAACTGGCCGCCAAGGCCAGCGAGGCGCGCCGGATCGGCGAGGACACCATTCCCCAGGCCGAACGCGCCGTCGTTCTGGTCCGCGAAGGGTTCGCCCGCGGCGGCTTCACCTACAACGATGTGATGAGCGCCCAGGCGGCCCTGCTGCAAGCACGGGCCAGACAGGTCGCCGTCCTTCAAGCTTTCCACAACGATCGCGCCCGCCTCGACAGGCTGACGGGCGCGCATGCCGACCTGATCGGCCTGGAGATCTCACGATGAAGCGGACACACGCTTACCGCCTCGCTTCCGGCGCGGCGATGACCGCCCTCGTCCTGGCCCTGGCGGCCTGCGGGGGACGCCCGGAGAACGCCGAAAAGGCCGAGGGCGCGGAGGCCGCAGCAGCGGCGGACTATGAACGCGGCCCGCACAATGGCCGCATGCTCAGGGATGGCGACTTCGCGCTTGAAGTGACCATCTTCGAGGAAGGGCCGGAGCCGATCTTCCGCCTCTATCCCTATCTGCGCGACCGCCCGCTGGATCCGCGTCAGGTCCAGGCCTCCATAGCCCTGACCCGACTGGGGCCGAGCGTGGACCGGTTCAGCTTCGCAGCCGAGGCCGACTACCTGACCAGTCCCGGCGTGGTGTCCGAGCCCCACTCTTTCGACGTGGCGGTCAACGCCGTCCATTCAGGCAAGCGCTCCAACTGGACCTACCCGTCCTATGAAGGGCGCACGACGATCACGGCCGAGGCGGCCCGGGACGGGGGAATCACCACCGAGCAGACCGGCCCCGCCCTGCTCGCCGACACCCTGCCGCTGTCCGGACGTGTCGAGATCACGCCAGAAGGCCAGGCCGAGGTTCATGCTCGCTATCCGGGGCGCGTGGTCTCCATGAGCGTCCAGTTGGGACAGCGGGTCTCGCGCGGACAGGTCGTGGCGCGGGTGGAATCAAGCGAGAGCCTGCAGACCTATTCGGTCACGGCTCCGATCTCGGGGGTCATCACGGCCAAGGCCGTCAACCCGGGCGCGATCACCGGCAACGGCGCGCCGATGCTGACGATCGGCGATCCGACCCGGCTGCACGCCGAGTTCTTCCTCTACCCCCGCGACGCCGAACGCGTCCGGGTCGGCCAGCGGGTGCAGGTCCGCAGCACGGCCGGGGAGAACACCGCCGTCGGGACGATCGCGGCCATCCTGCCGGCTGACGATGTGCTGAGTCAGACCTTGGTCGCCCACGTGGCGCTGCCCTACCAGGGTGGCGTTTGGCGGCCCGGTCTGGGCGTCGAGGGCGTGGTTCAGGTCGGTGCGGGGGAAGTTCCCCTGGCTGTCCGCACGCGCGCGCTCCAGCCCTTCCGCGACTTCACGGTCGTCTATGCCCGGGTCGGCGACACCTACGAGGTGCGAATGCTCGAACTGGGCCGGCGCACCGACGAGTGGACCGAAGTCCTGGGCGGCATCGACCCCGGCGTCACCTATGTGGTGGACGGCGCCTTCCTCATTCGCGCGGACATCGACAAGTCCGGCGCGAGCCACGACCACTAGGGGGATGCGCCAACATGCTTGAACGCATCATCGCGCTGTCGATCCGCTTCCGGTGGATCGTCATGGCGCTCGTCCTTCTGGCCTGTGCGATCGGCGTCTGGAGCTTCCAGCGCCTGCCGATCGACGCCACGCCGGACATCACCAACATCCAGATCCAGATCAACACGGAGGCGCCGGGCTATTCGCCCCTTGAAGCCGAACAACGCATCACCTTCCCGGTCGAGACCGCCATCGCGGGCGTGCCGGGCCTGTCCTACACCCGGTCGGTCTCTCGCTACGGCCTGAGCCAGGTGACGGTGGTCTTCGAGGACGGCGCCGACATCTATCGCGCCCGGCAACTGGTCAACGAGCGCCTGCAAAGCGCCTTGGGCCAGCTGCCGCCGGGACTGTCGCCGGAGCTTGGCCCGATCGCCACCGGGCTGGGCGAGATCTTCATGTACACGATCGAGGCGCGCCCCGACGCCCGCAAGGCCGATGGCACGCCCTATACGTCGGAAGATCTGCGGACCCTGCAGGACTGGGTGATCCGTCCCCAGATGCGCAACACGCCCGGCGTCACCGAGGTCAACACCATCGGCGGCTTCGAGCGGCAGTACCATGTGACCCCGCGCCCCGAACGCCTGGCCGCCTATGGCGTGACCATGGCCGAGGTGGTGCAGGCGCTGGAGCGGAACAACGCCAACGTCGGCGCCGGCTACGTCGAGCGCTACGGCGAACAATGGCTGATCCGCGTGCCGGGTCAGGCGTCCAACGCGCAAGACCTGTCCAATGTGGTGATCACCACGCGGGGCGGCGTCCCCATCCGGATCGCCGAAGTCGCCGAGGTCGGGCTGGGCGAAGAACTTCGCACCGGCGCCGCGACCGAGAACGGCAAGGAGACCGTTCTGGCGACGGTGCTGATGCTGGCGGGCGAGAACAGCCGCGTCGTCGCCCAGGCGGCGGCCGCGCGTCTGGAGGAAGCCGCCAGGGCCTTGCCCGACGGCGTGGTGGCCTCGCCGGTCTATGACCGGACCGATCTGGTCGAGCGCGCCATCCATACGGTGGAGAAGAACCTGGCCGAGGGCGCGCTGCTGGTCATCGTGGTCCTGTTCCTGCTGCTGGGGAACTTCCGCGCAGCCATCATCACGGCAGCGGTGATCCCTATCACCATGCTGATGACCATCACCGGCATGGTGCGGGCGGATGTCTCGGGCAACCTCATGAGCCTGGGCGCCCTGGACTTCGGGCTGATCGTCGATGGGGCCGTCATCATCGTCGAGAACTGTCTGCGGCGGTTCGCCGAGGCCCAGCACCGGAACGGTCGTCTGCTGACCCGTCAGGAGCGGTTCTCGCTGGCGGCCGAAGCGTCCAGCGAGGTCATCAGGCCGTCGCTGTTCGGGGTGCTGATCATCACCCTGGTCTACATCCCGATCTTCGCCCTCGACGGGGTCGAAGGGAAGATGTTCCATCCGATGGCCATCACCGTGGTCATCGCCCTGACCTGCGCCCTTGTGCTGTCCCTCACCTTCGTCCCGGCGGCGGTGGCGATGTTCGTCACCGGCAAGGTCCATGAGAAGGACAGCTTCCTGATGCGCTGGGCGCGGGTCGGCTATCAGCCCGCCCTGGACTTCGCCCTGCGGACCCGTCGGCTGATGGTGGGGCTGGCGATCGGCCTGGTCGCCATCGCCGCCTTCGGGGCCTCGCGCATGGGTTCGGAGTTTGTGCCGAACCTGGACGAGGGCGACATCGCGATGCACGCCCTGCGCATCCCCGGCACCAGCCTGAGCCAGGCCATCGCCATGCAGACCGCCCTTGAGGCCCGTCTGGCGCGGTTCCCCGAAGTGGAGCGGGTGGTGGCCAAGATCGGCACCGCAGAGGTAGCCACCGACCCCGTGCCGCCCTCGGTCGCGGACACCTTCATTCTTCTGAGGGACCGCGAGGACTGGCCCGATCCCCGCAAGCCGAAGCTTCAGCTCGTCCGCGAGATGGAAGAGGCGGTCAACGCGATTCCGGGCAGCAAGTACGAGTTCACCCAGCCGATCCAGATGCGGTTCAACGAACTGCTTTCGGGGGTCCGCGCCGACGTGGCCATCAAGGTTCACGGCGACGACCTGGAGCAACTGGTCGCGCTCGGCTCGCAGATCGAGGAGATCATCGGCGCCATTCCCGGCGCAGCGGATCCCCAGGCCGAACAGGTCACAGGCCTGCCGATGCTGCAGATCACGCCCAACCGGGCCGCCATCGCCCGGCTGGGCCTGAGCGTCGAGGACGTTCAGTCGGTCATCGCCACCTCCATGGGCGGCGCGACGGCGGGGCAGATTTTCGAGGGAGACCGGCGCTTCGACATCGTCGTCCGCCTGCCCGAGGATCTGCGCCGCAACACCGACGCGATCGGCCGGATACAGGTGCCCCTGCCTTCGGGCGACGGGGCGCCGCGCAGGTTCGTCCCCTTGAGCGAGATCGCCACGATCGCACTGGAGACCGGGCCGAACCAGATCAGCCGCGAGGACGGCAAGCGCCGGATCGTCGTGACCGCCAACGTGCGGGACCGCGACCTGGGCTCGTTCGTCGCCGAGGCGCGCGAGCGCATCGAACGCGAGGTCGATCTTCCCGCTGGCTACTGGGTCACCTACGGCGGCACGTTCGAGCAACTGATCTCAGCGGCACAGCGCCTGCAACTGGTCGTTCCGGCGGTCCTGCTGCTGATCTTCGGCCTGCTGTTCGCCCTGTTTCGGTCGGTGAAGGACAGCGCCATCGTCTTCTCCGGCGTGCCCCTGGCCCTGACCGGCGGGGTGGCGGCGCTGGCGATGCGGGATCTGCCGCTCTCGATCTCGGCCGGCGTGGGCTTCATCGCCCTGTCCGGCGTGGCGGTGCTGAACGGCGTGGTCATGGTCAGCTTCATTCGAGGCCTGATCGAGGAAGGCAAACCCGTCGCCGAGGCGATCCGGGAAGGCGCCCTGACCCGTCTTCGGCCCGTGCTGATGACCGCCCTGGTCGCCAGCCTCGGCTTCGTGCCCATGGCCGTCAACGTCGGGGCCGGCGCCGAGGTGCAGCGTCCGCTGGCCACCGTGGTCATCGGCGGCATCGTCTCCTCGACGGCTCTGACCCTACTGGTGCTGCCGGCCCTGTACAGTCTCGTGCATGGCCGGGAACGTCCCCAGGATTGGCCCAGGCGCCCGGCCTGGCTCGACCATCTGCCGATCCGCAAGCGGAAAGGTGAAACCCGATGACCGCCGCTTTTCTCCGGAAGGACGGCGGAGGAGGCGCCGACGTGGATCCCCTCGCGTCGGCGCCAGCATTCCCGGAGCGATTGCCGGCCTTGACCAGCATCCGCTTCTGGCTCGCCCTCGGCGTCGTCCTGTTTCACTACCAGCTCAATATCCTGCCCGAAGGCGGGACGGGGATCGCGTTCATCGAGCGCGCCCGGCTGGCGGTCGACTTCTTCTTCATCCTGTCAGGCTTTGTCCTGGCCCACGCCTATGGCCGCCAGGTGCGCGACGGGTCGTACGACCACCGCCGCTTCCTGATCGCGCGCCTGGCCCGGATCTATCCGGCGCATCTGGCGATGCTGGTGGTGATGGGCCTTATCGTGATCCTGGCCCTTGTTCTGGGCCAGCGGTTCAATGTCGAAAGCTACTCGCTGCCGGGATTCCTGTCGGCCCTGGCGCTGGTCCACGCCTGGTTTCCGGCGACGGTGGCCAATGAGTGGAACGGCCCGTCGTGGTCGCTGTCGGCGGAATGGGCGGCCTATCTGGTCTTCCCGATCTTCGCCTCTATCGGCCTTCGGCGCGGTCGCAATCCGTGGGTGACCCTGGGCCTTGCGGTGGTGCTGTTCCTCGGGATCGACGCCGTCTATCGGCGGCTGTTCGACGACATGCTCACCCACGCCGAGCTGGTTCTCGGCGTGCTGCGCATCATCCCGGAGTTCCTGCTCGGTATCGGGCTCTACCAGCTCGGCGCCCGGCTGGAATGGGGGCGTGCCGTCACCGTGACGGCGACTTCGGGATCCCTGTTGGCGCTCGTCGTCCTGATGGCGATCAGCGCCGACGAACGGCTGATCGTGGCTGTGTCCGGCCTGGTCATCCTCAGCCTGGCGATGCTGTCAAAGACCGGCGACGACAAGGTGTTCGCCCACCCCGCGCTGATCGAGGCGGGAGAGGCGTCCTACGCTCTCTACCTGGTCCACCTGCCGCTCCTGATCATCTGGAAGAACGGTATGGCCATGCTGACCGGCTTGGACAGCGCCTACCGTTTGAGCCTCGGCGAAGCCGCAGTGCTGCTTTGCCTGACCCTGGCGGGCGCCTTCGCGCTGCATGCCTTGTGGGAGCGTCCCGCGCGTCGCTGGGCACGGCGTCGCTTCCTTTTTCCCTCCGCGAACCTCCCCTCACAGAAAGGTCTGTCATGACACCTTCCCGGCGCCGCGACTCCTGGTCGTGGCTTCGCTCGCCGTGGACCGCCCTGGTCCTGACGCTGGCGTTCCTGCTGCTGCAAGGCGCGCTGAACCCCGCCCTGGCCCACGGCGTCGCCGAGGGCGACAAGGGCTACATCCAGGAAACTTCTGGTTTCCTGTTCTGGCCGTTCGTCTATCTGGGCGCCAAGCACATGGTCACCGGATACGACCACCTGCTGTTCCTGTTCGGGGTGATCTTCTTCCTCTACCGGATGAAGGACATCAGCATCTATGTGACCCTGTTCGCGATCGGTCATTCGTCCACCCTGCTGCTGGGCGTGCTGACCGACGTCAGCGTCTCGAGCTACATCGTCGATGCGATCATCGGCCTGTCGGTGGTCTACAAGGCTCTGGACAACATGGGCGCCTTCCAGCGCTGGTTCGGCTTCCAGCCGTCCACCAAGGCGGCGACGCTGATCTTCGGCCTGTTCCACGGCTTCGGCCTGGCCACCAAGCTGCAAGACTTCCAGATGTCCCCCGACGGGCTGATCGGCAACCTGATCGCTTTCAACATCGGGGTCGAGGCCGGCCAGTTGCTGGCGCTTGGCGGCATCCTAATCGTCATGGGCTTCTGGCGGCGGTCGAACAGCTTCTGGAACCACGCCTACCTGACCAACGTCGTGCTGATGTGCCTCGGCTTCATTCTGACGGGCTACCAGCTCGTCGGCTTCTTCGTCATGTGATCGGAGCAACCGCCATGTTCAATGCAAACCGCCCCGCCCGTTCGGAGCTTCCGACCACCGGGAAGCTTCTCAAGTCTACCGGCATCGCTGCAGCGGTCGCCGGTGTCATCCTGGTTACCGTCGTGCTGCCCGCGGAATACGGCGTCGATCCCACCCGGGTCGGCTCGCTGCTGGGCCTGACCGACATGGGCCAGATCAAGCGTCAGCTTGCCGAAGAAACCGAGGCCGACGCGGCAGCTGACGCCGCCGCTGCCGCGCCCCCTGTGGCCGTCGTTCCCGGTGCTCCGGCCACGCCGGTCACCGGCGCCGCCGAGGCGACCGCTACGCCCACGCCACCGGACGCCGCCGGTGCCCGGTCGGACGTCACCACCATCGAGCTGGCGCCCAATCAGGGCGCCGAGTTGAAGATGGACATGCAGGAAGGCGACACGGTGCGGTTCACCTGGACGAGCAGTGGTGGCCGGGTGAACTACGACACCCACGCTGATCGCCCCGGCCTTCGCTATCATGGCTATGGAAAGGGATCGTTGCAGACCCAGACCGGCGATCTGACGGCCGCCTTCACCGGCAGCCATGGCTGGTTCTGGCGCAACCGCACCGGCGAAACCGTGACGATCACCGTGCGTACGCAAGGCGCCTACTCCGGGATCAAACGGGTCGTCTGACCTCGGTCGGGCGGCGGTGCTGCCGAGCCCGCCGCGATGGTGGAGCGCCTTCCCCCGGGGCGCTCCGCCATGTCGGCGTCAGGGCCTCGGCCAGCGCCGATGGAGTTCGTCTATCACGACAGGATGGGCGTGGCCGGCCCCGTCGTGGAGCTCGATGTGTTCCTGCAGATGAGGATGGTCTTCCGGAAGGTCGGGGTGGCGATGCAGCAGGTCGAGGGGATCGCGTGCAGGCCAGATCATCAGCGCCAGGAACGCGCCCGCACCGCAGAGCGTCGCCAGAACGAAGAAGGCGGCTGACGGGTCCGCCTCGGCCGAGACAAGTCCGGCGACGGGATAGGCGATCAGCCAACAGGCGTGCGACAGGGCGAACTGGGCGGCGAACAGGGCGGGTCGATCCTCGGCCGTCGAGGAGCGTCGCAGCGCACGCCCCGCCGGAGTGATGGTCAGGGAGTAGCCGAAGCCCATCAACACCCACAGGATCAGCAGCACCCAGTACCGGTCCGCCAGAAAGCCCCCGACGACAAGAACGGCTGTCATCACCATGCCGCCGGAGACCATGACACGGCGATCGTCCAGCCGATCAAGCAACCGCCCCAGCGCCACGGCCGCCGTCATCGAGCCCAGTCCAAAAGCCGCGAGCGCCCAGGCCGTAGCCTGCTGTGACAGTCCGAACCGGGACTGCACCAGCACGACGGTATTGACGAACACCATCGCCCCGCCGGCCGCTGTGGCCAGGCTGACGGCGAGCAGCCCCCGCAGACGGGGCGTGAAGGCGAAAAGCCGGAGGCCTCCGGTCAGCCGACGCAGAAAGGGAAGCGGTCGGGCTGGTGTCCGGGTCGGGAGCCCTGCGCTGACGACGAAACCGGCGGACAGCAGAAAGCCCGCCGCCGTACCGAGAAAGAGGTCGGAGAAGCCCATCACGGTCAGAAGCAGAGCGGCCGCCACGGGGCTGACGACGCTCTCCATATCCGCCGCGAGACGCGACAGCGACAGCGCCCGGGTGTATTCGGCCTCATCTTCCAGAAGATCGGGGATCATGGCCTGGAAGGCGGGTGTGAAGGCCGCCGACGCGACATAGAGCATCGTCATCAAGGCATAGACCTGCCAGGCCGCGCCGACGAAAGGCAGGGCGACCGCGACCCCTGCCCGGACCAGATCCAGCAGGACAAGCAGGGTCTTTCGCGGCAGCCGGGCGGCGATGGCGCTGGCGAAGGGCGCCACGCCGATATAGGCGACCATCTTGATCGACAGCACCATGGCGAGAACTTCGCCAGCATTCGCTCCGGCCAGCCGGTGGGCGAGCAGCCCCAGGGCTATCGTCGCCAGGCCCGTACCGAGAAGGGCGGCGACCTGCGCGATGAAGAGGTGACGATAGCCGCGATGGGCGAGAGGGGAGAACATGGGAATCCAGCCAGTCTTCCGCTTTGACATATCCTCTCCCCGGGGATAGGTCAAAGCGCATGAGTTCGCTCCACGCTTCGCATCCTGCTGTCCTCGCCCGCCTGCGCCGCGCCGAAGGCCATCTGCGCACCGTGATCCGCATGATCGAGGGTGAGCGCGCCTGCGTCGAAGTCGCGCAGCAGCTTCATGCGATCGAAAAGGCTATCGCGGCGGCCAAGAAGACCCTGATCCATGACCATGTGGATCATTGCCTGGCGCAGGCAGCGGCGGGCACGGCTGAACAGTCGCGGGCCGCCACGGCCGAGTTTCGCGACATTACGAAGTATCTGTGAAGGACCCCGCATGTTTTCATCCTCTCCCAGTCGTCGCAGCATTCTGTCCGGCGGGCTGGTGCTTTGTGGCGTCATTGCCGGATCGGAAGCGACGGCCCAGACGCGACGATCCATCACGGTCTACAAGACGCCCTGGTGCGGTTGCTGCGGCCTTTGGGTCGATCATCTGCGTCAGGCCGGCTGGACAGCCCGTGTGATCGACGTCGAGGATCTCGCCCCTGTCCGGGCGCGCCACGGGGTGCCGGACAGGCTCGCCTCCTGCCATACCGGCGTCGTCGGTCGCTATGCCGTCGAGGGCCATGTGCCCGCCGCCGATATCGACCGGCTGATCCGGGAGGCGCCGGCGGCGCGCGCCCTTGTCGTTCCGGGAATGCCTGCCGGTTCCCCCGGAATGGAATCCGCCGGGCGTGAACCCTATGTCTCCCTGCTGCTGCTCGCCGATGGCCGGACCCGGGTGTACGGACGCCATAACGGGGCGTGACTTTCGGCAGGTGTGGGCCGGGCGACCGACGCCCGGCGCACACCCCGGCCGAAACCGTTCAAGCGGCGGGGAGCAGTTCGGTCTCGACCTCCGCGCCCCGGACGAGCATCAGATCGACGGGGCAGCGGTCGGCCATCTCCAGCAATCGAGCACGCTGCGCCTCATCCAGCGGCCCCTCCAGAGTGATGGCGCGCTTGAAGACATCGGCGGGCGTCTGGTCCCGCCGTTTCGCATGCACGACGCGGACAGTGGCCCGCTCCAGGGGCCACCCCTTGCGTTCGGCGTACATCCGCATGGTCATCACGCTGCAGGCGCCCAACCCGGCCGACACGAGTTCGAACGGCGACGGACCACTGCCCAGACCGCCCAGGCTCGCCGGTTCGTCGGCGAGGAAGGTATGAGCCCCGACACGAACCCGGGCCTGATAGGCGCCGCCGCCCGTCTCCTCGACGAGGACGCCGGCCAGGTTGCCCTCGTCTCCCGTCAGGTCGGGCTCGAGCGCCGGAAGGTAGCGCGACGCCCAGCAGGCGATGACGCCGGCGACATAGTCGGCGTCCGACTGGCGGGTGAGCAGGTGATCGGCGTCGTCCAGGGAGATGAAGCTCTTGGGATGTCTGGCCGCCACGAAGATGGCGGAAGCGTTGTCGATGCTGACGACCTCGTCCAGCGGCGCATGCATCACCAGCAGCGCGCGTTTCAGGCGGCTGACGGCATCCAGAGGCGAGCGGGTCCTGACGTCGTCGACGAAGCTCTGACCGATCCGGTACGGTCGACCGCCGAGCGTCACCTCGGCCTCTCCTTCGCTTTCGATCCGCTTCAGATCCTCTTCTGACACATGGGTCAGCACATGGGCCGCGTCGGCGGGCGCTCCTATGGTGGCGATGGCCCGCACCTGGGGCAGATGTTCGGCGGCGGCCAGCACCGCCAACCCGCCCAGGCTGTGACCGACCAGAAGATTCGGCGTCATGCCGGCCGCTTCCATGGCCCCGCTGGCCGCGATCAAATCCTGCACGTCGGCGGCGAAGCTCGCGTCAGCGACTTGGGCGTCCCGATCGCCCGCCCCGGCGAAGTCGAAGCGCAGGACGCCTACCCCGCTTCGCGCCAGCGCACGCGACAGCCGCACCGCGGCCAGGCCATCCTGACCGCAGCTGAAGCAGTGCGCGACGATGGCCCAGCCTCGCGGCGTCGCCTGCGGCCGCTCGATCACGCCGACGATCCTGCGCCCGTCCGCAAGCCCGAACTCGAACTCCTTGTCTCCGCTCATTCGCATGCTCTCCATTGATAAATCCAATCAGCGCGGGCCGCTTGGGATGATGCGGCCCAGCCTACAGTGTTCCGCCGCGGCAGGGTCAAGCGACACGTCGTCGGCTCCGCATCAGGTGGCCGCCTCGGTCTCTGCCGGTCCGCCACGAAGGGTCAGCCAGACGCCGCCGGCGCAGATCAGCAGCAACAGCAGACTGAATGCGCCCGGTGCGGCTTCCCAGCCGAGCCCCCACTCCCCCAGGCGGACCAGGAACGGCACCGCCAGCATCAGCGAGGCTGTGAAGAGCGCCCCCTTCAGCAGGATGAGCCTGTGCAGGATGAGAAAGACCGGCGCCGTCAGCCCCGCGCCCAGACCTGCGATGGCGGCCCAGTCGGAAGGCGCGACGCCGACGAGCGGAACGAAGAGAACGACCGTCACGGCGAGCATGGCGGCGCCGGCCCCGGTAATGGCCGGCAAGGCCGAGAGGGCGGACAGGTCCGCCATGCGCGCGCGGAAGACGTAGCCATACAGGGCGTAGGACGCCGTTCCACCGAACACGAGCAGGGCGCCGCCGACGAGGTACAGCCCCTCCGCCCCGGCATGACCCTCGCTTGCGGGCTTGTCGGCAATCGCATAGGCCAGCGCACCGCCCAGGGCGAGACAGGCGCCCAGCACCTTGTTGCGGGTGACCCGTTCGCCAAAGGCGACGGCGCCGATCACGAAAGTGAGGCTTGGCAGAAGCGAGATGATCAGACCGGTGCGGGAGGGGCCGATGAACGCCGCGCCGAGCATGGTTCCGGCGTAGTAAAGGAAAAAGCCCAGCAATCCGAGCAGAGCGACTGTTCCGCCGCGTCGCGCCGCAATCCGCGCTTCGGAACGACTCCGAGCGGAAAGCAGCACGATCGCGGCAAAGACGATGAAGCTGGCCCCTGTGCGGCCGGCGGCCACCAGCAGCGGCGACACGCCCGAAACGAGGTAGCCGACGAGCAGCCAGCTCGCCGACAGCAGCAGGACGAGGGTGACCGAGAGCACCGACGTCGTCAGCGCGGTGCGCGAGGTGGCGGCCGGGCGAGGCCGGTTCCACATCCTGCTTCCCTTCATCGCTTCCTCCGATCGCCGACGAGCAAGGCTCCCCAGCCCGCCGGCGGCGTCCGGCAAGCCTGTGAAGGATCAGAGGAAGACGCAGTTGATCCGGACGTCGCACGCACCGCGCCAGGCTCGGACGGCGCCGGCACGGCCAGGCCGGTCGAGCATCCTATCCCGCTGTTTCTCCTACAGGACGAGGCCCGGTCCGGCCGGGTCAGGCGGCCTCGTTCTCAAAGGCGCTCAAGCGACAGAAACAGGCTGCGGCGATCTTGATGTCGGCCGAAGCCACGGCGATGTCGCGCTGGAGGACGATCTCCCGGGCCTCGTCGTGCCGGCCGAGTTTCGTCAGACACTCGTAGAGGCCGTGCAGGCTCCAGACGTTGTTCGGTCGGATCCGCCGCCTGCCCAGTTTGCGCTCCAGCCCGAGGTCGATCCTGTGCTGTTCTGCAGCTTCGGCGTGCCGCCCCTGCTCGGTCAGCAGGGCGCAATAGGCGTGGCGGACGGGCTGCAGCCAGGCCGGAGGGTCGCTGTAGGGCAGCGTGTCCTCGAGGGCGATCGCCTCGCGCAACAGCGAGAACGCCTCCTCGATATTTCCCTTCCTGTATTCCAGTTCCCCGTCGAGCATCTTGCGCGCGATGGCGAGCGCCTGGAGCTCCGGCACGGGGATGGAGTTGAAACGGCTGTCTGGCACCGCGGCGACGGCGTCGATGAATTTCTCCCGCTCCGCCTCGGCTTCCGGCACGCGCCGCAGGGCGGCGAAGGCGATGCCGCGCGCATAGTGGATCATCGCCGTGGTCGAACAATAGAGTTTGCGGTCCGTCGGGAATTCCAGGTCGAGGATTTCCTGCCAACGGCCGAAGCGAATGAGAACATGCGGAAGCGTGGTGCCGTGCGCCTCGAGCAAATCCGCCATCGGCGGGCTCTGGATGCCGAGCAACTGCGGGGTAAGGACTTCCTTCAGCCGGTTCGCCATGAACAGCGCCTCACGCGAACGGCCCGCCATCATCGCGCCGTAGGCTCCGACCATCAGGTTGTGGACGCGATAGACGTTGTACCAGGCGCCGACTTCGGTCTCGTGACCGAAATAGCGTTCATCCGCCTCGACCGCATCGAGGTTGGAATCGATCACCCGGCGCCAGTCGCCGCAGGCGTTGTCGATGTGGGTGGACATATGCGCCAGATGGGCGCCGTCCCGCGACAGGCGACGCAGACGGTCGGCGGCCGGAAGCGCGATCTCGGGCCACGGCGACATCTCCATCAGGTGGATATAGAGATGGTTGAGAACCGGATGCCGGTCGCCCCCCGGACGCGGCAGGGCGTCCTCGATCACCGCCCGGGCCTCCAGCGTGCCCGGTCCGATCGGTTCTCCCGTATCGAGATCCCACAGAGCCCGCGGACTGAGACAGATCAAGGCGTCCCCGAACAGCGCCGCCGCGTCGATGTCGTCCGAAAACTGCTGATAGAAAACCCGCATGGCGTCCGCATAGGTCCGGTTCAGACGATCGAATTCGTCAGGGTCGCGGGTCGTCTGCTCGGGGAAGCGTGGTCCAAGCGCCGCGATCAGGGCCTTTTCGAAGGCGGTGCCGTTGCGGCCGACCGCTTCGCGTGCGCGTTCAAGCGCGGCACGGCCGATCGTCACGGCCTTCTGCATGTCCTCGGCGTCGAAAAGCCGCCAAGCCTTGTTGTAGTTCGGCCCCGTACCAAAGGCGACGCCCCAGTGCGCCATGGCGCAGTCGGGATCGTAGTCGAGCGCCTTTTCAAAGCAGCGGACCGCTTCCTCGGGATTGAAGCAGTACGCCCAGGCCAGCCCGCGATCGAACCAGAGCTGCGCCTGGGGTGAGGTGGTCGTCACATCGCGACGGAAGTCGCCAAGGTCGTAATAGTCGTCTTTCATCATCCACGCTCCGCTGGCCAGGCCCGATCCGGAAACCCAACCGCCCAAGGCAATAAGTCAACACTTGAATACCTATTCATATATCATGTTTCAAGCCCGGATCGCGGCATTCCGGCCGTATCCATCAACGCAATCCGCCTAGAGCGGCACGGCGGTGGTGTATTTCACCTGGCTGAGCGCGAAGTGGGAGGCGGCGGTGGCCACGTTCGAATGGTTCAGCAGGTCGCGCATGAGGAAGCGTTCGTAGCCGGCGACATCTGCGGCCACGATCCGCAGGAGATAATCCCATTCCCCGGACATGGAATGGGCCTCCATGACATCCGGCCGGGTGGCGAGATAGGCCTCGAAGGCGGTCCGGTCCGCCGGGGCATGCGACCGCATCCTGACCTGGCACATCACGTTCACGCCCCGGCCGACCCGTTCGGCATCGACCAGTCGCACGGCTCCCTTCAGAATTCCCGCCTCTTCCAGCGCCCGGATCCGGCGCCAGCACGACGCCGGAGACGATCCGGCGAGTTCCGCCAGGGCCACGTGGCTCAGGCCGGCGTCGTCCTGCAAGGCGCGCAACAGCCGGCGATCAACATCATCCAACACTCTCTCTTTCACAAATTCTCTCATCCTGAAATTTGATTTCATATCGAGCTGTAATCCGAGCCGCTTTGAAAGGCGATCCTCGCTTGTCCGGTCTACAATGACCACGATGGCGCACCCTCCCCGCGAGCTCTGGCCTCACCTCCCCCGCTCGCCTGCGCCATCTGTCACAGGCGCGCCGTCAAGAAGACCGGAGACACCCTCATGAGCATCACCCCCGAAAACCCCATTGGTCTGGACGGCTTCGAGTTCGTGGAATTCACCAGTCCCGATCCCGAGGCGATGGCCGCCCTGATCGAACGCCTCGGCTTTGTGGCCACACATCGTCATCCGACGAAAGCGGTGGTTCGCTACAAGCAGGGCCGCACCAATCTGCTCGTCAACAGCGAAGCGACCGGACAGGCGGCTGCGTTCCGGGCGCTGCACGGACCTTCAGCCAGCGGCATGGCCTTCCGGGTGGCCGACGCTCGCCAGGCCTATGATCTGGCCCTGTCGCGCGGTGCGCGCGCCGCCGACGCCGCCGCAGGCGCGCTCGGCGCTGACGCCATGGTGCTGGAAGGCATCGGCGGCTCCTACCTCTATCTCGTCGACCGCCACGGTGCGGCCGGGTCGCTGTACGACGACTGGACCGAGATCGACGGGTGGCGCGAGGCCGAGGCCGCAAACAGCGTCGGCCTCGACATTCTGGATCACCTCACCCACAACGTCCGTCGGGGCCAGATGCGGACCTGGTCCGGCTTCTACAACCAAATCTTCGGCTTCGAGGAGCAGAAGTATTTCAACATCAAGGGCCAGGCCACCAGCCTGATCTCCCAGGCGATGATCGCGCCGGACAAGGCGATTCGCATCCCCCTCAACGAGAGCGAGGACGACCAGTCCCAGATCGAGGAGTTCATCCGCGAGTATAACGGCGAGGGCATCCAGCACCTGGCCATGACCACGGACAACATCTACGAGACCGTGGAGGCCCTGCGCGCCCGTGGCGTGCGGCTTCAGGACACCATCGAGACCTACTACGAGCTGGTCGACAAGCGGGTGCCAGGCCATGGCGAGGATCTGGAGCGGCTCAAGGCGAACCGCATTCTGATCGACGGGAACATCGGCGAGGAAGGCATCCTGCTGCAGATCTTCACCGAGAACCTGTTCGGACCGATCTTCTTCGAGATCATCCAGCGCAAGGGCAACGAGGGCTTTGGCAACGGCAATTTCCAGGCCCTGTTCGAATCGATCGAACTCGACCAGATTCGGCGCGGCGTCATCAAGGTCGAGGGCTGACCCGGCACGGGGCGGATGAACCTCATCCGCCCCGCCATCGGTCAGACGCGCGACTTCAGATGACCGACCCCGCCGGCCGGCCGGACGCCGGCCGGCGGCGCTTCCGAGGTTTCTTCCAGATCCGCCAGGATCGGACAGTCGGGGCGATCGTCACCCGCGCAGCAGGCGATCAGCGTTTGCAGGGTGTCCGACATCTGCCTGAGGCTGGCGATCCGCGTATTCAGCTCCGCGATGTGCGCGCTGGCGATGCGTTTGACGTCGGCGCTCTGACGCGACCGGTCGTTCCACAGGCTCAGCAGGTCCTGAATCTCAGCGACGGAAAACCCGAGGTCGCGGGCGCGTCGGATGAACCGGAACCGGTGTACGTCCGCGTCCGAGTAGTCGCGATAGCCGGACTCCTTCCGGTCCGCCGCCGGGATGAGGCCGGTCTGCTCATAGTAGCGGATCATCTTGGCGGACACGCCGGAGGCCCTGGCGGCCTGACCGATGTTCATACGGGTCTCTCCTGTTCACCCCAGCCGCGCCGCGACGTCGACATCGACGCCCTGCGGCGGCCTGAAGCCGCGCAGACGCAACGCATTGCCAAGCACGAAGACGCTGGACATGGCCATGGCCCCCGCCGCGAACACCGGCGACAACAGCACACCCCACACCGGATACAACGCTCCGGCGGCGACGGGAATGAGGGCCGCATTATAGGCGAAGGCCCAGAACAGGTTCTGCCGGATGTTTCCGATGGTGGCGCGGGACAGGGCGATGGCCGTCGCCACCCCTTTCAGACTGCCGGACATCAGCACCACGTCCGCCGCCTCGATGGCGATGTCCGTGCCGGTGCCGACCGCCAGGCCCACATCCGATTCCGCCAGCGCCGGGGCGTCATTGATGCCGTCGCCGACGAAGGCGACCCGGCCATGCTCGTCCTTGAGACGGCGCACCGCCTCGACCTTGCCGTCGGGCAACACCTCGGCCACCACTTCGTCAATGCCCAACTGGCGGGCGATGGCGGCCGCGGTGCGGCGGTTGTCGCCGGTGATCATCGCCACCTTCAGGCCCAGTCCGTGCAGGGCGGCGATGGCCGCCGGGGTGCTGGCCTTGATCGGGTCGGCCACGGCGATGATCGCCGCCAGACGTCCGCCGATGGCGGCGTAGAGCGGGCTCTTGCCCTCATCGCCCATGCGGCCCGCCGTATCGGCGAAGACGCCCACGTCCAGTCCCAGTTCGCCCATGTAGCGGTCCGAACCGATCTGCACGGCCTCGCCGTCCACCGTCGCGGTCACGCCACGTCCGGTGACGGACTCAAAGGCGGAAACCAGCGGCAGCGTCAGACCCTCGGCCTCGGCGGCCTCGACGATGGCGCGGGCGATGGGGTGTTCGGACTTGGCCTCGACCGCCGCCACCAGAGCCAGAACGCGGGCGCGCTCCATGCCGGGTTCGATCTGCAGGTCCGTCAGGGCGGGACGACCTTCCGTCAGGGTGCCGGTCTTGTCGACGGCCACGACCTTGGCGTCCTTGAGCAGTTGCAGCGCCTCGCCCTTGCGGAACAGCACGCCCAGTTCGGCGCCGCGACCGGTGCCGACCATGATCGAGGTCGGCGTCGCCAGACCCATGGCGCACGGGCAGGCGATGATCAGCACAGCCACCGCATTGACCAGGGCGAAGGTGAGCGCAGGCGACGGGCCGAACACCAGCCAGACCAGGAAGGTCAGGGCCGCAACCGCCATGACCGCCGGCACGAACCACATCGTCACCTTGTCGACCAGCGCCTGGATCGGCAGCTTGGAGCCCTGGGCCTGTTCGACCATGCGAATGATCTGGGACAGCATGGTGCCGTCGCCGACCGCCGTGGCGCGGAACACAAGGGCGCCCTTCTGATTGACGGTGCCGCCCACCAGAGCCGCGCCCGAAGCCTTGGCCACAGGGACCGGCTCGCCGGTGATCATGGATTCATCGACATAGCTTTCGCCCTCGACGACCTCGCCATCGACCGGAACGCGCTCGCCGGGACGGACCTCGACCAGATCGCCAGCCGCCACCTCGGCGATGGCGATTTCAACCATCACGCCGTCGCGGCGCACGCGCGCGGTCTTGGCCTGAAGCCCGACCAGACGCTTGATGGCCTCGGAGGTGCGGCCCTTGGCCTGGGCCTCAAGGAAGCGCCCCAGCAGGACCAGGGTGACGATGACGGCGGCCGCCTCGTAATAGACATTGACCGTTCCCGCCGGCAGCAGCGCCGGGGCGAAGGTCGCCACCAGGGAATAGGCATAGGCCGCCAGGGTCCCCACCGCCACCAGGGAGTTCATGTCCGGCGCTAGGCGGCGCAGAGCCGGCAGCCCCTTCTCGTAGAAGCGGATCCCCGGCACGGCCAGGACCACGGTGGTCAGCACGAACTGCAAGTACCAGTTGGCCTGCATGCCGATGGTCTGCGCGATCAGCGCATGGACGCCGGGAATGAGGTGCGAGCCCATTTCCAGGAGAAAGACCGGCAGGGTCAGTGCGGCCGCGATGATCAGGTCGCGCTTTAGCGCGGCGCGTTCGATGTCCTTGCGCTCGTCGGCCTCGCCACCCGCCTCGGCCGGTGCGGCGGCATGCGCCGTGTAGCCGGCGCCGGCCACCGCTGCGATCAGGGCGCCGAGCTCGGCGAAGCCTTCGACGGTGGCGCGTTCGGTCGCCAGGTTCACACTGGCGCTCACGACACCGGGCGTCGCCCTGAGCGCCTTTTCGACCCGCCCGACGCAGGAGGCGCAGGTCATGCCTTCGATGGCCAACTCGATGCCAGCGGTCCGTACGGCGTAACCGGCCGAGGCGACTGCCTGGACCATATCCGCCATCTCGATGGGACCGCCGGCCTGAATGTCGGCCCGCTCGGTGGCCAGGTTGACGCTGACCGCGGCCACGCCGGGGACCTTGCTGATGGCGCGTTCAACGCGACCGACGCAGGAAGCGCAGGTCATGCCCTCAATAGGAAGACTCAAGGGAGAGCCGACGCTTTTCGTCGGCGCATAGGGAGCATTCATCGCGCGATCCTCACACGGGTGACCAGAGTTGTCGGTGAAGATGAAGTTTCCCATCGTTGGAAGGTCAAGTCCGAAAAAAATCTCGACCCTGCCCTTGACCTTCCAACGATGGGAAGGGGCATCTCTTGGCTCACAAGCGGAAACGAAAGGAGTTTTCCCATGCAGTTCCACGTCGAAAACATGACTTGCGGCTCGTGCGTGAAGCACATCACCCAGGCCATCGCCACGGTGGATCCGGACGCCCGGCTCGAGGCCGACACGGTGTCGCGCACCATCTCGGTGACCACCGTTGCCGACGCCGACGCCATCCAGAAGGCCCTTGCGGACGACGGTTACACCGCCCGGCCGATCTGAGCTCGTCCAACATGCAAGTGAAGGCGCTCACCCTCATCTTCATCGCCGGCGCCGCCCTGGCCGCCGGCGGTCTCGCCTATGCCCAATCCCAGATCGTCAAAGGAGATCCGGAACCCGCCATGACCCAGAACAGCCACGCCAATCACCCCGCCTCCGCCCCTTCCGGCAATCCCGCGGTGCGCGCCTATCAGGACGCCAACGACCGGATGCATGCTGACATGACCATCGAATTCAGCGGCGACGCCGACGTCGACTTCATGAAGGGTATGATCCCGCACCATCAGGGAGCCATCGACATGGCCCGCGTTGTGCTGGAACATGGTCAGGATCCCGAAGTTCGCCGCCTCGCCGAAGCTGTGATCACCGCCCAGGAGGCGGAGATCGCCATGATGAAATCCTGGCTCGACGCCCGGAGCCGGTAAGGCCGCTCGTTCGCCGCCCGCCCCTTCCCCCCGACGTGGCGGCGGAGATGGCGTCATCGGAACGGAACCCTCGAGGGCGCCATGTCAGGCGCACCAGTCCCTGGTGCGCCTGACGCCTTTTCGGGCGACGTCAGGCCTCCGCATCCTCATTGATGTGGTGGAGCATGTCGATCAGCACATGGCTGACATGATGATCGGCCACCTCATAGAAGACCTGCCGCGAGGCCCGGTCTCCCCGGACCAGACGCGCCCCGCGCAAAAGCCTGAGGTGGTGGCTGACCAGGGTCTGTGACAGCTCCAGACCGTCGGCGATCTCCTTGACCGGCCTGGGGCCGTCCAGACAGAACATGAGGATGCGCAGGCGGGTCGGATCGCCGAGCAGGCGAAAAGTCTCCGCCAGAGCCGACAGCTGGCGTGTGTCAAGCGCCGGCACTTTTTCGTCGTCGGCCCTGTCCGACATAAGTTCGCCCCCTGTTTCACTCAACACATGACGATGTGTTCATATGTGCAGACAGGGTGAAACACCGCGCCCCTCCGATCAAGAGGCCACACCCTCCTCGCCCTGTCGCTGAGGCGCGACCGACTTGTCGAGGTAAACCGTCAGTGGACCGTCGTCGGCGGCCGCCGGGCCGCCTGCCAAAGCAGGGGCGCGAGGATCAGGGCGACAGGCGGGAACAGGAGCCAGTTGATCGCTTGCCAGCCGGCGGTGTTGAGTATCGCGCCGGCCATGAAGGAGACGACGGCGGTGGCGCCGAAGACGAAGAAGTCATTTGCGCCTTGGGCCTTGCTCCGCTCCTCGACCGAATGACAGTCCGTCACCATGGCCGTGGCGCCGATGAAGCTGAAATTCCACCCAAGACCCATGATCATCAGCGACAGCCAGAAGTTTTCCACCGCCACGCCCGACAGGGCAACCACCGCCGCAACCGCGATGAGAACCATGCCGACCGCCGCGACGCGTTCCTTTCCGAACCGCGCCATCAGGCGGCCGGTGAAGAAGCTTGGCGCGAACATGGCGAGCAGATGCCACTGGATGGCCAGAGCCGCGCTGTTCACCGAATGGCCGATGTTAACCATCGCCACCGGAGCGGCGGTCATGACGAAGGCCATCAGGCCGTAGGAGACCACGCCCGTCGCTACCGCCAGCATGAAACGCGGCGCTCGGAGAATCTGTCCCAGCGAGCGGCCGCCGCTGGGACCGGCCTGACCGATCGCCGGCGGCGAGCGCAGCAGCAGCAACACCGGGATGACCAGAAGAGCCAGGGCCGCCTGGCTGATGAAGCTGCCGACATACGGCGTGCCAGGCACAGTGTCCCGGGTCCAGATGACCAGTTGGGGGCCGACAACAGCGGCGACCAGGCCGCCGACCATTACCCAGGAGATCGCCTGGGCCTTCAGATCCCCGTCCGCCCCATCGGCGGCTGCGAATCGATAGCTCTGGACGTAGGCGCCGTAGAGGCCGGCCGTGAAGGCTCCGAGACAAAAGATCCAGAAGGACGCGGTGAAGATTCCGAAGGCTGCGACGAGACCTGAAGCCACGCCAAACAGGGCGCCCAGAAGATAGCCGTTGCGGCGGCCGTGACGTCGCATGACGAAGGCTGCGGGCGGCGCGCCGAGGGCGAGCCCCACGCCGAACAGACTGACGGGAAAAGTAACCCAGGCAGGATCCGCAGCCAGTTGCTGGCCCACCAGGCCGCCCAGGGACATCACGATCGGGGGACTGGCGCCGCCCAACGCCTGGGCTGCGGTCAGCACGGCGATGTTGCGGCGAGCGATCGGCTGATCAGTCATCGTGACCTTCGGGATAAGAGACGCAAGACGGGAACAAATTCGCGCTGTGCACGATACCTAGCCGGGGTATGGTAGACACATGCAGGCCAGAGACGTCAAATCGATCCGCACCGCGCTGAACCGGATTTCCGGGCAGGTTCGCGGAGTCAGCCAGATGGTCGAGGACGGCCGCTATTGCATCGACATCCTTCATCAGGTTCACGCCGCCCGCGCGGCCCTGGCTCGGGTCGAGACCCAGATCCTGAAATCTCACGCCGCGTCCTGCGTCGAGGAGGCGATCGCGTCTGGCGACGCCGCTCAGCAGCGCGAGAAATTCACTGAACTGGCGGAGCTGTTCGCCAAGGCGAAACTCTAGAAACCGGAGGAAACCCGTCGTGACGTCCCCAGCCAAACGCGCTCAAATCTACCGAATGGTCATGCCCGGCCACACCTGCCCCTATGGCCTGAAGGCGCTGCACCTGCTGAAGAGCCGGGGCTATACGGTGGAGGACCATCACCTCGCCTCGCGCGAGCAGACCGACGCCTTCAAGGCCGAACATGGCGTCCAGACAACGCCCCAGACCTTTATCGACGGCAAGCGCATCGGCGGTTTCGATGACCTGCGCCGCTTCTTCGGCATGCGCGTGCGCGACAAGGATGAAGTCACCTATACGCCGGTCATCGCCCTGTTCGCCATGGCCGCGCTGATGGCCATGGCCGCCGGCTGGGCGGCCTATGGCGAACTGATCTCGGTGCGGGTCGTGGAATGGTTCATCGCCATCGCCATGTGCCTTCTGGCGCTGCAGAAGCTGAAGGACGTTGACGCCTTCGCCACCATGTTCCTGAACTACGACCTTCTGGCCAAGCGGTGGGTGCCGTACGGAACCGTCTACCCCTATGCCGAAGGCCTGGCGGGTCTTCTGATGCTGGCCGGCGCCCTGATGTGGGTCTCGGTCCCGGTCGCCCTGTTCATCGGCGGCGTGGGCGCGGCCTCGGTGTTCAAGGCCGTCTATATCGACAAGCGCGAACTGAAGTGCGCCTGCGTCGGCGGCGACAGCAAGGTGCCGCTGGGCTTCGTCTCGTTGTCAGAGAATCTGATGATGGTCGGCATGGCGATCTGGATGCTGGTCAAGCCGATGGGCATGGGCCACTAGACCGGAAGGATCGTCAGTCATGTCCCACACCGATCACGGCGGACCTGCTGCGGCGGTCGGCAGGGCGTCCGGATCGCACGGCCGTCCCTATCTGATGTTCTGGATCAACATGGCTCTCGGCCTGGTGGTCATGTACGTCGTCATGTTCTCCATGATCGACGGCTGGATCGACTTCCGGAACAACCTGAATATGGTCTATATGGCGGTCACCATGTGGGCACCGATGGGGATCTTCATGCTGGCCACTATGCCGGGCATGTATCCGAACCGGCGGCTGAACCTGGCGATGTACATCCTGTTCGTGCTCCTGACCGCAGGCTCCTTCTGGGCCACGCGAACCCAGACGCTCATCGACGACCGCCAGTTCGTGGAATCAATGATCCCACATCACTCCGGCGCCATCCTGATGTGCCGCGAGGCGGACCTGTCCGATCCGGAACTGGTGACGCTGTGCGGCGAGATCGTTCAGGCCCAGCGTCGCGAGATCGACCAGATGAGCCGGATCGCGGACCGGCTGCGCTAGCGCCTCCCGGGGAGCGGACCGGCACCCGACCGTCCGGCGCCGGAAAGCCGGCGCCGGACATCGTGATCAGTGGGCGTGCGCACGCCCCGGCGCATGGTCATGATCGTGGTCGTGGCCAGAATGATCATGCCCCCCTTCGTCGTGCGCGTGATCGTTCGCCGGTGCGGCGGCCGACAGGCTGCACACCGCGGAACCGTCGTTCCAGTCCACGGCGACGGTCGGATGCTCGATGCTGAACCTCGACTTCAGCTCGCGCTCGACGGCGCCGACCACCGTCCGTGCCTGACCGTCCGAGACAGGGCGGACGTGGAGTGTGGCCAGGGTCCGCCCCGAGGTGATCTGCCAGACGTGGATATGGCTGACCTCGGCCAGTCCCGCGACCGTTTCCTTGAGGTGGGCCGTGACCATGTCCGGCGCGGCGTTGTCCGGCGCGCCCTCGAGCAGGATGTGAAGCGACTTGCCCAGCAGCTTCCAGGCGCTGCGCAGGATCAGGAGGGAAACCAGGACCGAAAGGATCGGATCGATCGGGGTCCAGCCCGTCAGATAGATGATGATGGCCGCACCGACCGCGCCGACCGAACCCAGAAGGTCGCCCATCACATGCAGGGCGGCGCCCTTGATGTTCACATGTTCGGTGTCGCCGCGGGTCAGAATCCAGAAGACGAGGATGTTGATCAGCAGTCCGGCCACGGCCACCCAGAACATCGGCCCGGCCAGGACGGCGTGAGGCTGCTGGAACCGCTCCCAGGCCTCGTAGAGAATCCAGCCGACGATCGCGAACAGGGTCACGGCGTTGATGAAGCCGGCGATGACCTCGAAGCGGAGGTAGCCAAACGTCCGCCGGGAGTCCGCCATGCGCCGTCCGAACCGGAACGCCAGATAGGCGAGCGCCAGGGCGATGGCGTCGGTGAGCATATGGCCCGCATCCGCCAGCAGGGCGAGCGAGCCCGACATCAGGCCGCCGACCACCTCGACGACCATGAAGGTGAAGATCAGGCTGAAGGAGAGCAGGACCTTGCGTTCATTGTCCCGCGTCACCGTGGGTGCGTGGGAATGGTCATGGTCATGGGAGTGGTCGTGATGGGAATGAGACATGGAGCGGCGCCCGCTGGAGAACAGATAACATATGAATACGTATTCATATGTTATCTGTCAACCGCTCGGGGGCGCCCTCGCAGGCCGGCTTGCATCTCGTCATCCGCCCAGATCGACCGGCGCGAAGCTCTTCACCAGATCATCTACCGCCTTCACCTGCTCGAGCATGACGGCCAGTCTGTCCAGCGGCAGGGCGCTGGGCCCGTCGCACAGCGCCTGATCCGGGTCCGGGTGGGCTTCCAGAAACAGCCCGGCCAGGCCCAGGGCGAGGCCTGAACGGGCGAGCTCCAGCACCTGTCCGCGCCGCCCTCCCGATCGGGCGGCGCCGGGATCGCGCGTCTGCAGGGCATGGGTGGCGTCAAACACGATCGGCGCGCCGTCGCTCACGGTCTTCATCACACCGAAACCGAGCATATCCACGACGAGATTGTCATAGCCGAAGGAACTGCCTCGCTCGCACAGGATGACATCCGGGGCCCCGAAGTCTTTGAACTTCTCGACCACATGGGCGATCTGGTGCGGGCTCATGAACTGGGGTTTCTTCACGTTGATGGCCCGGCCGGTGCTCGCCAGCGCCGCGATCAGATCCGTCTGGCGCGCGAGGAAGGCCGGGAGCTGGAGAATGTCGCAGACCTCGGCGACGGCAGCCGCCTGCTCCGGCCAATGAACGTCCGTCAGCACCGGGACGTCGAACGCGCGGCGAACCTCCTCGAGGATGCGCAGGCCCGCGTCCAGGCCGGGTCCGCGATAGGACCGGTTCGACGACCGGTTGGCCTTGTCGAACGATCCCTTGAAGACAAACGGCATGCCCAGCCGCCCGGTCTCCGTCTTCATCGCCTCAGCGACGGTCATCGCCAGGTCCCGGCTCTCCAGCACGTTCACGCCGCCGATCAGCACCATCGGCCGGTTGTTGGAGAAGGAGGCCTGTCCCACCTGAACCGTCTTCATTCTCGTCTCCATGGCATCGCCGTCGTCCCGCAGGATCGGCTGTTGAGATTGGATGCAGTCGCCAACTGCGAAGGGCGCGCCCGCTACCGGACCGTCGACCGCCGTCCGGGCTCGACGCGGGCTTGCGGCGCCGGGCCTCGAGACGCAAGATCACCCGCCAACATGGCGACGGGAAGGGCCCGCCGGATCCGGCCGGCCCAGACGCCTGTCAGGAGACGTGCATCCGTGCATTCGCGAGACATCGTCACGGCGGTTCTGGATCCGCTGGAGGCCCTCGGCGGGGGACTGAAGCTGGCGCAGTTCATCGCCCTGCTCGGCCTGTTCGACATCAACCCGGACGCTGTGCGGGCGACCCTGTCGCGTATGCGGCGCGAGGGGCTCCTGCATACGGAAAAGATCGGACGCGAGGTCGAGTATACGTTGACCGACGAGATGCGGCGTCGGCTGAAGGCCGAACGGGATCGCAGCCTTACAGCGCCTTCAGCGGCCTGGTCGGGCGACTGGACCACGGTACTCTACCAGATTCCCGAAAGCGACCGATCCCGGCGCGAAAAGCTCAAGCGGCGCCTCATCGATCGCGGGTTCGGCCAACTTAACCCGACGACCTGGATCAGCCCCCGTGACGAGCGCGACACTCTCCGCTGCGACCTGTGCTGCGATGGCGATCTCTCGGTGGTCATCCTCACCAGCCGGACGGGAAGCCTCGAGCGTGACCGCGACCTCGTGACGAGGGCCTGGGATCTCGATGAAATCGCCGGGCACTATCGGGGCTTCACGACGGAGTGGAGCCCCGTTCTCACCGGGCGTCTCGCGTCCCCGAGCGAAGCCTTTCGCCTGCGCACCCTGCTCATGAGCGACTGGTTCCACCTGCCCCGCCATGACCCTCGCCTTCCCCTGCCCCTGCAGCCGCGGGGCTGGGCGGGTCAGGACGCCTTCGCCCTGTTTCAGCGTCTCGCCGGCGTCCTGGAAAAGCCCGCGCTATCCTATCTGGCTGGCCTTCGCGCATCCTAAGGACCGGCGCACCGCGGACGCCCGCCGAAGCGGACGTCCGCATGGCATCCCGTCAGGCGCGCAACCGGGGCACGCTCATGACCATGATCACCCCGAGGACGGCCGGAACGACCCAGACCGCGAAGTTGACGAAGTCCGAGAGGCCCGCGCCGATGAGCGCGCCGCCCAGGACGATGGCGACCGCAGCCCCCGTGCGGCCGACCGCCAGGATCGTGCCCAGGGCCGTGCCGCGCATGGCGTCGGGGTAGGAGGTCGCGATGAACCCGTTCAACAGGATTTGCGCGCCGATCGAACCGAAGCCGACGAGGGCCACCAGCGGATACATCACGGCCAGGGCGTGTCCGTCGCCCGACAGGAAGCCAAGCGCCATGACGAACAGCGCCGCGCCGGCCATGGCGAAGGCAGCCGAGACCACGCGCCTGGCCCCAAACCGGTCCGCCAGGGGCGAAGCGACCAGCGAACCGATCACGGCGCCGGCGTTCACAGTGAGCAGGAAGCTCAGCGACGACGTCAGGGAATAGCCCGCCAGGGTCAGCAGTTTGGGCATCCAGGTGTTGAGGCCATAGATCAGTATCTGTCCGGCGATCGCGGCCAGCAGGAAGACAGCGGTGACGACAGCCCAGCGGCCCGAGAAGATCGCCAGCAGCGGATTGCGCGGTTTGACCCCATTCCTTGTCGGGGACGCCGCGCCCGGCACCGCCTGCGGCTCCAGTCCGTAGGCCTCCACGATGCGGTCGGCGTCCTCGACCCGGCCGCGGGCGCGCAGATAGGCCGGCGATTCGGGCAGATAGAGCATCAGCAACGGCACGATGGTGACCAGGGGCAGGCCGCCGATCGACAGCATGCCGCGGAAGCCGAAGGCGTCCACGAAGCCGATGGCCAGCAGCGCCGCCAGAATCCCGCCGAACGAGTAGCCGGAGAACATCAGGGCGTTGTTGAAATTCTTGCGACCCGCCCGCGAGAACTCGACTGTGGTCGCCACGGCGGTCGGGATGACGCCGCCCAGGCCGATGCCCGACAGGAAGCGGAACAGGCCGAACAGTTCGGGGGTCGGCGCGGCGGCTGTCGCGAGCATCAGGATGGAGAAAAAGGCCACGGCGCCGATCAGCACCCTGCGCCGCCCGACCAGATCCGTGAGATACCCCACCATCAGCGAACCCAGCGCCATGCCGAGCAGCGCCAGGCTATTCATCGCACCGGTTTCGGCGGTCGTCAGTCCCCATTTCTCGTAGGCGAGGATGGAGTCGACGATCGTCCCGTAGACCACCAGGTCATAACCATCGAACACCAGGGCCAGGAAGGCCAGGGCGATGACCAGCCCCACGGATTTCTTCTTGATCGGCGGGCCAGACCTCCCTGTCGGGGCGCCGGGACTCAGGGAAGACAGGCTCATGACGTTCGATCCATTTCTATGACATAGAATGCGCGTATCACGCTTTATTTGTCACAAGATTGGATGCCGCCTGCAGGTTTCAAGGAGGTCGACGAGAAAAATCGAAACGGCGATCAGGACCGCACAGGCGGTCAGATCGGTCCGGCGCGACGCAGAGCCCCCGGCGCATCGACCTGGACAGTGACGTGGTCGATGGCATGGCGCGTTTTCAGCCATGCCGCCACCAGGGCCGGCAGGACCAGCGGGTCCGTTCCTGGCGCAGGGGTGACATGGACGGTGGCCACGACGGTTTCGTCGGTCAGGGTCCAGGCATGGAAATGGCCGGCCTCCTCGATTTCCGGCAGGGTCGCCAGATCCGCCTCGGCCTGCCGCGCGTCGAGCCCGCGCGGCACGGCCTGGAGCAGGACGCGCAGCGACTCCTTCACCAGCGACCAGGCCGAGCGCACGACCAGCAACGCGACCAGCACCGACAGAAGGGGGTCCAGCAGGGTCCAGCCGGTCAGCATGATGCCGATCGCCGCCGCGATCGCCCCGACAGATCCAAGCAGGTCGCCGACCACGTGCAGGAAGGCTCCGCGCAGGTTGCTGTCACCCTTGCGACCGCGCGACAGGATCCAGGCGCCGATCAGATTTACGGCCAGACCAATGGTCGCCACGATCAGCATGGGTCCGGCCAGAACCTCGACCGGCTGGTTGATCCGGTTGATCGCCTCCCAGATGATCCAGGCCACAAGGAGCAGCAGGGACGCGCCGTTGGCCAGCGCCGCCAGCACGCGCACTCGGTGATAACCATAGGTCCGAACGCCGTCGACGGGGCGGCGCGCCACCCGGTAGGCGATCAGGGCCAGCAGAAGGGCGGCGGCGTCCGACACCATGTGACCGGAATCCGCGATCAGGGCGAGAGAGCCGGACATCCACCCGCCGATGGCCTGGACCGCGGCATAGCCGGCCGTGAAGATCAGCACGAAGCGGATACGCCGCTCGTTATCCCCCGTCACCACCTCGCCGTGGTCGTGCCCGTCGCTCTCATCATGCTGCGTCGACGCCATTCTCGTGTCCGATCTATCTGGATGCGGGCGCGCCCGCATCGACAATCCTTCCGGCCTCATCCGTCAAGGCCGCCCTCGCCCGCAACGCCCGTCAGGGTCTCAGCCCCGGCGGAGCACGACCATCTTCTCCTGCGTCATGTCCCGCAGGGTGTAGCCGATCCCGCCCGTCCCGTAGCCGGAGGTCCGCCTCCCCGCGAACGGCATCCAGTCGGTCCGGAATGTCGTCGGATCGTTGACCATGACCGCCGAGGCGTCCAGCCGATCCGCCGCCCGCAGCGCCACATCGATGTCTCCCGCGAAGACACTGGCCTGGAAGGCCGTCGGCAGGGCGTTGGCGCGGGCGATCGCATCATCGAGGTTCTGGTAGCGGTAAAGGGCCAGCACAGGTCCGAACACCTCCTCGCGCGAGATCCGGGCCTCGGCGGGCGGGTCGAGCAGCACCGTGGGCTCCAGGATCGTCGACGACAGACGACCTCCGCCGATGGCCAGACGGGCGCCGCCTGCGACCGCCTCCCCGATCCAGGCCTCTACCCTGTCAGCCTCACGCCCCCGGATCAGCGGGCCGACCTCAGTGTCCTCCCGGGTCGGATCGCCCGTGCGCAAAGCCGCCACACGAGCGACCAGCCGCTCCGTCACGACATCGAAGACCGCATCATGCACATAGAGCCGCTGGGTCGACACGCAGACCTGTCCGGCATGATAGAAGGCGCCTTTCACGACAGGCTCGATCAGGGCGTCCAGATCCGCGCTGCGATCGACGATGGCCGGCGCCGCGCCACCGTGTTCCAGCGCGGAACGCACGCCGGGCGCCAAGCGTGAATGCAGATACCATCCCACGCGGGCCGAGCCGATGAAGCTGAGAAAGGCGATGCGCGGGTCGGTGGCGAGCCTTTCGGCAAGCGCGGTGTCCGCTGTGATCAGGGTCTGGCACCAGGCCTCCGGCAGGCCCGCCTCCCGGACGAGGGCGACAAGGTCCAGGCAGGACAGGGGCGTCGCCTCGGCCGGTTTCACGATGACCGGACAGCCTGCGGCGATGGCGGGAACGATCTGGTGAACGATGAGGTTCAGGGGATGGTTGAAGGCCGAGATCGCGGCCACGACCCCGATCGGCTCCCGGGTCGTGAAGGCCCAGCGGCCGTCCGATGCGGGCGACAGGCCCATGGGGATCTCGCGACCGGAGAAGGTCCTGAGCTCGTCGGCGGCGTTGCGGACCCCGTCGATGGCGCGGACGGCCTCGATCCGGGCATCGGCCAGCGGCTTTCCGCCCTCGCGCGCGATCTGCATCGCGAAATGCTCCCGCCGCCCCTCCATCAGCTCGGCCAGTCGCCGAAGGACGGCCACCCGCTCATGCGGTTTCAGCCACCGGTCCCGGTTCGCGAAGAGATCACGCGCGGTCCGCAACTTTCGCTCCAGCGCCGCCGCGTCGTCGGTCTCGATCCCGGCGATGGGGGTCTGGTCGTAGGGTTGTACGATTTGCAGCATGACGTTCTCTGGCACGCTCAGGACAGGTCGATCGCCGACGCCCGGGTCTTCAACTCGTCGACCAGCACCCGGGTGTTCTCGGAGTAGTCGATGGCGCAGTCCACCAGGTGAACGCCGCCGCCGGCGAACGCAGCCTCGAGCACAGGGCCAAGATCCGCCGCCGCCGTCACGCGGGAGCCCCTGGCGCCGTAGGCCTCGGCGTAGCGCACGAAGTCCGGATTTCCGAAGGTCATGCCGAAATCCGGAAACTGATCAACCGCCTGCTTCCAGCGGATCATGCCATAGGCCCCGTCGTTGAGGACCAGGACGACGAGATTGAGGCCCAGGCGGACGGCCGTCTCCATCTCCTGGGAGTTCATCATGAACCCGCCGTCGCCGCACACCGCCATGACCCGCCGGTCGGGATGCAACATCGCCGCCATCATCGCCGATGGCAGACCCGCCCCCATGGTCGCCAGCGCATTGTCGAGCAGGAGGGTGTTGGCCACATGGGTGCGATAGTTCCGGGCGAACCAGATCTTGTACATGCCGTTGTCCAGACAGACGATCCCGTCTTCCGGCATGACAGCGCGGACATCGCGCACCAGGCGCTGTGGCGTGACCGGGAAACGATCCTCGTCCGCCCGGTCGGCGATCCTCGACAGGATCGTCTGACGCATCTCCAGCATATGCGACTGCCGCCCCAGACGTCTCGACAGCCGACGCGCCAGCCCCGAGGCCGTCGCCCCGATATCGCCGATGACCTCCGCGTCCGGATGGTAGACCTGTTCCACGGTCGCCGACTGGACGCCGATGTGCAGCACCTTCGGTCCACCGGCGTCACGCATGAGGAAGGGCGGCTTCTCCACCGTGTCGTGTCCGATGGCGATGATCAGATCGGCCTGGGCGGCCGCCTCGTGCACGTAGTCGCCCTCCGACAGGGCCGCCGTGCCCATGTAGAGGTTGGACCCGCCATCGACGGCGCCCTTGCCCATCTGGGTGTTGAAGAACGGGAGCCCGGTTTCACGGATGAAGGCGGACAGGGGCTCGACCAGACGCGGGCGGTTGCCGCCCGCCCCGACCATGACCAGCGGACGCTGCGCCGCCAGAACCATCTCGGCGGCGCGGTCCAGGGCCGCTTCGGTCGCGACGGGCCGATCCAGGGGATGGACGGGAATCGGCGCGACGTCGGCCGTTTCGGCGGCCACGTCCTCGGGAAGCTCCAGATGGACCGGGCCGGGTCGCTCTTCCATGGCCACGCGGAAGGCGTCGCGGACCACGGCCGGAATGCTCGCGGCGCTGAGGATCTGCCGGGTCATCTTGGTCAGGGGACGCATGGAGGCGATCACGTCCACGATCTGGAAGCGCGCCTGTTTCGCCGTCATGATCGCCTTCTGGCCGGTGATCATGATCATCGGCATGGCGCCCAGGTGGGCGTAGGCGGCGCCGGTCGAGAAATTCAGGGCGCCCGGCCCGAGGGTCGCCAGACACACTCCGGGCTTGCCGGTCAACCGACCGTAGGTGGCGGCCATGAAGGCGGCGGCCTGCTCATGCCGTGTCAGCACCAGTTCGATCTTCGAGTTCCGCAGCGACTCGACCAGGTCGAGATTCTCTTCGCCAGGCACACCGAAGATGCGTTCGACGCCCTCGTTCTCGAGTGCGCGGACCAGAATGTCGGACCCTTTGGGCATCGAAGCCTCCCTTCAGTGAGCGGATGGACCGATCCTGGCGCCGCGCCCAGGAACGCCTCGGCGGACCCGTCCTCCGCAGGCAGGATGGCCCTTCCAACAGTGGCAAGGTCAAGTCCGGAATTATCACTCCTGCGGCGGCTTGACCTTGCCACTGTTGGAAGCCGGATCGTGGCTTTCCTGCAAACCCAAGGAGATCGCCATGATCCATCTCAGCATTCCGAAAATGGCCTGCGGAGGCTGCGCCAGCGGCGTCACGAAAGCCATCCTGGCCCTGGACCCCGAAGCCCGCGTGGACACCTCCACCGAGCGGCGCGAGGTCACGGTCGACACCGTTTCTGACGAAGCCCAGGTCCAGGCCGCGCTCGCCGAAGCCGGCTACCCTTCCACACCTGTCGCCTGAGCCGGATCGGGCAGGATCTCCTCCGCAAGTGAAGAGATCCCGCCTTCCGGGAGGCGGCGTAAGCCCCCCGTCCGATCCGGTCGCGGGATCGTCACAAGGTTTGGCCAGGATCGCCAGCCAGAGGAGTTCGAAATGACCGGAACCGTCGCCGACCTGATCGCCGAAACCCTCGCCGACGCGGGCGTGACCCGCATATGGGGCGTGACCGGCGACAGTCTGAACGGACTGAATGACAGCCTCCGCCGCATGGGCCGGATCGACTGGATGTCGGTGCGCCATGAGGAAACCGCCGCCTTCGCCGCAGGAGCGGAAGCGGCGATCACCGGGGAACTGGCCGTCTGCGCCGGCAGTTGCGGCCCTGGAAACCTGCACCTGATCAACGGCCTGTTCGATTGCAAACGCAACCATGTGCCGGTGCTCGCCATCGCCGCCCACATTCCTTCCTCCGAGATCGGCCTGAATTATTTTCAGGAGACCCATCCCCAGGAGCTGTTCCGGGAGTGCGCGGATTTCGTCGAACTGATTTCGAATCCGGCCCAGCTTCCCGAAATGCTTCACCGCGCCCTGAACGTGGCGATCGGACAGAAGGGCGTCGCCGTTCTCGTGCTGCCGGGCGATGTGGCGCTGGCCCCCTCGCCGGTATCCGCGACGCCCCGCTATACGGCCCCTCGCCCGCCCCGGATCCTACCCCCCGAGGACGAGATGGATCGCCTGGCCGCCCTGCTGGACGAAGGCCAGGCCGTCACCATTCTGGCAGGCAGCGGCTGCGCCGGTCATCATGACGCCCTGGTCGAACTGGCCGATCGGCTGAAAGCGCCGATCGTCCACGCCTTGCGCGGCAAGGAGCACGTCGAATGGGACAACCCCTTCGACGTGGGCATGACCGGTCTGATCGGCTTCTCGTCCGGCTATCACGCCCTGATGTCCAGCGACACCGTCCTGATGCTCGGCTCCGATTTCCCGTATCGCGCCTTCTATCCGAAGGAGGCGCGAATCCTTCAGGTTGATCGCGATCCGGGCGCCCTGGGCCGGCGAGCGCCCCTCACACTGGGTCTCGTCGGCGACGTCGGCGAGACGCTCACGGCGCTCCTGCCCCGGCTGAAGGCGAGACCTGACCGCGACTTCCTCGACCGGGCCCTGAAGCACTACGCCTCTGCGCGTCAGGCGCTCGACGACCTTGCGACCCCGTCCGCCCGGGGACGCCCGATCCATCCCCAGTATCTGACCCGCCGCATCGACGAGATCGCCGCCGGCGACGCCATCTTCACCGCCGATGTCGGCACCCCGACCGTCTGGGCGGCGCGCTATCTGACCATGAATGGACAGCGACGCCTGCTCGGCTCCTTCAACCATGGCTCCATGGCCAACGCCATGCTTCAGGGTATCGGCGCCCAGGCGGCGGCGCCCGGACGTCAGGTGGTCTCCCTGTCCGGAGACGGCGGCTTCACCATGATGATGGGGGATTTCATCACCCTGTCCCAGCTGGACCTGCCGGTAAAGGTGGTCATCTACAACAACAGTTCCCTGGGCTTCGTGGCCATGGAGATGAAGGCCGGCGGCTATCTGGACACCGGCACCGATCTGGAGAACCCGGACTTCGCCGCCATGGCTCGCGCCATGGGGGTGAAGGGCGTGCGTGTAGAGGCGTCGGACGACGTCGATGCCGCGCTCAGGGAAGCCTTCGCCCACCCCGGCCCGGCGCTGGTCGATGTGGTGACGGCCAGGCAGGAACTGGTGATGCCGCCGAAAATCCAGCTCGAACAGGCCAAGGGCTTCAGCCTCTACATGCTCAAGGCGATCATCAACGGCCGCGGCGACGAGGTGGTCGAACTGGCCCGCACAAACCTTCGTCGCTAGGCTCCGCCTGATCATCCTGGCCGGCGGCGGGTCCGCGGGTTGCCGCCGCCCTGCTCCACGCTAGAGTGAGGCGCGGCGCCGTCCTGAGACCGCGTCTCCAAAAGGGGAATCGATCTTGCTCGGCGACACCTGCACGACGACGGCCTTCGCCGTTCCCACCGAATGAAACTGCTGCGTCTTTCCACCCAGCTTCACAAATGGATCGCGCTCCTGGTAGGACTGCAGATCCTGTTCTGGGTCGGCGGCGGTCTGGTCATGACCGCTATTCCGATCGAGACCGTCCGCGGCGAGCACAGGGTCCGGACCGCACCGCCCCAGGCGCTGGACCTGACCCGTGTGCGGGCGCTTGATGAGATCGTCGCCGAGCGCAGGCTGACACCGACGCGAGCCGAACTGAAGTCGACCCCCCGCGGTCAGGCCTGGGTGCTGACGCTTCCCGCAGGCGCGCCGGTCATTCTGGAGGCTCGCACGGGCCGACCCTTCGCGCCGCTGGAGGCGGACGAAGCCCGCCGACTGGCGGCGACGCTCTATCGCGGCGAGGCCAGGGCCGGCGCCGCCAGACGTCTGGACGACGCCAGCGCCGAGACCGGCCGAGAAGGTCCGCTTTGGCGGGTCGAGTTCGAAGACCGCGAAAGAACCCGCTTCTATGTCTCGCCAGACACCGGAGAGGTTGTCACGCGCCGGTCCGGAATCTGGCGGCTCTACGACTTCTTCTGGCGCCTGCACATCCTGGATTTCAAGACGGGCGAGAACTTCAATCACCCGCTGCTCATCGTCGCCAGCGGCCTCTCTCTCGTAGTGGTTCTGTCCGGCGTCGTCCTGCTCTGGATCCGGCTGGAACGGGATCTGATACAGTGGCGGGGGGGCGGGCGGGGGCCCCCCCCGCCCGCCCCCCGCCCCGCCCGCCCCCCCCCCCCCCCCCCCGCGGCCGGCTCAGCGAACCGTAAAGGCGACGGCGCCGGTCATCCGGTGACCGTCCGAGGACGCGATGCGCCAGTTGATGGTGTAGGCGCCCGCCCCCAGCGTGCGCCCGGGCGCGCCCGAGACGGTCTTGCCGTCCTCCGACACGCGCGTGCGCACCGGGATCACCTCCCCTGCGGCGTTCGTCAGATCGAACCCGGAGAAGGCCGGAGCCACCCGCTCGCTGAAGGTTAGTGAGATCGCGCGCGGCGCGGCGACTACGGCGTTTGCGGCGGGATCGGATCGCATCAGGCGGGCGTGGGCCTCGGCGGTGACGGCCGAGACTGAAAGGATCGCCACGCTCAGGGCGGCGACGGTGAAAGGGGCGCGCATCAAGGCAGTCTCCACTCGGGAAAGGTTTCGAACAGCGGCGATGACGCCGGGGCGTCCGGCGTCATCGCTCGCCCCGGCGGTCAGTGGACCATGAAGCGGACTGTTCCGCTCATGCTGTGTCCATCGGCGCCCTGGGCGGTCCAGGCGAGAGTGTAGTTACCCGGCGCGAGACGCGGCAGGGCCGTCGACACACGGGTGGTGGCGGCCGCCGCGGCTACGGGGGCCTGGATCGCCGGTCGCCCCTGCGGCGTGATCGTGACGGTCCGCAAGGTCATGGGATGCGGGAAGGTCGCCGAAAACCGCTCCGGAGACCCGTTCAGCATCGCGCCGTCCGACGGGGCGGTGACCACGCCGGTCTGGGCCTGGGCCCCGGCGGCCGGAGCGTGGGCGCCATGGCCGGCGTGACCCTGTTGCTGGGCCAGAGCCGGCGAGGCGACGAGTGCGGCCGCAGCAGCGGCGAGCAGGATGGATTTGCGCATGTCTTTTATCTCCTTAGAACCACGCACGCACACCGACGACGACCCGGGTGTGCTCGGGCTCCCCGCCCAGAGCGCGAGTCAGGTCGGCGGTGCCGCCCAGATCGCTGCTCCATTCGACCCCGACATAGGGGGCGAATTCCTTTTTGAACTCATAGCGAAGGCGCATCCCGGCCGAGACATGGGTCAGGCCCGACGCCAGCCTCAGCTCCGGGATATCCGAGGCCGAAGCCTCGATCTCCAGACGCGGCTGCAGGATCAGCTTCTGGGTGATGCGCTGGTCGTACTCAGCCTCGAGCCGCGCGGTCAGGTCGCCCTCCGTGGAGAGAAAGGCGGCGCCGTCGACCTCGAACCAGTAGGGCGCCAATCCCTGCACGCCGAGCACCAGATGGGTCCTGTCCGCTCCGTCCTCGCCGAAATCCTGGCGCACGCCGGCCTGAACGTCCCAGAACGGCGCGAAGGCGCGGCTGTACAGCGCCTGCACCTCCCCTTCGACCTGACCATCGAAGTCGCCGCCGCCCTCTGACTTCCACCAGAACCGGTTGATGTCCCCGCCGGACCAGCCGCCCACGTCCCAGACCCAGGTGTCCGCCCCGTCACCGAAGCCCGCCTCGAGCCGGTCGATGATAACGGCCGTGGTGCGCATGTCGCCGTTCTCCCGCACGAGGATCTCCCGGGCGCTCGCCATCGCGGCTTCGCCGAAGATGGCGTCTGCCGCATGTCGCGGGCCAGACAGCGCTGCGGGCGGCGGCGGCGGGACAGGAGGACGGCCGGCGTCGTTCGCGCTGGTCGGCACGTCCGGCGGCCCCATGGCGCCCATTCCGCTCATGTCATGACCCGCGTGCGGATCGCCGGGCTGCGACGGCATCGCGCCCATGTCATGGCCGGCATAGGGATCGGCAGGGTCCTGGCCCGAACCCATGTCATGGCCCGCATGCGGATCCTCCGCCTGCACGGGCGTCGTTCCCATGTCGTGACCCGCGTGCGGATCGACGTCGGGCGATTGCGACGACGGAGGCATGCCGCGCCCCATGTCATGGCCGGCGTGCGGATCGTCTGCGGACGGCGCGGTGGTCGGACCGGATGTCTGAACGGGTGTCGGGGCCGATGCCCGGGCCGGCGCCTGCGCGGGACGATGCTGGCCGTGGTCCTGGGCCGTCGCGGTTCCGGCGGCGGCCATCAGCGGCAGAAGGCAGATCGCGAGCCGGATCATGCGGCGTCTCCATCGAGGGGCCGCACGGTGACGACGTTGAACATGCCGGCATGCATGTGCATCAGCATGTGGCAGTGGAAGGCCCAGTCTCCTGGCGCATCGGCGGTCAGGTCGAAGGTGACCTTGGAACCGGGCGCCACATTGACGGTGTGCTTCAGCGGCTGGTGCCCGTCCGGACCGCCCGTCACCAGTTCGAAGAAGTGGCCATGCAGGTGAATCGGGTGGGACATCATGGTGTCGTTCACCAGGGTCACCCGGACGCGCTCGTCGCGCTCGAAGCGGATGGGCTCGACCAGTTCTGAGAACTTGCGACCGTCGAAGCCCCACATAAACCGCTCCATGTTGCCCGTCAGGTGGATCTCCATCGCACGCGCCGGGGGGCGCTGGTCCTTGTTCGGCGTCAACGACACCAGGTCGGTGTAGACCAGCACTCGGTGTGGTTCATTCTCGAGCCCCATGGGGCGTTCGCCCAGCCGGTTGGCCGGCGAGGGCGCGACCATGTCCACCCCGACGCCGACCGCCATGTTGGCCGGCGCGTTGTCCGGGTTGCGCATGTCATGGCTCATGCCGCCGTGATCCATGGGCGCGGCCTGTGCGCCCGGCGCCATGGCGGAATGGTCCATCCCACTCATGTCCATCCCGCTGTGGTCCATCCCGGCCATCCCGCCATGATCCATTCCGGCCATGCCCCCCATGCCCATGTCGCGCATGGTCAGGGTCGGGACCTGCCGTAGCGGCGGAACCTCCGCCGTCATGCCCATCCTGGGCGCCAGGGTCGCACGCCCCATGCCAGAGCGATCCACCGCCTCGGAGACGATGGTGTAGGCGCGATCCTCGGTCGGCTGGACGATGACATCATAGGTTTCAGCCACGGAGATCTGGAACTCGTCGGTCTCGACCGGCCGCACATTCTCGCCGTCGGCATTGACCACGGTCATGGCCAGCCCTGGAATGCGGACGTTGAAGATGGTCATGGCCGAAGCGTTGATGACGCGAAGGCGGACCCGCTCGCCAGGTTGGAACAGGCCGGTCCAGTTCTCCTGCGGGCCATGGCCGTTGACCAGATAGGTATAGGTTGTTCCGGTCACATCGGAGATGTCTCTGGGGTCCATTCGCATGGAGCCCCACATCCTGCGGTCCGCGAGGCTCACGCCATCCGCTCCCGACAGCAGACCCGAAAGCGTGGTGCGTTGCTGGTTGAAGTAGCCGGGACTCTTCTTCAGCTTCTCCAGAATCTCGTGCGGGTGCATGAAGCTCCAGTCCGACAGGACCAGCACATGTTCGCGGTCATAGGCGACCGGGTCGCCGCCGGCGGGATCGATGATCAGAGGCCCGTAGTGACCCATCGCTTCCTGAAGGCCGGAGTGCGAATGGTACCAGTAGGTCCCCGACTGGATCACCGGGAATTCGTAGACGAAGGTTTCCCGAGGGCGGATCCCGGGGAAACTGATACCCGGCACGCCGTCCATCTGGAACGGCAGGAGGAGGCCGTGCCAATGGATGGACGTATCTTCATCCAGGGTGTTGGTCACCATGAGACGAACGTTCTGCCCTTCGCGAAGGCGCACCAGAGGCGCCGGAAGGGTCCCGTTGACCGTGACGGCATGGCCGGTCCGGCCGCCGACGGTGAACGGCGAGTGTCCGACGCTCAGACGAACTTCGGGCCCCTCCACAGTAGGCAAGGCGGGCGCCAGTCCGCGCGAGCCCGTCTGGGCCCATGCGGGGAGCAACCCCTGCGCCGCCCACAGACCCGCGGCGCCCGCTGCGCCGCCGAAAAGGGCTCGTCGATGAAGCCTCATGCTCTACTCCGCCAGGGTGTGCCCGCCGCGCGGGCCTTCTCAGGGATTTACGCACGGGACGGCGCTCCCCCTCGCGACAGGGCGCCGCAGCTCTCACATCCGCTATCGGACCCTGCCGCCCCGACGCGCGCGCCCGCGCTCAGGCCTCCCGAAGCGGGGCCAGGGTGTTTGCGAGCGACCGCCGCGCCCTCGCCACCCGGGTTTCCACCGTCTTGACCGAAACGCCCAAAATCGCCGCGACCTCAGCCTGACTGAGGTCCTCCATCGTCGTCAGCAGAAGCGGCTCCTTCAGCTTCGTCGGCAGGTCGACGACCGCGCGGTCCAGCGCCCGCAGGAGCGCTTGCGCCGCGACCTGATCGTCCGGCGCCGGGTCCTTTCCCTCGACCCGCATGGCCTCGAGGCCATCGAGCGGCGTGGCGTTCACCAGCCAACGCCGAACCTGACGGCGTCGGCTCCAGTCCCGGCATTTGTTGATGGCGATGGTCCGCAGCCAGGCCGCGAAGGGGCGTGAGGGATCGTAGCGCCGAATCGCCAGCCACGCCGCCGCATAGGCGTCCTGGATCAGGTCGTAGGCCTCTTCAGCATCGCCAACATAGCGGCGCACGAAGCGGTAAAGGTCGTCCTTTGTCGTCTGCATGAGACGCCCGAATGCTTCCGGATCGCCGGTGGCGGCGCGGGTTTCGAGGCTCTCAGGGGTCACCGAGGCTCACGCGCCCTCGGCGAGAAGCGCGGCGACCAGCTTCTCGTCGAACCGGTCCGCCTGGGCCGGCGTCATCACCGTCCTCATCTCGAAGATGTGCGCGATGGTCGCCTGCTGCAGCTCGCCCATGGCGTCATGGAAATGATCGACGGCCGGCTGCACGACGCTCGCATCGCCATCGCTGGCGGAAATGGCGGCCGCCAGTTCCCGGTTGGCGGCCTGGACGCGCGCCTCGAGCTCGACGCGCCGGGGCGCGAAGCGCGTCTCTATGGCTTCTATGCGGACGCGCTGATCGGCGTCGAGCGCCAGATCGCGGTGAACGATCGCATGCAGGGACGGCGGCGCCTCCCGCTTCAGAACCCAGGTCGCGCCGCCCCAGGCCCCCGCGCCGCTGGCAATCAGCGCCAGGACCACGGTGATGGCGACCGACTTCCAGCCCATCGACATCACCGGCCCTCCAGCCGCGCGAGAGGCGATGCCGCCCCCATGCCGAACACCGCCATCTCCGAGGGCTCCGCGTGCGCCAGACTGGCGCCGACGCCGCCGTTGACGAGCCCCAGGCCGAGCGCAAGCGCCACGGCGACGCCGCGCAGCCGTCCGCCGGCCCGGCTGGTCTCAAGACTTCGCACGCGTCGCCAGACCTGTCCTTCCAGGTCCTCCAGCGAGGCCCCGCCGCCGTCCATACGCAACAGTCGATCCAGATCGTCCATTTGCCTTGCCTTTCCACGCCCCTCGCCACTGATTTACGCGGCGCCGCGCCAATCCCCTTGAAATCCGCCCGCCTTGCGACCTTACGCGCGACATCGCGCCCTGACACCCTCCGCATCACGGATACCGCGACGGGCGGGAGCCCGGCGAGATCCTACTCCTTCAGAACCCCGAACCCGGTGGAGGCTGAATGCCGAGGATCGCCACGACCGCCACAAGCGCCGCGCCGACCACGCTCTCCAGAATGACGCTGCGCTTCAGACGTCCCAGGGACGCCATGCGCGCGTCGACCGTTTGCAGGGACCGACCCAGCGCCGGCGTCAGGGCGAAACGGTTGGATGCGGCCAGGACCAACATCAGACCGAACAGGACCAGCTTGACGATCAGCAGTTGTCCATAAGCGGTGTCCGGCGCCAGACGCAGATTGGCCATTCCGACTGTGAAGGTGGTGTTGACGAGACCCGAAGCCGTGAGAAGACCCACAGCCAGCGTGCCGAGGCCGGAAAACCCTTTCAGCGCCTGATGGAACATGGCTGCATCGGTGGCGCGGGCCGACCTGCGCGACAGCATGAGCCAGAACGCCGCCAGGGCTCCCAGCCACAGGGCCGCCGCGAGGACGTGAACGATATCCGCGACGAGGTGAAGCCAGCGCCCGGGACCTTCGGTCGCCGCCCCATGCCCCAGCCAGGCCAGGGTGGCCACGACGACCGCGCCGACCGCCGCCAGCAGACTCCAGCCGCCGCGCGTCGGCCGGACGATGAGAAACAGGGCCGACAGCAGGGCCGCCCCCCCCGCGCGGACCAGAATTGCGAGCCCCAGGCCGGTATCCAGGGCGACATAGGACAAGGCCTCCGCCCTGAGAGCCTCCGTAAGCGAGCCCGCCATCATGGCGGTCTGGGCCACCAATGCCGCAAGCGCCGCCATCGCCATGAAGGCGGCGGTTCCGGCCAGCAGCGCGCGCGGCCATAAGGCAACCGACAGCGCGGATACCGGCATGCGCAGGGCGTAGAAGACCGGGACGCCGAACAGCAGCGCGGCGGCGGCGTATTGACCGAACCGCAGCAGGATAACGATCGTCTCCACGGGCTCCCCTTCCCCAAACCGAAGCTGCGGCCGCATCGCGTCGCACAGCACACCTGTAGAACTACGCGAGGGAGCCGACCTCCCCTCGTCCTGGGCCGCGCCGGGGGCCCTGGACCGACGCCGGCCCGGCCTCGACAGGACGGTCGCTTCCGGCCATGGTCGTGTTGGCGGGTCCCGGAGCGGAGAGGCGCCGGCCTGGAGCCAGGGGACGCATGCGTCGGCGGCGACCGGCGCCGAAACCTCCGGCTTCTGCACAGAAGTTCCAGACCCGCCCCCTCCCCCCGGTCCGGCCTGTGCGAGGACGCCTCAATCGTCCTCGGGATCGATGATGCCCGCCCGTACGGCGACGGCGACGGCCTCGATCCGGGTGCGGACCTTCAGCTTGGCGCAGGTCTTCTCCAGATAGCTGTCGACCGTCCGATGAGAGAGTCCGACGATCTGGCCGATATCGACGGAGCTTTTGCCGCGACTGACCCAGAGCAGGCATTCGGCTTCACGAGCGCTCAACGGCGTGAAGGGGGCAGGTTCGGACGAGGGTGCGCAGTCCATGGGGGCTCCTTGACGTGTTTGATGCACGTTGCGCGGGAACCGGCATTTCAGGCAACGACAGTGAATTGCGGGCTGTCCGCAAGAATTTTGCGGAACGGGAGTTCGGACGGCTTCGCACGGGCCCGACTTGCGCGCCCGCCGCCTTTGATTCATGGTTGGTCTGCTGGCGCCTGCGCTGGTGGGGCTTGGAATCCCCTGTGCGATATCTGATCATCGACGGCCCCGCGCATATCGCGGATGTCGGTTGCCGACGGCTCCGGAGCCATGCGCTTGCGTGTGTGCGCCCGCCCGCGCGGCCGCGCCGGGATTCCGGACCTCTCGCAGATAGGCCGGAGAGGCATTGTGACAGAGGCGAAACAGCTCGGCGTGGATGGACGGGACGGCTTGAACCGCCTCTACCGGCAATACGCCCCCTGGCTGAGCCGTCGGCTGCGGTCGCGCATCGGGCCGGACGACGCCGCCGACGTGGTTCAGGAGACCTACATCCGCGCCGCGCCCTACGCCCTGGCGGACATCCGGCATCCAAAGGCCTTCCTTCTGCGGATCGCCATGAACCTTCTGCGGGACGAGCGCCGGCGACAGTCGCGCCAGCCGCAGCAGAACGAGGCTGAAGCGCCTCCGCAAGGCGAGGCCGCCACCCAGTTCGACGAGCTTCTTCTATCGCAGGTCATCCATTCGATGCCTCCGCTCTACCGGAACGTCTTCGTTCTCAACCGCTTTGGCGGTATGACTTATCCAGAGATCGCCCGGACGCTCGAGATCAGTGTGCAGACGGTGCAATGGCGAATGGCCAGGGCGATCGAATACTGCGCGTCTCGGCTGGACCTTTAGGCAAGACGGATGACGATCGAGGGTAACGTCGACACGAGACGGAAGGAAGCGGCTGACTGGTTCGCGCGGCTCAACCAGCGCACGGTCACGACTGCGGATGTGAGAGGTTTCAGCGACTGGCGTCGCGATCCTGAGAACGCGCGCGCATTCAGCCGCGTCGAGGCGATGTGGGAGGCCGCCGGGACCCTGGCGAAAAATCCCGATATGGCCAACCTGACGCGGGACGCTGCAGCGGCGGCCAAGCCCGCCCGGAAGCCGAAGCTGGCGACGGGCCGTCTGATCCCGATCGGGGTCGTCGGCGCGCTGACCCTGGCGCTGGGTGCGGGCGGCGTCCTGTGGATGTCGCAGCAGCCGACGCGCTACGCGATCGCGGTCGGCGAGCAACGCACGATCCAGCTTGAAGACGGATCGCGCATCATCCTGGACACCGGCTCCGAGGTCGCGGTGCGGTTTACCGGGGGGCGTCGCTCGGTGACGCTCAACAACGGCCAGGCGATGTTTGACGTCGAGGGTGATCCGGCTCGACCCTTCATCGTGGACGCCGGAGACACCCGGGTGACGGCGATCGGTACCCGGTTCGACGTGCGCCGATCGGGGACAGGCGCCCGCGTCATTCTCGTCGAGGGTCGGGTCGACGTTAGACGAGATGCCGCGGCGGACGGCCGCTGGGCCTTATCGCCCGGTCAGGAGGTCACGACCTCGGCGCCCCGCCCGACGATCGCCACGGCCAACGTACCGGCCTCCACCAGTTGGACCAGCGGGCGGCTGACGTTCGAGAACACGCCCATCGCCGAGGCCGTGGCGGAGGTGAACCGCTACAGCCGCGAGCCGATAGAGCTCCGCGACAACCGGATTTCCTCGGTGCAGGTCAGCGGAGTTTTCAATGCCGGGGACATCGACGGCTTCGTGGCCGCACTGAGTGACCTTTACGCCCTCCAGGCCACCAAGGCCGAGGATGGCCGCATCGTCCTCAGAGGCCCCGCCTGAAAATTTATCCGTACCCGACTTAGAGGAAACCCCGCGACCCAACGTCTCCTCCCCGCCCCGCACATCCGCGGGTAGAAAAACGGGGGATGGTCATGGGCCAAGGATTCACGTCAACCGCGCTTGCCGCACTGATGATAGGCGTCGCCACGCCGGTCATCGCACAGTCGAGCGATGTCGCGCGCCGCTTCGAGATCGCGGCTGGCCCGCTGGACCGCAGCCTTCCTGAGTTCGCTCGCCAGAGCGGGCTGCAGATTCTCTATCCCAGCGCGCTCGTGGCGGGGCGGCAGTCGCCCGCCGTCAACGGCGACCTGACGTCAGAGGTGGCGCTCACGCTGCTCCTTCGCGATTCCGGACTGACCTATCGCCAGAGCCGCCCGACCGTGTTCGTCCTCGTCGATCCCTCGGCCCGCGCCGAAGTGTCCGGGGTCGAGGCGGTCGAGCTCGACGAGGTCGTCGTCACCGGCACCTATCTGCGCGGCGCCGATAGCCCGTCCCCGGTGACCGTCATCACTCAAGCTGACGTCGCGCGACAAGGCCGGGCGACCGTCGCGGAGACCTTGGCGGCGATGCCGCAGAACTTCACCGGCGCGGCCTACGAAGGCTCCGCCAATACCGGGGCCGACCGCTCTGGACGCAACATCGGATCCGCGACCGGCGTCAATCTCCGTGGCCTCGGGGCCGACGCGACTCTGGTGCTGGTCAACGGGCGACGGGTCGCCGGAACGGGCAGCGCCGGGGACTTCGCGGACATCTCCAACATCCCGTCCAGCGCCATTTCGCGGGCCGATGTCCTGCTCGACGGCGCCTCAGCCCTCTATGGCGCGGACGCGGTCGGCGGCGTGGTCAATATCATTCTCAGGTCTCGTTTCGAAGGCGCAGAGACCCGGGTCCGCGTCGGCGGAACGAGCGACGGCGGCTCCGAGGAGTTCCTCTTCTCCCATGGTGGAGGTCTAAGCTGGGGAAGCGGCAGCATCGTCGCCGCCTACGAGTATCACGATCGCAGCGAGCTCCAGGGGGCAGACCGCGACGCTACCGCGGACGCCGACCTGCGCCGGTTTGGAGGAACAGATCGCCGGCTCCTCACGGCTTCACCCGGAAACATCGTCCGCCTCGACGCCGCCACCGCGACCTACATTCCGCTCTTCGCGATCCCTTCCGGCCAGAATGGCATTGGTCTCGCGCCCGGCGAATTCCTAGCCGGGCGGATCAACAGGACGAATCAACTCGAAGGTCAGTGGTTCCTGCCGGATCAGAAGCGTCAGAGCGTCTTTCTGGCGGCGAGGCAGAACCTCCCGGCCGGGTTCAGTCTGGACGGCGATGTCCGATACACCGAGCGAGACTTCTTCCTGAAGACCAGCGCGGACGCGGGGACCTTCACCGTCACCGCCGCCAATCCCTACTTCGTGTCGCCGAACGGCTCGACCTCCCATGACATCGCCTTCTCGTGGGTCAACGATCTGGGACCGGGCGTGTCCGAAGGGAGCTCCGAGAGCGTCGGCGGTGCGATCGGTGTATCGGGCGAACTGCTCGGCTGGAATGTCTCCGCCTATGCCAGCGGCGCACAGGAGACCACCGACCGGCGTCTGTCCAATCGTGTGCAGACAACCTTCCTGCAGGAAGCACTGGGCGCACGAGCGGATCTACCGACCACGACATTCAGGACAGCGACGGACGGCTTCTTCAACCCGTTTGGCGGCCCGGCCGCGAACTCCGCCACGATCCTGGCGCACATCGGCTCGGGCTACACCGATACCGACTACGTCAGCACGGTGTCGTCCTTCAACGTCAAGACGGATGGGACCGTCTTCGAGCTGCCCGGTGGTCCGTTGCAGGCTGCGTTTGGCCTGGACTTCCGCGCCGAGCGGTTCGAGTCGGGTGGCGAGAGTTTTCTGTCCGGAACCGCTCCACGCGTGACCGCCCCGATCTCATTCGAACGAGACGTTTCCTCTGCTTTCGCCGAAGTGCGCGTTCCGATTTTCGGCTCAGCGAACGCCCGCCCCGGCCTGGAACGGCTGGAACTGTCGCTGGCGGGGAGAGTGGAAGACCACGAGGGTGTGGGGAGGACGCGCAATCCCAAGCTCGGCGTGCTCTACGGCCCGACACCCGATCTGGTGTTGCGAGCCTCCTGGGGGACGTCTTTTCGCGCGCCATCCCTCAGGGAGTTGCAGAGCGCCTATCAGATCGGCCCGTCGTTCCTGAACCGCGGCGGCGGCAACGTCCTGACCCTCATCCAGTACGGCGGAAACCCCGACCTCAGACCGGAAACCGCCGAGTCGATCACAGCGGGCTTCGTCTGGACGCCGGCCGCCTACGACGGTCTCCGCCTCGAAGGGAGCTGGTTCCGCACGCAGTTTAACGACCGCATCGGCAATCCGGTTCTTCAGAACCTCGTCAACGCGCTGAACGACCCGGCACTGGCCCCCTTCGTTCGCTATGTCACCCCGACCACGTCTTCGGATGACCGAGCCCTGGTCCAGTCGCTTCTGGACCACCCCGGCAACTTCAATCCGACGGTCTTCCCGGCGACCTCCTACGGCGTCATCGTGGACAATCGTTTCGTCAATGCGGCGAGCGTCGAAGTCGAGGGACTGGACTTGTCCGCGCGCTACCAGTTCGATCTCGCCGCCGGTCAGGCGATGATCGACACGACCATCACCCATCTGTTGACCAATAATCGGCAGATCACCGCGGCCTCCCCCACCGAGCGCCTGCTCGGGGATCCGAACTTCCCGGCCAGATGGCGGGGGCGTGCCGGAACGCAGTGGATCCGCGGTCCGGTCACTCTGGGACTGGCCGCGAATTATGTCAGCGGCGGCACCGACCCGTTGACCAATCGCGGGATCGACGACTGGACCACCTTCGACGGTCAGGTGCGATACGATTTCGCGGCGGGTTGGGGGGAAGATCTTTCGCTCAGCCTCAATGTGCTGAACCTCTCCAATGCGACGCCGCCCTTCTACGACTCCCCCAACGGTCTTGGTTTCGACGGCGCCAATACCAATGCGCTCGGACGCCAGGTCTCCCTCCAGCTCGTCAAGCGCTGGTGATCCGACATGCGCATCACTGTGTTGTGCGCGCTCGGCGCGCTCGTGCTCGCATGCCCATCGCGCGCTGATACGGAGCCCCTCACCCTCGACACGCTGCTCGGCCTGGAGACTTTCGGACGGATAGAGATCGATCCCTCGGGCTCTGTCGCCGTCTTCGAGGAGCGGCGCGCGCGTGGAAATCTTCCGCAGTATGATCTGCAGCCCGAAGGCTTTCTCCGGTACGCAAATCTTTACCGCCTTGACCTCGACGGACCCTCCGGAATCAAGCCGCTGCTGCCGATGGAAGAGGACGCGGGCTACACCATGGGGCCCTTCTCGCCCGACGGCTCTCAGCTCGTCGTGTATCGTCTCCAGGGGCACGTGTTCCGGCTCGGCATCGTCGATCTGAGGACCGGAGTCGTCGCCTGGAGCGACCTCTCTCCCGAGAGCGGCGCCTGGGGGCGCTCCGTGCAGTGGATCTCGGACAACGAGCTGCTGGTGCTCGGTATGCCTGACGGCGATCTGCCGCCGCGCCTGGCGATCCAGATCGTCACCCAGACCCGCCTCCCCGATCTCTGGGCCCGGGCCGCACGGGGTCAGTCGGCCTTCGTGTCCGCCGGCCACGGGGCGCCCGAGGAAATCCGCGAGTCCCGCACCCTCTGGCGCGTGAATGCCGATACGGGCGCCGCCACGGTCCTGACCGACGGCGACTTCCTTGACTTCGAAGCCTCCCCGGACGGGAGCCATGTCGCCGTGCTCAAGGACGGCCCTCTGGCCGCTCCCCCGGGCCTGGACGCCTCGACCGAGTTTCGCCGGGCGCGGTCGTTGCGTCTGGTGAACACGCGGACGGGTTCGTGGGTAGACCCGCCCGAGGCCGTGGACATCTCCACCAGCCTTCTCGGCTGGTCACCGGATTCCTCGGCGTTACTGGTGAGCGTCGTCGGTGCCGATCCTGCCCGTCTCCTCTCGATCTCGCCGACTGGCCAGGTTCAGGATCGAACTCCGACCGGCGTGTCGCCGGACAAAGAGCCCGACGTCTTCGGAAGCCCGACGGCACACGCGGCCTGGCTTGGCGGCGAAGTCGTCGTTCGCGGCGCCCGCGACGGGCAAATGGCATGGTGGTCCGGACGCGGGACCGAGGTCGTCGCTGTGAACAGCCTGAGCAACACAGCGCGCGTGGTCGCTCGTGGACGACAGTCCGCACTTTTCGAGGATCGAGGGCGCGTCCTTCGCCTCAGCTCCGACCTGTCGTCCGAGGATCTCGGCCAGACCGGCAGGACCTCACGCTCTCTCGGCATCTTCGGGTACAGACGCCAGACCGACCCGATGGGCGAGAGTGCGACGGAGGTGGTGGGAGACGGCGGCCGGTTGTGCCGGGTCTTCGCCGATGTCCAGGCCCAGCCGCCGGCATGCGTGGCTGCGAGACCCGGCGCCAGCGTCAGTTGGGAGCGCAGGGTCAGCGTCGGGATCGGAAGCGAAGGTCGTCAGCTCAACCAGCTCGAGGTCCGCAGTGACGCGGGTTCCGAGGTCGTAAGGCGTCTCAATCCGGAGCTCGACACGGTCTTTGTTCCGGAGGCCCGCCTGATCACAGGTCCAGACGGCGCCCGGGGCTGGCTGTTCCTGCCCGAGGCCAACTCCGGTCAACCGCCACCGGTGATCGTCATTCCCTACCCCGGAGCGACCTATCCCACCGCGCCGGTAAAGATGCGCCCGGAGATGGTGCAGATGACGCAGAACGGGGGGCTGCTTGTCGCAGCGGGCTATGCGGTCATCTACCCCGATCTACCGACGAACGCCGAGCCGTCGGTTGGCATAGCGGACAGGATTCTGGCCGTTGTCGACGCCGCCGCCGCCGACGGTTCGATCGATGCCCGTCGGATCGGACTCTGGGGTCATAGTTTCGGAGGTTGGTCGGTCATGATGAGCGCCGCCCAATCGCCCCGTTTCAGCGCAGTCGTAGCCCTCAACGGGCCCTACAATCTGCAACTGTCTCTCGCCGACATGGCCCAGAGCCAGCGCATCCTCGGCGGAAACACCATCGACGCCGTAAGTGGCGCGCGATGGCTCGAAACCGGGCAAGCAGGGATGCTCAGACCGTATTGGACTGATCCCGAGCGATATCGGCGAGGCAGCCCCTTCGAGCAAGCCGACCGGATCAGGACCCCGATCCTTCTTTTCCACGGCGAGCTGGACTTCCTCGGGTTTCACACCGAGCAGATGTACGCCGCACTCGTTCGTCTCCACCGACCGGTCGCGTTGACCTATCTGTTCGGCGAGGACCACAGCGTTCACAACCCGGGTAACGCCCGAGTCTACTACGATCAGCTGACGGCCTGGTTCGACCAGTATCTCAGGCCCGACGAGAGGCGATCCGGGCCTTCCACCGCCGAAGCCAGGCTTCGGTCAGCGCCAGGGTGAGCAATCGGGAGAAGCCACCCCGCCAGACCAGGGCCTCGCGGGTCATTTCGTCCGCGAGACCCTGAGGCAGGAGCTCCGCTGCGGCCAGTTCCCCTTCGAGGAGATAGTCTCGAAGGAAATCGAGCTTGCCGGCGACGGCTTCACCGTAGAACGCGCCCAGCTCTCCCTTGGAACGTCGATGGAAGATGGCGGCAGGGATGGCGTCGGCATAGGCGGCCCGCGCCGCAAAGCGGTCGCGTCCCCCCCACGTCAAATCGACGGAGGACCAGGCGAGCCCCGCTTCCACAACAGGCTGGCTGAGAAGCGGGTTCACGCAGGGCCCATTTCGACTCCGAACCGCGTGCCCCTGGAAGGCCTGGGAATTCACCAGTCCAAGAATCTGCATCACCTTCCCTGGAGGAACGCCCTTGAGCGCTTCGAGCCAGGGATGCCGCCGCTCACGCAACGCAAGGGAATGAGCGCGTCGCGTCTGCAACCAGGTTCTGGGCCAGAGCGACTGACCGGTCCATCGCGCAGCATCATGGAGAACCTGTGCCCGCGCGCGCATGCGCCGTTCCAGCACCTCGTCGAAGGCGATCAGGAACGTCGGCATCTGGAAGAACACCACGTCACCGCCCTGGCCGGTCAAAGAGCCCCAGGCGCCCGAACTTTCCACACGCCCCGCGATGTCGTCATTGTAGTCGGTATCGATATCGTTGGTTGCTGGCCGAAAGGCGTCTGTTGATCGAGCCAGACGCGCTGGAGACAGGGTCAGGCCGCTGCGCCTCACTTCCGTCAGGTCGTATCCGTGCCGTTCCACGACGGGCCGCGCGAACGCCCGCTCGTCGCCTTCCGGATCGCCAACGTAGTGATTGACCCATTGGGCGACGCGGGCACGCTGTTGATCCGTGAGCGCGCCGGCCACGATCGCCGAATCCAGACCTCCGCTGACCTCAGCGATCCACACCCGCTCTCCGGCCAGTGCCTGGACCGTCCGATCGACCACTTCACGGAGGTCAGGTCGCGCCTTCTCCCTGGCGTTCCGATAGATGTCCGCGGGGCTCCAGATTTGCCGGGACGCGACGCCGTCCCGGCCAGCGACCGTGAGGCCGCCTGCCGCGACCGGTGTGAGTCCGGACAACGCCAGTTCGTGGCGATAGCCGCCACCTCTTGCGAGCAGCCCCCGCATCGATTGCCAATCGATGGCGAGCTCATCGGGCAGCAGGCCGTCCAGGGCGGGCGGCGCGGTCGGCGCCACGACGCTCACACCGCCCTTGCGCCACACTACGGCCTCGACGGCTCCAGAGGGGTCTCGCAGAATCGCCGCGCCACCGGGGGTCCGCCGGATCAGGACGTAGCGTCCCCAGTGGGCGGACACGACTGTCGCTGCTTGCTTCGCGTCGAGCACACGGCAGGCCAGCACGCCGCGTTCGGCCGCCGATAACGGACAACCAGTCTGGTCGAACATCTCTCCGATCACGGCGCCGTGGCCGTCGAGAGCGGCTACGATCTCGACCCGGGATGTCGCGGGCGCGTAGACGGCGATGAAGGGGTGAAAGACGCGGCGACTCCAGCCGGCTCCGGCGAGGCGTCGAGCCACCTTCTGGCTCAGCGCCTCCAGCGCCGCCGCATCGTCTCCCATCAGAACGACGTAGGCATCCGCGCTCATGGTCACATCACCATGATCGGCCGGTAGATGTTCAACGTGTCCGGGGCCTGGCTGACGCAATGGTCCCCCACTTGGAGCCAGCAGTGCGCGAGGAACGGCCACAGCCGCACGCCGAAGACCCAGTCGGCGTCGAGGTCGGCGGCGTTCAGGAACCGGAGCAGGAGCTCGGCCTGGAACAGACAGGCGCCGACGACCGGCCCATAAGGAAGCATCTGGCGAAACACGCCGACCCTCGCCGCGATTGCAGCCAGGTCGTCACGACGTCCGCCACGTCCGGAGACATTCTGCGACAGCGCCTGCAGGGTTGGCTTGCGCCGTGCCGTATCGGCCCAGAGCAGCGCGAACGTCGCCATGTCTGCGGTGGAAGGCTTTCCGGCCTCGACATCCGGGAGACGATGCAGCGGGATCGGCGGCGGTGAGCGGCGAGGACCCGCTGGCCCATCCGCGTGGAGCAGCTCGTTCGCCGCCAGATCGAGCATGAGATCCATCGGGGCCAGCAATGATCCGCCGTCTACCTGGACCTGGCTGCAATCCGGAACCAGCAGATAGCCGTCCGTCGAGAGATCCAGCAGAACGAGATCGGAGCCCGCCTTGGCGGCATACACCGTGTCGGCGAGTCGGCCGCACTCGAGATGGTCTCCGAACGAGGGCGAGACGGCGGGCTGCATGAAGGTCCTTAGAGCTGAATGCGGTTGTCGCTTGGCTTTCCTGGGGCGGCAGATCGGGCCGTCAGCTGTGACGGCCCGTCCGTCTTCAGCCGACCGGCATATCCCACTTGAGGTGGGAGTTGAGCTCGACGAGCTCGCCGTCCATGGCAGCGCGGGTCAGGCATCGCGCCTGACCCAACCGCAGGACTCGGGTGGTGGCTTTCATCACCATTCTCCGTTTCGTCGTGATGCCCCTAGACGAACGACGCCACGGTCGGGACATCCCGGGCGTGTGGGCCGCCCCTGTGGGGGCGGCCCATTCGGTCAGGCGCCGACAGTGATGTCGTAGCGCTCGGCCGGGTTCAGCTCGATGAACTCGCCGAGGACGCCGGCCCGGGTGAGCTTGCGGGCGGCGCCCAGGCGAACGAGGCGCGAGATGCTCTTGGTGGTCATGGTCGTCTCCTCTTTCTGAAGGTCGACAGAAGGTCGACGACGCACCATCAGCACCCGGGTTCAAATCGATTCAAACGATATTGCGGATGTATTCGGCGCCGTCTGGATCAAGCCGCCTGACCCGCGCGGCCAGGCCGCCGGCGGCGGTCCGCCACCGCGCGTAGTAGGCGTTCAGGTGGTCCAGATCCGATCCTTCCGAAGGACATGTCGACCCATTCAGACGGCGGAGTGGGGCGAGCCGACGCCTGACCCGTAACAGGCTCTCGACCAGGGGCTGGTTGTCGCAGTGTTCCACCAATGTGACGATCCAGGCCTCTACCGCTTCGTCGGAGCCATCATCCAGCGGCGGCACGTTCATCGAACAGGTCGCTGCCAGCCGGACGTGGGCGGCCTCGAGGTCCAGCAATCCCACGATGTCTTCGACCGGCGCGGATCGCGTAAAGTAACCCAGCCCCCGCCGGTCTTCGACGAGACCTTCGCCGCAGAGCCGGGACAGAGCCTCCCGAACGGGACTGGTGCTGAGCTTCAGCGATGCGGCGATATCCGCTACTGACAGGTGCTGGCCCGGCGCGAGCCCCTGCTCGAGCGCCCTCCGCAGACTAGCCGTCGCGTCGCCGAAGGGATCACGCTGTCTCACGGGCCATCCCCGCAAGAAACCGCCTTCGCCCGTAGTTCATCGACCCTCCATCTGCGGGGCGCGCACGCGGCGAGGTAGCGTCTATACTCACATCCGCAAGAAACTTGCGCCATAACCGCAGCTTTTATGCTGTTGATCTTAATAGGCTTTCATTTGACGCAAGCCTGAGGCATTTTTCAACCTGCAGAGGTGACGGGAGTGTTGGTTGCGTGATGTCGATGGCGGGGCGGTGAACCGGAACATGGACAATCGGCAGACCCAGTCATCCAACGCGGTGCTCTCCTCCAGCCTGCGCCTCATCCGGTCTCACCGGCGGATGCGCACGGTCGACGTGGCCGCCGGGATGAACATGGCCCTCCGCTCCTACGAACATTTCGAGTCCGGGGCCGGACGCATCAACCTGGAGCGGATCCACCGGTTCGCCGAGGTCACGAACAGCGATCCGCATGCGATCCTGGCGGCTTTGGCGCTCGGCTCTCCGGCCTTCGCTCTGCGGTACGCCGACAACAAATTGGCGACCATCATCGCCGTCGTGCTTCAGGAATTCGACGAAGAGGCTGGTGACGCCATCATCGATCTCGACGCGCGAACGATCATCAACGCCTTCACCAAGACGCTGAAGGATCTCGCCGACCAGTCCGTCAGCAAGGATGCAGAGGCGGAGGCCTGGCTGGAGCAGCGCCGGGGCCGACTGAGGACGCCGGCGCGTCAGGACGGAAACGGCGAGAGCTGAACCCCACCGCAGATTCACGCCGGGGACCTTCCGTCTCGACGGTGCGGAGCGCTCGGGGCTCAATGGTGATGTGCGCCCCGAAACGTCCCATACTCCGACCAGCGCGACCGCGTGCGTGGACGACCTCACGTCGCGCCAGCGCGAATGTCTGACCCTGGCGGCGGAGGGCCTGACTTCCGCCGCGATCGGCGACCGTCTCGGGGTCTCACCACGAACAGTTGATGAGCACCTGACGTCGGCGTGCGTGGTTCTGGGGGTCCGAACCCGAATACAGGCCGTCGCGAAACTGGTCAGGAGCGAACGGCCTGCGGAGGGGCGCAGCTTCCGCCCGGAAATTTCCGGCGGGAAGGTCGCGGGTCGTTTGCGGAAAATGGATCGGGTGAGGTGATCGGCGTTCGCTAGGAGCCCTCCATGCTCGATCTCGTCGCGGTTCTCGCCCTCTCCCAGGCCTGTGCGCCATCTGTCGCACCGGAGACCCTGGCGGCGATCGCACACGTCGAGAGTCGCTTCGATCCGTTGGCGATCGGAGTCAATCGGGGCGGCCGTCGTCCCCCTCCCGCCCGCGATGCCGCCGACGCCGCGCGGATGGCGAGGAGTCTGCTGGCGACTGGCGCGAACCTCGACCTCGGCCTCGCCCAGATCAACAGCAGCAATCTGACCTGGCTCGGACTGACCGTGGAACAGGCCTTCGACCCCTGCCGCAATCTGGCGGCGGCCGCGACCGTCCTGCGCGCCGGCTATCAGCTGTCCGGCCCGACAGCCGAGGACGCGCAGACAGCGCTGCGCGTCGCCCTGTCCCGCTACAACACGGGGGACGCGTCGAGGGGATTCCGCAACGGCTACGTCGGCCGTGTGGAGAACGCCGCGGTCACGCTCCGGCTGTCTGCCCCGCCATCCTCGGCGCTCCCCACGATGCCCATCACCCCGACGCCGCTTCAGCCGTCCCCGCCTCCAACGCCCGCCCCCGCCTGGGACGTCTTCGGTCGGCCGGAGTCGAAGCTGATCGTCTTTTCAACCTTCCCCGAACGGTGACCCCGATGCTTTCAATCGCGCCTTCGCGCCGCCCCACCCGTCATCTCGGCGCCCTGTTCTGTATCGCTTTGGCCGCGACCGCCCTGACGGCCCAGCCTGCCTTGGCGTCCGCGAACGTCGAGGGACTGCTGCAGAACGTGGTCGACATGCTCACGGGCAATACCGCGCGGCTTCTTGCGGTGCTGGCTGTCGTGGTCGTCGGCATCCTCTGGATGTTCGGCCTGTTCGACCTGCGACGGGCAGCCATCGTGGTGCTCGGCATCGTGGTGGTCTTCGGGGCGGCCGAAATCGTCAACCTGATCACCGGGGGCTCGTGATGCCCTTTCCCGGATCCGTCCTGCTGATCGGCGCGACCGCCGGCCTCCTGTCGCTCTGTCTCGCCCAGGGCCTCGGTCTGATCTCCCCGAAGAGGTTCGCCCAGCTCGCGGGCGGGGGTGCCGGCGGGATCGCGCTGGTTTGCGCCGGCGTCTGGCTCATCGACGGAGGCGGACATGGGTGAGGAACGCCTGACCGAGGATCCGCTGTTCCTGGCCTGCACCCGCCCGGCCATGATCATGGGGGTGCCGATGGAGGCGATGGGCGTCAACGTCATCCTCTCGGGCGTCGTCTTCCTCGTGGGAGGCAGCCTGCTTTACCTGCTCGTCGCCCCGGCCCTTCACCTGGTCTTTCGTGCGATCTGCCGCGCCGACCACAACGCCTTCCGTCTGCTCTTCGTCTACGTCGACACCAAGGGCCGCTGCCGCAACGGCGCGCTGTGGGGCGGCAGTTCCGTCTCGCCCCTGCCCGTGGTGCGTCGCTACGTCGTCGAGGAGCTCCGCCGTGGCTGACGGCGCCGCCTCCCCGTCGCGCCTGCGTCGCGAGACCGAGGTTCGGTCCCACCTCCCCTACGCACGCCATGTGAACGACCACATCGTCGCCCTCGACAGCGGCGCGCTCATGATGGTCTTCCAGGTCGCGGGCGCGAGCTTCGAAACGGCCGATGTTCGCGACCTCAACGACTGGCACGTCAAGCTCAACCAGGCCTGGCGCAACCTCGCCGACGACCGGCTGGCGGTCTGGCATCATGTCGTCCGCCGCGAAGTCGCTCCATCGTCGTGTGACGGCTACCGGTCGGACTTCGCCGCCGGCCTGGCTGCGGACTACGACGCCCAGATGTCCGGCCGCCGCCTCTGGGTGAACGAGCTGTTCGTCACACTGGTGCTGCATCCCGGCCGGGATGCGGGCGATCGCGCCGCCGCCCTGATGCGCCGCCTGCGCCAGGCGCGTCGCGACGACGGCGAGGTGATGGTCGCGCAGGTCCGGCGGCTTGAGGAGGCCGGCCGTGACCTCACCCAGTATCTGGAGCGCTACGACCCGCGCCGCCTCGGCCTGTTTGAACGGGACGGTCTCTGGTTTTCGGAACCGCTCGAGGTCATGGGCCTGATCCTGACCGGACGGCGCTCGCCCGCGCCCCTCGTCTACGGGCACCTCGGCGCGGCCGCCTATTCCGTGAGAGCGATCTTCGGCCGTGAGACCCTGGAGCTGCGCGGGGCGTCCGGGGAGCGTTTCGGCGGCGTCCTCGCGATCAAGGAGTATCCGGCGACGACGCGTCCAGGCCTCTGGGACGGGCTGCTCAACGCCCGCTTCGGCTTCGTGATGTCCCAGTCGTTCGCCTTCCTGTCGAAGGCCTCCGCCCGTGCGGTGATGGAGCGCAAGCAGAACCAAATGGTCTCGGCCCGTGACAAGGCCGGATCCCAGATCGTCGGCCTGTCGGACGCCCTGGACGATCTGGTGAGCAACCGGTTCGTGATGGGCGAGCATCAGGCGTCGGTGCTGGTTCACGGCGACACCCCCGCGGCCCTGGCGGACCATCTGTCGAAGGCGCGCGCCATACTGGCCGATTCCGGACTGGTGGTGGCGCGCGAGGACCTGGGGCTTGAGGCGGCGTTCTGGTCTCAGTTCCCGGGGGTCTTCTCGCGGCGAACCCGGCCGGCGGCGATCACCTCGCGCAATTTCGCGGCGTTGGCGCCCCTGCACGCCTATCCCGTCGGCAAGGCGGACGGCAATCACTGGGGTCCGGCGGTCGCGCTTCTGCGAACGACGGCGGGCTCGCCGTTCCACTTCAACTTCCACGTCGGCGACCTGGGCCACACCTTCATCTGCGGCCCGTCGGGATCCGGCAAGACCGTCGTCCAGAACTTCATGCTGGCTCAGCTGGAACGCTTCGGCGCCCAGCAGATCTTCATCGACAAGGATCGCGGCGCCGAGATCTTCGTGCGGGCCAGCGGCGGAACCTACCTCGCCCTGCGCAACGGAGAGCCGACGGGTTTCGCGCCCTTCAAGGCGCTGTCTCCCTCACCCGCCAACCGCGCCTTCCTCGTCCGATTGGTTCGGACGCTGGTCGCCCGCGGCGACGACAGCCTCTCGGTCGCCCAGGCCCGGGCGATCGACGAGGGCGTTTCGGCGCTCGAGGCCCTGCCGCGCGAGCGGCGCTCCATCGCCGCCCTCCGCAGCCTATTGGGCCAGGCCGACGCCGGCGGGATCGGCGCGCGGCTGGAGCGCTGGCAGAAGGGCGGTCCACTCGGCTGGGTGCTCGACAACGACGAGGACGCGCTCCGTCTGGACGCTCGCTTCGCCGGTTTCGACATGACCCACGTTCTGGATCACGACGAGGTCCGGACCCCGGCGATGCTCTATCTGTTCCATCGCATCACCGAGCGTGTCGATGGTCAACGGTTGGTCCTCGATATCGACGAGTTCTGGAAGGTTCTGGGCGACCCGGCTTTCACCGATCTGGCCCAGGACGGTCTGAAGACCTGGCGAAAGCAGAACGCCTTCATGGTGTTCGGCACCCAGTCGCCGGCCGATGTCCTTCGCTCGCCGATCGCCCACGCCATCCTGGAGCAGTGCGCCACCCAGATCTTCCTGCCGAACGCCCACGGGCAGGCGCGGGACTATGTCGACGGCTTCGGCCTGACGCAGGAGGAGTTCCGCCTCGTGCGCGAGGAGCTTACGCCGGAGTCCCACCGCTTTCTGGTCAAGCAGGGCCACGACAGCGTGGTGGTGGAGCTCGATCTCGGCGGCATGGACGACGCCCTGGCGATCCTGTCCGGTCGCGCCTCCACGGTCGCCCTTCTGGACCGCATCCGCGCCGAGGTCGGCGACGACTACGCGCACTGGCGCGCCCCCTTCCATGCCCAAAGGAGAACGTCATGACCCTTCGTCATCTGGCGTCGGCCGCCTTGGCCGGCGCCCTGCTGCTCGCCGCCCCCGCCGCCCAGGCCCAGTATGTCGTGCACGATCCTCGCGCCCTGGTGCAGATGATCGAGGACGCCCGCACCAGCCTGCAGCAGTTGCAGGCCCTGCAGGCGCAGATCGAGGAACAACGCGCCCTCTTCGACAGCCTGAACGATCTGTCCGACGTCAACGGCCTGGCTCAGGCTCTGGGCCTGCCCGAGGTGCGCAATCCGATGCCGGATGCGCGCTCACTGCGCGCCGCCGCCGAAGGCGACCTGTCGGCTCTGGGGGCCCTGGCCGACCGGGCCGATGCGATCCGTCGCGAAACACGGCTGTTCACGCCGTCTGCCGGCGAGCTGTCCGAGGCCGATGCCTATTACCGCGACAGCCTGGAGCGGGCCGGCGCGCGCACGGCCCGTGATCTGGCCATCGGAGAGGCCGTCGGCGAAGCGTCCGACCGCCGACTGGAGGGGCTGGAGACGCTGCGCCGCGCCCTGGACACCGCACCCAATGCGCGGGCGGTGATGGACCTGGAAGCCCGCCTCGCCGCCGAACAGGCGCTGATCCAGAACGAGCAGTTGCGCCTTCAGGGCCTGGCCGTCACCCAGGCCGCAGAAGCGCGGCTGGAGGAGCAGAGAAGCCGCGAACGCGCCGAGGCCGCGCGGGCCGCGCGTCAGGCGACCTACGAACGGACCTTCCGGTGAGGCTCGGGTGTCTTCTCGGCGTTCTGGCCCTGGCGGCCTGTTCGCCCCCGGAGCGGGACGCCGCGGCCTTCGCGGCGGAGCCTGAGACGGCTCTCCGGGTGGTCGCCGACTGCGACGCCGGCGCCCGCAGGTCCGACTGCGCGGCGGCGCGAGAGGGGCTGGCGGACGCCCGCCGGCGCGATCGGATGGACGCCTACGCCCGGACGTTCCGCGAGCCCTGACCATGTCGTTCCGCGTCTTCGAGCCCAGCTACGACTTCATCGACGAGCGCCTCAATGTGTTCCTTGGCGAACGGTTGTCGTCGGTCATCGCCCAGGTGGACGGGCCGCTACGCGTCGCCCTGCTCCTCTATGTGGTCCTGTACGGGTACGCGATCCTGCGCGGCTCCATCACCGAGCCCATGCGGGACTTCGCGGTCCGCTCCATCAAGCTCGCCCTCCTCTATGCGCTGGCGACAACCCCCGCCTATTCCACCTTCGTCACCGGTCCGCTGTTCAGCGACATGCCGAATGCCCTGACCCGGGCGGTCAGCGGCTCGGAGACGCCGAGCGTGGGGGCCGCGTTCGACCAGTTCTTCGCCTATGCCGCCTGGCTGGGCGAGGACATTTCCCGGGACGCCTCGGCCTTCAATCCGGCCCCCTACATCGTCGCCGCCGGGGTCTTCATCATCGGGGCTCTGGCCGCCGCCCTCGGTTTCGGCGTGGTGCTGGTCGCCAAGCTGGCGCTCGCGCTTCTCGTCACCCTCGGCCCGATCTTTATCGCCTGCGCCCTGTTCGACGCGACACGCCGCTACTTCTTCGGGTGGCTGAGCCAGGCCGTGAACTATCTCGTCCTGTTCGCCCTGATCATCGTCATCTTCCAGCTCGTGCTGTCGCTGGTGCGCGACCAATGGGGCTCGATCCAGGGCTCCGATCCCATGATCGGCGGCCTGATCTTCATCGCCCTTTGCCTGCTGGGCGCGATCTTCTTCCTGCAGACGCCGGCCATCGCCGCAGGCATCGCCGGCGGCGCCAGCGCGGGCCTCGCCGACTTCGCCAATGCCGCCGCCCTCGGGTCGAGTCCTTCGGGACGCGCCAGAGGTCCGCAGGAGGCCAGCCGCCAGCCGCCGAAGGGCGGTGGAACCATCCGACCGAACGGAGCCTGACATGAGCCTTCGCCTGCTGTTGACCCTGTGCGTCCTCCTCGGCGGCTGCGCCACCGGACGGACGGAGACGCCGCCGATCTGCGACGGTCGCGAGCGGCGTCCCGCCAATCCCTACGGGTCGATCCTCGTCCCGTCGCCGTCCGCGACGCCGTCCGCGCCCCCGGTCGAACCGGTCGAAGGCGAGCCGTCGGCGGGAGGCTGCGCATGAGCGGCGTCCCTTCCGAGGAGCTGAAGCGCTATTTCACCGAGGCGCGGCGGTGGGACCAGGACCGACTGGCCAGCGCCCTGCAGTCCCGGCGATTGGCGTGGGCGGCGGCGGGCGTGGCGGCGGCGCTGGCGATCTCGGCGACCGCGGCCGTGACCTTCCTCACGCCCCTCAAGACGAGCGAACCCTTCGTCATTCGCGTCGACCGGACGACCGGATCGGTCGATGTCGTGCGCGGCCTCTCGGACGAGGACGGACCGATCCGATATGACGAGGCGGTCAGCAAATACTTCCTCGGCCAGTACGTCCGGGGTCGCGAAGGCTATCTTGACCCCGCCGCCGAAGACGCGTTCCGCCAGGTCTCGATCCTGTCCGCGCCCTCCGAGCAACGCCGCTGGGCCGACCTCTACCGCGGCTCCAATCCCGAAAGCCCCCAGAACCTCTACGGGCGCGACGGAGAGGCCGTGGTGTCGATCCGGGCGATCGGCTTCATCAATGACAGTGTGGCCAATGTGCGGTTTCGCCGGACGGTGCGGCAGGCCCAGCAGATCACCGAGAGCGACTGGATCGCCACGATCGCCTTCGCCTACACCCGGGCCCCGATGTCGGAGGCGGATCGTCTGCGCAATCCGCTCGGCTTCCAGGTGACATCCTACCGCGCCGACCCGGAGGTCATTCGATGAAAACCCCCGCGCTTGTTCTGGCCGTTGCTCTGGTGGCGACGGCGAGTCCCACCCTGGCCCAGACCGATCCGGGCGGCCGGATCCAGGAGCTGACCTATGCGCCGAACGGCGTCTATCCGATCTCCGGCGCCTTCCGCACGGCGACGCAGATCATCTTCTCGCCCGAAGAGACGATCCGACACGCCGCCATCGGCGACAGCGTGGCGTGGGAGGTCGCGGCGGAGGGGTCCGTCCTGTTCCTGAAACCACGCGAGCGCCACCAGTCCACCAATCTTCTGGTCGTCACCGAGCGGGCCGGCGTCGCCCGGCACTACGTCTTCGAACTCCTGGCTCAGGACCGGTCCGCAAGGACGGCGGCCTATCAGGTCCGCTTCCGGTATCCCGATGACGATCAGGCGCGAGCGGCCGCCGCCCTTGCCGTCTCGGCGCAGGCCGCGGAGGAACGCCTGATAGGCCTGGAGCTTCAGGCCGGCGCCATCGAGGGCCGGCGCAACCTCGCCTATTCCGTCCAAGGGGACCCCGGCCTCCAGCCAAGCGAGGTGACGGACAACGGCCGATTCACGGTGCTCCGCTTCCCCGGTAACCAGCCCGCGCCCGCCATCTTCGAGGTCGCCGGAGACGGATCCGAAAAGCTCGTGCCCTACGATGTCCGCGGCGAATTCGTGGTGATCCACGGCGTGGTCGCCGGCCTGCGCCTGCGCCACGGCGGGTCGGTCCTCTGCATCTTCAACGAGGCCTTCGATCCGCGCGGGCGCGCCACCGGGACCGGAACGGCGTCTCCGGCCGTCGATCGGACCGTGACGGGAGACCGGCCATGACCACCGCAGCCCCGCCCCCACCGACCGAGACCCCGGAGACGCCGACGACAGGACAGGACCGGGGCGTTTCACCGATCGCGGGCCGGCTCGGCGGCCGTCAGGGCCGGATGATCACCCTCGCGGCCCTCGCCGCCGGATGCGGGGTCTTTCTGTTCGCGACATGGGACCGGGGCGACGACCGCGACCGCGATCGGGCGACGGACGATACGCCCCCGCGCCAGCTGGCGCCGTTCGAGCCGGCGCGACGGGCCGAGCCGCCGATTCTGGAAACGGCGGAGACAGACCCGTTTGCGCCCACCCTTGTCGATGACGACGAGCGGATCCCCGCAATCGAACAGAGGTCTTCCGCCGGCTCGACATCTGGACCGACGCCAGGCGAGCAAAGGCGCGCGCTCGCGGATAGCGCCCAGCGGTCGCCGGTGCTCGCCTACAGCCGCCCCGGCGGCCCGGATCGAGCCGCCGCGGCCGCCGCCCCCCTGCTCGCCTCGGACCGGTCCGACCCGCCCGGTCATGAGCTCGACACCCTGAGACGGGTCAGTCCGATCGCCTCGGCCCGCGCCGGCCGTCTGCCGGATCGCAACCTTCTGATCACGGCGGGGTCCAGCGTGCCCTGTGTCCTGCAGACCGCGATGGACAGCTCGACGCCGGGCTACGTCAGCTGCCTGATCTCGCGGGACGTCTATTCGGACAACGGCGCGGTCGTGCTGTTGGAACGAGGGACCCGGGTGCTTGGCGAGTACCGCGGCGCCGTGGAGCCGGGTCGAGGCCGCCTGTTCGTTCTGTGGACCCGCGCCGTCACTCCGACCGGCGTCGCCGTCGCCCTGGCCTCGCCCGCCGCGGATTCGCTCGGGCGGGCGGGTTTCGACGGCGCCATCGACACCCGGTTCTGGGACCGGTTCGGCGGGGCGCTGCTGTTGTCGATCGTCGATGACGCCGCCTACGCGGCGGCCGGCGGCGGCCAGTCCCTTCAATCCACCGCGCGCGTGCCGTCGGACGCCGCCTCAGTCGCCCTGCAGGGCTCGGTCGGCATTCGGCCCACCCTGCGGAAGGCCCAGGGAGCGGAGGTCTCGATCTTCGTGGCTCAGGACCTCGACTTCGCGGACGTCTATCGCCTGCGGCCGAGGTGATGCGCGACACCTCCGTCATCGACCACTACCTTGCCCCGCTCCGTCCCTTCCTGGCGCCGCAGTCGGTGACCGAGGTCGTGGTCAACCGGCCGGGCGAGGTCGGGGTGGAGCATCCTGACGGCTGGCGCTGGCATGAGGTGCCCGAGCTGACGGAAACCTGGTTGCGCACCCTCGCCGTCGCGGCCGCCGCCTACACCGGGCAGGATGTCGATGCCGAGCGGCCGATCTGTTCGACGGTCCTTCCCGGCGACGCGCGGTGTCAGATCGTGCTGCCGCCGGTCGTCCCCGCCGGCGCCGTCTCCCTGACCATTCGCAAACCCTCCGGCGCGCGCATGGGTCTCGAGGACTTTCACGCCGCCGGCCTGTTCGCTGCAGCCAGGACCGTGCACGGCGGGCTCGATGAGACCGACACAGAGCTGGTCGGCCTGCGCGAGGCGGGCGACTGGGTGGGTTTCTTCCGGCTGGCGGTCGAGCGCCGCCGCAACATCCTCATCTCGGGTGCAACGGGCTCCGGCAAGACGACCTTCGCCAAGGGCCTGGTCGAACTCATTCCCGAGCATGAGCGGCTGCTGACGATCGAGGACACGCGCGAACTGGTCCTGCCTCAGCGCAATGTCGTCCATCTGCTCTATTCCAAGGACGGCCAGGGCCTGGCAAAGGTGGGCCCGAAAGCCCTTCTGGAGAGCGCGCTGCGGATGCGCCCGGACCGGATCCTGCTGCAGGAACTCCGTGACGGAACGGCCTTCTTCTTCCTGCGTAACGTCAACTCCGGCCATCCCGGATCGATCACGACGGTCCATGCCGATTCCGCCACCCTGGCCTTCGAACAGCTCACGCTGCTGGTCCGGGAGTCCGAGGGCGGTCGCGACCTGCCGCGCGACGACATCCGCACGATGCTGCACCTGATGGTCGATGTGGTGGTGCAGATGAAGAAGATCGACGGCCGGTTCCTGATGACGGAGGTCTGGCATGAGCCGCTTCGCAAGCGCCGCGCCGGCGACTAGGGCGGGCCTGATCGCGGTCGCCGTCCTGGCCGCCCTCGCCCTGTTCACGATCGGGACCCTGTCCCTCGCGCTGATCGGGCTGGGTCGCTTCTCCGGCGACATCGATCCTGCCCGGGTTCCGGGCTGGTTCCTCTACTACCGACAGGACCCCGAGGTCCGCCGTTGGCTGACGATCGGCGGCGCCGTCATGGGCCTGGTGCTTGTCGTGCTCGCGGCCGCCATAGCCCTGGGCATACGACGCCCGCTGCACGGTGCCGCACGCTGGTCGACGGCGGGTGAGCAGCGCCGGCACGGCCTGCGGGCGCGCAGCGGACTTCTGCTGGGCGAAGCGACCGGCGAGCTTCTCGTCAGCGACGGTCCCGAGCATGTGCTGCTCTACGCGCCGACCCGCACCGGCAAGGGCGTCGGGGTGGTGATCCCGAACCTGCTGGCCTGGCCGGACTCGGTTGTGGTCCTCGACATCAAGCGGGAGAATTTCAACGCCACCGCCGGCTTCCGCGCCGAAGCGGGGCAGACCGTCCACCTGTTCGACCCGCTCGCCGGCGACGGCCGAACGGCGAGGTTCAACCCGCTCGATCACATCGACCGCACAAAGCCGGTCGTCGTCCTCGATGAACTTCAGCGGATCGCGGGCATGCTGTTCCCCGCCCATAGCCATGCCGACCCCTTCTGGTCGGAAGCGGCCCGGACCGGCTTCATCGGGGTGGGCGCCTATGTGGCCACAACCCCCGATCTGCCGTTCACCCTTGGCGAGATCTACCGCCAGCTGACCGAGGGCGATCCGCGTGATCGCTTCCCCAGGCTGATCGAACAACGTCGCCTCGACGGCGATCCCCTCCCCCGAGGCGCGACGACGGCCCTGACCGATTTCTGCAGCTCCGGCGAGAACACCTTCGCCTCGATCCGTCAGTCGATCACCACCCGGATGGGCCTGTGGCTCAACCCCCTGGTGGATGCCGCGACCAGCGCCAGCGACTTCGATCTGCGGACGATCCGGAACGGCCGCCTGTCGCTCTATCTGGCAGCCTCGCCTGAGAATATGGATCGGGTCGCACCGCTCTACGCCCTCCTTTTTCAGCAACTGGTCGATCTCAACAGCCGGGACCTGCCCGCGCCAGACGCCCCCCGGACCCTGGTGCTGCTCGACGAGTTCGCCCGTCTCGGCCGCGCGCCGGTGCTGGCCCACGCCTTCGCCTGGGTCGCCGGCTACGGCCTGCGGCTGCTGCCGGTCGTGCAGAGCCCGTCCCAGCTCCGCGCCCTTTACGGCCCGGACGTGACCGAGGACATTCTGACCAACTGCGGCCTGGAGATCGTCTTCGCACCGAAGGAGTTGAAGGTGGCCCAGGAGCTGAGCGAGCGGCTCGGCTACTACACCTATCGGGCCCGCAGCCGCAGCCGTCCGATTGGCCTGGGACAGGGCCGACGCAGTCTGACCGACTCCGATCAGAAGCGGGCGCTGATGCTCCCGCAGGAGCTTATGCAGCTCTCCGGAAAGGCGCTGATCGTCCTCAAGGCGGGGCTGTCGCCGACCCGTGGACGCAAACTTGTCTTCTACCGTGACCGCCGCTTTACCGCCCGATTGCGGCCGCCGCCGGAAACCGCGCCCGCGCCGCCTCCGCCGTTGGCGGCTGTCATTCCCAAATCACCAGTGATCGAGGAGCCTGACATGGACTTCGACAGCATCGTCCGCCGCTTCGCCGCGGAAGGGCTCAGACCTCCGGCTCCGGGAGCCAGCGAAGCCGAGGTCCAGGCCTGGCTCGACCGCGTCGTGGCGGCCCCCGCCACCGCGCGCGCCCCTCTCGAGCGTAGGCCATGAGCCAGTCCGCCCCTCGGTCGGCTCCAGGCAACCGGCTGGCGCCGCAGCCCGGCGCTGCCCCGGAGCGCCGCTCGCTCGACAAGGGCGACGTGCCCGCCCAGTTGCTGGATCGCTATCTGATCGAGCGCGATCGCCAGGGCCGGCCGGAACGCTACTACCGCGACCACAAGAGCGCCGATCCCGTCTTCCGCGACCACGGCCGTGCGTTGTCATCGCTCCAGGCCTATCCGGACTCGGTCGCCTCCATGCTGCGGATCGCGCAGCACCGGGGATGGACGCACGTCAAGGTGTCGGGAGACGAGGCCTTCCGCCGCGAGGTCTGGGTCCAGGGTCGTAGCCTTGGCCTGGAGGTGGCCGGCCACAAGCCCACGGAACGCGACCGCCAGGCCGCTAACGATCAACCGGACCGCGTCGCGGGCGGGCGCCCCTCCAGGGATGCCGAAGCCAAGCCCACCACGCAGACCGTCAAACGGCGGCTGGACATGGCGGCCATCGTCGTCCGCACCCTGATCGCCGATCCGGCGGTCCAGGCGCGGCTGATGGAGCGGGCATGGTCCCGGGCAAGATCAGGAACGGAACAGACGCGCGGTCGCGATGCCGATGCGAAGCCGCGCGCGGAACGGCGGCGAGAACGCTAGGATCGTCCGATCCAGCGCCGGAGCCCACGTGACCGACCCCCTGATTGATGTCTGGGACATCGAAACCTTCGATCCCCCGATGCGCGAGCTCCTGGCGGGCCATACAGACCTCCTCAGCGCCTATCACGCGACCGCGCGTGAAAATCTGATCCTGCGCGAGTTGTCGGACCGCACGAGCCCCTACCCCACCAACCCGTTCGCCGAACCTTACTCCGACCTGACGGACATCGTGGCCTCGGCGATGGCCGATCGGACAATCAGAGGCTGGCACTACACCCGACTGACAGACGCAGAGGTAGACCGTCTGCGCGAGAGAGGCGTCGGCCTGTCTTCCATCGCTGCCATCCGCGCACGCTTGGACGCCCAAGTCGAGGCGGGCGCATTCACCGCAGAGACGGCCGACGCCCTGCACGCCGCCAGCCCGTTCTTGCGCGGGCAGAATCGGAATCGTTCTGGCCAGTTCTGGATGGTGTCGCATCCCCGAGACGTCGAGTCCCCCGACGTCAACCTGTTGCTGGGAAGCTGGGGCGGAGAAGGCGTCTACTTCTGGCTCGCCGACCCCGCCCATAAGGCCCTGGTCGCCTCGCTTGGCAGAGCACGCGTTATCGAGATCGCAGCGCCTCTGGCGGCGACCCAGCACGCCGACCTCGCGGCGAAGGCCGTCATGGCGACCTACAGCCGATCACTCGGATCTCGCCCCGCCTCCAATGCCTTTGATCTGTATGTGACCGAACCCCTGCCGGCCTCTGCGGTGCTGGCTGTCCACACAGAGGCTGAGCCGTCGTTCTCGCGCCTCGGGAGAGACTTCCCCGCGCGCTATACCGACGTGGACATCGGCGGGTGGGACGAGATGGCCGCCGAAATCGCGCGGCGTCGACGCTAGCGCGATCGCTGCCGGGTCGGCGACGTCCTCCCCGGTTCTGGCCCCAGCGCTCGGGCGAGGATTTCCCGTCGTGTCAGGACCGGCGGCAGCGTGCGGATGAACTGTTCAAGATCCTGGCCGAGGCGCCGATCTCCCTCGGCCGTCGATGTTTGAAGTCGCAACGCCTCGACCACGAGCGTGCGTCGGATGGCGGCCTGACGCTGACGAAGACGCGTCTCCCAGACCGGCTCGGCGGCCGAAGGGGTCGCGGCCGATTTCAGCGCGCCTTCCAGCGTCGTCGGCATCGGTCCTTCACCGCGCTCGAAGCGTTCGCGCAGCTTGCGTACAGGCGTGCGTTCGGCCTTGCGCACGACGCCGCGGGCACGACGGGGCGTCGCTTCGGCCTCGACGCCCCGATCCCGGAGAGCGGCCGCGAAGGTTTCCCGCCACAGCTGCAGGTCGGCTTTTCGGGGATTGAGGCGTTCGCCGTTCCGCCCAAGCGCGCGGACCGTCAGATGAACATGAGGGTGCCGATCGTCGGTGTGCAGGGCGAAAACATAGGGATGCCGGTCCGCGAACAGGCGCGACGCGAAGGCGCGCGACGCATCATGGACCCGGCCCTCGTCCGTGCCTGCCGGCATGCTCAGAACGATCGACAGGGACACTGGCGCGTCTCGTCGTTGCGCCACCACCGACAACTCGGACCGCCAGTCCTCGGCCAGCGCCCGGACGTCCGCCCGCCCGATCAGACGCTCGCCGTCCGGCCCCTCCAGGATCAGCTTTCCGTTGCGGGTGATGTAGTCCAGGTGGCGTTGCAGATGGCCGCCGTCCCGGGTCCGCCCGGTGATCTTGACCATCACCTCGGGCGCCCCGCGCACGACACGCTGGAGCTGGGCCCGGCCCGCATCGTCATCCCCCGATCGACCGACGCGCAGCACCGCGTGAGCGAGCCGCGCCCGTCGCATGCGGACGGGTGGACGCAGGGCTTCCTCAAATCCGGAGGGGATACGGAAGTCGTTCACGCCTCGACCGACCAGTAGGCGAGGTTCTCCTCGAAAGCGGCCCGAACGCCGGACAGGTGTCCCCGGATTTCCTCGGAGAAGGCGGCGAGTTGCGCCACCTCGAGGTCCAGCACGGTGCCTTCCATCACCGCCGTGTTCAGGGCCCGGGCGATCTGGTTGACGTTGACCCCGATGCGCCGGAGTTCGCGCTGCACCTCGATCAGGACCAGTGCCTCGGCGCGGTTGAGCTGCGGTCGACGATACAGTCGTGCCCGGATCAGGGCGACGGTCCACTGGGTGCGGGTCATGCCCCTGCGCGCCGCCTCGGCCTCCAGGACAGCGAGGTCCGCCGGCACGAGCCTGAGCCCCAGCTTGCCGGTCAGGCGCGCCGGCGAGGCATCCGGACCCTCGGGCAAAGCCGCATGCGCGGCCCCCTCCATCAGCTGTCGTAGCAGGCGCGAACGACCGCCTCGGGATGCCGCGGCGGCGTCGAACCGGCGGATCAGATCGGGCGTAGCGCGAAGCGTGAGGCGGTCCATGAGGGGGGTCGGTCTGTCAGACATTGCCGGCGCAAAGCCTATCCTGCCCTAGACCCTCCCCCCCTTCGCCCCGTAGGCCTACGGGTCTGCCCGCCCTCCCCTCGGCGGCCGAAACCGGCCGCTCGCCCGCCGCCCTGAAGGGCGCCCCAGCCAGGCGGACGATTTGCTTCAGCAGGGCTGTGCGCCATGATCCAACGGCATGATGGATCCAGCCAAGGCCCGCGCGGCGCTTCAGCTCATAGAGTACATCTCCGACCGTCTGACACAGACGCGCCTGCTGTTCGCCTCGGACGCCGAACACAAGAAAACCTTTCATGGCGAGGCTGCCCAAGCTGTCCGGGATTGGCGTCGTTCTTCGGTCTGCATGTTTCCGGGCTGCGACCAACGAACGATCACCGCCTCGCACACGCTGCAGCGGGCCGGGCCGATCTCCCCGTTGCTGGAAGATGATCACGTCCTCACGCCGCGGTCCTACAAGGGGCGTTTGTCGATGGTGAAAATCGGCGGCGCGGAAGCGTCCACATTTCCGGGGTACTGCGCCGGCCATGAGAGCGCCTTCTCGTCGTTCGAAAGGGCGCGCAGGATCAGGAGCGAAACCGATCTCGCCCTCCAGGTTTTCCGCAGCCTCTGCCGGGAGATCCGCCGCAAGGAGTTCGACCTGGCCCGCCTGGAGACGCGCGTCGCCGATCTCCATGCGCGCCTGTCTCGAGACGTAGAGCACGAGGCGCGCCGTCTGGGGGTGGAGTTCAGCACCTTCACCTACCAGGGGATGAACCTCAATCTCGCGGAGGACTACATCGAAGAGGCGGCTGGGACTCTTGCGGAACTTCAAGCGCTCCATGCCGCCCACTACCCGGCGGTCGAGCAATCCGGCCCGACCGCTCTGGAGGGTACCGCTTTCGAGATCGAACTCCCGTTTCCGGTGGCGTTGTCAGGAATGACCGATCTGCATCTGCCGGATCGCACCGTCATGTGCCTGCTCGGCGTCATCCCCCAAGACACCGGGACCCTCATCTTCATGGTTGGGCCGCCCGGGTCCCAAGACCGGATCAACGGCCATCTTGAACACAAGACCGCCCGGCTTCCGCTTATCGACATGATCGAGCGCTGGATGATCCGGGGCACGGACCACTGGTTCATCAAACCCTCTGTCTGGCGAGCGATACCCGCCGCGCGTCAGCGCGCACTGCTCGCCGAAATGCAGAAGACGAGCCACGGCATCGGGACCCCACTCACGCTGTCGATCTTCGATGACATGCGACGCGAGGCGGCGGCGGTCGCTTTCCCGCCACCGCCCACCGTTCGCAGCCCCGTAGTGGAGGCCTATGTCGCGGAACAGCTCAACCGGATGCGTTGACACTCACACCGGCGGCTGCAGGCCGTGGAGATGATCGACGGCCTTCTGCGCGTGGGAGGCGGCGGAGACGATGAACCGCTGGTCGTCCTTCAGGACCTGCAGCCAGCTCGCGATGTAGGCGGCGTGATCCTCGCGCGGCTCGAGGGCCAGACCGAGGTCCGCGCAGAGGAAGGCGGCGCCGAGCTCTGCGACCAGTTCTTCGCGAGCATAGCCGGCATCCCCGAAACACTGACGGCCGAAGTCCCGGTCCAGGCGCGAGGGATGGCGCGTCCAGTGCGTCATCTCATGCCCCAGGGTGCTGTAGTAGGCGTCGGCATGCTCGAAGCATTCGAAGGGCGGCATCTGCACGTGATCGGGACCGGGTGCGTAATAGGCGCTCCCGCCGCCGTGGCGGATGTCGGCGCCGCAGTTCCGGAAGAAGGCGTCGATGCGCGCAATCCGTTCGTCCGGATTGATATGCTGGACCTCGGGCGCGCCGTAGCGATCGGGTAGCCCCTCGATCTGATCCAGATTGAAGACGCTGTAGGCCTTCAGGAACGGAATGCGCTGCTCAATGCCCTCCCCGGCCTCGTCGGCAGCCTCGCGGATGATCTGGTTGGCGTAGACCACGGTCGCGCCCCGTTCTCCTTTTCGGACATGAGCGCCGAGGGCCAGCGCTTGCCGGAACGTCATCCAGGTTGGACGAGAAAAACCCCGACTGACGGCCTCTCCCCAGAGCAGGACGACGTTGATGCCGTTGTAGGGCGTGCCGTCGTGGCGCAGGGGCCGGCTTACGGATGCGGCGCTCTTCCAGGGCTGGGTCCAGGGGCGGACCCCAGCTTCGAGCTGGGCGAGGATCTGTTGGGTTATCCGGGTGTGGATGTCCGGGCGTGCAGGATCGGCGGGGCGCGTCATGGCGGCCTCCTCGAACTGGATTGTGGGAAGAAGGAGCGGCGGGGCGGGGCCCCCCCCGCCCCCCCGCGGCTCTTGGGTCAGCGGGACCAGATTAGGCTGTGTCCGCCCTCGACCTCTACCAGGGAGGCGTAGATCGGCGCCGGGAAGCTGGGATCGTCGAGCTTGACCGAGAGGTATTCGCGGTTCTGCTGGCTCGTCTTCTTCCAGGCTGCGCCGAACTCGGTCTGGCCGGCGAAGATCCGGAAATCGGGGGCCTTGTCGTCGGTCTTTTCGTTGGGACGCAGAACCGCCGACTTGACGTTCAGGGTCAGGGTCTTGATCGAACCGGTGTAGCCGTCGCCTTGAGCGGTGAAGGTGCCGATGGTGGCCATGTCAGTCTCTCCTTTGCTTCGGGCCACGCCTGCCGCGGCCTCGATGGCGATCGGGAGACCGGGGACCGGGCGGCGCGCAGGGAGAGCGGAGCGAGCCCCCGCAGCGAAGCGGAGGACCGCGATGAGAGACTTTCTTGTTTCGCGAGGAAGGCCGTCAGGTCGGGGATGAAAGTCGCGGCAGCGGTTGCGCCAGCCGACCGGGTTTCGGTCAGATCCGCCTCATCGAGAGGCCGCGCTGGCTGGCGCGAGAACAGTGCGAGACAGGGCCGCCTCCCTCTCCGACACCGCAGCCGACGCCCCCACGGCCCTCAAAACCGCGCTGATGTCCAGAGGCTCAGACCGCGACCGGGAAGACCTTCTCGACGTCCAGGCTCCCGGCGGGCAACGCCCGCAACAGTTCGGCCTGCGGCTTCTGAAGATTGAGCCAGGCCGCACCGTCCTCGGGACGCAGAAGCACGATCTGCCGGTCGTGATAGGGGGCGATATCCGCCCCCGGCTCGGTGGTCAGCATGGCGAAGGCGCCGTCCTTGATCAGGCCCGCGACCCAGAAGAGCCGCTGACCGGTCAGGGTGAAGCGCCATTTGGTCTTTCGCTTCTGGCCCGGTTCGGGGTCTGTGAACTCGAAGAAGCCGTCCGCCGGGATCAGGCACCGGTTCGAGCCTTCGAAGGATCGGCCGTCGGATCGGAAGTTGAAGACCGGGCGCCCGCCCGGCCCCTTCCACGCCCAGGGCACCATCACCGCTTCAGGCCCTCCAGGCCCCATATGGATGACGGGCGCCCGATCTCCGATGCGGATGGACGCAATCGGACCGAAGTTTGGCATGCCCCCGGGGAACACCAGTCGGTTTCCACTGAGGTTGAACGCCTCGATGATGTCGTCGAACGGCAGGATGAGCTGGTACTCATTGCACATCGCGCGATCTCCTGTGGCCTCGGGCGGAGGATTTCACGGGTCCGGCGCCGCTGCAAATCGAAGGGGGATAAGGCGTCGATTGGATTGACTCCGCCGCTCGCTTCGAACCAGAACATTTCAGGAACATTATAGACGTCAGGAGGAGCTCGTCCATGCCGGCCGCCGGTTCGGCCCAACTCGAGGATTTGCACGCTCAGGTTCGCGCACTGGAGCAGGCCTACCGTAGATCGGTCGGCGTGCTTCCGTTCGAGGTGGAGGCCTTGGACGCCGCCCTCCCCGGCGGAGGCCTGGCCTTGGGCGCGCTTCACGAGGTGGCCGGCGGCGGCGACGACGCCGTGGGCGGCGCGGCCGCCGCCCTGTTCGCGGCCGGGATCGTCGCTCGCCTGCCCGGCCCAGTGCTCTGGTGTGTCACGCGGCCGGACCTGTTCGCCCCGGCGCTCTGCCACGCCGGGCTCGAGCCGGATCGTGTCATCTATGTCGAGGCCGGCGACGAGAAGGCCTTGATGGCGTGCTTCGAGGAAGGCCTTCGCCATGGCGGTCTGGCCGGGGTCGTCTGCGAGACATCGCGTTTGACCATGACCGCCTCGCGCCGGCTGCAGCTCGCCGCCGAGGCGTCGGGCGTGATCGGCGTGGCGGTCCGACGATGGCGGCGTGCCGCCGAGGCGGCCGATTTCGGCCAGCCGACCGCCGCCGTGACGCGCTGGCGGGTCAGCGCGGAGCCATCGGCGCCCCTGCCGGTCCCCGGCATCGGACGGGCGCGGTGGCGGATCGAACTCATGCGTTGCCGCGGCGCCGACGCGGCGGACTTCATTCTGGACGCTTGCGATGAGACGGGTCGTCTCGCTCTTCCTGCCGAACTGGCCCGTCGAACGGTTGCGCCGACGGCTGGGCGCAGACGCGCCGCCGCCTGATCGCGCCCTTGTCCTGACCGGTCGAGTCGGCCGCAAGCGGGTCGTCACGGCCTGCAACGCCGCCGCCGCCGCTTGCGGCGCGCGCGTCGGCATGGTCGCGACCCAGGCTCAGGCCCTCATTCCCGATCTTGACGTCAGGGACGCCGATCCGGCCGGAGACGCCGACGCCCTTGATCGCCTCGCCCTCTGGGCGATGCATCTCTACGCCCCGGTTTGCCAGGCCGATCCGCCGGACGGTCTGGCGATCGACATCACCGGCGCCGCCCATCTGAAGGGCGGCGAAGCGGCTCTGCTCAGCGATCTGACGGCGCGTCTGCAACGCGTCGGCCTGAGCGGCCGAGGCGTGGTCGCTCCAACCTACGGCGCCGCCCATGCGGCCGCCCGGTTCCGCGCCGAGTCGCAGATCATCCACGATGAAGGGATCGATGCGGCCCTCGCTCCGCTGCCGCTGGAAGCGCTGCGCCTTCCGGTGGATCTGCCGGCGGGGCTGAGGCGAATGGGGTTCGAACGCATCGGCGACATCGCCCACCGACCGCGGGCGCCGCTGCAACTGCGCTTCGGCGCCGAACTCGGGCGACGGCTCGACCAGGCCTATGGCCGGTCGGCCGAGCCCCTGATCCCGGTCGAGGTTCCCGAGACGCCCCGGGTCGAACGGGTCTTCGCCGAACCGATCGGCGCGCCGGAAACCCTGGCCCGCTATGCCGGGGCGCTCGTCGAGTCCTTGTGCGGCGTTCTGGAGGCGCGCGGCCTGGGCGCGCGTCGGCTCGATTGGCTGTGTTTTCGGGTCGATAACCGGATCGAGTCGGTCCGCGTCGGCCTGGCGCAGCCGGTGCGGGACATCCGCCGGTTGACTCGACTGCTGACGGACAGGATCGAGACCATCGAGCCGGGGTTCGGCATCGAGCGGATGACGCTCGCGGCCAGTTCGGCCGAACCGCTGGACTGGCGGCCAGCCGCCGCGCGCCTCGGCGCGGAGGCGGAACCGGACGTCTCCATTCTGATCGACACCCTAGCCAACCGGATCGGAGCCGAACGGCTGTACCGGCTGGCGCCGGTCGAGAGCGATGTGCCCGAGCGGTCGATCCGGAAGATCGCACCGCTTGCGGCGCCGACTGGGCTGGCATGGGCGCCGGACTGGCCGCGCCCCACCCGCCTGTTCCACCGACCCGAACCGATAGAGACCATGGCCTTGCTGCCGGACAATCCCCCGACCCACTTCACCTGGCGCAGCGTCCGACGCCGGATCCGCAGGGCCGACGGCCCGGAACGGATCTTCGGCGAGTGGGGCCGCCGGGATGCCGAGATGTGGGCGGTCCGGGACTATTTCCAGGTCGAGGACGACGTCGGTGAACGGTTCTGGCTGTTTCGCGCCGGCGACGGCGAGGACGCCACGACCGGCTCCCAAGCCTGGTTCATCCACGGAAAGTTCGGATGAGCACTCAGCGCTAACGGCAGTATCAGTAAAACGCCGACTCGCGCAAAGATTGCTCAAGCGATATCCGGTTGTTACCGTGATGCTTTCCGGGGGAGCACATATTACATGGGGCGTCGGTGACCAGTCTGGCCATTCGCCTCAGCGAGCTCGACGACGGGCAACTCGAAGAGTTCGTCGAAGTTTGGGTCGAGCGACGAGAGTCGAAGTACACTCAGGTTGAACGGATTGGCGGCCCCAACGACAAGGCACGGGACGTCATCGGGTTCTACACGGCTGACAGGCACGAAGGTGATTGGGACCTCTTTCAATGCAAGAGGAAGACCCTGGGATCGAAGCTCGGCCGGAACGAAGCCCTTCTCGAACTCGGGAAGATGTTCCACCACCACACTCAGGGCGCCTACACGACCTTGCCCGTGAATTTCACGTTTGTGTCTCCGCGAGGGATTGTCGGTCCTCTAATGGACCTGCTCAACAATCCCACCACTCTCAAGGCCGCTCTGCTGGCCGATTGGGATACCGCCTGCAAAGCCAAGATCACCGCAGGCAAAGAGACCCCGCTCACGGCGGAGTTGCGCGCCGCGATCACAGGATACGACTTTTCCAAGGTCACAGGCCTGACGGCGCCGCTCATCGTCAAAGACGAACATGCGAAACCCGCCTTGGTGCAGATACTCAAGGAAATGCCTGGCCACGCCCCGCAAGGCCAAGCACCAGACATCATTGAGTATGGAGAGACGGAGTATCTTGGCCAGCTTCGGGTTGTTTATGGTGAGGCTGCTGGAACCGATTTCACAGACAATGCTGCGGTCCTGGCTGACGCCACCTATGGCGACCAACTCAGGGACCAGCGCACGCGCTACTTCGAGGCCGAGGCGTTCAAGCGATTTCACCGCGACAACACAGACAAAAGCTTAGTCGTTCAGTTTCAGAATGACGTCTATCACGGGGTGATCGACGTTCATCGACAGACGACCGACACGCTTCTCGATCGACTGGGAAACGTGATGAAGCACGCTGCGGGTTTGAACGCCGCGATTGCTGGACGCGTCGCGCGAATTCCCGTCGTGCAGGGGATTTGCCACCATCTGGCGAATGATCGGCGATTGAAATGGACCAAGTAACGTCTGATGCGCCACCGCTATTTAACTCGCCCCTTGAGGCGGGGATAAGGGCCGTCACGGTTCTTGAGGCGGTTCGACCGCTGACTCTTGATTTGGCCGACCTCGTCGTTTTGGACCATGCCGTTGTGCATTCTGGCGATCTCGGGGGTCCGCCCAGCCTTCACCCCGCCGTTCCAGGTCGCAAGGGTGAGTTGCTCGTGAGGCGCGCGCTCGTCGAGGACAGTTTGGGATTGATGCGGAGATTTCACATGGTGCTGATCTGCGCATCGGACGATGGGATAGAATATCGCGCGTCTGATGAGGCTGCCGCCTATGTTGAGCTGCTGGAGAGCGGCTACTCGATGCGGCTGAAAACGGCAGCTGATTGGATCGCCCGTGAAGTCGCTTCGAAGGGAAAGTCGGAGTTCCTGAGCGAGCTCCGACTGAAGCTTGACACCTGGACCACGGCTTTCATCGGGCACAACGAGCAAGGAATGCTGCTGCTTTGACCTCTCGTATCATCATACGTGGGTTGGCGTTCACCGGGCCGAACGTACCCTTGGTCGACATCGCCTTCGCCGATGGCCTCAACGTGGTCTGGGGTGCCTCGAACACGGGGAAGTCGTTTCTTGTGAAATCGCTGGACTACATGACCGGCGCGGGCGTCGAGGGTATACCGGGTATCACAGAAAGAGACGGGTACGAAAAAGCCTGGCTTGATGTCGAGTTGGGGGCTGGAAACGACGTCCAGGTAGCTCGAAGCCTCCGTGGCGGAGACTTCGAGTATCGGGCGGGACGGCCATCACCTGATGCCGGCATTCCCGCAGACCGCACGCTCCAAGGCGAGCATCGAAGCGCGGAAAGCTGGTCCGCCTATCTTTTGGCTGCCATCGGCCTGAAGCCAGATTTGAAGATCGCCAGAACGCTTTCGGGAGAGAAAGTCACCTTCTCGTTCCGGTCCTTTGCGCCATACGTCTTCATCGAGGAAACGCCGATGCTCGGCGACCTCAGCATGATCGATGTCTCAGATGGGCGGAGCGTCACCCAAGACAAGAACACCCTAAAGTTCATTTTAACGGGGGTGGATGACGCCGCACAGATCAAGGCCCCAGGGGTCAAAGAGCAGCGGACAGGGAACCGAGGCAAAATCGAGCTTCTCGATGACATGCTGCGAATTGCTCGTGCAGAGCTGGGCGACGACGCGACCGAGGACCTCGACGAGGCCATCGAGGCGCATACGGAACAGATCCGTAGCATCCAAGCCGAAGCGTCCGAGGCCCAGGCCCAGCTCGACAAGGCGCGTATGACGCTTTCGACCGCTCAGGGAGATCTGGCGTCAATCGACGCCTCACTCGAAGAACTCGCCCTGACGATCGAACGGTTCGGCTTGCTTGATCGCGTTTTCCGAAGTGACCGCGAGCGACTGACGTCGCTCTTGGAGGGGAGCGATGCGCTGCTTGCGGGAGGAGACAGTCATTGTCCGCTGTGCGGGGCCGCTGAAGAACACCAGCATCACGGGCAAGGGCGGGAGGATGTGCAAGGCAGTCGCCGAGCCATCGCTGCCGAGCTAGCCAAGATCGACAGGGAGCAAGGCGAACTCCAAGCGACCTTGGCTGAGCTGTCGCAGCAGGTTTCTACCGCTGACGATGTGCGCGACGGCCTGCTCGCGAGTATCGGTGAACTGAAGAAGGAAATCGAGGTCGGCCTTCCCGCAGAAGCCGAGACGCGGCAGCGGTTTGAGTTCATCTCCGATGCCCGCGAAACGCTGCGGACCCGTGCTCGCCTCGTTGAGCGTGTGAGAGAGCTTGAGGAACATCGGCGCGTGCTTGATCGCTTTAAGGCGACGCGGAACCAAACGGGAGCGGTCGTCGGACTTTCGGGGGGAGCGGGTCTGGCGCTCGCAACGCACGTCCAAGGCGTGCTGGACGCTTGGGGCTTCCCGGGAAATCCCAAAGTTACGTTCGACCCTGCAAGCCACGAGATCCAGATCGATGGAAAGAGCCGATCGGCTAACGGCAAAGGCGTCAGGGCGCTCATGCACTCGGCATTTAAGATCGGGATTTTGAAGTTCTGCCGCGCGGAAGGCCTGCCTCACCCGGGTTTCATTGTTTTGGATAGCCCTCTTGTCAGTTACCGCGAACCGCACAGAAGCCGTCACGGAGCGCTCGGCGCAGACGAAGCTGTTGTGAAGGCAAGCGGGCTGAAAGACCGATTCTACGCCTATTTGGCGTCTCACAAGGGCGACGCTCAGTTTATCGTAATTGAGAACGATGCCCCGAGCGGAGCCACACCAGACACCATAGCCGTCTTCGCCGGCCCCGACTCTGATGGCCAACGCGAAGGGCTATTTTGAGCGCAGCACTCCCAATTGCTGAAGGCAATCTGGCCTCCATGTAAGATGGAACATATCATGAACATATGTCTCGCAGATATGCCGAATTGCAGTGTTCTTCCCACTTCTCCTTCCTGCGTGGCGCCAGCGGCTGTGACGAACTTTTTTCTCAGGCCGCTGTCTGCGGCCTCGAGGCGCTCGCCATCACAGACCTCAACAGCGTCGCCGGCATCGTGCGAGCGCACGAGGCCGCCAAGGCGACAGGCGTCCGCCTGATCGTCGGGTGCCGGCTCCAGCTGACCGACGGCGCCACCATCCTAGTCTATCCCACCGACCGGGCCGCCTACAGCCGGCTCTGCCGACTTCTCACCCGCGGCAAGGGTCGGGCCGGCAAGGGCGCCTGTCGCCTAGATTGGTCGGACCTGGCCGACCACGCCGAGGGTCTGATCGCCGCGCTCGTGGCAGAGCAGGCCGACGCCTCGTGTCGGCGGCAGCTCACAGCCCTGTCCGACATCTTCGGCGCGGACGCCTATTGCGCCCTCACGCTACGCCGACGCCCCCGCGATCAGATGCGCCTGCATCAACTGGCGGGGCTTGCGACCGAGCTCGGAGTGAAGACCGTCGTCACCAACGACGTCCTTTTTCACCACCCCGGCCGCCGCATCCTTCAGGACGTCCTGACCTGCATCCGGGAGGGTGACGTGCCCCTGAGAATTTCCTCCACGTGGAGCTAGAGTCCGGCCCTTGAAAGGACGGACGGAATGAAACGAGCGAGATTCACGGAAGAGCAGATCATCGGGATCCTGCGGGAGAACGAGGCCG
>NZ_JAYRTD010000007.1:0-155449 GCF_041919755.1 Brevundimonas sp. | reverse complement strand
CCCCTCGGGGGAGGGGGACCATCCGAAGGATGGTGGAGGGGGCATCTCCTCCCCCACCGGGGGAGGGGGACCGCGCGAAGCGTGGTGGAGGGGGCCGCCAACCCCAAGCTCACACCCCTACGGCCACACCTCCGCCACCCCCGGCGGCAACCCCGCATCTTCCCGCCACGCCTCCCGGTTCGCCTCCAGCGTGACCTGATCCAGCACCCACAGGTCCTCCAGCCGCCCCGCCGCGTCCCAGAAGCCGTCGGTCCAGGCGTGCTTGCGGAAATACTCCCTGTCCGCCGCCGCCACCTCGGTCTCCAGATGCTCGGCCCGCCAGGTCAACACATGCCCCGCATGCCACAGCGGCACCCGCTCCAGCGGCCCGCCCTGCATGGCGGCGGCCAGCACCTCGGCCAGCTGCCGCGTCTCGTCCCGCTTCAGCTCGAACGCCTCCATCTTCGCCCGCGCATACCGGTCCCAGCCCTCGATCGGCTCGGGCTTCGGGTCCGGGCCCTTGCGCCTCACCCAACTTTCGGTCGCCCGCCGCCGCCACAGATTGTCCAGCCCGACGTCATAGCGCCGCGCCAGCGACGCCCCCGTCTCCCCCGCCTCCCACGCCCGCCGCACCTCGCCCCAGGTGTCGAAATCCCTCAGCTTCCGCGTCGTCTGAAACTCCATCCCTTCCGCCCCTATCGCAAGTTGGAGGAAGCCATTCCTCCCCCACCGGGGAAGGGGAACCGCGAAGCGGTGGAGGGGGCTACTCCTCCCCCACCGGGGGAGGGGGACCGCGCGAAGCGTGGTGGAGGGGGCAAGGCCCCAGCACTGATCGATGGGATAGCCCGGCCACACCCCCTCATCGCCGCATCTCCGCTTCCAGCCGCGCGACCTGCCGCTCCAACCGGGCCAGCAGGACATCCTGCATCTTCCCCGGCGCTCCGGCCTGCATCATCTCCTGCAGGCGCAACATCCCGTCCAGAAAGCTCTGCGCCTGGGCCATCCGCGCCGCCACCCGCTCCAGCGGCTGCGCCCCCTTCCCGTCCCGTGCCGTCATCCGATCCTTCCCATCTCACCGCCGGGCCCCGATGCCTGGCCCCGTCATTATGCCCCCGCCCGCCCCCGTGCTGAGGAAGCGGGGTCCACAAGGACCGGTTGGGGACGCAAGGTGTTGAAACTATTGGGGTCGCGACGACACACCCCCTGTTCGGGCGGGATGGGAATAAAGTTTCAGGCCTCAGCCTCGCGAGGGCCGGGAAGGCTCGGCGAAGGGCGCGAAGTGGCGGGAGGATGGGGGGGCGGGTGACTTCTTGCCCCACCTCGACATTCTACGAATCGCAAGATAGCCAGCGAGCGGTAGGGAGGCGTGTTTGGCCAATATCGAAGATCTTGCCCGGCTCGAAAGTGTTATCGCGGATAACGCGAACCTCAATGGAGCACTTGCGCAACCACATATATTCCCCAAGGCGCGAGAGAAAATCACGAGAATTTTTGACCTATTAGACGCACCTCAGCAAAATGTATTTTTGTCGCTTGTGTCTCGATACAGTATACATTTTGACTATGGTCGTATAGCCTACAATCTAGTTCCAAGAATATTCGATTTATACAAGACTTTTAACAAAGTTTCATTGTGCACGCCCTATATTGACGCCCCCAAAAATCAAAAAAGCGCGGGACTCATAACTTATGAGATTCGAGCACAGCTTGTTGCGCATGACGTGCCTAAGAGCAGAGTCTCAATCCGAGACGTAGTTCCAAACGATGTTGTCGACGGCCCGCTCATCGTCGTCGATGATTTTTCTGGCTCAGGAAGAACCATTCGAAAGGCTGTCGAGCGTCTCTTGGTAGTCGGCTACAAACCTGAAAACATTTCTGTGTCCGTGCTGTATGCCATGCGAGACGCTATTCAATGCATTGAGGCATTGGGGGTGCGTGTTGACGCCGCGCTATCAGGCACCCGATGCCTCACAGAGTATGAATTTTCTGAGGCTGAAGGCGGCGCAGCGGCTCCTGAGATCTACGGTCAGATCGAAGCGAAACTAGGGGTAACAGAGGAGAACGTTAGAGGCTTTGGCCAAACGGAAGCGCTGGTGTCCATGAAGGCTACTCCAAACAACACTCTCCCAATTTTCTGGTACAAAGGCAAAAAGGGTGTGGGCTGGCCCTGCCCATTTCCGAGGTAAATAATCATGAGGGGACTAGATCGAATAATCATGGAGTCGATCGCTGCTGGCTCAGAATCCATGTCCGCTGCGGTATCTCGCGGATGGAGCTACAGCCAAATCCTTGACGGCGTCGCTCGGCTTCAAACCTTAGGCCTTGTCGTTAGAACAGAAGGGCAACTGGTACTTAGTACGCGGGGGCAGGCCGCCCTCGAAGCCGCTAAGAGAATGACCTTTCCAAAGCCTCGTATTTCAACCCGGGTTGAGCGCCTACCATCTAGTGCCGTATATGTTCCATCGGAAGCCGCTCTCGAGGAGATTCGGGAGTCAGTCAGTACAGCCAGACAAGGATAAGGGTTCGCCCAAATCTTTTGCTGGGCGGGCGGCGAGTCGCCGTCCAGGAGAAATCGCGAAGAACACAGCCTATGGCGCAAAATGGATTCGCATGATGCTCCCCATTTCGCGCCGCGAACTGCGTTCGCAAGCTCGCTACGCTCACTCGATAGATAAAGGGTGACCAACTTCCCTCCGCAGGGCGGCTTCCAATGATATATAGCCAATCCAAAGATTTTATTCTGACGGCTTCAAAAGCCGGTTGGTCAGAGCAAGATATTGCTTACGCCATCAAATACTCGGCGCGATTGAGTCAATCGGGCCTCCCAACCATTTTCGATGTTAGACACCTGTCAGTTTTGTCTGGCTTCAAAAGAGATTTTCTCTATCGCGCCGCTAACGGCCAAAATAAATTTTATAGGAAGTTCTCTGTTAAAAAACGTGATGGCTCAGAACGACAATTAGTAGAGCCGCTTCCGGACCTAAAGGAATTTCAGTCTTGGCTTGCCGATTCCGTGGGCTCTAAGCTTCCTGTTTCAAAGTACGTTCATTCTTACCGACCAGGCCGCAGCATCAAAACTAACGCTAGGTTTCACTTAGGGAAGAAAGTTGTTGTTCGTCTAGACGTGAAGGACTTTTTTGCTTCTACAAAATTAGGTGCGGTAGAAAAGGTCTTATTGTCTTGCGGTTATACATCAAGCGTCTCTAGGATTTTGGCTAGCTTGACAACTTTGAATGGAGCACTTCCACAAGGCGCTCCGTCTAGCCCATCGCTTTCAAATGCAATATACATTTCGCTCGACAACAAGCTTGGATCATACGCGCTAGAGAATAATTGGCACTACACCCGATATGCTGACGATCTTACATTTTCAGGCTCTGGCTCTCCTCGAAGTCTTATATCTTTTGTAGAAAATTCCCTCAAAGACGAAGAACTTGAATTAAACGAATCTAAGATTCGGGTGATGCGAAGAGGCAGCAGACAGGTAAGCTGTGGAGTAATTCTGAACGAATGTCTTGGGCCTTCCCGTGAAATGCGCAGAACATTTTTGCAGGAAGTTCATTTCGTACGAAAATTTGGCTTAGCTGGCCATATCGATCGAAAAGGAATTGAAACATCCGATTACATTTCGACATTAATAGGTCGAGGAAATCATATACTTTGGATGATGGCTCAACACCCTAACAGACTCCCTCCGTTTCAGGAGGCCTTGAGTTTTTTAAAGAGCGTCGAGATCGAATCCCGAAGTTAAGGAAAGTATTCCTCGTCACCAATTAGACGACTAAAATCTCCCCCACTCTAACGCCCCTTCCGGAACGCCTCCGCCTTCTCCGCCGCCGCCTCGGCTCGCCAGCGTTTCGGCGCGGCCTTGTCGACCGCCTGCCCTTCCGCCGTCATGACGTCGTTGGCGAACTCCAGGTCCATCAGCTTCATGCGCTTGATCTCGTCGCGCAGGCGGGCGGCTTCCTCGAACTCCAGGTTGGCGGCGGCGTTGCGCATGCGGCCTTCCAGGTCCTTGAGGGCGGCCTGGAAGTTGGAGCCGGTGAAGGGTTTGGCGGCCTCGGCCACGCCGGGGCGGGTCAGGCGATCCATCTCGCGGCTCTCGTAAGGGCTGGCCATGATCTCCTTGATGTCGCGCTTGACGCTTTCGGGCGTGATGCCGTGTTCGGTGTTGTAGGCCTGCTGCTTCTCGCGCCGGCGGTTCGTCTCGGCGATGGCGCGCTCCATACTGCCGGTCATGCGGTCGGCGTACAGGATGACCCGGCCGTCGACGTTGCGGGCCGCGCGGCCGATGGTCTGGATCAGTGAGGTCTCCGAGCGCAGGAAGCCCTCCTTGTCCGCATCCAGGATGGCGACCAGGCCGCACTCGGGAATGTCCAGCCCCTCGCGCAGCAGGTTGATGCCGATCAGGCAGTCGAAGGTGCCCAGGCGCAGGTCGCGCAGGATCTCGATCCGCTCCAGCGTGTCGACGTCGGAGTGCATGTAGCGGACGCGAATGCCCTGCTCATGCATGTATTCCGTCAGGTCCTCGGCCATCTTCTTGGTCAGGGTGGTGACCAGGGAGCGGTAGCCGTTGCGGGCCACGGCCTTCACCTCGTCGATGACGTCGTCGACCTGGTTGCGGGTCTGGCCGCTGACGGGACGGATCTCGACCGGGGGGTCGATCAGGCCGGTGGGGCGGATGACCTGTTCGGTGAAGACGCCGCCCGTCTGGTCCATCTCCCAGCTGCCGGGGGTGGCGCTGACGAAGACGGTGGCGGGGCGCATGGCGTCCCATTCGTCGAACTTCAGCGGGCGGTTGTCGATGCAGCTGGGCAGGCGGAAGCCGTATTCGGCCAAGGTGGATTTGCGGCGGTAGTCGCCCCGGTACATGCCGCTGATCTGGCCCACGGTGACGTGGCTCTCGTCCACGAACAGCAGGGCGTTGTCGGGGATGTATTCGAAGAAGGTGGGCGGCGGCTCGCCCGGCGCGCGGCCCGTCAGCCAGCGGGAATAGTTCTCGATCCCGGCGCAGGAGCCGGTCGCCTCCATCATCTCCAGATCGAAGCGCACGCGCTGTTCCAGGCGCTGGGCCTCCAGGAGCTTGCCGTTCTCGACCATCCAGTCGAGCGTCTCCTTCAGCTCGGCCTTGATGCCGGTCATGGCCTGGTTCAGCGACGGACGCGGCGTGACATAGTGGCTGGCCGCATAGACGGTGATCTCCTCCAGATCGGCGGTCTTCTTGCCGGTCAGGGGGTCGAACTCCTGGATGCTCTCCAGCTCGTCGCCGAACAGCTGGATGCGCCAGGCGCGGTCCTCCATGTGGACGGGGAAGATCTCCAGCACGTCGCCGCGCTTTCTGAACATGCCGCGCTCGAAGGCGGCGTCGTTGCGCTTGTACTGCAGCGCGATCAGATCGGCCCGCAGCTTGGCCTCGTCGATCTGGTCCCCGACCTTCAGGGTGAAGGTCATGGCCGTATAGGTCTCGACCGAGCCGATGCCGTAGATGCAGCTGACCGACGCCACCACGATGACGTCGTCCCGCTCCAGGATCGCCCGCGTCGCCGAATGGCGCATGCGGTCGATCTGCTCGTTTATCGAGCTGTCCTTCTCGATGTAAGTATCTGATTTCGGGACATAAGCTTCGGGTTGGTAGTAGTCGTAGTAGCTGACGAAATACTCGACCGCATTGTCTGGGAAGAAGGCCTTGAACTCGGAATAGAGCTGGGCGGCCAGGGTCTTGTTGGGGGCCAGGATCAGCGCCGGGCGCTGGGTCTGTTCGATGACCTTGGCCATGGTGAAGGTCTTGCCCGAGCCGGTGACGCCCAGAAGGACCTGATTGCGCTCGCCGGTTTTGGCTGTCGCGACCAGTTCGGCGATGGCGGCAGGCTGGTCGCCGGCGGGGGTGTATTTCGTCTCCAGCCGGAAGGGAATGTGCTTGCGGTCGGCGGGACGATCGGGGCGGTGCGGGGTCCAGTCGGCAGGCTTGCCAGGGGCCTCCTCCGGCGTCAGGCGCGGGCCGGTGACGGGGGCGAACATGGGGAGTTTGTTCGTCGCTGCCGCCGGATCGAAGATGAAGGGGGCCGACGCCTCAGCCACGCCCTGTGCCGACTGGCCGGGGACGTGGACGGGTTTGACGGGCTTGCCGGGGGTCGGAGCGGAACGGGCCATGAACACCATCTAGGCACGGGCGGGCCGCGATGCCAGCCGCAGGGCACCGCCCATGCTGGCAGCGGATGTCAGCATGGGCAGCAGGATGGCATCAGCGGCGGATGCGCGCGCGCAGCTCCAGCTCGCCGATGCGGCGATCCAGATAGGCGCGGTCGTCGGAGGACGGCTGACTGCGGGCATAGGCGGCCTCCAGCCGGACCAGATCGCCGTGCTCGACCGCGATGTCGGCAGCTTCGGTGCGACCGATGGCCGAGGCGTTGGTGGACAGCGCACGCTCGATGTTGGCCAGACGGGTGCGATTGTCGAGCGGAGCGGTCGAGCCGCCGCCGTAGCCGACATCGCCGACGCGGGCGTCCAGCGCATCCAGTCGGCTCTCCAGATCGTCGCGTTCGCGGGTGCTGAGCGAACCGTCGCGCAGATAGCCGGCCTCGACCTGGATCAGGGCCTGGTAATCTGACTTCAGGCGCGTGCCCTCGGTGCGGGTGATGCGGCGGTTGCGCACGGCGGTGTCCACGCGCGCCTCGAATTCGGCGCGGCCGCCGGAGACGGAGACGTAGCCGGTGTCCGAGCCCTGATCGTCGCCGAAGCCGCCGTCGGCCAGTGCCTGGGTCAGGGCCCCGTAGCGGTCGTTCAGCTCCGTGCGTTCGCTGGTCGTGAAACGGCCGTCGGCGGCATAGCGGGTCTCAAGCTGCACCAAGGCGTCATAGTCGGCCTTGATGCGGGTGCCGGTCGAGGACGACAGACGACCAGAGCGGACGTCGGCATCGACGCGGGTGTTGAACTGAGTGCGCTGGGTGTTCAGCGGACGCCGCCCGGCCGCCCACTGGGCATCAACAGAGGTCGATACCCCCAGCCGATCGCCGAACAGCGCGCCGAGAATAGCACCGATCGCCTCCTGCTGCTGCGACGGCTGTTGCTGGCTCTGGGTGGAGCCGTAGGGCGTCTGGGCCAGCGCCACGCCGGAGGATAGCAGCAGGGCCGAACCGGCCAGGGCGAGTGTACGGATGGAGGCAGTCTTGATGGTCGTCATCGCAGGGATGTCCCAGGTGGAAGTTGCGGTGGAAACGGCTGGCTCCGAGGGAGGTTGCGCTGGCTGCCGCCCAGCGCTCAATGCCTGCCCCTGATGCCCGCTTGACACATGTAACCCCAAGGTGACATGTAACCGATAGGTGACATTGCGTGAGGTTCGGGCGGTGATGCGGGATCAGGGTGAGGCGAAGCGGGCGTTGAATGACCGGGCGCGCCGGTATGGCTGGGGGCTGGTTCTGACCGCGGTCGGCGTAGTGGCCTGCGGAGCAGGCTTTGTCGTGGGAGACGGACGCACGGGTGATGCGGCGACGGCGGCGGGTGTTCTGGCCGGGATCGGATTTGCCATCATGGTCGTGGGACTGATCCTGGCGGCCTGGCATCACCCATCGCGGTCGCAACAGATCGGCGAGCGGGCGCAGACGAAACGGGATCGCTTGCAGGCCGAGCGGTCGCGCATGTTGTGGACGTTCCCGCTGATCGGGATGGCCCTGTTGGGGATCGCCTTCGAGGCGGCGCGCGACATTCAGACCGAGGGCCCCAGCCTGATCGGCGTTCTTCGGCTGGGCGTGCCGGTGCTCTATGCCTGGCTGGTGGTGCTGATGGTGCTGGGCTGGGACAACTATTCGGGGACCAACAAGCGGTTCCTGGACGACGAACTGACGCGCGTCTTCCGGGCCCAGGCTCTCAAGGCGGGGTTCGTGGCGCTGATGGCGGGGATAACCTTGACCCTGGGCCTGATGATCTGGTGCCCCGAAGCCGGCCTGACGGCCATGATCGTCGCCCTGATGGCGGGGGCGGCGACGGCGGGATTTCGTTTTGCCTGGCTGGACCGCGAAGCCAATCAAGCGGATACGGCAAGCGACGATGAGTGACCCGCGCTTGGGCTCGCGGCTGAAAGAAGTGCGGACCGCGGCGGGGCTGACGCAGGTCGAACTGGCGGCGCTGGCGGGTGTGTCGCGCAAGACGGTGAATACGGTCGAGAACGGGGTGTTCGTGCCGTCCACGATACTGGCGCTCAGCCTGGCGCGAGCCCTGAACACCACGGTGGAGGATCTGTTCTGGCTGGTCGATTCAGGACCGTCTAGACCGCTGGCATGACCGCATTGCCGCTGAGCGAAATCCTGATGCTGCTGGCCGCCCTGGTGGCCGCCGGGCTGGTCGGGGGGCTGATCGCGGGTCTGTTCGGGGTGGGCGGCGGGACGGTGATCGTGCCGGCGCTGTTCTATGCGTTCGAAGTGCTGGGGCTGGGCGGCGAGAGCAATCTGCACGTCGCCATCGGCACGTCCCTGGCCACCATCGTGGCGACGTCCTGGCGGTCCCTGAAGGCGCACCGCGAGCATGGGGCGGTGGACGAGGTGGTGCTGAAGACCTGGACGCCGTGGGTGGCGCTGGGCGGCCTGATCGGAGCGGGGGTGGCGGGGCTCACGTCGATGGAGGGGCTGGCCATCGTTTACGGGGTCTGTCTGGCCCTGATCGCGGCGCAGATGGGGCTGCTGCCCGAGCGTGTGGTGCTGAGGCGGGACATGCCGACCGGCTGGGGCCGCCGGGTGACGGCGACCGTCATCGGCGGACTGTCGGCCATGATGGGTATCGGCGGCGGCAGTTTCGGCGGCCTGACCATGACCCTGTGCGGCCGGCCGATCCATCAGGCGGTGGCGACGGCGTCAGGGTTCGGTCTGGCCATCGGAGCGACGGCGACGGCCGGTTTCGTCGTGTTTGGCTGGAGCGCAGACGGGCGGCCGCCGCTGTCGCTAGGCTATGTCAACATACCGGCAGCGGTGGTGATGGGGCTGCTGACCACGGCGGTGGCCCCCTATGGCGCCCGGTTGGCGCACCGGCTGAACAAGACGACGCTGAGGCGCGTGTTCGCGCTCTATCTGCTGGCGACAGCCTTGTCGGTGGTGGTGAAGGCGCTCTAACTCTTGAGCGTCAGGGTCGTCGGTGTGGCGGTGAAGCTGGACAGGCGGCCCAGATAGCTCATGCCCAGCAGCGAGTGCGGCAGGCCATTCTCGATCACCAGGGCCTCGACACTATCGACGCGCGTGCCCCCGATGCTGACCGAAGCCAGGGTGACGGGTGCGGCGCGGACCCGACCGGCGGCGGTGATGATTGTGCCGGAGAAGTCGGCGGCGGTGACGTGCACGCCCAGACGTTCGGCATCCGCACGCGTCAGGGAGACGACGCTGGCCCCCGTATCGACCATGACGCGGATGGGCCGGCCACCGGTGCGGGCATTCATGCGCGCCTCGGCCCAATAATGTCCGTCGTCCGAGCGGGCGATGCGTGTGTCGGCGCCGGTGGCGGGTGCCGGCGTCGCTGCGGCAGCGACAGTCACGGGCACGACGGCCGCCTGGGCCTGGCCACGGTCGCCCAGCTGATTGACCCAGAAGGCGGCCGTCAGCGAGCAGGCAATCGCCAGGATCATCACACCGAGGTTGGACAGGTTCAAACGCATGGACCGAACACACTCACCAGACACGACCGCTTCTGCGACTCTGACACCCTGGCAGGGGTCGGTTGGGATGCGGTGAACGGGCGTGGTGGACGCGGCGTTAAGGCTATTCTCCGACCAGCACCTGACGCTCGCGTCCCGGCAGTGCCGCCATGATCGTCGCCCGTTCTGCATCCGTCATCGCGCTCCAGCCCGCGATCTCGGACAGGGTGCGGTAGCAACCCAGGCACAGGCTGGACGCGCCATCGACCACGCACACCTGGACACACGGGGTGGCGATGGAGCGCGGAGGGCCTTGTGGCGTGGGCGACACGTTTGATGACATCGGTGCGAAATATGGTCCGGTTGCGGAGTATAAATCTTGCAATTTGCAGCACGCCTGCTAGATTGGATGCTGACGCGAAACGACTATGACGGTGAGATTCCCGAAAAGCACGACGCGTCTCTTTTCATCTTTCATCGAAAGGAGACGCCAAGATGAATAACAAGGAGCGCAACCTCCAGCACGCCATGATGTCCTTTGCCCTGTTCGGCGGGATGCTGGTGAACACGAAGAATACGAACGGCGCAGGCGACCGCGTGGTCAGCCACCCTTCGAACTTCGTACCCATCAAACTGGACCGCAAGCGCTAGAAGAGCGACAGCGCCAGTGAGAAGACCGAGCCCCGGCCCCTCAGGACCGGGGCTTTTTGGTGGGTGCTATCACTCGGCTCGCGGAGCCTCGTCGCTTGAGCGATTTTTTGGGCGCTAGCACTCGCCGCGCGGCGGCTCGCTGCTTGAGCGAGGAGAGCGAATGCGGCACAGCGTGGCCATGACCCTGATCACGCGCGAACGCCAAGGCCCCCTCGAAATATGGACCCTGGACCGGGCCGAGCGGCTGAACGCCCTACCCGATCCGCAGGACGGCGAGGCGTTTGCTACGGCCTGCGAGGCGGTCAATGCGGACCGAACCGTGTCCTGCGTGATCCTGACCGGCGCGGGGCGGGCGTTCTCGGCAGGCGGCGATCTGACCGCCATGCGGGATCGGCGCGACCTGTTCGGCGGTACGGGCATCGACATCCGCGAGAACTACCGCCGGGTCGTGCACCGGATCGTGCGGTCGCTCTATGGGCTGGAGGTGCCGCTGATCGCGGCGGTGAACGGCCCGGCCATGGGGCTGGGGTGCGACATCGCCGGACTGGCCGACATACGTATCGCGTCGGAGGCGGCCAGTTTCGGCGTCCCCTTCCTGAAGCTGGGCATACTACCGGGCGACGGCGGAACCTGGCTGATGCCGAGGAACGTCGGCTATGCCCGCTCGGCGGAACTGCTATTCACGGGCCGGACGCTCGATGCAGCCACCGCGCTGGACTGGGGCCTGGTCAACCGGGTCGTGCCTGCTGACCGCCTGATGGAGGAGGCCTTGGCCACGGCGGCGCAGGTCACCGCCCAGGCCCCGCATGCTCTGCGCATGACCAAGGCCCTGCTGCGCCAGGGAAGGGATGCGACCTTCGACCAGATCCTGGAGATGACCGCCGCCATGCAGGCCCTGGCCCACCTGACCGAGGACCACGCCGAGGGCGTCAGCGCCGTGCTGGAGAAGCGGGCGGCGACGTTCGAGGGGCGCTGACGGTCAACTAACCCCTGTTCGGCGTCTGCATGGAGCGGTTGGCCGGGACGCCGACGGTGGCGGTGCGGGGGGCGCCCGCCGTTTCGCCGGGCTTCATGAACTTGACCAGGACGCGCTGGCCGATCAGCAGAGGGGCGTCGCCGACGGTAACGACGACCTCGACGACGCGCTCGTCGGAGCGTTGCGACGGGTCGTCCGACGCCAGCTTGCGGGCCCCGAAGACGGCGGCACGGCGCAGGACGGTGCCGACATAGACCTTGGTCGTGTCACCCTCGGGCGTGACTTCGACGGCCTGGCCGGCGCGGATGTTGGGGATGTCGCTCTCGACGATCTCGGCGCGGGCAATGCGCGGGGCGTCAGGCTCCAGATCGAACATGTTGGACACGTTCAGGGTCGAGGCCCCGGCGCCGGGATTGGCATAGCGGCGCACGATGCGGCCGTCGGCGGGCGCGCGGATGACCGTCAGCTCGACATTATAGGCGGCCTGATCGCGGCGGGCGCGGGCGGTATCGACGGCGGCGCGGGCCGAGGCCATGCGAGCTTCGGCCGTGGCGATGGCGTCGCGGGCCTGGTCCAGCCGCTGGGCGGCGACGAAGTTGGTGGCGACCAGCTGCTGCAGGCGATCGAACTCGCGCTGGGCGGTGCGGATGTCGACCTGGATCTGGCGCAGCTGGCTTTCGGCCTGGGCGACGTCGGCGGCGGCGCTTTGCAGGGCGAGGCGGGGTTCGTCATCCTCCTGACGAGCCAGGATCTGACCGGCCACGACGCGGTCGCCTTCCTGGACCAGGACTTCCCGCACGACGCCGCCGCGACGGGCCGCGATCTGGATGATGCCGCCCTCAACGTCGACCTTGCCGTTGGCGATGGCCGCATAGGGGCTTTCGACCTTGCTGGCCTCGCGCTCGGCCTCCTCGGCCTTCTTGGCGGCGGCAGCGTTGTTCATGAACATAACAACGAGGCCGATGACGACGATCAGCGCGAGGCCGATCCAGGTCCATTTGCTTTTCAGGAAACCGGGCATTCTAGGGGGTCCTTCAGGGCGTTCAGTGCGACGCGAGCGTGGCGTCGGGATTGGGGGTGCGGCGCTGATCGTCGATGATCACGCCGTCTTCGATGTGGATGACCCGGTCGGCCCAGGCCTCGAGGCGCGGGTCGTGGGTGACGCAGATGACCGCCGCGCCATGTTCGGTCGCGGCCCGGCGCAGCAGGCGGATGACCACCTGGCCGTTCTCGCCGTCCAGGGCAGAGGTCGGTTCGTCGGCGAACAGGATTTTGGGGTCCTTGGCCAGGGCGCGGGCGATGGCGACGCGCTGCTTCTCACCACCGGACAGGGCGGCCGGGCGCTGATGCAGGCGATGGCCCAGGCCCACCTCTTCCAGCGCCAGGGTGGCACGTTTGCGCGCCGCGTCGGGCGACAGGCCCTGATATTTCAGTACCGTAGTGACCTGGGCCAGGGCGCTGAGGGCCGGGAACAGGTTGAAGCCCTGGAAGATGAAGCCGCAGTGATCCAGCCGGAACTTGTCGATGCGCCCCGACGACAGCTTCCACATGTCGTCGACATCGAGAGCATCCACGCGCCCGGCCTCGGGCCGCAGCAGGCCGGACAGGGCGGCGATCAGGGTGGACTTGCCGGAGCCCGAGGGCCCCATGACCATGGTCAGGTCACCGTGACGGGCGTCGAAATCCACGCCCTTCAGTACCTCGACGAAGGCCTTGCCGGACTTGAAGCGCTTGACCAGTCCGGTGGCCTCGATGGCGGCGGAGCCGTGACGGCCGTGCAGCTTGGTATGGCCGATCATCGCAGCAGGTCCGCAGGTTGGCTCTTCTTCAGTATGCCCATCGACAGCAGGCCCGAGGCCATGGCGATCAGGATCAGGCCGCCGCCGACGACGATCAGCAGCACGGGCGGCAGGGAGATGATGACGGCATTGGCCGCCGCCAGCAGCGACACCAGCCAGGTCAGCAGGATGGCTGCACCGACCCCCACCACGCCGACCCAGAAGCTAAGTTCCATGACGATGCGGCGAAGGCTGCCCATGCCGACGCCCAAGGCACGCAGGGAGGCGAACTCCTTAATGTTGGCCATGATGGCACCGCGCAGGGTCTGCCAGGTGATGGCCACGCCGATGATGATGCCCAGGACGACGCAGCCGCCGATGATGATGACCAGAATGCCCTCCTCGAACATGGCCCCTGCGTTGGCGTCGGCCAGCTCCTGACGCGTCCAGGCCTTCCACTGCCCGTCACCGCTTTCATTCAGCTGATCGGCGACCAGACGGGCTTGTGAAGGGTCGCGCAGCTTGACCATCAAGGGACCGACGCGTGGGCCGGTATCGGCCTGGCCCAGCATGCGCAGGGTGTCGCGCGACATGACGATGTTGGCCTGCATCATGTTGGGATAGCCGCGCGTGATCGCCGCCACCGTGACCGTCTGACCGTTGTAAAGGGCCTTCTCACCCAGCTTGACCCCCAGTTGTGGCAGGGCGGTCTCGTCGACCGCGACCGTGTAGGGCTGGCGCAGGGCGTCGATCAGGTCCTGGGAATAGTCGGTCGGAATGGTGACCGCATCCGGCGTGGTGTCGATGATGCTGGCCTGCACGAAAGCCTGACGGGGCGCATCCATCTTGGCCCGATCGGCCTGGGAGAGGGTCGGATCGACATTCTTGACCGACTGGAAGGTGCCCCCTGCGCCGTCCAGGGGCTGGACCTCCACGACTTCGGGGTTGTTGTAGACCAGAGGTATGAACCGGCGCGGCACGCCGGACGGGCCGCCGATCAGGCTTTTCGCGCCGGGCTGCATGACGATGATGTCGGCACGCGACCGTTCGATCTGGGCCGTGAAGCCCTTGCCGATGCCGATGAAGACGCCGGTCATGGCCAGGACGAGCAAGCCCGACAGCGCCAGCGCCATGACGGCGGCCATGTAGCGGCGCCACTCGAAGAGCAGGGTGGAGAGAGCGAGAGACATGGGACCCCTTGGTTGTCCGCTATCTGACGCCGCCAGGTGTTCCGGCCAAGTTAAATCGGGGTAAGGCGACGACCCGCATTCGCCAAAGGGGGCAAACAGGCTGTGGACGAGAGCGCGGCTTCGGGTCTAGTTATTCTGTAACAGCCCGCAAGGAATGGACGGGCCAGGGAGAACCACCAGACATGCTGCTTCGTTCACTTCGGTCCGCCATCGCCGCGACCGCCTCCATCGCCACCGTCGCCGGGGCGCTGGCCGTCACCGCCGCCCCGACCGTGGCCAAGGCCGACGAAGGAATGTGGACCTTCGACAACTTCCCCATCCAGATGGTGAACGACAAATACGGCACCCGCATCGATCAGGCCTGGCTGGATCGGGTCCGCAACTCGGCGGTGCGTCTGCAGGGTTGCTCGGCCTCGTTTGTGTCTGAGGATGGGCTGATCCTGACCAACTGGCACTGTGTCGTCGGCTGCGTGCAGGACCTGTCCAGCCCCGAGAACGACTACGTCAAGAACGGCTGGATGCCTGCCACCCGCGAAGAAGAGAAGACCTGCCCCGGCCAGACGGCCGAGGTCCTGACCGACATCGTGGACGTGACCGATCGCGTTCTGGCCGCCGGCGAGGGCCTGGAAGGCGCGGCCTTCAACGCCGCCCGCAGCGCCGAGACCACCAAGATCCAGGAAGAGAACTGCGCCGGCGATCCCAAGTTCAGCTGCCAGGTGATCAGCTTCTACCGCGGTGGCCGTTATGCGCTCTACAAGTTCCGCCGCTATGACGACGTGCGTCTGGTGTTCGCGCCCGAGAACCAGGCGGCGTTCTTCGGTGGCGACCCCGACAACTTCAACTTCCCGCGCTATGCACTCGATGCCGGTTTCCTGCGCGCCTATGAGGACGGCAAGCCGGTCGAGACGCCCAACTTCCTGAAGTGGAACCCCGAAGCGCCCAAGGAAGGCGACGTCACCTTCGTGGCCGGCAACCCCGGTACGACCCAGCGCCTGCTGACCATGAGCCAGCTGGAGCGACTGCGCGATCAGCAGTTGCCGACCCAACTGATCCAGGGGTCCGAACTGCGCGGGCGTCTGCTGGAATATTCGCTGGAGGATGACGAGGCGTATCGCGCGTCGTTCGACACCATCTTCGGCCTCGAGAACAGCTTCAAGGTCTGGTACGGCCAGCAGGCCGCCCTGACCGATCCGGCCTTCATGGCGACCAAGCGCGAACAGGAAGCCGAACTGCGCCAGCGCGTCGCCGCCGACCCAGCCCTGCAACAACGCATCGGTGATCCGTGGGCCGAACTGGAAGCCGTCGAGGCCGCCGCGCGCGATCTGTATCTGCCCTATCGCCAACTGGTGCAGGGCGCGGGTGGCGGTTCGCAGCTGTACAGCTATGCCCGGGCCGTGGCCGGTGTCGCCCGCGACAACGCCCGCCCCGAGGCCGAGCGCCGCATCACGCCGGCCCAGCGCACGGCGCTGGAAGGTCGCATGGCCACCGTCCTGCCAGTCACGCCCGCCATCGACGAAATCCAGATGCGCCAGTGGCTGTCCAAGACCCGCGAATATCTGACGGTCGACAATCCGACGGTGAAGGCCATGCTGGGCCGCGAAAGCCCGGAAGCCCTGGCCGAGCGGTTGATCGCCGGGACCAAGCTGGCCGACCCGGCCTTCCGCGTCGCCGCCCTGTCGATGACGCCGGAACAACTGGCCGAGGCCGATCCGCTGATCGGTTTCGTTCTGGCCAATGAAGCAGCCAGCGCCGAAGTAGCCAGCCAGTGGGCCAGCACGGTCACGGCCCCCACCTCCCGCGCCGCCGAGCGCGTCGCCCAAGCCCGCTTCGCGGTTTATGGCGACAACCTGTACCCCGATGCGACCTTCTCGCTGCGCCTGTCCTATGGCCAGGTGCAGGGCTGGACCTATCGCGGCGTGACGGTGCCGGCCTTCACCTACATGGGCGGGCTTTACGAGCGGGCGACGGGCTCGGTGCCGTTTAATGCGGCCCAGAAGTTCCTGGACGCCGAGGACCGGATCAACAAGCAGACCGTCTATGACTTCGTCTCCACCAACGACATCATCGGCGGCAACTCCGGCTCGCCCGTGATCAATGCCGCCGGCGAGGTGATCGGCACGGCATTCGACGGCAACATCCACTCTCTAGGCGGGTCGTTCGGCTACGACGGCAATCTGAACCGGACGGTGTCGGTCTCGACCGCCGCCATCACCGAGGCGCTGCGGGTGGTCTATCCGAGCCCGCGCCTGCTGGAAGAGCTGGGGGTCCAGTAACGATCCTTCTCCCCTTGCGGGAGAAGGTGTCAGGCGCTGCCTGACGGTTGAGGGGTCGCACCGATCTTGCCGGGCGACCCCTTCGTCATTCATGGTCTTTCATCGACAATCGCACCCAATGGTGCGACCCCTCATCCGGGCCACCCGTCGTCGTCTCGCAATGCGAGCCTCCTTCACCCGCAAGGGGAGAAGGGCAAGGAGTCACTCATGCGTCTCACCCCCACCCTCGCCGCCGCCCTGCTGACCCTCGCTGCCGGCTCCATGGCCCCCGATCAGGCTTTGGCCGAGGAAGGCATGTGGACCTTCGACAACTTCCCCATCGCGCGGGCCAATGCGACGCTGGGGACGAACATTGATCAGGCCTGGCTGGACCGGGTGCGGTTGAGCTCGGTCAAGTTCGGCGGCTGTTCGGCGGGCCTGGTCTCGGCCGAAGGGCTGGTGATGACCAACAACCACTGTGTCGCCACCTGCGTGGCCAATCTGTCGACCCAGGCCGTCAACTATGCCGAGACCGGCTTTGCCCCGCGCAGCCGCGAGGACGAGCTGAAATGCCCCGGCGGCACGGCCGAAATCCTGACGGAGATCACCGACGTCACCGAGCGGATGCAGGCGGCCGGTGCCGGTCTGGAAGGCCAGGCCTTCACCCGCGCGCGCGATGCCGAAGCCGGACGGATCGAGCAGGAGGCGTGCGGCGATGCGACCGACAAACGCTGTCAGGTCGTCAGCCTGTATCGCGGGGGTCAGTTCAAGCTCTATACCTACAAGAAATTCTCCGACGTGCGCCTGGCCTGGGCCCCCGAGGATCGGGCCGCGACGTTCGGCGGCGACCTGGACAACTTCAGCTTTCCGCGCTTCGCCATCGATGCGGCCTTCATCCGCCTGTATGAAAACGGCGCGCCGGTCGCGACGCCCACCCACTTCAAATGGAATGCCGACAAGCCCGTGGAGGGCACGCCCGTCTTCGTATCCGGCAGCCCCGGCGCGACCCAGCGCCTGCTGACCCAGGACCAGCTGTTCACGATCCGCGATGTCGTCCTGCCGATGGATCAGCTGCTGGCCAGCGAGCTGCGCGGGCGGCTGATCCGCTTCAGCCAGGAGAGCGAGGAAAACGCCTTCATCGCCATGGACCCGATCGTGGGGCTGGAGAACACCTACAAGCGCGGCCTGGGCCGGATGCGAGCGCTGACCGACCCCGGCTTCATGCGCATGAAAGCCGAGGCGGAAGCCGATTTCCAGACGCGCATTCGCGGAGCGACGGCAACGCCTGCCGATCCGTGGACGACGCTGTCGTCGGTCCAGCCGATCGCGCGTGAACTCTATCCCGCCATGGCCCTGCTGGAAGGCGGCACGGGTCTGGGTACCACCCCGGTGGCGGGCGGCTCGCAGCTGTTCAACTGGGCGCGGACACTGGTGCGCGGCGCGCAGGAGCGGGAGAAGCCGTCGGCCGAGCGCCTGCCCGAGTTCGCCGACAGCCGTCTGGCTGCGGTGCAATCCGGTCTCTTCGCCGAACGCCCGGTCTATCCCGGTCTGGAGCAGGTGCGGATGGAATGGTGGCTGTCCAAGACCCGCGAATGGCTGACCGTCGACGACCCGCGCATGCCCATCCTTCTGGGTCAGGAATCGCCAGAGGCGCGGTCGGCGCGTCTGGTCTCTGGCACGACGCTGGCCGATCCGGCCGTGCGCCGGGCGCTGTGGGAGGGGGGTCTGGCCGCCATCCAGGCGTCGGACGATCCGATGATCCAGTATCTGCTGACCTTGCAGGAGCCGACCCGGGCCATTCGGGCCGACTGGGAGGCCCGCGTCGATGCGCCGACCGCCCGCGCATCCGAGCAGCTGGCCGCCCTGCGCTTCCAGGCCTATGGCGACAGCGTATATCCCGATGCGACCGGGACGCTGCGCCTGACCTATGGCCAGATCGAGGGCACAGACGTGCCCGGACAGCGGTTCAGGGCGTTCACGACCTTCAGCGGCCTGTGGGACCGGGCGACCGGCTCGGCTCCGTTCGATGTCGCACCCAAACTGCTGGCCGCGCGTGAGCGGATCGACGGGGATACGGTGCTGAACATGGCGGTCTCGTCCGACACCATCGGCGGCTCGTCGGGCTCACCGGTCGTCAATGAGGCGGGCGAGATCGTGGGGGCGAACTTCGACTCCACCGTCCTGACCCAGCGCAACGCCTACGGCTACGACCGCAACGTCAACCGCTCGGTCATCGTGACCACCGGTACGGTGACGACGGCACTGCGGGATGTCTACGGAATGCAGCGGCTGGTCGAGGAGTTGGGCGTCCGGTGAGGACGCCCTTGCCGCGGCATCGAACTGGAGGAAGGGTTTAGCCGCCCACCTGTCCGAAGTCGGCGACCCGGCCCATGACGTCGCGCACCTGGCCCAGCAGCTTCAGGCGGTTGTCCCGCTCCTCGGCCACGTCGGAGTTGACCAGCACCTTGTCGAAGAAGGCGTCGACCGGGCCGCGAAGGCCGGCCAGGGCGGTCATGGCGGCGGCGAAGTCCTCGGTTTCCAGCGCCGCGTCTACCGCCGTGCCGGCGGCCCCGACGGCAAAGGCGAGGGCGACTTCTTCCTCGGGCTGGCCGGGCAGGCCGGTCTGGACCATGCCGGTGGGCACATCGCCCTTCTTGGCCTCGGCCCGCAGGATGTTCGACGCCCGCTTGTAGCCCGCCAGCAGATTGGCCCCGTCGTCAGTGCTCAGGAACCCGTCCAGCGCCTCGACCCGCCGCACGATACGGACCAGGTCGTCGTCGCCCAGCGCGAAGACGGCATCCACAAGATCGTGGCGCTTGCCCTGGTCGCGGAGGAGGACCTTCAGGCGGTCGGCGAAGAAGACCTTTAGCCCGGCTTCGTCGGGATAATTTTCGAGCGGCAACAGTGGATCTTCGGTGTCGTTCCTTAGCCACTGTACGTTCGCTTCAAGACGCTTCAACTCGGCTCGAAGCTTCTCAAGCACATTGGGCGGCATATCCACGATGTCGTCCATCGAAGCCCGCCGCGGCGCTGCGAGCTTCACTCGCATTGCAGAGACCTGAGCTCGAAGCTCTTGCCGCCACAAGACTGCATTCAGCGACAAAGAGAGGTTGTTCTCCAGCACCAACCGGATCACCCCCAGCGCCGCCCGCCTCAGGGCGAACGGGTCCTTCGACCCCGTGGGCTTTTCGTCGATGGCGAAGAAGCCGACCAGGGTGTCCAGCTTGTCGGCCAGGGCTACCGCCACGGTCAGCGGCGCGGTCGGGACGGTGTCGGCGGGGCCCTGGGGCTTGTAGTGGTCGCGGATGGCGTCGGCGACAGCGTCGGGATGGCCGAAGGCGCGGGCATAGTACCCGCCCATCACGCCCTGCAGTTCCGGGAACTCGCCGACCATGCCGCTGGCTAAATCGGCCTTCGCCAGACGGGCGGCGGCCTCGGCCTGATCGGGGTCGGCCCCGACCAGGGGCGCGATCTCGCGGGCCAGAGCAGCGATGCGCTCGACCCGGTCGTGCAGCGTGCCCAGCTTGGCGTGGAAGGTGACGCCTTTCAGCTTGTCGTTCCAGACGTCGAACCCGACCTTCAGGTCCTCGTCCCAGAAGAAGCGGGCGTCGTTCAGGCGCGCGCTCAGAACCCGGCTGTTGCCGGCGGCCAGGGCCTGGCCGCCATCGGACGCCTCGACATTGGCGACGACCAGGAAGTTGGGGGCGAGCTTGTGCGTGGCCGGATCGCGCACGGCGAAATACTTCTGGTGCACCTTCATCGACAGGCGCACCACCTCGGGCGGCAGGTCCAGGAACTGCGGGTCCATGTCGCCCAGGATCGGCGTCGGCCATTCGGCCAGCCCCGCCACCTCGTCCAGCAAGCCGTCGTCATCGACCAGCGCCAGCCCCCGCGCGGCGCAGGCAGCCTTGGCGCCATCGAGAATGCGCAGCTTGCGGTCGGCCACATCCAGCAGCACGAATTCGCGCTCCAGCTTCGCCCGGTAGTCGGCGAAGTCCCTGACCGTGAACGGCTGGCCGGAGCCGAGGAAGCGGTGGCCCTCGGTCGTGTAGCCGCTGTGGATGCCGTCGATCTCGAACGGCACCACCGCCCCGTCGAACAGGGCCACGATGCGCTTCAGCGGCCGCACCCAGCGCAGGGGGCCGGACCCCCAGCGCATCGACTTGGGCCAGGGAAAGCCGCGCACAATCTGGTCGACCATGTCGGGGATGATGGCCGTCGTCGCCTGCCCCGTGGACGACAGGACGCCGAACCAGACGCCGTCACGCTCGGTCAGTTGATCCTTGGTCAGGCCGGTCTTGCGCAGGAAGCCGTCCAGCGCCTGATCGGGCGCGGAGGTGCGCGGGCCCTTGACCTCTTCGGACCGGTCCGGCGTCGCTGATGGCAGCCCCTCGACTACCAGCGTCAGCCGCCGCGGGCCCGCATAGGTGGTCAGGGCCTCGTAAGCGAGACCCGCCGCCTTCAGCCGCTCGGCCGCCATCCGCTCCAGATCACGCGCCGCCCCCGCCTGCATGCGCGCGGGGATTTCTTCGGAGAACAGTTCGATGAGAAGCTGGGGCATCAGGCGGTTTTCCGCTCTTGTTCGACATAGGCGACGGCACAGGCCTTACACAGGTCCCTGATCCGTCCGATGTAGCTCTGGCGTTCGGCAACCGCGATGGCGCCGCGCGCGTCCATCAGGTTGAACAGGTGCGACGCCTTCAGCACCTGATCATAGGCGGGCAGGACCAGGGCCTGATCCTGCGGGCCTTTCATTGCGAGAAGGCGCGAGACCTCGGCCACCATGTCTTCGAACCGGCGCTTCAGGCCGTCAACGTCATAGCCGTGAAAGTTCGCTTCCGACTGCTGGCGCTCGTTCTCCAGGAAGACCTCGCCATAGGTCAGGCCCTCCTTGGTGAACTTCAGATCATAGACGTTGTCCACGCCCTGAACGTACATGGCCAGGCGCTCCAGCCCGTAGGTCAGTTCGCCCGAAACGACGTCCACCTCAATGCCGCCGACGCCCTGGAAATAGGTGAACTGCGTCACCTCCATGCCGTCGCACCAGACCTCCCAGCCCAGCCCCCAGGCACCCACGGTGGGGTTCTCCCAGTCGTCCTCCACGAAGCGGATGTCGTGCAGTTTCGGATCGATGCCGATGGCCGCCAGGGAGCCGAGGTACAGTTCCTGAAGGTTTTCCGGATTGGGCTTCAGGATCACCTGATATTGGTAATAGTGTTGTAATCTATTGGGATTTTCGCCGTAGCGGCCGTCGCCAGGGCGGCGGCTGGGCTGGACATAGGCGGCCTTCCACGGGCGCGGACCGAGCGCGCGAAGCACCGTCGCCGGGTGCAGGGTGCCGGCCCCAACCTCGATGTCGTAGGGCTGCAGGATCGCGCAGCCCTGATCGCCCCAGTATTTGTGGAGGGTCAGGATCAGGTCCTGGAAGGCGAGAGGTTCGGTGGTCACGGGTGGCTGTTCGCAGTCGCAAAATGAGAGGCGCGGACCCTAGACGGCGGGCCTTTGCGCGGCAAGCCGAGGCCATACGCTTCCTTAAGCGGGGACGGCTAGAACCGCATCCATGAAGGCCATCGACCAGATGCGGCGCAGGGCCGCCCGCTATCTCGATATCGACGCCGTGACCATCGCACCGGCGCGGGGCCTCTTTTCTCTGAGTTTCGACGACATTCCCGAAACCGCCTGGACCGAGGCCGGGCCGATCTTGGCCGAGCATGGGGTTTTGGCCACCTACTATGTCTGCGGCGGGCTGGAGAGCGGCTGGAACATGGAGCGGCCGCAGTTTCGCACCGAGCATCTGCAGGCCCTGCATGCGGCGGGGCATGAGGTCGGCTGTCACACCTTCGGCCACACCAGCATGCTGCGCATGGATGCCGAGGCGATGCGGCTGAGCCTTGAGGCCAATGCCGCCTGGGTGGCCGCGCGGCTGGACGGTCATCGCATGACCACCTTCGCCTATCCGTTCGGGGATGCAACGCTTCAAGCCAAGCGGATCGTCCGCGACCGCTTCGCCCTGGGGCGCGGGGTGCGCGACGGGGTCAATGCGGGGCGCGCGGACCGGGGCCTGATCAAGTCCATCGGCCTGGAGAGCCGCCGCCTGCCCCACTACGACCTGGAGGCGATGATGGCCGAGGCGGCGGCGTCGAACGGCTGGCTGACCGCCTATGGCCACGACGTCTCGGATCGACCCACTGACTATGGCTGCACGCCGGACGATCTGGATCGCGTCCTGCACGCGGCCAAGGGCGCGGGGCTGGAAATCCTGCCGATCGGTCAGGCCTGGGCGAAACTGGCGGCCTAGGCCGTGATCACCCGGGCCTCGATGCCCGCCGCGGCCAGATCGGCCATCAGGCTGTCGACCGCGGCATCGACCGCCGCCGCATCGCGCCCGCGGATGACCAGATTGGTCCCGATCTCTCCGACCGAACCGTGGCCGAACGGATAGCTGCCGTAGCTGAGGGCGCGATTGGCTTTTGCCGCCGCGCCCAGCATCTCCGCGATCGTCCCCTCGCCCACGCCCGACACCTGCACCGTCCGCGCATGCACGATCGCCCCGGTGCGCAGTCGCGGAGCCACATCCTCCAGCATGGCCGTCATGATCCTGGGCGCCCCCGCCATGACGAAGACATTGCCGATCTGGAAGCCGGGCGCATCCGTGACCGGATTGGCGATCAGGCTGCCGCCCTCCGGCACCCGCGCCATCCGCCGCCGCGCCGCATTGAACTCGCCCGGGCCATAGCGCTTCTCCAGGATCGCCACCGCGTCGGGATGCTCCGGCAAGGCCACGCCAAAGGCATTGGCCACGGCATCGGCGGTTATGTCGTCATGCGTCGGCCCGATGCCTCCGGTGGTGAAGACATAGTCGTAAGTGGTCCTGAGCGCATTCAGGCTGTCGACGATCTGCGCCGTCCGATCCCCGACCGTCCGCGCTTCCAGGAGGTCAATGCCCAGCGCGCCCAGAAACCGGGCGATGGTGTTCAGATTGGTGTCCTGCGTCCGACCGGACAGGACCTCGTCCCCGATGATCAGGACGGCAGCGGTAGGGGATGGAGTGCTCATGGGATGCAGATAGGCGCATCCGGCCCGCACGTCATCGTCTCGCCTTGAGCATCTGTGCTATGCTCCCCACCTGATCGCCGATCCCGCCTGAAAGCCTGCACGCATGTACGAGACCCCCGAACTGGACGAGGACACCTTCGTCCGCACCCACGAGATCCGCGTCCATCAGGACGAGGAGGCTTGGGAGGGCATGCGCGCGGCCGGCAAGCTGGTCGCCGAGGCGCTGGACATGATCACCGAGTTCGCCGTGCCAGGCGTGACGACGCAGGAGATCGACGACCGCATCCGCACCTTCACCCTGGACCACGGGGCCCTGCCCGCCTGCCTGGGCTACAAGGGCTATGAGAAGACGGTCTGCACCTCGATCAACCACGTGGTCTGTCACGGCATTCCGGGCGACCGGGTGCTGAAGGACGGCGACATCGTCAACATCGACCACACCGTCATCGTCGACGGCTGGCATGGCGACAGCAGCCGCATGTATCCGATCGGCGAGATCAACGCCCGGGCGCGCAAGCTGATCGACGTGACCTATGATTCGCTCGACGCCGGCCTGGCCATGATCAAGCCGGGCAACACCTTCGGCGACATCGGCTATGCCATCCAGCAGGTGGTCGAGGCCAACCGCATGTCGGTCGTGCGCGACTTCTGCGGCCACGGGATCGGCCGACTGTTCCACGACAGCCCCAACGTCCTGCACTACGGCCGACGCGGCGAAGGTGCGGTGCTGAAGAAGGGCATGTTCTTCACCGTCGAGCCGATGGTGAATCTAGGCAAGCCGCATGTGAAGGTGCTGTCCGACGGCTGGACGGCCGTGACCCGTGACAAGTCCCTGTCGTCCCAGTGCGAGCACACCTGTGGCGTCACCGACGACGGCGTCGAACTTTTCAGCGCCAGCCCGGCGGGACTGTTCAGACCGAAATTCTAGGCTAACGTCGCCCCGTCACCGGGGGACGCATGCTGGATCAACCGCCCGAAAAGCCCAAGCCGCCTCATCATGCGGGCCATCGCGAACGCCTGCGCGAACGGGCGCGGGGGGCGGGCATCCATCACCTGCCTGACTACGAGTTGCTGGAGCTGTTCCTGTTCCGCAGCCAGCCGCAGGGGGACGTCAAGCCGATCGCCAAGGCCCTGCTGGCGCGGTTCGGCTCGCTGGCGGCGGTGCTGGCCGCATCGGTCGAGGACCTGATGACGGTCAAGGCCGAGGACACCAGGGGGCGCACCAAGGGGATCGGGGCCGAGACGGCGCTGGACCTCGCCGCCCTGCACGAGGTTTCGCGTCGCGTGGCCAAGGAGGAGCCCGCCAAGCGCACGGTCATCTCGTCCTGGTCTGCGTTGCTGGCCTATGTGCGCCTGTCGCTGCAGCATGAGCCGCGCGAGCAGTTCCGGGTGCTGTATCTGGACAACCGCAACCAGCTGATCTTGGACGAAATCCAGAACCGGGGCACGGTCGACCACGCCCCCGTCTACCCGCGCGAGGTCGTGCGCCGCGCGCTGGAGCTGTCGGCCAAGGCCATGATCATCGTGCACAACCACCCGTCGGGCGATCCCACCCCGTCCCGCCCCGACATCGACATGACCCGCCAGGTCATAGAGGCGGCGCGGTCGCTGAACATCGAGGTCCACGACCACCTGATCGTCGGCCGCCAGGGTGTGGCTAGCTTCAAGCAGTTGGGGTTGATGTGACAGGTGCCCGCCGCCTCAGTCACGTCGTGCTCGGCCTTAGCCTGCTCAGCGGCGCGGCGAGCTTGACCCTCGCCATTACGGGATCATCCGTTTTGGTTGCAGAGCGCCCCGTCACGCAGGGCTTCAACCGGATCGAGTATATCGTCGGACGCGATGACCTGCCGCGCAATGGATGGCGGCTGGAGGGCACCTATTTTTTCCGGCCATGCGCTGGTGAAAGCGCATCAGGAAATCAAGCCGTGCCGCTCCACTCCTTCGCAATGCCCTGTGTCAACTTGCGCCTTCTTGGCGAGACAACCGATGCAGAGCCGCTGATGCCTACCCGCCGCGCGATCCTCGCCGCCTCCCCCGTCACTGTCTTGTCGACAACAGTCTCCGCCGAGCCTGATACCGCCCCCGCCGTTATGATCTCCACCTGGGACTTCGGTGCAGCGGCCAATGCGGCGGGTGTGGCGCGGCGTCAGGCGGGCGACTCGGCGCTGGACATGGTCGAGGCGGGCGGTCGCGTGGCCGAAGCGGACGAGAGCAATTCCTCCGTCGGCCTGGGTGGTCTGCCGGACCGCGACGGTCGGGTGACGCTGGATGCCTGCATGATGGGCTGGAACGGCGACATCGGGGCGGTCTGCGCACTGGAGGATGTGGTCCATGCCGTCTCGGTCGCCCGTGCCGTCATGGAAAAGACGCCGCACACCATGCTGGTGGGCGAAGGGGCGCGGACGTTCGCCGTCGACCAAGGCTTTCCGACGCAGAACCTTTTGACTCCACGGGCCGAGGCCGCCTGGCGTGACTGGCTGAAGACCGCCGAATATGCGCCGCGTATCAACAGCGAGAACACCGACTGGCGGTCGATGCCGGGCGGTCCGGGCAACCATGACACCATCGGCCTGATCGCCATCGGGGCGGACGGGCATATGGGCGGGGCCTGCACCACCTCGGGCATGGCCTTCAAGATGCGCGGCCGGGTCGGTGACAGTCCCCTGATCGGTGCGGGCCTCTATATTGACGACGAGGTCGGCGGGGCCACCGCCACCGGTGTCGGCGAGGACGTGGTGCGGGTCGCAGGCAGCCATGCCGTCGTCGAAGCCATGCGCCACGGCATGGACCCCACCTCCGCCTGTCGCAGCGTGATCGAACGTCTGGCCCGGCTGCGCGGCACAAAGGTCGCAGCATCGCAGGTCGCCCTGCTGGCCCTGGACAAGCAGGGCCGCGCCGGGGCCTTCGCCCTGCGACCCGGCTTCACCTATGCCGTCACGGCCGCCGACGGCACGACCCGGATCGAGAGGGCCGGTGCCCTGTTCGCATGACTGTGCTGACCACCGACAGGCTGACCCTGACGCCCGTCAACGTGGATGATTATGACGACCTGAGTGCTCTCTGGGGCGACGCAGCCTTCGCCACGGCCATCCTGCCGGAGGCCATGAATACTGAGGAGGTCTGGTTTCGGCTGCTGCGCGATATCGGTCAGTGGCAGGTCCGGGGCTATGGCAGCTGGACGATCCGCCGGACGACCGATGGAGTCTACGTCGGCAATGTCAGCGTGCTGGACCACCGCCGTCTGATGACTCCTGCGTTCGATGCGCCGGAACTGGGCTGGGGCGTGGCACCGCAGTTTCAGGGTCAGGGGCTGGCATACGAGGCCGTCAAGGCGGCGTTGGACTGGTGCGACCGGTCACTGAAGGTGCCGCGAACCGTTTGCATGATCGACCCCGCAAACGGGCCATCGCACGCCCTGGCGCGGCGCATGGGCTACCAGCCGTATGCAGAAACCTTCTACAAGGGTGGTCCGGTGGTGTTGCTGGAGCGCCCCGCCCGCAGTGCATCGCTGTAGCCAGCCATTAAGGTTTACGCGGCATAGTCATCGACGATCTATCGGAGACCAGCGCGCCCATGCCCATGCCTGTCGAAGAGCTTCGCGGCCATCTGCTCGAGGCCTTTCCCGACGCCGAGATCGCGATCGACGATCTGGCGGGCGACGGCGACCACTATCGCGCGCGCATCGTCTCGAAGGCGTTTGCCGGCCTGCCCAGGGTGCGCCAGCATCAGCTGGTCTATGCCGCGCTGAAGGGCAAGATGGGCGGCGAACTGCATGCTCTGGCGCTCGAAACCTCGACGCCTGCGGAGGTCTGAGCCATGCGTTATCGCCCCTTCGGCCAGCACGGACAGGCCGTCTCAGCCGTCACCCTGGGCCTCAGCTCGCGCGACATCGCGCGGGGACCGGAGGCGGCGCGCGCCATCATCTATGCCGCGCTGGAAGCGGGCATCAACAGCTATCGCCTGCGCGACGCCAACCCCGTCCTGGCCGAAATCCTGGGCGACGCCGTCAAGGAGGTTGATCGCCGCCTGCTGCAGATTTCGCTGACCCTGGGGGCCGGGGACGGTCGTAAGGGCTCGGACCGCGACTTCTCGGCCGAGGGGATGACGGCCTGCATGGACCGGGCGCTGCATGCCTCGTCCCTGGGCTGGTTCGACCAGGCCCTGCTGGACCAGCCGATGCACGACGAACTGCCGCAGTCGTCGCTGAATGCGCTGAAGGCCCTGCGCGCCACCGACCGCGTGCGTCTGTTGGGCATCGCCGGCGACGGCGAGGTCATGGACGCCTATGTCTCGACCGGGGCCTTCGACGTTCTGGTCACGCCCTATCACGTCAACTCGCCCTGGCAGGTGCGGTCGCGTCTGCGCGATGCCCGTGAGAAGGACATGGCTGTCTTCGCTATCGGCTACTTCCCCGAGAGCCTGGATACGGCCAAGAAGGCGGAAATGATCCATGAGGAACCGAAGAAGAAAGGCCTGTTCGGTTTCGGCGGCAGTACTGGCCGACGGGCCAAGTCCGATCCGCTACGCGGCGCAGGCACCTTCGCCTTCCTGCACCGCACGCCCAACTGGACAGCCGAGGAGATCTGCCTGGCCTATGTGCTGACCGACCCGTCGATCTCCAGCGCCATGATCCATGCCGAGGATGTCGAGCGGCTGAACATGCTGGCCGCCATTCCGGATCGCGACCTACCGCCCGGCCTGGCCGCCCAGATCGAGATGGCGCGTGTGGCCGGGGCCAAGTCCGTCGCGGCCTGACGCCCGTTCAACACCGCGTCATATCGGGGCCCCGCCCTTGACCGGAACCGCCACGGTCCCTAGCTGACGGCCTTCACGAAAGGCCCCTTCAGTGACCGATCAAGCCGTGGCGTCCGCCGACCCTATCCATGCCTTCATCGCCGATGCGATCCAGACCCATCCGGTCGTCCTGTTCATGAAGGGCACGCCGGACGCGCCACGTTGTGGTTTCTCTTCGCTGGCGGTGCAGATCCTTGACCACATCGGTGCGCCCTTTGTCGGGGTGGATGTGCTGCAGGACGACGGCCTGCGCGACGGCATCAAGACCTTCAGCGACTGGCCGACCATTCCCCAGCTGTATGTGAAGGGCGAATTCGTCGGCGGCTCCGACATCGTGCGCGAGATGTTCAACGCCGGTGAGCTTCAGGCCCTGATGGCCGAAAAGGGCGTGGCCCTCGGCGAAGACGCCGACGCCTGATGGCCCGCCCGGTCCTGGAGCCGCGTGAGGACCGCGAGATCTTCGTCGTTCCCCTGACGATCCGGCCCGAACACATCGACGAGAACGGCCACGTCAACAACGTCGTCTATGTCGGCTGGCTGCAGGACGCGGGCACGGCCCACTGGACCGCCCGCTTCGACGAGGCGACGCGCGCGAAATGGTCCTGGGTCGGCATCCGGCACGAGATCGACTATCTGCGTCCGCTGATGCCCGACGAGACCGGTGTGGTCGCCCGCACCTGGGTCGGCGATCCGCAAGGGCCGCGCTTCAACCGCTATGTCCGGATCGAGAACGCCCAAGGCCAGGTCTGTGCCCAAGGCGTCTCCGAATGGGTGCTGGTCGATGCCAAAACGATGAAGCCGCACCGGATCCCGGCCGACATGCTGCCGACCTTTCAGGCCCGCTGATTACAGCGTCTGCGGATTGAGCAGGCGCAGCCTTGCATCCGACGACAGGCCCAGCGTTCCAAAGCCCCACGCCAGCTCGACCCCGTCCGGGACCAACGCCTTGCAGAGGTCCGGCGACCGGCGGTTCAAGACCACATCGGTGTAGCCGTCCGAGGCCTCCGTCAGCTGGACCTCGAAACTGTCCAGGCTGGTGCAGCCGTTGGAGCCGACGCGGACGATCAGGCGACCGTTCTCGACACGCGGTTGCCCGACCGCTTCCAGCGAAGTCGAATTCGTGTCCGACAGGCGCACGACATCGGTCTTGCCTTCGTCATTGGCATAGATGACGCAGCCCGACAGAAGCGGCGCGATCAGGACCGCAGCCAGCAGAGCCCGTTTCACTGAGCTGCGTCCGAGGACTGGTGCACGACCCGCGTGGTCGGCTTGTCGGTCGCGATGATGATGCAGCCGCCCAGCATGGGCGCGGTGAAGGCCGTCAGGACGGCAGCGATGGCGAGACGACGCAGCATGGGATGTTCCATTCCGGATGAGGCGAGAGAGCGACCGCGCCCTCTTGCGGTGACGCTTGATCCCAATGTGCCGGCGGTTCGCGCGAATGGCACGTGAACAATCCGAAAGGTGCGGATTATCAGGTCCGGGGCAGCTGATAGGGATTTTCGACCGATACGCGAGAACCGGGGGCCAGGCCCAGTTCCTCGAAGGTCCAGGTGACCTCCAGCCCGTCGGCGACTGGCCGCTGGCAGCGATCTTCCTTGATCCGGCGCACGGTGATCACGGCTTCATCGCGGCCCTGACGCACGACCGGGGTAAGGTCGGCCTTGGCCGTGCAGCCGTTGGAGGTGACGCGGAACAGCGCCTGATCGTGGGCGATGACGGCGGCGTGCACCGGCTCCATCTGACCCGGCATGGCCGTCTGGGCGACCACGTCTTCACGCGCGAAGGGGTTGGTCAGCGCACAGGCCGAGAGGTTGACGGCCAGCAGTGTCGCGCCGGCCAGACTGGCGATCGATTTCATGCCCCGGCCCTCCAGACCGTCTCTGAACTTCATCATAGTGCGCCTGTTCGCTTCGCACGTGAACCCCGGTTCCACGAAATAGAAAAGGCCCCGGATCGCTCCGGGGCCCTTTCCAGAATTGTCTCGCTGGACCAGCGGTCAACCGCCTTACGAGGAGTAGTATTCCACGATCAGGTTCGGCTCCATCTTCACCGGGAACGGCACGTCGGCCAGTTCCGGCACGCGGACGTAGCGAACCGAGAAACCGCGGTCGCCCAGTTCCAGATAGTCCGGCACGTCGCGTTCCGACGATTGCTGGGCTTCCAGGACCAGGGCCATGTTGCGGCTCTTTTCCTTGACCTCGATGACCTGGCCCGGCTTGACGCGGTACGAACCGATGTCGACCTTCTTGCCGTCGACGGTCACGTGGCCGTGGCTGACGAACTGGCGGGCGGCCCAGACGGTCGGGACGAATTTGGCGCGATAGACGATGGCGTCCAGACGCGACTCCAGCAGGCCGATCAGGTTCTCGGAGCTGTTGCCCTTGCGGCGCGAGGCTTCTTCATAGGTGGCGAAGAACTGCTTCTCGGTGATGTTGCCGTAGTAGCCCTTCAGCTTCTGCTTGGCCTTCAGCTGCAGGCCGAAGTCCGAGACTTTCGACTTGCGGCGCTGGCCGTGCTGGCCGGGGCCGTAGGAACGCTTGTTGACCGGGGATTTCGAACGGCCCCACAGGTTTTCACCCATGACCCGATCGAGTTTATACTTGGCGCTGTGGCGCTTGGACATGTGTCACTCTCTTATATGATGCGGCCCGGTCCCTCCCCAGATGGAGAGACGATCTCAACGGCGGTCCACGCATCGTCCGTAGTGTCATCGCATCGAAGGGTTGCCCCGACGACGTGAAGGCGCGGCTTATCGACGTCGCGCCTTCAGGAGTCAAGCCGCACGGGCGGTTTCGTGTCCTGCGGTCAGATCGGCCTGGGCGTCGGTCGTGCTGTGACCGTCGCGGGATGGCCGGCCCAACAGATAGCCCTGGGCTTCGTCACAGCCCTGGATCCGGAGGAAATCGAGCTGGCTTTTCGTCTCGACCCCTTCGGCCAGGACGGGAATTTCCAGGCTCTCGCCCAAGGCCAGGACAGCCCGGATGATGGCCTTGGACTGCTGGCTGCCTTCCAGCTCGGACATGAAGGACCGGTCCAGCTTGATCTTGTCGAAGGGAAAGGCGCGCAGCGTCGACAGGGACGAATAGCCGGTGCCGAAGTCATCCATAGCCACCGACACCCCCAGCAGCTTCAGCTGACGCAGGATGTGGGTCGTCCGCTCCATGTCGGCGATCATGGCCGTCTCGGTGATTTCGAGCTCCAGCCGTTCAGGCTTCAAGCCTGTCTCGATCAGGATCTGATGCACCAGCCGGGGCAGGTCGATGTGCGACAGCTGAACGGGCGACAGATTGACCGCGATCCGGTGCGGTACCTCCCAGCGGGCGGCTTCCGTGCAGGCGGCACGCAGAACCCACTCCCCGATCGGCAGGATCAGGCCGGTCTCTTCGGCCAGGGGGATGAATTGGTCCGGCGGGATGTATGAGCCGTCCGCCTGCTTCCAGCGCAACAGGGCCTCGAACCCGGTCGCCTTGCCGGTCGAGAGCGACGCCTGAACCTGATAGTGAAGTTCGAACTGATTGTTATCCAAGGCCTCACGCAGGCCCTGCGTCAGGCGGCGGCGGTCACGCACGGCCTCGTCCATCGCCTCTTCATAAAAGCAGACGTCGGTCGCCAGTGCGGCCTTGGCCCGATACATGGCGAGATCGGCATTGTTGATCAGCACCGACGCCTCGCGCGCGTCGTCGGGCCACAGGGCAATGCCGATGGCGGCACCGCAGTGGACGTCGGCATGGTCGGCCTGCATCGGCTGCATGATGGCGCTGCGTAGGCGCTCGGCCGCCTCCATGGCGTGCAGGCGACTGGTGACCGGGGTCAGGGCCATGAACTCGTCACCGCCCAGGCGCGCGACGAAGTCCCCTTCGGTCCGGGTCGTCATCATCCGGTCCGCCACATGCACCAGCAACCGATCACCGACGCCGTGGCCATAGATGTCGTTGACCTCCTTGAACCGGTTCAGGTCGATGGCAAAGAGGGCGAACTGCTGGCCACCCGTCTGGGCGACCCGGCGCTCGATTTCCTCAAGGAAGGACACGCGGTTGGGCAGTCCGGTCAGGCTGTCGTTGCGCGCTAGGTGGACGATGCGTTGTTCTTGGGCCAACCGCGCCCTCAGGTCGCGGACGGCAAAGATCCGGTAGTGCCCGGCCCCGTCGTCCCGACGCGCCGCACGCACGGCCACCTCGACCGGGATGGCCTCGCCGTCGCCCGGCGTCAATGTGCCCTGCACCAGCATGCCGTCGGCGGACCGCGCCGCCTCGTCAAGCCAGCGAGTCAGCGGCTGACCGACCAGTGCCTCGACTTCTACTCCACACAGACCGGCGAACGCCGCGTTGCCGATCAGGATCACGCCCTCGCTCTCGACCAGCATGCCGTCCACGCTGCCCTCGATCAGCTGATAAAGACGGCTGTTGGAATCCCGGCTGGTCTGGTCCTCAAGCGCATGGCTGGCGATCGCGACGCCCAGGATCAGGAAACCGACCGCGGCCACGCCCACGGCCAGCAGGGCCGAGGCCGCTTCACCCGTGACCGCGCCTTCCACCGGTGCCAGGGGAAGGATGGTCAAGGCCCCCATGCCCGTGAAATGCAAGGACACGATCGCCAGGACCAGCAATCCGGGGGCGATGTAGGTCTTCAGCCCCGAAACCGTCCTGCGGACCTGTGCAAAGCCCAGCGCGCCGAACACAACCGCCGCACCCACGGACGCCACCACATAGACCGGCGACCAGATCACCAGGGCGTCCGCGGTAAAGGCCGCCATTCCCACATAGTGCATGGCCGCAACCGTCAGGCCAAAGGTGACCCCACCCGCTTCGGGCGATAGGCGGTGCCGCTGCGACCCCATGGCCATGGCTGTTCCGCAGCCGACGATCGCGACCAGAAGCGACAGCCCCGTCAGCAGGGGTGCGTAGGTGATCTCGACGCCGGGCCGATAGGCCATCATGGCCACAAAATGGGTGCACCAGATGGTGGCCCCGCCGGCCACAGCTCCGAGGAACAGCCAAGACCAGCGCATGCGCCTGCGGCTGGCCCTTGCCTTGCGGTATAGCCGGGCCATGATGACGGCCCCCAAAACGCAGATCAGGGCCGCAAGGGCTGTCAGATAGAGGTTGTGGTCCTCCACCAGACACGAAAACACACGCATACGGACTGCCGCCAACAACTGGAACTGCGGCTGTCCCTAATGACCAAGCCTGAGTGCACGGCTAACAATCAGGCTTAACCAATCCTTGCCGTACCCGACCTAAGGCGTGGCAGCACCGGGTTCGGCCACCCAGACAAAGTCGTCGGCGCGACGCTCTATGCGCCCCAGGCCCGGATACGGGAAGTGGACGGCGTACAGACGCAGGTTTTCGCTGGCTGCGCGTTCCAGCAGGGCGCGGCGGCTGGCCTCGGCGACATCGGCCCGACCGTCGAACTGGATGGTCCAGTTGGGGCGCTGCACCGAAATCACCGAATGGTGCATGGTGTCGCCGATATAGAGCAGGCCCTCGCTGCCCGAGGTGATCTGATAGCCGGTGTGGCCCGGCGTATGGCCCTGAATGTCCACCGCCGTGACGCCGGGCAGGACCTCGGCACCTGCCGCAAAGGTCTGCACCTTGGGCGTAATGGCCGTGACCAGGGCCGCCATGGTCGGATCGGCCTTCAGCGCATCCCATTCGTTGGCCGTCATGCGGATGGTGGCATTGGCAAAGACCAGCTGGCCCTGAGCATTGACCAGACCACCAACATGGTCGCCGTGCGCGTGCGAGATCAGGATGTCGGTCACCTGCGCCGGCTGAACGCCCGCGGCGCTCAGCGAGGTCAGCAGTTTGCCCTCCGTGCCCATCTGTCCGCCCGCGCCCGTGTCGAACAGCACGACCCTGTCGCCCATCCTGACCAGCATCGGCTGGATGCTGAGGCCCAGGTTGTCGGTCGGCAGGCCGTTGGCGGTCAGCAGAGCATCGACATCGGCCTTGGGCTCGCCGATGGCCAGCACCTCGCCATTGTTCGGCACCGACAGGCTGCCGTCCTTCAGCGCATAGGCATCCAGCGCCCCGATCGTGAAGGCGAAGGCGTTCGTAAAGGCTGGCGCTGCGGCTGGCGCAGTGGCCGCGGTCTCTGCGGCCTTCTCGGCGGGCGGGGAACAGGCCGCAAGCGTCAGGGCCAAGGCGGAAACGGCGGTCAGGGCAAGGCGCATCATCGGCTCCAGTTCGGAAAAGGAAAACGCCCGCCGGGGGGACCGGCGGGCGTCGTCAGCATCAGGCGGTGGCGGCGGCGAAGAGTTCGTTGGCCTTGTTCCAGTTCACCACGGTCCAGAACGCCTTGAGGTAATCCGGGCGGCGGTTCTGATATTTCAGATAATAGGCGTGTTCCCAAACGTCGGCGCCCAGTACGACCGCGCCCTGTTCGTCCGCGACGTCCATCAGCGGGTTGTCCTGGTTGGGCGTCGAAGTGACCTTCAGCTTGCCGTCCTGGACGATCAGCCAGGCCCAGCCCGAGCCGAATTGGCCGGCACCGGCGGCGTTGAAGTCCTCCTTGAACTTGTCCATCCCGCCCAGATCGCGGTCGATGGCGGCGGCCAGCTCGGCCGACGGCTCGCCGCCATCACCCGCCGGGGCCAGCAGTTCCCAGAACAGGCTGTGGTTCCAGTGACCACCACCGTTGTTGCGCACGGCCTTGGGGGCCTTGGAGATGGTCTTGAAGATGTCTTCCAGGTCCTTGCCCTGCAGACCGGCCTCCTTGTCGACGGCCTCGTTCAGCTTGTCGACATAGGTCTGATGGTGCTTGTCGTGGTGGAAGGTCATCGTCTCCTTGTCGATGGCCGGCTCCAGCGCGTCATAGGCGTAAGGCAGGGGGGGCAGGGTGAAGGCCATCGGGGAAACTCCTGAGCTTTGCGGTTTGAGGTACGGTATCTAGGTGCCCGCTCGCTGAACCCAAGAGTCACGAAGAGATTTCGTTCCTCCCCCATCGGGGGAGGGGGACCACGAAGTGGTGGAGGGGGCCAGCGACAAAGGCCGGCGGACGGGGTTAGCCCCCTCCACCACCCTGCGGGCGGTCCCCCTCCCCCGATGGGGGAGGAACAGGCAGGTTTGCCTTCAGACAGTCCCGGACGGCCCGACGCTGATCTCCGCTGGCGGCGGTGAAGTCCGCTCCGTCCGCCTCGAACACGGCCCGCGTCGCCGCGTCCAGCCCGTTGGCCAAGGCGGCGCGCACCCTGGCCTCGCCCTTGGGATGCAGGCAGAAGCCGACCTCGCGGCACAGGGCGGCGAACAGTTCGTCGTAGTTGGGAGCAGAGTCAGGGGTCTGTTTCATTTGCGCTTGCTAGCACGAAGCCGGGTTGGCGAGCCGCCTGATCAGCAGATTATTCGACCTTCGACGGCTCAGCCCGGACAGGCGGCGGCGGCCTCGCCGGCGATCTGATCGGCGATCGCCTCGTCGATCGGCCCCATGAGCGGCTCAGTGCCCAGGCTGTGTCCGCGCCCGGGATGGGACACGAACCGCACCTGCTGCTCGCCCAGAACGCCCTCGGCGGCAGCGCGCTGGCGCTGCTCGCGCACCTGTGAGTCCCTGTCACCGTAATGCAGGATCAGCGGCGAACGCCAACGCGCGAACCGGGCCGCCAGCGGCTCGTCGTCGGTCATCCATGACTTCCACCATGCACCGCTGAACACCGGTGCCGCCGCACTGGGATAGGGCGCTGCATCATCCAGAGCCATCGCGCTGGCCTTCGCCTGTTCATACAGCGCAGTCTGGTTGGCGCGCAGCTGATCGAGATCGGCCCGCGTCCACGCCCCGTTCGGATGCAGGAACGGCGCAAGGGTTTCGAACACTGCCGATGGCGTGTTCATCCAGTTGGATCGCACCTCTTCATTGGTGATGGTGCCGTCGCCGTCGGCATCCATCATCGTCAGCGAGTCCGCGTCACGGCCCGTGCTTTGCCAGCGGACCGCCGAGACCTTGCTCTCCAGCGGCGCGCCCATGCCGATGACCAGCGCCGGCTCGGGCGCACCCGCCTTGGCCACGCCGGCCACATGAACCGCGCCCTCGGAATGGGCGAAGAAGACGACGCATCTTGCCCCCAGACCGGCACTGGATCTGGCCCAGTCATACAGGACACCGACGTCCGCGCTCAAAGCCTCGGCCGTCACTCCCGGCGCGGCCGCCGCATCGATCGCCTCAGTCGGCGGCACGCCGTGGCGAACGCCACGCCGGTCGAACCGCAGTGCCGTCATGCCGCGGGCGTTGAATCGTGTGGCGGCCAGATCGGCGAACAGCTTGTCGCGCGGCGTTCCCGACCGTCCGAACGTCACATCGCGGTCGAAGGCCCCCGTCCCGGCCACCATGATGACCACGCCCCGCGAACCACCCTCCGGCACATCTGCCTGGCCCGTCAGGACATAGCCGTCGGTAGACGGGACGGCGAAGGGTCGAGCTTGCTGGGCGACAGCGAGCGAAATGGCGGCGGCCAAGGCGATCATGCGGGACTCTCCTTACGCAACCTCGCCTCACGGCAAAAGCGACGTCAAGCCGACCGGCTCAGTCCTTCAGCCGCTGCGCGTGGAAGCTCACGTGATCCGCCATGAAACTGGCCATGAAGAAGTAGGAGTGGTCGTATCCGGGCTGCATCCGCAGGGTCATCGGCTGACCCGCAGCCTCCGCCGCCGCCTGCAACAGTTCCGGCTTCAGCTGGTCGGTCAGGAATTGATCGGCGTCGCCCTGATCGATCAGGATGTCATCGTAATGGCCTCGCGCCGCGCCCGTCTCAATCAGCAGGGCCGCGTCATGCCGCGCCCATTCGGCCCGGTCGTCGCCCAGATAGGCGGTGAAGGCCTTCTCGCCCCAGGGACAGCGCGTCGGCGAGCAGATCGGTGCAAAGGCCGATACCGAACGGAACAGGTGCGGATGCCGCAGCGCCAGCGTCAGCGCCCCGTGGCCGCCCATCGAATGGCCGCTGATCGACCGCGTCTTCGTTGTCGGAAACTGGTCGTCGATCAGGGCGATCAGCTCGGAGGTGACGTAGGTCTCCATTCGGAAATGCGGGGCCCAGGGTTCTTCAGTCGCATCGACATAGAAGCCGGCTCCCTGCCCCAGGTCATAGGCCGCATCGTCTGCCACGCTCTCGCCCTTCAGATCGGGGCCACGCGGCGAGGTGTCGGGGGCCACGACGATGATCCCATGCTCGGCGGCCGCGCGGTAGGCCTCGCCCTTGGTGGTGAAATTGTCCTCGGTGCAGGTCAGGCCCGACAGCCAGATCAGCACCGGAAACGGGCCTTCCCCCGGGGGCACAAAGACCGACAGGGTCATGGGCGTGCCGGTCGTTGCGCTGTCATGCTTCAAATAGCGCAGGGTGCCGCCGTGGACAGTATGGGTCTTGGTAACCTGCATGGGCTGGCTCATCCCGGTCGATGCAGCGCGCAGATCTTGTTGCCGGACGGGTCGCGCAGATAGGCCAGCACCAGGGTGCCGAACGGTCCGTTGCGCTCGCCGGGCGGGTCCTCGATCGATGTGCCGCCCGCTGCGACGCCGGCGTCATGGAATGCCTTCACCGCGTCTGCATCACGCGCGCCGAAGCCGATGGTTCCGCCATTGGCATGACAGGCGGGCTGGCCGTCCAGCGGCCTGGTGATGGCAAAGGCCCCGCGCGGCGTGCGCCACCAGACCCGGCCCCGGTCGTCATCCGTGCCCGGCGGAATGCCCAGCGCACCCAGGGCCGCATCATAGAATTTCCGCGACGCCTCGATGTCGTTCGCGCCGATGGTGATGTGAGTGAACATTGTAGCTGCCGTTCTAGAAAAGCGAATTGAACAACTTGGTACTGTGCGCGAAGAGCTTACGAGCCATCTCGTTGACGTAGTAAATATCTGGCTGAGAAATCACTGCCCGAATACGAAGCGAAAAATTTGGGCTCTCTGGATCCAAAGAAAACGTGACGAGACCGATCCCATAAATGGCTGCAAGTGCGTCCATCCGCTCCAAGTCGGCTTTAGAAACCGTATCAGGCATCACCATATAGGATTTGTGTGAGTATAGCCGGTAGGCGATTGCCTGGCCGAATGCCACTACTGGGGAATAGGGGTCAGTCTTTATTTCTGCCGAGACTATTCTCGGCTCGAACCGGACCAGGTCAGAAGGCTGCGCCTTCAGAACGCCGATCACATCAGGGGTTCCCCACTTACCCTTAAACAAATTCCCGCCGATTGCTTCGGCATGCGTCGCCTCTTCAAGCTCTTCTTTTAGCCATTCTGCAAACGCACCGTAATATTGCTGTTCAATGTGGGGAGACAGCATTGTAGCCGGGCTAGGCATTTCGATTGGCAGCGGTTCAGCCTCAACATCTCCCACGTTGCTGGCCAGCACGTAGGTCCCGCGAGTGACTTTCACGATATCCGACGCCGTCGTGAGGAGGTTGTGCACCCCTCCGTGGATAGAATTGTGAGGCGTATTTGGCTCGCCTGTTTCAACTGCCCGGAGCAGATCAGACCAACGAATCCCGTTCGGGTGCTGCGCCAAAACTTGACGAGCTTTCGCTTTAATCTGCTCTCTATTTAGCTTCGACAATCTCCAGTCTCCCCAACTGCTTATGCGGCCACGGCAGCATTCTTCCAAGGTGTCTCAGAACACCACCACGCTGCGGATGCTCTCGCCCGCATGCATCAGGTCGAAGGCCTCGTTGATCCGCTCCAGCGGCAGGGTGTGGGTGATCATCGGGTCAATCTCGATCTTGCCGTCCATGTACCAGTCGACGATGCGTGGCGTATCTGTGCGGCCGCGCGCGCCGCCGAAGGCCGAGCCGCGCCACACGCGACCGGTGACCAGCTGGAACGGGCGGGTGGAGATTTCCTTGCCCGCCTCGGCCACGCCGATGACGATGCTCTCGCCCCAGCCGCGGTGGCAGGCCTCCAGCGCCTGGCGCATCACCAGCGTGTTGCCGGTGCAGTCGAAGGTATAGTCGGCCCCGCCGCCGGTCATCTCGACCAGATGGGCCACGACGTCGCTCACATCCTTGGGATTGACGAAATGGGTCATGCCGAAGCGGCGGCCCCATTCTTCCTTGTCGGCATTGATGTCCACGCCGACGATCATGTCGGCCCCGACCATCTTCAGCCCCTGGATGACATTCAGCCCGATGCCGCCCAGGCCGAAGACCACGGCGTTCGCGCCCGGCTCGACCTTGGCCGTATTGACCACCGCGCCGACGCCCGTCGTCACGCCACAGCCGATGTAGCAGGCCTTGTCGAAGGGCGCGTCCTTGCGGATCTTGGCCACCGCGATCTCGGGCAGGACGGTGTAGTTCGAGAAGGTCGAACAGCCCATGTAGTGGGCGATCGCCTGACCCTTGTAGCTGAAACGGCTGGTGCCGTCCGGCATTACGCCCTTGCCCTGGGTGGCGCGGATCGAGGTGCACAGATTGGTCTTGCGGCTGAGGCACGACTTACACTGACGACATTCCGGCGTGTACAGCGGGATCACGTGATCGCCGACGGCGAGCGAGGTCACGCCCGGCCCCACCTCGACCACCACGCCCGCGCCCTCGTGGCCAAGGATGTTGGGGAAGATGCCCTCCGAGTCCAGCCCGTCCAGCGTATAGGCGTCGGTGTGACAGATGCCCGTCGCCTTGATCTCGATCAACACTTCGCCTGCACGCGGCCCCTCAAGATCGACCTCGACGATCTCCAGCGGACGTTTGGCTTCGAATGCAACGGCGGCGCGGGTTTTCATGGGGGATGCTCCTGACAGGCGTGATGATGTTCTAGGCCATGCGCCGGGTGATATGAAACAGGATGGCTTACAGAAATCTCGTCGTTCTGACCGGGGCCGGCATATCGGCCGAGAGTGGCGTGCCGACGTTTCGGGCGTCGGACGGGCTGTGGATGGGGCATCGGATCGAGGATGTGGCGACGCCCGAAGCCTTTGCGCGCGACCCGACCCAAGTGCAGGACTTCTACAACCAGCGGCGACGTCAACTGGCCTCCGTCGTGCCCAATGCCGCGCATATCGCTCTGGCCGAGCTGGCGGCGCACTGTCAGGGCGAATTCCTGCTGGTCACACAGAACGTCGACGACCTGCACGACCGGGCGCATGCGGCGGTGACGCCCGCTCCGGGCTTCGACCTGATCCACATGCATGGCGAACTGCTGAAGGCGCGCTGCACAGTGTCGGGCGCGGTCTGCGACTGGCCCGGTGATCTGACGGTGGGTGAGCCCTCGCCCCATCACCCGCGCGGCACCTTGCGCCCCCACATCGTCTGGTTCGGGGAGATCCCGCTTCAGATGGAGCGGATCGAGGCGGCGCTGTCGGCCTGCGACCTGTTCCTGTCCATAGGGACATCGGGTGCGGTCTGGCCCGCCGCTGGTTTCGTCGAGATCGCGCGCGCGGCAGGCGCGCAGACGGTGGAGTTCGACCTGGCCCCGACCAGCGGCAGCCACCGCTTCGACTTGGGTCTATATGGTCCCGCGACCCAGACCCTTCCGCCGTATCTGGAGACGCTGCGACCCTAGCCGCCGATCACCCCGGTGTGTTCCAGAAGGATCATCGTCCCCAGACCGATCAGGGCCACGCCTCCGACCGCCTCGGCGATCTTGCCGAACTTCAGGCCGACTGCGCGGCCGATCAGCATGCCGATCGTGGTCATGACGAAGGTGGTAAAGCCGATGGCGGCGGCGATGATCCAGATGTTGGCACCGATGAAGGCCAGGCCAACGCCCACGGCGGCCGCATCGATGCTGGTACCCACGGCCGTGGCGATCAGGGCCAGAACGCCGCGCCGAGCGGCCCGCTGACCATCGTCCGCCTCGACCGGCTGGAACGATTCCCACAGCATCTTGCCACCGACCGCCGCCAGAAGGCCGAAGGCGATCCAGTGATCGACGCGCTCCACGAACCCCGCCGCCGCCAGACCCAGGGCCCACCCGACCAGAGGGGTGATGGCTTCGATGATGCCGAACACCAGGCCGTTGCGGATCGCGGTGGAAAAGTTGGGGCGATGCGCCGCCCCGCGCCCGACGGAGGCGGCAAAGGCGTCGGCCGACATGCTGAGCGACAGCACGGCGATGGAAATGGGGGTCATGGAAACGAGCACTCGCCGGACACACGGAGACAGCGCGTTCACGGCCCCGCCGGAGGGGTCGCAAAGCACGCTGGTCTCGCCAGGCGGATGTGACATCCGCTGATCGCGCCACGTCGCATGGGAACGACGAGTGTGTTGACGCGGTCCCGGCTGATCCTTGCCGGCGGCTACTCCCCAACGGGGCGGTGACTACAGAAGCCAGCCGACGGACGCAAGGCTCGACCTATTCCTCCCCCATCGGGGGAGGGGGACCGCCCGAAGGGGGGTGGAGGGGGCCAGCTTCATCAAGATGCTTGGCCACTCTGTTCAAGACCGCTTGACGAATGTCAGGATGTGCATAGGTGTCAAGGTCCAGACCTTCTGCCTGAAAAACCTCTCGAGCGAAGTCTTCGGCAGTCGAAGGCGGGGTGACAACCAGCGCTTCGTAAGCATTAGGCGGAAGACAGAATCCTAGGTCGACACACAGCTCATGCAGCAGCCGCTCGACCTGCTGCTCTGTCATTCCTTCGGCCCGTTCTTCTCCGCCGCCAGTCGCGCCAGCACCCGGCCCCGGCCCTTCGACAGCGCCGTGATTACGCCCCGGAACGTCGCCACTTCCTGGGCCGTGAAGGCGGCGCGGCCCAGCATGACGCGCAGGTTCTGGCTCATCGAGCGGAACTTCTCGGGCGGATGGAAGAAGCCGGCGGCGTCCAGCTCCCGCTCCAGATGTTCGTACATGCCCAGCGTCAAGGCCCCGTCGGCGGGCGGCTCGGCCTCGCGAAAGTTGGGCGGGGGCGCATCCAGCACGGTCGCCCGCCACTCATAGGCATTGATCGCCACGGCCTGGGCCAGGTTCAGGCTCTGGTGGCGCGGGTCGATGGGGATGGTGACGATCCCTTGGCACAGGGCAATGTCGGAGGTCTCCAGCCCGGCCCGTTCGCCCCCGAACAGCAGGCCGACGTTCAGCCCCGAGGCCCTGTCGTCATACAGGCTCCGCGCGGTCTCGCGCGGGGTGCGCACGGGCTGGCGCGTCTCGCGCGGGCGGGCGGTGGCGGCGTGGACGACCTGCAGATCGGCCATGGCCTCGGCCACCGTCTTGAATACCCGGACGCCCTCCAGCACCCAGTCCGCGCCCGAGGCGGTCGCCCAGGCTCGCTCCTGGGGCCAGCCGTCACGCGGCGCGACCAGCCGCAGCTCCGACAGGCCGAAGTTGGCCATCACCCTGGCCACCGCCCCGATGTTTTCGGCCATCTGGGACTTGTCGAGGATGACGACGGGAGGCGTCAGGATCGGAGGCTCGGACAATCAGTCCTCGCCGTACATGGCCAGCCACGGATCGGCCGTCCCGGCCTCGACCTCTGCGACCTTGACCGCCGGCCAGCCGATGGAGACGTCCGCCGAGGCGCGCCACGCGGCGGTGTAAAAATCGCGCAGTTCCGCCGCCGCCGCCGACAGACGGGCAACGGTGAAGGTCGCGCCGCGCGGATCGCCGTCACGGAATCCGCCGTCCTTCTCCAGCCGGTAGAAGGGCGTGACCTCGGCCAGGGTGGTCTTCAGATAGGCCGGGACCCGCGCCTTCATGTCGAACCCGTCGACGCGCGGCGCGGCCATGCCCGCCTCGACCAGATCGAGGCGCGCGACCCGGGCGGTGAAGGCCCCTTCGAACAGGCCGTGGGTCTGGCGCGAGGTGGTGAAGCCCTCGGGGTTGGGCGTGTTCCTGTCCCAGCCGTTGTAGTGGATGGTCGTATGGTGCGGCTGCGAGCCGTCGCCGATGTAGTGGCCCAGCACGCCCATGTCGCGCAGGATCAGGGCCTCGCGCCGGATGCGGTCCTCGCGGTACCAGGCCCGCTTGCCGGGATCGGTCTCGCGCGCCTCTATGGCATTCAGCACGCGCCAGTAGGCGAAGTCGCGGACCAGCTGCTGATAGCCGTCCATGATGGCATAGGGCAGATAGCCGGCCTCATTCACCGAGCTTCCGGCGGCGATCAGGGCGGCGTCATACTGATGCTTCAGCTCCGGCAGGGCGTCGATGGACGGGCCGTCGGCGACCATGATGTGTCCGTCGTCCAGCATGTCGACGAAATGGGCCGTGTCACGCTCGCGGTCGTGCGGCTGGCCTGCGCCTTTCCATCGGTCCGGCTCGCGGGCCAGTTCGCCGACTTCGGCGGCGGCGGCCGGGGTACGCAGGAAGGCCGGCAGATCGTCGGGCAGGGCGCGCACCGCGGCCACCCCGATCAACCGATGGCCGGTGTTGCCCCAGGCGGACACCACGGCGGGCGCGGCCGCGACGGACAGGGCAAAGACCGCGGCGGCGGCGACGACGAAACGCTTCATGGACAGGCTCCGGATATCAGTGCCCTGCCCTTAGCCCATTTTTGGTGCGGGTCGAACCAGGCCTTGATCAGCCATCGCACAGGGCATGGTTATCCACAGCCGAGCGGCGCGTGCAGTTGATCGACCGACACCAAAGCGGCTGTCAGCGATTACAAAACTCAGTCGCGTGAATGTAGAACAAGTGTCTCGATCTTTTGAGCATATCGGTACAGCAAAGTAAGCGAACACTGCGAATACTGCTTAGAGCTCGGGCCGCCATAGTCAGCAGTGACGATCGTGCATCATCGCAGACCTGTGGTTTTCCACGCCTGAATCGGCTCGATGGTCGCACCTGTCGCCTGATGTCCGGTTTTTGCCACAATTAAAAACGACAAGCGCCGGGCCGGACGCGTCGGGACCGGTGATTCCATGAGTATCATCATGCTCGGCTCAGCCGCTGCGTTCGCCCTGCTCTGGGCGATGGCCTTCCCCGTTTCCGGTGAACCGGTGTCCTACGAAGCTGCGGTCGCTGCCGACCGCGCTGAAGCGACAACCGCCTCCACGACCGAAGGTTCCGACAGCGGCAATGCCGAGGCTGCCCTGACCGCCGACCAGATGGCCCATATGCAGGGCGACGCCCGCTGGAGCGCCTCGGCGCGCCTGTATCACGCCGGTGGTGGCGGAGCGACGGGCAACGATTCCCTGGGTTGCCGCCCGATCGCCATGCGCACCGTGGCCGTGGACCCCCGCTACATTCCCCGCCGTACCCGCCTGTTCATCCGCGAGACCGTGGGCATGCGCCTGGCGGATGGCACTATCCACGACGGCTACTGGTATGCGTCGGACATCGGCGGCGGCATCAAGGGTCAGAAGATCGATCTCTACACCGGCCATGGCCGGGGCTCGATGCGCCAGGCCCAGCGCCTGAACATGCGCACCCTGACCATCGCCGACGCAGGCCGCTTCGACGGCTGCCCGCCCTCGTGGGATTCGACCCCCAGCCAATCAACCCAGATGGCTTCGGCGTCGGAGACGGCTTCGGTCGGCGTCGCCGACTAGAATTTCCGGCGGCCGCTGACGGTCTCGAAGAACATCCGCCAGTCGCCCATCAGGCTCCACAGCGGGTATTTGAATGTCGCCGGCCGGTTCTTCTCGAAGAAGAAATGCCCCACCCAGGCAAAGCCATAGCCGATCACCGGCATGGCCAGCAGCCACCAGGCGTTCATCGTCACCAGCGCCAGTATCGCCACCCCGATCACCAGCGCCGACCCGACGACATGGATCCGCCGGCACGTTCGGTTGGAATGCTCGTGGATATAGTAGGGATAGAACTGCGCGAACGAGGCGAAGCGTTCGCCGACGGGGGGCTGGGTGCTCATGCCCTGGAGGGTGCCCACCGGAAGGTTTCGCGGTCAAGCGGGCCGTTCACTATCCTTATCAGCGATCCGCTAAGGGCGATGCAGGCATAGAGGTGCCTTCGCGCACCGGAGCCGCAACATGCAGGCCTTCTCCATCGCCGCCTCGGGCATCGCCGCCGCCACCGCCAGCTTCGACGCCAGCGCGCGGCGCACGGCCATCGCCCCGCTGGACAATCTGGCCGCCGAAAGCATCGAACGCATCCAGGCAGAGGTCGCCCTGAAAGCCAATGCCGCCGTGCTGCGGTCGGCCAGTCAAATGACCGGCACCCTGCTGGATATCCTGGCTTGATTAAACTCTCGCGCTGGGCCTCATCACCCCCCGCCGTATCCTCCGATCAACGGCAGGACCTCGCCGGTGATATAACTCGACATCTGGGGTGAGGCAAGGAAGACATAGGCCGGGGCCATCTCCTCAGGCTGGGCCGGCCGCTTCATCACCGTGTCGCCTCCGAATTGAGCGACTTTGTCGGCCTGCTGATCGGCGGGGTTGAGCGGGGTCCAGACCGGGCCGGGTGCGACCACATTCACGCGGATGCCGCTCGGGGCCAGATGGGTGCCCAGTGACCGGGCGAAGGCATGAATACCGCCCTTCGTCATCGAATAGTCCAGCAGGTTCTTGTTGCCCAGGATGCCGGTGACCGAGCCGGTCATGACGATCGACCCGCCCGCCTTCATATGCGGCACCGCCGCCTTCACCAGGTTGAAGTAGCCATAGAGGTTGGTCTTAAGCGTCCGGTCAAAATGCTCGAAGGTCAGGTCCTCCAGCGCCTCGACATGCTGCTGAAACGCGGCATTGGGCACCACGACATCCAGCCTACCGAATGCATCCAGCGTGGCCTTGACTGCGGCTTCGGAAAAGGCCGGGTCAGAGACATCGCCCTGCAGGACGATGGCCCGGCGGCCTTCGGCCTCCACGGCAACGCGGGTGTCCTCGGCGTCGTTGTCCTCGTCCAGATGGCAGATGGCGACGTCGCAGCCTTCGCGCGCAAACAGGACGGCGACCGCACGGCCGATGCCGGAGTCGCCACCGGTCACGATCGCCGCCATGCCATCGAGTTTGCCCGATCCTTTCCAGAACGGTGCATCGTACATCGGCGGGGGATCGAGCGCGGCTTCGTCACCCGGCTTGGTCTGGTGCTGCTTCGGAAAGGGCGGTTCTGGATAAGGCCGCGCTCCGGCCTGCATGGCCCCGTCGTTCTTATCGTCGGACCCGCTACCGGCCTTTGAGTCGATGCCGGACTGGATGGCACGTTCCTGGTCGGCAATGTTTTCGGCGCGGGGTTCGAAACGATCGGTCATGGTTGGGGCTCTCCTGTTGGCGCATCCGTTCGGGGGTCCCTTGAAAAGACCGTGGAGCGACGCGCCGTTCCCGGCCATCATGCGTTCAACCACACAGATGCGTGAGGAGGACGGGTCATGCCGGGAGTGGATCTGACCGAAGTGGGCGCGGCTGTCGGTCCGCTTCAGACCTGGGTGCTGCCCGCCCTGCTGGGGCTGGGGCTGGCATCCGCGACGGGTCTGCGGACCTTTCTGCCGCTGCTGATGCTGGCCCTGGCGGCCAAGTTCGAGATGTTCGGTATCCGTCTGAATGACCAGATGGGCTGGCTGGGCTCCTGGCCGACGATCTCGGCCTTGGCGATAGCTGCGGTAGCGGAGTTCGCGGGCGACAAGGTTCCGGCGGTGGACCATGCGCTGAACGCCATCGGCTATGTCACGCGACCCATTGCGGGCACCGTGGCGGCAGGAAGCGTCTTCTGGGGTGTCGATCCCGCCACGGCGGCGGTCGCGGGCATCATCGTGGGGGCACCGACGGCCCTGGCCTTCAATGCGGCCCAGACGGGGGTACGGGTCGGATCGACGGCCACAACCGGCGGGCTGGGCAATCCCTTCGTGTCCTTCATCGAGGACATGCTGGCGGTGCTGACGGTGATCGTGGCCTTCCTGGCCCCCGTCATCATCCCGCTGGTGCTGGTGATCCTGGCGATCGTGGTGTTTTGGCTGGCGAAGCGGATCCGCGATCGTCCGGCACGCGCAGGCGTCTAGACCCGGCTGACGATGGCCTTCAGTGTCTCGACCTTGGTGGGCAGGTCAGAGGCCATGCGACCGGCCAGCTCGCGCGCACCGACCGGATAGGCATCGCCGCCCTCTGCGATCTCGCGGGCCAGTTGCGACGCCTGCATGAGCAAGGCCTCCAGCGCCTCGACCTGTTCGACGGCCAGGCTACGGGCCTCCTGCTGGAGCCGTTTGACGCGTTCGGACGTGGTTTCGGGCTGGCGCATCAGATCGTAGATTTCAGCCTCGCCGGGGACGATCCTCAAGGCCGCTTTGGGGTTGGCAGGCGGTGTGTCTGACATGGCTAGGGCTCCAGACTCGGACGTTAACGCGAACGCCGCATCGTCGCCACAATCGCCGAAAGCGTAGCCATAGATGACGCGCACGGCGTGTCGCTCGCGCATCATTAACAGTCGGCCAGTGTCAGGCCGCCTGCCGCCGCTCCTCGGCCTCGCGCACGGCATCCGTCGCGCGGTCCAGAACCTCCAGCCCGGCGTGCGGACCCAAGGCCTCGACCGTCAGGATACGGCGGAAGGCGCGTGCGCCGGGGCGGCCGTGCATCAGGCCGAGCATGTGCCGCGTCATCGACGACAGCGACACACCCTCCTCCAGCCGCGCGGCCAGATAGGGCTTGTAGCGTTCGATGGCGGTGAAGGCGTTCACGTCGGGCGCGTCGGCTCCGTACAGACGGCGGTCGGCCTGACCCAGCAGGCCCGGCTCGTGATAGGCGGCGCGGCCCAGCATGACGCCGTCCAGAGCCACCCCGTCGGTATCGTCCAGATGCGCCTCCGCCTCGTCCAGCGAGGTTATGCCGCCATTGATGCTGATCGACAGATGCGGCCACTCGCGCTTCAGTCGCCGGACCAGTGCGTAATCCAGAGGTGGCACGTCGCGGTTTTCCTTGGGCGACAGCCCCTTCAGCCAGGCCTTGCGGGCATGGACGATGAAGGTATCGATGCCGACGGCGGCGCAGGCGTCGACCGTGGCGAACAGCGATTGCTCCGGATCCTGATCGTCCACGCCGATGCGGCATTTGACGGTGGCAGGGATCGCGACCGCCCCCTTGATGGCGGCCATGCAATCGGCGACCAGCTCCGGCTCGCGCATCAGACACGCCCCGAACCGGCCCGACTGGACCCGGTCGGACGGGCAGCCGACGTTCAGATTGATCTCGTCATAGCCGTACTGTTCACCGATCCGCGCGGCCTGGGCCAGCTGATCCGGGTCCGACCCGCCCAGTTGCAGGGCCACCGGATGCTCGACCGCGTCGAAGCCCAGCAGCCGTTCCTGATCGCCGTGCAGCACGGCGGGGGCGGTGACCATCTCGGTATAGAGCAGGGCCCGGGTCGTGAGAGTGCGATGGAACGCCCGGCAGTGCCGGTCGGTCCAGTCCATCATCGGGGCGATCGAGAGGCGGCGGTTCATGGGAGGCGGCCTCTACACCAGATCACGCCCGCTGGCGAACCCGTGGCCAAGGCTAGACGCCTGCCCGTTCCCGCTCGTCCTCTTCCTCCAGGGCTTCGGCGGCCTCCTCGTTGAGGGCGCGGCCTTCGCGGCGGGGCTTGATGTACGGGGCGGGCTGGGGTGTCACGGCATTGCCACGCATCAGGCCACGTCCGGCGGTGATGCCGCCGGCCAACTGCAGGGTGAACCGTTCCTCGTCGCGGCGACGCACGTCCTCGATGGTCTCGCTGGCTTCGTCCTGACTGAAGCCCAGGTCGATCAGGACCTGATGGCCGAAGACGAGCGCGCTCTCGAAGGTTTCGCGCAACTGATACTCCACCCCCGCCTGGACCAGACGGATGGAATGCCCCCGGTCGAAGGCGCGCACGAACAGCTTCGTCAGCGGAAACTCGGCCTTGACCAGCTCGACGATGCGGTCGGCCACCTCCGGCTTGTCGACGCAGACCAGGATGGTTTCAGCCTGACCCGCGCCCGAAGCCCTCAGCACATCGAGCCGCGCACCGTCGCCGTAATAGACCTTGAAGCCGAAGTTGCCGGCGGCCTGGATCATCTCCACGTCGGAGTCGATGATCGAGACGTCGACGTCGCGCGCAAGCAGCGGCTGCGACACGACTTGGGCAAAGCGGCCGAAGCCGATGATCAAGACGCGCTCGCGCAGGCCGCGGGCGTGATCGACACCCTCGGCCTCGTCGGGCGATAATTCCGGCGCGGGCGGCATCAGGCGGCGCACGATCAGGGTCGTCAGCGGCGTCAGGGCCATGGACAGGATGACCAGAGCGGTGGCGATGGCACTGGAGCGGGCGTCCAGCACCCCGGCGGCCAGGGCGGCGGCATAGAGGACGAAGGCGAACTCACCCCCCTGCGCGAACATGGCGGCGCGTTCGACGGCCTCGCGGTTGGACGCCTTCAGCAAACGCGCCACACCGTAGATGGCCGCGGCCTTGACCACCATGAACAGGGCCAGTCCGCCGACGATGATCGGCCAGTCGGCCAGCACCACGGCCAGGTTCAGCGACATGCCTACGCTGACGAAGAAGATGCCCAGCAACAGACCCCGGAACGGCTCGACGTCGGCCTCCAGCTGATGGCGGAAGCTGGAATCGGACAACAAGACTCCGGCGAGGAAGGCCCCCATGGCCATGGACAGACCGCCCAAGGTCATGATCAGGGCGGCCCCGACGACGACCAGCAGGGCGGCCGCGCTCATGATCTCGCGCCCGCCGTGCCGGGCCAGGAAACGGAAGACCGGGTTCAGCAGATAGCGCCCGGCCACGACGACGGCGACGACGGCCCCGAGACCCAGGGCGATGGTCTGCCACAGCGGCGGACCATCTACTGCCGTACCCATGGTGCTGGCCAGAACGGCGACGATGGCCAGCAACGGCACGATGGCCAAATCTTCCAGCAGCAGAATCGAAACCGCCCGCTGGCCCGCCGGGGTGTTCAGCTCGTTGCGCTCGTCCAGCCCCTGCATGATCACGGCGGTGGATGACAGGACGAAGCCCATGGCGGCGATGAAGGCCACAGGCGCGGGCACGCCAAAGGCCATGGCCGCCAGCGTCAGCAGAAGGCCGCTGAGCCCCACTTGAGCCACGCCCAGGCCGAAGATTTCCCGCCGCAGGTTCCACAGCTTTCCGGGCCGCATCTCCAGCCCGATGATGAACAGGAAGATGACGACACCGAATTCGGCGACGTGCAGCACCGTCTCCGGTTCGGCAAACAGCTTGAACCCGAACGGACCGATGGCCAGGCCCGCCGCCAGATAGCCCAGGACCGAGCCCAGACCCAGTTTGCGGAACAGGGGCACGGCGACCACGCCGGCACCCAGCAGGGCGGCGACCTGCACCAGTTGAACGCCCGTGCTCGCCTCGGCCATCTCAGTCCCCCGTTCGTCAGGTTCCGATAGTGGGGCTTGCGGGCCGAATGCGCCACCCTGACCCAGGACAAAGCTCAGCCATTCCGTCTGCCGGTTTACAGGATGGGGCGGCGAAGCGACCCTGCTCATCGAACCCGGAAGGTCCCGCCATGACGTATCGCCCCCTGACCGCCGCCGTCACCGCCATCATGGCGTTCAGCCTGACCGCGCCCTTGGCACCCCTGCCTGTGACGGTGCAGAGCCGCGCGACGTTCGATCCGGACAAACCCGTCGACGGCACAGTCTCGGCGGCCGCCTGTCGACCCTACGGTTTCGTCCTGCCCGAGGAGCGTGAAGCTGAGCGCCGCATGCAGTCGCGGATGGCCCCGCCACCGCCCGCGCCCCCCATGCCCGCTCCACCCCCACCCCCCGTCGTCATGTCGGCCCACGCGCCCGGCGCGGTGGAAGATGTCGTCGTCACCGGCAGTCGTATCCGGCGATCCGAAGCCGTGGCCGGTGCAGCCGCCTCTGTAGCCTCGCCGGCGCCTCGCCCACTGCCGCCCGGCTTCCCGCCCCGTCCCGCCGACACAGAGCGCTATCCCGACGCCACGCCCAATCCGGTGAAGCGCGTGGCGGACGAGCCGGTCTCGACCTTCTCCATCGACGTCGACACCGCCGCCTATGCCAATGTGCGTCGCTTCATCGATGAGGGGCGTCGCCCGCCGGTCGATGCAGTGCGTATCGAGGAGTTGGTCAACTATTTCGACTATGGCTACGCCCGGCCGCGCTCTGCGGCCGAGCCTTTCGCCATCACCACGGCGGTCGTGCCCTCGCCTTGGTCGCCCGGTCGCCAGATCGTGCACATCGGCCTGCAGGGCTATGAACTGCCCGAGGCGGAACGCCGCCCGCTGAACGTGACCTTCATGGTCGATGTCTCCGGCTCCATGCAGTCGCCGGACAAGCTGGCCCTGGCGCAGAAGTCGATGAACTTGATCATCGACCGGCTGAGGCCGCAGGATCGTGTGGCCATCACCTTTTATGCCTCCGACGTCGGCACCGCCGTCGGGCCCACGCCGGGCGATCAGAAGCTGAAGCTCCGCTGTGCCGTCGCGGCGCTGAACGCGGGCGGCTCGACTGCGGGCGCTCAGGGCATGGTCAACGCCTACCAGCAGGCCGAGGCTGCGTTTGGACCTAACAAGGTCAACCGCATCCTGATGTTCACGGACGGCGACTTCAACGTGGGCCTGACCGACAACCAGCGTCTGGAGGATTATGTCGCCGCCAAGCGGGAGACCGGCATCTATCTGTCGGTCTATGGCTTCGGGCGCGGCAACTATCAGGATGAGCGGATGCAGGCCATCAGCCAGGCCGGCAACGGCACAGCCGCCTATGTCGACGACCTTAACGAGGCGCGCCGCCTGTTTGGTCCGGCCTTCGACAAGGGGGCCTTTCCGATCGCCGACGACGTCAAGATCCAGGTGGAGTTCAACCCCGCCCGTGTCAGTGAGTACCGGCTGATCGGCTATGAGACCCGGCTGCTGAACGAGGAAGACTTCAACAACGACCGCATCGATGCGGGCGAGGTCGGGTCGGGGGCCTCGGTCACCGCCCTGTACGAGATCACGCCCGTCGGCGGCCCCAGCCAGATTCCGGAGCGCCGCTACCCCGCCAACCGTTCGATCGGCGTCGGCGGCGGTGATCCGGACGGCGAGGTCGGCTTTGTCCAGGTGCGGTTCAAGCCGCCGGGTGGGGACACCTCGCGCCTGATCCAGCGTGTGCTTTCCAATAGCGGCAATGCTGCGGGCTCGGCACCGGAGAGCACCCGCTGGGCCTTGGCCGTCGCCGCCTTCGGCCAGAAGCTGCGCGACGATCCCTGGATGGACGCCGGCTATGGCTGGGATGCCGTTCTCAATCAGGCACAGGGTGCGCGCGGCGACGACCCGTATGGAGAGCGGGCGGCCTTTGTTCAGATGGTGCGGGCGGCCGAGAGGCTGCCGGTTCAGATCCGCCCCTGAACACGTCCGACAATCAGGCGTCGCCTGCCTGCCCTTGACGAAGTGGACACCGGTGTCCACTTAAGACCGGTCATGGCCCGCCCCCTCAGAAAAGATGCCGCAGACCGCCGCTCATTGCTGCTGTCTGCGGCCCGGACTGTGTTCGCCGAAGAAGGCATCGATGCTCCTCTGGATCGGATAGCAGAGCGGGCCGGTGTCGGTCGGGCCACGCTCTATCGAAACTTTCCGGGGCGCACGGAAATTGCGCTGGCCGTTCTGCTGGACGACGTGGCCGAACTGGCAGCCCAGTTTGCCGAGCCCGCCGAGCCGGAGGCCTTTGCCAATTTCATTACCGCACTGTCCGAGCGGCTGGTGCGCAACACGGCTCTGGGCGGCGTGGTGCGAGCCTCGCCCACGCCCGACATCCTGACGCCGCTCCGACAGGCCATGGTCGCGGCCGCCCTGCCTGCCCTGAAAGTTTCGCAGGCTGCAGGCACAGTTCGCGCGGACCTGCGCGGCACCGACATCCGTGTGCTGGCGGCCATGCTGGGTGCCGGTCTGCACAATGCCACCCTGGCCGAAAGGAACATCATCGCCGCCCGTACGCTGGAGCTTGTACTGGATGCCGTGAGGTGCCGGTCATGAGCCGTCGCAACTTCAATCTGCCGTGGGCCGAGTATCTCGAGACGCTGAAGCCGCATGAGCGGCCCATGCTGCCCGGTTCGCCTGCCACGCCCGATCATACCCTGCCATACCGACTGGCCTATGCGTCGGTCGGCCTGCTGGTTACAGCCACGGGCAGCATTGGGTCGGCCATGATCACCGCCAATACCCAGCAGCTGGCAGGCGCGCTCGGCGTGTCGGTGGCTGAGGCCGCCTGGCTGCCGGTTGTCTTTGTGATGACCAACGCCTGCATGAACCTGCTGCTGATCAAGTTCCGCATGCAGTATGGGCTGCGGCTGTTCGCCCAGATTTTCCTGACCGCCTATGTATTGATTGGGTTGGGGAACCTGTTCTTCGACGACTATCAGTCGACGATGGTCGTGCGGGCCTTTGCGGGCATGGCATCGGCCGCCCTGTCGTCTCTCGGCATCCTCTACATCATCCAGGCCTTTCCTGCTCCGCACAGGCTCAAGGGACTGGTGCTGGGGATCGGGGCATTCAGCCTTGCCATTCCTTTAGTGCGCATTTTCTCGAACGATCTGATCCAGATATCGGAATGGAAGGGCTTCCACGTCTTCGAACTGGGGCTTTCGCTTCTCTCGCTGGCGGCCGTCTTTGCATTGAAGATGCCGCCGTCTCAGCGCTTGCGCGTGTTCGAAAAGCTGGACTTCGTCACCTTTGCGCTGTTTGCACCCGGCATGGCATTGCTCTGTGCCGTGCTGGGCCTGGGGCGGATCGTCTGGTGGACAGAGGCGTCCTGGATCGGCTGGGCCCTGATCGGATCGATCATGCTGCTGAGCGCGGCCCTTATCATCGAGTACAATCGCAGGACGCCGCTGATCAACCTGAAATGGATGGCCGGGCCGGACATCATCAGGCTGGCTCTGATCATTGTTGGCATCCGCATCGTGTTGTCGGAACAGACGTCCGGTGCCGTGGGCCTGCTCACCCAGATGGGCCTGGGGCCGGATCAGATGCGCGGCCTGTTCGTATTGATCCTGATCGCTACCGCGGCAGGATCGTTGACCAGCGCCCTGACCATGAACCCGACCAAGCTTTACAAGCCGATGGCCATCGCCTTGGGCCTGATCGCCATAGGGGCCTTCATCGACGCGCACTCTACCGTCCTCACCCGACCGGCCCAGTTGTTCTTCAGCCAGTCGCTGATCGCGTTCGCCGCCGCCTTCTTCATCGGGCCGGCCCTGATGAGCGGGATCGTGCAGGTCTTGCAGAAGGGGGCTCAGAATCTCGTCAGCTTCATCGTCATCTTCGGCATAGGTCAGAACGTCGGCGGCCTCATGGGGTCGGCCCTGATCGGCACAGTCGAGACCTGGCGGGAAAAGTTTCACTCCAACCAGCTGTCAGAGAGCATCACGCTGGGTGACCCGGACGTGGTGCTGCGCCTTCAACAGCTGTCTGGTGCCTATGCCCGCGTCATCGGGGATCCAGCCCTGCGAGCCCTTCAAGGCCAACAACTGCTGCAGCAGCAGATCAGTCAGCAGGCCCACGTCCTGGCCTACAACGATGTCTTCCTGATGATCGCCCTGTTCGCCGGCATCGGGTGCCTGTGGGTCACCTTCAACCATTTCAGGCCGCGCTTTGCCGCACGCCGTGCCGCCCGAAAGGTGGATGCCGCTCAGGCGTCCGCCGCCGCAACTGCCATCGATTGAACGAACCTTTCCCATGACCGACACAACGTCTTCAGCCCCCTCGCCAGCATCACCCACTCCGGTCGGCACCGCGCCCGCCCAGAGCCCGCCGGCCTCACCTGGCGCAGCAGGCCACGCCGCATCCCCCAGTACGCCGCCGGGCAAACGCATCCTGGTTTCCGTACTTTTGGGACTGGCCGCGATCGTCGGAGTTCTGCTGGTGCTCTGGGCCTGGCACTTGCCGCCCTTCACCTCGGGCGTACAGCATACCGACAATGCCTATGTCCGCGGTCAGGTGACGGTGATCGCCCCGCAGGTCACAGGCTATGTCACCGAGGTAAAGGTGCAGGACTTCCAGACGGTGAGCGAGGGCCAGGTGCTGGCCACCATCGACGACCGCATCTATCGCCAGAAGCTGGAACAAGCTCAGGCCGCGCTGCATTCGGCGCAGGCCTCGCTCGCCAACTCGGCCCAGACCCAGACGTCCGCTCGCGGCTCCGTCGCCCAGACCCGCGCTTCCATTGCCGGAGCACAGGCCAGTGTGGCCAAGGCCCAGGCGGATCACGAGCGGGCGCGCACGCTGTTTGCCGGTGGCTGGGTTGCCCAGGCTCAGGTCGATGTGACCCGAACAGCGCTTCAGGCCGCGCAGGCGCAACTGGCGGCCGCCCGTGCGCAGGAGGGTATCGCCGAAACCGGCGTAACCTCCGCCGTGGTCAGTCGCGGATCTCTGGAAGCGGCCGTGGAGAACGCCCAGGCGCAAGTGCACTTGGCCGAAATCGATCTGGCCAACACCCGCATTGTCGCTCCACGTGCCGGTCGGCTGGGCGAAATCAGTGTGCGTCAGGGCCAGCAGGTGGCCGTCGGCACCCAGTTGATGGCACTGGTGCCGGACCGCGTCTGGGTAGTCGCCAACTACAAGGAGAACCAACTGCGCGACATCCGCGTGGGTCAGCCCGTGGAACTGTCGGTCGACGCCCTGGGTGGCCGCACCTTGACCGGACGCGTGGAACAGATCGCCCCGGCAACGGGATCAGAGTTCAGCGTCATCCGTCCCGACAATGCCACCGGCAACTTCACCAAGGTGGCCCAGCGCGTGCCCGTCCGCATCGCCCTGGACCCCGGGCAGGACGGCCTGGATCGGCTGAGGCCCGGCCTGTCGGTCGTGGCCCGTGTAGATACTCGCGCGGAACCCTGATCCAGGGCGCGGGTTTTCCAGCCATCGCAATCCGAGGAGAGCCCCGATGAAAGTCCGTGACGTGATGAGCAAGGACGTCCAGGTCGCCCGTCCGAGCGACACCCTGCAGGAGGTTGCCCGGCGAATGAAGGACGGCAATTTCGGCTTCATGCCCGTGGCCGACGGCGATCAGTTGATCGGCACCATCACCGACCGCGACATCGTGGTGCGCGGCCTGGCCTCTGGAGCGGAGACGGCCTCTACAGTCCTCGAATGCCTATCGCGCGACCCAATGACGGCGCGGGCGGACGACGATCTGAAGACCGTGCTGGACGCCATGGCCAGCCGTCAGATCCGCCGCCTGCCGGTGCTGGACAGGAACGGACGCCTGGTCGGGGTGGTGTCGCTGGGCGACCTGTCGACCCGGGTCAAGGAGCGGTATGCGGGCGAGGCGCTGGAGTCGATTTCGCGCTGAAGATTGTCGTCTTAACCTTTTTGCGGAACCGTGTGTTCACGGCTGAACGCCACCCTGCGTGTTCAACAGGGGTGAGATCATGGCGCTCGCACAGTTTCAAAAGGGCCAGACCGTCTGGGTGAAGTGCGTCGGAGCCTGGGCCGAGATCGAAAAGGTCAAGCCGGTCTGGGCCAAGGGTTTCTCCGAGCCAATCCGCGTCACCTATGAGGTCGGGCTGGGACGCGAGTTCCAGGCCAATGAGCTTTTTGTGCCGACGGAGGATGCGTCGTCGGCCGACATGGGTCTTTGGCGGCTAATGCGGGTCCGCAACAAGTGGCAGCAACTTGAAGACTGTGCCCATCATCCCTTTCCCGGCACCTACCCAGTAGTGGTCACCGACCGCATGGATTGGGGCGGCTGGCGCGTGCCCGGCGCGGAATATGACCGTGACCCGGACCATATCGAGTTCCAGGCACGACTGATCGCGGCGGCCCCCAAGTTGATGGTCATCGCCTCGCAACTGGTCGAAGCCGTCGATCATGACCCTGACGATGCGCCTCCCGAAATGGTGCAACTCGCCCGTCAGGCGCGCAGCCTGCTGCAGTCGATTACCGACGTGCTGGCCCGCCCGAAGGTCAAGCCGGCGCGGCGCGAGTCTTCTGAGTCACACGCCGCCTGAAAGCGTTGAGGATCTGTAAACCAGTCCTCGACACGAATCCGCGACGCAGCCTAGATTCCGGCTCTGGTGATTTGGGCTGGGGGATCAACGCTTGCGGAGCACAGAGCGCCGCATAACCGCCGAGGGGCGTCGGGCGACCGACCGTCGTGACGGTGCGCCCGCCTGGTTGCGGGTCGGGATACTGGCTCTCGTGCTGGTCATCGCCTTGGGTATGCTGCTGTTCACGCGTGAAGTCGCCCAGCCCGGCGTGGAGACTGACAATCTGCGTCTGGAGGCGGTGGACCGCGAGGCGCGAATCCTGGCGCTGGAGGTCGAGCGCCTGATCGCGCCGGTCCAGGCCGCCAGCCGGGCCGCGATCCGCTCCGGCCTGTCAGACGCCCAGATCGTCGCCCAGGCCCGCGTGGCGGCTCCCGACGCCAGCTTCGCGATCGTCGCGCTGTCCGGTCGCGTCGGGGCCACCACAGGAGATCGTGCCGAGGCCTTCGCCGTATCGGACATCAGCCCCGCCTTGGCCAGCGACCGCAAGCACCTGCTGATATCCCGTGAAATGGCGGATGGCCGCCGGCTGGTCGGCCGCGTTCCCCTGCCGTCTTTGCAGCCGCGCGACGGGGCGCAACTGTGGCTGCTGTCCGGGCCGACGACGATCGTGAAGACGTCGGCGCAGGATCTGAACAGTCTGGGTCTGGCCGTCCGACCGATACGCGCGGACGGCCAGGCCGATCAGCTTGAAATCAATGCCAGAAGCGTGCGCCGCATGGCGCTTCCGATTGCAGATACCGACCTGATCGCGGTGGCCACGACCCGCACGGCCACCGGATCGCTGGGGTGGCTGAACGAGGGCTGGATCTTCATCATCCCCGCCGGATTGGGGCTGGCCGTCATCGGCCTGGTCCTTCTGGTCGAGCGCAAGCAGCAGGGCATCAGCAAGGCCTGGGCGGCGTCGGAACAGCGGTTCCGCGGTGCGGTCGAGGCGGCGCGTTGCGGCGTCTGGGAATGGGATACCGAAGCAGAGATCATCACCATCTCGGACTTCATGGCCGGTTTGATGGGGCTCGAAGAGGGCGGCTCCCTGCCCGTCAAGACGGTGCTGGCCCAGATTCATCACACGTATCACGACGCTGTGTTGCACGCCCTGCAACAGGCCCAGATGTTCGGGACCTTCGAGGTCAGCTTTCCCGTGCCCGACGCCAAGGGCAAGGCGCGCTGGATCGACGCCCGAGGCCAGGCGCGCGGCGAACGCGGGGAGACGGGCTTCACCAGCGTGCTGGGTATCGCCCTGGACACGACCGAGGCCCGGCGTTCGAAGGCTCAGGCCCAGGCGGCGGAGATGCGCCTGCGCGACGGTATCGAAAGCGTGTCCGATGCTTTCGTCCTGTTCGACAAGGGCGGCCGGCTGATCCTATGGAACCAGGCGTTTCAGGATGCCTTCGCCTATGGCGAAGGCGTGCTGCGACGCGGTGCGTTCAAACAGGATCTGAACCAGATCGCCGCCCTGGCCATCAAGTCGGACCAGCCCGCCACCGGCGGCCGCGAGGGTGCGCGAGAGATTGAGCTGAACGACGGGCGCTGGCTGCAACTGATCGAGCGCCAGACATCGGACGGTGGCTCAGTCGTGACCGCGGCTGACATCACCGCCATCAAGCTAAAGGAGGCCGAGCGTCAGCGGGCGACGGACGCCTTGCACACCACCATCACCGAGCTCGAAGACCGCGAGGACAAGCTGCGCTTGTTGGCCCGCAAGTACGAAGTCGCCATGACCCGCGCCGAGGCTGCCAACCAGGCCAAGTCCGAGTTCCTGGCCAATATGAGCCACGAGCTGCGTACGCCGCTGAACGCCATCAACGGCTTCTCCGAGATCATGGCCAACGAGATGTTCGGGCCTCTGGGGCATGCCAAATACAAGGGTTATGCCGCCGACATCCTGAAGTCAGGCCAGCACCTGCTGAGCCTGATCAACGACGTTCTGGACATGGCCAAGATCGAGGCCGGCAAGGTCACCCTGCACTATGAGCGGGTGTCGCTGAAGGAGGTTGCGACCGATGCGGCCCTGCTGATGCGCGGCAAGATCGAGGAGGCTGGCCTGAAGCTGATCATCGACGCGCTCGACCTGCCGACCATCGAGGCGGATCAGCGGGCGCTGAAGCAGGTCATGCTGAACCTGATCTCCAACGCCGTGAAGTTCACGCCCGAAGGTGGCGACATCGTCGTGGCGGTGTCGCAACTGGACGACGAGCGTTTGCGCGTGGCGGTCACCGACACGGGCATAGGCATCGCCGCCAAGGACTTGAGCCGACTGGCCCAGCCCTTCGAACAGGTCGAAGGCCAGCATTCCAAGACCACGCAAGGCACCGGCCTGGGCCTGGCCCTGACCAAGTCACTGATCGAACTGCACGGCGGCAAGCTGGTCATGCAGAGCGAGCCGGGGCGCGGCACGACCGTCAGCTTCGATGTTCCGATCAAACGGCCTGTGGCGGCAGGCACATCCGCACAGGCAGCCTCACCAGCCCAAGCCCGCGCCGCTTGAAACCTTAGCTGGTTGGAGCCGCGACCGGACGGTCCCCGGCGGGAGCGCCAGGTCGGGTCCGGTCCCGTCGCTTTTTCAGGATCTCGGCCAGCACCACGCGGTCCTGCCCTTCGACCGTGGCCAGCAGGGCGACCGTGTCGCGTTCCATGCGTGCACGACCGCGCTGATCCGCAGCCCGCGACTCGGCCAGCAGGGCCGTGAGCCGCTCCGGATCGAAATCCTTTGTGGCGGCCATGGCGATGGCCTCCCGACGACGATCGCGGGCCATCTCGAAGTCGGGACGCGCCGCCAAGGCCGATGCGCGCATGGCGGCACGGACACGCGGGCGCTCTTCTGGCGAAAGGCGGTCAAACAGACGTTGGGGCGAGCCTTCGCGCGGAGCCCGCGTCTGGGCCTCGACTTGCTGGGCGATCCGCGCCTGCGAAACATACAGCGTCGCGCCCGCGCCGAGCGCGAACAGGTTCAGCGCCACAGACACGCCCAGGGCAATCTTCAGCCCGCGCGACGTCATCCCAAGACCTCCGTGTCGTCCACGCCGACCAGCATGGATTGATACAGCACGGCATCGGCCTGGGCATTGGCCGTAAACTGATCGGTCAGAACTACGCCAGCCACCACGCCGGCGCAGGCTGCGGCCGCCCAACCCGCGCCCATGGCCAGGCCCAGCCGGTTCCGCCAGGTCTTGCGACCCTGACGCACAGCGGCCGCCGCTATCACGCGATCCCGCAATGCCGCCGACGGCTGTAGCGGGCGGGAGGCGAACAGAAGGGCGTCCAGGCCATCCGCGTCGGCCAAGGCCTGTCCGACGAGCTCCGGATGCCGGGCTGCGAACGCTTCTGCCGTCGCACGCTCGGCCTCGGGCCAGCGTCGGCGGTCTGCGCCATAGGCTTCGGTCAGGGCGATGAATCGCGCCGGGGTCATGGTCGTCATGCTCCTTCGGCTCCCGGCCGGATGTCGGCCAGGGCCAGTCTCAGTGCCCGCCGCCCACGCGACAGCAGGCTTTCCAGCGCGTCCACGCTGATGGTCATCAAGGCGGCGGCCTCGATATTGGTCAGCTCCTGATAATGGCACAGCACGATGGCCTCGCGCTGGCGGTCGGGCAAGCCAGCGAGGGCCGCCTCGACCCGCGCCCCGGTCGCCGCCGCCATCAGGCCACGATCCGGGGCCGGGCCCTCGTCGACGCGTTCCGGCAGAGTATCCGTCGCGACCTCGCGCCGCCGGCGTAGCCGGTCGTAGCAGAGGTTCAAGCCGACTCGGTGCAGCCAGGTGTCGAACCTGGCCTGTCCCGGCGTCCAGCGCGGTGCCTGTTTCCAGGCCCTGAGCATCGCCTCCTGCGCCACGTCTTCGGCCTCGGCGGCATCGCCCAGCATGCGGTGGGCGAGCGCCAGCATGCGCGGCAGCTTGCGCGCCACCAGCGCCTGAATGGCCGCCGGATCGCCCTGACCCACGCGGCGCACCAGATCTTCATCGGGGTCGGCGGTCAGCGCCAATCCGGCCTCATCGGTTCGCTCCCGCCAGACCGCTGTTCTGGACCAGAATCCTGATCCGGGTCGAGCCGAAACACGCGCCGGGGCGGCGAGTTGCATCACAGCGCGGATCGCCGCCCCGGCCACGGCTTACTCGGCCATCGGCGCGGCGGCCGGCGCAGGCGCGGCCTGCCGCGCGGCACGACGCTCGGTCATGCGGGCCCGGCGCTCGCCCCTAACCGCCTGGCGTTCGGCGGCGGTGACGACGCCGTTGCCATCGGCATCCATACGGGCAAAGGCCTGCTCGGCCTTGGTGCGGGCTTCGGCGATCACCACCGGACCACGGTCGGCCATCCGCGCAGCGCGCTCGCCACTGCGACCGTCCCGCGGACCACGCATCCCGGCGCGCTCTGAACGCGAGCCGCGGCCCGCGCGAGCTTCGCGGAGGGCATCAAACTCCGCCCGGCTGATGGACCCGTCGCCGTTGGCGTCCATGCGATCAAAACGGCTGTCCGAACGCTCAGCTCGCTTGGCCCGACGCGCGGCCTGATGCTCCTCGGCCGTGACGGTGCCGTCATTGTTGGCATCGGCCGCGGTCAGGCGTGCGATGCGAGCATCGACAAAGGCCGCCCGGGTCATCTCGGCCTGGGGTCGTGCGGGGCGATTGGCCTGCTGCGCCATGACGCCTCCGGCCAAGGCGGCAAAGGTCACGGCGACCATGCCACCGATCACGATTGTCTTCGTCATTCCGGTCATCTCCTGAAACCGCCGCAGCGGTCGGGTCGCCCTGTCAGGAGATCAAACGCGGCAGTGTCGTCATTCCGTCGCGACGGGTGGGAGCGCACGATCGAAGGCCTCGCGTGCCTGCTGCCGGACTTGCGCCAACCGTTCGGTCAGAGCCTCGAAATGCGGGCATCCCGCCGCGTCCGCCAGACGGCGACGCAGGCCGGCGGGTTCCTGCGACGGGTCCGGGCGTTCGTCGAAGGCGGCACTCAGCAGCTGGCTCAACCCCTGCTGCAACCGCCAGGCCTCGGCCAGGGCCGGGTCGCCGGACAGGGCTTTCAGTGTCGAGACGGTCAGCGCCTCGCCCTTCGCCGCTGCCGCCAGTTGCCTCACCTGAGCTACGAATTCCGCATCGACCTGACCGCCGGGTGCCAGCTTCAGGTCCCACGCCCCCTGCCCCGGGCGCTCGCGGCTCATCAGATCGCGCATGCGGCGGGCGTCGGCGGCGACATCCACGCCAGGACGGGGCCGTCGCAGGATGTCGCCCAGGGCCTGGGTCACTCGCTCTCCGAACTCAGCATCGCTGGCCCAGACAACACGGGCGCGGGTCAGGGCCATGAACTCCCATGTGTCGGCCTCTTCCGCATAGTAGTCGATCAGGGCCGATAGCCTGAGCGAGACCGGCCCCTTGGCTGCGCCGGGCCGCAGCCGCATGTCGACCTCGTACAGCCCGCCCTCTGCCGTATGCGCCGACAGGGCTGCGATCAGTCGCTGGGTGAACCGGGATTGGAAGACGCCCGCGGCCCATCCCTTGGCGTCGGACACGGCCTCGTCCGGGGCGTCGTAGACGGTCATCAGATCCAGGTCGGAACTGGCCGTCATCTCGCGCGAACCGGCCTTGCCCAAAGCGACGACGGCGACGACGCCACCCGGCAGGCGTCCGCCCTGACGCTGCGTCTCGGTCATGGCAACGGGGGCCAGGGCCGTGATGACGGCATCGGCCAGGGCGGCGTGGGCGCGGCCCGCCTCCTCAGGATCGATGCGACCGGTCAGCACCTGGACGCCGATGCGGAACATCTGGTCGCGGTGCAGGCGGCGCACGGCGTTCATGGCCGCCTCGAAATCGTCTGCGGCGCGGGCCTCCTCGGCCATCTGGTCGAACAGGCCGGTGTTGACGCCCAGCGTCGTCTGGAACCGCGCATCCAGCATACTGTCGAGCGCTGCGGGGTAACGCCCCAGCGTCCGCGCCAGCCGGGGCGCAAAGGCCAGCAGTCCCAGCACCAGATCGAACAGCTTCGGCTGGGCCAGGAACAGCGCCTGGACCTGAACGCCGCTGTTCAGGCCCGAGAAGAAGACGGCGAACCGCCGAAAGGCGGGGTCAACGGCACCCGGGTCGTCCTGAAACAGGTCCGCCAACTGGGTCAGCAGGCGCGGGGCCAGACGGGTGAACAGTTCGCGTCCCCGGGCACTGCGGGTCGCGGGGATGCGGCCGTGGTGCCAGCTGCGGATCGTGTCGGCGACGCTGGCGGGCTCGGCAAACCCCATCCGGCCCAGAGTGGCCAAGGTCTCCGGATCGTTCTCCACCCCGGTGAAGACCAACGAGCCATAGGAGGACGACAGTTCCTCCTCGCCTTCGAACAGCTCGCCATAGCGGGTGTTGACCCGGACCAGCAGGGTCTCGACGTCGGCGTCGAAGGTGGCCAGATCGCCCTCTCCGGCCAGGGCCGCGACCATGGACCGGCGTACCGGGTCGATCGGCAAGCTGTGAGTCTGTTCGTCGTCCAGCATCTGGACCCGGTGTTCCAGCCCGCGCAGGCGGACATAGGCCGCGGTCAATTCGGCGCAGACCTCGGCGCTCACATGGCGCGCGTCACGCAGGCGGGCCAGGGCATCTACCGTGCGCGGACTGCGCAGGGCGGGGTCGCGCCCGCCCAGGATCAGTTGCTGGGTCTGGGCGAAGAATTCGATCTCGCGGATGCCGCCACGCCCCAGCTTCAGATTGGCCCCGGCGGCCTCCAGGCCCTCGCCGGTCTTGTGGACGTGGATCTGGCGCTTGATCGACTGGATGTCGAGGATGGCGGGATAGTCGAGGCTGCGCCGCCAGATGAAGGGCACCAGCGCCTTCAGAAACGCCTGCCCTGCCCCGATGTCGCCCAGCATGGCGCGCGACTTGATGAAGGCGGCCCGCTCCCAGTTCTGGCCGACGCCCTCGTAATATGACAGGGCAAACGGTGTGGCGACGACCGGCGGGGTCGAGGACGGATCGGGCCGCAGCCGCAGATCGACGCGGAACACATAGCCGTCCCCCGTCCGCTCCTGCATCAGGGTCGCCAGGGCCGCAGCCATGCGGTCGACGAACCGCTGCGGCTCCACCCCCTCGGCCAGGGCGGGGATCAGGGCGTCGGGGTCCCAGAACAGGCTGATGTCGATGTCGGAGGAATAGTTGAGCTCGAACGCGCCATGCTTGCCCATGGCCAGGCCGAACAGGCCGGGCACGGGTCCGCGTGAATCGTCGGGCGGCGAGACCAGCTTGCCGCGCTCACGCTGATCCTGCGCCACCGCGCGCAGAGCCGCCTGCGTCGAGGCATCGGCAAACCGGCTGAGTGCGCCCGTCACCTGATCCAGGTCCCAGACCCCGCCGAGGTCGCACAGGGCGGTCAGCAGATGAAGTTCGCCCTTGAGACGCCGCAGGGGCGCACGAACCTCGTCCGCCCCGTCGGTCAGGGCGTCGGTGCGGGCCAGAAGGGCGTCGAGCGCCTGATCGGGCGCGCTCTCCAGCAAACTCCGCAGGGTCTCCGGCCATTTCCGGGACAGACCGAACAGATAGGGAGCAGCCGCAAAGACCGGAGCGAGAGCAGGCCAGGCGGTCTCGAGCGTCGCGGCCCAGCCGCCTTCCTTCGCAGCCTCCGACAACCGCTCATGCGCACGCCCGGCGGCCTCGGCACTGACCACCGGTCCGCACGCATGCAGGCTGTCCGCCAGCCTCATCCGCCCGCCGCCGGAACCACCAGGGCCACCCGCAGGCCGGGGCCAAAGCCGTTATAGACGCCAGGGCCTTCGTCCAGCTGGATGCGCCCGCCGTGCGCCTCCATGACAGCGGCGACCAATGACAGGCCGAGGCCCGACCCCGCCTCGGTGCGGCTGTTGTCCAGGCGCACGAAGCGTTCGGTGACGCGGTCGCGGTCGGCCTCCGGCACGCCCGGCCCGGTGTCGGTGACCGAAAACTCGATCTCGCCGGACGAGCGCCGTCGTGCCCTCAGCATCACGGCGCCGCCGGTCGGCGTGTATTTGATGGCATTGTCGATGATGTTGGCCAGGGCCTGGGCTAGGAAGGGCTGGTTGGCCTCGATCATGAGGCCGCGCTCGATCTCGGCCGAAAACTCCAGCCCCTTGTCCTCGCTGGCCGGTTCGTACAGCTCGGCCATGTCGGCGGCCAGGTCGGCGGCGTCGAACAGTTTCGGGTCCGGCGTATGGCCCGCCGCTGCCTGCAGGCGGGCGATGGCCAGCACGGTGTTGAAGGTCTTCAGCAGGCTGTCCGCTTCGTCCAGGGCCAGCTGGACCGCGTCGACGCCGTCGATCTTGCCCGCCTCGGCATCCATAAGGGCGACCTCCAGCTTGGCCCGCATGCGCGTCAGGGGCGAGCGCAGGTCGTGGGCGATGGCGTCGCCGGCATGCCGGATGGAGGCCATCGACCCCTCCAGCCGGTCCAGCATGGTGTTCAGCCCCTGGCCCAGCTCGTCCAGTTCGTCGCCGTTCGGACGCACGACGGCCCGCACCTTCAGATCGCCCTCCTGCACGCCTGTGACTACCGTCTGGAGCCGCCGCATCGACCGCTCCAGATTACGGCTGATCAACAGACCACCCGCCAGACCCAGCAGCAGGACGATCCCCATCGCGCCCCACAGGGCCTGGGTCAGGCGCGCCAGATAGGCCTCCGTGTCGCCCATCGACTGGCCGACGAACAGGATTTCACCGCCCGACAGCCGCACCTGAACCCCCAGCGATTCCGGCCGCGTCACCCGCCCGCTGGCGTCGGTGTCGGTATAGCGGAAGGTGTCCCACGTCGGTGTCGCCCCGCCGTCGCCCGTGCCGCGCGGCACGATGTCGATGGGCGTCTCGGTCAGGCTGCCGGTTATCAACGCCCCTTGCGGGTCCATCAGCATGTACAGATACGAGCCGCCCGTAATCGTGCGGTCCACCAGGGCGGCGTTCAGCGCATCCAGCCCGCGCAGCCGGTAGATGTCGGTCAGCACCGTCAGCTCGCGCGTCACTTCGTCCTGGGTCCGGGCCCGCGCCTCGGACGCCGAGGCGACATAGACCCAAGCCAGGATCGCAGCCGCCGCCGCCGCGAACAGGGCGAGGAACAGCAGCGTCAGCCGGAAGGGCGTGCGGCGAAGGAGGGAAGGAAGTTTCATCAGACGCTGCGGCGCTTACGCCTCCAGCCGATACCCCGCCCCACGCACTGTCTGCAGCATGGCGTGGTCGAAGCCCTTGTCGATCTTGGCGCGCAGGCGGCTGATGTGGACGTCGATGACGTTGGTCTGGGGGTCGAAATGGTATTCCCAGACCTTCTCCAGCAGCATGGTGCGGGTCACCGACTGGCCGGCGTGACGCATCAGGAACTCCAGCAGCTGGAACTCGCGCGGCTGCAGGTCGATCTCCTTGCCGGCGCGGTGCACCTCGCGGCTGATCAGGTTCATCTCCAGGTCGCCGACCTTCAGCATGGTGGCGACGCTGCCCGTTTCGCGGCGACGCGACAGGGCCTCGACCCGCGCGATCAGTTCGGAAAAGGCATAGGGTTTGACCAGATAGTCGTCGGCCCCGGCCTTCAGGCCCGTGACGCGGTCGTCGACCTCGCCCAGGGCCGACAGGAACAGGACCGGGGTCTGGTCGCCGTCCTTGCGCAGGGTCTCGACCATGCCGATCCCGTCCAGGCGCGGCATCATCCGGTCGACGACATAGACGTCATAGCCGCCCTTCTGCGCCTCCAGCAGGCCGAAGGCCCCGTCTACGGCATGGGTCGGCTCGTGCCCCGCCTCGGTCAGGCCCCGAACCATGGCGGTCGCGGCCTCGGCATCGTCCTCGACGACCAGAATGCGCATGATGAAGCCCCTCCGAAAACAGATTCGCCGCCGATGTTAGCGCATCGGCGGCGAACCCGTGAGTTAAGGCTTGGACAGACTTCGTGCGTCAGTCGTTCGAGAGTGGCAGGACGATCTGACCCGGCCCCTGTTGGCTGCGCAGGAGCAGGAAGATGCCCGGCCGGTTCGACGCACGCACGCCTTCGACGGCGGCCGCAAGCTCGGCGGGAGTGGTCACGACCTTGTTGTCCGCGCGAGTAATGACAATGCCGGCACGCAAGCCTTCCTGAGCCGCAGCCGAGCCTCTGGCGACGTCGGCGATGACGACGCCGTTGACCGTATCAGGCACCTGATAACGCTGGCGCAGCGTGGGCGTGAGCGCGGCCACGGTCATGCCCTCGACGACCTGACCAGCTGCCGCTGGCGGCTGACCGGGCGCAGTTGCGCCGCCTGAATCCGAGTTCATGGCGAGTAGTTCGGTCTCTGACGGACGAGTGCCGGCGCGAACATTCAGCGTCTGGCGACGGCCGTCGCGGATGATCTCCAGTCGGATATTCTCGCCGGGGCTGACGCGCGCCACTTCACGCGTCGCCTCGGTGCTGCCGTCGACAACGGTGCCATTGACGCTGACCATATAGTCACCGACGCGAAGGCCGGCTTCGGCCGCGGGCGCGCCGGGCGTCACATCAGCGACATAGGCCCCCTTGAAATCAGCGGGCAGGCCCAGAGCGCGCCATTCCGTCCGGCTCAATGTCTGCAGCGTCGCGCCCAGATAGCCGCGCGCGATCGTCTCGCCGCGCATCAGGCGATCCGTGGTGGGCTTGGCGACCGAGGCGGGGATGGCAAAGCCGATGCCGACCGAGCCCCCGTTCATGCCGGGCGAGATGATCGCCGAATTCACGCCGATCACACGACCGTAGATATCGAAGGTCGGTCCGCCGGAATTGCCGGTGTTGATGGCCGCGTCGATCTGGATGTAGTCGGTATAGGGGGTGCGGCGGTCCAGGCTGCCGCGACCCAGGGCCGAAACGATACCCGCCGTGGCCGTGCCTCCCAGGCCGAACGGATTGCCGACGGCGACGACCCAGTCGCCCACGCGCGGCTGGGCAGACTCTTCGAAGGTGACGAAAGGATAGTCGGAGCCATCCACCTTGATGACGGCCAGATCGGTCGCCTCGTCGCGGCCGACGACGGTCGCCTCGATCTCGCGACCGTCGGCCAGCTTGACCGTGATCTCGGTCGCATCCTCGACCACGTGGTTGTTGGTCACGATGAAACCATCGGCGGAGATGAAGAAGCCCGAGCCGGCCCCGCGACCGCGCACGCCACCGTCTTCATCCGGTTGGGCATTGGGGTTGGGAATGGCGAAGGGCAGCCCCGGAATCTGGACCAGGCTGTCGGCGGCCGTAGCTTCACGCCGCGTCTCGACCTCGATCTGCACCACGGCGGGCGAGACCTGGGCGAAGATGTCGGCGAAGCTGAGGGGGGCACCCTGCGGCGGGGCGAAGGCGACGCCATTGGCCCCGGCACTGGCATTGAGCCGGCCCGAGACGCCCGCAACGGGCCCGGCCTCTGCCGTCGGCCAGTCGATCACCCCGCCTGCGGTCGCGGCGGCGGCGAAAAACAGGCCCGCGACGGCCCCCAGCATGAACTCCTTACGCTTCATCATCGACAGCCTTGTCTTCCCTTAGGCGAACGCGGATGCGCCCGCTCAGTGTTCAGTCAGAAGCGACAGCCTAACCGACTGTCCGCATGGAGCAATCCTGCTTCCATGAAACGCTAGTCGTTGGACGGCTTTGCGTCAGGATCGCGGCGAACGGCCTCCTGCTTCAAAATATCACTGAGGCGCGCGTCCTCTTCCGGTGTGAGAGCCGCGACCTCGACCGGATGCCGCCTACCACGCCACAGGATCAGCGCCCCCGCCGCCAGCATCAGGATCAGCGGACCAAACCACAAGAGCCAGGTCCCGCCCCGCACCGGCGGCTTGAACAGGACGAAGTCTCCATAGCGCCGCACAAGATCCTGGCGAATCTGCTGGTCGCTGGCCCCATCGGCGATCTGGTCGCGCACAAGGCCGCGCATGTCGCCGGCGATGCCGGCCGGGCTGTCGGCAATGGCCTCATGCTGACAGACGACGCAGCGGATGTCATCGAACAGGGCTTGGGCGCGGGCTTCCTGGGCGGCGTCCGGCAAGGGCCGGTCGGGTGCTGGCGGCGGCTCCTGTGCCAAGGCGGGTGCGGCGAATGCGAAGCACATCGCGCCAATGAGCAGAATCCGCTTCACGCCTTCACCGCCTTCGTCGGTGTGCGCCGCCGGCTGACCCCGACCCTCAGCCGCCGGTCGAACAATGACAGCGCGCCCCCCAGGGCCATGATCGTCGGCCCGAGGAAGATCAGCCGCGCCCAAGGATTCCACCAGACGCGCACATTCCAGGCGGCGGCTCCATCGGACGCCCGCGCCCGCTCCCCCAGCACCACATAGACATCGTCCAGACCCCGGAAATCCAGCCCGACCTCGGTCGTCGTCTGCCCTCCCGCCGGGAAGAAGCGCCGTTCGGCGGTGACAGTCGAGGGCGAACGGCCGTCGGCGCGGTCGACCGTCAGACGCCCTTGCTCGGCCAGATAGTTGGGGCCTTCGACCACCTGCACCGCATCCAGACGCACGATCCAAGGCCCAGCCTCGATGGACTGGCCGATGGCCAGGGGGCGCGCGGCCTCCAGCCGGTATCCCGTCTCGACCACCGCCCCCAAGACGAAGACGCCCAGACCCGCATGGGCCAAGGTCATGCCCCAGGCTCCCAGCGGCAGGCCACGCGCGCGCCGCCAAGTCTCGGCCACGGATACGCGGAACAGCCGCACCCGCTCGGCCCATTCCGCCAGACTGCCCAGGATCAGCCAGCCACCCAGGCCGATGCCGAGTGCCGACAGGGCCTTCTTCGGCTCGAACGCCATCCAGCCCGCGAGCGCGACCAACAGCGCCAGCCCTGCCGCCACGATCAGCCGCTGGCCCACGCCCTTCAGATCGCCTCGCTTCCACGCCAGCAGGGGCCCGGCGGGCAGGATCAGGAAGGCCACGGCCATCAGGGGCGTGAAGGTCAGGGCGAAATAAGGCGGCCCAACCGAAATGGTCGCGCCGGACATCGCCTCCAGCAGCAGGGGGTATAGCGTGCCGAGCAGCACCGTCGCCGCCGCCGCTGTCAGGAACAAGTTGTTCAGCACCAGCGCACCCTCGCGGCTGACCGGCGCAAACAGTCCGCCCCCCTTCAGCCGGGGCGCGCGCCATGCGAACAGGGCAAAGGCCAGCCCGGCCGTGACGCCCAGAATGGCCAGCAGCATCAGGCCGCGTTGAGGGTCCACCGCGAACGCATGCACGCTGGTCAGCACGCCCGACCGCACCAAGAACGCCCCCAGCATGGAGAAGGTGAAGGCCAATAGCGCCAGGAAGGTCGTCCATCCGGCCAAGGCTCCGCGCCGTTCGGTCACCACGGCGCTGTGCAGCAGGGCGGCGGCCGCCAGCCAGGGCATGAAGCTGGCATTCTCGACCGGGTCCCAGAACCACCAGCCGCCCCAACCCAGTTCGTAATAGGCCCAGAAGCTGCCCAGCCCGATGCCGACGGTCAGGAAGGCCCAGCTGGCCAGGGCCCAGGGCCGCACCCAGCGGCCCCACGCAGGCCAGAAGCTGGAGTTGGGCCGGCCCTCGATCAGGGCCGCGACCGCCAGCGAGAAACAGACCGACAGCCCGACATAGCCCGCATAGAGCAGCGGCGGGTGGAAGGCCAAGGCCGGGTCCTGCAAGAGTGGATTCAGCGATGCGCCCTGGAACGGGGCCGGGTTCAGTCGCGCGAACGGGTTGGAGGTGAAGACGGCAAAGGCGATGAACATCACCCCCAGCGCGCCCTGGGTGGCGACGGCCGTGGCCTTCAGTCCAAACGGCAGGCCGCGCGCCCGCGCCAGCACCGCCCCAAACCCGGTCAGGACCAGACACCACAGCACCAGCGAGCCTTCATGGCTGCCCCAAGCTCCGGCGACCTTGTAGAGCATCGGCTTGTCGGTGTGGCTGTTGGCCGCGACATTGGAGACCGAAAAGTCCGAGATCACGAAGGCGAAGATCAGGACGGCGAAGGCCAGAGCCACCGTCAGCGCACTAGCCAGGGCCGCACCCTCGGCCGCACCGGCCAGCACAGGACTGCGCCGCAGCCGCCCGGCGACGGCGAAACCCGTCTGCAGCACTGACAGCACGAGCGCCAGGATGAGGGCGAAGGCCCCAAGCTCTATAATCACGGCTGGCTAGCCTCAGCGGGCCGCCATTCGCCGGTCTCCTTCAGGCGGTCGGAGACCTCGCGCGGCATGTAGTTCTCGTCGTGCTTGGCCAGGACCTGGGTGGCGCGGAACGTGCGGTCGGGCAGAAACGCCCCCTGCGCCACGATCCCCTGCCCTTCGCGGAACAGGTCAGGCAGGTCGCCGCGATAGACGACGCGCGTGGTGGCGACATTGTCGGTGACGGCAAAGGTCACCTCGCCGGGCCCGGGATTGGACACGCTGCCCGCCTCGACCAGCCCGCCCAGACGCACGACACGACCCGCCGGGGCCTTTTCCACCGTCGCCTCGGAAGGTGAGAAGAAGAAGGTGACGCTGTCGCGCATGGCATACAGCGACAAGCCGACGGCGAGGGCCAGAATGGGCGCGACCGCCGCCACGACCCACAGCCTGCGACGCGCCTTAGGCGATTTTGGTAACCAGCTCATCGTGCAGAGCCCTCTGCGGGCAGGCGACGTTCCAGATCGGTCCGGCGTGGATCGGCCGGGTCCAGCGCGGCGATCAGCGGCAGCCACATCTGGCGCACCAAAGCAACGTCGCCCCGCGTCAGCGCCGCCTCGCCGAGGAAATAACGGGCCCCCAGCTGGTCTTGATCGCGACTCAGCGATTCCCGGAACGCGGCTTCCGCATCGGCACCGACGATGCCGCCATTGGCCCGCACCAGGCTTTCACCCAGACGTGCCCACGCCTGGGCGTCGTTTGCATCCAGTTCCAGCGCGCGTCGGAAAGCCGAGGCGGCCGCCAGTGGGTCATTGGCCTCGAACCGCGCCGCGCCAAGCATCAGCAGGGCCTGGCGGTCATCCGGTCGGTCACGCACGACGCGGGCGACGACGGCGGCGATCTGTGGTGCCTCCAGCGTCTCGGGCGAGGTCGCCCATTCGTCGACCCGGCTCTCGAACCCCTGGTCCGGTAGACCCGGCGTGGCGATCAGAAAATACAGCCCCAGCGTCGACGCGACGGCCAGCCCGATGCCGCCCAGCACCCAGGTCCGGTCCTGCCGCCCGGCCACGACAGGTGCGGTCTGCCGCTCCGCCGACAGGATACGTCGTCCGGCCTCAGCCCGCGCAGCGGTCCAGCCCGCCGCGTCCAGCAGGCCACGATCCTTCAGTCGATCCAGTTCGGACAGTTCGACGGCGGCCGCCAGCGTCTCGGCCTCGCCCGCCACATCGGCCCCTCGCCGCGCGGCGCTGAGCACCAGCAGGCCCGCAAGCGCAGCAACCAGCGCCGTCATGATCCAGAAAACCGTCATTGTGCGCCGTTTAGCCGATCAGGCGGCGTCGGACGAGGCCTTCTCGGCAGGTGCGACGCCGTCAGCCACCGCGACCCGCCGCCGCACGGATCGCGCCACATCATTCGCCTCGATCAGGGCCAGCCAGGTCGCGGCGCGCTTGATCTGTTTCAGGGCGCGCGGCCTGTCCTCGACCTCGCCGGCATTGACCAGGGTCAGGGCCTCGTCGGCATAATCGGTGAGCCGCTCGGTCAGGCCCTCGACCAGCCGCTGGCGCTCGGCCTCGCAGCCGAAGACGGGTGCCGTCTTGCGCAGCGCCGCCACGAATTTCAGCAGGGGACCGGCAGCGTCCGGACCCGGCGTCGTCTCCACATCCAGCCGGGGTGTGCGACGCGTCATCCGCCCGGCCAGCGGCGTCCGGGTCATGGGCAGGCCAGCCTCGACTGCCGTCTCGGTCGCCCTGATCAGATTGGACAGGGTCCCGCCGACCGACTGGCGGGTCTTGCGCATGACCTGCCCCCATTCGCTGTAGGGTTCGGGATCCAGCACGACATCCACCTCGGCCAGGACAGTGGCGCACCAGTCCAGATCGGCCACGAGGGCCTCCAGCCCGGCCATGTCGCGGCCGGGACGAAAGGCGTTGATCCGCCCGGCCCGCGCCTGCATCGCCGCCATCAGGCGGTCGACGAAGATGCCGAACTCCGACCCGCTCATCAGAGAAGCCGAGGCCGCCGCGCCTGAAACATGGGGCAGCAGGCGCAGCACCAGCACCGCATCGTCCATGTGCGCGAACAGAATGTCGATCAGCGCGCGCGGCCCCTCCGGACTGACGGCTTCCGCATCGCGCAGCACCAGCCGAAGCGCGGCCAGTTCCTGATCGTCCGGTCGCTTCAGCCAGGCCTCCAGTCCGGTCACCGCCCGCCGCGCCACGGGCAGCAGGTCCAGACACAGGATGAGGTTTTCCAGCGGCTCGACATAGGCGTTGGGCCACAGGTCGTCGGCCCGGTTGCGCGCCGCATTGGCCGCCGCCATCCCTAGCCGCTCGGCGACCAGCGCGGCCTCCGCCTCGCCCCCGTCCAGCCGCGTCAGAAGTTCGGGCTCAGACGCGCGCGCCATGGCCCAAAGCCGCTCCAGCACCACCGGTGGAAAGGTCAGGGCCTGCACCCCATCCGGGCGCGGCCGGAACATCGGCATCAGGGGGCCCAGCACGCGGCGCTTGCGGTTACGCTCGCGCAGTTCAACGCCGATCATGACGGCCAGCGCCTCTGCCGTCTGGCCGGGCATGGCTCCGACGGCTGTTGCGACCTTGCTGAGGCGCACGTCGTTCAGCCCCGACATCAGGGACCGCAAGCCTTCGCGCTGGGCATTCGTCAGCCCGGACATACTGTAATCCCGAGAGCCAGGGTCGGTGCAACCTGTGCCGTTCTGACCCGGTCGGGTTAAAATTCACTGTCGAGACGGGTCACAGTTCGGCGCTGGGCAGCTCCAGCAAAACCTTCAGCCCGCCCATATCGCTGTCGCCCAGGGTGATCCGGCCGCCATAGGCCCGGGTCAGCTCGACCACGATCGACAGGCCCAGGCCCGAGCCCGGCGTGGTCTCGTCCATGCGTGCGCCGCGTTCCAAGGCCGCCTCGCGCTGATCGGCGGGCAGGCCGGGGCCGTCATCCTCGACCACCACCACCATCTGGCCCAGGCCGGTCGGACCGGCCGAGACGCGGACCCGACGCTTCGACCATTTGGAGGCGTTCTCCATCAGATTGCCCAGGATTTCCTGCAGGTCCTGTCGCTCGCCGCGGAAGGCGAGGTCGTCGGGTGCACGCCAGTCGATCTCGACACCCTTCTCTTCGAACACCCGCTCCAGCATGACCGCCATCTCGTCCAGCACGTCGCCGATGGGGGTGCGTTCGCCCAGGCTCTGGGCGCGGGCGGCGGCGCGGGCGCGGCGCAAATGATGCTCGACCTGGGCCTTCATGATCTCGGACTGTTTGCGCACCAGATCGGGCAGCGCCCCGGACTGGCTGCCCGCCTCGGCCAGCATGACCGACAGCGGCGTCTTCAGCGCATGGGCCAGATTGCCGACATGGGTGCGCTGGCGCTCCACTGTCTCCTGATTGGCGTCCAGCAGGCGGTTGACCTGTTCGGCCAGGGGCTGGATCTCGACGGGATAGTGCTGGACGATCCGCGCCGCGCGACCCTTGCGCACATCGGCGATCTCGTTGCGTAGCCCAAACAGGGGGCGCAGGCCGATCTGGACCTGAAGGAAGACCGCCGCGACCAGACCCAGGCCCAGGATCAGCAGGGCGATCCAGGTGACGCGGGCGAACTGGCGCGTGTCGGCATCCACGTCGGAGCGATCGATAGCGGCGATGAAGACGACCGGCCGCGTGCGACCCGGCAATTCCTTCATGCTGGCCGCGACGCGCAGGGGCTCGCCCTTGGGCCCGATGTCGTCATAGCTGATGACCTGACCCCTGGCGTCCGCCAGCCGGTCCGGCAGTTCGGCTGGCACGGTCAGCTCACCGACCGGCAGGGAGGCCGAGCGCGACAGGAAATGTACCTCGCCGTTGGGCCGGACCTCGGCCACGACCCAGTATTTTCCGGACAGCAGACGCTGGGTCCGGGCATCGCCAATGGGGCGGGTCACGACGCTGAAATCGGTAGCGTTGGTCGCCACCACCGTCTCGTCGATGGTATCCAGCAGGGTGGCGCCCAGTCGCCGCAGGGCCGATTCCTGGAACTGGGACGTCAGGACATAGCCGGTCAGGACCAGGGCCACGACAATCCAGGCCGAAGCCAGCCAGATCAGACGGCGCGTCAGCGACCGCCCGGGGCGCCCGAAATAGCGGCCCCAGGTCCGGGGTTCGGCAACCGGCTCCGACGTCGGTTCAGCCCCCTGATCGACGGCTGGGCTCACGCCGTTTCGGACTCACCCGCCAGCGGCGTCAGGCGATAGCCTAGACCGCGCACCGTCTCGATCCGGTCGGAGCCGATCTTCTTGCGCAGACGACCGACGAAGACCTCGATCGTGTTGGAATCGCGGTCGAAATCCTGATCGTACAGGTGCTCGACCAGCTCGGTGCGGCTGATGACCCGGCCCTGATGCATCATCATGTAGTGCAGCAGGCGGTACTCCAGCGAGGTCAGGCGCAGGGGCTCGCCATTGACCGTGGCACGGGCCGCGCGCGGATCGAGCCGCAGGCCACCGCAGGACAGGGTCGCAGACGCGATCCCGGCCGAGCGACGCAGCAGGGCACGCAGCCGGGCCAGCAGCTCCTCGGTATGGAAGGGCTTGGTCAGATAGTCGTCGGCCCCGGCGTCGAAACCCGAGACCTTGTCCGACCAGGCCCCGCGCGCCGTCAGGATCAGCACCGGCGTCGTCTTGCCGTCGCGCCGCCAGCGTTCCAGCACGGAAACGCCGTCGATCTTGGGCAAGCCCAGGTCCAGTACGACCACGTCGTAGGGTTCGGTGTCGCCCAGGAAGTGCGCCTCCTCGCCATCGGCGGCGTGATCGACGGCGTAGCCGGCGTCGCCCAGGGCGGTCTTCAGCTGACGCGACAGATCGACGTCGTCTTCAACCAGCAGAACACGCATTCAGCCTCCTCCCGCGCGGCCCGTGCGGGCGTCGACGCTGATATCGAAAATCCGCCCCTCGGGGCTCTCGAAGCGAAACACATAGGTGCCGCCTCCGGATGCCATGGTGCCGACAAAACGGGCGCCGCGCGCCCGGCTGCGCGCTATCGAAAGGGCCTCCCCCGCGCTGATAGACGGCCGCTCGCGGTCGCGGTCCTGCGATTGCTCGCGATCGGGCCCGCGCCCGCGCCCACGATCCTGCGCCGACGCCTCCGACAGAGGGGCCCAGGCCATGAGGGCGGCAGCAGCGATGACGAAGATCCGTGACATGACGGTGTGATTAGGCCCCAGGCTCTGAACGATGGCTGAACAGCCAGTCTAGACAGATTTCACCGTTTGCGCCGGTCTTTTGCGCGGGTCGCCGTCGTAAGGGTCAGCACAGCTTGCGTTCGCCCCGAAGCAGACGCTCCGAAGCTCTGCTATGGGTGGGAAACAGACATGCTCATTCGGTTGAAGGATCAGCCGCTCGTAGCTGTAGAAGGCCGTCAAAACCAATAGGCGCGGGGGCGGATGAAGACCATTTCGCTCCGTTTTCAATCCAACGAAGTCGCAATGCTTGATGGCTCAAACTGGCATCATCATAGCCGAACTGGGTCCCGCAGGAGGGGCAGATTTCTTGATACCAATTGTTCTGCCCGTCCTCAAAGGGCGGCAGCTTCGCATCATGGAATCCACAGACCGGACAGGTGAACCCGAGTTTCATGAGCCGATCTTCTGCTAACCCTTCAATGGCTGCAATGGGTCGGAAGCGGACGCAGGCTTGGAAATGAAAAGCGGACATCACTTTTCAAGGGCCGCAGCTTTATAGGGCAAAGCCTCGGCTCCGGCAGCCAGCGTGACTAACCCGCTTTGGAGGTTTGGATTACGGCGCTAAGAAGGAAAGCGTCCGGCCTAATGGTCGTCTGGGAGAAAGTCTGATGTTCCTTGCATCATTGCTTCTGAGTTTGGTTGTGCTGCAGGACCCGCAGGCTCGAACTGTGGTGGAATACACTGTCTTTGAACCGATCGAAATGACGCCAGAGCAGGAGCACGCCGTGTCTTTGGTAATGACACTTGGAGCCACGGCAGGTCGGTGCGCTGACGGACTACCGGCAGAGACCCGCCAGCTCTTCGACGGCGGTTACCAAGATGTGGAAAACCCCGAGCCCGGCACCAGCCGCCCCAATTTGGCGGACTTGGCTTTTTTGCAGGCCTATGGTCGAGCTGCAGCGGGCTCGTCTCGCCGGATGACGAACAGCGACTGCGCTGCGGAGCTCACCGATGGGCGCCTCCTTATTGAGGGTCACCGTTCAGACATTGACAGTCTGGTCACAATGCCCGGTCTTGAGACAAATCGGCCATGGGAGCGCATAGCCCAAGATGCAGTGAGCTCCGGAGCCGCACCGCGTCGACGAGCGGCTTTGGCTAACCCTGCAGTACCACGTGCTTTCGGCGCTCAGCAGACCGCCCCTCAATGGGCTGCAACTCCGCGAGTATCCTTCCCGGCAAAAGCGCGAGGAGCAATGACGGACGGCTCGGCACGGATAGACTGCATCGTTACGACAAGGGGCCGGGCGCGGGATTGCCGCGTCATCTCCGAGTCCGTCGAGGGGTACGGATTTGGCCAAGAGGCGCTCGCAGCGGAGGGAAGTTTTCGTTTCCGCCCAAGTACGGTTGGTGGTGAACCGGTGGAGGCGCGAGGGACTTTCACCATCCGATTCAGAGCTCAGTGACCCGCGAGTCATCACTGGCTCCAACCTGTCGACCACCAAGGTCCGCTTTGGGTCGTGTCTCGTCATTGGCTGGACGGCGGATATCGGACGTAGGGCAGATCACTTGGGCCGATACAGATCGACCTCGACCTGGGAGTGAGAGCACTTGTCGATCTCATCGAGATAGACGCCACCGCTATCGTAGCAGGAATCGACCGTCAGCCAGTCGTGAGCCACAAATCGCCCCACGGCTAAGGCCACAACGGCAAAAGCGACACCTGCCGCAACCTTCGTGCGCGTTCTCATCGCGAAGCAACTGGCCCCGACCGTTCCAGCGAGTCAACGTCTGCTATGGGTCGGAAGCAGACATTGCGTTCAACCCCGGCAGCCGCCACGCCCTCCCTTTCCCCGATTTCATCTGCATGAATGAAACCTGACCCGGCGCGTTCAGATGGCGCTCAGCCGGGGGATGGTTTTCTCCATCTCAACGCCGCCACCCCGGTCGGCGTGAAGCATCAAGGAGAAGACCGATGATGATGAAGAAGGCTCTCATTCCCGCCCTGGCCCTGGTGGCCGCTTCCGTCGCGGTCCCGGCTGCGGCCCAGTCCTATGGCTACGGCCCGGCGCGCGGCCACGGCTATGTGCAGGTCCAGCATCACGGCGGCTGGCAGCAGATCGCCCAGCGCAAGTATAATCTGGACCGCCGCATCGACCAGGGCGAGCGCAATCGCTCGCTGAGCCGCCGCGAGGCCAACCGTCTGCGTGGCGAACTGATCGCCCTGGTCAATCTGGAGCGCAACTATCTGCGCGGTGGCCTGAGCGTGCGCGAGCGCAACGATCTGGACCGTCGCTATGACCGTCTGTCGCAACAGGTCCGCTGGGAGCGCCGCGACAACGACAACCGCCGCTACTAAACCCTGAGCCATTCCTCAGGCGTTCGAGGGGCGCGATCCGAAAGGGTCGCGCCCCCTTTTCTCTATGCGTCGAAGGTCACGACCGTGCGTACCGCCTGCCCGTCCGCCAGTCGGTCAAAGGCGGCGTTGATGTCGTCCAGCGCCACCCGCCCCGTCATCAGCCTGTCGACCGGCAGACGCCCCTCGCGAAACAGGGCGACATAGCGGGGGATGTCGCGGGCGGGCACGCAGGTGCCGATATAGCTGCCCTTCAGCGTCCGCTCCTCGGCGACCAGCGACACCACATTGACCGCCAGGGCCGCATCGGGCGGCGGCAGTCCGGCGGTCACGGTCGTGCCGCCCCGCCGCGTCATTCGCCAGGCGCTGTTCAGCGCCTGCACCGACCCGGCCATCTCGAACACATAGTCCGCCCCGCCATGGGTCAGGGCGCGGACCTGCTCCACCGCATCGGCATCGGCGGCATTCACCGTCTGCACCGCGCCCAGACTGCGGGCCAGGGCCAGCTTGTCCTCAGACAGATCGACGGCTACGACAGGCGACGCCCCGCTGGCCAGGGCACCCAGCACACTGGCCAGGCCAATCCCACCCAGGCCGACGACAGCGACCGATTGCCCGGCCCGCATCCCCGCCGTATTCACCACCGCCCCGACCCCGGTCAGCACCGCGCAGCCGAACAGGGCCGCCTGCTCGAAAGGCAGGGCCGGATGGATCTTCACCAGCGACCGGCGCGATACCACCGCCCGCTCGGCAAAGGCGGAACAGCCCAGGTGGTGGTTCAGCGCCGTCTGATCGGCGTGCAGCCGCCGCCCACCGCCCAGCAGCTCGCCCTTGCCATTCGCCGCCGCCCCCGGCTCGCACAGGGCCGGCCGCCCCTCGGCGCACGGATGGCAGTGGCCGCAGGACGGCATGAAGACCATGACGACGTGATCGCCAATAGCCAGGTCGGTGACGCCCTCGCCCAGCGCCTCCACCACCCCCGCCGCCTCATGCCCCAGGGCCATGGGCAGGGGGCGGGGCCGGTCGCCGTTGATGACGCTGAGGTCCGAATGGCACAGGCCCGCCGCCTTGATCGCGACCAGCACCTCGTCCCGGCCCGGCGGGTCGAGCGTCACCGTCTCGACGCTCAGCGGACGGCTGTCGGCATAGGGGCGTGCGGCACCGACAGTGCGGAGGACCGCTGCGCGGGTCTGAATGGTCATGGGCCCTCCCTGGTATGCGCCGGAACCAGCGCCTTCGTGATCGAGACCCTATCGATAGGCGCTTGACGCGGCGTCGTCCAAGCGGGAGCGTCGCGGTCGAAGAGCGACGGTTCGCGTCGCCGAGGGAGAAGACGTCCGATGCCGAAGAGAGATGAAGGGCCCCTGGCCGAACGCGCGACCTACAAGGCCTTTCACATGGTCTCGACCCGCTGGGCCGACAACGACCAGTATGGTCACATCAACAATGCCAAATTCTATGAGTTCGTGGACTCGGCCGTGAACTCGCATCTGCTGATCGCCGACGCCCTGACGGAATCGATCGGCCTGGTGGTGGATTCCGGCTGTCGCTACACCTCGTCTCTAAAGTTTCCGGACGTGATCGAGGTGGGGATCAAGGTCGATCACGTCGGCACGTCCAGCGTGACCTACGGCTTTGCCGTCTTCCGTCGTGGGGCCAGCGTGCCGGCCGCCATCGGCCATTTCGTGCACGTCTATGTCGACGCCGAGACCCGACGGCCCAAGCCCCTGCCCGAGCGTCTGCGGGCGGTGGTGGAGAATCTGAAGGCCGACTGACACGCAGCCCGTCGGCCTAGTCGTCCAGCTGACCGGTCAGGAAAAGAATGCCGACGGCGGTCAGGGCCCCCAAGGCGAAGGCCCCAAGGATCGAGCCGGCGGCGACGGCGGCCGGCACGGTTACGGGACGCGCCTCGTACCATTCGACGATGTCGGGGCCACGCTCGTTGAAGTCGTCTTCGTCGTAGAGCTTGGAATTGTAGATGACGTCTTCGGCGGTCATGTCGTTTCCCTTGGCCCCGTCAGCTGCGGTCTTCACCGCCTTCTAGGGGAATAATACCATCAAACCGTTACGGTTCCTGCATCGTGACAGCCTTCGCATCATCCGCTAGATGCGCGCAACCGAGACATGCGGCTGATCACCGTAGCCTCAATCCAGATAGACCAACGGACATCGCGCTCAAGCAGCGAGCGACCGCGTCGCGAGCATTGGCGCCCAACCCGCGCTCAAACAGCGAGGCTCCGCGAGCCGAGCGTTAGCGCAAAGAAGAGACCTCCAAAATGGCCGGCCATTCCAAGTTCAAGAACATCATGCACCGAAAGGGGCGCGCCGACGCCCAGCGCTCCAAGCTGTTCTCGAAGCTGTCTCGCGACATCACCGTGGCGGCCAAATCGGGCCTGCCCGACCCGGCGATGAACCCGCGCCTGCGCCTTGCCGTGAATAACGCCAAGGCCGAAAGTCTGCCCAAGGACGTGATTCAGCGCGCCATCAACAAGGCCTCGGCCGGCGACGTCGATACGATGGAAGAAGTCCGCTACGAGGGTCGCGGCCCCGGTGGCGTCGGCATCATCGTCGAAGCCCTGACCGACAACCGCAACCGCGCCGCCTCCAACATCGGCACCGCCTTCAAGAAGAACGGCGGGGCGCTGAGTGAGATGAACTCGGTCGCCTTCATGTGGGACAAGGTCGGCCAGATCCGCTACCCCGCCGAGGCCGGCACCGAGGACGCGGTCATGGAAGCCGCCATCGAGGCGGGCGCACAGGACGTCGAGAGCGACCTGGTCAAGCCCGACATCTACGAGGACGCGCCTGGCCACACCATCTGGACCGCCTTCGAGGACCTGAATGACGTGGCCGAAGCCATGTCCAAGGTCCTGGGCGACCCCAAGTCCACCGCAATCGTCTGGAAGCCGCAATCCGAGGTCCAGGTCACCGGCGAGGCGGTCGGCACCCTGATGAAACTGCTCGACGCCCTGGACGCCGAGGACGATGTGCAGAACGTCTTCTCGAATGAAGACATCTCCGACGAGGACCTGGCGAAATACGCGAGCTGAGGCTTGCGAGTCGTTAGCGCGGAACCGGTGGCGGCCGCGGCGATTATGCGGCTTCAAGCCTTGCCGGAGCCAACCTCATGGACATCACCCAGCTGATCCTCGACGACCATGCGGAGCAGCGCCGCCTGTTCGCCATCATCGAACAGATCGATCCGAAGGACACCGACGCCCTCACTGCGGTGTGGGGCCGTTTGTCGGCGTTTCTGGATGTCCATGCAGAGGCCGAGGAACGGTTTTTCTATCCGCAGCTGATGAAGATCGGCGAAGGGGCCAACGATGCCGAGGATGGCACCGTCGCGGGCGAGACCGAGGACGCCATCGAGGACCACAACAAACTGCGCGACGCGGTTAAGGCCGTCGAGGGCCACAAGGTCGGCTCGCCCGGCTGGTTCGAGGCAGTGGGCCAGGCCAATGTCGTCAACTCCAAGCATATGGGCGAAGAAGAGCGGCAGGGCCTGACGGACTTCCGTCTCAATGCCGATCTGGCGATGCGCCATGACCTGGCGGTCAAATTCGCCGCCTTCGAGGCCGAGCACATCACCGGAATCAAGCCGGTGAACAAGGATCCGGACGCCTACGTCGAAAGGCACGGCTGATCTCGCTCGGACCCCGCCCCCTTGCCTACGATCCGCAGCTTGTCAGTATAGCGATCAGGACACCGGGCCGGGGACGAGGGATTGGCACACCACGACTATCAACCGCTGAACGCGGGCGGCCCGACGGTGCCCGATCGCCGCATGATGGCGACAGCCGCCGCCAGTGGGGCCGCCCTGATCCTGGTTGGCACAGCGAGCATCCTCTACCTTTCGGATGCTTACCGAGAAGCCGAGCCCTACAGGGCAGAGCAGGCCCGTCTGGCCGAAGAACGCCGGGTAATGGCAGATCTTGCTGCCGCAGAGCGCGAGCGGCAACTGACGGCGCCCATACCGGGCCAAACCTTGGATATTTCGGTTCCCGACGTCGGCCGCGAACAGATTGGGCAGCCTTCCCGCGCAACGCCAGGGCCTGATCGATCGTCGCGCTGGATGCCACTCGAATGGGCCGTTGCGCCACAATATCAGGTTCGCCCGGATCAGTTGCGTGGTGACTTCGAGCGTGTGTCTTCACGACTGACCTGCGTCGCAGCACCCGACGGGCGGCTAAGCCAATGCCGTGGGATCGATACGCCTGCAGGGTCTGGATTGTCCGCAGTCCTCGCTCCGCAACTGGCCGAGGCGCGGGTGGTGCCGAGCCGGGTTGACGGTCAGGCTGTAGCGACCACGATCAGTCTGACAGTGTCTTTTGAGCTTGAGCGCCGACCGGCACCCCAGGCGCCCGCGCGTGTTGAGCTTCCATCTGCACAGGACAATCCGTTCATGCCCAGGAACGAGCCCACGGCGGAAGAGTCGCTCTTGCCGCCCGTCATCCCGGATGTGCCCATGGCGACGTCACCTGTGGCTCCCGCAGATTGATGGTGATCGTCAGAGTCTGACTACGTTTTTCTCCGTGGACGGAACCTCGCGAATCCCGGCGTCGTTGGCCACCGATGATCTGGAATGACCTGCCTGGCTTCACCTTGCCTCTTCTTGCCGCTGTTCTGGCCGGCGGCCTGATCGGTTTTGAACGCGAATGGCGCGGCCGGGCCGCAGGGTTCCGAACGCACATTCTGGTCTGTCTCGCATCCGCTCTCCTGATGGAGGCGGCAGTCATGCAGGGTCTGTGGCGGTTCATGCCCCTGCCCGACGCCGAGATCATCAGCGACCCGGCCCGGATGGCGCACGGCGTCCTGACCGGCATCGGCTTTCTGTGCGCAGGCGTGATTTTTCGCAGCGGCTTTTCGATCCACGGCCTGACCACGGCGGCGTCGCTCTGGATCACGTCAGCGATCGGCCTTTTGTTCGGGGCGGGGCTTTATGGTTTGGGGGCGGTAGGTACCCTGCTGACGGCGATCATCCTGATAGGGCTACGTCTTGTCAGCGGACGTCTGCCCCAGACGACCGTCGTGGATGCCACCGTGGCTTGGCGACGAGAGACACCCGAGGTCGAGGCGGCCGTCAGACAAGCCCTTTCCGGCCTTCATCGCGTGGACAGATCCGATCATCATGTGCTTCTGGACGGTGGTCAGACCGTGCGCTGGGGCTTCCGCCTGACCAAGGCGACTCCGGACGACGTCCACGATCTTGCCGGTCGACTGAGAGCCATAGATGGGATCATTGCCTATGATCTCGATCCGCGCGACGACTAGAACGACGTCACGGTCATTGTTCGCTAACCGTCTTTGCGGCATGACTGGAACGAATGACGAACGCGCTGATTCAGAATGGAACGCGAATCCTGGGCCTGGACCCCGGCCTGCGCCGCACCGGCTGGGGCGTGGTGGTAGTCGAGGGGTCGCGGCTGCGCTGGATCGCGCATGGGGTGGTCGCCCCGCCTGAGGCTGCGCCCTTCAGCGAGCGGCTGCTGTTCCTGCTGGAGGCCGTGTCCGACATCTGCGCCGCCCATGCCTGTGACGAGGCGGCGATCGAGGAGGTCTTCGTCAACATGAACCCGGCCTCGACCCTGAAGCTGGGCCATGCCCGCGCCGCCGTCATGCTGGCCCCCGCGCGATGCGGTCTGTCGGTCTCGGAATATTCGCCCAATCTGATCAAGAAGGCCGTCGTCGGGGCGGGCCATGCCGACAAGGGCCAGATCGCCTTTATGATCAAACGCCTGTTGCCCGCCGCCGGTGAGGTGAAAGCTGACGCCGCCGACGCCCTGGCCGTCGCCATCACCCATGCCCAGCTGCGCAAGCGGGCCCTGCTGGCGGTGGCCTCATGATCGGGCGTCTGCGCGGAATGCTGGCCGAGGTGGAGCAGGATCACTGCCTGATCGACTGCGCTGGAGTCGGCTATGTCGTGGCCTGCGGAGCGCGTACACTGCAACGCCTGCCTGCGCCCGGCGACGAAGCGACGCTTCATATCGAGCATGTCTGGAACGCCGAGAGCGGCCCCCGCCTTTACGGTTTTCTGACCCGCGATGAACGTCGCGCATTCACCACCCTGACCGGCATTCAGGGCGTAGGGCCCAAGGCGGCCTTGTCGGTGCTGGACGTCCTGCCGCCCGGCGAATTGGCCGGGGCCGTCGCGCGTGAGGACAAGGCGGCGGTCGCCCGTGCCAATGGCGTCGGACCCAAACTGGCCCTGCGTATCGTCACCGAGTTGAAGGGTAAGCCACTGGGCGAGGTCAGCTTCACGCCGAGCGCGCCGGGGATGCATGCCGAAGCGCTGGCTCCGTTGCCGAGCGTCACCGGCGAGGCGGTGTCTGCCCTGCTGGGTCTGGGCGTCGCCGAGATCAATGCCCGCCGCGCCGTCGATCAGGCCTTGATCCGGCTGGGTGAGGAGGCGGAATTGTCCGCCGTCATCCGCGCGGCCTTGCAGGAGTTGGGCCGGTGACCGACGACCGCATCATCTCGCCCGAGTCCGCCCCCGGCGAGGCCTATGACCGCGCCCTTCGGCCACAGGTCCTGTCGGAGTTCGTCGGACAAGAGGCGGCCAAGGGCAATCTGAAGGTCTTCATCGACGCCGCGCGCGGCCGCGCCGAGGCGCTGGACCACGTGCTGCTGTTCGGCCCTCCGGGTCTGGGCAAGACCACGCTGGCCCAGATCGTGGCGCGCGAGTTGGGCGTCGGCTTTCGCGCCACTTCCGGACCCATTCTGGCCAAGGCGGGCGATCTGGCGGCGATCCTGACCAATCTGGAACCGCGCGACGTCCTGTTCATCGACGAGATCCACCGCCTGGCCCCGGCTGTCGAAGAGATCCTGTATCCCGCCATGGAGGACCATGTGCTGGACCTGATCATCGGCGAAGGGCCGTCGGCGCGGTCGGTGCGGATCGACCTGGCCCCCTTTACCCTGGTAGGGGCCACCACACGCGCGGGCCTGCTGGCCACGCCCCTGCGTGACCGGTTCGGCATCCCCCTGCGGCTGGAGTTCTATACGCCCGACGAACTGGTCCGCGTGATCACCGGCGCGGCCCGCAAGATGGGCGCCCCCATCGACCCGGAAGGCGCGCGCGAGATTGCCTCCCGCGCCCGTGGCACGCCACGCGTGGCCGGACGACTGCTGCGGCGCGTCCGCGACTTTGCCAGCGCAGAGGGGGCACCGACCATATCGAAGCTGGTCGCCGCCCGCGCCCTGTCGCGGCTGGAGATCGACGAGGTCGGGCTGGACGCCAATGACCGCCGCTTCCTGAAGGCCCTGATCGAGAACTATGGCGGCGGCCCCGTCGGCATGGACACCTTGGCCGCCGCCATCGCAGAAGCCCGCGACGCCGTGGAGGATGTGATCGAGCCCTATCTGCTGCAGCAAGGTTTCATCCAGCGCACCCCGCGCGGCCGCATGGCCTGCGCCAAGGCCTATGCCCATCTGGGCCTGACTGAGCCGCCGGCACCTCCGAAAGCCCCTGACCTGTTCGGCGGAAAATAGCCGGGCCGTGACGGCTTCACCTTCGCCGCGAACCCCGGCATGCTTGAACGCATGGCGCGTCGGGTCATCAGAACGGATCGGCTGATCGTGGTGCTGGGCATCGCGGTGCTGGTGCTGGGCGGACTGGCGGCCTGGATCTTCGTTCAGAACGGGGCCCTGACACCGCAGGAGCCGGATCGGCAGGCCCGCGCCCTGACCCAGCTGCGCGAGCATCTGGGTCGCACGGCCGAGCTGCGCTACACCGAGCAGGGCGATGGTCTGGCGCTGTGCGGCTATGCCGGACGACGCGGCGAGCCGGAGGTCGTGGCCTTCGTCTCGCGGCCGCAGCGCATCCTGCTGGACAACGACCCCCTGCCCAAGGAGTTCGCGGCCATGGTGCGCGCCGATTGCCCAGGCTTCATGGAGCGCCGTCCCGTGCAGGCCGTGCCATGATCGACACCCCAACGGCAGGACGGTTCGAGGGGCGCGAGCATCGCCTTCCCGTCCGCGTCTATTATGAAGACACCGACTTCACCGGCCTGGTCTATCACGCCAACTATGTCCGCTATTTCGAGCGGGGCCGGTCCGACGCCCTACGGATGATGGGCATCGGCCATGCCGAACTGCTGGACGGCGACCGGCCCCTGGCCTTCGTCGTGTCGAAGATGGGTCTGACGTTTCACAAACCCGCCCGCATCGACGACGCGCTGATCGTGCGCACCCACTACGAAGCCGTGAAGGGGCCCCGTCTGCTGATCAATCAGGCCGTCACGCGCGGCGACGAGGTCCTGTGCAGGGCCGAGGTCGAGGTCGTCTGCATCCACATGGACGGCCGCCCGCGCCGCCCGACGCAAGCCCTGAAAGACAAGGTCGGCCCCTGGCTGGCCACCCCTCACATCCTGATCGAAGCGGAGACCTGACATGGCCCAGACGACCCCCACCATGACCGAGCGCCAGGGCTGGACCTTCCTGATCACCGTCGTCCTGCTGGCCGTGCTGCTGTTCGGCGGCGGCCTGGTCGGCTGTCCGTACTACAAGGTCTGGGAACGCAAGATGGCCGGTCAGGCCGAACTGCAATATCAGCAGGGAGCCCGCCAGGCCCTGATCGCCCAGGCCAAGGCCGAGGACGAGGCCGCCATCAGCCGGGCCGAGGCCGCGACCCGCCGGGTGCGCGGCTGGGCCGATGCCGCCAAGCGCGGCTGCGAGGATCTGGGTCGCCCCAACGATGTCACCTGCGAGAACCAGTTGCTGCGCGACGCCGCCACATATTCCATCGCCAAGGAAGGCCATGAGGGCGTGATCATCAGTGTGGGTGCGCCCGTATCGGTGGCGGTGCAGCCGAACGCGCCTGCGCCACAGCGCTCCGAATAGGCCGCTCACGCAACCGTCAGACGCCGACCGAGTGACGCCGGGGCCACACCCGGCTAGACCCGCGCCACACCGCCACACAACCGCCACCTCCATCCGGTGCACAGGGATGGAGCCCATGCACGAATTGCGACCGAGGACGCCTGAATGACCATCGCCGCCGAAGCCACGTCCATGCTGAACCCGATCGAGATGTTCATGGCCGCCGACTGGGTCGTGAAGGCCGTCATGATCGGCCTGATCGTGGCCTCGCTGTGGTCCTGGGCGGTCATCATCGACAAGGCGATGAAGTTCAGCGGCCTGAACAGCCGGGCCAGGGCCTTCGAGGCCGAGGTCGGCTCGGGCCGGTCGCTGGAGGATATCGCGGCCCAGGCCGGGACCAATCCCGAACACCCCCTGCCCCGCATGCTGGTCATCGCCCTGGCCGACTGGCGCGAGACGCGGACGCGTGGTCTGCTGAACGAGCACCAGGGCAAGCTGCTGGTCTCGCGCATCGACCGGGCGCTGGACAGTCTGATCGCGCGGGAAGGCCAGAAGGTCGAGAACGGGCTGGGCGTGCTGTCGGTAGTCGCCACCTCCTCGCCCTTCGTCGGCCTGTTCGGCACGGTCTGGGGCATCATGAATGCGTTCGGGGCCATCGCGGCCTCGGGCAACACCAATCTGGCCACTGTCGCCCCGGCGATCTCGGAGGCTCTGTTCGCCACGGCCCTGGGCCTGGCCGCGGCCATCCCGGCCTATATCGCCTACAACAAGTTCTCGATCGACGCGGGCAAGTTCACCGGCCGTCTGGAGAGCTTTGCCGACGATCTTCAGGCCGCCGTCGCGCGCCGCCTGAGCGGCCCGGCGCCCAGTACGCCCGCCAGCCGTCCCTACGACGATACCGCCCGCCGGGAGTATTGAGCCATGGCCATGGGTGGAGCAGCCGGGGGCGGAGGTCGCGGACGCGGTCGTCGCCGTGCCCGCAAACAGCCGCTGAGCGAGATCAACGTCACGCCCCTGGTGGACGTCATGCTGGTGCTGCTGATCATCTTCATGGTCTCGGCCCCGCTGCTGACCGTCGGCGTACCGCTGGAACTGCCCAAGACCGAGGCCGGGGCCGTCGATGCCAGCGACGAGCCGGTCACCGTCTCGATCAAGGAAGACGGCGAAATCTTCGTCGGCGAAGGCGGCGTCAGCTGGGACGATCTGGTCCTGCGCGTGGCCCAGGAAGGCGGCGAGGGTGCGCGCGAACGCCCCGTCTTCGTCCGCGCCGACGGCCGCGCCCCCTATCAGGCGGTTGCCCGCGTCATGGCGCGCCTGTCGTCCGAAGGCTTCACCAAGCTGAACCTGATCACCGACACCGCCGCCTCGGCTGAGGAGGGCTGACGCGCGATGCAACGGCCCGCGCCTGCTCTGATCGCCTCGGTCCTGCTGCATGCGGGCGTGATCGGCATCGCCGTCCTGGCCAGCAGCCTGGGCTGGGTGAAGGCCCCTCTGCCGACCGTCACCGCCGTGCCCGTGTCGATCGTCTCGGACGTGGTGATCGAGGCCGGGCCCGCCGACAATCCCAGCGAGGAACTGGTCACCGAGGACGCTACTACCGCCCCGGTCGAAGTGCCGCCGGAGCCGGCGCCGGTCGTCGAGCCGACCCCACCGGCTCCACGCCCCACGCCCGCCCCGACCCGGCCCGCCCCTACGCCGCGCCCACAGCCCACACCGCCGCGCGCCCAGCCCACCCCACGCCCCCCGGCCCAGCGTCCGGCGACCCCGCCCCGCAACCAGCCCGCGCTCGATCTGGACGCCCTGTCCGGCCCGCCCCGCACAGCCACCGCGCCCGGTAACCGGCCCCGTACTGGTCAGCAGGGTAGAGGAACCGCACCGCAGGCGGTCGGCCCCCAGATCACGGCCATCTTCAATCAGGTCTATCCGAACTGGACCCTGCCCTGCGATATCCCGGGCGCGCGTGATTTGCGCATCCAGATGGATGTGACGATCGACGCGCGCGGCCGGATCACGGACGGGCCGGACCTGATTGGTGCCCGCAGCGACCCGGTCTGGCGTGCCGCAGCCGACGCGGCTGTCCGGGCCATCCGTCAGACCGCACCGTTCGATGTCCCGGACGACTTCCCTGGCGGAGCCTTCCGCCCGACCTTCAATACCGAACGTGCATGCCGGAACCGGTGAGGACGGGTCACGTTTCCGCCACCGGGGTGACAGCACAGCTTGGCTGTCCCAAAGTCGCCCCAATCCCGGCCATGGTGGCGTCGTGCGTCCTCGACGGCCCGGCCGACCGATACGTCCACCCAACTGCGGGAGCTTGAATTCATGCGTCTGAACAGACTTCTGGCCGGCGTCGCCATCGTCGCCTTGGCCACCAGTGCCGCCACCGCACAGACGCCCCAGACCCCTCCCCCGACCGGCGGACCTGTCGAGGTCGAGATCGACCAGGGCGTCCTGCGCCCGCTCCAGATCGCCGTGGTCAACTTCAATGGTCCGAACGGCTCGGATGTCGGCAACGTGATCCGCGAGGACCTGCGTCGCACCGGCTATTTCCAGCCGCTGGACCCTAACAGCTTTATCGAGACCGGCCTGACGCTGGCCAATGCGCCGAACTTTCCGCAGTGGACCTCCATTGGGGCGCAGGCCGTGCTGTACGGCGCGGTGACGCCTCGCCCCGATGGTCGCAACGACTTCGGCTTTCGCCTGTACGATCCCTATCGTCAGTGCCAACTGGTCTCCTATCAGTTCACCGCCACGCCCGAGCAATGGCGCCGGATCGGGCACAAGATCGCGGACCTGATCTATCAGCGCATGACCGGCGAGACCGGCCTGTTCGACAGCCGCGTACTGTTCGTCTCCGAAAGCGGAACCCAGCTGAACCGCTTGTCGCGCCTGACAATCTCGGATCAGGACGGGTTCAATCCGCAGTATCTGACGGATGGGTCCGAGATCATCATGTCGCCGCGCTTCTCGCTGCATGACCCGAACGAGGTCACCTATGTGGCGCTCGGCAAGGACTACAGCCGTATTTATCTGTACAACCTCAGCACGGGCCGGCGTGAAAGCCTGGGCGAGTTCGATGGTCAGGTCCTGGCCCCGCGCTTCTCCAACGACGGCTCCAAGATCGCCTTCTCGATTATCCGGGGGGGCAATACCGACATCTACGTCATGGATCTGTCCAGCCGTCAGGTGCGGCGCCTGACCAGCGATCCGGGCATCGATACCTCGCCGACCTTCAACCCCGACGGCAGCCAGATCGCCTTCACCTCCGACCGGTCTGGCAGCGCGCGTATCTATGTGATGCGCGCGGACGGCTCGGGCCAGCGGGCCGTCGCCCGCGGCGGTGGCCTTTATACCGCCCCGAACTGGAGCCCCCGCGGCGACCTTATCGCCTTCACCAAACAGAGCGGCGGACGCTTTTCGACCGGGGTCATGAACGCCGACGGCTCAGGCGAGCGCATCCTGTCGTCCAGCTATTTCGAGGAAGGCCCGTCCTGGGCCCCCAATGGCCGCTACATCATGTTCGCGCGCCAGAGCCCGGGTGGCGATACTCGCCTGTGGACCGTGGACCTGTCGGGCCGCGTGATCTCGCAGTCCGGCTACACCGGTCGGGGCAGCAGCCCGGCCTGGTCGCCCCTGCTGGATGAGCAGCCGGCCAACCTCGGTGGTCGCGGCGCGGACGCCTGTCCGGCCTGACCCCTTCAAATCAGGAACCGGCGGGAGCCTAATCGTTCAAACCCGCGTTACCCCGGTTCCCCATGACACGAACCGGCCCTATTCGGTTCATACAGCCAAGCTGAGCCCTCGGCCCGAAGACTTAGGAGACGTCCCATGATGAAGACCTCGAACCTGATGCGTATCGCCGCCGTCGGCGTCGCCGTGACCGCCATCGCCGCCTGCACCCCGCGCCGCCCCGTCGATACCGGTGCCGGCAACGAAGTCCCGCCCGCCAACAACCCCGTCTATCCCGGCACCGGCACCGGCAATGTGGACGGCGGCAACCTGGGTGCCCCGGCCGCCGGTTCGGAACAGGATTTCGTCGTCAATGTCGGCGACCGCATCTATTTCGACCTGGACAGCTACGAAGTCCGCTCTGACGCCATGCCGCGCCTGGATGCCCAGGCCGCCTGGCTGCAGCGCTATCCGCAGGTGACGGTCCGCATCGAGGGCAATGCCGACGAACGCGGCACCGCCGAATACAACCTGGCCCTGGGTGCCCGCCGTGCGGAATCGATCCGCACCTATCTGATCCAGCGCGGCATCCCCGCCGGTCGCATCGACACCATCAGCTTCGGCAAGGAGCGCCCGATCGCCGCCGGCTCGACCGAGGACGCCTTTGCCCGCAACCGCAACGGCCACACGGCCATCGTCTCGGGCGCGATGCGCTGACCTGATGACGTTTAGGTGATTGCGAAAAAGGCATCGGCTCCGGTCGGTGCCTTTTTTGTTGCCGCCGGTAGTCCGCGCCAGCCTTGCAGACGCCGCAAATCGGTGGGACGACAGGGGCATGAAGCGCGCTGACCTTTTCCGCCCCCGCAATGCCGTCCTGACCGTGCTCGGCCTGGTCCTGATCGCCGGTACGACCACCGTGGTGGCCCAGACAGCACCTCTTCCGGCCGTGCAGTGGGACAACCGCCGTCTGGAGCAACTGGACCGAAACGTCCGCCGTCTGGAGCGGGCGGTAACCCAGCGCAATGCCGCCGGTCAGCCGGTATTGGTCGAACCGGACCCGGAGGTTGTCGCCCTGCAAGGTCAGGTCGCCATCATGGACCGCCGCCTGCGCGATCTTGAGGCCACCGTCCAGCGCGTCAACGGCGATCTGGAGCGCCTCAGCTTCCAGCTGGACGAGAGCCAGCGCGACAACGCCGCCCTCGGCACCCGCTTGCGGGATGCCGAAGGTCGCCTGCGCACGATGGAGACCGCTGCACAGGCTGCCGCCGCCGAGCGCCAAGCCCAGGCCGAACAGGCCGCCGCCTCTCCGACCGGAAGCGCCGCCAGCGATCTGGCGGCCGCCCGCACCCTGGTGACCGTCAACCGCCAGGGCGGGCTGGAGGCGCTGGAGCGGGTCATCGCCAACTGGCCCAACACCGCCGAAAGCCGCGAGGCCGAATGGCGCATCGGTGACGCGGTGCGTGCGGCGGGCGACCAGGGTGCGGCCGTCTCCGCCTATGCCCGCGCCCTGCGTGGCTGGCCCACCGACGCCTGGGCCGGAGAGGTCACGCTGAAGCTGGCGCGAGGGCTGGCCGCGACCCAGCGTCCGGCAGAGGCCTGCGCGGCGCTTGGTGAATTCACCCGCCGCTACAATGCCCGCGCGTCACAGGACCTTCGGGCCGTGGCGGCGCGGGTGCGGTCCGACGCGGAGTGCCCCTGACCCCGCCTGCCGACGGGCGCCACGCCTTCGCCCGCGTGCTTGATCGCCTGAGCGCCAGGCTTCGGTCCGACACCAACGCCCCGCTGGCCCTCGGCCTGTCGGGCGGCAGCGATTCCCTGGCCCTGCTGAAACTGGCCTCGGCCTGGGCGCAAACCAACGATCGTCGCATCCTGGCTCTGACGGTCGATCACGCACTCAATCCCGACAGCGCCCGCTGGACTGCCTTCGCTCGCGACGCCGCCCTGGCCGTTGGAGCCGACTGGCAAGGCCTGAGGTGGCAGGGGCCGAAGCCGGTCACCGGCTTGCCTGCCGCCGCCCGCCGCGCACGCCATGCCCTGCTGGCCGAGGCGGCCCGCGCGGCCGGAGCGCGCGTCATCCTGCTGGGCCATACTGCCGACGATGTCGCCGAGGCCGACTGGATGCGGGCGGAAGGCTCGACAATGGGGCGCGTGCGCGAATGGTCGCCGTCGCCTGTCTGGCCTGAAGGGCGCGGGCTGATGCTGCTGCGGCCCTTGCTGGACATCCGGCGGCAGGCCTTGCGCGACTGGCTGGCGGCTCAGGGGGCAGCCTGGATCGACGATCCGGGAAACGACGATGTTAGATACGCAAGAAGTCGTGCGAGGACTTCCCTCCTCCGTTTGCGTGAAGGTGGGCCGCCAAGCGGGTCGGATGCGGGTCGGCTATGTGCGTCGGCGCAGGCCGTCGCTCCGTATAACAATATGACTTCGCCGACTTCAGGCCATCGTTCCTCACCCTTTCGCCTTGCCGATCGCTACGCTCCCGAAGGCTCAAGCCCTCTCCCACTGGGAGAAGGTTTCCTGATCTTCGGCCGCACCCTCTCTAGGCCAACGCTCGCCGCCGCCCTGGTTTGCGCCGGTGGCTCCGACCGTATGCCGCGCGGCGACCGTCTCACCGCCCTCATCGCGCGCCTCGCTACCACCGACACCTTCACCGCCTCTCTCTGCGGCGCGCGCCTTCACGCAGCCTCCGACCATATCCTCATCCACCGCGAGGCCGGGGAGTTCAACCGCCGCCCGCCGCCTGATCTGCCCCTGACCCCCGCCGTCGAGGCTGTCTGGGACGGGCGCTGGGCCGTCAAAGTCGATGAGTCCGGCTGGACCGTTACCGCCGCCGCAGGACGCTTGGCCGCCCTGTCCAAAGCCGACCGTGCGGTGCTGAAGTCTCTCCCGCCAGCCGTACGGCCCACTCGACCTGTGCTGATCCGGAACGATCGTGATGCCCCGGTTCTTGCAGGCACCACAGGTCAGGCGCGGTCCCTGGTCGAACAGAGACTGGCGCTGGCACTGGACGCAGTGACGCATGAGCGCCATCTGTCCTGAGCGAGACATGGCGCTGGGGCTAGGAAACGCCTATTTCCGGTGCTGACATCACAGACTGACGGGACAGACTGGCGTCCCAAGGGATCGAGACGAGAATGAATCTGCGCAATTTCGCCATCTGGGGCGTGATCATCCTGGGCGCGCTGACGCTGTTCATGGCCTTTGGCGGCGGGGGCAACACGCCCATGCCGGGCCAAAAGGCCGCGCCCCGTCCAGAGCCTATCACCTACAGCCAGTTGGTCGCCTACCGGAATGGCAACCAGATTGCCGGTGTCGAGGTCAAGGGCGAGATGATGACCGGCAAGTTGAAGGATGGAAAGACCTTCACCACGACCACCACGCTGCCGAACAGCGACCTGATCGAAAGCATTCAGGCGACGGGTGCGCAAGTCGATATCAAATCTACCCGGACCTCCATTTGGCTGAACGTCTTGATCGGGGCTCTGCCGATCCTTCTGATCATCGGCTTTTACTTCCTGATCATGCGCCAGATGCAGGGCGGAGCCCGGGGCGCGATGGGCTTTGGCAAGTCCAAGGCCAAGCTGCTAACCGAGCACAAGGGCCGCAAGACGTTCGAGGACGTCGCCGGCGTCGACGAGGCCAAGGAAGAACTGACCGAAGTCGTCGACTTCCTGAAGGACCCCGGCAAGTTCCAGCGCCTGGGCGGCAAGATTCCCAAGGGCGCGCTGCTGGTCGGCCCTCCCGGCACCGGCAAGACGTTGCTGGCCCGCGCCGTGGCCGGTGAGGCTGGCGTGCCCTTCTTCTCCATCTCCGGCTCGGACTTCGTCGAAATGTTCGTCGGCGTCGGTGCCAGCCGCGTGCGCGACATGTTCGAACAGGCCAAGAAGAATGCGCCTTGCATCATCTTCATCGACGAGATCGACGCCGTCGGTCGTCACCGGGGTGCAGGCCTGGGCGGCGGCAATGACGAGCGCGAGCAGACGCTGAACCAACTGCTGGTCGAGATGGACGGCTTCGAATCCAACGAGGGCATCATCCTGATCGCCGCGACCAACCGTCCCGATGTTCTGGACCCGGCCCTGCTGCGTCCCGGCCGCTTCGATCGTCAGGTCGTGGTGCCCAATCCCGATGTCTCGGGCCGCGAGAAGATCCTGCGCGTCCACATGAAGGATGTGCCCCTGGCCGCCGACGTCGCGGTCAAGACCATCGCGCGCGGAACCCCTGGCTTCTCCGGGGCGGACCTGGCCAATCTGGTCAATGAGGCGGCCCTGATGGCGGCGCGCAAGGACCGTCGCATGGTCACGCACCGCGACTTCGAGGACGCCAAGGACAAGGTCATGATGGGTGCCGAGCGCAAGTCCATGGCCATGAACGAGGAAGAGCGTCGCCTGACCGCCTATCACGAGGCCGGCCACGCCATCGTCGCCATGAACGTCAAGATGGCCGACCCCGTTCACAAGGCGACCATCGTCCCGCGCGGCCAGGCCCTGGGCATGGTCATGCAGTTGCCGGAAGGCGACCGCTATTCAATGAAGTATCAGCAGATGGTCGATCGCATCGCCATCATGGCCGGTGGCCGCGTGGCCGAGGAACTGATCTTCGGCAAGGAGAACATCACCTCCGGTGCCTCCTCCGACATCCAGCAGGCGACCAAGCTGGCCAAGCGGATGGTGACGCAGTGGGGCTTCTCCGACGTGCTGGGCACCGTGGCCTATGGCGAGAACGAGCAGGAGGTCTTTTTGGGCCACTCGGTCGCGCGCAGCCAGAACATCAGTGAGGAGACCGCCCGCATCATCGACGCCGAGGTCAAGAAGCTGGTGACCTCCGGCTGGGACGAAGCCCGCAGGATCCTCAAGAAGAAGGCCGCCGACCACGAGAAGCTGTCGCAGGCGCTGCTGGAGTACGAGACCCTGTCCGGCGAGGAGATCAAGGATCTGATCGAGAAGGGCCTGGCCCCCAATCGTGACGAAAACAACTTCCCCAACGCCGGGCCTTCGGTCTCCGTGCCGATCACCCCGGTCTCGGACGGCGTCACCGTCGAGGTCGAACAGCCGACCGTCCACTAGCACGCGACGCATCAAGCGTACGAAGGCCCTCGGAGCGATCCGGGGGCCTTCTGTTCGCGGCCAGCTTCGGCTCTTGCCTCCGCTCGGCAACGGCGCATCATCCCGTCATGAAATTCTCTGCCTATCTCCGTCTGCATTGGCCGCTGCTGATGCTTGTCGGCGTAGCGGCCTCCAGCCTGCTGTGGCCGGTGGGCGGGGGATGGCTGTCGCGGCTGGCGCTGGGCTGGGATGTCGGGGTTGGGCTTTATCTGTTGGAAAGCGCGATGCGTCTGGCGAGTAGCAAAACGGTGGCCAACATTCGTGACCGCGCCGACGCCATCGACGAAGCCGGACCGGCCGTCCTGCCCCTGGCCCTGATCGCTGCGGTGGCCAGTATCGTCGTGGTGATCGGCGAGGCGGTGCGGGTCGCATCGGGTGGGGGATCGACAGGCACGGCGGCTGTGCTGGCCCTGGTGACCGTGGCCCTGTCGTGGACTTTCGTGCACGTCATATTCGCCTTCCACTATGCCCACATCTTCTATGCGTCGGGGGCGGATGGAGGCGATCGTAGGGGGCTGATCTTTCCTGGCGACGATGCGGAGCCCGATTACTGGGACTTCCTGCATTTCTCGCTGATCATCGGCGTCGCGGCCCAGACGGCGGACGTGCAGATTGCAGACAAGAGTTTGCGTCGTACGGCGACAATGCACAGCGTGACGGCCTTCGTGTTCAACACCATCGTTGTGGCTTTGACTGTCAACCTGGCCGTGGGACTTCTGGGCGGAAACTGAGCCTCGCCTTGACTTGGCCGTATTGAACGTCCATTTGCGCTGCGTCGCACAAGAGCGATATCCGGTGCGCTCCAGCGCGTGTGGGTCTTCACAATATCCGAAGACCTGACTGTAGCAGCGGCCGGCCCTCAAGATTCATTCGCTGCCCGGACACGCGGGGCGGCGCCCGACCACCCCGGCGGTCTCGATTTCGAGGCTCTATCGGGACTGGCGGTGCGCAGCCTATTCGGCGTTGAGCCATGGCTGATGCGCGTCGCCGTATACGCGAAAGACATAGCTTCATGAGCAACAAGACATTCGACAGCTTCGGTCTGAACCCGGCCCTGATGCAGGCGCTGACCAGCGAAGGCTATACCACCCCCACCCCCATTCAGGCCCAGGCCATTCCGGACGTGATGGCCGGCAAGGACCTGCTGGGTATCGCCCAGACGGGTACCGGCAAGACAGCGGCCTTTGCCCTGCCGATCCTGCACCGTCTGGCCGCCAATCGCGTGGCTCCTGTGCCGCGCACCACGCGATGCCTGGTGCTGAGCCCGACGCGCGAGCTGGCCACCCAGATCGGCGACAGCTTCAAGGCCTATGGCAGGCATCTGGGCTTCCGCGTCGCCGTGATCTTTGGCGGCGTGAAGTACGGGGCGCAGGAACGCGCCCTGCAACAGGGTCTGGACATCCTGGTGGCCGCGCCCGGCCGCCTGCTGGATCACATCCAGCAGAAGAACCTGGACCTGTCGACGTGCGAAATCTTCGTGCTGGACGAAGCCGACCAGATGCTGGACCTCGGCTTCATCAAGCCGATCCGTCAGATCGTCAGCCGCATCCCGGCCAAGCGCCAGAACCTGTTCTTCTCGGCCACCATGCCCAGCGAGATCGGCAAGCTGGCGGGCGAACTGCTGAAGGATCCGGTCAAGGTCCAGGTCACGCCCCAGTCCACGACGGTCGAGCGCATCAACCAGTCGATCATCCACATCGAACAGGGCAAGAAGCGCGCCCTGCTGACCGAGATGTTTGCCGATCCGGAATATACGCGCTGCCTGGTCTTCACCAAGACCAAGCACGGGGCCGACAAGGTGGCGGCCTATCTGGAAGCCGGCGGCGTCGAGGCCGGGGCCATCCACGGCAACAAGAGCCAGCCCCAGCGTGAACGCACCCTGGCCGCCTTCAAGGCCGGCAAGCTGCGCGTCCTGGTCGCCACCGACATCGCCGCGCGCGGCATCGACGTGGACGGCGTCTCGCACGTCGTGAACTTCGAGCTGCCGCATGTGCCCGAAAGCTATGTGCACCGCATCGGCCGGACCGCGCGGGCGGGCAAGGACGGCTCGGCCGTCAGCTTCGTGGCCGGCGACGAGATGAAGCTGCTGCGTGACATCGAAAAGGTCACGCGCCAGAAGATCCCGGCCACCGACCGTCGCAACGACAGGTCGCTGGCCCTGCTGGACCAGTCGATCATGGCCTCGGGCGTCAAGTCCAAGGCCTCCATGCCCGACGACGGGCGTGGCGATCGCCAGCAGCAGCACAGGTCCCGCAATCCACGCCGGGATGGCATCAAGCTGGAAGGCGGCGGTCAACCCCACCGCGTCCGCAAGGGCCGCGCCGCCGAGGCCCGCCCGACGCCGGAACGCGCCTTCGATCCGATGGCCAAGGAACGGGGGGCAAGAGAACGCGGCCGCCAGACGAACAATGACCCGCGCCACACCTCGGCCCCCGCCGCCGAGGCCAAGCCCGAGGGCCAGTTCAAGCGCCGCCCCCGCAACCGCCGCCCCTCCAACGGCGGCAAGGGCTATGCCGCCAAGGGCTGATCGCCTTGAAGTGACCTGAGAACAGCAACGCCCGCCGGAGCGACCCGGCGGGCGTTGTCGTGTCTGCGATCAGGAGCCGAGGTCAGCCTTCGACCGATTGCGGACATTCGACGCCACTTGGAAATCTCAAGCGACTATGATCTGAAAGTGTGATGATCGACGCCGTCGAGCTTTATGGTTTGGAAGCACTGAACGATCCCTTTCGCGAGGACTTCGAACGTGCTCGCGCGCTGCTCGACGGCCCAGAGTGGGAGCGTGGTCTAGAAGAGCTCGAGATGCTCGCACACGCCGGTTCGATGCTCAGCACTATTTGTGTGGCGGGCTGTATGACGAAGGGTTGGTACGATCATAAAGATTTTGCCGGTGCCGAAGCTTGGTACCGAGTTGCGGCGGAAGCGGGCTACGCCGCAGGGCACTTCGGGCTGGGCGTCACTTATCATCAGATGGGCCGCTTCTCGGATGCGTCGGTTGAGTTTCAAGAAGCGGCGTCTAGAGATTACGGCCCGGCCTACAACGCGCTCGCGCACCTTTACTCGCGCGGAGAAGGCGTGGCGCTTGATCGACGAAAAGCTTTAGCTCTCTTGAGGACGGGCGCTTCTCGAGGTCATCAGCGAGCCAAGGCCTCCTTGGCCAAGGCGCTTATTCATGGCTACGGAGGAATCCGGGGCCGCTTTGAGGGACTCGCTCGACTATTCCAATTGTTCGCAGAGGTTTGGCGGCAAACTGGTGCCGAAGAGAGCGCGGTAAAGCGGATGACGCCGCTTCCTACCGTTCATTGAACGTCGGCTCCCCACCCACAGCGGACATTCAACACCCCGCTCTCTGCCCCACTCCGCACGCGAAAACGCCCGCCGGAGCGATCCGGCGGGCGTCGTCGCGTCGGGTCTGTGGTCGTCTAGAACGCCCAGCGCGTGCCCAGCGACCAGGCCAGGCCATAGCCTTCGGCGGTGCCGCGCAGGCTGGACAGGGTGGCGGCGGGGGTGCCGGCGTACAGGGTGCGGTCGCTGAAGATGTCGCCATCCTCGAAGGCGACATAGGTCAGGCCCAGGTCCATCGTCAGCCGGTCGGTCGCCTTGACCGAGACGCCTCCCGAAACCAGCCAGCGGTTGGCGTCGGGGATGCGGGCTGTGCGTTCGGTGTCGCGCGTCGGGGTCGGCGTATAGCCCACCCCGCCCCGGAAGGTCAGGGTGTCGGTCGCGGCATAGTCGAAGCCGACCGCGCCGGTCGTGACGTCCTTGTAGTCCTGAACGATGGTCTGGCCGCCGGTCGGATAGACCACGCGAATGGCGTCGAACTCTGACCAGCCGATGCGGTTGACCTGGGCATTCAGGGTCAGCCTGTCCGTCGCGCGATAGCGGACCGAGGCGGCGAGGAAGGACGGCACGCTGAAACCGGCGGTGCCCGCCGTGTCGACATTGGCAGTCTCCAGCGGCCCGACCAGGCCGGAGATCAGGACGTCGCCGTCCAGCTCATGTTCGATGGACGATCGGTAGCTGAGCCCCAGGTCGAAGCGACCAAAGCGGGCTTGCGCCCCCACGTTCCAGCCATAGGCGATGCCGTCGCCTTCCAGCGAGGAGAACCCGTCCGGCAGCGCGGGCGACAGATTGGGCAGGGCCGAGGTCAGCTTGGCCTTGGCATACTGGGCGTCGAAGCCCGCGCCGATATCCAGCCAGTCCGTCACCTTCATCGCCCCGACCAGGCCGATGTTGGCCGAGCGCAGTTCGGACGTCAGGGCGTCGTAGCGGGCGAAGGCCTCCGGCTGATATTTGGTGGTGAAGTTGTAGGGCGCGGCGACGGCCAGGCCGACGGCGAAGCGGTCGCCGACGGGCGTGGCGATGGCGAAGTTGGGCACCAGGCCGCTCTCGATCGGGCTGTTGGCATTGTTGCCCGCGACCGGCACGGTGATGTCGCCGGGATAGGTCAGGGTCGAGCCCGTGTTCTTCACCTCGGAGCCGACGGCCACGGCATGGATGCCGGCCGTGACCTCGCGTCCGCTGCGGGCGATGGCGGCAGGGTTCCACCACAGCGACGACACACCGGTATCGGCCGCCTCGCCCGAATAGGCCCGACCGGCGGCGCGGGCGGACTGTTCCTGCAGATAGTAGGCCTGGGCGGCGGCAGGCGATGCGGCGGCGACGGCGACGACCGAGGCCGCGCCGGCCAGTAGGAGTCGGGACGTTTTCATGGGACTGACTTTCGGAAACGCGGCACCGATCGGATCGGCGGCGGGACTGGAACTGTGCCGGGGAGGCCCGCGTGGAATGAGGGACCGCGCTACAGGCCGCAATGCCTGCGCGGCCGTCTCGCGCGAAGGTGATCGATGTTTAGTGGGTCACCGAACGATGGGCGCTGGGTGGGCGCAAGTTGGCCAAAATGTCTTGCTGCGGAAGGCAACGAAAAGACCGCTTTCGACCCGTTGCGGACATTGCAGTCTGTGATCGGGTCGTGCTCAATCCAACAATGCCGACCACGGTTTCCAGAAGCGTACATCACCACGGCAAGCGCCATCGCTTCGCCGTGACCCCGAAAGACGAAAGTTCTGCGGCCTTTAAAGCTGCTCTAGTCGAGTTGGATGAACAGGTGCGCGCCTTCACTGCGGCCAAGGCGAAGGACGTGGGACGGAAATCCTACCGCAAGCCAAAGAGCGGGTAGCGGGAAGGTCTGTTTTGTTTCCCGTCGCATCCGTCCGCTCTCGACCGTTGCGGACATCTGCTTAAGCGGGGCGTCGCCATTGTAGGGGCAGTTCGACCTCCTGCCCAACGTGCGCGTCATCGGCCACAAATCGTGCTGACATGCACATTCCCCACTCTCCAAGCCTGACGTTGGTGGTGCTGCGAACGACGCATCGTTCCAACTCTCCGCCTTCACCAACTCGACAACGGAGAAGGGCCAAGCCGTCTGGAATGTCGGTGACGAATGGCTGGCAGCGAGCGATTTCGTCAGGCGTGGGAGTGCGTTTCCATCGCGTGGATGCTGGCTGGTCCTGAACCGCAGCCAAGGCAGACCCGCAGCCGGTGAGTAGAACCACCAGAGCCGCGACCCGAACAGGAAAACGCCGTCTCATCGTGAGAGCATAGGCACACCGAAGGTCCACTTTCCACCCTTAGCGGACATTCAGCCCGTCCGCTTTCCGGCCCAACCCGCACACACCAAAACGCCCGCCGGAGCGATCCGGCGGGCGTGGGTCGTTTCTGGTGTTTCGTCCCTGAAGATCAGGCCGCGGCGCTGGTGGGCTGCTGACCTTCCGACGGGTCGCGCAGGACGTAGCCCCGGCCCCAGACAGTCTCGATGTAGTGCTTGCCGCCTGCCGCCGTCGCCAGCTTCTTGCGCAGCTTGCAGATGAAGACGTCGATGATCTTCAGCTCGGGCTCGTCCATGCCGCCGTACAGGTGGTTCAGGAACATTTCCTTGGTCAGGGTGGTGCCTTTGCGGAGCGAGAGCAGCTCCAGCATCTGGTATTCCTTGCCCGTCAGATGGACGCGGTGACCGTTCACCTCGACCGTCTTGCCGTCCAGGTTCACGGCGATCTCGCCGGTGTGGATGATGGCCTGGGCGTGACCCTTGGAGCGGCGGACCACGGCGTGGGTGCGCGCGATCAGCTCGTCCTTGTGGAACGGTTTGGTCATATAGTCGTCGGCACCGCCGCCGAAGGTCTTGACCTTGGTTTCGATCTCGGTCGAGCCCGACAGGATCATGACCGGCGTGTTGACCTTGCCGACGCGCAGCTGGCGCAGAACTTCCAGGCCGTTCATGTCGGGCAGGTTGAGGTCCAGAAGGATCAGGTCGTAGTCATAGATCTTGCCCAGATCGATGCCTTCTTCACCCAGATCGGTCGTGTAGACGTTGAAGCCTTCCGACTTCAGCATCAGCTCGATGCTTTGCGCGGTCGCGTGATCGTCTTCGATAAGCAGAACGCGCATTCAAGCCCCTCCAGGCCAAGCTCAGCCGTATGAATATGGTCCCGCTTAACGGGTAACCTTGTTCGCACGTTAATCTCTCAAAACCTTAAGAAAGGTTAACGGCGTCCCGATATGAGAATCACTAGGCTGATTTGCGAATCGCCGTCGAGACTCCGCGAGTCAATCCAGCGCATATTTTTCGATCCACGCCCCTCCTGCGGCCTGTCGACCGGCTACGTCCGAAACTGACGTAGCAGGACTATATTCCTATTCAAGCGACCGGCGCATGTGAATGACCGGGCGATCAGTGAAAGAGGGGTGTATCGATGACGCAGGCGTATCGGGTTCAGGTGACGGTCGCGGACCGCATCAAGGCAGGGCTGGCCCTGCAGATGGTGGCGGCCACGACGGGCGTGCCGGTGGAGGTCATGACGGCGCGGGCGCGCCTGTCGGGAGCGGCATGCAAGGCGCGGTGGCTGGCCATGTATCTGGCCCATGTGACTTTTAGCTGGACGTTGGATCATGTGGGACATGCGTTCGGCCTGAACCGCACGACGGCGGCGGCGGCCTGTCGCTGGGCCGAGGACGAACGGGACCAGCCTGGCCTGGACCGTCTGATGGACCGGCTGGAACGCAGCCTGCGCGATGTGCTGGAGGCCCCGCGCTGCGAGCTGTCGGCATGAGCGATCTGGCCAGGGCGAGGTGGCTGCTGGGGCGCAAGGGAGCCTGGATCGATGCGGTCAAGGACGGCTATGGCCTGCGCATCGGGGCGACGCGCCGGACGCGGGTGCTGCTGACCTTCAACGAAGCGCTGTTCCGCGCGCTCGTGGTCCAGCCCGGCCTGAGGGTCCGCCCCGGCGGCGGATGGGTGGCGAGAACCGCGCGGGCCGACGTCGACGGCATCGCCCCTGAACCCGGTCGGCCCGGCCTGATCGAGGGTACGACCCTGATCGCCAACAGCGACGGGCGGCTGACCCCTCGCCGCGCCAATCTGGGCCAGTCGCCGATCGCCTGGCTGGCCCGGCGCAAGGATGAGACCGGCCGGCCCTGGCTGTCGCCTGCCCAGGTCGCGGCGGCGGGCCGACTGGCGACGGAGGCGGAGGCGGCGATGCGCGGACCATCCTTGACCATGCGATGGGACGCCCTGCCCAGATCCGGCGGCGGATCGGCGACGCGGGCGGAACCGGGCGATGCCGCCCTGGCCGCCGGTCAGCGGGTCGAGCGGGCCCTGGCGGCCTGTGGTCCGGCCCGCGGCATGGTCGATCGCATCTGTGTGCGGGCATCGTCCCTGCAACTGGCCGAACAGGACCTGGGCCTGCGACGCCGCACGGGCAAGGTCCTGCTGATCCAGGGACTGACGGCCCTGGCGGCGCACTACCGTATCGGGTGATCAGGCCGCCGTCTGCGCCGCCGCGCGGATGCGTCCGACCATATTGTTCAGACCATTGGCACGTTGAGGCGTCAGGGCTTGGGGCAGGCCTAGCCGATCCAAGGCTGCTCGCGCGTCAAAGGCCAGGATTTCGTCCGGGGTCCGATCGGAATAGAGGCTGAGCAACAGGGCGATGTTGCCCTTGGAGATGGCGCTGTCGCTGTCGGCAGTGAAGACCAGGCGGTCGCCGGTTGGATGCACGGCCAGCCAGACCTGGGCCGCGCAGCCAGGCACCTTGTTCGCCTCGATCCGATCCGCATCAGCCAGCGGGGCCAGATCCTTGCCCAGGTCGATGACGTATTCGATCCGCCCCTCCCAGTCTCCCAGCAGATCGAGCTCCTCGACCAGTTCGGCCAGGGTGTCGTCGATGGACTTGCGGTCCCGTGAAGCGGTCGAGGTCATGAGCGGCAGATAGGCTCATCGATCATTAACGACAACCGCCAGAACGCTCCCCGAAAATCGGCACCGGCGGGCTTGAACCAGTCGCCTGTGGCGGGAACCGCCTTGGGGCGACTCACCCCCTTCGCTAACCTGCAAGCACCGGAGATTTCGTCCGGGCACGACATGACGCCGACTTGACCCCACAGCCGAAGCCCGATCTCGCGCCGATACGCCCCCTCGCCGGTTCACTCCGCGCCGAGGATGGACCGGCGCTGGCCGCCTGGCATGCGGCCTGGGCGGTGGCGGCGGCCCTGCTGGCGCTGGGTGGACGCTGGCTGGGGGCGGTCGACGGGGCGATCTTCTACGGCATCGTGGCCATGGTGTTGCCCGGCCTGATCGGAGTGGGCCTGCTGATCCGCAACGGCCAGGCCGAGCGTCTGCTGCTGCTGGCGGCCTGGGGACTGGCGGCGGTCATGGCGGCCGCGTTCTCGGGCGGACTGAGCGGGCCTCTGGCCGGCTTCGCCTTCCTGCCGCTGGCGGCCGGCCTGGCCATGGGCGGGTCGCGGGCGGTTCAGATCGGGGCGCTTGGGGTGGCTCTGGCGGTGCTGTCGGGCCTGTTCTCCAACCTGCTGGTCGCGGTCGGGCCGCACCGGCCCGTGCTAGCGACGGTCGCGGCTCTGCTGACGGCGGGGGCGGCCATACCGGCGGTGCGTTTGTCATGGCGTCAGGGCGAAAGACGGCTGAGCCGCGCCGAAGCCGAGGCGCAGCGTCTGGAGCGTCTGCTGGCGGCGCAGGGCAGTCTGACGCTCGTCGTCTCCCCCGATGGTCAGGTGCGTGCCGCCTATGGCCAGCCGCCGGCGGGGGTGGCGGTTGACCCCCTGTTTGCCGAGGGCTTGATCGCCACGGCCCATGCGCCCGACCGACCCGCCTTGCTGGCGGCGATGTCGAAAGCTCTGGCGGGTCATGACGCGACGGTGCGGATCGCGCCGCGCGGGGCCCTGGACCGCCGTCTGCAACTGCACCTGAGCCGGATGGACGAGACCGATGGCCCGCGCCTGCTCGTCCAGGCTTTCGACGCCACGCCGCAGTATGCCCATGAGCTGGGTCTGGAGGCCGCCCGGTTCGAGGCCGAGACGCGCGAGGCGGGCAAGACGCGCTTCCTGGCCAATATGAGCCACGAACTGCGCACGCCGCTGAATGCCGTACTGGGCTTTGCCGACATGATGCGCCAGCGCCTGTTCGGCCCCCTGCCCGAGCGTTACGGCGAATATGCCGACAACATCCATGAGGCGGGCGGGCATCTGCTGGACCTGATCAACGATGTGCTGGACGTCTCCAAGATCGAGGCAGAACGCTACACCCTGTCGCTGGAGCGGTTCGACGCGCGCGAAATCCTGTCGGCCGCCGTGGCCCTCGTGAGGGTCACCGCCGACGAGCGGGGCGTGAACCTGTCGGCCATCCTGCCGTCCGAGACGATCGAGGTGTCCGCCGACAAGCGGGCGCTGAAGCAGATCACGCTGAACCTGCTGTCCAATGCGGTGAAGTTTACGCCCGCGGGCGGGGCCGTAACCATCACCAGCGAAGCTGTCGGATCTTGGCTGGAACTGGCGGTCGCCGACACCGGCGTGGGTATCGCGCCGGAAGACGTAAAACGGCTGGGCCGTCCGTTCGAACAGGCCGGGGCCATCGAACAGCGCCGTCAGGGCACCGGTCTGGGCCTGTCACTGGTGCGGGCGCTTGCCGAGCTGCATGGCGGACAGATGAGCATCGACAGCACCCTGGGCGAAGGCACTGCTGTGACGGTGCGTATGCCCGTGGCTGTTCCTGCACGTGCGCCGGTGCCAGAAGGCGGTGCTGAGATTATCGCCCTTCCGCTGGCGAATGGCGGATCTGCCTAAAGGCTGCCCATCGCCAGGAACGCCCGCCCGGCGCTGAAATCACCGGCGGTGAACCGCGCCGTGGCCACGCTACCGTCGCGGAAGTGGAACTCGACCAGGAAGGGCTCGCGGGGGTCCAGGGCCGCCAGCGCCAAGGTCGTATGGGCCGGGAAGCGCCAAGCCTCGCCGGAGCGGCGCTCGGCGGCCAGCAGGCCCTCGTCCGCAGGCGACACGCCAGTCGCCCACAGACTGGTGCGCACCGAGACGGGCGGCAGGGCGTCGTTCAACAGCCACGGGCGTGGCAATAGGGTCGCGTCCCGCATGACGACACGCGCGGCGACCGGGCGGGGCTTGCCCGGGAAGGAGACGACCGCGCTGAGCACCGGATCGGTGCCGCCGAACCCGAACTGAACCGGGGCGGCGCCGCTGGCCGAGGCCTGCATCAGACGCCAGGTCGGGGTGGAGTAAACACTACGATTGGCGGACCAGCCCTCGAAATCCATGCGCGGCATACGCGACCAGCCGGCAAAGGCATGGTCGACGCGGGCCCGCACCGTCTTGAGATCGGGATTGGCGCACGAGATCGAGGCCGCGCGCGAGCGCGCCCGGGCGGCGGTCGCGCTGAGATCGGCATGCGCCGCGCCCGAACGCAGGGCCGCGCCCCGGGCCTGATAGGCAGCGGCGATCAGGGCAGCATTGACGCGGGGCTGGAACAGGTCGCAGCGGGCATCGGCGGCCAGAACGAAGCTGCGCTCATAATAGGTCTGCGCCGGATCAGCCCAGGCGGGGCCCGCCATTGCCAGCAGTCCGCCCGCCAGCAGTGTGGCACGTGCAGCGCGCGCCAATGATCCGTCGCGCTTCGTCTTTTCGGCGTTCTGCCCTATCGTCATGGGGCGACCCTTAGACGCCCATGCGTTCCGGTCCGGTTTCCGAGCAGGGTGAACGAATTGCTTCTGTCCAGCGATCTGTGGGTCTCCGCCCTGATCCGTCGCGCCGAACTGGCGGGAGCGTTCGCGACCGTGGCGCGCAAGGGCGACGCGCGCGCCGGCACCGTCATCGTCAAGGCCTTCGACACCTCTACCCGCCGAGCCCGTCTTTACAGCGAGGCTTTCGGCCCCGACGGCGAGCGCTTGTGGATGCAGCCGGTCGAGAGCGAGGTCGAAAGCGACCTGGATGCCTATGTCCAGCGCCAGATCGGCTATGATCCCGACGTCTGGGTGGTCGAGATCGAGGACCGCGAGGGACGGCATTTCATCACGGAAAAGGTGGCGAGTGACGTCGGCTGATCCGGTGGCGGTGTCTTCCCGCCCGGTGCGAAATTCTTAACCGCGTTCGCAAACGGAACCGCAAGTGCATCGCCTTAGGGTCACCCCAACGGGCCAGAACGGTCCGGCCTGTGGTGGTGTGTCCCGATGCTGTTTCTTCTGAACGACGTGGTGTTCGACCTGGACGCGGCCTGCCCGGTCACGCCCGGCGACGCGCGCCGTTTCGAAACGCTGGGGCTGGACTATGTGCTGGAGCTCGGCTGCGAGCTGTTCGCCGAGGACCCGCTGCTGCATCTGAACGACCCGCAGCGCGCACGCCGTCTGGCCTGGCTGATCCACGACCGCAGTCCGGAGGTGAACGCCGCCCTGTTCGCCGCACCAGAGGCCGGATGCGATCCCGACCTGGTCGAGCCGCGCTTCTGCGCCCTGCCCGACGTCGTTCTGGGACAGCTCCAGCGCAAGAACGCGCTTGGCAAGCTGGACGCCGTCACCGCCGACCGCGCCGTCTGGAACCGCCTAGCGGCCTGATCAGTCCTGTCGGCGAATGGCGTAGCGAGGTGGGTTGAACCTCAGCGCGTCAAATGCCTATTCTGACGCAACTTGAGCGCGTTGGGGGCATCGCATTGTCTATTCGGTCTATCGGGATCGCTTTAGTGGCTATTGTAGCCACTACTTTCGGCTTTACGGGCTCAGTTCACGCGGAGTGGCTGAAAGCAGAGACGAAGCACTTCATCATATACGGCGACACCAGCGAAAGATCGATGCGCGCCTATGCCGAGAAGGTCGAACGCTTCGACACCTTCCTTCGGACTTACTATCCGGTGCAGTCAGAATACGAGATTCCCAAGCTGGAAATTTATCTGGCGAACGGCCGACGCGACATGCTGCGGGCTGAACCTCGCATCGGTCCTTCGGTCGCTGGATTCTATTCGCCAAACTCAGGCAGGATTCACGCCGTTGTAAATGCAGAAAGCAGAGGAGGTGATCTCACTCTGTTTCACGAGTACGGCCATCACTTCATGTATCAGATGGCAGCGAATGCCTATCCCTCATGGTTTGTTGAGGGATTTGCCGAATACTATTCTACAGCCGACGTCCGACCCGACCGGATTCAGTTTGGCCGGCATGACGAAGGCAGGATGACTTATTTTGTCCAGCTTCCAGCAAATAGCTGGGCACCAATGGCTGATGTTCTGCAGTGGAAAATCTCGGACTCAGGTCGTTACCGCGCAGGCGACTATTACGCCCAGGCCTGGGGGTTGACGCATTACTTTATGAGCACGCCGGAGCGCACACGCATGCTGGGACTTTACCTGGCGGCTGTGACCAACGGCGAGGATTCGGTTCAGGCTATGGAGCGCATCACTGGACGAAGCACCTCGCAGTTGCAGGACGACATGCGCCTTTATCTGTCCGGGGCCATCCAGATTCACACCCCGCAAATCCAGTTTCCGACTCCAGAGGTGGCAGTCTCACGTCTCTCTCGTGAACAAGCCGAGCTTCTCTGGCTTGATCTCAGGTTGGACCGCGAACCAGTGAAGGTGGAGGTAGCAGACCCACCAGAAGGTGAGACCGACCGCGCTCGCCAACGTAGGGAGATGCTGATCAGAGAAAGCGCCGAGGATCGGGCCCAACTGATACAGGACGCACTCGGAGCAGGCGTTGGCAGCGGAAACGAGTTGCTGCGCCTTCGCGTTGTCGCCAGAGGCCATAGGCTTGCTGGTAATTCTAGGGAAGGGTTCCGCGTGCTGGAGCCGCATCTGACGCGGGATCAAGCTGACCCCGACCTACTCCGCCTTGCGGCGGAACTTCTGATGGATGAGACAGATCAGGATACGGAAGCGTCCGAGGCTCGCGGTAACCGACGTGAGGCCATCACCTATCTCGCCCGCTCTTTGGACGCCGACCCTCTGAACTTTCTGACGTACCGCGCGCTCAACGAAACGCGACGAGGAGAGCCCGGATATCCCAGCGACAATGACATTTCCACGCTGGATGTTGCGTTCAAGCTGGCTCCCCAATCCTTCGACATCCGCATGCGGCTGGCGCAGGCCTACATGTCACGGGCCAGATATGACGAAGCCATCGAAGTACTTCGCCCAGTAGCAAACAGTCCCCACGGGGGATCGTGGTCACGACGGGCCAAGGCACTTGTGGCTACGGCTCAGGCAGAGTCGGGCCAAGCCGTAAATCCCGTTAGCCAGGCTCCCGAGGAAGCAACGGCTATCGAGGCTCCGACCGAGTGATGCGTCCAAACCTACCCTGCTCATCAAAGAGCGGAAGATCCTCTAGCAGGTGACGTCAAAGCACCAGGTTGAAGACGATATGCACGATCACCGCCGCGGCAATGATCACGCCAAAGCCTGCGGCCAGGCAAATTGCGGGATGCGGGCCATCGCGATGGGCTTGAGGGGGTTTGTGGTCGTGGATCAGGGCCATGTCCGTTCCTTCGTTTCCAAAGGCGGCGCCCGATTGCGTGACCGGAACGTCTCGCCTGTCAGGACACTGGACCCGATAACCCTGCCTTGCCAAGGGGTATTCGCTTTAATCGACAGACCGGGCCTGCGTCCGCGCATCGGGTGACTTTTCAGGCAGTCCGCGCTAGGTCGCGCGGCTCCAAGGAACATCCATGTCGAAACTGACCATCGAACAGGAGGCCCTGCGTCGCAGGACCTTCGCCATCATCGCTCACCCGGACGCGGGCAAGACGACCCTGACCGAGCATATCCTGCTGGCGGGAGGGGCGATCCGTGCGGCCGGGGCGGTGCGGGCGCGAGGCGAGAACCGGCGCACCCAGTCCGACTGGATGAAGATCGAAAAGGAGCGCGGCATTTCGGTCAGCGCCTCGGTCATGACGTTCGAACACACCACCTCGGACGGCGTGGCCAAGATGTTCAACCTGCTGGACACGCCTGGGCACGAGGACTTTTCGGAGGATACCTATCGCACCCTGACCGCCGCGGACTGCGCCATCATGGTGCTGGACGCCGCCAAGGGCATCGAGCCGCAGACGCTGAAGCTGTTCGAGGTGTGCCGCCTGCGCGACATCCCGATCATCACCTTCATCAACAAGCTGGACCGCGAAGCCCAGGATCCGATGGCGCTGCTGGACGAGATCGCGTCCCGCCTGCAGCTTGACCCTGCCCCCATCTGGTGGCCGGCCCAGAGCGGCAACCGCCTGCGCGGCATGGTCGAGATGGGCACCGGACTGTTCCAGCCGTATGCCAAGAAGCCTGCGGGATCCAAGGATGACGTGCCTCATCCCGAGGCCCTGCCCCTGGCCGAGGCCGCCCACTTTTTCGAGGAGGGCGAGCATCAGGAGATGATCGAGGCGCAGGAGCTGGTGGAGGCCGGCTATCCCACCTTCGACCGTCAGTCCTTCCTGGAAGGGCATATGACGCCGGTGCTGTGGGGCTCGGCCCTGCGCCATTTCGGCATCGACGAACTGCTGGCCGCCATCGGAGAATGGGCCCCGCCGCCCAAGGTCATGAAGGCCCAGAAGGCGGCCCCGCCCGAGACCCGCAATGCGCCCGCGCCTGTCGATCTGACGGTCGATCCTGGCAGCAGCGAGGTCACCGGCTTCGTCTTCAAGGTGCAGGCCAATATGGACCCCAACCACCGCGACCGCATCGCCATGTTCCGCATGGCCTCGGGCAGCTTCAAGCGCGGCATGAAGCTGAAGGTCCAGAACACTGGCAAGCAGCTGTCGGTCAACGCCCCCATCATGTTCTTCGCCAGCGACCGCGAACTGGCCGAGGACGCCTTTGCCGGCGACGTGATCGGCATTCCGAACCACGGCGTGCTGCGCGTCGGCGACAGCCTGTCCGAAAGCGGCATGATCCGGTTCGCGGGCCTGCCCAACTTTGCGCCTGAGATCCTTCAGCGCGTCCGGGTCAAGGACCCGCTGAAGGCCAAGCACCTGAAGAAGGCTCTGGACGGCCTGGCCGAGGAAGGCGTCACCCAGCTGTTCCGCCCCGAGCTGGGTTCGGACTTCATCGTCGGGGCCGTCGGCCAGTTGCAGTTCGAGGTCATGGCTGACCGACTTGGCGAGGAATACGGCCTGGAAGTCATCTTTGAACCCAGCCCCTACGCCGAAGCCCGCTGGGTCGGCGGACCCAAGGCCGACGTCGAAGACTTCGCCGCCAAATACCGGCCCCAGATGGCCACCGACATCGACAACGACCCCGTCTTCCTGGCCAAGTCCAGCTGGGAAACCGGCTATGTCGGCGAACGGTTTCCGAGGGTGGCGTTCACGCGCACGAAGGAGCGGGGCTAGAGCCCGAACCACTTTCGCCTTTTCCATGCCGCCTCCCTGTGGTGTTGTGCGGCCCGAAGACGCCATCGATGGCGTGGAGTTCTGAATGCTGGTCGCGGCTTTGATAGGCTGGAGCGTTATGCAGACGCAGGCGGCCGCGGCCCCGCGTCCGACACCACCCACCTATGCCGAGGCTCTGCGCTGTTCGGGCCTGACCCAGGCGGCTTCGGAGCTGGAGGGCGGGGAGAGCGACGAAGGTCAGGCGCTGTATGACGCGGCATTGTACTGGTCGCTGACCACCATCCAGTCCGGTCAGGCCGCACGGCGTCCGACGGCGACGGTGGAGGCCGAGATGACGCGCTCGCGCGTGCAGGCGGTGCGTGAGCTGACGGCCCGGAATGAGGCTGCGCTGACCGCCCTGCGCGCTTGCCGCGCCCGCACCCCCTCTCTCGGCTGACGCTTCGAGCTGCCCGGTTCGCTTCGCCCCGGGAGATTGTGTCTGCTCGAAACTCTAGGCTATGTGAAGTCTGGGGCGGGGAACTCGTGGCATGCGATTTTTTGTTACGGCGGCAGGGCTGTCGGTGGTTCTGGTCCTGGCAGCAAACTCGCCAGCGATGAGTGCTCAGGACAAGGCCCCGCCGGCTCGCACAGAGACCGCCACGATCTACAGATCGCTCACGGCTGTGGAACTTAGGGGCGTGCTGGACCGCCAGGGCTACAAGTCGGTCGCCAAGCAGAATGAGACGGATTTCGCCGTCACGACGACAAGCGGGTTTCAATTCAGCGCATTGCTGATGACCTGCAACATCGAGGGCGAGCCTTCGGGCTGCCTTGGACTCATGTTGCGCGCGAGGTGGACGATCGAACCCGGGGATGAAGTAAAGATCATTCCGGTGGTCCAGGATTTCAACAATCGATTCCGAATCGGCAAAGCCTTGATCGAAGAAGACTCTGTCTACCTCGAGCGCTATGCGATCACCGACGGCGGCGTGACTCTGGATCACATCGGTGAAGAGGTGGACGAGTTTCTGGGCTCGGCGGACGCCCTGCAATCCAATATGTTTGACGCTCTGAAATAGACTTCCCTACGGCCAAGCCGAACCGCCGGGTTGGCGTCGCGTTTGCGTGGGACAGCCCGGGGCGCATCCTTCGTCCCGAACCGGGATAACGGAGTCGCATCGCCCATGTTCGAGTTCGGTCGTGATCTGCGCAAGCTGTTCGAAAAGGCGCGCGAGAGCGACGATCTGGGCTGGCTGGAACTGATCGGGGCGGACCTGATCGAGGCCGAGGCCCGGCGCGAGACAACCGATGCGGGCCGGGTATCCTGCGCCCGTCCTTTCGAGGCCTGGATGCGGGCGTCGCATCTCTGGCGGGATCATGCGCGGCGGACCGGGGCGGCGGCTTCGCTGGCCAAAGCCGCATCCTGTGCATCGGATGCGACGAGGCACGCCCGGACGACCGATCAGACAGCGGCTGCGGGGCTGGAAGCGGCAGAGATCCATCTGGCGCGCTTCGATCTGTTCGGCGGACCGGAACGTTTGATCGCGGCCACCAGCGACGTTCAGGCCCTGAACCCGGACCGTACCAGAACCCATGCCTGGGCCGTGGCGCTGAGCGCACGGCTGGCCGCGCGTCGCAGCGAGGTGAGCCCATCGCAGGAAACAGCCACTGCGGCACTCGCGCTATGCGATGCCGGCCGTCGCGAGCAGCGCCACCTGCCCCCCACCGTCGCCGACGAACTGACCTTGGACTGGGCCGGGTTGGGCCTGCGTGTCGGTATCGAGAACCGCGACATCGTCCTGCTGGACCGCGTTGGTCAGGAGCTGCGTGCCCTGGTCGAAGCCTCGGCACCCGAGCAGCGCCCGATCACGCGGGCGCGGGCCCTGACACTGGCGGCGGTCGGGCTGAAGGCGCTGGCCGGCCTGGCAGGAGATACAACGGCTGAGGCGCAGGGTCAGGCCCTGTTCAATGCTGCGGTCGATCAGTTCACGCCTGACCACAGCCCGCTGGACTGGGTGGCGGTGCAGCTGGCGCAGGGGCCGACCCAGACGCCGCTGCTGATCCTGGCTCAGGCCGAGGCGATGACGCGCGAGCCGGGACTGATCCTGGGGGCCATGGCCCGCGAACGTCGGCTGTCCGCCGAGGCGTCGCTGGCCGAGGCCATGGGCGATGTGAAGGCGATCCAAGGTCTGGAGGCGATGGTGCATCGTCGCCTTGCCGCACCCGTCAGCCGACCGCCGCTGGACTGGGCGGCCGACCAGATCGGCATGGCGCATCTGATGCTGGCGCGAGCACGTCTGATCGGTACGACAGCGGGTGCCGTGGGCATGATGCTGGCCGAAGCCGCCACGACCGCTCGGGAATGGGGCGCGACGGCCCTCGCCGAACGCGCCGAGCAGGTGTCGATCAGGATGGCGCGCGCCTAGCCGCCGACCGCCACAAAGCCTCCGTTCAGAAACCCCGGCTTGCCATAGCGAAACGGCGAGCCGTCCTCGGCCATCACCCGCCCGCCGGCCGCTTCCAGCACGGCCTGGCCCGCCGCGGTGTCCCATTCCGAGGTCGGGCCGGTGCGGGGATAGGCGTCATACCGTCCCTCGGCGATCAGACAGAACTTCAGCGATGAATCCGTGCCCTGCCAGTCCATGCAGCCGTGGCGTGAGGCTAGGCGCTGGGCCTCCTCGTCCGTCAGGCTATGGCTCATGACCGCGACGGGTCTGGCGGGGCGGTCGCGGACCCTGATGGCCTGCCAGCCCTCGCCGAAGCGGCGGCGGAAAGCCCCGCCGTCGGGATGCGGTCCGCTGCGCCAGGTGGTCGAGGTCGCGGGTGCTGTCACCACCCCGGCGACCACCGCTTCGCCACGCACCAGGGCGATGTTGACGGTGAAACTCTCCTTGCCCGCCACGAAGCCGCGCGTGCCGTCCAGCGGATCGATCAGCCAGAACCAATCGCCGGTGATGACGGGCGCACCGCCGTCGGCGACCGCTTCCTCGGCCACGGCCTCCACCTCGGGATAGATGTCCTTCAGTCGCGACAGGATCAGGGCTTCCGCCTGCTGATCGGCCAGGGTGACAGGGCTGTCATCGGCCTTGGTGGTCGCCACCGTGCCAGTCCGCCAGTAGGGCAGAATGATCCGCGCGGCGTCCTCGGCGATGTCGGCCAGGGCTTCGGTCAGGGCCCCGGAGGCTAGGTCTGCGATCAGGTCGGGTTTGGCGGCGGCGATCATTCGCGCTGCGATAGAGCATCCGCACGGTTTCATGAACCGGCAAATCAGGGCAGCGTCGCCGCATCTCCTCAAGTGATCCGTTTTCAAGGCCCGATGACCGATACCGATACGCTCGACGCCCCTGCTCGCCCTGCCGCCGACATGCCCGATGGCCAGGCCCTGGCCGCCCTGATCGCGGGCAAGCTGTGCCACGACTTCATCAGCCCGGCGGGGGCGATTTCGTCCGGTCTGGACCTGCTGAAGGATCCCTCGGCCCAGGACATGCGCGACGATGCCATGGGCCTGATCGAGGCTAGTGCGGCCAAGATGGTCGCCCTGGTGGCGTTCGCCCGTGTCGCCTTCGGGGCGGCCACGACGTCTGAGACGTTTTCGGGCGGCGAGCTGGGCGGGATCGTCGACGCCCTGACCGGCGGCGGCCGCGCCAGCCTGGTCTGGAAGGTGCCGGACCAGACCTGGTCCAAGGCCCAGTCGAGAGCGCTGGTCAATCTGGCCTATCTGACCATGGCGGCCCTGCCGTCCGGCGGCATCGCCACGGTGTCCAGCCGCGTCGAGGACGACATGGTCGTGTTCGAGGGCCTGGCCGAGGGCACGCGTGCGCGCCTGAAACCCGAGGCGATCGCCGGCCTGGCGGGTCAACCGCTGACCGAGGGTCTTCAGGGCCAGTGGATCCAGCCCTATTGGTTGTGGCTGACGGCTCACGATGTCGGTGGGAGCCTGACGGTTCAGGCCGAAGAGGGGCGAGTTATCCTCACCGTCACAATACCCGCGTAATGTCTTAACGCGGCTTGCCAAGGTTCCGTTAACCGGCTCCAACGATCATAGAGGCGTCGCACACGCAAACGTTGTGGACACCCTGTCGGAGTGACGCTGTCTTGACCCCCAGAACCTGTCTGATCGTCGACGACAGCCGCATCATCCGCAAGGTGGCGCGCCGCATCGTCGAGGGTCTGGGCTTTGAGGTCGACGAGGCAGGCGACGGTGCGGAGGCCCTGATCTTCTGCTCGTCCTCCATGCCCGAGGTCATCCTGCTGGACTGGTCCATGCCGGTGATGGACGGGATGGCCTTTCTGCGTCGGCTGCGCACCCTGCCCGGCGGTGGTGCGCCAAAGGTCCTGTTCTGTACCATCGAGACCCGCGCCGAGCGCATCGCCGAGGCCCTGTCCGCCGGGGCCGACGACTATGTGATGAAGCCGTTCGACGGCGACATCCTGACCTCCAAATTCGCCGAAGTGGGAGCCGTCTGACCTGATGTCTCCAGACGACTTCGATCGCCTGCAAGCTCTGATGTCCTCGCGTGCGGGGATGCGGCTGACGCGCGAGCGGATGAAGCTGGTCGAGCATCGGCTGGGCCCGGTGGCGCGGGCGCAATCGTTCGAGAGCGTCGAGACCATGCTGGCCGCCCTGTGGGCCAAGCCGGTGGCCTCGCTGGGCTGGGCGGTGATCGAGGCCCTGCTGACACCAGAGACATGGTTTCGGCGTGATCGCACGTCTTTCGACACCTTTTCCGGCGAGCTGTTGCCCGCCCTGTCGGCCGCGCGTGGCGGCGCCCCCGTCACGGTCTGGTCTGCGGGTTGTTCGACGGGTCAGGAAGCCTGGTCCCTGGCCATGCCGGCGCTGGAACAGGGGCTGGCCATCGAGGTCACGGGCACCGACCTGTCACGCCGGGCGCTGGAGAAGGCCAAGTCCGGGGCCTATACCGGTTTTGAGATCCAGCGGGGGCTGAAGGCCCAGACCATGCTGCGCTGGTTCGATCAGGTCGAGGACACATGGGTGGCCAAGCCCCAGCTGAAGGCCGTGGTCCAGTTCGCCCGCTCCAACCTGGTCGAGCCGCCCAAGGACGACTACCGCTTCGACGTCATCTTCTGCCGCCATGTGCTCAGCGATGCCGAGCCGTCGCGGCGGGGCGACATCCTGGACAATCTGGAGCGGCGGCTGGTTGACGACGGTTGCCTGTTCCTGGGTCCGGACGAGCAGCTCGCCGGCGACAGCGTTGCCTTCCGACCGGTGGCGGGCCGCAAGGGACTGTACGTCAAGGCCCCGTCGGCGCTGAGGCGCGCGGCCTAGATTCGACCTGACCGCTCGTCCCGGGATGACGCTGCTTCAATAGCCCGCTACCTTGCGGTCCTCTCGGGGGAGGAACTGCGCATGCGCCTGGTCGCACTGACTGGATCATTGGCTCTGGCCTTGCTGCTAGCCGTGCTGGCCTTGCAGAGCCCGTCGCCGCGCGGGGCCGATGCGCCGGCAGACACATTCTCCGCGTCCCGCGCCATGGTGGACATCCGCGAGATCGCGCAGCGACCCCATCCCATTGGCTCGGCGGACCATGCGCGGGTACAAGCCCTGCTGGTCCGGCGCATGCAGGCGCTGGGCCTGGAAGTCTCGGCCCAGCGCGGGCCGCTGTCGCCCCGGGCGGTGCAGCGGATCGAGCGTTCGGGCATGACCCTGCCGCCCGAGGCCCTGACGGCGACCAATCTGATCGGCGTACTGCCCGGCAGCCGCCCCGAGCTGCCTGCCGTCGCCATGATGGCCCACTATGACACCGTGCCCGACAGCCCCGGTGCGGCGGACGACACCGCGGGCGTGGCCGCCATTCTGGAGAGCGTGCGCGCCATCCGTGCGCGCGGCCCGGCGGAGCGGACGCTGGTGGTCATCCTGACCGACGCCGAGGAGCTGAACCTGGATGGAGCCCGTATCTTCTGGGGCGGGCATCCCTTGCGGGACCGCATCGGAGCCGTGGTCAATCTGGAGGCGCGCGGCGGCGGCGGACGGGCCATGATGTTCGAGACCGGGCGCGGCAATGCCCAGACCGTCGACCTGTTCGCCGATATCGCCAGACGGGTGGATGGCGGCGTCACCTCCAACGCCCTGGCGGTCTTCGTCTACAGCGTTATGCCGAACGGCACCGACTTCACCGTGCCGCGCGAGCGGGGCGTGCAGGGCATCAACCTGGCCTTTATTGGGCGACCGGACCAGTATCACGCCCAGGCCTCCACGCCCGACGCCCTGGATCAGGGCAGCGTCCAGCATATCGGCAGCCAGGCGCTGGAGATGACCGATGCGCTGCTGAGGGCCGAGGCTCTCCCTGTCTCCTCCTACGACACCGTCTACGCCGACGTCTTCGGGCGGGCCGTGATCGGCCATCATCCGGCCTGGGGCTGGAGCCTGCTTCTGCTCGCCATCGGCGCGCTGGGCACCGCAGTCTGGCGGGCGCGGTCGCATGCGGGCCTGACCCTGGCCGACAGCGGGCGGGGCGTCATCGAGGCGATCTGGTTCGTTTCGACCGGCATCGTCCTGACCCAGGCCGTGCGCCTGCTGGCCGGGCCGCTGTCTGCCCGCGCCGAGAGTGCGGAGGCCTATTACATCCTGCTGGCCCGCCTGCCCTGGATCGAGGCGGGAGCGGTGCTGACGGTTCTGGCTGTGGGGCTGGCGGTGCTGGGCGGACGGGCCCGCTCCGACCCGCGCGTGACGGCGGGCGGCATCGCCCTGGCTGCACTGGTGACCATCGGCCTGGGCGGCGTGGACTATGTGGTCATCGGTGCCGCCGCCGTCGCCATCACCCTGTCCTTCCTGCCCAGGCTGGCGGTGAAGACCGTCTGGGGTGGATGGAGCGGCCTGATCGGGCTGGTCGTCGTGCTGGCGGGTCTGGCCCAGTTCGCCGCGCCGCAGACGGCCTTCCTGTTCCTGTGGCCCGCCCTGCTGGCTGGCGTGGTCGCCCTGATCGTCGCCTTCATCGATCCCGGTCTGATCCGGCGGCAGAGCCTGATCCCCATCGCGATCGGAGCCGTTGTCGGGGTCGGCTGGCTGATGACCCTGGCCCATCCCGTCTTCCTGGGCATCGGCATGGACCTGCCGGCCGTGCTGGTTCTGCTAGGCCTGCTGATGCTGATGTTCGTCAGGCCTCTGTCGCCCGAGCAGACGTCCGTGCGTCCGCTGCTTGCGGTGGGCCTGATCGCTCTCATGCTGGGCGGAGCCTTGTCGCTGGCCAGCCGGATCGCCGAGCCCTCACAGGCTCCTCAGCCGCCGTCGGTCCAGACCGTCTTGTAGAGGTCGAAGCGGCGGTCGCGCAGATTGCGCACAGTTCCCTGCGACTTGGCCCAGGCCAGGTCGGACAGGTCCAGATCGGCGACAGTCACCGTCTCCACATTCTCGGACGCTTCGGCCGCGATGCCGTCGCGCGCGAAGGGGAAGTCGCACGGCGTCAGGATGCAGGACTGGGCATACTGGATGTCCATGTTCTCGACATTGGGGAGGTTGCCGACATTGCCCGACATGGTGACATAGCACTGGTTCTCGATGGCCCGAGCCTGCGAACAGTACCGCACGCGCAGATAGCCCTGCCGGTTGTCGGTGCAGAAGGGCACGAAGAGCAGCCGCGCCCCCTCGTCCACCAGCCGCCGCGCCAGCTCCGGAAATTCGCTGTCGTAACAGATCAGCACCCCGATCGGCCCGCAGTCGGTCGGGATGGCATGGACCCGGTCGCCGCCCTTGATGTTCCACCAGTGCCGCTCGTTCGGCGTGGGGTGGATCTTCTCCTGCTCGTGCACCGAGCCGTCGCGCAGGAAGACATAGGCGACGTTCTGAATGTCGCCGTCCTCGGCCCGCGTCGGGTGCGAACCGCCGATGATGTTGATGTTATATTCCACCGCCATCTTCCTCAGGGCCTCGACGAAACGCGGCGTATAGCGGGTCAGGGCCTCGATCGACTCCTGGGGCGTCAGCTTCTTCTTCTCCAGCGACAGCAGCTGGAGGGTGAACAGCTCCGGAAAGACCACGAAGTCCGACCGGTAATCCGAGGTCACATCGACGAAATATTCGACGTTGGCGATGAACTCCTCGAAGCTCTCGACCTTGCGCGCCTGGAGCTGCACGGTCGCGACACGCACCGTCTCCTTGGTGGCGAAGGCCGCACCCTTGCCCCGCGCCTCGACGTGATAGGGATTGCGCCAGACCATATGGGCCGCATGGCCCATCGAGGCGGTGTCGGAGGCCATATAGTTTTCCAGCACCCCGACCGGCTCGAACCCGCCGCGCAGGTGAAAGCCGATGACCGGATCATTCAGCTGGCGCGCCGTCACCGCATCCAGATAATCCCGGGCCTGGGGGTAGGCTCCCTTCTTCTTCGCCAGTCCCGGCATGCGGCCCCCGAACACGATGCCTTTGAGGTTTTCGGCCTCACACAGTTCGCGCCGGGCATCGTAAAGCCTCTGGCCGATACGCAGGCGGCGGCGGCTGGGGTCGACACAGACCTCCATGCCATAGAACCAGTCGCCGTTGGGATCGTGGCGGGCCGCATAGCCGTTGCCTGTGATCTGGTCCCAGGTGTGCGGGGCCATGGCCACGGCCTCGTCGATGCGGAAACCGGCGGCATAGCCGACGATGGCCCCCTCATATTCCACCACGAACTGCCCTTCGGGATAGGTGGCGATCTGTCCGCGCAGCATGCCCGGCGTCAGGGACATGCCACCCTGCCGGTAGACCTTGGTCCCCAGTCGGGTAATGGCCGGCACATCGGCGGGCACGGCGTTGCGGATGCTCAGAACGGGCGGCTTGGCGGTCTTTGTCATGCGCCCCTAACGCTCAGCTTGGCCATTGGATCAGTGCTTTGGACGGAAATCCGATGCGTCAGAAATGGTCGTATCGCTCAGCGCTCCGAAAAGAACATATTGGCAACCGGAACAAACCGTGCACATAGTCCCTCTCACAGGGAGCGGGTCACGATCACAGGATCGAAGGCGGGCCTCTCCCTCTACGGGTACCGAACGGGAATCATGGCAAGGGAGAGTGGTAAGGTGGCAGCACAGGCGGCATTGAAGTTGGTGGGCAAGGACGACGGCGACAAGCAACGCGCCCTGGAGGCGGCGATCGCACAGATCGATCGTGCCTTTGGCAAGGGCTCGGTCATGAAGCTGGGCAAGAACGGCACGACCGAGGCCATTCCCTCGGTCTCGACCGGGTCGCTGGGTCTGGACATGGCCCTAGGCATCGGCGGCCTGCCGCGCGGGCGGGTGATCGAGGTGTTCGGGCCAGAAAGCTCCGGCAAGACCACCCTGGCCCTGCACACGGTGGCCGAGATCCAGAAGGCCGGCGGTGTCGCCGCCTTCGTGGACGCCGAGCACGCGCTGGATCCCGGCTATGCCCAGAAGCTGGGCGTCAATCTGGACGACCTGCTGGTCTCGCAACCCGACACTGGCGAACAGGCGCTGGAGATCGTCGACACCCTGGTGCGCTCGGGTGCCGTGGACATCGTGGTGGTCGATTCGGTCGCGGCGCTGACGCCCCGGGCCGAAATCGAGGGCGAAATGGGCGACAGCCTGCCCGGTCTTCAGGCCCGTCTGATGAGCCAGGCCCTGCGCAAGCTGACCGGCTCGATCAACAAGACCCAGTGCCTCGTGCTGTTCATCAACCAGATCCGGCACAAGATCGGCGTCATGTACGGCAGCCCGGAGACGACGACGGGCGGCAATGCGCTGAAGTTCTACGCCTCAGTCCGTCTCGACATCCGCCGTACGGGCGCGATCAAGGACCGCGACGAGGTCGTGGGCAACACCACCCGCGTCAAGGTGGTCAAGAACAAGGTCGCCCCCCCGTTTCGCGAAGTCATCTTCGACATCATGTATGGCGAGGGCATTTCGAAGCTGGGCGAGATCATCGACCTGGGCGTCAAGGCGGGCGTTGTCGAGAAGTCCGGCAGCTGGTTCTCCTACGACAGCCAGCGGATCGGCCAAGGGCGCGAGAATGTGCGCAACTTCCTGAAGGCCAACCCCGATGTCGCCGAGTCGATCGAAAAGGCCGTGCGCGCCTCCACCAACAAGATCGCCGACGAACTGCTGGGCACGCCCGAGCCGGACGAGGGTCAGGATCTGGAGGGCTGATCAACCGCGCTAAAGTAGCGAGCCGCCGCGCGGCGAGCGATAGCGCATCAATGACGGCGCTCACGTAGCGATCCGCCGCGTGGGAAGCGATAGCGCCAAAAGAATGATCAGCCTGATCTGACTTTGCATTTTTTGGACCCGGTTTTTCGGAGTCCAAACCACCTTCTCCGGTCGGGTCCAGGCGACCCGCCATGACCCTGCCAGGCCAGGCCGGACGAAGCGGCCGCCCGATCTCACGCGGATCGGGCGGCCTTTTTTCTCATGCGGAATTCATATCGCCGAAGATGGTAGGCGATGATGGCGGCCGATCTTACCAGTCGGGCGGCAGATAGGGCCCGAAGCCGCTGCACACATACATCGGTGTCGCGACCTCGAAACCGGTCGGGAGCTGAGGCGATGTGACATAGATCTGGTTGCCAGCTCCCACACAGTTGTCGGACCCCTCCCCGATCAGATTAGTTAGTTCGGGGTCGGAAAAGACCTGCCGCGAATAGGCGATGGGATAGCATTGATCATAGCCGAAACAGTAGACTCCCGGACCCGGGTAATACTGCTGCACAGCCGGCACCGGAGCTGCGGCACCCAGCGAAACAGACATCGTCAGCCCGGCAAGCACTACCCCAAGGACTTTGTTACGCATCACACCCTCCATCGGGACCGGAATGGCCCCAAAGCGATAAGGGCGCGAAACGCGCACCACTAGAAGTCACATTCATGTGTCGTTAAAGCGCGTTAAGGTTGACGCATTGATCGGCAGCAAATCCCTCTCTCTCCGCGCCGCCTTCCGATGCGAACGCCCGATGGCGCGGAGGATGCACCGCCTCGAAAAACCCTGTAAGAGGCGCGACTTCTCCCAATCCCCGCGCGTCAGACGAACACCCATGACCAGCCTGAAACAGATCCGTTCGACCTTCCTCGACTTCTTCGCGGCGGATGCGCACACCAAGGTCCACTCCGCGCCGCTGGTGCCGCAGAACGATCCGACTCTGATGTTCGTCAATGCGGGCATGGTGCCGTTCAAGGACTATTTCACCGGCGCGGCGACCCCTCCCTACCCCCGCGCCACGAGCAGCCAGAAATGCGTCCGCGCCGGGGGCAAGCACAACGACCTGGACAACGTCGGCTATACCGCCCGCCACCTGACCTTCTTCGAGATGCTGGGCAACTTCAGCTTCGGGGACTACTTCAAGGAGCACGCCATCGAGCAGGCGTGGAAGCTGGTGACGCAAGGCTACGGCTTGGATGCCAAGCGCCTGCTGGTCACCGTCTATATCGACGATGACGAGGCCGCCGCGATCTGGAAGAAGGTCACGGGCTTCAGTGACGACAAGATCATCCGCATCGCCGGTGCCGACAACTTCTGGGCCATGGGCGACAGCGGCCCCTGCGGTCCCTGCACCGAGATCTTCTGGGACTACGGCGACCATGTGCCCGGCGGCCCTCCCGGCTCGCCAGACGAGGATGGCGACCGGTTCGTCGAGATCTGGAACAACGTCTTCATGCAGTTCGAGAAGGAGAACGACGAGATCGTCCGTTCCCTGCCCAAGCCCAGCGTCGACACCGGCATGGGCCTGGAGCGCATGACCTCGGTGCTGCAGGGCAAGAACTCGGTCTTCGACACCGATCTGTTCCAGACCCTGATCGCGGCCTCCGAAGACGCCACCTCGACGAAGGCCGAAGGCGACCGCGCCGCCAGCCACCGCGTCATCGCCGACCACCTGCGCAGCTCGTCCTTCCTGATCGCCGATGGCGTCACCCCGTCGAATGAAGGCCGCGGCTATGTCCTGCGCCGCATCATGCGCCGCGCGATGCGCCACGCTCACCTGCTGGGGGCCGGTGATCCCCTGATGCACCGGCTGGTGCCGACGCTGGTCAGCGAAATGGGCGAGGCCTATCCCGAACTGGCCCGCGCCCAGGCAACCATCGAGCACACGCTGAAGCAGGAAGAAATCCGTTTCCGCACCACCCTGGGCCGCGGCATGGGCCTCTTGGAAGACGCCACGCGCGACCTGTCCGAAGGCGGGGTTATCCCCGGCCAGACGGCCTTCACCCTCTATGACACCTATGGCTTCCCGCTGGACCTGACCCAGGACGAGGCCCGCCGTCGCGGCTTCACCGTCGACACCGCCGCCTTCGACGCGGCCATGGAAGAGCAGAAGACGCGCGGCAAGGCCAACTGGAAGGGCTCGGGCCAGACCGCCTCGACCGGCGAATGGCTGGCGCTGAAGGACCGTCTGGGGCCGACCGTCTTCACCGGATATGACGCCGTCGACGGCTCGGGCGAGGTGCTGGCGATCCTGAAGGATGGCAGCCAGGCCGACAGCGTCGAGACCGGCGAAACGGCCGAGGTCCTGTTCGACCAGACCCCCTTCTATGGCGAGGGCGGTGGCCAGGCCGGCGACAAGGGCGAAATCGAATGGGAGGGCGGCAGCGCCCGCGTGCTGGATGTGCAGAAGCCCACCGGCGATCTGTATGCACACACGATCGAGGTTACGTCAGGCATCCTGACCAACGGCACACGCGCCCAGCTTCGCGCCGCGCCGGACGCTCGCCTGACCACCCGCGCCAACCACTCTGCGGCCCACCTCGTGCACGCCGCCCTGAAGAATGTGCTGGGCCCCCACGTGGCGCAGAAGGGCCAGCTGGTCGATGCCGAACGCATGCGTTTCGACTTCAGCCACAACGCCCCGGTAACCCAGGCCCAGATCGAGGCCATCGAGGCCGAGGTCAATGCTGTCATTCGTCAAAATCTGCCCGCCGAAACGAAACTGATGGCCCCGCAGGAGGCCATCGAGGCCGGGGCCGTCGCCCTGTTCGGCGAGAAGTATGGCGAAGAAGTCCGTGTCCTGACGCTCGGCAAATCCCTGACCGACGACAAACCCTATTCGGTCGAGCTGTGCGGCGGCACCCATGTGGCCCGCACCGGCGACATCGGCCTGTTCAAGATCACGTCCGAGACCGGCATCGCCGCCGGCATCCGCCGCGTCGAGGCCCTGACCGGCGAGGCCGCGCGCCAGTATCTGGAAGGCCAGGCCGGGGTCGCGCGCAAGCTGGCTCAGACCTTCAAGATCCAGCCGCTGGACGTCCCTGCCCGTGTCGAGGCCCTGACTACCGAACGCAAGGCGCTGGAGAAACAGGTCGCCGACCTGAAGAAGCAGCTGGCACTCGGTGGCGGCGGATCGGCCAATGCCGCGCCGGAAGAGATCAACGGCATCAAGCTGATCGCCCGCGTCCTCGACGGCGTGGACGGCAAGGGCTTGCGCGGCGTGGCCGAGGATTTCCGCAAACAGGTCGGCTCGGGCGTCGTCGCCCTGATCGGCATCACCGACGGCAAGGCCGCGATTACTGTTGCCGCGACCTCGGACGTGACGGATCGCGTCAACGCCGCCGACCTGGCCCGCGCCGCCGTTCTGGCACTGGGCGGTCAGGGGGCTGGTGGCAAGCCGGACTTCGCCCAAGGCGGAGCGCCGGACGGCGCGCGAGCCGAAGAGGGTCTGGCGGCGGTGCGGGCGGCGCTGGCGGGCTGATCCCGCCTATTCCGTCCGCAGGTCCACCGCCGCCAGTCGCCAGGTGAACAGGCCTCGCCGTTGCAGCAGCAGGGCCAGGCTGTTCTCCGGCCGGTCGCGGTCGGTCAGGGTGACGGCAAAGACATCCAGGCTGCGATAGCCCCAGGCCTTGTGCAGGTCGGGCTCGTCACGCCCCCTAGCGGGCTCTGACGGCGCAGCACCGTCCGCCTCCGGGGCCTTGGCGGTGGTCACCATGGCGGCCACGCCCTGTGGCGTCACCACCGTATCGACCGCGCCCGAGATGAACATCGGGCCCAGCATGGTGGCCAGACCACCCAAATTGTTCTCGACCACGCGCGGGTCGCTGCGCATCTCGGCGACCAGGAGGTCGTTCAGCTCACCCTTCATGCTTTCGCGCAGGGCCGGAAAGTCGACCAGCCGCTCCAGCGCGGCCGCGTCCCCGCGCTCGGCGGCGCGAATGATGGCGTGGCCGGTCAGGACGGGCGCGGCCGCCCAGTAGCCCGCGAGGCCGATGACGGCGGCGATCACGACGCCGGTAAGCAACTTCTTGATCATGCATCCCTCTGGCGTCAAAACGCCCCCTGACGGTCAGGGTTGCCAGAAGTCAGGCTCCTGCGCCAGTGGCGAGGCTCAGGGTGCGGATGCCGTCGGCACGGTGGGCTCGACAGGTGGCAGGCCGATGTGCACCAGCCGCCAGTCGAACGGGCCCTTGCGTTCGAATGTGAAGATGGTCTGGGCCCTGGATGGATCGCGCACCGCCAGTCGCGTGCGATTTACCCCCCAATAAGCCAGGCGCGGCAGGGGATCGCGGCGGTCGGGCGAAACGGCGTCACTACGCGACGCGCCCCGGCCCTCGCCCCGCGTCAGGGCTGCCAGAGCAGCGGGGCTCAGATAGAGGTCGGGATTGGGCCGAGCCGCGACGGGCCGCACCTGCTCGAACTGACGCCGCATGGCCTCGATGGGATTTTCCAGAAAGGACGGCGCGGGCGCGACGATGGCGGCGTTGCCCTCACCCAGTTGCGGCCGCAGGCTGCGGCGCACCTCGGCGAAGTCGATCAGCCGGACCAGTCCCTGTTCGTCGCGCGCATCCGCCGCCGACCGGATGCCATAGAAGGCCACGACCGGGGCGATGAAGAAACTGACCCCTGCCACGATGACGGCCAGCAGCAGCAGATTGCGGATCAGTCGGCCCAAGTGCTCGCCCTCTTCGCCTCCACCAGCGGAAGCGTGACCACAACGCGCCCAATGGTGACCCGTTCAAACACGAACCCCGCCGGACGCGCATCCGGCGGGGTTGAATGACGTCTCGCGCTCAAGCAGCGAGCCACCGCGTGGCGAGCGATAGCGCAAAAAGAGCTCAAGCAGCGAGCCACCGCGTGGCGAGCGATAGCGCAAAAAGAGCTCAAGCAGCGAGCCACCGCGTGGCGAGCGGTAGCGCGCTACATCAAGCCGCCATCGCCTTGGTCAGGTTCTCGGCGACCTTGTCGATGAAGCCTTCGGTCGTCAGCCAGCCTTGCTGATCGCCGACCAGCAGGGCCAGGTCCTTGGTCATGTGACCGGCCTCGACCGTCTCGACCACGACGCGCTCGAGCGTGTCGGCGAAGTCGATCAGGTCCTGATTGCCGTCCAGCTTGCCGCGGTGGGCGAAGCCGCGCGTCCAGGCATAGATGGAGGCGATGGAGTTGGTCGAGGTGGCCTCGCCCTTCTGATGCTGGCGATAGTGGCGGGTCACGGTGCCGTGGGCGGCCTCGGATTCCAGCACCTTGCCGTCCGGCGTCATCAGGACCGACGTCATCAGGCCCAGCGAGCCGAAGCCTTGGGCCACGATATCGGACTGGACGTCGCCGTCGTAATTCTTGCACGCCCAGACGAAGCCACCGGACCACTTGATGGCCGCCGCCACCATGTCGTCGATCAGGCGATGCTCATAGGTCAGGCCCTTGGCCTTGAAGTCGGCGGCGAATTCCTTGTCGAACACGTCCTGGAAGATGTCCTTGAAGCGCCCGTCATAGGCTTTCAGGATGGTGTTCTTAGTCGACAGATAGACCGGATAGTTGCGCTGCAGGCCGAACGAGAAGCTGGCGCGGGCAAACTCGGTGATCGAGTCATCCAGGTTGTACATGCCCATGGCCACGCCGGCCGACGGCGACTTGAACACTTCGTGCTCGATCACCTGGCCGTCGTCGCCGACGAACTTGATCGACAGGGTGCCGGCACCGGGCATCAGGAAGTCGGTGGCCTTGTACTGGTCGCCGAAGGCATGGCGGCCGACGACGATGGGCTGGGTCCAGCCGGGCACCAGGCGCGGCACGTTTGAGCAGATGATCGGCTCACGGAAGACGACGCCGCCCAGAATGTTGCGGATGGTGCCGTTGGGCGACTTCCACATCTTCTTCAGGCCGAACTCCTGAACGCGGGCCTCGTCCGGCGTGATGGTGGCGCATTTGACGCCGACGCCGTGCTTCTGGATCGCCTTGGCCGCGTCGATCGTCACCTGATCGTCGGTGGCGTCGCGGTTCTCCATACCGAGGTCGTAATAGTCGAGTTCCAGATCCAGGAACGGAAAGACCAGCTTGTCCTTGATCATCTGCCAGATGATGCGGGTCATTTCGTCGCCGTCGATGTCGACGATGGGATTGGCGACCTTGATCTTGGCCATGCGCGGATTGCCTCTGACTGATGGGGAGTTAGGCGGGCGGTATAGCGGTCGGGGGCGCGGGCGCAAACCCCGGCGGTTCATCAGGCGAGAACAGCGTTAACCCTGCCCAGAAAAAGCCGCCCACAGCCAAGGTGAACGCCGACAGAGTGGCACCGTTCTACCGCCATGAACGTGCCTGGTGGTCCTCCGATGGACGAAGAGATGCAGCGGCTGGTCGATCGATGGGTCGCGGTTTTCCTGGAAATGCCCGTCCTGCTGGACGCCAGCCTGATGCGGCCCATGCTGGTCGAGGCCGAGCGTCGGCTGGCAGAAGAGTCTGGGGTCGCCGAGCAGAAGATGGCGGCGACAGGTCGCTGAACGCTTGACCTGCATCGGCGTTGATCCGTTTGATCATCACGCAGGACCCCGATCATGACCGAGAAAACCTTCAAGGCCGGCGATGCCGTCAAGTGGGACCACAGCCAGGGCACGACCAAAGGCAAGGTGGTCAAGAAAGTCACCAGCCCCACGGAGATCAAGGGTCACAAGGTCGCCGCCTCCAAGGACAACCCCGAATACGTCGTCAAGAGCGACAAGACCGGATCCAAGGCCGCGCACAAGCCCTCAGAACTGCGCAAGGCCTGACACCGCGACGAGCACCAGGAAGCAGGGTTCCGGGCGGAGCTTGGAGAGGGGGCACAGGCCCCGCCCGGGCCGGTGTTGATGCGGGCCCTCCGTTTTCGAAATGCCCGCAGCGGATACCGACTGAAGATTCTACGAAATGACGAGGCGTGCGGATGCAGCAGACTCAGGCCCGCTGCGTTTCCGTCCACTGCTCGACGACATCGGCCAGCACTTCCAGCGGCATGCCGCCGGAGGCCAGCGCAGTGTCGTGGAAGCCCTTGATGTCAAACCGGTCGCCCAGAGCCGAGCGGGCCTGATCGCGCAGGCGCAGCCATTCGGTGTGACCGATCTTGTAACTGGAGGCTTGGCCTGGCCAGACACAGTAGCGTTCGACCTCGGTGGTCACGCTGGATTCCTGATCGCCCAGGGTATCGACCATATAGCGAATGGCCTGTTCGCGGCTCCAGCGCTTGTGGTGCAGGCCGGAATCGACGACCAGCCGGGTGGCGCGGAACAGCAGGGATTGCAGATAGCCCAGTTGCCCCCAGGGATCGCCCTCATAGACGCCCATCTCGTCGGCCAGTTGTTCGGCATAGAGGGCCCAGCCTTCCGAATAGGCCGAAAAGCCCAAGATGCGCCGGATCATCGGGATGCCTTGCGCCTCGGTCTGGATGGCGATCTGGAAATGGTGACCGGGAATGGCCTCGTGATAGGTCAGGGTCGGCAGGGTCCATTTGGGCCATTCGGCCGTGTCACGCAGGTTGATGTAATAGGCCCCCGGCCGGGTCCCATCCAGGGACGGCCCCTGATAGTAGCCGCCGGGCGCACCGGCCTCGATGGCCGGCGGGACGCGGCGGATGTCGACCGTGGACTTGGGCAGGGTACCGAACATTTCAGGCAGGCGAGCCTGCATGGCCGCGGTCTGGGTATTCAGATCGGCCAGCAGTTCGGCCTTGCCCGCATCGGTGTTGGGATAGACGAACTGCGGCTCCTTACCGAGCGCGGACAGTCGCTCGCCGACCGTCCCTTCGCTGCGGCCGTTGGCCTTCAGGATGGCATCCGCGCGGGCCGTGATCTCGGCCACCTGAGCCAGACCCAGCTCATGGACTTCGTCGCCGGACAGGGACGTCGTCGTATAGTTGCGGATGCCGAAGGCATAGTAGCCGTCGGCATTGGGCAGCCGCCAGACCCCCGCGTCATGCGTGGCCGTCGGACGCTGGGCCTCCAGCAGGGCGATCTGGCGATCCGTCGCGGGATAGATGCGGTCGGTGACAATGGCCGTGGCGCGGGCCGCCCAGTCGCCGGCCAGCCCCTTCTCGCCCGTGCGCCGTACCAGCGAGCCGACCAGGCCGTTTTCCGCCGGAGACGGTTCCTTGAACGACCGCAGTTGCGCCACGGTACGATCCAGCACGAAGTCCGGCGGCACCACGCCCTTGGCGATGTCGGCGGTGACCAGAGCCGTTTCCTGATCCATCAGCTTTGCCATGCCTTCCAGACGCGACAAATAAGCCTCGGCATCCTCGACCGTTTCGATGGTGTGCATGGTGTTGAGAAAGTCGGGGATGTCGCGGTAGGCCCCGCCCAGCTGATGCAGCCAGTACGGATTGGCCCCGGCCCGATTGCCGAAATCATAGCGGTCGTAGCCGATAAGCTGGGTGCCGCCGGCATACAGCAGGGTCGCCAGATTGACGGCATCCATGCCGCTCAGCTTGGAAGCGTCAATGGCCTCCAGATCGGCCTGGGCCTTGCGTGTCATGGCCTCGTTGCGCGCCAATGTCTCAGGGCTGAGGCTGTCGAGCTGTCGCTTGGCCGAAGCGTTCTCGCCCTTGTCCAGACCCAGATAGGTGGCCAGGAATGGAGAGCTGGCCAGGCTTTCGGCAAAGATGCGATCCAGCAGAGCATTCAACTTGGCGGCCTCGGCTGGATCGGAAGCGGACTGCATGCGCGGCGAGGCGGTCGCGATCCCCGATGCTGCCAGCGCGGCCCCGGCGGCGGCGAAGGCAAGAAGGTGGCGGCGATGCAGCATGTTGATCTCCCGAGAATCCTGTCGAGGTAGCAACGACGTCCAGAACGATCTGGCAAGCCATTGCTGCGCGGATGGCCTCCGTACCTGGCGTCAAAGCAGCAGCAGACTCAGGAAGTCGGCGTCCGACCAGGACAATCCCTGCCCTCTCGCCTGGCGCAGGATGCCGTCCGCCTGGCGCACGATCAGCAGGTCACGCTCCGGCACCAGATAGAGCCTCTGGTTGCCTGCACCCGCCGCCATGCGGACATCGGGCAGTCGGGCCAGCTTATCCGGCGCGGCGTCGATCCGTGACGTCGGAGCCGGCGGGATCAGACCGGGACGCAACAGCCACCAGCTCATCCCATAGCCGGGATTGGCCGCCGACGGCTGAAAGTTGTCCGCCAGGGCCGCGGCATCCAGCCTCGCTTGGCCGTCGACGATCCCGCCATCCAGGACGAAGCGCCCAAACCGTGCCCAGTCGCGCGCCGTGAGCTGCGCCCCCGAGGGCAGGGTCGGCTGGCCGTCCCGCCGCCGCCAGTTGCCGATACTGACGCCTGCGGGCTCCAGAATACGCGACTGCATCCAGCCCAGGACGTCGTCGTCCAGACCGGCGGCGATCAGTTTCCTGCGAACAATCTCGCCGAAGATCTGAAACGGCGCAGGCCCATAGCGGAACGTCCCGGCGGGCCCGGCGAAGGGCGCGGCCACCGAGCCGGCATAGGTGTCGGGACGCCCGATGGCACCGCCGCCGGCACCGGACTCCAGCGACAGCAGGCTGCGGATGGTGGCCGTACGTTTCACGGCATCGGCCCGCCATTCCGTCAAGGTGTCGGCACAGGCTTCGTCGAGCGTCAGAAGGCCGTCCTGAACGAGGGCGGCCGCCATGATGCCGCTGAAGCTTTTGGTGCCGCTGGCCAGTTCGTAGAAACGTTCCGGGCCCCCGCGCGGATAGTCCTCGAACAGGGTCTCACGGCCTTGCATGACCAGCAGCGAGACGCCGCTGCGTTCGGCGGAATAGCGAGCGGCAGCGGCAAAATCAGCGACGGCCTCGGCTGGCCGGCTCACGGCCGGAAACGGAATGGCCGACAGTCCGGCCGTGACCAGACTTCCGGTCAGGAGGGCGCGACGATCCAGACGCATGGGATGGTCCTTCGACATGGCGACCTCAATCCAACGCGCCAAAGGCCAAGCTCCGTCGCTAGTCTCCTCGCAGCTGTTGTTTGACCCGTTCGGCCAGGGTCTTGATGTCCAGCGGTTTGGGCAGGAAGGAGACGCCGGTCTCGTCCTGAAGCAGGTCCGAGAAGTCGCTCTCGGCATAGCCGGAGATGAACATGACCGGCGCATCGCCCAAGTACGGACGGGCCTTCTTGAGCAGGCTCGGGCCGTCCAGACCGGGCATGATGACATCCGAGATCATCATGTCGATCGTGCTCGCATGTTCCTCTGCCAGCAGCAGCGCCTCCTCGCCGTCCGACGCCTCGATCACCTCATAGCCACGCTGGCGCAGCAGCTTGGCCGCGATCAGCCGCACTGAAGCCTCATCCTCGACGAACAGAATGCGGCCCGTCCCGGAGACGTCGCGCGGAGCCTTGCCCTTGACCTCGACCGGCGCGATCAGGGCCAGCTCGGCCTCCGCCGCCTCGGGCAGGAAGATGCGGAAGGCCGCACCGGCTCCGTCCAGATTGGTCACAGCGATGTGGCCGCCCGCCTGTTCGACGATGCCGTAGACGGTGGCCAGGCCCATGCCGGTGCCCTCGTTGACGGCCTTGGTCGTGAAGAAGGGCTCGAAGATCTTGTCCAGCAGCTCGGGCGGCACGCCGGGGCCGGTATCCGACACCTCGATCAGGGCGACGGCCTCGGTCGTCGGTGCGGCCCAGCCAAGGGTGCGGGCCGCATCGGCGGTCAGGCGCCGGGTTTTGATGGTCACGACCCCTGCGCCCGGCTCGACCACGCCGCGCATGGCGTCGCGGGCGTTGACGGCCAAGTTCATCACCGCCGTCTCCAGCTGGCTCTTGTCCGCCAGCACTACCGGCAGGTCGCGGCCGTAGTCGGTTTCCAGCCGCACGTCCTCGCGAAGCAGGCGACGCAGCAAAACCGCAAACTCCCCGACCAGTTCACCCAGATCCAGCCGCTCGCGCCGCACGGTCGACTTGCGCGAGAAAGCCAGCAGCTTGCGCACCAGATCGGCGGCGCGGATGCCTGTCTGGCGGATCTGGTTCAGGCCGTCGTAGGAGGGGTCGCCGACCGGGTGCCGCTCCAGCAGTTCCGACAGCTGAAGCTGGATGGCGGTCAGCAGGTTGTTGAAATCGTGGGCCACCCCGCCCGCCAGCTGCCCCACGGCCTGCATCTTCTGGGCCTGGGACAGCTGAAGCTCCATCGACTTCTGAGCCGAGACGTCGAACAGCCAGACCCGACGTCCCTCGCCCTCCGGTGCGACATACAGGTGCAGCATGCGGTCGGGAAAGGCACGGGCCACCAGCTCGATCGGGCCGGACGATCCTTCCTCCAGACGGCTTCGCGCCTCTGCGACACCCGTCGGTTCGAACAGATGGCCGAAGGCGGCGTCCGCGGCACTGGCCGGCCCTGTCAGCAGGGCGAGCGCGGCATTGGCCTGTTCGACCTTGCCGGAGAACAGGTCGTCGGCCGCGATGACCGCCGAGCCAAAGGGAGCGCCTGCCGCCATGGCGCGGCTCTCTGCGGGATTGGACGCGTTGGAGGCAGCTACGGTGCCCTGCGCAGGCGCGGGTGCAGGGATGGCTGTGTCCGGGGCTGCCCTTACGAGGAAACGCCCCTCCCCGGCCTGGGCGATCAGAACCTCCTGCTCGCGCTCGCCGATGACGACGATGGCCCGGCCCTGATGCCCGGCGCGGGCCTGGGCGAAGGCGATGTAGAGGGCTGAGGCGGACTTGCCCTTGGGCAGGGCCGACATCGTGCCGTTGGCCTCGGACCAGGCCCGGTTGCAAGCCAGCACCTGGCCGGTCGCCCAGACGACGACGGCAGGTTCGCTCAGGGCATCCAGCATCTGGCGCAGGGTTTCGTCGGCCGCAGGCTTCCGGTCGGCCCGCGCGAACGCCAGCATGCCCAGAAGCGTCACCGTACCCACCGCCGTGATCAGGATCAGGCCGGGTGCGCTGGCAGGGTCCGCCCTCAAGGCCGGATAGGCCAGGGCCGCCGTGGCCAGCACAAAGCCCACCACCATCAGCGGCAGAAGGATATCCAGCCTGGGCTTGGGTTCGGTCCGGGTCATGTCGGCTCTGGCAGTCTCCGGCCCGAATCAGAAGGCCGCAGGCGATAGTGAGCCGTCAGGTCGCCGGTTGCGAATCCGGCGTGGCCTCAGGCCGCTCGCTGCAGTTCGGCCTTGGCATCCGCCGCCGCCTGGATGCGGGCCTCGGCGATGGCGTCGGCGATCAGATGGGTCGAGCGGCCTTCGGCGGCGGAGCGGTCCAGAATCTCTTCGAAGGTCTCGATCAGGCGGGCCAGCTTGGCCTCGACCCAGGCCGGGTCATAGGCGCCACCAGACAGGCGCGCGTTCATCTCTGCCGCCACATTGATGATGCCGCCGCCATTGACGACATAGTCGGGTGCGTACAGCACGCCGCGTTGGAACAGGATGTCGCCGATGTCCGGCGTGGCCAGCTGATTGTTCGCGGCACCGACCACCGCCTTGACCGTCAGCCGGTCCAGAGTCTGGGGGTTCAGCGTCGCGCCCAGGGCGCAGGGGGCATAGATGTCGGCCTTGACGTCATAGATGGCGTCGGGGGCCACGATCTCGGCATTGGTGCGGGCCGCGACCTCGGCCAGCAGGGCGGTGTTGACATCGGTCATGACCAGCTTCGCACCCGCCGCATGCAGCTTGTCGGCCAGATAACCACCAACGTGACCGATGCCTTGCAGGGCGACGGTCAGGCCGGTCAGGTCGTCCTGTTTCCAGAGGCGGCGCGCCACGACCAGTGTCGAGCGGAACACGCCCTCGGCCGTCACCGGGCTGGGGTCGCCCGACGCCTCGGGGCCGTCGGACAGGCCCAGCACATAGGGGGTGACCTTGCGGGCCTCGGCGATGTCGGACACCGACACCCCGACGTCTTCCGCCGCATAATAGATGCCGCCCAAGGTATCGACCGCACGACCGAAGGCGTGGAACAGTTCGGGCGTCTTCTGGGTCTTGGAATCGCCGATGATGACCGACTTGCCGCCGCCCATCTCCAGATCGGCGATGGCGTTCTTGTAGCTCATGCCCTTGGACAGACGCAGCACATCCTCCAGCGCCTCTTCGGCCGAGGCATAGTTCCACATGCGCGTCCCGCCACAGGCCGGGCCCCGCGCGGTCGAGTGGACGGCGACGATGGCCTTCAGACCGGTCTTCTCGTCGGTAAAGGCGTGGACGCCTTCATGGTTCGCAAACGACGGCGAATCGAAGAGGGTCTTGCCCATAAGCGGATACTCCCGGGGTATTTTATTGTTGGCGCGCGTTTACGCCGGGGCGCTTAACACGGCAAGCATGGCGGTTTCGCGTCAGCGTCGCCGCGCCGCTTCCAGCGCCGGCAGCACCGGCTCCGCTCCCGACGGCAGGGGCGCATTGGCATTCCTCAGCCAAGCCTCGACGTCGCGGTACATGGTCTCGGCCTGCAGGTCGCGGTTCAGGATGTGCCAGCCGTCGGGATAGTAGCCCGTGCGGAAACCGGGGCGTTCACCGGCCTGTTCCAGGGCGCGGCGCATGGGGGCCTTTTCGATGACGTTGTCGGAGGCCCCGTACAGCAGCAGGGTCGGGGCCTGGATGCGTGCCAGCTTGACCGAGGCGCTCTGCATCAGGTCGACCAGGCCATACAGGGTGTCGAAGCGGGTGGAGATGATGCTGTTCGGATCGCGGCCGTTGCGGAACAACTCCAGTCGGTTGTCCGACGCCGGGTGGTCGCGGATGGCCCATTCGGGGGCCTCGACCGCACGCGGGCCGGCGACCCGGGCGGCGATCCACAGGGCACTGGAGCTCAGCGGGCCTTGAGCGGACCAGCCCCAGACGCCGGGGGCCAGCAGGATGACACGGTCCGCCTGCGGCGGGCGGTTCGAGCCGAAGGCGGCGACGGCGACCGAGCCGCCCATGCTCTCGCCCACGACTGCGATGGTGGCGCGAGGATGCCGGGCGCGGGCCAGGAGGACGGCGGTGCGCACGTCCTCGGTCATCCGCGCCTCTCCGGCCCAGACCCCGCGACCGGGGGCCTGACCGAAGCCGCGCTGGTCGATGGCCCAGGTCTCGATTCCCCGCTCGGCCCACCACGGCCCGGCCAGGCGGAATGAGGCGCGGCTGTCGTTCATGCCGTGCAGGGCGATCAACACAGCCCAGGGTTCGGAGCCATCGGTCGGGGCCCAGCGCGCGAGCGGGAGACGCGCCCCGTCATCCATGACCATGGCGCGGTCCTCGACGGCGGGCCCAGCGAAGGTTGCGGGGGGTGTCAGCGGCGGCTGAATCGCAGGCGTGGCGCAGGCGGCTAGGACAAGGGTGCAGAACAGGGCAGCCAGCAAGCGGATCATTCGCCCAGAATGCCACGCACCCTCTGGCGAAGATACGGCACGACCTCGTCCTCGAACCACGGATTTCTGCGCAGCCATGCCGTGTTGCGCCACGACGGATGCGGCAGGGGCAGGATGGTCGGCGCAAAGTCGCCCCAGGCGCGCACGGTCTCGGTCATGTTCATCTTCGCCCGCTCGCCCAAAGCCCAGACCTGGGCATAGCCACCGACCAGCAGGGTCAGTTCGACCTCGGGCAGTTCGGCCAGCAGTTGCGGACGCCACAGTTCGGCGCAGCGTTTGGGCGGTGGATAGTCGCCGCCTTTCGGCGCGGTTCCGGGATAGCAGAAGGCCTGGGCCGCGACGCCCAGACGACGGTCGGCATAGAAGGTTTCGTAGTCCACCCCCATCCAGTCGCGCAGGCGATCGCCGGACGGGTCGGTGAAGGGCAGGCCACTTTCGTGGACGCGGCGGCCGGGGGCCTGGCCGCAGATCAGCAGACGGGTCTCGGGAAAGACGCGGACGACCGGGCGCGGCGTATGCGGTAGCTGGCCCAGACAGGCGCGACAGGCGCGGATGTCGGAGAGGACCGCGTCGAGGGCAGTCCCGGCCCGTTCAGATGAAGTCGTCATCGTCCTGAGGCGCGGGCGGCAGGGCCGCCACGGCCGCCGCCGTCTCGGCCTCGGTCGGCAGGCGCAGGCGGATGACGCCCTTGACGGCGTTCGGATCGACGGGCTTGCCCTTCTTGGTGATGGTCAGCCTGCCCTGCCGCATCAGGCCCAGCGCCACGCCGCGCACCTTGGGCAGCATGCGTTGCCATTGTTCGGGCTGCAGTGCCTTTGCCACTTCGGCCGGTTCGATACTCTTGCCGCCGACGCCCTTGGGGTCGGCCTTCGCCAGTTTTTCGAAGATGGCGGTTTCGATGGGGTCGCTCATCGTGCCTATATGCTGCATTGCGAGACGAACACCAAGGCATCGAGCCGACAGCGGTAGCGCACGAGGGACAGATGGTAGCGAAGATCACGGTAGCGGAGGGCGAATTCGCGGGCTGGCAGACCTACGACCTGCACGGCACCTTCGACACGGTGGTGGGCCCATTCTATTTCAGGCCGGATCCCGACGGGCGGATGCGGTGTGCTTTCAGAGCCGAGGCCAAGCACATGAATGCCGGGCATCGCATGCATGGCGGCTGCCTGATGACGTTCGCCGACATCGCCCTGTTTCAGACCGCCTATCAGGAGATGGAGGGCGCGTCGGGCGTGACCGTGTCGCTGGACTCGACCTTCATCGACGGCGCCTATGAAGGCGAACTGGTCGAGGCGATGGGCGAGGTGGTGCGGGCGGGCAAGAGCCTGATCTTCGTGCGCGGCCAGATCAGCACCGGCGAGCGCATCCTGATGACCTATTCCGGCGTGATCCGGAAGTTCACGCCGCGCAGCTGACCGTCTGGCCGTCGATGATGTCCTGGAGAATCCTCGCCATCCGCCGGTGAAGTTCGGCGCACTGATCGTCGGTCAGGTCGTCGGCGCTGAGTTCGCCGCCGATCGACATGCCCATCATGAAGCCGGCCGCAAGACGGGCGCGGATCGGCGCATCGTCGCCGCCCAGCCAGCTTTCGAACGGGCCAAAGAAGCACTGCTGGCTGTTGCGCTGAACCAGTTCGGCCGCCTTGGCAGACCCGACAGAGCGCAGCAGGATCAGCATATGCTCTAGCTTGCCCTGGTCCTTCTTCGTATAAATCGCGTCGTGCGCGATGCGATCCCCGAAGTCGGCGCGGTCGATCTCCATGAACCAGCTCTTGTCGCCGATTGAGTTCAGAACGGCGATGAACAGATCTTCCTTCGACCCGAAATAACGGGAGATCAGAGCCGCATCGACGCCGACGTCGCCGGCGATGTCACGCATGCCGACGTAATCATAGCTTTCACGCGAGAAACGGTTTGTCGCCGCTTGCAGGATGGCCGCACGGGTGGCCTCGGCATTACGCGGTCGCGGCGCGACGTTACATAACAATATGTGATCTCCTGAATCGCCCCACCGCCAATATGGCCTTGTCATCATCTGTTGACAAGCGCGAGCAGGTTCACCATTAAGTCACCGGGCGTTGACTAACGGCTTCCTCCTCGATCGCCGTGGTCGACAATGACAGGGGTCGTTCCCTACTTCTGGAGACTATCGTTCATGCGCACGGTGAAGATCGTGGCCGCGTCCGCCCTTGTGGCGGCCGCGCTCTATGGCTGTTCCCCCCGGAGCGAAGCCCAGGCCCCGCCCGCCCCCGCCGTGACGGTGGCGACGCCGCTGATCCAGACCATCCAGGACTGGGACGAGTTCACCGGCCGCTTCGAAGCGACGCAGGACGTCGAGGTCCGCGCCCGCGTCGGCGGCTATATTTCGGCTGTCCATTTCCGCGATGGCGACTTCGTTCGGCGCGGGCAGTTGCTTTTCACACTCGACCCCCGCCCAGCCCAGGCCGCCCTGGCCTCGGCGCGCGCCACCCTGGCTCAGGCCCAGGCCGAGCTGACCCTGGCGCGCAGCGAATATGCGCGGGCCCAGACCCTGCTGGAATCCCAGGCGGTATCTCAGGCCGAGGCCGAGACGCGCCGTGGCGCCGTCCTGACGGCCGAGGCCGCCGTCGCGGCCGCCAACGCCGGCATTCGCGCCCGGCAGCTGGACCTGGAGTTCACTCGGGTTGTAGCTCCGATCTCGGGCCGGGTGTCCGATCGCCGCGTCGATCCGGGTAATCTGATCGGCGGTGGCTCGTCCGCTGGCGACATCCTGACGACCATCGTCTCCAGCGCCCCGATCTACTTCACCTTCGACGGCTCCGAAGCCGTGATGCTGAAGTATCAGCGTCAGGCCCGGAACGGTGCGGCCCCCATTCAGGTCCGCCTGCAGGACGAGAGCACCTACAGCCGGTCCGGCACGCTGGACTTCACCGACAACGCCATCGACACTGCGTCCGGCGTCATTCGCCTGCGGGCCGTGGTGCCCAATGCCGACGGCTTTTTGAAGCCTGGCATGTTCGGCCAGGCCCGTCTGGCCGGGTCCGGCAGCTATCAGGCCATGCTGGTGCCGGACGCCGCCGTCGCGACCGATCAGGCGCGACGCGTGGTCTATGTCGTCGCCGCCGATGGATCGGTGACGCCCAAGGCCGTGGTCCTCGGACCGCTGGTCGACGGCCTGAGGGTCGTGCGTTCAGGGCTGGCACCGACGGATCGTGTCATCATCAACGGCGTCCAGCGTGTTCAACAGCCGGGCATCAAGGTGCAGGCCAAGACCGGCCGCATCCAGCCGGTCGCGCAGCAGAACGAGGCCCCTGTGACCACGGTGGCCCCGGCTTCCAGCGCCACCTTCGCCAACAGCGTCTCGGGCGACTGATCGCACCATGAACATTTCACGCTTCTTCATCGACCGGCCGATCTTTGCGGCCGTAATCGCGGTGTTCATCACCCTGATCGGCATCTTCGCCTATCCGCTACTGCCGCTGTCGCAGTATCCGGAGATCGCGCCGCCGACGATCACCATCAATACCGCCTTCCCCGGAGCCTCGGCCGAGACGGTGGCCGAGACCGTGTCCGCCCCCATCGAGCAGGAGGTGAACGGCGTCGAAGGCATGCTGTATCTGTCGTCCTCGTCCACCTCGGATGGGACGGTGGCGATCACTGTGACTTTCAATCCGGGCACCGATCTGGATGCGGCCCAGGTGCTGGTTCAGAACCGGGTGGCCCTGGCCGAGCCGCGCTTGCCGGCCTCCGTGCGCCAGATCGGCGTGACGGTGAACAAGCAGGAGAGCGGCTTCCTGATGATCCTGGGCCTGACGTCGCCCAACGGGTCGCTGGATAACGACTATGTCGGCAACTATGCCAACTCCACACTGCGCGACCGCCTGCTGCGGGTCGAAGGCGTCGGTGCCGTGCAGATCTTCGGCGGCGGCAACTATTCCATGCGGGTCTGGATCGACCCGGCCAAGGCCGCCGAGCGCAATCTGACGGGCTCGGACATCGTAGCGGCCCTGCAGTCCCAGAACGTTCAGGCGGCCGCCGGTGCCATCGGCCAGCCGCCGTTCGCGACCAATGCCTCGGCCTTCCAGTTGCCGGTGCAGGTCCAGGGACGTCTGTCCGATCCGGACGAGTTCGCCAACATCGTCATCAAGACCGATGCCGAAGGCCGCGTGACACGCGTCCGCGATGTCGCCCGCGTTGAACTCGGGGCCCAAGACTACGGCATCCAGGGCTATTTCGACGGGCAGCGTGGCGTCGGCATGGCCATCATCCAGCAGCCGGGAGCCAACGCCCTGGGCACAGCCGAGCGCGTGCTGGCCGAGGTCGAGGCCTTCAAGGCCGAACTGCCGGCGGGGATGGACATCTCCGTGCCCTACAACCCCACCGAATTCGTCGCTGCCTCGGTCGAGTCGGTCCAGCACACCCTCTTGGAAGCGGTCGTGCTGGTTGTGCTGGTCGTCGTGGTCTTCCTGCAGACCTGGCGGGCCGCCATCATCCCGATCGTGGCCATCCCGGTTTCGCTGGTGGCGACCTTCGCGGTGCAGCTGGCGCTGGGCTATTCGATCAACTCGCTGTCACTGTTCGCCCTGGTGTTGGCCATTGGTATCGTGGTCGATGACGCCATCGTCGTGGTCGAGAATGTGGAGCGCTATATCCGCGAGGGCATGACCCCCAAGGAGGCGGCCTATCGCTCCATGAAGGAGGTGTCCGGCGCCCTGATCTCCATTGGGCTGGTGCTGGTCTCTGTGTTCGTGCCGACGATGTTCGTGCCGGGCATTCCCGGCATCTTCTATCGCGAGTTCGCCATCGTCATCACCACGGCTTCGGTGGTTTCGTTGCTGGTCTCGCTGACGCTTTCTCCTGCCATGGCCGCCCTGCTGCTGAAGCCGCACAAGGAACACGACAACGTCCGCAAGCCCGGCGCTGTGGGCACCGCCACCTATTACGTCGGCTGGGCGGGTCGCAAGTTCAACGAGGGGTTCGACTGGTTGTCGGACAAATACGGTCGAGCAACCGCCTGGCTGGTGCGCAAGGTGGTGCTGGTGCTGGGCATCTATGCCGTCCTGCTGGTCGGCACGGGCTTCACCCTGTTCAACACCCCGTCAGGCTTCATTCCGGAGCAGGATCAGGGCTTCCTGATCGGCGTCGTGCAGTTGCCCGCGGGTGCGTCGCTGGAGCGGACCCAGGCCGTCATGAGCCGTGCCGCCCAGATCATCAAGGATACCGAAGGTGTCGACGGCACCGTGGCTTTTGCCGGTCTGGACGGGACCAGCTTCTCGTTCGGTTCCAATGCCGCGACCATATTCGTGCGCTTGAACGCGTTCGACGATCGCAAGACCGCCGAACAGGGGGCCGCAGCCTTGGCCGGAGCCATCACGGGGGCCACCTTCGGCATCGAGGACGCCAACATCTTCGTCATCGCCCCGCCTGCGGTTCAGGGCCTGGGCAACGGCAACGGCTTCCAGATGATGGTCCAGGACCGGACCGGCGAAGGGTACCGTGCGCTGGAAGGCGCGACCTTCGCGATGATGGGGGCCGCCGCCGGGGCGCCCGATCAGGTGCAGCAGGTGTTTTCGACCTACAATACCGGCTCGCCGCGCATCGCTGCCGACGTCGATCGCGACAAGGCGCTGATGATGGGGGTCCAGCCGGGCTCGGTCTTCGACACCCTGGGCGTCTATCTGGGCTCGGCCTACGTCAACGACTTCAACTATTTGGGCCGGACCTTCCGGGTGACGGCCCAGGCGGAGCCGGCGGCGCGCGACGACATCGCCGATATCGCCAACCTGAAGACCCGTTCGGAAACCGGGGCCATGGTGCCGATCGGTTCTGTCGCCACCCTGCGCGAGGATTCCGGTCCGGCGCGGATCGTCCGCTACAACCTGTTCCCTGCGGCCGAACTGCAGGGTCAGGCGGCACCGGGCGTATCGTCCGGTCAGGCCATCGCGTCGATGGAAGAGCTGGCCGAGGCCACCCTGCCGCCCGGATTCTCCTATGAATGGACCGGTCTGGCCCTGCAGGAGAAGCAGGCGTCGGGCGGGGCGACCATCGTCTTCATGATGGCGGTCGTCCTGGTCTTCCTGGTGCTGGCGGCCCAGTACGAGGCCTTCACCCTGCCGTTCGCGGTCGTGCTGATCGTGCCGATGTGCATTCTGGCGGCCATGATCGGGGTCACTCTCAGAGGGCTGGACAACAACATCCTGGTCCAGATCGGTCTGGTCGTTCTGATCGCCCTGGCGGCCAAGAACGCCATCCTGATCGTGGAGTTCGCCAAACAGGCCGAGGATGAGGGCATGAACCGCTGGGATGCGGCGGTCAGCGCCGCGCGGACCCGTCTGCGCCCGATCCTGATGACGTCCTTTGCCTTCATCTTCGGCGTCGTGCCGCTGATGCTGGCGACCGGAGCCGGTGCCGAGATGCGCCAGTCCCTGGGTACGGCGGTCTTCTCGGGCATGCTGGGGGTGACCTTCTTCGGCCTGATCTTCACGCCGGTCTTCTATGTCGTGATGCGCTGGGTGGCCTCCAAGCTGCCGGGTGCGCCCAAGGCGAAGACCGACAACATCACCACCGGCGGCCTGCCGCCCCACGACCGGACCCCGGGTTCGCCCGCACCGGTCAGCCCGCGTCTGGGAGACGCCTGATGATCTCTGTTCCTAACCCCCGGATCCTGACCACCACCGCGTTCTCAGCCCTGCTGCTGGCGTCGTGCGCGGTCGGGCCGAAAGCGCCCGACGCCACCCTTCCCCCCCTCGCGTCGGGTGCTTTCGTGGGCTCCACCAGTGCGTCCGTGTCGGCGGCGACGCCGGCGCGCGACGACTGGTGGCGGCTGTACAACGACCCCGTGCTGGACGGCCTGGTCACCCAGGCCCTGACCGAGAACAATGAGCTGGAGGCGGCTGCCGCCAATCTGCGTCGCGTCCGCGCGTCGCTGAGCGAGGCCCGTACCGGTCGCCTGCCGACCACTACCACCTCGGCCAGCTATACGAACACCCAGCCTTCGGCCGCCAGCGTTCCGGCGGGCACCCTGCCGCCCGGCACCGACGCGCCAGAGGTCGAGACGTATGACGCCGGTCTGGACGTCTCCTACGAGATCGACCTGTTCGGTCGCGTGGGATCGACCATCCGCGCCGCCCGCGCCGATGCGGATGCCGCCGCCGCCGCGCTCGACATCGTCCGCGTGACTGTGGCGGCCGAGACGGCGCGCGCCTATGCCGACGCCTGTTCGGCCAATGCCCAGATCGATGTGGCCCAGCGCACCATCGAACTGCAGTCCTCGACCGCAGACCTGACCCAGCGTCTGCTGGATGCCGGGTCCGGCAATGGGCTGGACACGGCCCGCGCCCGCTCGGCCCTGGAAAGCAGCCGCGCCAGCTTGCCGCCCTTGCGGGCCCAGCGCGACGAGGCCCTGTTCCGCCTGGCCACCCTGACCGGACGCACGCCCGCCGAGGTCAGCGAGGCCGCCCGTGCCTGTGGCCGCCCCCCGCAACTGGCCCAGCCGATCCCCATCGGTGACGGTGCCGCCCTGCTGGCCCGTCGCCCCGACGTGCGTCAGGCCGAGCGCAACCTGGCCGCCGCCGCCGCCCGCGTGAATGTGGCGACAGCGGACCTGTACCCCCGCATCACGCTCGGCGGATCGCTGGGCGCCACGGCGCTGGACGCCAGCGGTCTGGGTGACAGCGAGAATTTCCGCTTCTCGTTCGGCCCCTTGATCAGCTGGTCCTTCCCCAATGTCTTCGCCGCCCGCGCGCGGATCGAACAGGCGGATGCGTCTTCAGATGCGGCCCTGGCCACGTTCGACCAGACAGTGCTGACCGCGCTTCAGGAAACCGAGACGGCCCTGGCCAACTATGCCAATGAGCTGGACCGCCGCGCCGCCCTGCAAGCTGCCCGCGACCAGGCCGCCACAGCCGCCCGCCTGTCACGCCTGCGCTTCGATGCGGGTGCCGACAGCTTCCTGACCGTGCTGGATGCAGAGCGCACCCTGGCCGGAGCCGACGCGCAGCTGGCGGCATCGGATGCCCTGGTCACCACCTACCAGATCGCCCTGTTCAAGGCGCTGGCAGGCGGGTGGAGCGAGGTCTGATACGGCTGTTCCTTCTCCCCTTGCGGGAGAAGGGTTTAAGCCCGCTTCACCGCCGCCTGTGCCGATTCTTCCCGCGGCAGCACATGCCGGAAGTGCGTGACCGCCACCGGCCAGGTCTCGAGCAGCCGCTTCGCCAGGGGTGAGCCCGTCTCCCTGGCATGGCGGCTGACGAGGGCATGCAGCCGCTGGGCCGCCTCGCCCATTACCACTCCCGGCACGACCGAGGCGGTGTTGAAGCGGACGTGGGCGGTGCCCTCGGGATCGTGGACGAAGGCCTCGCCGCCGCTCATGCCGGCGCCGAAGTTCCAGCCCGTGGTGCCCAGGATGACCACCGCGCCGCCGGTCATGTATTCGCAGCCGTGCGCGCCGCAGCCCTCGACGACGGCCGTGACGCCGGAGTTTCGCACCGCAAACCGTTCGCCCGCCGCACCGGCGGCCAGAAGGGTTCCGCTGGTGGCCCCATAAAGGCAGGTGTTGCCGATCAGGGCCTGACCGGCGGCCCAGGCCGAAGGGCGCACGATGATCTCGGCACCCGACAGGCCCTTGCCGACATAGTCGTTGGCCTCTCCGTCCAGGACGATGCGCAGGCCCTTCATGCCGAAGGCCGCCAGTGACTGACCCGCCGCGCCGCGCAGGTTCAGCGTCAGATGCCCGTCGGGCAGGTCCGAGCCATAGCGACGCACGATGTGCGAGGACATGCGCGTGCCGATGGCGCGCTGGGTATTGGCCACCGAATAGGTCAGCGACATCTTTTCACGCCGCTCAAGGAACGGCGTGGCGTCGCGCACGATCCGGGCGTCCAGCGCATCGGGCACGGCGTTGAGCGGAGCCTCCGTGGAGCGCACGTCCCCCTCGCCCACCCGCACCAGCAGGGGGTTCAGATCGAGGTCGTCCAGTTGCGCCCCGCCGCGCGAGACCTGGCGCAGCAGGTCGGTGCGGCCCACCGCCTCATCCAGCGAACGCAGGCCCAGCGACGCCAGGATTTCGCGCGTCTCCTCGGCGATGAAGGTGAAAAGGTTCACCACCTTGTCCGCGGTGCCGGTGAACATGGCGCGTAGCCGTTCGTCCTGGACGCAGACCCCGACCGGGCAGGTGTTGGAGTGGCACTGGCGCACCATCAGGCAGCCGACGGCGATAAGACTGGCTGTGCCGATGCCGTACTCCTCAGCCCCCAGCATGGCGGCGACGACGACGTCGCGCCCCGTCTTGATGCCGCCGTCGGTGCGCAGACGGACGTGGCCGCGAAGGCCGTTCAGGCTGAGCACCTGATGCGCCTCCGACAGGCCCATCTCCCACGGCATGCCGGCGTGCTTGATCGACCCCAGGGCCGAGGCCCCCGTGCCGCCGTTGTGGCCTGCGACCAGGATGATGTCGGCCTTGGCCTTGGCGACGCCTGCCGCCACGGCCCCGATGCCGGACGAGGCCACCAGCTTGACCGTCACCCGCGCGTCCGGATTGATCTGCTTCAGGTCATAGATCAGCTGGGCCAGGTCCTCGATCGAATAGATGTCGTGGTGCGGCGGCGGGCTGATCAGGCCGATGCCGGGCGTGGCATGGCGCATGCGGGCGATGAATTCGGTGACCTTGAAGCCCGGTAACTGGCCGCCCTCTCCGGGCTTGGCCCCCTGCGCGACCTTGATCTCGATCTCGCGGCACTGGTTCAGATATTCGGCGGTGACGCCGAACCGGCCCGAGGCGATCTGCTTGACCGCCGAGTTGGGATTGTCGCCGTTGGGGCGCGGCCGATACCGCTCCGGATCCTCGCCGCCCTCGCCGGACGCGGAGCGGGCACCGATACGATTCATGGCGATGTTCAGCGTCTCGTGCGCCTCAGGACTGAGGGCCCCCAGCGACATGCCCGGTGTGACGAACCGCTTGCGGATTTCGTTGACGCTCTCGATCTCGTCCAGCGGGATCGGCACAGCCTCGCGGAAATCCAGCAGGTCGCGCAGGGCGGTGGACGGGATCTCACGCTGACGGCGGGAATAGGCCTTGTAGCGCTTGTAGTCATTGCGGGTCGTGGCGTCCTGCAGCCGATGGATCGTCTCGGCGTCCCAGGCGTGGGTCTCTTCGCCCGCACGGATGCGGTGCGAGCCTCCGATGCGCAGGCCCGGGCGCGCGACGGAAAAGCCCTTGCCCGCGCGATTGACGGCCCGGGTCTCGATCCCCGCCAGGCCCACGCCGGAGATGCGCGAGGTCATGCCCCGGAAGAACTCGGCCACCAGGGCGCGCGAGAGGCCCAGGGCCTCGAACTCCAGCGCGCCGCGATAGGCGGAGATGACGGAGATGCCCTTCTTGGCCAGGATCTTCATCAGCCCGGCCTCGACCGCAGCCCGATGATTCAGGCAGGCGTCGCGCAGCGACAGGCCGGGATAGCGACCGCTTTCCAGCCGCTCCAGGAAGCTCTCCTGCGCCAGCCAAGCATTGACGGCGGTGGCCCCGCAGCCGACCAGGACGGCAAAGGCATGAGCGTCAATCGCCTCGGCCGAGCGCACCACCAAGGAGATAAAGCTGCGCAGGCCCTCGTCCACAAGTCGGCCATGCACGGCCGAGGTGGCCAGGATCATGGGGATCAGCGGACGATCCTCGCCCGCCCGCTCGTCGGTCAGGACGATCAGACCCGCCCCGCCCCGCGCGGCGGCCACGGCCTCGTCGCGGATGCGATCCAGCGCGGCCTTCAGCGCCTCGCCCCGGGTCGCGCCGACGTCGGGGGCCGGGAAGGTGCAGTCGATGACCGTGGTGGCACCCGCGCCCACGACGCCCAGCATCCGCTCGTACATGCCGGTCGTCAGGACGGGGCTGTCGAGCACGAAGACCCGCGTCTGGGTCTCGTCCTGGGCCAGGATGTTGCCCAGGTTCTTGAACCGGGTCCGCAGGGACATGGCCCCGGCTTCACGCAGACTGTCGATCGGCGGATTGGTGACCTGGGCAAAGGCCTGGCGGAAATAGTGTGCAAAGGGCCGATCCTGACGCGACAGGACGGCGGGCGGGGCGTCGTCGCCCATCGACGCCACCGCCTCCTTGCCCTCTGCGGCCATGGGGTCCAGCAGGGCGTCGATGTCTTCCTGGGTCCAGCCGACGGCGGCCTGGAACCGGGTCAGGGCCTCGCCCGACAGACGGCGCGGCTCTTCGCCGGGGCCGACCAACGGCTCGAGCTCGACCATGTTCGACAGCCAGTCGCGGTAGGGATGCTCGGCCGCCAGCCGGTCGATGGTCTGGGTCTCGTCGTAGAGAACGCCCGCCTCCAGATCGACGGAGATCATCCGCCCGCCGCCGATGTGCAGACGACGCGCGATCCGGTCCTCAGCCACGCCGGTCATACCGGCCTCCGAGCCGCAGATCAGCAGGCCGTCGACGGTTTCGGCGACGCGAAGCGGCCGCAACCCATTGCGGTCCTTGCCCGCCACGACCCAGCGACCATCGGTGGCGCAGATGGCGGCGGGGCCGTCCCACGGCTCCATAACCGCATTGCAGTAGGCATAGAGGGCGCGGTGATCGTCGGAAATCACGCCGTCGATCGGTGCCTCGGGGATCAGCAAGGCCTTGACCATGGGTGCGGGCCGACCGGCACGGACCAGGACCTCGAAGACATTATCGAGAGCGGCCGAATCCGATCCGCCAGACTGGATCACCGGTTTGACGGTCGCATCGTCGGCCCCGAAGGCCTCGGCGGTCATGCGGATTTCGTGGCTGCGCATCCAGTTGGCATTGCCGCGCAGGGTGTTGATCTCGCCGTTGTGGGCCAGCATCCGGAACGGCTGGGCCAGCCGCCATTCGGGAAAGGTGTTGGTCGAATAACGCTGATGGAACAGGGCGACATTGGCCTCGACCCGCGCATCGTTCAGATCGGGATAGAAGTCGCCCAGCGCCTCGGCCAGCATCATCCCCTTGTAGATCACAGAGCGGGCCGACAGGGAGCAGATGTAGAAATGCTGCAGATTGGCGGCGGTCGCCCGCGCCTCGATGCGGCGACGCAGCAGATAAAGCGCGCGCTCCAGCGCCTCGCCCTCCAGCCCATCCGGAGCGGACAACATGATCTGCTCGATCTCGGGGCGAGTGGCGGCAGCGCGCTGGCCCAGCACCTCGACGCGGGTCGGCACCTGACGCCAGCCATAGAGCCAGAAACCGGCGGCCAGGACCTCGCGCTCCACGATAGTGCGGGCCACTTCCTGAGCACCCTGATCCAGGCGCGGCAGGAAGACCATGCCGACGGCCAGAGGGCCCGGACGCGGCTCATGACCGGCATCCCGCACCTGGGCCTCGAAGAAGGCGCGGGGCAGGCCGATCAGAATCCCCGCCCCATCGCCGGACTTGCCGTCGGCATCGACGGCACCGCGGTGCCAGATAGCCTTCAGCGACTTTAGGGCCAGATCGACGACCTCGCGGCACGGAGCCCCGTCGATGGCGGCGACCAGGCCGACGCCGCAGGCATCGCGCTCCGAGCCCGGATCATAGGCATGGGCGTCGATCAGCCACTGTCGATCGGCCTGATACTGGATGGGGTCGAAGGTCATGCGGCCACCCTCTGGCGGCTGTTCAGCCAGACGTCGATCTCGGCCGCTGCGTCCTGCCCGTCGCGCACGGCCCAGACGACCAGCGAGGCCCCGCGCACGATGTCGCCGGCGGCGAAGACGCCCTCCAGGGTGGTCGCCTTGGTATGACCCGCCGTGCGGATGGTGTTCCAGTCGGTCAGGGCCAGGTCGGGCTCGGCGAACAGGCCAGGGATGTCCTCGGGCTCGAATCCCAGGGCCTCGATGACCAGATCGGCAGCGACGTCGAACTCTCCGCCCGGCACCGGCTCGACCGACCAGCGACCGTCGGTGCCCTGGGCCGCCAAGGCCATGCGCTGGACCCGGACGCCGGTCACGCCCGAGGCCCCCCCCAGCACGGCGCGGGGCGAGGCCAGCCACTCGAAGACGACGCCTTCTTCTTCGGCATTGGCGACCTCTCGGGCGCTGCCCGGCATATTGTCCCGGTCGCGGCGGTACAGGCAGGTGACCGAGGTCGCGCCCTGACGCACCGCAGTGCGGACGCAGTCCATGGCGGTGTCGCCGCCGCCGATGACGACGACCCGGCGGTCCGCCGCGTTCAGCGTGCCATCTTCAAACGCCGCGACGTCATCGCCCAGGCCGACCCGGTTGGAGCTGATGAGATAGTCCAGCGCCGCGACCACGCCGTCGGAGCCACAGCCCGGCGCGGTCAGGCGGCGCGCCTGATAGACACCGGTCGCGATCAGGACGGCATCATGGGCGGCACGCACCTCGGCAAAGGGCATGGCCCCCTCTCCATCGCCGCCGACATCGACGCCCAGACGGATCTCGACCCCGCCGTTGATCAGCCGGTCCAGACGCCTCTGGACAACATTTTTTTCAAGCTTGAAGCCCGGGATGCCGTACATCAGCAGGCCGCCCGCGCGGTCGTGGCGGTCGTAGAGCGTCACCGCATAGCCCGCGGAGCGCAGGCGATCCGCCGCCGCCATGCCCGCAGGCCCTGCCCCCACGATGCCGACCGACAGGCCGTTCTCGGCGATGGGTCGGATCGGTGTGACCCAGCCGTTTTCGAACGCCATGTCGCCCAGCCAGCGCTCGACCGATCCGATGGTGACCGTCTCCCAGCCCGACTGTTCCAGAGTGCAGGCCCCTTCGCAAAGCCGGTCCTGCGGACAGGTGCGGCCGCAGATTTCCGGCATGGTCGAGGTCGCCTCGGACTGACGCCAGGCCTCTTCGGCGCGGCCCTCGGCGGCCAGCTTCAGCCAGTCGGGGATGTTGTTCTCCAGCGGACAGCCGGACTGGCAGAAGGGTACGCCGCACTGGGCGCAGCGGCTGGACTGTTCGCCGCCGGCAGGCACGGTGAAGTCCGCATAGATTTCATCGAACCCGCGCACGCGATCGGAGGCCGCCGCCTTGGCGGGTCCAATACGGGGGGTGATGACAAATCTCTGGTTCACGGACGCCAACGCACGTCTTCCTTTTCGCTGCTGCACACAGGTGTATGGGGCGAGAGCCGCGGCGGCAAGTTGTGCCTTTTGACTTCGGAATTGAGCCTAATGGGTAGATAAAAAAACCGGCACGGCGCTCATGAGAGCAAAGCCGTGCCGTTTGTCATGCTGCGGGGCCGAACAGCCCGCGCTCAGAAGCTGTACTTCAGCGACCCCACGATACGGTCATCGGACAACGGGCCATCCACGTCCGTGTCGAAGTAGCGGACATCCAGACCCAGCCCCTCAACAAGGGTGTAGGTCACCCCGGCGTTCCAGGTCGTGTAGTCGTCATTGACGTCCAGCGCCTGATACCCAAGCGCACCTGATGCCGCCCATTTGTCGGCGAACGCCCAGGCCAGGTTGCCCTCCACATAGGTGGCTTCCTCATCGAGGCCGAAGAAGTCGGGCGAGTAGTAGACGACCGCCCCCGCCGTCACCGGCCCGATGGCCCGCGACGCCGCCGCCTTGAACTCCACATAGTCGTAGTCTGCACCACTGGGTTGATTGACGTAGAAATAGCCGACCACGCCGAAGTCCAGCGCATAACCCGCTGCCTCCGTGCGGAAGCCGCCGTAGACGTCGATCTCCGCATCGGTGTCGTCGCCGAAATCGACGTTCGACGCCCAGGCCCCGGCGTAGAAGGAGCCGGCGGTCAGGTCGACGCCCCCTTGCAGCGCCGGGTCCTCATTGGTCTGGCTGAAGCCGCGGAAGACATAGTCGCTGAAGACGCCGACGTTGAAGGCGACCTCGGCATCCTGGGCCGAGGCAGTGGAGGCGGTGGACAGGGCGGCCATGACGGCCAGACACGCGAAAGCCCGTTTCATCTTCTTATCCCCTTGTTTTCGATGATGTCAGTCGAACGCCTACTGAAGGCCGGACGCGAAGGCAGAGCCCCACGCCCGGCCCGTCGTCTCGCTTCAGTGGGCCTCCAGCGCCTCCCCGTGCAGGTGGGTGTCCAGCCCCTCCTCTTCCTGCGCTTCGGTGACGCGCAGGCCGGTGGTGAACTTGCAGATCACCAGAATGACGAAGGTGCCCGCAGCGCTGTAGGCGATGGTCCACAACAGGCCGACCAGCTGGGTCCAGACATTGGCCCCCTCCGAAAGGCTGTTGATCGTGGTGGTGGCGAAGATGCCGGTCAGCAGCGCCCCGACGAGACCGCCGGCACCATGCAGGCCGAAGGCGTCCAGGCTGTCATCGTACTTCAGCAGTTTCTTGATCCAGATCGAAGCGGCATAGCAGGCCGGACCGGCGATCAGGCCGATGATCACCGCCCCCTTGGGATCGACGAAACCGGCGGCCGGCGTGATGGCGACCAGACCGGCCACGACGCCCGACAGCATACCGATCAGGGAGACCTTCTTTTTCTCGAGGACCTCGATCAGCTTCCACGACAGGGCCGCGGCCGCGGCGGCCAGGATGGTGTTGAGGAGAGCCACGGCCATCAGGCCATTGGCCGCCCCGGCCGAGCCGGCATTGAAGCCGATCCAGCCGACCAGCAGCAGGGAGGCTCCGATCATGGTCAGGACGGGGTTGTGCGGGTTTATCGGGTCGATGCCATAGCCCTTGCGACGCCCCAGGAAGAGGGCACAGACCAGACCCGCGACACCCGAGTTCACGTGCACGACCGCGCCCCCTGCAAAGTCCAGCACGCCCGCCGAGCCCAAGAAGCCCCCGCCCCAGACCCAGTGGGCGATCGGGGCATAGATGAACAGCGACCACAGGGCGGTGAACAGCAGCAAGGCGCTGTATTTGAACCGCTCCGCGAACGCCCCGGTGATCAGCGCCGGGGTGATGATGGCGAACGTCAGCTGGAAGGAGATGAACAGGAACTCGGGAATGCCGGGCAGCAGGCTGTGCGCCGTCTCCAGCGTCACGCCGCTCAGGAACAGCGATTCCAGACCGCCCACGACGGTGTTCAGGCTCTCCGTCGGCGCGGTGCCGAAGGCGATGGAATAGCCCGCGATGAACCAGGCCAGGGTGACCACGGCAAACACGCCAACCGACTGGGTGATGGTGGCGATGACATTCTTGCGCCGCACCATGCCGCCGTAAAACAAAGCCAGACCCGGCAGAGTCATGAGCAGAACCAGGGCAGTCGAAACGCCCAGCCAACCCGTGCCCGCCGCGTCCAGATCCAGCGCCGCCTGGTGGCCCAGAAGCACAGGAGCCGCCGCAGCCGGTGCCGCGGCGGCTCCACTGGCCACTGCCGTCGTCAAAAGGCCGAGCGCCCAGAGCGCGCCCCTACCAGCGGTATCCCCATGAAGTCGTGTCATCGTTCCTAACCCCCTTGGCTGCGACGGAATGCGATCTCGCATTTGCGAAATGTTTACCGCATCCGCGAAATGCGCAAGTGGGCGGACGAACATTTGTGGAAGTTTCTTGCGCTAGTTGACGCGGCGTCAGCCATCTTAGCAATGTGGTTTCTTTGTGGATGCTGAGTCCGCACGGTCATACCTGACGGTGCATTTTGCGGCGCAACAAGATTCCGCGTGAAAAATCTGCCTTGACGGTCCCGCCCGTCACATGCAGCTTAAGGCCACTCATCAAGACCGGCGGAGGGATAGGCCCTTTGATGCCGGGGCAACCTTCCAAGGTCCACCCGACCCTGGAGATGGTGCCAACTCCTGCGAGGCCCCTCGAAAGGCCGCGAGAGATGAGTGAAGGGAATGGCTCTCCGTTGGAGGACCGTCGTCTTCACGGGTCTTCACCACAGGATTTGGCCGCCCCGCCCGCGCTCGATGATCGAGAACGGAGCGGACCTGTGTCGTCCCACGCCTGGCCCATCGACGAAGCCCCCGGATGGGACGTCGCCGCGCCCATTCCCGCAGACTTCCGTCTGGCCTCGGGCGAGACCCTGGCGGCGAGCGAAGTCATCGGACGGCTGCATGGTCCGGTCGAAGGCCCGCTGGTGGTCGTCATGGGCGGGATTTCCAGCGGGCGTTTTGTCGGCCAGTGGTGGCCCTGGGCCGTGCGTCCCGGCGGTCCCATCGACCTGAACCGCGTCCGCGTCCTCGCCATCGACCTGCTGCCGGGCCGGACCGATCCGGGCGTCACCATCACGACCCACGATCAGGCGCGGCTGCTGCTTCTTTTGCTGGACGCCATCGGAGAGGTCCAGATCGAGGCCTTTGTGGGCGCGTCCTACGGCGGCTGCGTGGGTCTGGCCCTGGCCGAAACGCAGCCTGACCGTATCGGCCACCTGGTGGTGATTTCTGCCACCCATCGCGCCCATCCCGCTGCCACGGCCTGGCGCGGTGTCCAGCGCCGCCTGCTGACCTTTGCCCGCGACACCGGACGTGAGGCCGAAGGTATCGCCCTGGCCCGCGAACTGGCCATGACCACCTATCGCACGGCCGAGGAGTTCGACCTGCGCTTTGCCGCCACCCCGCCCGAGCAGGCCGGTGGACCATACCCTGTCTGCGACTACCTGACGTCTCGCGGCGACGGCTATGACGCGGTGACCAGCGCCGCCCGCTGGATCAGCCTGTCGGACTCGCTGGACCGGCACGCAGTCGTGCCCGAGGCGATCCAATGCCCCCTGACCGTCGTCGGCTTCACCTCCGACCGGCTGGTGCCGATCCAGGACAGCCGCGACCTGGCCGCTCGCGCACCGCGTCTGACCCGTCTTGTGGAGGCCGGGTCAATCTTCGGCCACGACGCCTTTCTGAAGGAGCGCGAGGTCGTGGGCCGTGCCCTGCACGATGCCCTGGGTCCGCTCTACGCCGCCACCTCCAACACACCCTTCACGCCTGCCAGAGAGTTCGCCGCATGACTGCCCCCGTCGACGCCCATCCTTGTACCACTGCCGCCCGTCACGGCGTGAACAGCGACCCGGCGCATGGCGCGGTGATGCCGCCCCTCTATCTGTCGTCCAACTACAGTTTCGACGGCTTGGAGGGTAAGCGGAAGTATGACTACACCCGCTCGGGCAATCCCACACGCGACGTGCTGAGCGAAACCCTGGCGAAGCTGGAGGGGGGCTGCGGCGCGGTGGTCACGGCAACCGGCATGGCGGCAGTCGACCTGGCGCTGTTCTCGCTGGAGCCCGGCGACCTGCTGGTCGCACCGCACGATCTGTATGGCGGCACACACCGCCTGTTGTGCGCCCGGGCCAAACGCGGCCATTTCGACGTGCAGTTCGTCGATCAGAACGACCGCGCGGCGCTGGATGCCGCCTTCGCGCTGAACCCCAAACTGATCCTGATCGAGACCCCGTCCAACCCCCTGATGCGGATCGTGGACGTGGCCGACATTTGTGCCCGCGCGCGCGCCGTGGGCTGCAAGTCAGCGGTGGACAACACCTTCCTGTCGCCCGCCCTGCAACAGCCGCTGACCTTGGGCGCGGACCTGGTGATCCACTCGACCACCAAATACATCAACGGTCACTCCGACGTTGTCGGCGGCTGCGTCGTGGCCAAGTCGCAGGACGACCTGCAACAGTTAACATGGTGGGCCAACTGCCTGGGCGTGACGGGGTCGCCGTTCGACGCCTATCTGACCCTGCGAGGCGTTCGCACCCTGTATACCCGCGTCGAGCGCCAGCAGGCGACGGCGGCCCGTGTGGCCGAATGGCTTCAGGCGCATTCGGCAGTCAGGGCCGTCCACTATCCGGGCCTGAAGAGCCATCCGGGACACGCCATTGCGGCGCGTCAGCAGTCGGGGTTTGGAGCCATGCTCAGCTTTGACCTGCACGACATCGAGGCCGTGCGGACTTTGGTGGATGGGCTGGAGATATTCACCCTGGCCGAGTCGCTCGGCGGGGTCGAAAGCCTGATCGCCCATCCGGCCCTGATGACGCACGCCGCCATGACGCCGGAGGCACGAAAGGTGGCAGGCATATCCGATGGCCTAGTGCGGCTGTCGGTAGGGCTGGAGCACCCGGAGGATTTGTTAGACGATCTCGAACGTGGCCTTGCGACTGTTCGGATATCCAACTCGCAACACGCCGGGTCCGCGGCCGCTTAGGGCAAACGGCAGTCGATGTACCAAGGCCAAACAAAGGACCCCGCCGTCTGAAAGACAGCGGGGTTTTGTTGGGATCACCCCCACAGGTCCGGGTCGGTGGTGGGATTGTGGAAGATGCGGGCTTCGAGGTCGTTCAGTGCGAGATTGTGATCTGATCTGGACAGGCCGGAGAGCAGTTCCAGCATGGACGATCCCTGTCCGCC
>NZ_JAYRTD010000006.1:0-186398 GCF_041919755.1 Brevundimonas sp. | reverse complement strand
TCTCGACCAGCTCGAGCAGTTCCTTGTCGTCGACCAGGTCGACCTTGTTCATGAACACCACCAGGGCCGGCACGCCGACCTGACGGGCCAGCAGGATGTGCTCGCGGGTCTGGGGCATCGGGCCGTCGGCGGCCGACACCACCAGGATCGCGCCGTCCATCTGGGCGGCACCGGTGATCATGTTCTTCACATAGTCGGCGTGGCCGGGGCAGTCGACGTGGGCATAGTGACGGTTGGCCGTCTCATATTCCACGTGCGCGGTGTTGATCGTGATGCCGCGGGCCTTTTCTTCCGGCGCGGCGTCGATGTCGGCATAGTTCATCGCCTTGGCGCCACCGGCCTTGGCCAGCGTCATCGTGATCGCCGCCGTCAGCGTCGTCTTGCCATGGTCAACGTGACCGATCGTGCCGATGTTGCAGTGCGGCTTGGTGCGTTCGAACTTTTCCTTGGCCATGGCCAAATCTCCTTGACCGCCAGCGGGCGGATTGGTTCGTCAAAATATTGGAGCGGGTAGACGGAATCGAACCGACATATTCAGCTTGGAAGGCTGCTGTACTACCATTGTACTATACCCGCGCGGAGACCGCCTCGGCGGTTCAGCCTCGGCAGCCGACCCGATATGGGGACCGGTTCGTCGTTCGAAAGCGCGTGGTGGGGGAAGTAGGACTCGAACCTACGAAGCTTACGCAGGGGATTTACAGTCCCCCCCCTTTGCCACTCGGGACATTCCCCCAGCGCGTTTTCGAACCGTCGGACCGATGCGTCCTCATGCCTTTCGGCCTCGGACGCAACAAAAGCTCTACGTGTCTTGCGTCGCCTGGTTTAGGAGGGGCGCCAGACCCGAAAGCCCTCAGGGCTCCAAATCGGAGGGCGTCTTATAGTGTCGAGAAATCCAGAACGCAACGACCGGAAATCGGGTAAAAAACCGACCTTCGGAAAGAGCTCCTCACCCCGTGCCGACGGGCCCCGCAAGGAGGCCAGGCCCCCGCGCGAGGCCGGTCCGGACCGTGGTGGCTGGAATCCCAATCCGACGCCCAAGCCGTTCGATTCGCGCCCCCGCCCCTCGCGAGCCAAGGCCGACGCCGACAACTTCGTCTGGGGCCGCCATCCCGTGCTGGCGGCCCTGGCCAATCCGGCGCGCAAGGGTATGGGCCGTCTGCTGGCGACCGAGGACCGCGCCGCAGAGCTGACGAAGGGCGACCTGACCCACGGCCACAAGATCGAGATCATCGATATCCAGGCGCTGGACCGCATGCTGCCGCCCGGTGCCGTGCATCAGGGTCTGGCCTTCAAGGTCCAGCCGCTGGAGGGCGTCGCGCTCGAAGACATTGCCGGTGACGGCGGCGTCATCGTTATGCTGGACCAGTTGACCGATCCCCAGAATGTCGGAGCCATCTTCCGCTCGGCTCTGGCGTTCGGCGCGAAGGGCATTGTCGTGCAGGATCGCCACTCCCCCGCCCTGGCCGGTGCCCTGGCCAAGGCCTCGGCCGGCGCAACCGAGCGTCTGCCATGCGCCCGCGTGACCAATCTCAGCCGCGCGCTCGAGACCCTGGCCGATATGGGCTGGCGCGCCGTCGGCCTGGACGGCTCAGCGGAGCAGACGCTGGAGGAAGCGCTCGACGCCCGTCCCACCGTCCTGGTCATGGGCTCCGAAGGCGACGGCATCCGCCGCCTGGTCGCCGAACATTGCGACACCCTGGCGAAAATCCCCATGCCCGGCGGGTTCGAGAGCCTGAACGTCTCCAATGCGGCGGCCGTCGCACTTTACGAAGCGTCGAAGAAGCAGACACAGTCATAGCCGCTGCCAATCCCCTTGGCGCGTTCGCCGCGCCCCGCTAGAGAGCGCGGATGGAATTCGCAGAACTCTTCTCCGCCGACGCCCTGGCCGCCCTCGGTCAGGTGCTGATGATCGATCTGGTCCTGGCCGGCGACAATGCAGTGGCCGTGGGCCTTGCCGCCGCCGCCCTGCCCGCCGAACAGCGCCGCAAGGCCATTCTGATCGGCCTGGCCGCCGCCGTCGTGATGCGGATCGGCTTTGCCCTGATCACAGTCCAGCTTCTGGCCATCGTCGGCCTGCTGCTGGCCGGCGGCGTGCTGCTGCTGTGGGTCTGCTGGAAGATGTGGCGCGAGCTGCGCGAACAAGCCACCCACGACCAGGCCGAGGCCCAGCGCGAGCTGGAGCTGGCCCAGCAGATCGAGCACGGTGGCGGACCCTCGCCCGAGGAGCTGGGCATCAAGCGCAAGACCTTCGGCGCGGCCCTGCTCCAGATCATGATCGCCGACGTCACCATGTCGCTGGACAATGTGCTGGCCGTGGCTGGCGCGGCGCACGAACACCCCTGGATCATGGTCTTCGGCCTGGTGCTGTCGATCGCCCTGATGGGTGTGGCCGCGACCTTCATCGCCAAGCTGCTGACCAAGCACCGCTGGATCGGCTACGTCGGCCTGATCATCGTCCTGTACGTCGCCCTGCACATGATCTGGGACGGTGCCCGCTCGGTCATCGTCCGCACCGACCGCATGGCCGAGTTCAACGCCGCCGCCCCCGCCTGGCTGGACATCACGCCCGAGGACGAGGCCAAATATCTGAAGGGCGTGCGCACCGAAGACAGCGCCCTGCCCGCCCCGGCGACACCGCAGCCGTCTGCGGCTCCACCGGTTACCCCCCCGGTGCCCGCCCCCGAATAAGAGAAAGGCCCGGATCACTCCGGGCCTTTTTTATTGGCGTCCTGGTCGGAATCAGCTGTCGCTGCCGCCGAACCGCTCCGACCATTCCGCGACCTGGCCGTCCTCGATCTTGGTGAACAGCACGGCGGCGGCGGCCACGGCCTGACCGCGTGGCAGCTGGTCCAGCAAAGGTGCATCAACGTCGGGCCAGCTCAGATCCGTCGCCCCAACCGTGGCTGCGATCCTGGCCGCCGTCTCCGGCATGACCGGCGCGGCTAGTCGCGCGAACAGAGCCACAAGGCTCAGACCGGTACGCACCGCGACGCCCGAGCGTTCGATGTCGGTCTTGAACGCCGTCCAGGGTGCCGCTTCCTGCAGATACTCATTGCCCAGCACCCAGACGGCGCGCAGGGCGGCCGCCGCCTTGCGGAACTCCATGGCCTCGAACTGGGCCGTGGCCTCGGCGATGCCGGCACGCATGTCGGCCTCCAGCTTGGCCTCCAGCGGCCCCGACTCACCGTCGTCCGGCACGACGCCGCCGAACTTGCTCTCGGCGAACTTGACGATGCGGTTGACGAAATTGCCCAGCACATCGGCCAGGTCCTTGTTCGTCGTCGACTGGAACTGCTCCCAGGTGAAGGCCGCGTCCGAATGCTCGGGGCCATAGGCGGTCAGATGCCAGCGCCAGATGTCGGCAGGCAGCAACTCCAGCGCCTGATCCATGAAGACGCCGCGCTTCTGGCTGGTCGAGAATTTCCCGCCATACCAGTTCAGCCAGTTGAAGGCCTTCAGGGTGTCGACCGTCTTCCACGGTTCGCCCGAGCCCAGGATGGTCGCCGGGAAGCTGACGGTGTGGAAGGCGACGTTGTCCTTGCCCATGAACTGGACATAGCGGACGTCGTCGGCGCCTTCGTCCGTCCGCCACCAGTCGCGCCAAGTCCGGCCCGTCGCATCAGCCCATTCCTCGGTCGCGCCGATGTATTCGATCGGGGCATCGAACCAGACATAGAAGACCTTGCCCTCCATGCCCGGACGCGGGCCGCCGTCGGGCCCCACCACCGGCACGCCCCATTTCAGATCGCGCGTGATGCCTCGGTCGATCAGACCCTCGTCCAGATGCTTGTAGGCGATCGATTTGGCCAGCGGCTGCCAGTCGCTCTTGGAATCGATCCAGGTCCGGATGTCGTCCGCCAACTTGGTCTGCAACAGATAGAGGTGCCGCGTATCGCGCACCTCCAGATTCCGGGACCCGGATACCGCCGAATAGGGATCGATCAGGTCCGTCGGGTCCAGCAGACGCCCGCAGTTGTCGCACTGATCCCCCCGTGCGCCGACATGACCACAGTGCGGACAGGTCCCCTCCACGTAGCGATCGGGCAGGAAGCGCGCGTCGTCGACGGAATAGATCATCCGGTCGACGCGTTCCTCGATCAGGCCGCGCTCTTCCAGAACCCTGGCGAAATGCTGGGTCAGGCGCTGGTTGGGCGCATTCGAGGACCGGCCGAACCAGTCGTAGCTCAGGCCAAAGGCCTCACCCGCCGCCTTCTGGATCTCGTGCTGCTCGTCGCAATAGGTCCGCACGTCCTGACCAGCGGCGGCGGCGGCCAGCTCGGCCGGGGTGCCATGCTCGTCGGTGGCGCAGATATAGAGGACCTCATGTCCCTGGGCCCGCTTGAAGCGCGCATAGACATCTGCCGGCAGCATGGAGCCCGCCAGATTCCCCAGATGCTTGATGCCGTTGATGTACGGCAAGGCCGAGGTGATCAGGATGCGAGCCATGGGTATCCAGTATCTTGGGGAAGGCGACGGATATAGAGGGCGCGACCACCGACGTCACCTCGCCGTCGGCGCATTAAAACACAGTCCACTGAGTCCACTCGGTCCACATGGCCGGTCGCTCCGCTTCGACGACCGGCACCTTGCACGAGGTCTGCGTCAGAAACGGACGCACTGTAGCTAGGCAGCCTTGGGCAGTCGCCGCGCCACCCGCACGAACCGTCCCGTCAGCAGCACCGACGACACCAGACTGGCGATGATCACGGCCCAGACCAAGCCGTCCACGCCGATCCGGTGGGCCAGCACCCAGCCGACCGGCATCATGATCAGGCTGTAGGCCGCGAAATGCATGATCGTCGGCCACCAGACATCGCCCGCCGCCCGGTTGGCCGAGGCCGCGACCACCTGAATGGCGTCCGCCACGAAAAACAGCGTCGCCAGGATCAGGGCCGGAACCACGACGGCCAGCAGCACGGGATCGCGATTATAGGCGCTGGCGATCAGCCCCGCCGTCGGCCAGACCAGAAACGCCACCAAAAGGCTGAGCACCGTCACGACGCCCAGCCCGACCAGCCCGGCCCGCATCACCCCGCGCCCGTCGTTGGCACCGTAGGCCTTGCCCACCAGCACCGCCGTCGCCGACGACATGCCCATGGGGATCATGAAGACGATGGCCGAGACGTTCAGCACGATGGTCCAGGCCGAGGTCTCGATCGCGCCCAGCTGTCCGGCGATAAAGGTCATGGCGGCAAATGCCCCGACCTCGATGAAATAGCTGGAGCCCGCGCCATAGCCGACCTTGCGCTGTTCGTGCTCGGCGACCGGGTCGCGTTTGGGTTTGTTGAAGATGCCCAGCGCCCGTGCCTCGGGCAGGCGAACGATGTAGACGATCAGAAACACTGCCAGCGACGTCCGCGCAAAGAAGGTCGCCCAGGCCGAGGCGACGGCACCATGCACGCCGATCCCCAGCAGGTCCGGCACCAGCAGCAGGTTCAGCGCCAGATTGATCCCGTTGGCCACCCACATGGCCCACATGCCGGCACGCGGCCGGTTCATCGCCTCCAGAAAGAATTGCGCCGCCACGCTGACCAGATAGCCGGGCATGGACAGGGCAAAGACGATCAGCACCGGCGAGGCCCCCTCTCCCAGCCCGTCGGCCAGGCCCATGTTCTGCAAGGCCCACGGCCCGACCAGGATCAGGCCCAGCATGGAGACGATCCCGATCTGCAGCGAATAGACGACGCCGCGCCTCAGCACGCCCCCGACCTCGGCCCGCCGGCCTTCGCCCAGATACTGGGCCGTCAGGACCTGCACCCCCATCATCAGCCCGACCGCCGTGGTCACGATGATCGCCGTCGGGGCCAGGGCCAGCGAACTGTAGGCCAGCTCGATCCCAGAATAGTTGCCGACCACGATCACATCGGTCAGCCCCATCGTCATGATCCCGATCCGCGCCAGCACCACCGGCCAGGCCAGATGCAGCAGGTCGCGCAGGGTCGAACGGGTCTGAAGGCTCAGGGTGAACATGGGACGCGGCTAAGGCCACGGGGATTGAGCGGGGTCAACAGGGTTTCATGCAGTCATATAAGGAGCGCTGATTGCTTACCTCCCCGTTCGCGTCAGGCGAATGGCGAGGTGAACCGCTTCCCCCGCCGCCTCAACCGCCCTAAACCCATCGCATGCCCAAGCTGACGTCCCTGATCGATACCAGCAGCGCCGCCTTCAAGGCCCTGCACGCCCACAACACTGCCCTGACTGCCGAACTGCGCGACAAGGTCGCCAAGGCGGCGCTAGGCGGATCACAGGCCTCGCGCGACCGCCACGTCTCGCGCGGCAAGCTATTGCCGCGCGACCGCGTCGAACGCCTGCTGGACCCCGGCTCGCCGTTTCTGGAGATCGGCCAACTGGTCGCCAACGGCATGTATGGCGATTCCAAGGACCCCGACGGGGCGCCCGGTGCCGGCATGATCTGCGGCATCGGCCGCGTCTCTGGCCGCGAAGTGATGATCGTCGCCAACGACCCGACGGTGAAGGGCGGGGCCTACTTCCCCCTGACGGTCAAGAAACACCTGCGCGCGCAAGAGATCGCCGAGCAGAACAACCTGCCCTGCGTCTATCTGGTCGATTCCGGCGGGGCCAACCTGCCGCACCAGGCCGAGGTCTTTCCCGACCGCGACCACTTCGGTCGCATCTTCTTCAACCAGGCACGGATGAGCGCCAAGGCCATCCCACAGATCGCCTGCGTCATGGGCAGCTGCACCGCCGGGGGGGCCTATGTTCCGGCCATGTCGGACGAGACGGTGATCGTCCGCAACCAGGGCACGATCTTCCTGGCCGGCCCGCCGCTGGTGAAGGCCGCCACCGGCGAGATCATCAGTGCCGAGGAACTGGGCGGGGCCGAGACCCACGGCCGCCGCTCCGGAGTCGTCGACTATGTCGCCGAGAACGACGAGCATGCGCTGGAGATCGTGCGCGACATCGTCGGCCATCTGAACAGCGTCAAACCCATGCCGCTGGACGTGCGCGAGCCCCGCGCGCCCGTGCTCGATCCGGAAGAACTGTACGGCATCATCCCCGACGACGTGCGCGCCCCCTATGATGTGCGCGAAGTCATCGCCCGCACCGTCGACGGCTCGGAGTTCGAGGAGTTCAAGGCTCTGTACGGCACTACCCTGGTCTGCGGCTTCGCCCGCATCTGGGGCTATCCGGTGGCCATCCTGGCCAACAATGGCGTGCTGTTCTCCGAGGCTGCCGTGAAGGGCGCGCACTTCATCGAACTGGCCTGCAAGCGCAAGATCCCGCTGGTCTTCCTGCAGAACATCTCGGGGTTCATGGTCGGTGGCAAGTACGAGGCCGAAGGCATCGCCAAACACGGCGCCAAGCTGGTCACCGCCGTCGCCAGTGCCGAGGTGCCCAAGTTCACCGTCCTGATCGGCGGCAGCTTCGGGGCCGGCAACTACGGGATGTGCGGCCGCGCCTTCAATCCGCGCTTCCTGTTCACCTGGCCCAATGCCCGGATCAGCGTCATGGGCGGCGAACAGGCGGCCTCCGTCCTCGCCACCGTCCACCGCGACGCCGACACCTGGACCGAGGATCAGGCCGAGGCCTTCAAGGCCCCGATCCGCCAGAAATACGAGGACGAGGGCAACCCCTACTACGCCACTGCCCGCCTGTGGGACGACGGCATCATCGACCCGGTCCAGACGCGCGATGTCCTGGGTCTCGCCATCAGTGCCTCGCTGAACGCTCCTATCCCGGACACGACCTTCGGCGTGTTCAGAATGTAAGCTGCAGGACACTCTTCTTCCAATGACGGGAGAAGGATCACGATTGAAGCGTTAGGCCTCCTATGACCGACAAACCCACGCCCACCGACCCCGACCTCAACGCGCTCGACATCACCGATGCCGAGGCGGCCGAGATCAATTCGATCGCCCATCCCCTGGTGGCCGACCCGGCACCGGATGCCAACGACGATCTGGTCCAGATCGACTCGACCGTGGACGGCACCGTCTTCGTGACCATCAACCGGCCGCACAAGAAGAACGCCTTCGATGCCGCCACCATCGCGGCTCTGTATGAGGCGTTCGAGACCCTGCATGGCGCGGACAATGTGCGGGTGGTCTTCATTCGCGGTGCGGGCGGCACCTTCAGTGCCGGGGCCGATCTGGCCTGGATGGCCGACGCCGCCCGCTGGAGCGAGAGCGACAATCGCGACGACGCCATGGGTCTGGCGAAGATGCTCAAGGCCCTGCACGACATCCCGGCCCTGACCGTGGCCCTGGTCGAGGGCGCGGCCATGGGCGGCGGGGCGGGCATCGTCGCCGCCTGCGACATGGCCGTAGCCGTCGAGGGCACGCGCTTTGCCTTTTCCGAGGTCAAGCTGGGCCTGATCCCCGCGACCATCGCCCCCTATGTCGTCGAGGCCATCGGCAGCCGCCGTGCGCGCCAGCTGTTCCTGACCGCCAACATCTTCGACGCCGACTACGCCGCCCACGCCGGGCTGATCGACATGGTCCTGCCCGAGGGATCGATCGAGGAGTTCATCTCCATGCTGACCGACAGCCTCAGCGGCAATGCGCCCGGCGCGATGGGCGACGCCAAACGTCTGGTCAACGACGTCGCGGGCCAGAAGATCGACCACGGCCTGATGGAAGAGACCGCCAAACGCATCGCCCGCGCCCGCGTCTCGCCCGAGGGACAGGAAGGCGTCCGGGCTTTCCTGGAGAGGCGCAAGCCGACCTGGGCGCAGTAGAGCTGGCGCTTTGGCCAGTGGCGCGGCGTGAATCGGCCCGCTAGAACGGGTTCATGTTCACATCCGTCCTCGTTGCCAACCGTGGCGAAATTGCCTGCCGCGTCTTCCGGACCGCCCGCCGCATGGGCATCCGCACCATCGCCGTCTATTCTGAGGCCGATGCGCAGGCCCTCCACGTGCGCGAGGCCGACGAGGCGGTGCTGATCGGCCCGGCCCCAGCGCGCGAGAGCTATCTGGACGCCGCCAAGGTGCTGGCGGCCGCGAAACAGATGGGGGCCGAGGCCATCCACCCCGGCTATGGCTTCCTGTCCGAGAACGCCGACTTCGCCGAGGCCGTCATGGCCGCCGGTCTGGTCTGGATCGGCCCGCCGCCCGCCGCCATCCGCGCCATGGGCCTGAAGGATGCGGCCAAAAAGCTGATGATCGAGGCGGGCGTACCCGTCACCCCGGGCTATCAGGGCGACAATCAGGACCCCGATTTCCTGGCCGCAGAGGCCGCGCGCATCGGCTTCCCCGTCCTGATCAAGGCGGTCGCCGGCGGCGGCGGCAAGGGTATGCGCAAGGTCGACCGCGCCGAGGACTTCGCCGACGCCCTGGCCAGCGCCCAGCGCGAGGGCCAGTCCTCCTTCGGCGATCCGCGCGTCCTGATCGAGAGCTACATCACCCGCCCGCGCCACATCGAGGTGCAGGTCTTCGGCGACAGCCACGGCACCGTCGTCCACCTGCACGAACGTGACTGCTCCCTGCAACGCCGCCACCAGAAGGTGATCGAGGAGGCCCCGGCCCCCGGCATGGATCAGGCGACCCGCGACGCCGTCACCGCCGCCGCCGTCCGCGCCGCCCAGGCCGTGAACTACGAAGGTGCCGGCACCATCGAGTTCATCGCCGACGCCTCCGACGGGCTGAAGGCCGACCGCATCTGGTTCATGGAGATGAACACCCGGCTGCAGGTCGAACACCCGGTCACCGAGGCCATCACCGGCGTCGATCTGGTCGAATGGCAGTTCCGCGTCGCGGCGGGCGAGCCGATCCCGCTGAAACAGACCGACATCCCCCTGAACGGCTGGGCCATGGAGGCGCGGCTGTATGCCGAAGACCCCGCCAACGGCTTCCTGCCCAGCATCGGCAAGCTGGAGCATTTCGTCCTGCCCGATGACATCCGCGTCGACACGGGCGTGACCTGGGACAGCGAAGTCAGTCAGTTCTACGACCCGATGATCGCCAAGCTCATCGTCCATGCGGACTCGCGCGAGGAAGCGGCCACAAAGCTGGCTGAGGCTTGCGGTGAGGTAGAGGTCTGGCCTGTCCGCGCCAATGCAGGCTTCCTCAAGCGCTGCCTTGAACATCCGCGGTTCGTCGCTGGTGATGTCGACACAGCCTTCATCGGTGCCGAGGAGTCCGCTCTGACCACCTCCACGCCCCTTCCTGAGATCAAGGTCGCTGCCCTTGCTGTGCTCGCTGCGGATGCCCATCACGCCGAGGAATGGGCGCGAAGCGACCCTCGCCGCCTGGTACAGGATCCCTGGTCTCCGACAGCTGGCGGTCTCTATGGCTTTCGCACCAGCGGCGGGATCCCCGCCACCCAGCGCGGACTTCTCAATGGCGCAATGATCGAGGGCCGGGCCAAGCCCGGTGAACACGGTAGCTATTGGACTGTTGATCTGGGAGACAACTGCCGCGAGGCCTATGTGCTCACCGGCGGCGTCACCCTGTTCGAGAACGGTATTCCGGGCCGGGAACTGTCTCGCGTCGTTGACGAGCCTGTGCTGTTCTTCAATGGCGAGGCGTGGGCCTTCGAGCCGCTCACGCATGGTGGCGGCACTGGCGGTTCCGGCACCGCCTCCGACGGCTCCCTCCGCGCCCCCATGCCTGGCAAGATCGTCGCCACTCCTGCCAAGGCGGGCGACACCGTCTCCAAGGGCCAGCCCGTCATCGTGCTGGAGGCCATGAAGATGGAGCATGCGCTGGTTGCGCCGTTCGACGGCGTCGTCGGGGCCATCAATGCCACCGTCGGCGATCAGGTCGGAGCCGACGCTGTGCTGGCACAGATCGAAGGAAAACCCGCATGATCCGCCATGTCGCCATAGCCTCGATAGCGTTCGGCTTCATGGCCGGCCCGGCCCTGGCCCAATCGCGCGACATAGGCCCCGCCGACCTGCGTGATGTCGAATGCATGGCCGTCGTCGCTGTCGCGGGCGGGGCGGCCGAGGAAGGCTCGGACGAGCGGATCGGCCTTGTTGGCGGCTTGATGTATTTCCTCGGCCGGCTGGAGGGACGCACGCCCGGCACCGACTGGCTCGCCTATTTCGGCACCTACATCCAGGCACCCGATATCGAAAAGAAGCTCGAGGCCCACTACCAGCGCTGCGGCCAGGAGATGATCGACAAGGGTGCGGCCCTGGAGCAGTTCGGCGAACTCATGCAAATGAAGGCGGTCGCCGCTGACTGAGGCCGCCCCCACCCTGCACATGATCAAGCTGTGCGTCGGCGTGGCCAGGGTCGAGACGCTGGAGCGGCGCGTGGCCAAGGGCGACTGGCTGACCGTCCACACCCGCATGACCCCCAAGCGCGCACAGGAGCTGGAAGACGGCGGCTGCATCTACTGGGTCATGAAAGGCTCGGTCACTTGCCGCATGCCCATCGCCGACATCACGACCAAGGGCGAGGGCAAGACCAGCATGTGCCACATCCGCCTGCATCCCCAGGTGATCCGCACCGCCCCCCAGGCCCGCCGCCCCTTTCAGGGCTGGCGTTATCTGGAACCCAGGGACGCCCCGCCTGACCTGTCCACCATGGACGCCAGCGACCTGCCCGACGAGCTGGCCAAGAAGCTGAGGGAGATGGGGGCGTGGTAGGGTCGAGGTTTGAGGGATCAGGGACGAGGGATTAGGGAATGACCAGAACCTCACATGATGATGTTGTGCCCGGCCGACCTTCCCTCGTCCCTAATCTCTGATCCCTCGAACCCCCCATGCCCCCTCCCCGCTCCGACCGGCTTGAAGACGCCCTGCACCGCATCTTCGAGGGCGGGAAGAACACCCGTGCCAGCTGGTTCGCCCTGACCGGGGGCGAGGTGCTGTTCGCCGAGGGTACGCCCGCCGACACCCTGTACCTGCTGCGCAGCGGTCGCCTGGGCGTCTTCCGCCGTGATGTGCATCACGAACGCCCGCCCGAATTCGTCGGCGTCATCCGGCCCGGAGAGCCTGCGGGTGAAATGGCCATGATGGCCGGAACGGAACACACCGCCGACGTCGTCGCCCTGCGCGATTCCGAAGTTCTGGCCTTGCCGCGCGACGCCTTCTTCGAAGCGGCGCGCAAGGAGCCCGACCTGATGGTCGAGCTGTCGCGCCTGATGATCCAGCGGGCGCGCGACCAACGCTCCGGCGGCGGCGAGCCCAGCGTCTTCGGCTTCGTCTCCGCCCGCCCCCGGCCCATCCGCGCCTTCGTCGAACGGGTCGCCGCCGCCATCCAGGCCGACGGCTTCACCTGCCAGGTCATCGACCATTCCGCGCTCACGTCCGCCGCCGACTGGTTCAGCCGGGTCGAGGACACCCACGACTACGTCCTCTATGTCGCCGAGCTGGACGAACCCGCCTGGGCTTCGCTGTGCGCGCGTCAAGTGGATCGCGTCTTCGTCGTGGGCAACGGCCTGCTGGCCCCGCCCAACCGGCCGATGCCGCATGCCGGGGTGCTAGACGCCCAGCGGCGGACCGACCTGATCCTGATGCGCGACCCCCGCATGCAGCGTCCCGCCAACACCGCCGCCTGGCTTGACGCCATCCAGCCCGGACGATGGTTCCAGGCCGTGGAAGGGGCCGCAGACGACGCCGAACGCATGGCTCGTGTCCTGACCGGCAGCGCGGTGGGCGTGGTCTTCTCCGGCGGCGGGGCCCGCGCCTATGCCCATATCGGTGCCTTGCGGGCGCTGCATGAAGCCAGGGTGCCGATCGACTTCGTCGGCGGCTCGTCCATGGGTGCCGTCATCGCAGCCGGTCCGGCCCTGGGCTGGACGCAGGAGGAGCTGGAAGCCCGCATCCACCGCGCCTTCGTCGTCAAGGATCCCCTGTCGGACATCACCTTTCCCATGCTGGCCATGAGCCGGGCGGCCAAGGTGGATCAGCTGCTGGTCGACGCCTATGGCGACATGGACCTGGCCGATACGGTGCGGCCCTTCTTTGCCGTCTCCACCAATCTGACCAGCGGCAAGATCGAGGTGCATCGGCGCGGCATGATGCGCCGGGCTATGCGGGCCTCCATCGCCATTCCCGGCCTACTGCCGCCCATCGTCATCGACGGTCAGGTGCTGGTGGACGGCGCCGTGCTGAACAACCTGCCCACCGCCGTCATGCGCCAGATGAACGGCGGCCCGGTGATCGGCGTGGACATGTCGCAGGCCCGGGGCGTCGACCCGCAGGTGATCCTTCACCCGCCCTCGGTCTGGCGGTTCCTGGCGACAGGGGCTTGGCGTCGCGGCCCGCCCATCGTCTCCATCCTGATGCGCTCAGCCACCCTGACGACGGATGCCGAGATCGAGGTTTCGCGCGCGGCGACCGACATACTGGTTCAGCCCAAACCCGAGGGGACGGAAATCCGCGACTGGAAGAGCTACGAGCCGACGGTGCTGGTGGGCTATCAGGCCACACGCGAGGCCTTGGCAAAGGTTGAGGGGCCGGTCACCGCGATGCGGCGGCGCAAGGCAGACCTCTCTACGACGACGTGAACGCCGTCGCTTCAGCGATGCAGGCGGGGCACCATTATCATTGGCGAGAGCCTGTCCTCGGAGCCTTGCTCGAACGAGGGATGGTACCGCCTCTCAGGCTTGAACTGAGGACCTCCGGTTCCACAAACCGGCGCTCTAACCAACTGAGCTAAGGCGGCGCATCGACGCGAGGAAGGGTGTCTAGCGGCGCGGGGTTGGCCAATCAAGAGGCGATGCGGACTGAAGCGCTGCTGACAACGAAAAACCCCGGAGCCTGAGCTCCGGGGTTCGTCAGGTTTATCGTGCCGCGGTGCTTATTCGACGCCGAAGCGGGTCGTGAACCGCACCTTGCCGCCGGTAGCCACACCATCAACCGAGCGTGGCGTCAGCTGGGCGCGACGTGCACCCGCGATCGCCGCCTGTCCAAATCCTGCGCCACTAGGCGTTTCGGAAATGACCACACAGCTACTGACACTACCGTTCGGATTGACGGTGCATTCCAGAACAGCCGAGCCCGCTTCAATCCCGCGAGAAAGGGCACGTTCCGGGAATTCACCGGCCGGACGCCTGTTCCAAGACGGATTGCTGATCACCGGCGGACGTGGCGGAGCGGCGACGGGTGCCGGTTCCGGTGGCGTCCTCGTGATGACCGGCGGGCCAGCGACCTCAATCCGATCCTCCTTCTTGACCGTCTCAATGTTCACGGCCGGGGGAGGCGGTGGTGCATTCGGGACGATGACCGGCGGACGGATCTGCAGCTTCGGCGGAGGAGGCGTGTCCGGCGGAGGCGGAGGCGGAGGTGGCGGAGGCGGCGGCGGCGGCGGGGGCGGGATGATCTCCACGTCCACGGCGTCGTCCGAATAGTCCATCACCTTCATTTCGAACTTGGTCCGCTGAAGGAAGATGATCAGCGCCACGAACATGGCCATGACCGTGCCCAGGGTGATCAGCCACACCATCGGCGACACCCCCATGAAGCCCTTCTTGCGAGGGGCGTCATAGCGACTGCGATGATATTCGACGGGTGTATCTGTCATCGTTACCTCGCCTTGTCTTCGCCGACGAGGGCGACGCTGTAGAAGCCGTTGTCCTGCAGCGAGTTCATGGCCTGCATGAAATCGCCATAGCGGGTCTGTTCGTCACCGCGAATGTAGATGCGTTCGCGGGTCGGGTCCCGACGACCGACAGCGGCCGTCAGGTCAGCACCCAGGGTTTCATACGTCGTCTCGCCGTCCCCGATGTAGACCCGGCCATCGTCCTGGATGGAGATGTAAACCGGCTTGGGGGGGCTGTCCGTCTGAGCGGCGACGGCGATGGGCAGCTTCACTTCAACCCCAGGGGTGGCGACCGCAGACGCCACCATGAAGATGATCAGAAGCACCAGCATGATATCGACGAACGGCGTGACGTTGATCTCGGCATTCGCCTCGACAATGTTCGTGCCGCCGCCCGATCCTCCGAGTTTGGCACCCATGCGCCTTAGGCTCCCTTGTCGAGTTGACGCGAGATGGCGTTCATCAGTTCAGCGTTGAAGCCGTCCGAACGGGTGCTGTACGCGGCGATGCGGGTGTTGAAGTAGTTGTAGAACACCACGGCCGGGATAGCGGCGAACAGGCCGATACCGGTGGCCAGCAGCGCCTCGGCGATACCGGGGGCAACGGCCGCCAGGTTGGTCGTGTTCGACTGAACGATACCGATGAAGGAGTTCATGATACCGTACACCGTACCGAACAGACCCACGAACGGACCGGTCGAACCGGTGGAGGCCAGGAACTGCTGACCGCCCGAAAGGCGACCGGCCAGACCCGACTGAACGGCGGTCACGGCGTTCTGGGCGCGACCGATGGCCGAATCGCGGTGGTCGCCATTGACCTGCAGGCCGGCCTGACGCGACAGCTCGACTTCTTCGGTGGCGGCAGCGGCCATGTCGGCCAGCGGGTTGCCGTCAAACTCTTCCGACGACGAGATGCGGCGCATGTCGGCGATCGTGCGAGCCGAGCGGAACTCTTCCAGGAACTGGTCCGTCTTGCGGTTCAGCTTGGAGAACTCGATCAGCTTGATGATCAGCAGGGTCCAGGAGAAGATCGAGGCCAGCAGCAGGCCGATCATGACGACCTGCACGACGATGGTCGCTTCCATGAACATGGAGATCGGGGTGATGTCGCCCGAGTGACCACCGGTTTCCTCGGCAGCAGCTTCGGCGGGCGCGGGCGTTTCGGCGGCGGCCGGAGCCGTCGTCGTGGCCGGAGCAGTGGCTTCGGCGGCGGCCGGTGCCGGGGCGGCGGCATCCTGCGCGAGAACAGGCGAGCTGGCCATCAGCACGGCAGCGCCGGCCATGGCCAGGAAGATGTTGGATTTCTTGATATCGAGCATAGTGCGCCGGTTCCTGCTTTTTGGTCTGACCGATGAACCGGGATACGACCGCCGAGACGACCGCCCCCAAATGAAATTCTCTGTTCGCCTCTCGGAGCTTTGCAGCACCAGAGCGCGGAACGCCTTCCGACGTTAACGGTTGCCGTTCGACGACCGTTACGACGTCGATGGGTTCAAGATTATGACAATCTCTGGCCCATCACCGCGTTCTTAACGAAGGCGGCCATTCCCTTTGAACAAGCCCCGCCAGAGCGTCAAGGGCGCAATGGCTCGCTGAACCACAGATTTATCCACAGGCTCGCGGCAAAACCTGTCTGAAAAGTCATGATTGGAAACTGGGCGCTCGCGGCGGAAAAGGGCGGTGGTGCCTGGAGGCGGATTCGAACCACCGACACGCGGATTTTCAATCCGCTGCTCTACCAACTGAGCTATCCAGGCGAGATGTCCGCTCGCGGGAGGGCGGTCTATAGGCGAGGCCGTCAGGGCTGTCCAGCCGGTTGATCAGTCTTCGTCGTCGTCGCGCACGCCGTCGTCCGGCTCGGCCGGAATCGCATAGCCACCGGTGAACCAGCGCTGCAGATCGACATCGGCGCAGCGCTTGGAACAGAACGGTCGATACTCCGGCTTCATCGGCCTGGTGCGACAGATCGGACAGAGAGCGGCGGTCGTCATGCGGGGTCGATCCTGAACTGTCCCGGTGCAGAAGAAGAGTCGATGATCAGGGCTGCGCGAGGCCCCAGAGCGGCAATGAGCGGCCGTGCCGCATCGGCCACCTGCGCATTGCAGGCAGCTATGATCTGCGGTGAGCCCGTGTCCAAGAGGACGGCCCGCCGCAAGGCGCGAGTCATGTCGACCGCCGACCGCCACACAGGTCCATCCTGTGCCAATCGCTCCTCAAGCGGCGTCCTGCGCCACGGCAAGGCCAGTTGCAGGACCCCGAACCGGTTGACCGGCCCGTAGACGATATCCTTGTCGGCGCCGAAGGCCGCTCGCGCATCGGCCATTATCGCAGCGCCGTCGTGCCCCACGCCGATCAGGTCGATCGCCACCAGACCGCCCCAACTCTTCAGCCGGATCAGTCGGGCCGCCTCGATCAGCCCGTGTCGATTGGCGATATCCCTGGCCCGACCGCCCTTGCCACGTCCGGCACCGGGGGCAAGGTCCAGATCCACAGCGATCAGGGCCCGCGTCCGCTGAACACAGACATCAAGACCGATGTCGCCGAACAGCCCCCCGTCTCCAAGCGCCTCTTCCTCGGCCTCCAGCCCGGCCTGGATCGCGGCCAGCCCCCGCACCGGCACCTGTCCCGGAGCCAGCACATCCAGAATCTGTTCGACCGACGGCCCGCCGGCCAGCAGCCTGGGCTCGCCCTCCCCTGCCGCTAGACCACGCAGGGTCGGTCCCTTGCCCGCCCGGGGTTCGGCCGTGACCTCGACCTCGAGCTTCTGGCCGACGGCCAGCGGCGCGCCTGGGCCGAACGGCAGGAAACCCAGCGGCGGTGCGGCCCCCAGATCGACGAACGCCCCTTTCATGCCGGGCTGAACATCCACGATCCGCCCCACGCTGCGCGCGCCCAGCCGATGCTGCGCGACGTCCCGGTCGCTCTGGATGATCAGATGTTCGAACCGTCCGTTCCGGACCGCGACACCCCGGGTCTCGCCGGGTGTGTCGTCCAGATAGATCGCGATCCCGCTCACGACGCGCGCAGCCCGGCCCCGGCCAGCAGATTGACGGTCTCATACAGCGGCAGGCCCATAACCCCGTGATGGCTGCCCACAATCTGGCGCACGAAGGCCGAAGCCGCGCCCTGAATGCCGTAGGCTCCGGCCTTGCCCCGCCAGTCGCCGCCGGCGACATATGAGGTGATCTCGGCCTCCGACAGAACCTTGAAGGTCACGCGCGTCTCATTGACCCGATACGTGACCTTGCCGTCCCGCACCACCGCTACCCCGGTGAACACACGATGGTTGCGACCGGACAGCAGTTTCAGGAATCGTGTCGCCTCCGCCCCGTCTGACGCCTTTTCCAGAAAGCGCCGCCCCACCGCCACAACGGTATCGGCGGCCAGAACGACGGCATCGGGATGCCGTTCGGCCACGACCTCGGCCTTTGTCACAGCCAGCCGCTGGGCCAGACGCCGGGGCGTCTCGTCCTTCAGAGGGGTTTCGTCGATATCGGCGGGGTCGATAAGGTCGGGCGTGAAGCCGGCCAAGGCCAGCAGTTCCACACGCCGCGGGCTGGACGAGGCCAGCACCAGTTCGGGACGGCTCATCCGAGCCCGTCCTTACTTGAAGCGATAGGTGATGCGACCCTTGGTCAGGTCATAGGGGGTCATCTCGACCAGTACCTTGTCTCCGGCCAACACGCGGATGCGGTTCTTGCGCATCTTGCCGGCGGTGTGAGCGATGATCTCATGATCATTGCCTTCGAGCAGCACACGGAACGTCGCGTTCGGCAGCAGTTCGCTGACGACGCCGGGAAACTCGAGCAGTTCTTCCTTAGCCATGCGGCCTCTCGCGCCCTTGAATACGAATCGAAACCCACGCCGGACGAAAGCGCGGATCGTAAGGAGCGGGCCTAATGCCTGAAAATCCGGCGGTAGTCGAGGCTACCCCCGCCGGTACAGCGCCGTCACCAGTGTGAACAGTCGCCGCGCGGTCTCATGGTCGATGGCGATTTTGCCGTCCAGCCGGGCCTTCAGCAGCTCGGCCCCTTCATTGTGCAAGCCGCGCCGGCCCATATCCACAGCCTCGATCTGGGCAGGCGAGGTACCGCGCAGCGCCTCATAATAGCTGTCACAGATCAGGATATAGTCGCGGATCACACCCTTCAGCGGCGTCAACGACAGGCCGTGCGCGCGTGCGAAGTCTGGTCCCTCGATGTCGAACACCAGCTTGGTGTCCAGCAGCGACAGCTTGAGCCTGTACGGCCCACTCTCGGCCCCCGCGGGTTCGAAACTGTTCTTCTCGACCAGATCGAAGATGGCTACGCGCCGCTCGTGCTCGATCTCGGCCGTGGCAGCCGGCAGGGAGACCGGGTCCAGATCGACAGAGCTCAGCCGGTGATCGCTCATTTCGCAACCATCTTCTGACCTTCCGGCTCATCCGACGCATGGGTCGGGGCCAGTCTGGCGGGCCAGCGTTCCGACAGGTCTGTCAGAACCGCATCCAGACATTCGACATCGACCCGCAAATCACCACCGCCCGCAAACATGAGAATGACCCGCCCGCCCGGCGCGGCCTCCGGATCTTCATCGGGCATGAAGTCCATGGCTAGAAGCTCCAGTGCCGCGTCCGGTGACCGGTGCAGGCGACGGCTCTTGACCGCGATCACATCGCCAAACTGCATCGCGGCCATCACCCGCGTGCCACCGCATTCCCAGCAGAACCGGCTCAGCGCCAGTGTCAGCGTTCGCGCCCCGCGCTCCCAGACGATGTCCACGGGCCGCATGATCGCATCCTGCAGGGCGGCGGAGATGATCTGCAGGTCGTCGGCATCCTCGGCCAGCAGGCGCAGAGGCTCGACCGGAGCCTTGGCCGCCGGTACCCCCTCTACGGTCGCGTTCCCTGTTTCGAGAACCTGCGCCTCAATGGTCATGCTCTTCGCCCTTGACCCTGCGGATGTCGGCTCCGCAGGCGGTCAGTTTCTCTTCCAGTTTCTCGAACCCACGATCCAGGTGATAGACCCGGCCCACCGTCGTCTCACCTTCGGCGACAAGACCGGCGATCACAAGACTGACCGAGGCTCTCAGGTCCGTCGCCATGACCGGCGCGCCCCGCAGGGTCGGCACCCCGGTCACCACTGCGCTGCCCGCATGGACCGCGATGTCCGCCCCCAGCCGCGCCAGTTCCGGCGCGTGCATGAAGCGGTTCTCGAAGATGTTTTCCTGGATGGTGCTCTGCCCGTCCGCCGTGGTCATCAGGGCCATGAACTGGGCCTGCAGGTCGGTGGCGAAACCTGGATAGACTTCGGTCGTCAGATCGACGGCCTTCAGGCGCTGGGCCGGGTCTCGCTTGACGATCACTCCATCGTCGGTCGGCGTGATCCCGACACCCGCCTCGATCATCTTGGTCGTCAGCGCCTGCATCAGATCGGCGCGCGCCTTGGTCAGGCGCACTTCACCGCCCGCCATGGCCGCCGCCACGGCATAGGAGCCCATCTCGATCCTGTCAGGAATCACCGACCAGGTCGCGCCGCCCAGGGACGCCACGCCCGTGATGGTCAGGACGTCGGTGTCGATCCCCTCCACCTTGGCCCCCATCGCCGTAAGACAGCGGGCCAGGTCGCCGATCTCCGGCTCGCGCGCGGCATTCCTCAGAACCGTCGTGCCGTTGGCCATGACAGCGGCCAGCAGCGCATGCTCCGTCGCCCCGACCGAGACGATCGGGAAGGCAATCTCCGCGCCCTGCAGACCCTTGGGCGCACGTGCGGTGACATAGCCTTCATCCAGTTCGATCTCTGCCCCCAGCGCTGTCAGCGCCTGAAGATGCAGATCGACCGGCCGCGCCCCGATGGTGCAGCCGCCTGGCAGCGACACCTTGGCCTCGCCCGTCCGCGCCAGCAGCGGCCCCAGCACATTGAAGCTGGCCCGCATCTGCCGCACCAGATCATAGGGAGCGAAGGTCGAACTGATGCTGGCGCCGTGGAACAGCGTCTCCTGCCCGTCGGCGCCGTCCCGCTCAGTCACCTCGACGCCCAGCGCCTTTAGCAACCGGCCCAGAAACTTCGTGTCCGCCAGACGCGGCATGTTCTTCAGCAGCAAAGGCTGATCCGTCAGAATCGATGCCGCCATCAGCTTCAGCGCCGAATTCTTGGCCCCGCTGACGGGAATCGTTCCGTTCAGGCGGTTACCGCCCTGAATGACAATACTGTCCATGAAATCTCTGTGTCTGCCCTGAAGGCCAGGGCAACGGCCAAGGCGGATCGGCTATCTAGCGCGTCCGCCCCCTTTTGCGAAAGGGCGCGGCGTCAGCGGGCCGATGACATTCAGTTGCGCGGCTTTTCCGGTCGGGACGCGGTCGCCGCCGCCTTGCGCCGCTTCAGATTGTCCCGCAAGGCCGTAGCCAGTCGCTGCGCTCGGGGCGTGGCCGTCGCCTTGCTGTTCCTCAATCGTCCATCGGCCCGCTCGGACGCGGCATCAGAGACGGGAACTGCAGACGCTGGGGAATCAGGATCGGCCATGGGACGATCAGACCCTTGCCGCAGCTTTTTCGCAAGCGACCGAATTCGGGGCTTCCCCCCGCCCTTTCCGTTGGCTATAGGCCCCCTTCCTCAGTTCGGGCCGCCGTAGCTCAGTGGTAGAGCGCATCCTTGGTAAGGCTGAGGTCGAGAGTTCGATTCTCTCCGGCGGCACCATCTGCAGACATCGACGGGGCCCGGCTTGTGAAAGCCGGGCCCCGCTGACGTTCTGGCACAACAACTCTGATCAGGCCTTGGCGTTATCGTTGATGGACGCATCCGCGATCGTCGTCAGGTCCAGATCGGTCTGCGATTCTTCCTGCAGGGTTTCGTCCAGCAGCTTGGCCGCATCCTTCATGCCCAGCTCGTTGGCCCAGCGCTTCAGTGTGCCGTAGCGCGTGATCTCATAGTGTTCGACGGCCTGGGCCGCCGCCAGCAGGCCGGCGTCCAGTGCGGGCGAGCCCTTGTATTCTTCCATGATCTCGTCGCCTTCGGCCAGGATGCCTTCGATGGCATCGCAGGTCTTGCCGCGCGGGGCCTTGCCCAGGATCTCGAACACCTGTTGCAGGCGTTCGATCTGGCCTTCGGTCTGGTCTTTATGCTTCTCGAATGCGGCCTTCAGTTCGGGCGACTGGGCGGCGCGGGCCATCTTGGGCAGAGACTTCAGGATCTTGCGCTCGGCATAATAGATGTCCTTCAGCGTATCGTGGAACAGGTCGTTCAGGGTCTTGTCGGCCATGGGGTGTCTCCGTTTGGGGGTACCCTCACAACCGGCCTGAACCCGGTCCGTTCCTATGTCCAAACATGGACATTGGCGCTGACACCGACTGTTGGCGGACAAACAAAAAGGCCCGATCCTGCGACCGGGCCTCCAACTATTCTGCGGCGGTGACGGCCGGCTCTACAGCCAGTCGTTGACCAGGCGGACCACCGGGTCGCGCCACCCGGTCTTCGAAACGCAGGGCGCCCTCCGGCGTCTGACGACCGGGAAAGGCATAGCCGAAATCGCTGAAATAATTTCGTCCCAGCCCGTATCCGCGTCCGTACCCGCCATAGCCGCCATACGGATAACCGTAGCCATAGCCGTTCTCGACCTGACGATAGCTCAGGTTCAGCCGGCCATTCTCGCCAATCGGCAGGGACACCGCCGCGCCATAGCTGCGATAGCCGCCGGTACCGAAGCCGACATCGACCTCGCTATGCACCTTACGGTCGTCCATCAGGCGAAAGGAGTCGCTGGAATAGGGCTTCTCGTCCGGCGACCGCGCCGCGATCCAGCGATCGATCTGCTCGTCCGTCGTCAGGCCGTGAGCCTCCGACGCCTGCTGGGCCGCTCCCTGGGCGCTGGGCGCTATCGGAGCGGTCGCTGTGGCATCCAGAGAGACGGAGGTGGCGGGGGCCGTCGAGATGACGCCGTCCGGCTCATCGCCCACGGACGGGCTGACCGCCAGGGTCGCCGCCATCATGAGGGTCGTCATCAACATCCGGCCAACTCCTGTACAAGGACCACCTTAGCGCCAATTGCGGCCAAGGTCAGGCCCTGCCGTCGCCGCGCCCCAAAGGATCGGGCAGCGCCTCGCCCTCGGCCACGAAGGTCAGGGCGACTGAGTTGATGCAATAGCGCAGGCCGCTGGGCGGCGGACCGTCGGGGAAGACATGGCCCTGATGGCTGTCACAGCGGGCACAGCGAGTCTCCGTCCTCACCATGCCATATGACCGGTCGGTGATCGCCTTCACATGCGCCTCATCGACCGGCTCACTGAAGCTGGGCCAGCCCGTGCCGCTCTCGAACTTGGTGCCCTGTCTGAACAGCGGCAGGCCGCATTCGCGGCAGCAGAAGATGCCGACCCGCTTTTCGCCCAGCAGGGTTCCGCAGAATGGTGCTTCCGTCCCGTGGGCTAGCAGCACGCGGCGCTCCTCCTCGTTGAGGTCCGCCTCCAGCCGCGCCCGCTCGGCATCGTCGGGCGGCGTCAGGTCATAGCCGGAGGGAGACAGGTTGGCAGCGTCGGGGGCGAGGTTTGTCATGCAGCCCAAATAGGAAAGGCCGGACCGGGGTTCCACCCCTGCCCGGCCTCACCTGCAGCGCAAGCCGCTAACGACCGCGTCGTCGGCGTTAGTGGTCCAACATGGGTTACGCCCCGAACAGCGTCCCGACCCAGGCCCGGACGGCATTCTCGTCGGTCGGATTACCCGTATAGGCCAGGCCCTCGGCAGGCGTGTAGGGCTGGTTGTTGGCCCGCGTCCGGCCCGTCCAGGCCTTGTGGCCATAGCTGAGCTGCGCGTAGTTCGAAGGCAGGCGCTCCACCGTCGGATCGATGAAGATCGAATCGGTCGCCGTCGTCGAACCCGCGATCCGCACGTTGGGAAGCTTGCTCAGCAGATCCAGCGTATCCAGACAACCGCCCGAGCAGCCGGCATCCACCAGGACGATCACAGGGCCCTGCACCGGGTTGGCAGCGCCGGTGTCCGCAGCCAATTCAGGTCCAGTAAGGGTGAAGGTCGTCTGGCCCGCAGCGATCGCGGCATCAAAGGCGGCCACGATCTCCAGCGTTTGAGCGATGATCTGCGGGGCCTCGGCGACAAAGCTCGGGTCCGCCTGCATCCGCCCGACCGCAGCAGCATACCAGTCGCGGTTCCCTTGGGTGGCGCGATAGGTGATGGCTCCGGCCGCGGGCTGACGGCTGATGGTGAACTCGGGTGTCCAGATGCGATTGGCCAGGCCATAGCCGCGACGAGTGGAGCTGTTCACCGACGTCCCTGAGGCGGCCCGCAAGTCGATGACCAGTCCCTGCGGCCCACGCAACGTCTCAAGCTGAGCCTCTACTTCCGCGTTGAATGCATCCCAACCAGCCCCATCGTCGAATGAGTGGACGTTTACCCACGGTCTCCCATTGACGGTTTCAATCGACAGTGGCGTTGCCGGCGGCATGTAGACAGTGGCACGGTAGGCGGCCTCCAGCCCGGCGGGCGTAACCGGTACCGGGCGAATCTGGAATTCACGCGGACGCCGGTTATTGCCGACCTGGAAGTTGCAGGTCGCAGGCACACCCATCGTGAACGGATTGTTGCGGTTCCAAAGCAGGTAGGGAGCCGAGGTGACCCGCCCCGCTTCGGTGTCCAGATTGCCTTCCCAGCGATCAAGCTTGGCACGCGCGAGATCCTCGGCGCTGGTGCCACCACAATCCACCAGCGTGGCTCCCAGAGGCGGCGTACCGCGGACGCCTTCCTGAATGTAAGTGACGACATATTTGCCACCACGCCAACCCGTGGTGAAACCGGGCCAGCTGGTGCCGAAGTACGGACCAAGACCTTCGTAGGTCGGACGGATCGAAATGTTGGAGTCGCGGAACCCTGCACCGTAATAGCGCAGCAGATAGGCATGGCTGTCGCCGCTGTTGACACGATCCGCCTGACCCAGCGCATCCGCCAGACCCGCATCGATCCAGGAACGGAAGGTCTCGCTCTGTGCGCCCGGCAGGGCGGCTGCGGGGTGGTTGGCCGCCAGTTCATCATGCGCGGCCTGCAGGTCCTGACGGGCCAGGGCACGGAAGTCTTGCGCCACGACGGGCGAGACCCCCGCGGCCAGCGTCAGGGCGGCGGCGGCGGTAAGGGTGAGCATGCGGGTCATCAGGTCTTGTCTCCGGGCCGATGGACGGGGGTGGCAGGGTTAAAGCGTATCGCGGCGGGGCTTGCCAACCCTGCATTCGGCAACGCCACGCCTGCCACCTCGGTTTACTCCGCGCGAAACGCGCCCTAATCGGGACACGTTCCCCACGGCCAGCCGCGCGGCGGCCTGAACCCGGAAAGCTTGATGTTCTCGAAAATCCTGATCGCCAACCGTGGCGAGATCGCCGTCCGCATCATCAAGACCGCCCGCAAGATGGGCATCCGGACAGCACTCGTGCACTCTGACGCCGACACGGGATCGCTGGCCTATGAGATGGCGGACGAGACCATCCACATCGGCCCTTCGCCTGCGGCCCAGTCCTATCTGATCCAGGACAGGATCGTGGACGCCGTGCGGCGTTCGGGCGCAGAGGCGGTCCACCCCGGCTTCGGCTTCCTGAGCGAAAACCCCGTCTTCGCCCGGCGGCTGGAGGCCGAGGGCATCACCTTCATCGGCCCCAACCCCCATGCCATCGAGGCCATGGGCGACAAGATCACGTCCAAGAAGTTCGCTGCCGAAGCCGGCGTCTCCACCGTGCCGGGCCACATGGGCCTGATCGAAACCCCCGACCACGCCGTCGAAATCGCCCGCCAGATCGGCTATCCGGTCATGATTAAGGCCAGCGCAGGCGGCGGCGGCAAGGGCATCCGCGTCGCCCATTCCGACGCCGACATGGCCGAAGGCTTCGCTGCCGTGAAGGCCGAGGCCCTGACCGCCTTCGGCGACGACCGCGTCTTCCTGGAAAAATTCATCGTCGATCCGCGCCACATCGAGATCCAGGTTTTGGGCGACAAGCACGGCAACATCGTCGGCCTGTTCGACCGCGAATGCTCGATCCAGCGCCGCAACCAGAAGGTCATCGAGGAGGCCCCCTCCCCCCTGCTGGACGACTCGACCCGCAAAGCGATGGGCGATCAGGCCGTCGCCCTCGCCCGCGCCGTGAACTACGATAGTGCCGGCACAGTCGAGTTCGTCGCCGGCCAGGACCGCAGCTTCTTCTTCCTGGAGATGAACACCCGGCTTCAGGTCGAACACCCAGTCACCGAACTGATCACCGGCGTCGATCTGGTCGAACAGATGATCCGCAGCGCCGCCGGCGAGCGCCTGCCCTTCGCCCAGGATGACCTCGGCATCAACGGATGGGCCATCGAAAGCCGCATCTATGCCGAGGACCCGTACCGAGGTTTCCTCCCCTCGATCGGCCGCCTGGTCCGCTACGAACAGGCCGAGGAAGGCGAACACGAGGGGTCGACCGGCCCCTATGTCGTGCGCAACGATTCCGGCGTCCGCGAGGGCGACGAGATCAGCATGTTCTACGACCCCATGATCTCCAAGCTCTGCGCCTGGGCCCCCACCCGCGCCGGTGCGGTCGAAGGCATGGCCCGCGCCCTGGAGGACACCTACCTGAACGGCGTCGGCCACAACGTGCCTTTCCTGGCCGCCGTAATGGATCAGGAACGCTTCAAGTCCGGCAATCTGTCGACCAGCTATATCGTCGACGAATTCCCCGACGGCTTCCACGGCCTGCCTGCCGGTCCGCTTCAGCGCGACATCATGGTCGCCAGCGCCGTCGCCATGCATGAAATCCTGTCCGAACAGGCGGGCGATCCGTCGGACCGCACCGACTGGGTGGTCATGATCGACCGCGACCCGATCGGCGTCAGCCTGTCCTATGACGATGACGAGGCCCTGACGCTGGACCTGGCGGGCGAGGACCGCGCCCTGAGCCTGTCCGACATCGACTGGCGGCCCGGACAGGCCCAGTTCCGCGCCATTCTCGACGACACCCCCTTCACCGCCGAGGTCCGCCGCGTCGCCGACGGCTTCGAGATTCGCAGCCGCGCCACCAAGGCCCGCGTCCGCGTCCTGACCCCGCGCCTGGCCGAACTGTTCGCCCGCCTGCCGGAAAAGGTCGCCGCCGACACCTCCAAACTGATCCAGTCCCCCATGCCCGGCCTGGTCGTCGCCATCCCCGTCTCGCCCGGCCAGGTGGTCAAGACGGGCGAGACCGTCGCCATCATCGAGGCCATGAAGATGCAGAACATCCTCAAGGCCGAGCGCGACGGCGTGGTGAAGGCGGTCAGCGCGGCGGCGGGAGATCCTGTCGCGGCGGACGATGTGCTGGTAGAGTTCGAATAGCCCCTACCGCGCGTTCAGCAGGTCCGACCACCGCCAAGACCCGGTCCCCAGCGCCACGCGCGGTCCGCCGCGGGCGTCGCTGAAGGCGATCAGGACCATGCCGCGCATACGCTGGCTCTTGCAGGCGGCGGGCGCGAAGGCGACTTCCAGGGCGATGGCCTGACGCACGCCGGCCAGGCCTTCGCCCTCCTCGCCCTGCGTCTGCACCCAGCGACCGTTCCACAGCAGGGGCGTCCGGCCGGTGCCCGCAATGCCTTGCGCCTGCGCCACCGCCTGACGCACCTCCGGGTCGGTCCGCAGGGCATCCTGAAGTCGCTGAACCATGTCGCAGCCGCCATTGCCGCTGCCCTCGCCGGTGCCCGAGCCACTGCCACCCTGCCCGCCCGACAGGCCTGACCCTGCCCGCGTCGCCCCGGCCAGTTCCGACTCGCCCAGTGTCACCATCGGCGCGGGCGAAGGCTCGCGGGGTGCCGGCAGTGGCCTGACCTCTGGCGGTGGCGGGATCGGCGGAGGACGGCGCGGGGCGGTGGCACGAACGCGAGTCACGGGCGCGGGTGGTGCGGGGGCCGGAGCCGAGGCGGCGGACGACGCCTCCTCTGTCGCCGTATCGGGCGGGGGTGGAGGCGGCGGGACCGGCGCGGGCACAAGCGGCGGCTCCAGCGTCACCATCACCACTGGCGGCTCGACCCTATCCGGTACCTTGGGCGGCAACAGCAGCATCAGCCCCAGCGGGACGGCGTGCGCCGCCACGCTGGCGACCACCGCCCACGATGTTCGTGACCGCCGCCTGCGTCGTCCTTGAGTTGTGTTTGAGGAAACTGGGGCCAATGGCACTCCACAACATCGAATACCGATGGTCGTCCGAGCTTGCGCATTCAGTATCGCAATCCAGACCTGTGATCGCGTTCAGATCATTGGCTCGCGTCAGGATCGTGGCGAACAGCATTATTCATGCGTAACCCCGCTCAGCGTATGGTCAAGCTGACATGTTCTGGCCCTTTAGTGGTCATGACCACGCCCCGAGCTTCACTTCACCGTAACATGCGCGTGATGACCAGGGATACCGCGCCCCCTATTCAGGAGTTCAAACTTGACCCGATCCACCCTCAGGACCGCAGCGATCACCGGCGTCGTACTCGCCTTCGGCGTCGCGGCCAGCGGCTGCGCCAGCCACCGTTTCGTTCGTGAACAGACCGCCGTCGTCGATCAGCGGGTCACCGCCGTCGACGGCCGCGTGACCGAGGTCGCCGGCACCGCCGGCGAGGCCTTGCGTCGCGCCACCGACGCCCAGAAACTGGCCGAGGGCAAGTTCCTGTACGAGGTCGTTCTCTCCGACGACTCGGTCAAATTCCCGGTGAACGCCGACACCCTGTCGCCCGAGGCCGAGGCCCGTCTGGCCGAGCTGACCCAGCGCCTGCGCACCGAAAACCGCAACGTCTATCTGGAAATCCAGGGCTATACGGACGCCACCGGTGACGCCGGTCGCAACCGCGAACTGGGCAATGCCCGCGCCGAGGCCGTTCGCCGCTACCTCAGCCAGAACGGTGTCGCCCTGAACCGCATGGCGACCATCTCCTATGGCGAGGACCAGCCCATCGCCGACAACTCGACCCGCGAAGGCCGCGCCCAGAACCGCCGCGTCGCAATCGTTGTGCTGAGCTAGGACCTCACCCCTCTCGTCGTATGCCGACGAGAGGCCAGGATCACGGCCTCAGGGCCGTGATGGAAGGGGCGGCGCGTTTGTCCGCGTCGTGTATTGGGCCCAGTATTGTCGCCCCTTTCTCTCCTCCCGGATCGGCATAACCCCAATGCCGTGCGTCGCCCCGAGGGCGTGTAATTCCGACCCTGATATGCTGGTCCCTCTCGACTCCTGTGTGGAGACACTCGCTCCTTCGGCATGCGCCGAACAGGCGACTTGATCGAGCTACGTCCGCAAGTGACGCATCTATGTGGCAGCGTATTTCATCGCTGGCGGGGGTCTTTGAAAACTGCATCCTGACAATCGGCCCGCTCCTGTCGGCAGCAAGATCAGGCCCTATGTCAGTTCGTTCAGGTTGGACCCTATCTGGAAAATGTCTCCACTTCATTTTCTGAAGAGCGATGGAGACATTTGCCCTTCGATCACCATCCACAGCCTATCCCCTGTCATATCGCCGATCGGTCGGAATACGTCCCCAGCTGACCCATCATGACGCTATGGGTTTGCGTATGAACGCCCTGGCTCCCCTCAGCTTTCCGTCGCCGCTCGACAATCCATCGGTTACGGTCATGCCTCACAACCTTGAGGCCGAGCAGGCGCTGCTGGGTTCGCTGATGTTCGACAATGCCGTGTTCGAGCGGCTGTCGGACCGCCTGCGGGGCACCCATTTCTATGAGCCCTTCCACCAGCGTCTGTACGACGCCATCGAGGATCACATCCGTCAGGGCATGCTGGCCGAGCCCACCATCCTGATGGAACGGTTCAAGCAGGACCCGGCGTTTCAGGAGTTCGGCGGCCTGCGCTATCTGGCCGACCTCGTCGACCGCGCTCCGCCCGCGGCCAATGCCCCCGACTACGCTCGCGTCGTCTATGACCTGGCGCTACGCCGCGACCTGATCCGCATCGGCGGAGAGATCATCCATCAGGCCCCGCAGCCCGAAACCCCCGCCATCGACCAGATCGAGGGGGCCGAGGCACAACTCTATTCGCTGGCCGAAACGGGCAAGCCGTCATCCGGCTTCGTCAGCTTTTCCAACGCCCTGTCCGGCGCGGTCCAGATGGCGGCGGAAGCCTATCAGCGCGACGGCAAGCTGGCCGGCCTGGCCACAAATCTGGATGATCTGGACGCCAAGCTGGGCGGCCTGCACCCCTCGGACCTTTTGATCCTCGCGGGTCGTCCGTCGATGGGCAAGACGGCGCTGGCCACCAACATCGCCTTCAACGTGGCCCGCAACTATCGCTGGGAGCCGACGCCAGAAGGACGCAAGACCGTCTCGGGCGGGGTCGTGGCCTTCTACTCACTGGAAATGAGCGCCGAGCAGCTGGCCATGCGGATTCTGGCCGATGCCTCTGGCGTCTCGTCCGACAAGCTGCGTAAGGGCGAGATCAACGCCTCGGATTTCGGCAAGATCAGGGACGCCGCCGTCGAGATCGGCGAAAGCCCCCTTTACATCGACGCCACCGGCGGCCTGTCCATCGCCAAGCTGGCCGCCCGCGCGCGTCGGCTGAAGCGGATGGAACACGGCCTCGATTTGATCATCGTGGACTACCTGCAACTGGTCACCGTCGGCGAAGGCGGCAACCAGAAGAACCGCGTGCAGGAAGTGTCGGAGATCACCGGCGGCCTCAAGGCCCTGGCTAAGGAATTGTCCGTCCCCATCATCGCCCTGTCGCAGCTGTCGCGTCAGGTCGAGCAGCGCGAGGACAAGCGGCCGCAACTGTCCGACTTGCGCGAATCCGGCTCGATCGAGCAGGACGCCGACTGCGTCATGTTCGTCTACCGCGAAAGCTACTATCTGGGCCGGGCCGAGCCGCGCGAGGGCACCGAAGAACACCTCAAGTGGCAGGAAGACATGGACCGGCTGGAGCACCAGGCCGAGGTCGTCATCGGCAAGCAGCGCCATGGTCCGATCGGCATCGTCAAACTGTCCTTCGACGCCGATACCACCAAGTTCGGCAATCTCGCCCAGGGTCAGCAGTACGACAGCTACGGCGACTAAGAACGCCGGTCTTGACACCCTGCCGGGCTTTCGGATTAGGCTGACGCATTAACCGCGCCGGGGGAGGTGCGGTCGTTCGGGGGAAGTCTCATGCGTATCTTCGTCGCCGCGCTCGCCGCGCTGTCTCTGGCTGCCTGCGCCACCACGCCGGTGCCGAATGCGCGACCCCTGAATGAGGGTCAGATCGCCGCGATCGGTCCCACCACCTTCACCGTGGTCGAGGACAACAACGGCATTGCCAAGACCTGGTTTGCGCAGGACAGTTCGGCCGCCGGTGCCCAGTTCGGCCTGATCGGGGCCCTGGTGTCGGCGACGATGGACGCGATCATCAATTCCTTCCCGGCGCGCCGCGCGACCAAGACCGCCAACGAGATCGCCGAAGTCATGCCGGTCGATTCGCTGAACGCCTCGCTGGCGGATCATCTGCGACGTCAGATCGACCCCACGCCGCCGGCCAATGCGGTTGTCGTTTCAGACGTGACGACCGTCCAGCGGCTGGAAGTGCCCACGCCGGCCAATGACGCGGTCGAGGTCACCTCGGCCTACACCCTGTCGGAAGACGCCTCGACGCTGCAGATCGTCTTCACCCTGACCTACGCCAACACCGAGGTGCCGTATGTCACGCCCTACAGCTTCGAAAAGTCGCCTCCCGCGAGCGAGCTGACGGGTCCGACCTATCGCAACACCTTCACCTATTTCTCGCGCCAACTGCCTGTGCCGGAACTGACGCCCGAGTTGCGCGAACGCCTCATCGCTTCGGTTCAGGAGAACTCCCGCGACGAGAATGGGGCCCTGCCGGTCGAGGGCACCGACGCCTACAAGGCCATGACCAAGGAGATGGAACAGGCCACCGACGACAACCTGACCAAGGGCGAAATCTCGATCTTCCTGGCCCGCGAATGGATCAAGGACAACGGTGCCCTGCTGCGGGCCGAAGTCGACAATGCCCATCGCCTGCTGGCCCGATATGCCCTGATCGACATGAACCGCACCGCTGTTCCCAGCCTGGAAGGTCAGGACGAACTGGTCGAGACCCTGCCCGACGGTCGGACCGTGCGCCGCGTGGGCGCAGGAGTGCAGGCCGGCTCCTACATTTCCTCGCCTGCCGGCGTGACCAGCTTCACGACCTTCGGCAACACCATGAGCATCGCCAAGGTCCACTCCGAGCGGATCGAACAGATCCGCGCCGCCGCCCGAGCCGCAGTTCGCGCGCGCTGAACCGGTCATGACGTTCCGCGAGCCTGCTCGCGCCTGCGCCGCCCTAGCCCTGCTGGCCTTGAGCGGCTGCGTCAGCGGAGTCGACTATGTGCCGATCAGCGACAAGTCATACTTCGGCTATAGTGACCGGCCGAACGCGGATGGGGGCCACACCGTCCGCGTCGAGCTGATGGATGGTGGTCTGGCCATGGAGTACTGGAACCGCCGGGCGTCGGAACTGTGCGACGGCAAAGTGGCCCGCAAATCGATGCACACGGCCTTGCAGCCGACGACATACTACGACCGGTACGGAGGCAGGCCGGGCCACTACATTGTCGAAGGCTACGTCTATTGCGAGGCACCAGCCGTTGCGGAGCGCGCGGCCGAACCGGCGGCCTGATCAGCGCATCTCTACCCGACGCGCTCCAGCGGGAATCGACAGTTCCGATCCATTCCACGCCGCTGCTCGACCGTCTATCCGCACACGGGCAGGCGGCGTCTCGCCCGGCGGCCACTGGATGACGAAGCCGCCCGCAGGGATGACCGCAGGGCCCAGGGTCAGCACATAGCCCTGGCCCTCCTGCTTCAGGCGATAGGTCAGCGGGCCATAGGCGGTGCGGACGCCTTCGACGCCCACGCCCTCTCCCGCCAGCCAGGCGGTCGGGATGCCCGCCGCCAAAACCAGGGCGTGGTCGCGGTCCCGCTCATAGACCAACAGGTCCAGGGTCGAGCGGATGTAGTCCGAGCTGATCCAGGCATGGGGCATGTCGCCGATGAAGCGCGGCTCGCGCTCGTCGCGTCCGACCACCTCGGCCCAGCCGTTCCAGGCAATGGGGCGCATGTCAGCGAAGTAGAAGTCCAGCGCCCTGAGCGCCTCCTCGCGCCGTCCCAGCCGGACCATGGCCCCGACATTGCGCAGCTCATAGGGGGTGTAGTCCTTCCACGCCTGACGGTTCTCCTGACGGGCCGTGAAGTTGTCCCACCACTTGTCGAAGGTCCCGGTCAGAAGCTCGGGTGGCAGGTCGTCGATCAGCCCGCCGGGCGACAGGCCGATGGTAGTGGAGGTGGCGTCGAAATCGCCCCGGTCCGCCGCGCCCGCGATCCAGTCGATGCCGTGCACCTGGGCCGTTGCGCGGATCGAGGCCATGATGTCGGCCTTGAACTCGGACTCCGACGCCCGGATGCGCGTCGCCGCCTCGGCGTCGCCCAGAGTCTCGGCGATGAAGACGGCGTCGCGGTATCCCAGCAGGCCCCAGAAATCGTCCCAGTAGGAATAGGCCGGACGGTCCGAATAGCCTTCGTGGCTGATGGTCGGGGGCAGCAGGCCGAACAGGTGCCGCTTGTCCGCCGCCTGGAACTCGGCGGTGCGGGTCGAGGCCCGCAAAGTGTCCATATAGCCGATGGCGGCCTGAACCTGGGGCCACACCTGCCGCAGCAGGGCTTCGTCGCGGGTGTACCGATATGTCTCGGCGGCCAGGAAGACGAACTCGCCGTGGCTGTCATTCTCCGGCACCGGATCGGCCCCGCGCGCATCGACGCAGCAGGGCACCTTGCCGTTGTCGAAAACATAGGGGGCGTACCAGCGCAGATAATCTGCCGACAGATCAGCATGCCCCAGCCGGTTCAGACCCTCGGCCATCATAGCGCCGTCGCGGATCCAGCTGCGGTTATAGCTGCGGGTACCCGGCTGCAGGATTGGGCCCTGCCGCGACATCAGCATCTGGGCCAAAGAAGAGCGCATGACGTCCTCGATCCGCTGGGCCTCGGGCGGCAGGGTGAGGTCGAAGCGGTCCATCTTCTCGCGCCATGCGCTGGCGACACGGTCCTCGACGGTGTCGAGCACAGCTTCGATCGAACCGGTCACCGGCAGCGTCGGCAGGTCGCCGGACAGCGCCGACACCCAGCCGAAGGTGCGGGTCTCTCCGGGCTGGAGCGTGACGTCATACAGCATCGCACCACTGGCCAGGTCTTTATCCTCGACGCTCACCTCGGCACCCGCTGCCCGGCGACGGGCCGCATCAGCCAGCAAGGCTTGCGGATCGCCGCCCCCCTGGAATCCGGACAAGGCGATACCGTCAGGCGCGACCATGGGCCGGACGCCCAGATCACCGTTCAAGGCCAATGCAGAGCCGGTCCAGCGCAGACGATTGATCGGCCCGACACCGCCCGGCGTCGTCAGGAACTGGCGCGGCCCATTGACCTGATAGGGCCGCGCCATCAGCGCCAGCGTCAGGGTCTGTGCCCGGCTGGACGTGTTGGTCAGGGCATAGCGACCATAAAGCTGGGCCGCCTCCGGGGTGCCGTCGGCAAAGGCCGTGGTGGTCAAGGTCCACCCGTCTGATGTCCAGGTCACCGACGGGACCGGAAGGTCATCATCGCGCAGGCTCTGGGTGACATTCACATCGGCCCAGGTCACCAGCCGCCCGTTGTCCAGCACGAACGGCTCGATCGACGGTCCGCCACGACGCAGTTCGATGGCCCCGTCCTCGCCGATCAGGCCGCTCTCGCCGCCGCCATCGACCCCGACCAGGGTCCAGTAGGGCTGCTCGCCGTGGAAACCGCGCGGATACAGGCCGCGACGGCTCTCGCCGGCCACAGCAGTGATGAAGGTCGTCGCCGTCTCGCCGAACGACAGGGGTTCGATCTCGATCTCTGACAGGGCATAGGCGGCGGCCTCTGTGACGCCCAGCCGCTGGCCGGCGCCGGCCTGACCGACCACGGTGGAGGTCGATTGCGGAGCCTTCAGATCCAGCCGCAACCATCGGGCCGAGGCTTCCGGCGTCCGCAGCCAGTCGACACCGCCGTCACCGCCGGTCACTTGCGCCAGCTCACGCCAGTCATGCCCATCGGACGAGGCCATGACGGCATAGTCCATCGCCGCGCCGCGTTCGGCCCAGCGCAGGGTCAGGCCGCCGAACTCGCGCTCATACCCGAGGTCCAGCGTCAGGCTCTGCGCACCCGCAGCCTCGGTCCGCCAGACTGTGGTCGGGTCGCCGTCGACGGCCAGACCAGCCAGGCTGCGTCCCGCCTCGCTCGACGCCTCCGCCAGCGGGCGTGGCGGGACAGACGGCTCCGGTGGCAACTCACGCAGCTCTAGCTGATCGACCTCGATCCAGCCCTGGCCGCCCTCGCCCGCCGTGATGACGAACTCGATCCTTTGAGCTCCCCGGAAGGTCCGGTCCGGGTTCGGGCCCCAGGCCCAGATAACCTGCCGCTTCTTGATGACATAGCGGGTCCAGCCGCTGGTCGCCTGGAACGCCCGCACCTGACGCCAGTGGACGTTCTCGCCCGAGGCATCAGTGAACTTGATCTCCAGCGTATTGGGCCGCATCTCGCCGCGCAGCCAGAAGCTGATCTCATAGTTTTCGGGAACCGCCAGATCGATCGACCGGGCCGCGAAGGCATAGCCAGACCGGCCGTTGAAATCGTAGTCCAGCCGCATGGCCTGGCCGTCATGACCGGGCACGGCACTGATCCGCGAGGACACGTCGGTGGAGGCGTCGGCGGTCCACGGCGTCAGGGGCTCGAAGGCGTCAAGGGTGCGAGTGGACTGGGCGTGGACCATGCCTGCGGGCATCACCAGCAGCGCGATCAGAACCAACCATCGAACCCACATACGCATACTCCTGATCACCCCTTCACGCTCCCCGCCAGCATGCCGCGGATGTAGTAGCGTTGCAGGGCCAGGAAGAGGATCAGCACCGGCGCGACCGTGATCACGGCTCCCGCCATCATCAGCTCGATGTCCTGCACGTGCTCGCGCGACAGGGCGGCCAGCGCCACGGGCAGCGTATAGTTTGACTGGTCCGTCAGGATGATCAGCGGCCACAGGAAGTCGTTCCAGCTGCCCAGGAAGACGAACAGGGCCAGAGTCACGATGATGGGCTGCAGCGTCGGCAGGACCACGCGGCGGAAGATCTGCCCTTCGGACGCGCCGTCGATGCGGGCCGCCTCCAGCATTTCGTCGGGGATGCTCAGCGCATACTGGCGCACCAGGAACAGGCCGAAGATCGACGCCAGCCACGGCACCAGTGCCCCGGCATAGGTGTTCACCAGCCCCACCGACTTCAGCATCAGAAATAGCGGCAAGGTGCCGATCTGGGCCGGCACGACGAGCGCTCCGACCAGAATCTGGAACACGCGATCCCGTCCCTTGAAGCTCAGCTTGGCGAAGGCGTAACCGGCGGGCACGGTGAAGGCCAAAGCCAGGGCCGTGGCCAGCGACGCCAGGGCAAAGCTGTTCCACAGATACCGCCCCATGCCCTGGGTCACGAACAGGTCGCGGTAATGCTCCAGCGTCCAGACCTTGGGCAACAACGGCGGCGGGAAGGTCGCGGCCTCACCCGTCGACATGAAGCTGACCGACAGCATCCAGACGAGCGGAAAGAGCACCAGCAATGCGATCAGCGCCACGCCGATGTTCAGGATCAGGGCCTTAAGGCGACGGGCGCTCATTCGTAGGCCCCCAGCCGTTTCGCCACGGCCAGCTGGACCAGGGTGACGGCCAGGATGCACAGGAACAGCACGAAGGCGACGGCGCTGGCGGAGCCCAGGTTCCACCATTTGAAGCCCTCCTCGTACATGAAGTAGAGCACCGTCACGGTCGACTGCGCGGGTCCCCCTTGCGTCATCACATAGGGCTCGGCGAACAGCTGGAAGAAGCCCGCGACCGAGATGATCGACACCAGCAGCAGGGTCGGCGCGATGGCGGGCAGCGTCACGTGGCGGAACTGTTTCCACGGCCCGGCCCCGTCGATGCGCGCGGCCTCGTACAGGTCGTCCGGCACGGTCTGCAGCACGGCCAGGAAGATCAGCATGTTGTAGCCGAAGATCTTCCACACCACGAACATCAGGATCGCCGGGATGGAGGTCGAAGGCTGGCCCAGCCAGTCCACGGGCGGGATGCCGACCGCTCCAATGGTCCAGTTGATGACGCCGTATTTGGTGTGAAGAAGGTAGTTCCACAGGACGGCTGTGGCCACGAGCGTGGTCACAAAGGGGGCGAAGAAGGCGACCCGCCAGATCGGCCGCCACTTGATCACGCGCGCATTCAGTATCACCGCCGCCGCCAGGGAGGTGGCGATCGACAGAGGCACGCCTATGACCGTGAACACGCCGGTATTCTTCATCGCCGTCCAGAACAGCGGATTGGTGAACAGCCGCTCGTAGTTCTGCACCCCCACGAACCGCATATTGCCGATGTCGGCCAGGGCGTAGATGTCGAAATCCGTCAGGCTGAGCAGCAGGGCCGCGAAAACCGGGATGGCGAAGAAGACGGCGATGGCGATCAGAGCCGGGGCCACGAAGCCCCAGGCGGCGCGTTCGCGCGAGCGGGGCGTGCCCGGTTTGCGTGTGGCCTTGGCCGTCAGCGGCGGGATCGGCTGCGCAGTCATTCCGCCCTCCCCTGTTCGATCATCCAGCGGCGTTTTTCCAGCAGACGATCGGCCCGGCGGTCGATCTCGGCCCCGGCGGTAGCGGGCGTGTATTCGCCGCGCACCATGCGCTCGGCGACGATCTGCATCTCGGTGACGATCCGCTCCCACTCCGGCACCTTGGGCACGGCCCTGGCGCGCGACAGCTGCCCCTTGAACGCGGCGATATAGGGGTCAGCGGCGACCGCCGGGGTGGCCCACGCGCTCTCGCGCGCGGGCAGATTGCCGGTGATGCCGTTGAACCGCGCCTGCACCGCTGGATCCGACAGATAGCGCACCAGCTTCCACGCCGCCTCCTGATGCGGCGACGACCGATAGACCACCAGCGACGACCCACCCGGAGCCGAGGCCCCCGGCCCGTTCGGTCCGGGCACGCCGGACGTCATCCACCGCGTGGTCGGAGCCAGCCTCGTGCGGAAATCGCCGATGCTCCAGGGGCCGGAAAAGTAGAAGCTGAAATAGCCGCGCTCGAACTCGGTCCATACGTTGGAAATCTGGGTCGACGACGCCAACGGGGCCAGGCCCTCGTCGAACAGGCTCTTGTAGAAGGTCAGGGCCGCCACGAACGACCGGCTGGAGAAGTTGCCGCGCGTGTCGCGGTCGCGCAGCAGCGGCTCGGTGCCCTGCAGTCCAAACGTCAGCAGTTGCTCGAACTCATTGACCGGCAGCAGAACCGCATAGTTCCCGGCTCCCGCCACGCGCTTGACCGCATGCATGGCCTGTTTCCAGCCATCCCAGGTCTGGGGCACGGCGTCATAGCCTGCCCGCTCCAGCAGATCGGTACGATAGAAGATCAGTCGGGTATCGACATACCAGGGCGTCGCCATCGGTCGGCCACTGATCTGGTTCGTCTCCAGCACTGCCGGAAACTGATCGGTCAGCAGGTCGTCTGCAAATGCCGGGAGGGGGCTGATGGCGCCGATGGCCGTCATCTCCGACACCCAGGTGTTGCCGACCTGGCTGAGGTCCGGCAGCGACGACCCGGCATAGGAGGTCAGCAGCTTTGAGTGCGCCGCCGTCCACGGCAGGGCCTGCACCTCCACCGTAATGCCGGGGTTAAGCCGCTCGAACTCCGGAAGCAACTGGCCGACATTGGTCGCCTCCGACCCCATGGCCCAGAAGCGCAGGCGGGTGGTGCCGTCGTCGCGCGGCCCGCACCCCGTCAGCCCGGCCGCGCCCGCACCGGCCAGAAGGCCCAGCGCCGTCCTGCGATCCGGGCGGAACAGGCTCATCCGCGACCCAGCCAGGCCCCGGTGAAGCCGGCGCGCTTCAAGCCACGCGTCAGGTTTGGCTCGCCGCGCATCCGGCTCCAGACGATGTCGCTGCGATGGTTCTCGATCTGGATGACGATAGGGCCCTGGTCGATGCCAAGGTAATCATCGGCAATCCAGCCGCCCGGCGTGATCTTGCCGTGCCGCAAGGGTGCGGCCGCCTCCGTCAAGGTCGGGTTGAAGGCATCGAGGAAGCCGTACTGGGTGTAGACGTCCGGATACTGAGCCTTCATCGCCTTCAGGCAGGCCGTGACTTCGGCGGGCGCGAACGGCAGGGATGACATGGCGGCTGTGGGAGCCAGGGTGCCGTCGTCGCGGTCGCCGGGGCCGCGCGCGGAATAGCTGAAGAACTCCCGCTCCGTGCCGTCAAAGACCACCTGTCTGAAATCGCCCGGCCCGTCGCAGGCCGTCAGGCCCCAGACATCGGCGGAATAACCCTTCCAACGCAGGCTGTTCTCGACGGCATAGGCGCGCTGGCCTTCGACCGCGCGGCGGCTGTTCTCGAAATAGTCGAAGCCGGGGATCTCCGCCGCCTTCTCGCGCAGCCAGGCGTCCTGGATGCCGCGGAAGTCGACGAACAGATGGCTGAACTGATGCCCGAACAGGGGCGGGAAATGCAGGTGCGGGCGACCCCAGCGGCTCGACCAGCTGCGGTCGTAGACGCTGCACCATTCGTCCCAGACGCTGGCCGGCACCGGATGGGTCGGGCTGCCGATGGCCAGCAGCAGGACCAGCATGCCCTCGTTATAGACGTTCCAGTCGGCCTCGATGAAACCGCTCTCGGGGTGCCAGCCCATGCTGATCCGATCAGGCCGGACGACGACCCAGTCCCACTCCACCCGCTCATAAAGCGCTTGCGCCAGACGCCGGATCTCGCGCTCGTCCCGATGCGAGCCGTCGAACCAGCGCGCGGCGAACAGCATGCCGGCGATCAGCAACGTCGTGTCCACCGTCGACAACTCGGTCCGACCGAAGCGGTGGCCGGTGTTCATGTCCAGGAAATGGTAGAAAAAGCCCTTGTAACCGCCGACGCCCGTCGCCTCGGGCCCCTGCGGCAGGTCGTGGAAGAAGCGGATGGTGGTCAGGGTCCGTTCGCGCGCCTCTTCCCGGCTCATCCAGCCGCGCTCGACCCCGATGGGCCAGCAGGTCAGGGCGAAGCCGACGGCCGCCACGGACGAAAAGGACGGTGTTGGCCAGCGATCCGGCGTCAGGCCGTTCGTGCGATTGGTGACATGGGTGAACCAGTCGAAGGTGCGCTTCTGAAGCTCGTCCACTTCGGGATCGACGGGATTGCTCACCAGCGGAGGCCTGTGCGTCTGCGCCGCCGCCTGATGCACCCCAAGGCCCAGCATCGCCGCCGAGGCCACGGCCGTGCCCATCAGAAATCCGCGACGATCCATGGGCCACACCTTCTTACGCAAACAGGGAACAGTCAAAAAATCAGCCGCCCCCCGGGATGCGAGGGGCGGCCGTCAGGCTCAGGAGATCAGAAGCTGTACCGCATACCGATCTGGAAGGTCCGGGTCGGGAACAGCACACGCGACGGGCGCTCGAAGTTGGGATTGGGAGCCGTCGCCGATCCCGTCCCACCGTCGAACCCTGCGAAGTTGTCGAAGTTGAACACGTTGATCGCATCGACGAACACCGACAGTTCCTGGCCGCCCCAGACCTGGAAGTTCTTGGTCAAGCGCAGGTCCAGATTCCGATAGGCGAAGGAGTTCGGAATGATGAAGTTGAACTGCTGCGGGCGGCCACCGTTCGGACGATAGACGAAGTTGGCACCCGTGCCGTCGAAGACGTCAAACGGGACGCCCGACCCCAGCGTCAGAATGCCCGACAGCTGGAAGTCGAAGGGCAGATCGACGATGCCGTTGGCCACGATCCGGTGACGCTCGTCATTGTCGGTCGGACGAACCGGCGAGTTTTCGATGTCGAAGCAGTCGAAGCAGAAGGCGTCACGACCACCATTCTGCTCGGCCTCGGACCAGGTGTAGGCGATGTTCAGACCCCAGCCGGAATCGCGCGTGTAGTTCTTGTCCAGCTTGACATACAGGGCCTTGAACTCACGGCTCTTGTTGTGGTCGGACGCAAAATAGTTGCGGAATTCGTTCGTACCATCGGGTCCGCAGAAGCCACCATTGTCGCCGAAGCCGCCACCCTGTGTTGGCCGGTTGGGCTCACGGCAGCGACCCAGGTACAGCCAGGTGAATTCGTTCTCGGTCTTGCCATAAGCCAGCGTGAACTCGCTCTGCCAGTCACCAAAGCGCTGGCGAAGACCCAGATTGAACTGGTCGGTACGTGGTGGCTCGAAGTCGTTCTTCAGCAGGAAGACTTCGCCTTTGCCCGGGATGGTCGCAAAGACCGGATCAAGACCTGCGGCCGTGCCATAGGACGACTGCCACAGGATGGGATCGCCCGCTTCACCAGGCAGATCTACGCCCGGACCAGGGTCGCGATCCTCACCCGCGGGACGACCCGTGGTGCTGAAGAAGGCGTTCTGGCGAATATCGAACGGCTTGACCAATTCGTCGTATGAGAAGTTGAAGTTCACACGGTCATAGTAACGACCCGCGCCACCAAAGATCACGGTCGAGCGATCGCCAAACACATCGTAGGAGAAGCCGAAGCGCGGCTGGAACGCCTTGGCATAGGCGTCACGATTGTTGCCGGTGGAGATGTAGTCCGACTGATTGAAGAAGCTGGGCACATAGCCCGCCGGACGTCCGCCTGCCGTCGAGGCAAAATACTGGTTCAAGCCCGTGACGACGTTGGCAGGGGTCACATAGTCCTTGTTGTTGGCGTTGGTCTCATAGTCCCAACGGATGCCCAGGTTCAGCTCGAGCTGATCGGTGATGCGCCAATCATCCTGAATGTAAAGGCCGATGACGGTGTTATCGAGATCGACTTCCGGGAAGGACCGGCCCAATTCAACTCGGTATGGCACCGTGCTGCTGCCGCTCAGTTCAGGGCGACCGTCCAGATCGTAGTAGAAGAAGGGGTTGCGGCCGAACTGCTTTTCGACCTGATAGTTCTGGAACGACACCTTGCCGCCCACCTTGATGGTGTGGAAGCCATTCATCTCCCAATCGTTGAACGTCAGATCGTTTCGGACGGTGACGGCGTTGTCGTGAATGTCCTGGGTACTGTCGCGACCGCCGATATTCAGGATCGTGAAGCCGCCAAAGAAGTCTGGGTCAAACGCCGGGGTATTCTGGTTCGAATCCTCGAACCGCCTGAAGCTCTGACCAACATCCGAGAAGTTGGCTGCGCCCGGATTATAGTTGTAATCGCGGTAGTCGATCGCGAACTCGTTCAGGAACGAGTCCGTTTGCCACTGATAGCGGACGTTGCTGGTCAGCGTCGTCTGCTGCAGATTGTTGGCGCGTTCGAACGCGTCGGCTCCACCGAAATCACGCAGGTCGGATTCATCACGATAAGTGACGCTCCAGTCGATCAGATGGCCCTCGGCCGGCTGCCAGCTCAGCTTGCCGAAATACAAATCTTCCTCGAATGGCGCAGCGAAGGTGCCGATATACTCGGCGAACCGTGCCTCATCAGCGAGAGTCGCACGATCCCCCAGATCGACGACGCGGGCGCGCCCTTCTTCCTTGCGCTCATAGGTGCCGAAGAAGTGCAGTTGGTCCCGGATGATCGGTCCACCCAAGGCGAACCCATATTGGCGCACTTCCAGGTCCGGCTTCTCAAGGTTAGCACGCTCGGCAAAGATGTCCTGAGCGATGAAACTCTGATCGCGATAGGTGCCGAAAATTTCACCCTGAAACTCGTTGGTCCCGGAGCGCGTGACGGCCGTAATGATCGCTGACGACGCTTGTTCGTATTCGGCTTTGAAGTTCTGGCTGACGACCCGGAACTCTTGGATGCCGGCTTGCGGGAAGGGGTTACCGCGGCTGTCATCCTGACCGATGATGCCACCGGCGATGATGTTAGACTTCAGGCTGGCCCCGTCGATGAAGGCGTTGACGGACTCGGCACGCTGGCCACCGGCAGTGATCGTCTGCTCGTTCTCGTCCAATGACAGACGAACGCCGGGCGCCAGTGCTGCAAAGTTCAGGAAGTTGCGGTTGATCTGCGGCAGGGTATTGATCTGCTGCGTCGTGACGTTGGTCGCGTTCTCAGGAGTGCGCACCTCGGCCAGACGGCGCCCGGTGACGACAACTTCTCCCAACTCTGTGGCACCGGGATCGGTGGAACCGGTTACAACAGCCCCGGACACGGACAGGTCCAGATCACCGACCTGACCAACCCCAATCGACACCACATCCGAGCCTGTCTCTCCATCGGTGCTGGTAACCGTGACCTCGTAATTGCCCGGACGCAGGCCCGACAGGACGTAGGTGCCGTTGGCACTGGTCGTCGTCCGGCTGGTGAAGCCGCTGGCCGTATCGCGCGCGACTACAGTAGCACCTGCTTCAGCCGCTCCGTCATCGGTCACCACACCACGCACCGTCGAGGTCGTGACCTGCGCCGATGCCACGCCGGCACCCGCCAGTGAAATCGCCAGCGCCAGCGCGGATGCGGCGCCAAAGTAAGCCTTGTTGCGTGTCATTGTGGGTTCTCCCCCTCCAGGGCTGAAACAGGATGGACGGCGCGTGCGCCGGGTTGGTGAGTGGAACGGGCCAGGGACGCGGCCGCCGTGGACGCCCGCACGACCAACTGCGGTCGCACGGTTTCGCAGGACACATCGGCGGGGCCGTCGTCTGCGCTATTGATGATGCGGACCAGACGCTCCAGCGCACCACGGCCCGTCTCTGCGATGTTGATGCCGAGGGTCGTCAGGCCGGGCCGGACCATGTCGGCAATCGGCACGTCGTCGAAGCCGACCAGGGCGACATCCTCGGGCACGCGCAGACCTGCATCCTGCAAGGCCAGCATGGCTCCGACGGCCATGATGTCGTTGGCGGCGAAGACAGCGTCAGGCCTCAGGGCCATCTCGCTGATCTTGAGACCGGCCGCTTGGCCTGACGCCTGGGTGAAGGCCCCGTCCAGCACCATGGTCGGCAGACCGGCCTTGGCCATCGCCTGCAGATAGCCGGCCAGACGCGCCTCGGACTCGAGGTTCCCCGCCGGGCCCGAGATGTGAACGATCCGGCGACGGCCCGTCTCCAGCAGATGCTCGACTGCCCGCACCGCGCCGCCGTGGTTGTCGACCACGATGGATGGCCGGTCGGCCTCGCCCGCCCCGCCATTCATCAGCAGCACCGGCAGGCGGCCCGCCAGGCTCGAAGCCAGATTGGCCGCATCCAGATGGGGCGACAGGACGATCAGGCCATCGACCCGCCCACGCATGGAGCGGATGGCGGCGGATGCCTCCTCCGCATCGTCATGCGAGCTGGAGACGATCAGGTGATAGCCCAAAGCCCGCGCGGCGACGTCCATGCCGCGGATCAGCTCCGAGAAGAACTCGCCGTACAGGTCGGGAAGGATGACGCCGATCGTCTGGGTCTTGCTGGTCGACAGGCTGCGGGCACCAGAATGGGGGACGTATTGCAGGGCTTCGACGGCCTGCAAAACCTTTTCGCGGGTGGCTGCCGTGACCGGGCCGGCGCCGTTCAGCACGCGCGAGACCGAGGCCACGGATACGTCCGCGCGGCGCGCCACGTCACGGATATTGGCCGGCTTCATGCCGCCACCGCCGCGCAAGTTTGCTGGATGATCGCTACGACCAACAGACGCCCTTCCCTGACCGGTCAGGTCCCGGCCCGCTTGCCGCGAGTCCGTCCTTCAATCCGTGTAACCGTTTACATGGCACAGGGAGATTGCGTCACGCAAGGCCGCATTTCGGCCATATCAGAGCAGGCCCGATGTTGTGGCGCACTGGCCACAAGCGAGGCGGCAAGCCTTCTATCGAGGACGGCTATAATAGGCCTCGATCAGGTCCAGCCTGTCCTTGAAGGGGATGGGCTTGGCGACGGGTCCATCGTTGGTGAACTCCAGTAGCCGATCCGGCTCGGCCCCGAAGGAGGGCCAGACCGGTCGGCCCTCGGAATTCGGATCGCCTGCTGCGGCGAATCGCGTCCAATAGCCGGCCATGGCTGCGGCCGCCCTATAATCGCGCTCGCCCATAGGCCAGTTGGTCGTCGCCAGATTGTCGAAGACATAGGGCCGCTCCGACGCATGGGTCGCGCCCTCGTGCGGCTCCGGATTGGGATCGGGAACGACGTCGAAGCGATAGAGGTAGGTCGGATGGCCCGCCCGCGCGTGAAGCCGGGCCAGGTGCCGCGCCGGTTCGTTGAAGGCCAGATCGCTGACGACATGGGCGTTGTATCCGTCTTCCCCGCCATAGGCCGCGACGATGGCCGCGCGCTCGTCCGGCGTCATGGCGTCGTCGATCTCGCCATAGGGGCTGAGGTCGGAAGGTTTCATCCACCAGAACTCGGCGCTGTTGGTGCCGATGATCAGGGGCACGGGTGCCTGTCTGCCAGCCGCAAATGCGGCCTCGACGTCCTCCTGAACCACTGACCCGTCGATTACCAGATTGTCGCCGCCGTAAAAGCTCGGCGCGGGCGCGAGCAGGGTTTCGGCGGGGATGGCCCGCAGATCGGCGGCGGACGGTGCCGCCAAGCCCAGTCCCTGCGCATGGGCCCGACCCCGATCCTGCAGCGACGGCTTGCCCAGCGCTGAAGGGCGATCCAGCGGCGTGCCCGTGTCGCGCCCCAGCCCCGACTGGACAACGGCGCGGTGGAACAGCGGCCAAGCCTCGGGAGAGATCATCAGGCGTGTCACCGCCGCGCCACCGGCCGACTCTCCGAAGATCGTCACCCGGCCCGGATCGCCACCGAACACCCCGGCATTGGCTTGGACCCATTTCAGGGCGGCGATCATGTCCATAAGGGCATAGTTGCCGCCCGGCTCGCCCTCCGGTCGTTCGGCGGCCAGGGCCGGATGATCGAAGAAGCCCAGCCGACCCAGGCGATAGTTGATCGTCACGACCACCACACCGCGCCGGGCCAAGGCCGTGCCGTCATATAGGGCCGCCGTGCCGGAGCCGTTGTTGAAACCGCCGCCGTGAATCCAGACCATGACAGGGGCAGGTTCCGCCGCTTCCAGCGGCGACCAGACGTTCAGCGTCAGGCAATCCTCGCTCATGGGCAGGGGCCCGACCCCCGGATCGCCATTGGCCGGCGGCTGGGGACACAGGGCCCCGACATTGCCGGCGTCGCGCGGCCCGTCCCAGGGCTCAACCGGCTGCGGCGGACGCCAGCGCCAGACCCCGACCGGCGGCATGGCATAGGGGATGCCTTTGAAGGCCTGCACCTGTGCATTGGCCCGCCCGACCAGTACGCCATCCGTCGTCTGGACCTCCACCACCGGATCGGTTTGTGAAACGGGAGACAGCATCAGCACCGCCGCGGACAGGAGGGAAACCAGGCTCATCCGCCTTCCTTAAACGCGATATCGCGTCGGCCCCAACTCGAGATTTGCAACACCGATGGTTTCTGGTTGAAACCAACCGGCACCGACGGCGTTGACGGGGCCAGCAGCGGGAACAGGCTTGAAGATACTTTCCAAATCCGGGGATCCGAATGTCGACCTTGGCCAGGCCTTCGACGCCTCGCCAAATCCCTATGTGTTGATGACGCCGGACTTCGAGATTGCCGGTGCCAACCAGGCTTATCTGGATGTCACCAACACCACGCGGGAGGCCATCGTCGGTCGCTCGCTCTTTGCCGCCTTCGACGCCGGACCGGGTGAAGACGCGCCGGAGAATGTGCGACAGCTTCGCGCCTCGCTGGAAAAGGTTCGCGAGACGCGCCAACGCGATCATCTGGCCGTCATTCCCTATTCGATCCCGCGCAAGACCGACGCCGGCGAGGTTTTCGAGGATCGCTACTGGAGCGCCACCCACACCCCCTTGCTGAATGAAGCGGGCGAGGTGGTGATGATCCTGCAGCACACCAACGACATCACCGAACTGGAGCTACTGCGCCAACAGATGCAGGTGGCGGAGGGCGCAGCCCCGCTGAAAGCCTTCGATGCCATCGTCGGCGGCAACATCCTGGAGCGGGCGCGGCTGGTTCAGGAAGACAACCGGCGCCTGTCCGTCGAGCGCAACCGCCTGGTCGAGATGTTCATGCAGACCCCTGGCTTCGTCGCCGTGCTGTCGGGGCCGGAGCACACGTTCCAGTTCCATAACGAAGCCTATCGTCAGATGATCGGCTATCGCGACGTGCAGGGGCAGCCGATCGCGCAGGCGATGCCCGAGGTCGTCTCGCAAGGCTATGTGGAAATGCTGGACCAGGTGTTCCGAACGGGCGAGCCTGTTCGTGGCAACGCCAGCCTGTTCCAGTTTCCGCGAAAGCCCGGCGCACCGCCGTCCGACGCCTATGTCGATTTCAGCTATCAGCCGATCCGCGAGGCGGACGGCACCATCATCGGGGTGTTCGTGCAAGGGCACGACGTCACGGAATCGGTTCTGGCCGCCGAGCGTCAGAAGCTGATGATCGACGAACTGAACCACCGGGTGAAGAACACGCTGGCGACGGTGCAGTCCATCGCAATGCAGACAGCGCGATCCCACACCGACCCGGCACGGTTTGCGGCAAGCTTCCAGGCCCGGCTGCTGGCCCTGTCCCACACTCACGACCTGCTGACGCGCAGCCACTGGGAAGGGGCCAATCTGCGGTCGATACTGGAACACGAAACCCAGGCGCACGACCAGACACGGGTTCTGCTCAACGGTCCCGCAGTCGATCTGGATTCCGCCTCGGCGATTTCTCTCGGCATGGTCTTCCACGAACTGGCGACCAATGCGGCCAAATACGGCGCGCTGGCAGCGCCCGATGGGAAGGTCGTGATCGACTGGACCGTGACGCATACGCCCACGCGGACATTGAATCTGACGTGGCAGGAGTCCGGCGTGACAGACCTTCAATCCCCGAATCACCGCGGTTTCGGCAGTCGTCTGATCGAACGCAATGTCCGGCATGACCTTGGTGGGACGGTCGCCATGGACTATGGCTCCTCCGGGCTGATCGCCCGCCTGACCCTGCCCCTCGATCGAGACCTGCCCGCATGAGCCAGCCCCTGTCCGGTCGCAACGTCTTGATCGTGGAAGATGAGTCTCTGGTCGCCATGCTGCTGGAGACCATCCTCGAAGACATGGGCTGCACGACCGTGGGCCCCGCTTCCAGCGTCGAGGAAGGTCTGGCCTTGATCGACGGCGGCACGGCGCTGGATGCAGCCCTGCTGGACGTCAATGTGGCCGGGGTGAAGATCTTCCCGATCGCCGAGGCCTTGGCCGCGCGCAATGTGCCTTTCGTCTTCTCCACCGGCTATGGCGAAGGCGGACTGCCCGACGAATGGAAGAGTCGCCCCACCTTGCAGAAGCCCTTCAGCGAAGCAGCAGTGCAAGACGCCCTGATGAGGGCGCTCGGCATGGCCAAGGTCTGATCTAGCGGCTCAAGTCCTTCAGCACAGCCCGGGCCGCATTGTGCCCCGGCGCACCGGTGACGCCCCCACCGGGATGCGCACCTGATCCGCAGAGATACAATCCCGGCACCGGCATACGGTGATCCGCATTTCCCAGAACGGGCCGGGCGCTGAACAACTGATCCAGCGTCAGCCGCCCGTGGAAGATGTCGCCGCCGACAAGTCCGAAACGCCGCTCCAGATCGCGCGGCCCCAGCGCCAGCCGCCCCACAACGGACGCCTTGAACCCCGGCGCGTGCCTGTCGACTGTCTCGATCATCAGATCGGCCACCGTGTCCCGATGCTCGTCGCCCAGTGTCGGATCGACATGCTGGCAGAATAGCGACGCCACATGCTGTCCTGACGGCGCGAGACTGTCGTCCAGCGTGGACGGAATCAGCATCTCGACGATGGGCTCTGAAGACCATCCGTTCAGCCGCGCGCTGGCGTGGGCCCGGTCCATGTAGGCGAGGCTCGGCGCGATGATGATCCCCGCCGTCAGGTGATCCCCCTGCCCCGGCAGGCTGGTGAAGTTCGGCAGCTCAGACAGCGCGACGTTCATCCGGAACGTGCCCGACCCGGACTGATAGTTGCCGATCCGCTCGCGGAAGTCCGCCGGTACGACGGCATCGTCCACCAATCGTTCAAACAGCAGCCGTGGATGCAGGTTCGACACCACCGCCCGCGCCCGCACGATGTCGCCAACCTCTGTCACCGCCCCGACAGCCCGGCCCTTTTCGGTCAACACCTCGGCGACCGGAGCCTCCAGCCGGATGTCGACGCCACCTTCCGCGCAGGCCTTCGCCATGGACTGGGTGATCGCCCCCATGCCACCGATGGCGTGACCCCAGACGCCCTTTCTGCCGTTCACCTCGCCGAAGACGTGGTGCAGCAGCACATAAGCCGAGCCCGGCGTGTAGGGACTGGCATAGTTGCCCACGATACTGTCGAAGCCGAACAGGGCCTTGATGGGGTCACTCTCGAACCAGCCGTCCAGCCAGTCGCCCGCCGACTTGGTGAACAGATCCAGCAGGTCGCGCCGTCCCTGCGTATCCAGCCCCGCCGCCTGTCGCCCCAGCGACGCACCTTTAAGCAGCTCGGGCAGCATCGCCGCCCAGCCCCCCTTAACCACATTCGGCGGGGCCTTCAGTATCCAGTCGCGCAAAACACCCGCCACGACCTCCAGTCGCCGCTCATAGTCCGGCAACCGCGCCGCATCCCGCGCCGAAAACTTGGCGACCTCTCCCGCCGTCCGCCCCTCCCCGGCCAGCAGATAGCGACCGTCGTCGAACGGCAGGAAGTTCGACACCTTGCGCTCGACCACCGTCAACCCGTGCCGCGCCAGTTCCATGTCGGCGATGACCTTCGGGTTCAGAAGACTGACCGTGTAGCTGGCGGTGGAGTTGCGAAACCCCGGGTGGAATTCCTCCGTCACCGCCGCTCCGCCGACCACATGCCGCCGCTCCAGCACCGTCACCTTCAGCCCTGCCCTGGCCAGATAGTAGGCGCAGACCAGGCCGTTGTGGCCTCCGCCCAGAATGACGACGTCGGTAGTGGCTATGGTCATGTGGCCCCGCAGTTCAAGCCGCACACTGCCTTGGCTACCGTCATCCGAAAAGGGATGACCTAATGCGCTAGCCCGCGTTCCAGCGCCTTTCTGAATACCGTCGGCAGGTTGGCCAAGGCCTGGGCTTTATCCGTCCAAACGAAGTCACCCGTTCCGGTCGCTACCCTGACCGTCAGCGTCAGGCTGAAATGGGTGAAGACATGGTCGACCGATCCGGCGTCTTGCCATTGAGCGACCACGGGCGGCTTGTCATGAGGTGTCTCCGACCAATCCGAGGTCGGCAGGCCCAGCATGCCGCCCAGCAAACCCTTGTCCGGACGCCGCACCAGGGCGACGCGCCCCTGTCCGTCACGCAGCACCCAGGCGATGCCGCGGCGATGCGGTCGCTCGGCCTTTCTTGCCTTCAGCGGATAGCGGCCCGGCTCGCCCGTCGCCAAGGCGGTGCAGCCGAAGGCGACGGGGCATTGCCCGCACAGCGGCGATTTTGGGCGGCAAATCGTGGCCCCGAGGTCCATCAGCGCCTGGGGCCAGTCGGCATGCTCGGCTCCCGGCTGATCGCCCATGACGAAACGCGCGGCCAGCGCCTTCAACTGCCGCCGCGCGGCGGGCAGTGCCGTCTCGACCGCGAACATACGGCCCATGACCCGCTCGACATTGCCGTCCACGACATTGGCGGGCTGTCCGAAGGCGATGGCGGCGACGGCGGCGGCGGTATAGGCCCCGACGCCCGGCAAGTTCAACAGTTCCGCCTCTGTGCCCGGGAAGACACCGCCGTGGTCGCGCGCCACCGCCCGGGCACAGGCCAGCAGATTGCGGGCGCGGGCGTAGTAGCCCAGCCCCGCCCAGGCGGCCATGACGTCGCCGTCCTCTGCCGCCGCCAGATCGTTCACCGTCGGCCAGCGCGTGGTGAAGGCCAGAAAGTAGGGCGTCGCATGCGGCGTGGTCGTCTGCTGCAACATCACCTCGGACAGCCACACGCGGTAGGGATCGGGGCGATCGTGCGACCCCGGTGGCACGCGCCAGACCAGCGTCCGCGCATGCCCCGCATACCAGTCCAGCAGGGCGGCGCGGATGCGGGCCACCTCCGGTGCAGATTTGTCTGAGAGCGGGACGCCGATCATTCCCTGCGCTATAGACCGGATATGCGCCGCACGCTGCCCACCGACGAAGAGGCCCGCGAAATCCTGTCGCGCCGCCGCACGCGGCCCCTGCCTCGCCCCGCCCCGCGCGCCGGTCGTGCGTTGCAGAAACTTATCAAGGAACTGGACGGCCAATTTGGGCGCGGTCCCGGCGCGCTGGATGCCCGCTGGCGCGAGATCGTCGGCGAACGCCTGGCCCGCGTCAGCCGCCCCCAGAAACTGACCAAGGGGCGCGGTGGCGCGGCGGGCACGCTGGAGCTCCGCGTCGTCGGGGCCGCCGCCCTTCTGGTCCAGCATCAGTCCGATGACATCCTGCAGCGGGTCAACCTGTTCCTGGGGGCGGGATCGGTGGACAAGCTGCGCATCGCCCAGGGGCCGGTCAAGCCGCTGGAAGACAGCCCAGCCCAGCCGAAACGCCGCACCGCGCCGCCGCCCCTGCCCGCCCATCAGGAGGCCGAGCTGAGGGCCTCTGTCGCCGCCGCGCCGGACAGCCTGAAAAGCTCGCTGGAGAGGCTGGGTCGCGCGGTCCTGAGCGACCGTGACGGTGCCGGCGGTTGACAAAACTTCGCCGCTTCTGTTCTCGAAGGTGCACGACATGCGCGCGTTCGGGGAATCGCGCGATGCAGACAAATCCCCCACCCGTGAGGACGACGCCATGACCTTCAAATCGAAGTACGCCCAGATGAGCCGCCGCGCGGCCCTGACCGCTGCAGCCCTGGCTGGCATGGCCGCGCTCGCGGGCTGCGGTGGCGGTGGCGCGGGTGCTGCCGCCGAAGGCGATATGGCGATGGGTGCGCCCGAAGGGGCCAAGGTCACGGTCGTCGAGTACGCTTCCGTCACCTGTGGTCACTGCGCGGCCTGGCATAAGGAGACGTGGCCGGCGTTCAAGGCGGCCTATGTCGACACCAACAAGGTGCGGTTTGTCTTCCGCGAAATTCCTACGCCGCCGGCCAATGTCGCAGCGGCTGGCTTCATGATCGCGCGCTGCGCCGGACCCGACAAATATTTCGACGTGGTTCACGAGATCATGAACAGCCAGGAAGAGATGTTTGCCTCTGGCGACATGAGCGGTGCGCGCGCTGTCCTGTTCCGCATCGGTAACGGGGCAGGTCTGAGCAACTCCCAGATCGAAACCTGCATCAAGGATCCAGAGGCCCAGGCGGCAGTCGATGAGCGCGCGCAGGCTGCGGCGAGAGCGGGTGTGACCGGAACACCGACGTTCCTGGTCAATGGCGAGACCGTGATCACCCCGGGCTCCCAGAGCGGTGCAACCATGGCCGATCTGTCCAAGGCCATCGAAGCCGAGCTGGCCAAGTAGGATATGACCCTGAACCGGCGCACCCTGGGCGCAATGGCCGTCGCCCTGATCTGGTCGGCGGCGGCTCCGGCCCTCGCTCAGCTGCCCGCCGTCACGGCTCAGGATCGCGTCCTGGGTCGAGCCGACGCGCCGGTGACGGTCATCGAATACGCCTCCTTCTCGTGCAACCACTGCGCGGCCTGGCACAACGATGTCTATCCGGCCTTCAAGGCTCGCTTCGTCGATACCGGCCAGGTCCGCTACGTCTTTCGCAACCTGCCGACCCAGCCGCAGCAGATGTCCCTGTCCGGTGCTGCTCTGGCGAGGTGCGCGGTGCCTGAGAAGTTCTTCGATGTCGCCAGCGTTCTGATGCACAATCAGCGGGCGGTGCTGGACGGTGGCCTGCTCCAGGACTGGTACGCCCCCGCCATCGCCGCCAGTGGTCGCACGCGCGACCAGATCCAGACCTGCGCCGCCAGCCCCGAAACCCAGGCCGCCATCAATGCCGACATCCAGGGTGCCGCCGCGGCGGGCGTGAACTCCACCCCCAGCTTCTTCGTCAACGGCAAGCCCGTGACCGATCGCAGCCTGGCGGGTCTTGAGGCCGCCATCCGCGCCGCCCGGGCGGGGGGCTGACGCCCTAGCCCATGCAGTTCCAGCGTCTCCGCCTGGTGGGCTTCAAGTCCTTCGTGGACCCGGCGGAAGTGCATATCGAACCCGGCCTGACCGGCATCGTCGGGCCCAATGGCTGTGGCAAGTCCAATGTCCTTGAGTCCATGCGCTGGGTCATGGGCGCGAACTCGGCCAAGGCCATGCGCGGCCAGGGGATGGACGACGTCATCTTCGCCGGGGCCGCCAACCGGCCGCCGCGCAACCACGCCGAAGTCCAGCTGACCATCGACAATGCCCAGCGTCGGGCACCCCAGCCCTTTACCGACGCCCCCATGCTGGAGGTGTCGCGCCGCATCGACCGCGGCCAGGGCTCGACCTACCGTATCAACGGCAAGGAGGTGCGGGCCCGCGACGTGCAACTGCTGTTCGCCGACGCCTCGACCGGGGCCAACAGCCCGGCCCTGGTGCGTCAGGGTCAGATCAGCGAGCTGATCGCCGCCAAGCCCCAGAACCGTCGTCGCATTCTGGAGGAGGCCGGCGGCGTCGCCGGCCTGCACACCCGCCGCCATGAGGCCGAACTGAGGCTGAAGGCGGCCGAGGCCAATCTGGAGCGACTGGACGACATCGGGCGCGAGCTGGAAACCGCCCTCAATCGGCTGAAGCGCGAGGCGCGTCAGGCCGAACGCTACAAGAAGATCAGCGCTGAAATACGCGCCCTGCAGGCCGCCCTGCTGTTCGTGCGCTGGAACGACGCCCGGATTGCCGCCGAGGGAGCAGCCGCCGAGTTGGCCGAGGCGGACCGCGCCGTCGCCGCGGCCACCAGCGCCGCCGCCGCCGCCCAGACCGCCGCCCTGAAGGCGCAGGAGGCACTGAAGCCTGCGCGGGAAGAGGATGCCGTCGCCTCCGCCCTGCTGCACCGCGCCAGTCTGGAACGCGACCGGCTGGACATGGCCGAGCAGGCCGCGCGGGCCGAGGTCCAGCGGCTTCAGGCCGAGACGGCGCGCATCGCCGCCGACATCGAGCGTGAAGGCCGCATGGCCGACGACGCCGCCGCCGAGCTGAGCCGGATCGCCGAAGCCCTCGCGGCCGTCGAGGCCGAGATCGCCGCCGCCCCGGCGCGTGGCCCCGAACTGGAGACGGCCCTCGCCGTCGCCGAGGATGCCCGCCGCGCCGCCGATGCCGAGGTCGAGCGTGTCGCCGGGGCCGTCGCCTCGGTCGAGGCTCGGCTGAACGCCGAGAACGCCCGCAAGCGCGACGCCGAGGCCCGCGTCGCGCGCGCCGGAGCCCAGCTGACCTCGGCCAGGGCCGAGCGCGAGTCGCTGGGTCCGCTGGAAACGCCTGAGATCGAGGCCGCCTCGGCCGAAATGGCCAGGGCCCAGGCCGAGCTGGCATCCGCCCGCGCCGCCGTCGAGGCCGCCGAAGCCGCGCGCGGCGACCGCGCTCGCGCCGAGGCCGAGGCCCGCACCGCCGTTCGTGCCGCCGAGGACCGGCTGGGCCGCTTGCAGACCGAGGCGCGCGGGCTGGCGCAGTTGCTGACGCAGGGACGCCGCGACCATCCGCCCGCCCTGGATCAGGTCCGCGCCGACAAGGGCTATGAGGCCGCCTTGGCCGCAGCCCTGGGCGACGATCTGGATGCCGCACTGGATGCCCGCGCGGCGGCCCACTGGGCCGGGGCTGACGTCACCGCTGCGACCTGGCCGGTCGGAGTGAACCCTCTGGCCGATCATGTGAACGCACCGCCCGCCCTGGCCGCCCGTCTCGCCTTCTGCGGCGTCGCAGAGCGCGCCGCTGCGCCCGCCCTGGCCCGCGACCTTCCCCCCGGAGCCCGCCTGGTGACGCGCGAGGGCGACCTCTATCGCTGGGACGGCTTCGTCCAGCGGGCCGAGGCCCCGCGCCCCGCCGCCGTCCGCCTGGCCCAGCGCACGCGCCTGGCCGAGCTGGAAGCCGAGATCGACACCGGCAAGCCGGCGCTGGACGCGGCCCAGGCCGCCATGAAGGCCGCGACCGAAGCCTTCCGCGCCGCCGAAGAGGCGGTGAAGACCGCCCGCGCCGCACCCTTCGTGCTGGACAAGGCCGTCACCACGGCCCGCGACCGCGTGGAGGCCTTGGGCCGCGAACAGGCCCGCAAGGAGGCGCGCGCCCAGGCTCTGGACGACACCCTCGCGCGCTTGACCACCGAGCACGAGGCCGCCGTCGCCGCTTTGGCTGAAGCGCAAGGCGGAGATGCACCTTCCGAGACGCTGGAGGGCTTGCGGGCCGAACTGGCCACGGCCCGCAGCACCGCCGATAGCGCCCGCACCACCGCCGCCAACGCCCGCGTTGAACGCGACAGCGAGGCGCGTGAGATCGCCGGGCGCACGGCCCGCCGCGACGGCCTGACCCGCGAGCGCGACAGCTGGACCGGCCGCGCCTCGGACTCCCGGGCCCGCGTCGTCGCGCTGGAAAAGGACGCCGAAAAGGTCGCCGCCCGACTGAAGGCCGCCGCCGATGCGCCCGAACAGCTGGCCACACAACGCTCCGCCCTGCTGGATGCGTTGACCGCCGCCGAGACCCGCCGCCGCGCCGCCGCCGACGCCCTGGCCGTGGGGGAGGCCGAAGCGGGAGAGGCCGACCGTGCCGGCCGCGCCGCCGACGCGGCTGCATCCTCTGCCCGCGAGGCTCGCGCCGGCCTGTCCGCCCGTGCCGAGGCGGCTGCCGAAAAGCTGGCCGAGACCGAGGCAAACCTGCGCGAAACCGCACAGATGTCGCCCGAAGAGCTGGGCCAGAAGCTGACCGACGACGCCATCGCCCGCCCGCCCGATGCGGCAGGGGCCGAAAGCCTGCTGTACGGCCTGGAGCGCGAGCGCGAGGCACTGGGGGCCGTCAATCTGCGCGCCGAGGAAGAAGCCACCGAATATGGCGACCGGCTGCAGACCATGAAGGTCGAACGCTCCGACCTGACCCAAGCCATCGCCCGCCTGCGCGACGGCATCGACGAGCTGAACGCCGAGGGGCGCGAGCGTCTGGTCGCCGCCTTCGACATCATCAACGACAACTTCAAGGCCCTGTTCGAGGCCCTGTTCGACGGCGGTCAGGCCGAGCTGAAGCTGGTCGAAAGCGACGACCCGCTGGAGGCCGGTCTGGAAATCTACGCCTGCCCGCCCGGCAAGCGTCTGTCGGTCATGAGCCTGATGAGCGGCGGCGAACAGGCCCTGACGGCGGCGGCCCTGATCTTCGCCGTCTTCTTGGCCAACCCGGCCCCGGTCTGCGTGCTGGACGAGGTCGATGCGCCCCTGGACGACGCAAATGTCGATCGCTTCTGCCGCATGCTGAACGAAATGCGTAACCGCACCGACACCCGCTTCATCGTCATCACCCACAATCCGGTGACCATGAGCCGGATGGACCGGCTGTATGGCGTGACCATGCCCGAGCGGGGGGTCAGCCAGCTTGTTAGTGTGGATTTGAAGCAGGCCGAAGGTATGGTGGCTTAATCATTCCTCCCCCCTTTGGGGGAGGGGGACCGCCGGAACGGCGGTGGAGGGGGGCCTGCCACGGCCGCACTTTCTACGATAGGCTGCACCGATGGACGCCCCGCGCCAGACCGTCGAACGCGCTCGGGAACTTCGCCGCAAGATGACGCTGCCTGAAATCCTGATGTGGACAGCCCTTCGCGGTCGTCGGCTTGCGGGTCTGCGCTTTCGCCGACAGCACCCGATCGGCCCCTACATCCTGGATTTCTATTGCGACGATGCGCGGCTGGCCGTCGAAATCGATGGCGAGCGCCACAGTGAGTCAGACCGCATGGTTCGTGACGAACGGCGAACGGCATGGCTTGAGGCGCAAGGCGTTCGCGTGCTTCGCATCCCCGCTCGAGATGTGCTGGCCGACATGGATGCGGTTTTGAGCCATGTCAGGCAAACTGCTGGCCGTTGAGCCCCCTCCACCACGCTACGCGCGGTCCCCCTCCCCCAAGGGGGGAGGAATAGGCGCTAACACCTCCGTCCGCACGAACCACCCCAGGATCGCCGGCCCCTCGATGACATAGCGCCGGAACATGCGGCGGGGCTGACTGAGCAGGCGGTGCAGCCATTCCAGCGACAGGCGCTGGAACGCCTGCGGAGCCCGTTTTTGACGGCCGGTCAGGAAATCCACCGAAGCGCCGACGCACAGGGTGACGCCATTCTTTCGCCCCGCCAGCCGCAAGGCATGGGCGAACCCCTCCTGTTTGGGGAAGGAGACGCAGGCCAGCAGCACATCCCATTTGGCCTCGGCGGCGGCGCGCACGGCGGTGCCCCAGACCGGCGTGTCGGGTGCCAGCATGGGGGCGTCCAGAAACACCAGCCGGGCCTGCGGATAGCGCGCGACCAGATCGTCGAACGCCTCGCGATCCGGGCCGAAGACCGCGATGGTCAGCTCACGGGCGGCCGCTGACCCAAGCAGGTCCGCCGTCATGTCCGAGCCCGGATAGACCGACAGTCGTTTGCCCTTCAGCCGGGCCAGATGGCTGAGGATGCGGCTGTCGCAGATCTTCAGGTCCGCGCCCTGATAGACATCGGCCCCGACCCGCTCGTCCATCAGCTTGATGACGTGATCCACATTGGGCGTGACGACATAGGCATAGGGACCACGCGCCATCTCGGTGACCCGCCCCAGCAGGGCGGCACGGTCGCCGTCGGCGAAATCCAGCGTCATGAAGCGCGTCATGCCGGGACCCTATCGCGCCCGGGTCAATGGGCGGTTACGATCGAGCATGATCCTGAGCCTGCTGTCGCTGCTGACCTTCTCCGAGCCCGAAGGACCGCACCGGTTCGTCTTTCTGGGTGCCGGACGGTTCGCCCAGTACGCCGACCTGGCCAGCCTTCAGCCCGAGGGCGACGGCGGCCGCATCCGCGTGTTTCAGGTGGTCGAGCCGGACTTCCGCGCCGGCGGCACGCCCTATTGGGGCGGCTGGTCCTGGTGGCGGTTTGACTGCGGAGCCAACGGTTATGTCGACCGGCTGGATTTCGCCAGCGTGCGCGAGGGGGGTCAAGAAGGGCCATCGACGCCCGACGACGCCCCGTCGTACGAAGCCATTCAGGGCGGCGATGCCTTTGAACTGCTGGTCGCGGCCTGCAATCCGGAAAACTACGAGACCGATGCCACCACTCTGAAGGAGGCTGTCCGGCAGGGCCGGGCCAATCTGGCGGCCGTCGACTAGCCCTGCGGCGAGACTGGGGCCGCGTCGCGATCCCACCCCAGCCGATCCCGCGGCAGCGCTTCCGGCAACTCATCGCGCATGAAGGCCAGCATCTTCTCGCGCACCTCGCAACGAAGGTCGAAGGCGATGGAGGCGTTGCGAGCGCTGGTCAGACAGCGGACTTGGACCGTGCGCTCGGTCACCTCGGTCACCTGCAGCGAGACCACATCGCCGTCCCACAGGGGCGAGGCATGGGCGATCTCTTCCAGCTTCATGCGCAGCCGGTCGATGGGGGCTTCATAATCGACATACAGGAAGGCCGTGCCGATCAGGCTGGCGTTGTCGCGTGTCCAGTTCTGGAACGGCTTCTGGATGAAATAGGTCAGCGGCAGGATCATCCTGCGCCAGTCCCACAGCTTGACCACCACATAGGTCGAGGTGATCTCCTCCACCCGGCCCCATTCGCCCTCAACGATGACGGCGTCGTCCAGGCGGATCGGCTGGGCCGTGGCGATCTGGATGCCGGCGATCAGATTGGTCAGGAAGGGCTGCAGCGCCAGGCCGGCCACGATGCCGACGACGCCTGCCGAGGCCAGCAGCGACAGCCCCCACTGGCGCACCCCCGGAATGGTCAGGAGCGCCAGCCCCAGGGTGATCAGGCCGATCAGCAGGGCCGACACCCTTTGCAGGATGCGGGTCTGGGTCACATGCTTGCGGGCACTGAGATTGTCCTCGGCGTCCATGTTGAACTTCCGCAGGTGGACGACGGCCCCCATGTCCACGGCCCCCGCCAGCATCCAGCCGCACACCAGGATGAAGCCGAACAGCAGGGCCTGCCGGATCAGCAGCGACGGTTCCGGGTCCATCGGCGAGACGGTGACGCCCAGACCGATGGCGATGATCATCACCGCGATCCGCACCTTCAGCCGGGCGCGCCCGACCATGCCCCGCCAGAAGACGTCCTTCTTGCGCACCACCCATTTCAGCAGGCCGAACACCACCTGATTGGCGGCCCAGCCGATGAAGACGAAGACGCCGACGATGACGGAGATCACCACCCACTCGGGCAGCCAGTAGAACTCGCGCCAGAGGCGGAAGACCTCGCGGGTCATGTCCTGGATAAAGGTCGGCATGGGCGACCTTTAGCGCGTCACGGTGGCGAGGCGAAGGCCAGCCTTCAGATCGCCACCGCCTCGACCATGTCGGCCAGGTCCGAGGTCGCGTCCGGCAGGGCCGCCGAACGCGCGCCCGCGCTCATGGCCGACAGACGCGCGGGGGCCGAAAGCATTGCATCCAGCGACGCCGTCAGGCGATCGACCGTCACCTCGTCTTCCAACACCATCTCTGCGCCACCCGCCTGAACCAGGCTGAGGGCATTGAACCGCTGGTGGTCGTCCATGGCGATCTTGAGCGGGATCAACAGGGAGGGCAGACCCGCCGCCGCCAGCTCCGAACAGGTCGAGGCCCCGGCCCGGCCGATCACGAGATGCGCCTGCGACAGACGCCGGGCCATGTCGGAAAAGAAGGGCGCGATCTCGGCCGTGATCCCTGCCTGGGCATAGACGGCGCGAGCGGCCTCCAGCGTCTCGGGCCGCGACTGCTGTTGCACCCGCAGGCGTGTGCGCAAGGTGTCGGGCAAGGCCGCCAGCGCCTGTGGCACGGTGTCGGACAGGATGCGCGAGCCCTGGCTGCCGCCGGTGACCAGCACATGGATCGGACCGTCGCCGGTCGGGGCCACAAACGCCCGCTCGCCCAGCGCCCGGATGTCGGCCCGCACCGGATTGCCGACCAGGGTGACCCGCGCGCCGACGCCCTGCGGCACCTTCTGCAGGTTCGGAAAGGATGACGCCACGGCCCCGACATAGGGGCTGAGCCAGCGGTTGGTGCGGCCCAGCACGGCATTCTGTTCATGCAACAGCGTCGGCCGACCCTGGCTGAGCGCCGCCAGCAGGGCGGGGGCGGAAGGGTAGCCGCCAAAGCCGACCACGACCGCCGCATCCAACCGCTTCAGCGCCGAGCGTGCTTGAACCACACCGCGCGTGATCGCCAGGCCCGCCTTGGCCATGCCGATCGGCCCGCGCCCGGTGGCGGCATCCAGCGCGATCCGCTCCTCGGCCGGAAAGTTCTGGGCATAGGCCTCTCCCCGGCGATCCGTGGCCAGCACGATCCGCCAGCCGCGCCCGGCCAGCTCGCGCGACAGGGCCTCGGCCGGGAACATATGCCCACCGGTCCCACCGGCGGCGACGACGCAGAGTTTTGAAGTCATGGATGCCTACTAGCCCAGGATACGCCGTCGCGGCAGGCTGGTCCCCGGCTCATAGGCACCCGGCCGCTTGCGGGTCAGGGCCAGGGCCAGCCCCATGGTCAGGCCCATGGCCACCATGGACGAGCCGCCATAGCTGATGAACGGCAGGGTCATCCCCTTGGTCGGGATCATCCGCAGATTCACCGCCACATTGATGCAGGCCTGCAGCCCGATCAGGATGAACAGCCCCGCCGCCGCCGTCTGTTCGAACGGGTCGCGCAGCCGCATCGCCTTTTGCATGCCGCGCAGGACGATGAAGGCGAACAGGCCGATCATGATCAGGCTCAGCACCAGGCCGAACTCCTCGGCCCCGACGGAATAGATGAAGTCGGTGTGCAGGTCGGGCACCGAGCGCTTCATCACCCCCTCGCCCACACCGCGTCCGACCAGGCCACCGGCACGGATGGCCTCTGACGCGCGGTCGATCTGATAGGTGGCATTGGCGTCGTCCGAGCCGAAGCGGCTCAGGCGATCGCGCATGTGGCTGAAGCTGAAATAAAGGCCCACGACCCCAGCCGCTCCCGCCGCCGCCAGCGCCGCCACCCATTTCAGCGGCACCCCGGCCATGAAGAAGACCGCCATGAAGGTGGTGGTGATCAGCAGCGTCTGGCCGATGTCCGGCTGGATCAGCAACAGGGCGACCGTCAGGCCCCACACACCGAACGCGATGCTGACGCCGGGCACGCCCTCGCCTTTCTGGCCTTCCGCGAACATCCAGGCGGAGAAGACGATCAGGCCCGGCTTGGCGAACTCTGAGGGTTGCAGGCTGAACGGACCCAGATTGATCCACCGAGCCGCGCCCTTCACCTCATCGCCGATTAAGGGCAGCAGCATCATGGTCACGATGGCACACAGCAACGCGGCCAGGGCGATGCGGCGCACCCCGCGCGGCGAGAAGAAGGACGTTCCCAGCAGCATGATCAGCCCGGCACAGCTGAACACCATCATCCGCCAGCTGTAGTGGAAGGGGTCGGTGATCGACTGGTCGGCCAGGATGGCGGCGGGGCTGGAGGCGAAGCTGAGCGCGACGCCCATCCCCATCAGCGTCAGGGCCGCGGCCAGCAGCCCCCGGTCTACCGTCCAGAACCAGTTGGCCACCGGTCCCTTGTCATTGCGCGAAAACGCGGGGCTATAGGCTTCGGTCATGACGGGGCCAGGGGGGTTGCGCCGAGGGCCAGGACGGCGGCGCGAAACGCCTCGCCGCGCACCTCGAAGTCGGGATACTGATCGAAACTGGCGGCCGCGGGGCTGAGTAACACCACCTCTTCGCGCCCCGTGGCGGCAGCGGCCTCATAGGCTTGCTGCACCGCCGTGGCCATATCGCCGCTGATCCGGTGCGGGGCATCCCCCAGCCGGGCCGCGAACGGCCCCGCCGCCTCGCCGATCAGGAAGGCTTCGACCACGCGCGGAAACAGATCCTCCAGATCGTCGATCCCCCCCGCCTTGGCCCGCCCGCCCGCGATCCAGAAACTGCGATCATAGCTGGTCAGCGCCTGCCGCGCCGCATCGGCATTGGTGGCCTTGGAGTCGTTGACGAAGCGCACGCGACCGAGCGTGCCGACGGTCTCCATGCGGTGGGCCAGGCCAGGGAAGGAGAGCAGGCCCTCGACGGCGGCGTCGTGCGAGACGCCGAGCGCCAGAGAGGCTGCGTAGGCGAAGGCAGCGTTCTGGGCGTTATGGCGGCCGGGGAGAGACCGGGCTTGCGTCAGGGCAATTTCATCCTGACCCGGCACGGCCAGTGCGCCATTTGAAACCACGATCTCTTCCGAGCGCACTGAGTGACTCGCGCTGCTGACCCGAGTCGTTCTCAGCCCCTGGACCGCCAGCTTGCTCTCGACGGCGAGACCCCATTCCTCATCTGTCCCAACCAGCGCAAGCGCTGCCGGCCCCTGCGCTTGGAACAGCCGCGCCTTCGCCGCGACATACTCCTCCATCCCGCCATGCCGATCCAAATGGTCCGGCGAGATATTCGTCAGGATCGCCACGTCCGGCGCGAAGGTGGTGGTCAGGTCCAGCTGATAGCTCGACACCTCGATCACATAGACCGCCTCAGGCGTCGGCTCGGGAAGGGCCAGCACGCCGATGCCGATGTTGCCGCCGACATGGACCGTCAGCCCGGCCTGTTTCAGCACCCAGCCGATCAGGGCCGTGGTCGTGGACTTGCCGTTGGTGCCGGTGATGGCGACGACGCGGGGGCGCTGTCCCTCCGGCAAGGCCGCCAGTGCCCGCGCGAACAACTCGATGTCGCCGATGATCTCGATGCCGGCCTCATGCGCCTTGTCCACCGTCCAGTGCGGCTTGGGATGCGTCAGTGGCGCGCCGGGCGACAGGACCAGAGCCGAAAAGCCCGACCAGTCGGCGACCGTCAGATCCTCGACCACAAAGCCTTCGGCCTCGGCCTGCATGCGGCTGGAGACGCTGTCGTCCCACAGCACCGGCAAGGCCCCGCCGGCCTTCAAGGCGCGCGCCGCCGTCAGCCCCGACCGTCCCAGGCCGAAGACCGCGATGCGCCGCCCCTCGAAGCCGGGAACAGGGATCATCCTAGCGCAGCTTCAACGTCGCCAGGCCGGCGAGGGCCAGCATGGCGGCGACGATCCAGAAGCGGATGACCACCGTCGATTCCGGCCAGCCCATCTTTTCGAAATGATGGTGGATCGGCGCCATCAGGAAGATGCGTTTTCCGGTCGCCTTGAAATAGGCGACCTGGATCATGACCGAAGCGGCCTCGATGACGAACAGGCCGCCGACGATACCCAGCACCAGTTCGTGCTTGGTCGCCACGGCGATGGCCCCCAGCGCGCCGCCCAGGGCCAGCGAGCCGGTGTCGCCCATGAAGATCTTGGCCGGCGGCGCATTGTACCAGAGGAAGCCCGTGCCCCCGCCGATGATGGCCGCGCAGAAGATGGCCAGCTCGCCCGAGCCCGGCACATGGTGGACACCCAGATAGCCCGAGAAGATGAAGTTGCCGACCAGATAGCTGATGATGCCGAAGGCTGCCGCCGCCATCATGACCGGCACGATGGCCAGGCCATCGAGACCGTCGGTCAGGTTCACCGCATTGGAAAAGCCCACGATGGTGAAGGCCGCGAACGCCACATAGAACCAGCCGATATTCAGCAGCACGGCCTTGAAGAACGGAAAGGCGATCGAGGTCTCCAGCCCCGGCGAGGTCGGCGACGCCGTCATCCACAGCACGGTCAGGATGCCCGCAATCACGGACACCACGACCTGGGCCGCCAGTTTTTGCTTGGAGGTCAGGCCCGCCGAGGTCTGTTTGGTTACCTTGGCATAGTCGTCGATGAAGCCCAGCACGCCGAAGGCCGCCGTCACGAAGCTGACGATCCAGATGTAGGGATTGGTCAGGTCGCCCCACAGCAGGACTGCCACCGCGATGCCCGCCAGGATCATCAGACCGCCCATGGTGGGGGTGCCGACCTTGGACAGGTGCGAGACCGGGCCGTCGTCGCGGATCGGCTGGCCCCGGCCCTGTTTGGCGCGGATCCAGTTGATGAACCGACTGCCCATGGCCACCGACACGATCATGGCCGTCGCCATCGCCAGCGCCACGCGCACTGTCTGGTACTGGACCAGGTTCAGCAGGGGATAGTCCTGCGCCACATCGGAGAACTGCAGATACAGCAGATAGAACATCAGACTTCCTTTGCCCCTATCGCTCGCGTCGCGGACGCTCGCTGCTTGAGGGGCGGTTCGCTGCCCAAGGCCGCCAGGGCCTTGGCGACCATCGACGCCTTCGATCCGTTCGAGCCCTTGACCATGACCACGTCGCCGGACCCGGCCAGCACCATGGCCTCGGCCGCCAGCTCGGCCGCCGTCTCGCGCCACAGGCCCCGCCGCGAGTCCGGCAGAATGTCGTACAGTGCCTTCATCTCCGGCCCGGCAGCGTGGACCATGTCCAGCCCCGCCGCCTCGATCGGACCGGCCAGGCCCTGATGCAGCGCCCGCGACTGGTCGCCCAGTTCCAGCATGTCGGTCAGGACGACCACGCGCCGACCGCCCGGCCCCACCGGCCTGACGCCCAGGCTGCGGAACCCCGCGGCCATCGACAGCGGATTGGCATTGTAGCTTTCGTCGATCAGGGTGAAGGCCCCGCCGGGCGCCGCCACCTGTATGGTCTGCCCCCGCCCGGCCAGGGGCGCAAACCCGGCCAGGGCCGCCAGCGCCGTCTCCAGCGGCACGTCCAGCGCCTCCAGCATCAGGATGACACACAGGCTGTTCAGGCCCCAGTGATGGCCCGATTGCGCGAGGCGATACTCCAGCGCCTTGCCGTGCAGTTCGGCCCGCACGGTCGCCCCCTCAGCGTCCGGCGTGAACCCGATCAGCCGCGCTTCGTGGGCGGCCCCGGTGCCGAAGCGCAGGACCTGCGCCCCTTGCGCCCGCGCCGCCGCTTCCAGCACAGCCGCCTGCGCCACATCCCCGTTCAGCACCGCCGCGCCGCCGGGCAGCAGGCCTTCGAAGATCGACGCCTTCTCCGCCGCCACACCGGCCTCGCCATCGGCAAAGGCCTCGATATGGACCGGCCCGACAGTGGTCACACAGGCGGCATGGGGCGCGACCATGCGCGACAAGGGTGCGATCTCGCCCGGCGCATTCATGCCGATCTCGAACACGGCCCTGTCCGTCCCCTGTGGCATCCGCGCCAGGGTCAAAGGCACACCGATGTGGTTGTTGTAGCTCTTGATCGACCCGTGGGACGAGCCGGCCAGATCCAGCCCGGCCTTGATCGCCTGGGTCACGCTGGTCTTGCCGACACTGCCGGTGACGGCCCCGCGTCGTGCGGCCCGGTCGCGGGCGGTGATACCCAAGGCTTCCAGCGCCTTCAGCGTATCGGTGGTGACGATGGACGGCCCGCCCTCGACGCCATGCTCCGTCAGCGCCCCGGCCGCTCCTGCCGCAAAGGCCGAAGCGGCGAACGCGTGCCCGTCCCGCGCGCCCTTCAGAGCCAGAAACAGGTCGCCCGGCACGATCTCGCGGCTGTTGTAGGTCAGGCCCGTGACCGCGAAAGGCGGGCCGGAGAGGCGTCCGCCCGTGGCCGCTTCGATCTGTTCAGAGGTCCACAGGACAGGTTTGGCGGGCGCAGGCTTAGCAGGCATGGGCGTTCAGGGCTTCGGCGGCGACGGTCGCGTCGTCGAAGGGGTGGGTCACCCCGCCGACGATCTGGCCCTGCTCATGCCCTTTTCCGGCGATGACCACCACATCCCCGTCGCGCATCATGTGGATGGCGTGGTGGATGGCTTCGCGGCGGTCGCCGATCTCTTGCGCGTCCGGACAGCCTTCCCGCACCGCCCGCCGGATAATGGCAGGGTCTTCACCGCGCGGATTGTCATCCGTGACGATGGCGACATCGGCCAGCCGACCCGCGATCTCGCCCATCAGAGGGCGCTTCGCCCGATCCCGGTCGCCGCCCGCGCCGAACACGACGATCAGCCGTCCTGTCGCATGCGGCCGCAGAGCCGACAGCACCGTCTCCAGCCCATCGGGCGTATGGGCATAGTCGACATAGACTTCACCCTTCCCGCTTCCGCCCGGGATGCGCTCCAGCCGCCCCTGCGCGCCCTCGATCTTCTCCATCGCCGCCAGGACGCGCTCAGGGCTTTCGCCGCCCGCGATGCACAGCCCCGCCGCGACCAGGGCGTTCGACGCCTGAAACGCTCCCGCCAGCGGCAGCAGCACCTCATGCAGGCTGCCCCGCACATCCAGTGACAGCCGCTGGCCCTCCGGCACGGCCTTGCGGCCCAGCAGGGTCAGATCCCGCCCACGCTCACCCACAGCCATCACGCCCAGGCCCGACATGATGCTGGCCGAGGCGAACTGGGAATAGGCGTCGGAATCGGCGTTCAGCACCGCCGTCCGCCCCCGCGGCAGCAGGGTCTCGAACAGCCGCAGCTTGGCGTCGCGATAGGCGGCCATATCGCCGTGATAGTCCAGATGATCCTGGGTCAGGTTGGTGAAGCCGGCCGCCTTCAGCGTCACCCCGTCCAGACGCCGCTGGTCGATGCCGTGCGACGACGCCTCCAGCGCCAGATGGGTCACGCCGCCCTCGGCCAGATCGGCCAGAAGTCGGGCAGCATCGGCGGCGTCGGGGCTGGTCAGGCCCGGCCCCGTCAAGGCCTGATTAACGTTACCGGACTGTTTCAAAACCCCAAGGGTGCCCATGCTCGCCGAGGTCAGGCCCAGCGCCGCCCAGATCTGGCGGCAGAAGGCGGCGACCGAAGTCTTGCCGTTGGTCCCGGTCACGGCGACGCAGGTCGCGGGCTGGGCCCCATAGAAGCTGCGGGCTGCGATGGCATAGGCCCGGCGCACATCGCCGGAGGTGACCAGCACTGGCGCGATCGCCGTGTCGGTATCTGCCGGGGCCAGAACGGCCGCCGCCCCCTGCGACAGGGCCTGGGGAATGAAGGCGCGGCCGTCGGCGGCACTGCCCGGCAGTGCCACGAACAGGGTGCCGGGCGCGACCTTGCGGCTGTCGGAAGTGACGCCCGTGATCATCGGGTCGCTGGCCACGTCGCGGCGCAGCAGGTCGGACAGGCGGACCGGCGGCTGGACGCTCATCGCCCGTCCCCCTCGACGTCCTCATAGGTCGGCACGCGCTCCCCGGTGGCCGTGCGCCAGACGTCGGCCCGGCGCTGGACGCCCAGGAAGGGCGCGATCCGGTCGGCGATCCGGCCCACGGCCGGTGCCGCGACGAAGCCTCCTGTGCGCGGATAGGTCTGAGGCTCGTCCATCAGGACCAGGATCTGATACCGCCGCGCATTGACCGGCCCGTCGGCCGGGAACACGGCGGCAAAGGTGCCGATGGCGTGGGCGGTCGAATAGCGGCCATTGACCGACTTGTTGGCCGAGCCCGTCTTGCCCCCGACCCGCAGGCCCGGCGCATCGGCGCGCGTGCCGGAGCCGTTGACGACATTGCGCCGCATCAGATCCAGCATGGTCAAGGACGTCTCGGGCGAAATGATCTGGCGCACCGGCGCGTCCGGCCGACCGCCCTTGCGCAGGGTCAGGGGAATATAGCGCCCGCCGTTGGTCATCGCCTGCATGGCCGCCGCCATCTGTAGCGGCGTGATCGAGACGCCGTAACCGAACGACAGCGACGCCAGGGTCGAGTCCGACCATTCGCGCGGCACGATGGGCGTTTCCGACCCGATCTCGAATGGAGCCTGCGACAGAAGGCCGAAGCGCTGGAAATAGTCGCGCATGACCGCCGGCCCCATCTCGGTCGCCAGGCGCGAGGTGCCGATATTGGACGAGTGGAGGTAGACCTCCTCCAGCGACATCACCTTGTTCTGGGCGTGAAAGTCCTTGATGCGACGGTTGCCGATCTGGAGCGCTTCCGACGCATCGATCATGGTGTTCATGTCGGCCCGGCCCGTATCGATGGCGGCGGCCACGGTGAAGGTCTTGAACACCGACCCCATCTCATAGGTCGCATTGGCCGCCAGATTGCGCGAGTTGGTGCCCGGCCAGCTGGCCATGCCTAGAACCTCGCCCGTCTGGACGTCGGTGATGATGCCGACCGCGCCCTTGGCCTGGGTTTCCATAGCCATGGCGGCCAGCTCATTCTCCAGCACGCCCTGGACGCGCAGGTCGATGGAGGTCTGGAAGACTTCGCCGCGCGCTCCGGCGGCGCGAACCTCGGCATCGAACGCCTTCTCGACGCCGGACAGGCCGGCCTCGCCGCCCTCCTCGACGCTGCCGACGACGTGGCGGGCGGACTGGCCCAGCGGATAGACGCGGACATCCTCCGGCTCGAACGTCAGGCCGCCCAGGGCCAGATCGTGCACGCGGGCGCGCTCGGCCGGCGTCAGACGGGCCAGGGCCAGCACCCGACGATCGCCGTTCACGGCGCGGGTCAGGCGACTCATGCGGATGCGGGGCACAGCCCTCTTGATGGCGGCAATCGTGGCCGGGCGATCCCAGACCTCCGACGGATCGATATAGAGACCGTAGTGGGTGATGTTGGCGGCCAGCAGGGCCCCGTTGCGATCGACGATGTCGGCCCGCATCGTTGCGTTGGGATGCGACGCGCTGCCCACCCCCACCTGCGGCCCCCACAGCGCCGCCTTGGCCGCACCCAGCGCCAGACAGAAGAAAACACCCGCGAACAGCCAGCGGATCAGCAGGATGCGAACCCGCGTGTCCTCTTCGGGCCGCGCATCGGCCCGCGCCCGGCCAAAGGCATGCTCGACCCACCACATGGCCTCGCCCAGCCAGCGCCAGGACGGCAGCTTGCGCGACAGCTCGCCCAGCTTTGACACACCCGGGGCCGGGCGAGTCCAGGCCTGATGATGCGGATCGTGCACGCTCATTGCGCAGCCTCCGCAGGCGCTTCCGGCACCGCCGCCTGCTCTTCCGCGACCGGCGCGGGACCGGCGGGCGGCGGGGCGATGACCACCGGGCGAGGATCAGGCTCCGGCGCGATCAGGGGCAGGCCCTGTTCGGTGGCCTGGCGATGCACATCGACAGGACCCAGACCCGCCTCGCGCGACAAAGCCTCCAGACGCGCCGGCTGTTCCAGACGCGCCACCTCGGCACTCAGCAGACGGACCCGCTCGCCGTTGGTCGCGATCTGGCGTTCCATGTCGGCGATCTCGCTGCTCTGACGCGCCGCCGCCGCCTTGGCGACATAGACGGACAGGACCATCAGGGCGACCAGAATGACGCCGATGATCTCGACCCAGCGGATACCCCGGACCTTCCAGGCGAAGACGCGTTGAACGACGGCGGGCACAGTCATGCGGCCACCCTCCCCCACGGCGCGGCGTCGGTCCGTACCGCCGCCCGCAGCTTGGCCGACCGGGCACGCGGATTGGCGGCCAGTTCGGCCTCGCCCGCCTCGCGCGCGCCCTTGAACGCCAGGGTGAAGCTGGGCTTGCGGGTGTCGATGGCCACCGGCGTATGACGCGAACCGCCCGGCGCATTGCCGGTCCGCTCGGTCAGGAAAGCCTTGACGATCCGGTCCTCCAGCGAGTGGAAGGTCACGACGGCCAGACGGCCACCGGGGGCCAGCGTCGCCTCGGCCGCCTCCAGCCCGGCGCGCAACTCGCCCAGCTCGTCATTGACCGCGATCCGCAGGGCCTGGAACACGCGCGTCGCCGGATGGATGGCCGCTCCGCGACGCCCGCCCAGGGCCTTTTCGACCACGGCGGCCAGATCCAACGTGCGCTCGAACGGCTTCTCCACCCGGCGACGCAGGATGGCCGTGGCGACCCGTCCCGATTGACGCTCGTCGCCATACAGTTTGAAGATATGGGCCATCGGCCCGTGGTCCCAGGTATTGACGATGTCGGCGGCGGTCTCGCCCTCATCCGACATACGCATGTCCAACGGCCCGTCGCGCATGAAGGAAAAGCCGCGCTCGGCCTGATCCAGCTGCATGGACGAGACGCCGATATCGAACACAACGCCGTCCAGACGCGCCTCGCCCGTCCCGGCAAAGGCCTCGGCCAGGCCTGAAAACGGCGTGCGGACCAGCTGGAACTTGCCGGGATAGTCGTTGGCCACGGCGTCGGCATGCGGCTGGACCGTCGGGTCGCGGTCCAGGGCGATCACGGTCGCGCCGGTCGCCAGAATGGCGCGGGTATAGCCACCGGCCCCGAAGGTCGCATCGATGATCACATCGCCGGCTCGGGGCGCGAGGGCTTCGATCACTTCGTCCAGCAGGACCGGGGCGTGGGGCGCGGTCGTCATGCACCCTCCCCAACGGCGCGCGTCGTCTCGCCGTTCATGACCTTGCGGGCCAGGGCGCGGCTGGCGGCGCGGCGGGCGTTCCACGCCTTGCGATCCCAGATCTGGAAGCGCGGCCCCATGCCCGCGATGACGACGTCCTCGCCCAGCCCGGCCTCCTGGCACAGACCTTCGGGCAGGGTGATCCGGCCACCGCTGTCATAGGACAGCGGGCGCTGGGCGGCATAGAAGGCCTCTTCCATGGCGGTGCGTTCGTCGCTGCCGAACGGCAGGGCCTCGATGCGGGCGACATATTCGGCCATCAGCCGGTCGCCGCCGGCCTCCAGACAATCCGAGGCGATGGAGAAGAAGCAGAAGACGCCGTTCTGGGCTCCGTTGTCGGCGGTGCGGAACTCCTGCGGGATCAGCAGGCGCCGCTTTCCGTCCAACTGTTTCTCATAGGTTCCGAGAAACACGACCGCCCCAACTCGGGCCCTTCGGCCCGCCCCTCTGATCCGATTGACGCCGTTCGGCGCACGCCTCACCCCACTCGATGCAGATGGGATAGCATGGGATTGAATGGGTCTCAATGGGATTAGTTGACGAGGATTAACCTCAATTGGGCTCGCAATGGCAGTAAGGCCGTGAACATACAAGGAACACGCAAAGTATAGACAGGCTGTGGACTATTATCGCGCCGCGATGCTGACACAGGCGTTAACGCGCGAACGCGGTGCGCTCGCCGCATTTACGCTCAAGCAGCGAGGCTCCGCGAGCCGAACGTTAGCGCTCTTCCCCTTGGAAAAAAGCGCTCAAGCAGCGAGGCTCCGCGAGCCGAGCGTTAGCGCCCTTCCTCTTGAAAGAAAGAATGTCAGACGGCCTGTAAGCCGGGTTCTGTTCCGCACCGAGATGCAGCGACGATCATTCATCTGGACCGCCCATCGCTGGACGGTTCTCGCGACCTACCCGGACGTCCGGGGCGGTGAGCCCTGCAAGCGAACTTGCGCGACGTCCCTATTCGGTCTTGCTCCAGGCGGGGCTTGCCTTGCCGTCGCTGTTACCAGAGACGCGGTGGGCTCTTACCCCACCCTTTCACCCTTACCGGTCCCGCAGGTCCGGAGGTTTGCTTTCTGTGGCGCTATCCCTCGGGTCACCCCGGGCGGGCGTTACCCGCCGCCTTTTCACCGTGGAGCCCGGACTTTCCTCGACCGAGGCCGAAACCCCCGCCGCGACCGCCCGACCGTCTGACAGCCGCTAGGTGCGCTTTTGCGACGCGCAGGTCAACGCCGGCTCAACGGACTTCGCGAGGGTCCGCCACGGGTGGTAAGCGGACCTATATTGCCGAGGTGATCTGTGGTCTGTTCGGCCGGGCAAGGTGAGCCGGGATGATGAAGGACCGATCATGATAAAGGCTAGGTTGGTTGTTTTACTTCTGACCACAGCCATAGCAGGCGCTTGCTCGAATGGCGCTCCCGCTCGTGAGCAGCCTCAAACGGGAATGAGCAGTGAGTTTACGCCCGGATCACGCAGGCAGTTTGACGGTGTATTGCTCGATCTCGGTGGCGGTGGGCGTCTTGGGGTTATCGATATCCAAAAGTCGAGCATTAATCCTGACAGGATCTTTGCAGAGACATTGTTGCTGCAGCGAAGCCCCGCCGGATTGCCCGAACAATTGCCTGACACAATGCAGTTCGACGCGACATCGCAAGTGATTGAGATCGAATGCTCGGCGCATAGGCACCGGATAGTAGCCAACCTGAACTACCGACGAGACGGAGAACTTGTAAGCGCCTTGCCGGTTGAAACCGCTTTCACTGATTTTGCCGGCTATCAAGGAACCGCCGACAGCATTTGCGACGGCAGCTTTCCACGGACCCCTATATTGAGGTTCACCGGTATCTCCGAGTTTCTGGATCTTGCGGACAGGCCAGACTTGACCAGACTGCGGCGAGTCGGCGGGTAAACGAGCCAAAAGGCTGAACTTAAGTTTTTGATTATCGCTGCGGGCAGGCCCGCTATGGGTCGAGAGCGGTCGCCGACATCAACACTGAAAGCGGACATTGGCCGAGTGTTAGGGAAGCCCGCACTCACGGCCGTCCCGCTAGTTCAGCACCCCGGTCGTGCTCTCCGCCGTCGCCAGTTGCAGCACCCCCATCAGCGTTGCCCGCGTCTCGCCGTCCGCCACGCCGTCCACCTGCGCCGGTCGCCAGTGGCGCTGGAAGGCTTCGACGGTCAGCCGGGTCGCCTCGTCATAGTCACCACCGGGAGCCAAGCCATAGCCCAGGCGGTGCAGGCCGGCGCGCAGGACGATGACGCCCAGCCCCTCGTCCCCGACCTTCAGCGGCACGCCCAGCGCCGCGACCCGCTCCTGCGCCGGTTCGAACCACAGGCCGTGGCCAGCACCGGCCAGTCGCTTCCACGGAAACCGCTCGCCCGGGTCCTGCTTGCGCTCAGGCGCCAGGTCGGAGTGGGCGATGATGCGGTTGTCGGAAATGGTCCAGCGCGTGCGGATGTCCGCGATCAGGCTGATCACCGCATCGACCTGAACCTCGGGGAAGTCGCGATAGCCGAACTCATGGCCCGGATTGACGATCTCGATGCCGATGGAGGCGGCATTACAGTCGGTCTCGCCCAGCCACACGCCCCGCCCCGCGTGCCAGGCCCGCCGTTCCTCGGGGACCAGTTTCAGGATGGAGCCGTCCTCGTGGACGACATAGTGGGCCGACACCTTGGCCTCGGGGTCGCACAAGCGTGTGATCGCGGCCTCGGCGGTCTGCATACCGGTATAGTGGAGCACCAGCATGTCCGGCGGGCCGCGCCGGGCATCGAAATTCGGGGACGGAACGTCGCGGACGATCAACATGATCCTCCCTGAACGTCTCTAGCGGCCCGTCCGCTCCCAGCCATAGGCGACCCAGGCCCCATCGACCTTGCGGGCCTCGATGACACCGTCCTCGGCGCGGCGGTTGCGCACCGTCATCCGGCGACGCGCCCTAAGGGCCAGTCCCGCGAAGAAGACCAGCACGGCGGCGAACACGGCGAACACAGCGACCGCCGCGGCGGCGAAGACGGCCAGCACGGCCCCGACGGCCATGGCCACCATGGTCGCGATCACGCCACCCAGCCACACCACCGGCGCGAACAGGTTGCCGGAGGGACGGCGGCCTTGCGGGCCGAGGGCGATGCGGTCGGACGGGCTCATGTCTTCACCTTTGCTGGGCGCTGCGAACAACGCCTTGGCCGCAATGTCGGTCCATCGACATGAACCGTCAATGACCGACACATCACAGGTCGGTGCAGGGCGTCGTTTCGTCTCAGTACGGCTGATCGGCCAGGACCGTCGCCCCCGACGCCCGCGCCCGATCGGCCTGCACCCGGCGCACCAGGGCCTCGGCCTGCGGGTCGTTCATGACGCCGCCGATACCGACCAGAACCCTGGCCGCCTCGCTGGACACGCCGAACGCTTCCGACAGGGCCTCGAACGGCGACTGCGGCGTCGGGTAGCGTTTGAAGCGGACCGAATCGCCGGCCGGGATCCGGGCCAGTTCGCGTGCCTTGGCCACGGCTTCCGTCAGACCGCCAAGCTGATCGACCAGGCCCAGTCCCTGAGCCTGCGCCCCGGTCCAGACCCGGCCCCGAGCGATCTGGCGCACCCGGTCGGGCGACAGTTTGCGCCCCGTGGCCACGCGGGTGATGAACTCATCGTATGTCCGGTCGATCTGGGCCGCGAAGGCCGTACGCTGCTCGGGCGTGAACGGCTGCGAGGGCGAAAAGGCGCTGGCATAGTCCCCGCCGACCGACAGGCCGCGCATGTCCACGCCGAACCGGCCCAGCGCATCGGCCAGCACGAACTTGCCGCCGAACACGCCGATGGAGCCGGTCAGGGTCGAGGGCTGGGCCACGATCCAGCTGGCCTCCGAACTGATCCAGTAGCCGCCGGACGCCGCATAGTCGCCCATCGACACCACCACCGGCTTGCCCGCCGCCTTGGCCGCGCGCACAGCCGCCAGGATCTGCTCCGAAGCATCAGGCGAGCCACCCGGCGAGGAGACGCGGAAGACGATGGCCTTGACGCTCTTGTCCTCGATCGCCTGATAGATGGCCTCGGCCGTGTCGTCGGAACTGATCTGCGAGCCACCACCGAAACCGCCGCTGCCCGTGCCCGTCATGATCGCGCCCTCGCCACCCACGATGGCGATGGCCGAACTGCCCGAGCCGGTGCGCTCGCCCTTGGACGAGGCATAGTCGGAAAACTCAATCAGCTCGGAGCCGCTACCGGCCAGACGCTTGATCTCGGCCTCGGCCTCCTCGACCTGGCCGATCTTGTCGATCAGGCGGTTCTGCAGCGCCTGGGCCGAGGAATAGGGCCCGGCCTCGATCACGGTGCGCAGGGCCTGCGGCGTCTGCTTGCGATCCTGGGCCGCATTGGCCAGCGACGTCGTATAGATGGACGTCATCCAGGCCGACATCGCCTCGCGGTGCGCGGGCGTGAAGTCGCTCTCGGTGAACTCGTTGACGGCGTTCTTGTATTCCAGCCGCTGCTCGAACTGCGGCTCGACGCCGTATTTGTCGAAAGCGCGGCCCAGGAAGATGGAGTCCGCCGAAAAGCCCGCCAGCTGGAAGGCCGAGGTGTTCTGCATCCACAGCTGGTCCGCAGACGCGCCGACCATATAGCTGCTGACCGAGGTGCCGATGGGCATGAAGCCCTGGCTGTGGGCAATCACCGTCTTGCCCTTGGCGCGGAAGCGGCGGATGGCCTGACGGATTTCGTCGGCGGCGGCGGGCGTCATCCCCCCCTCGGGCAGGCGGATCAGCAGGCCCTTCACCTTGGCGTCGTCCCCGGCCTGGGCCAGGGTATCCACGATCTGCAGCGTCGACAGGCCCGAGCCGCCGAAGGCCGCGAACGGATTGGTCGGCGTCTGGTCCGTCACGCCCTCGCGCAGGTCAAGTTCAATGACCGTATTGCCGGGCGTCGCCGGCTTGGACGAGGCGGAGGCGACGATGATGCTGATGAAGACGACCGGAATGACCACGAAGAACAGCAGCAGGCCGGCGAACACGCCGCCCATGGTCAGGAAGAATTGCTTCATGATGTCGTCGAAAACCCGTTCCGGACCGGCACTGGCCCTTGGGCCAGCATAGGGGGGCCTCCGCCCCGGTCAAATGAAGGTCCCGTAATCAACTGCGCCACCCGACCATTACGCTGCGCTGCAACACGCGCATTGATGAGCCGCATCGAAACCCCTATATGAGCCGCCTGCGAGCGGGGGCCTATCGCCCCGCGTCTGAATGGACCGCACTCCCATGCTGGTCACGATGATGAAGGCCAAACTGCACCGCGCGACGGTGACCCAGGCCGATCTGGACTACGAAGGCTCCATCGCCATCGATATGGAGCTGCTGGAGGCTGCCGGCATTTTCCCGCACGAACAGGTCGATGTGCTGAACATCACAAATGGCGCGCGCTTCACCACCTATGCGATCGAGGCTCCGCGCGGGTCCAAGGTGATCGGCGTCAACGGTGCAGCCGCCCGCCTGGTCCAGAAGAACGACAAGGTCATCGTGGTCACCTATGGCCAGATGCCCCAGGAACAGGCCCGCCAGTGGAGCCCCTCCGTCGTGTTGCTGGACGACGGCAACGCCATCAAGCGCGCGGCTTGACCATCGGCTGACGAGGGCGTTGTCTCGGTCCAGTCGTCTTCAAGGCGTCACCCAGGACTGACGATGATCCACCTACTATCCAAACTACGCTGGCCGCTGTTCGCGGCCTATGTGCTGGCGGGTGGCGCGGCGGTGATGATGGCCACGCCGATCGGACTGAGCGCGCTCGGCCTGTCGCTCGACAGCCTCAGCTTCCTGCCCGCCCGCATCCTTACCGCGCCGTGGAGCCTCGTGCCGTTGCTGGCCGGCCTGGACTCCGTCACGACCTTGGCCGTGTTCATCATCGGCTATGGCTTCAACGTCGCCCTGCTGATGGTAGTGGCGCGAGAGTGGACCTACGACCCCTCCCCGTCCGCGACGGACGAGGAAGGGCCGCTGCTCTGACCTAGCGGTTCAGGTCGTAGACGCCCGTGATGTCGATGCGGATCGTCAGCTCGCCCGCCGCGACCGGGGTCGAGGCTCCGGCGTCCATCGACATGGCGCGTGCGGCATACATCGGCATCGGCGGTTGGGGCGCATAGCCGCCGCCTTCAGACAGCGAGCGGATGCTGCCCAGCGGCGTGCCCAGGGCGTCGGAATACAGGGCGGCCTTGGCCTGAAGATTGCGCACCGCCAGACGACGCGCCTCGTTCTCGGCCGACGACGGATCCTTCAGGCCGAAGCTGATCCCGTCGATCTGGTTGACGCCCACGGCGACCACGGCATCGGCGGTGGTGCCGACCTTCGACAGATCGTTGATGATCACCGTCACCCGGTTGTTGGCCTGATAGCCCCGCAGTTTCGGCGGCTCGTTCTGAACGTAGTCGTACTGGGCCGACAGGTTCAATCCGCTGGTCTGGACGTCGCGCTCGTTGATGCCTGCGCGGCGCAGGGCGGCCATGACCTGGGTCATGCGGGTCGCATTCTGCTGCATCGCCTCGGCGGCGGTGGCGGCTTCGGTTACGACGCCAAAGCTGATGGTCGCCATGTCCGGCGCGGCCTTGACCTCGCCATAGGCCGACAGGTTCAGCGACGGGCGCTCGGTCACGGCCTGGATGGTCAGGGGCGCACCGCCGTTCGGCTGCGACTGGGCCATGGCCGTCGTGGTCATCAGGCCCGACGCCATCATGACGCCGCCCAGAACCAGGGCGCGGGAAAGGGTTTTCATCTTGGTCTCCGTAACTCAGTGACGATCCATCCGGCATGACCGTGTCGATCAACCGTGTCGCCACAGTGACGCCTGTCGGCTGAACGCCGGGACGGCGACGGCGACAGACGCCGTTCATCTGCATGAATTCGCAGACAGGCCCGCGGTTGCAAACCGCTCTTGGCAAGCCCGCCGCCGCCCTGCTAGGCCACGCGCACGGCGGGCGTGTAGCTCAATGGTTAGAGCCGACCGCTCATAACGGTCTGGTTGGGGGTTCGAGTCCCTCCACGCCTACCGGCCCGATTAGGAAAACGGCCCCGAACGCGCTGCGCCGGGGCCGCTTCACCTCAATGGGCTGACACAGCCTAGAACCGCGCGGACAGCGTCACGCGAAACCCGTGGTAGGCCAGTTCGTCATTGGTCCGGCGCTGGTCGGTACCGGCCGGATTGACGATCAGGAATGGATTGGTGGGCGGTGCGGTGCCGGGGCCGGTACGCACGGTCAGTCCTTCGTCTGCATCGAGACTGGTATACAGATACTCGGCTCCGACGGTAATTCGGTCGTTCAGCCACGTCTCGACGCCGAAACCGGCCTGATATCCCGTCGCATCCTGCTCGGAGACCAACGGCGTAAAGCTGTTGACGGCATTGGTCGTGAAGTAGCTGTCGGTCACCTTGGCGAACGCGGCACCGCCGGTGACATAGGCCAGGGTCCGCCCGAAGGCATAGCCGCCGCGCAGACGGGCCGCATAGACCACGTCCTCGATCTCGCGATTGAATTGATAGGCGGCGGGCGTGATGCTGAAGGCGGTGTTGAAGTCCTCGACGTCCACCGCCGCCGCCTCGGCCACGAGGCCATAGACCCAGGGACCAGACTGGAAGTCCCAGCCCACGCGCACGGCGAAATCGCCTTTGACGTTGTCGTCGTCGGTGCAACCCGCAGCGAAGTTGTTGGCGCTAGCCTTGCCGTTGCAGAAGCCACCGGGATTGGCCGTCGTCGGGCCAAAGGCATCCACGCCGCCCGTGGTGCGAACCGTGTCGTTGAAGTTGCCGTCCAGATTGGTGTCAAAGACAACGCGCTCGTCTTCGTCATCGTCGGCCACCGCGCCCCCGGCGGACAGGCCGATGTAGGGGCCACTCCAGTCCTGCGCCGTGGCCGTCCCTGCCATCGCCAGCAGAGTGGTCGCCGCCACAGCGGCCAGTGTGATGTGTCGCATAATCCTTCCCTCCTCTGACCGGACAGCGGCCAGCTCCACCTGAACTACGTTCGGCCAGGACGGTTGGATGCACGTTCGATTGTCGGGGTTTACTGACGATCTCCGGACCTCGCATCGGCGGGCCTCAGGGCCTATATCCGCGAGCCCACGCCCCGCTCTGTCCGAGACTGCTCATGTCCTACATCGCCCGCGACGACCGCCCTGCCGACAAGGCCGCACGCTATGCCGAGGTCGAGGCCGAGATCCTGGCCGTGCTGGAAGGGGAGCCGAACCGGGTGGCGCGCATGGCTACCGTCGCCTCCATGCTGTCCGACGCCTTCCCGGTCTTCTTCTGGACCGGCTTCTATGTGGTCGACGAGACGAAGGCAGAGGAGCTCGTGGTCGGTCCCTACCAGGGCACCCTGGGCTGTCTGCGCATCGCCTTCGGGCGAGGCGTCTGCGGGACGGCGGCGGCCACGCGCCAGACCCAGATTGTCGAGGACGTCCACGCCTTTCCCGGCCACATCGCCTGCGACGCCCGCTCGGCCAGCGAGATCGTGGTGCCGGTGCTGGATGCGTCGGGCCGACTGCTCGCTGTCTTCGATGTGGACGCCACGGAGGTCGCCGCCTTCGACGTCGTCGATGCCGAGGCGTTGGAGCGGCTGATGGCCAAGGTGTTCGCCGCCTGACGACCGAATTTGACGCAGCCTCATGACATAGTCTTTCGACCCTGCCACGCTGGCGTCAGAGAGGGGCGGTCGACGGGCTGACCCCTACCAGGTGGACTGAGTGGACTCAGTGGACTGTATTTTTTCGGAGCGCCGACCATGAGCAACCGCGTCATCATCGTCACCGGAGGTCACGGCGACCTGGGCCGGGCCGTGGTCGAACAGGCCCTGGCCGACGGGCTGGATGTCGCCATCATCGACCACGCTATGGGCCATGCCGCTCCCGCGGGGGTTCAGGAACTGGGCGGCGTCGACCTGACCGACCCTGCGGCCGCCGACAAGGCGATCGCGGCCGTGATGACCCGCTTTGGCCGTATCGACGCCCTGCTGAATATCGCCGGCGGCTTCGTCTGGCAGACGACGGACGACGACAAGCCCGCCTGGGACAAGATGTTCGCCCTGAACCTGACCACCGCCCTGAACGCCAGCCGCGCCGCCCTGCCCCATCTGAAGGCGTCGGACGAAGGCCGGATCGTCAATGTCGGGGCCAATGGCGCCCTGCGCAGCGCGGCAGGCATGGGGGCCTATGCGGCGTCCAAGGCGGCGGTGCATCGCCTGACCGAAAGCCTGGCCGAGGAGCTGAAGACCACCTCCGTGACCGTCAACGCCGTCCTGCCCTCCATCCTGGACACCCAGCGCAACCGCGCCGACATGCCCGACGCCGATCCCTCGACCTGGGTCGCGCCCGCCGATCTGGCCCGGGTCATGCTCTTCCTCGCCTCGCCCGACAGCCGCGCCATGACAGGGGCGCTGGTGCCGGTCACGGGCCGGGTGTGATGCGACCCGCGCGCAGCGTCCTTTATCTGCCAGCCTCCAATGCGCGAGCAATAGAGAAGGCGCGCACCCTGGCCTGCGATGTCGCCATCCTCGATCTGGAAGACGCCGTCGCCCCCGAAGCCAAGATCGAGGCGCGGGCCGCAGCCGTCGCTGCGGTTCGAGCGGGCGGCTTCGGCCCGCGCCTGGGCGTCCGCATCAACGCGCTCGATACGGAATGGGGTGCCGACGATCTGGCCGCCCTCGCAGACACAGCCGTTGACCTGGTCGTCGTTCCCAAGGTCGAGGATGCGGCGGCGCTGCGTAACGTGGCCAGCCGGCTCCCTGAGGACACCGCCCTGTGGGCCATGATCGAGACGCCGCGCGCCCTGCTGGCCCTGAACGACATCGCCGCCAGCAGTGGTTCGCTTGAGGCCCTCATGCTGGGCACCAATGATCTGGGCACCATGCTCCGGACCGGCCCCTCCCCCGACCGCGAACCGCTCAAGCCCTGGCTGGCCCTTGTGGTCGCCACGGCCCGCGCGCACGGCCTGCTGGCCATTGACGGCGTCTTCAACCGCTTCGCCGACACGGATGGCTTCGCCGCTGAGTGTGCCCAGGGTCGCCTGTACGGCTTCGACGGCAAGAGCCTGATCCACCCGTCCCAGATCGAGGGGGCCAACGCCGCCTTCGCGCCCAGCGAGGCCGAGATCGCCCAGGCCCGCGCCATCGTGGCCGCGTTCAGCGCAGTCGAAGCTGCCGGTCGTGGAGCCATCCAGGTCGATGGGCAAATGGTCGAGCGGCTGCATCTGGCGGCCGCCGAACGCATCCTGGCGCAACACGCCGCGACCGACTGACCGTCCCTCTCGACCAAGCCCTCGTGTGCGCCTATTTAGGGCGTCGTCAAAAGCAACCGACGCTCTCCCCCAGCGCCGTCCACCCGAGGGTCAACGATCCTCAAACAACGAGACGCCGCGCGTCGCGTGATAGGGCCAAGTTTTCAACATGACACACGCCGTCATCCCCGCCACAGGGCTGTTCACGCCCGACCAGTCGATCTCCAACGAGGAACTGGTCAGCGCCTACAACGCCTATGCCGACGCCTATAACGCCGAGCATGCGGCCCAGATCGTCGAGGGCGACGTCGCCCCCCTGACGCCGTCATCGGTCGAGTTCATCGAAAAGGCGTCGGGCATCAAATCCCGCTTCGTGCTGGACAAGGCCGGCGTGCTCGATCCCGAGCGCATGGCCCCCAATATCCCCGAGCGCGGCAATGAAGAGCTGTCGATCATGGCGGAGATGGCGGTCAAGGCCGCCCGCGAAGCCATCGCCGCCTGGGGCAAGCCGGTTTCGGAGATCGGGGCCGTCCTGTGCGCCGCGTCCAACATGCCCCGCCCCTATCCGGCCCTGGCCATCGAGGTGCAGCAGGCCCTGGGCATCGAGGGTTTCGCCTTCGACATGAACGTCGCCTGTTCCAGCGCGACCTTCGGCATCAAGACGGCCGTGGACTTCATCACCGGCGGGTCGGTCAAGGCCGTGCTGATGGTCAATCCGGAGGTCTGCTCGGCCCATCTGAACTTCAAGGATCGCGACAGCCACTTCATCTTCGGCGACGTCTGCACCGCCGTGATCGTGGAGTCTTCCGAGACGGCCGGCCCCGGCGGCTGGGACGTGCTGGGCACGCGGCTGAAGACCAGCTTCTCCAACAACATCCGCAACAATTTCGGCTTTCTGAACAACGCCGCCCCGGAAGGCATCGGCGCGCCCGACAAGCTCTTCATCCAGCAGGGTCGCAAGGTGTTCAAGGACGTCGTGCCCATGGTGTCGGACATGATCGTCGATCATGCGGGCGAACTGGGCATCGACCCGACGACCCTCAAGAGGATGTGGCTGCATCAGGCCAACATCAACATGAACCAGTTCATCGGCCGCAAGGTCCTGGGCCGCGAGCCCGAGCCGCATGAAAACGTCATCATCCTGGACGACTATGCCAATACCTCCTCCGCCGGCTCGATCATCGCCTTCCACCTCCACCACGACGGTTTCGAAGCGGGCGACACCGGCCTGATCTGCAGCTTCGGTGCGGGCTATTCGGCCGGCACGGTCTTCGTCAGGAAGCGCTGATGCTTATTGCCGCGCGCTATCCGTCCGCGCGCGCACGGCCCCGAACTCCGAGGCCGGTTTCCACGTCGGCCAGTCGGTGCCGTTGGCGAGGTCCAGGCCCAGGCGGTACAGCAGGGTCAGGTTCTCGACCGCCGAGCTGAAGTCCAGATCGGCGGACCATTCGTCGCTGGGCTTGTGATAGTCGGCCCCGAACTTGGCCTGATAGGCGGGCAGGCCCACCGCCGTGCCGCCTTCGTCCAGATCGACGCCGTGCCACGGCATCAGGGCCGGCACGCCCGCGCGGGCGAAGGGGAAGTGGTCGGAGCGGTAATAGTACCCCTGCTCCGGCTCGCGGTCGTCGGTGACATAGCGCCCCTCGGCCTGGGCCAGGACCTCCAGCCGGTCCTCCAGATCGTTCTGCCCCTTGCCGAAGATGGCCAGGTCCTTCGTCGGGGCCGACAGCGGCAGCATATCGATGTTGATGTCCGCCACCGTCGTCTCCAGCGGCCAGACCGGATCGGCGGTGTAGCCATAGGCTCCCAGCAGGCCCATCTCCTCGGCGGCCATATGGGCAAAAACGATGCTGCGCTTTGGACGCGGGGCCTGGCTGAACTGGCGCGCGGTTTCCAGCACCCCGATGGTGCCCGACGCATTGTCCCACGCCCCGTTGAAGATGTTGTCGCCGGTCATGCCCGGATGCTGTTCCTCACCCCCCACATGGTCCCAATGGGCGGAATAGACGATGGTCTCGTTCGGTCGCTCGCTGCCCTCGATGCGGGCCAGCAGATTGTGGGTGACCAGGGTGTCGATCGTCTCCTCGGCGCTGACCGTCAGGCTGACCCCCGGCAGGGCCACGGCCTTGAACTGCCCCCCCGCCGTCGTGGGCAGAAGCGCGGCCAGATCGACACCGGCCGCCTGGGCGAGCGCCGTCGCGGCCTCGACCGTCATGGCACCCGAAAATTCGGTGTCGGCCGCACCGGGCGTCAGCGTGCGGCGGCGGTCGTTGCCGCCCCCGACGCGCGGGACCAGGGTGATCACGCCGATAGCGCCGCGCCGCCTGGCCTCATCGGCCTTGTAGGCGCCGGACTGGTAGTTGGTGGCATAGGCCCCGTTGAACAGGTCGCCCTCAGGCTCACCGGCCACCACGATGACCACCTTGCCCGTCACATCGAGGTCGCCGTAATCGTCCCAGTTCCGCTCCGGCGCGGAAATACCGTAGCCGGCGAAGACCACGCCCGCATTCTGGACGTCCGCCTTGCCGTCGTTGCTGACGGCGCGCAGGACGATGTCGGTGCCGACTGTCAGCGGGCGCGACTGGCCGTCAGGGCCGCTCCAGCTGGCCGTCGCCGGGCGCGCGGGCGTATAGCGTTTCAGTTCGATCGGTTGCAGCCACTGGCCGTTCGGACCGCCGGGCTGCAGCCCCATGGCCTCATACTGCGCCTGCAACCAAGACAGGGTCATGCGCTCGCCCTCCGTGCCCGGATAGCGGCCCTGGAAGCTGTCGTCGCTAATGGTGCGGATGCCGTCGCTCAGGCGGGCGGCCGAAAAATCCTGAGCGTGGCCGGCTCCGGCGGCCATCAGTACGGCGGCGGCTGCGACGCCGCCCATCATCTTGCGAAACATCGGAAAGCTCCGTCCGAAAAGGTCTGGTGCGGACATACGGGCGCAGCGGCTGCTGCGCCCGTTACAGTTTGTCCATGTAGGCTATCGGCGCTCTGCCGCCGTGGCCTCGCGGGCGGGCGCAAACTCCGAGCCCGGCTTCCACGCGGGCCAGTCGCGGCTGTTGGCCAAGTCCAGGCCGACTGCGTACAGCACCTGCAAGTCCTCGACCTGACCGGTCAGGTCCCAGTCCGCCGACCATTCGTCCGCCGCCTGATGATAGCGGCTGCGGCCATATTCGGACCGTGCTGCCTCGCGCTGGGCGATCGGCTCGTCACGGAAATCGCCCGTGCTGCCGCCATAGGTCATGGGCACGCCGCGCTTGGCCAGGGGGAAGTGGTCAGAGCGGAAATAGCCGCCCGAGGCCGGATTGGCATCCGGCTGAATCTCGCGACCCTGAGCCTGCACTTTCGCCCCGATCCGCTCGTCAAAATCGGACTGGCCATAGCCCGTGATGCCGTAGCGATTGACGCGACCGTAGACATTCATGGAATCGACGTTGAACCCGCCGACGGTGTTGGCCAACGGATAGACCGGGTTGGAGGCATAGAATTCCGAGCCCAGCAGGCCGCTCTCCTCGGCGGTGAAGCTGATCATGACGATGGAGCGTTCGGGTCGTGGCCCGGCTCCAAAGGCGCGGGCGATCTCCAGCAGTCCTGCCGTACCCGTGGCATTGTCGACCGCCCCATTGAAGATGGTGTCGCCCTCGGCATCGGGGGCGCCCACGCCGATGTGGTCCCAGTGGGCGGTATAGAGGATAGTCTCGTCCGGATGGGTGGTGCCCTCCAGCCGGGCCAGGACGTTGCGGGTGGTGATCTGGCTGGTCGCCACATCGAACATGCCGCTGAAGCTCGCGCCTTCCAGTTCGACCGGGCGGAAATCGCGACTGCGGGCCGCGACCTTCAAAGCCTCGAAATCCTGACCGGCGCGCTGGAACAGATCGACGGCCACGTCGCGCTGGATCCAGGCCTCCATCGGCACGCGCTCGGCCGCCGCATTCTGGCGCACGATATCGAACTGCGGGCCCGACCAGCTGTTGGTCACCGTCGCCCAGCCATAGGAAGCCGGAGCCGTCTCATGCACGATGATGACGCCCGCCGCGCCCTGACGCGCCGCCTCCTCGTACTTGTAGGTCCAGCGCCCGTAATAGGTCATGGCACGGCCGCCGAAGGTGTCCAGCTCGGGCTCCTCGAAATCCGCATCGTTTACCAGCACGACCAGGATCTTGCCGCGCACATCCACGTCCTTGAAGTCGTCCCACTGACGTTCCGGCGCATCGATGCCATAGCCGACGAAAACCAGAGGCGTGTCCGTCAGCATGACGTGGTCGCCGGGCAGGCGGGTCGAGACCACGATCTGCTGGCCCTGGGTCAGGGGAATGGTGTCGTCACCGACCTTCAGCTGCGCCTGGATGTTGGAGGCGGTGAAGCGGTTCAGGGTCACGTCCTGCGTCCACTGACCGTTCGGGCCCCCGGGCTGGAAGCCGGCGGCGGCATACTGCTCGCTCAGATATTTGACCACCATCTCCTCTGCCGGCGTGCCGATGCCGCGCCCCTGAAAGCTGTCATCGGACAGGATGCGGGCGTGTTCGGACAGCCGCCCGGTGTCGAAGGTCGGGGCCTGCTGGGCCAGCACGGGCGCGGACATCATCAGGGCGGCGGCGAGCGCGGGGGCGGACACGGACAAACGCATGGAGGACACCTTCAAAACTCTGGATGTCCGAACGTTAGGGCAGCGGTCACGCGGTGTCGATGCGACCGACCCGGACATCCGATACGAAAAACCCGCCGCGGCCGGAGCCGGGCGGGTTGATCGTTCGAAAGGAGCCGCGAACTCTTAGTGGGCCACGCCTCTCCAGATGCGGCGGTAGCTCATGTAGGTCAAGCCCGCGAACAGGAACAAGAAGACCATCACGCCGACGCCGGCCTGTTTGCGCTGGACCTGCTTGGGATCCGAGGCCCAGGCGATATAGGCGGCGACATCCTTGGAGTACTGATCCACCGTCTGCGCCGTGCCGTCGTCATAGGTCACCTGGCCGTCACGCAGCGGCGCGGCCATGGCGATGAAGCCGCCCTCGGGCGCATGGCCCTCGCCGGTCCAGAACGGCGTCAGGTCGCCGGCCATATAGGGATTGTAGCTCTGGCCGGGACGGATCTGCAGGCCCGCCGGAGCCGGCTTGTAGCCCGACAGCAGCGAGTAGATGTAGTTGGCTCCGTCGTGACGGGCCTTGGCCATGACAGACAGATCGGGCGGGGCGGCACCGCCGTTGGCAGCGGCGGCGGCCACGGCGTTGGGATAGGGGCTAGGGAAGCGGTCGGCAGGAATGCCGTCGCGCATGATGGGCTCGCCGGTTTCCGAATCGATGTCCGGCACCTGAACCTCGGCGGCCAGCACCTTTACGAAGCGGTTGGCGGCGGGGTTTTCCTGATGCGAGTCGTAAAACGGACCGCCCGGCTCGGCCAGGGTCCGGAAATGCATCAGGTTCATGCTGTGGCAGGCCGAGCAGACCTCGCGATAGACCTTGTAGCCGCGCTGCAGCTGGCCCTGGTCGAAGGAGCCGAACGGCCCCTCGAACGAGAACCCGCCCGAGCGCGGATGCTTGGCTCCACCGGCGGCCAGGGCGGGCGAAGCCGCCACGGCCAGGCCGACAGCGGCGGCGATCATGACCAGGGTCTTCTTCATGGTGTTCGTCTTCAAGCTCATGGTCGCGATCAGCCCTTCTTCTCGGCCGAGGCGGGGACAGCTCCGCTCATGGCGTCGCTGGTGCCCAGGACCGGCTCGGAGATGGTCGCGGGAATCCGGCGCGGCGTCTCACGCAGGCCCACCAGCGGCATGATCACCAGGAAGAAGGCGAAGTAGTAGAGCGTCAGGAAACGCGTCAGCCACAGATAGGAGTTCAGGTCACCGTCGATCAGGGTGAAGGTCTTGAACGAACCGATCACGGGCGCGTCGGGCAGCTGACCCCCGCACCAGCCCAGGCCCAGACCCACGGCCACGAAGATGAGGAAGAAGGTCCGCATCGTCGGACGATAGCGCATCGAGCGCACCTTGGACGTGTCCAGCCAGGGCAGGACGAACAGCACGCCGATGGCCGCGAACATGGCTACCACGCCACCAAACTTGTCCGGCACCGCCCGCAGGATGGCGTAGAAGGGCAGCATGTACCACTCGGGCACGATGTGCGCCGGCGTCACCAGCGGGTTGGCGGGAATGTAGTTGTCCGCATGACCCAGGGCATTGGGCATGAAGAAGACGAAGAAGGCGAACAGGATCAGGAACAGGATGATCGCGAAGCCGTCCTTGACCGTATAGTACGGGTGGAAGGGCAGCATATCCTTCTTGGCCCGATCCTTGGGAATCAGGATGCCGACGGGGTTGTTTTGACCGGCGTGGTGCAGGGCCCACAGGTGCAGCACCACACAGCCTGCGATCACGAACGGCAGCAGATAGTGCAGCGAGAAGAAGCGGTTCAGCGTCGCATTGTCGATGGCCGGGCCGCCGCGCAGCCAGATCAGCACGGGCTCGCCGATGACCGGGATGGCCCCGATCAGATTGGTGATGACCTCGGCACCCCAGAAGGACATCTGGCCCCAGGGCAGGACGTAGCCCAGGAAGGCGGTCGCGATCATCAGGAAGAAGATCACGCAGCCCATGATCCAGATCATTTCTCGCGGGGCTTTATAAGAGCCGTAGTAGAGGCCGCGCAGCATGTGGACATAGACCGCGATGAAGAACATCGAGGCCCCGTTGGCGTGGGTGTAGCGGATCAGGTCGCCGCCGTTGACGTCGCGCATGATGCGCTCGACCGAGGCGAAGGCCAGTTCGGTATTGGGCACATAATGCATGGCCAGGAAGATGCCCGAGGCGATCTGCACGACCAGACACAGGGCCAGAATGGCTCCGAAGGTGTACCAGTAGTTCAGGTTCTTCGGCGTCGGCAGCGACATGTAGTCGGCCCCGAAGCGGATGATCGGCAGGCGGGTGTCCATCCATCGCTCGATGGCGGTCTTGGGGACGTAGGTGGATTCGTGATCGCTCATGCTTCTGACCTAATCAACCGATCTGCACGCGGGTGTCGGAGACGTACTGGTACTCCGGCACAACGAGGTTCAACGGGGCCGGACCCTTACGGATACGGCCGGACGCATCGTAGTGCGAACCGTGGCACGGGCAGAACCAGCCGCCGTAATCCCCGGCGTTGAAGGTCGGCACGCAACCCAGGTGGGTGCACGAGCCGATGACGACCAGATATTTCTCGTGCCCGGGCTTGGTGCGCTCGACGTCGGTCTGCGCCGGGCTGCCGACGGCACCCTCGCTGACGACGCGCTGCAGCTCGGCCGGCGTGCGGTAGCGGACGAAGACAGGCTTGCCCTGCCACTTGATGACGACCTGCTGGCCTTCCTGAACCTTCGTCAGGTCGAACTCGATGGTCGACAGTGCCAAGGTGTCGGCGGCCGGGTTCATCGAGTTGATCAGCGGCCAGGCGACCATGGCCCCGGCCCCCACTGCCGCGGCGCCCGCCGCGATGTGGATGAAGTCCCGACGGGTGGCCTCGCCACCTTCGTTGTTCTCAGTCACGACCGATTCGGCCACGTCATACTCCTCATACGCCGGTCTCAGGCGCGTCCTGCGACGGCGTCTTTGCGGCATGAACGCTTTAGCGAAAAACCCTCGGCCTGACCCGGTCTGGTTTTGCGGCTCATCGACGCAAGTTGCTGACGCCACTTGCGAAACAGTCGCAATTAAGACCGCGACAAGCCCCCGGCTCACGCGTAAAGAGGGCCTTAGAATGCGTCTCGCCCTTTTTCAACCGGCCATTCCACAGAACGTCGGCGCCTGCATCCGCCTGAGCGCCTGTTTCGGCGTGGACCTGCATGTGATCGAGCCGACCGGCTTCCATTTCGACGACCGTGCCATGAAGCGCGCGGCCCTGGATTACGGGCCCCTCAGCCACCTGACCCGCCATGCGGACTGGGACGCATTTCAGACCGATCGCAGCCCCGGTCGTCTGATCCTGTTCACGACCAAAGGGGCCACGCCCCTGGACGCCTTCGCTTTCCAGCCGGACGACACCCTGCTGTTCGGCAGCGAGACCCGTGGAGCCCCCGACCATGTCCATGCCGCCGCCGACGCCCGCGTCGTCATCCCAATCCGCCCCGACGCCCGGTCGCTGAACCTCTCGGTCAGCGCGGGCATGGCCCTTTGGGAGGGGCTGAGACAGACCGCCCTGCTCACGCCGCGCTGACCTGTCCCTTCCCTACCGGTCCCGCGACGGACTAGAGACAGCGCATGAGCGACGTCACCACCGATCCCCTGACGCTGAAACAGGCCGAAACCCGGGCCTGGTTCGAAGCCCTGCGCGACCGCATCCATCTGGCCTTCGAGGCGCTGGAGGATCAGGCGCCGCTAGAGCTGTTCCCCGGCGAGGCCGGCCGGTTCGAGCGCACGCCCTGGCAGCGTCCCGAGGGCGGCGGCGGCGTCATGGGCATGATGCACGGACGGCTATTCGAAAAGGTCGGCGTGCACTGCTCGACCGTGCACGGCACCTTCCCGGCCGACTACGCCAAGTCCGTGCCCGGTGCCGCGGAAGACCCGCGCTTCTATGCCACCGGAATAAGCCTGATCGCCCATCCGGTCAGCCCGCGCATCCCGGCGGTCCATATGAACACCCGCTTCATCTCGACGACCCAAAGCTGGTTCGGTGGCGGGGCGGACCTGACGCCGGTGCTGGACGTGGACCGGCATCCGGAGGCCAAGGACACCCTGGGCTTCCACGCCGCCATGAAATCCGCCTGCGATGCCCACGACCCCGATTGGCATGCGAAGTTCAAACAGTGGTGCGACGACTATTTCTGGCTGGCGCACCGTAACGAGCCGCGCGGCACCGGCGGCATCTTCTACGACCACCACGACAGCGGCGACTATGCCCGCGACTTCGCCTTCACCCGTGATGTCGGTGAGGCCTTCCTGTTCGCCTATACCGAAATTGTCGCCCGCCGCATGGTCGAGCCCTGGACGCCCGAGGAGCGTGAGGAACAGCTGATCCGCCGGGGCCGCTATGTCGAGTTCAACCTGCTCTATGACCGGGGCACGATGTTCGGGCTGAAGACCGGCGGCAATGTCGACTCGATCCTCAGCTCCATGCCCCCCGTGGTGAAATGGCCCTAGAGATCGACTGAATGTCAGGCGACAGCCGCGTGTACTGAGGCGAGGTCGGCGTTGACGGTCTCGAAGCGCTCCACCCGGCCTTCCAGACCCTGAAGCTGCTGCGGGCGCTCCGGCTCGATGCCGATGGCGGCGCTTACCGCCTCGGGAAACTTGGCCGGATGGGCCGTTGCCAAGGCAACCACCGGGCCGTCGCGACGGTTCAGGCGGCGGGCGACGGTCAGGGCCACGGCTGTATGGGGGCAGATGATGCGGCCTGTCTCGCGGTGCGTGCGAGCGATCTCCTCCGCCGTTTCCGCCTCGGTGACAGCCACCGCCGAAATCTCGCGGCGCAGGGCTCCCAGCAGGTCGTCGGGGATCTGGACGCGTCCATGCCGCGCAAAGTCCTCGAACAGCCCGCGCGTCAAATCCGCATCGCGGCCCGAGGCCTCGAATACCAGCCGCTCGAAGTTGGATGGTGCCTGGACGTCCATACTCACGCTGGCGGTCGGGGTGGCCGTGGTGCGCTCATAGACGCCGGTGCCCAGCGCTCGGACCAGGGCGTCGTTGCGGTTGGTAGCGGCGACCAGACCGTCCATCGGCAGGCCCATCCGCTGAGCCCCCCAGCCAGCGAAGGCGTCGCCGAAATTACCGGTCGGCACGACATAGGTCGCTCTAGGAGCCGCATCGCCCAGCGCGCGCGCGGCCGTCACATAGTAGGGGATCTGACCCGCCAGCCGCGCCCAGTTGATAGAGTTGACTGAGCTGAGCCGGCGCCCGTCACGCAGGCCTTCGTCTGCCAGCAGAGCCTTCACCAGCCGCTGGCAATCGTCGAAGTCCCCCCGCACCGCCAGATTGCGCACATTGTCTGAGCCCGTGGTGGTCATCTGCAGGCGCTGGATGGGCGAGACGCGGTCGAGCGGGTGCAGGATGACCAACTCAACGCCCTTGATGCCCGCAAAGGCCCGCGCCGCCGCCGCGCCCGTATCGCCGCTGGTCGCCGTGATCAGCAGCAGCCGCTGACCGCTCTGCTTCAGCGCCGCCTCGGACAGCACGGCCGCCATCTGCATGGCGTAGTCCTTGAAGGCCGCCGTCGGGCCGTGGAACAGCTCCAGCATGTGCAGATTCGGACCGATCTGGACCAGGGGCGTCACCTCCGCCTCCAGAAACCCCTCTGTCAGCCGCCAGGTCGCCCGCGTCAGGGCCTCTTCAGGCAAAGCATCGCCGATGAAGGGACGCAGCACTACATGGGCCGTCTCTCGCGCTGAATGGGCGGTCATCGCCTCGGGAGCCAGAGCAGGCCAGCGGCTGGGCACATAGAGGCCACCATCCGGGGCCACGCCGCGCAGCAGGGCCTCGCTGAAATCGACGGCGGGGCTGAGTCCTCGGGTACTGATGTAGATCGAAGCGGCGGCGGGCATGGGCGGTCCGAAGGTTGATCGGATCATCCAACAGGTCGCCTTGCCGCGACGCAACAGGAACTGTGCGTCAGGCCCCCGCTTTCGCCGCCGGGCGGGCGCGGCAGGCCTCCAGCCAGCGGGCCAGATGGGTGAACTCTTCCGGCGGGCGGTATTTGACCAGTCGGGCGAAATCCAGACCTACCACGGCCACGATGTCGGCGATCGTGAATCGGTCCAGGGCCATGAACTCGCGATCGACCAGATGCCGGTCCAGCGTCTTCATGAAGCGCTCGGCCGAGACCTTGTTGTAGTCCGCAACCTGCGGCAGCTGGGTCGCTTCCAGCGCGGCCAAGGCAGGATGCGAATGGCGCACACTGAGCATGATCGGATTGGCCAGATAAAATTCGCCACGGCGCATCCACATCTCGACGATCGCCTGCTCACGCGCGTCACGGCCAAAAAGATTGGGTTCCGGATACAGTGCCTCCAGATAGCGGCCGATGGCGATGGATTCGGAGATGGTCGTTCCGTCGTCCAGCGTCAGGGACGGGACATGGGGCACGCCGACGCGGGCGCGATACTCCGGCGTCTTGTGCTCACCGACCATGATGTCCAGTTCGACCAGTTCGACATCCTCGATGCCCTTTTCGGCCATGACCCAGCGAACGCGGCGCGGATTTGGGGCGCGGTGCGAGGTGTAGAGCTTCATCGATACGGTCTCCGGTTCAGCCGAATATGGCGGCGGGCATGGCCCCGACAACCGCCGCCGTCATGAGCGTGGTCAGGAAGCCCGCGAACAGCCCCTTCCAGACCAGACCCAGCACCTCCTCGCGCCGTTCTGGCATGAGGACGGACAGACCGGTCACGGTGATGCCCACCGAGCCGATATTGGCGAAACCGCACAGCGCATAGGTCAGCAGCATCCGCGTCCGCTCGCTCATCTCGGCTACCGGGACCTTGCCCAATTCGATGAAGGCGACGAACTCGGTCAGGGTCAGTTTGACACCTAAGAGCCATCCGGCCTTGCCCGCCTCCGACCCATTGACGCCGATCAGCCAGGCGACGGGCGTGAAAAACCAGCCCAGCAGTCTTTCGACCGTCATCGGGGCGTCGAACAGCCAGACGCCGCCGATCATGATGTTGACCAGGGCGACCAGGGCCACGAACACGATCAGCACCGCCGAGATGTTCAGCACCACCATCAGGCCGTCGGCCGTACCCTTGACGATCGCGTCGATGGCGCTGTCGTATTTCAGGGCCGAGCCATAATCCGCGACCTCGCCGCCCTGCCCCGGCGTCTCCGGGATCATGATGCGCGCCAGCAGGATGCCGGCCGGTGCCGAGACGATGGAGGCGACCAGCACATGGCCCGCGGCATTCGGCAGGACGGGTGCCAGGATCGAGGCGTAGGCCACCATCGTCGAACCCGCGACGGTGCCCAGACCCACCACCATCATCAGGAACAGCTCCGACCGGGTCAGCTTGTCCAGATAGGCGCGGATGACGATGGGACTTTCGATCATGCCCAGGAAGATGTTGGCCGCGACGGCCAAGGCCGAGGCTCCTCCCAGGCCCATCGTGCGCTGAAACAGAAAACCGAAGCCGAGCGTGATCCACTTCAGAATGCGCCAGTGCCACAGCAGCGCCGACAGGGCCGAAATGACCAGGATCAGCGGCAGGACGTTAAACGCGAAGGTGAACAGCCCCTGCTGATTGGTCACCGCATAGGGCTGGTCGCCCCCGGCCAGATAGCCGAACACGAACTGGGTCCCTCGCGCTGTGGCCTTGGCCAGTCCATCGACGGCACCGGTAATCGCCGCCAGCACGCTCTGCGAACCCGGAATGGCGAACAGGGCCAGGATCAGCGCCGCCTGAACCGCAATGGCCCCCAACGCCAGCCGCCATGGAAACCGCTTGCGGTTCTCCGACAGGCCCCAACAGGCCGCCACGATGACGACCAGACCCAGCAGGCTCTGAAGGTTCAGCAGGCTGAACATGACGCGCAATCTTCCCCACCCCGGCCCCGCCGGTCCCTGACATCGCTTGAACGCCGCCGATGAAGCTCTGGCAAGAGGCGAAGTGTGTGTCTGTCAAAAAGGCCTCACTTTCTCTCGAGCTTCAAGTTTCTGCTCGGTCCGCAATCTCGGCTCGGCTAACGGGTCGATCGATCTGTCTGAAATGTTCGTGGACGGCGGCATTCAGATCGGACGCCAGGATCGATCTGCAGATCGCTATGAAAACGTCAGTCAGATGCCAGCGTGAACGACTTCTGCTGCCTCTTCGATCGCGGCCCAGACGCGGCTCAGATCGGCATCATCGATACAATAGGGCGGCATGACATACACGGTGTCGCCCAAGGGCCGGATCAGCAAGTCGCGCTCACGGAAAAACTTCAGCAGCCACGGCCCCAGTCCGGACAGATAGCCACCCCGCGCGCCCTCGAAATCGACCGCCGCGATCGTGCCGAGGCGACGGATGTTGCTGAGGGCCGGATGGGCGGACAGGCGATCCAGATGCGCCTGCTGCGCCTGACCTAGGGCTGCGACGCGATCCAGCACGGGCTCTTCGCGCCAGATGGACAGGTTCTCGGCGGCGACGGCGCAGGCGATGGGGTTGGCGGTATAGCTGGATGAGTGGAAGAACATCTTCGCCCGGTCGGTCGACCGGTGCGCCTCGAAGATCGGGGCCGTCGCCAGGGTGGCAGCCAGCGGCAGGGCCCCGCCGGTCAACCCCTTGGACAGACACAGGATGTCGGGCGACACGCCCGCCTGTTCGCAGGCCAGGAGTGTGCCGGTGCGACCCCAGCCCGTCATCACCTCGTCGGCGATGAACAGGACGCCGTGCCGGGCGCAGACATCGGCCAGGGCTCGCAAGGTCTCTGCGGAATAGATCAGCATCCCGCCCGCACCGAGGATCAGCGGCTCGACGATGAAGGCGGCGGGTTTCGGCTCCTGACGGCAGAAGGCGTCGAGCGCATCTACGCTGGCCCGTTCCGCTCCGGCTGTCGGAAACGGGACGGTAGCCACGTCGAACAGCAGGGGCGCATAGGCTTGGTTGAACACGCCGCGCTGGCCCACCGACATCGTGCCGATGGTGTCGCCGTGATAGCTGTGCTGCATGACCACGATGCGGTGGCGGGGCTGTCCGATGTTGGTCCAGAAGCCCAGCGCCATCTTCAGCGCCACCTCCACCGCCGTCGAGCCGCTGTCGGAATAGAAGACATGTTGCAGGGGCTCGGGCGTGATGTCGATCAGACCGCACGCCAAGGTCTCCGCCGGTTCATGGGTCCAGCCGGCGAAGATGATCTGATCGAAGCGCTCGCTGGCCTTTCGTATGGCGGCCTGAAGGCGCGGATGGCTGTGGCCGTGGGTGATGACCCACCAGCTGGAGATGGCGTCGATCACGCGGCGACCGTCGGCCGTATGGATGGCCGCGCCCTCTGTGCGCGCCACCTCGGGGATGGGTTCGTTCAGCCCGTGCTGGGTGAAGGGATGCCAAACAGGGCTGCTCACTGGAAATCACCCAGATCGAAACCGGCGGCGAAGGCGCTACGCAGGGTATCGGGCGTCAGGCTGTCGAGCCATGGCAGACGCCCCAGGCGCCGGATCTGGCCGAAGCGAACGATGGCGGCCTCGGAACTGGCGTTAGACTCGCCGATGAAGGCGATGCCCAGAACGGGCACATTGCGTGATCTCAGCGCCTCCAGCGTCAGCAAACTGTGGTTGATGGTGCCGAGCGCGGTCGAGGCGCAGACGATGGTGGGCAGGCCCCAACGCGCGAAAACATCCGCGAACAGGACGTCATGGTTCAATGGCACCAGCGCGCCGCCCGCCCCCTCGATGATCAGGGGCCGGTCGCAGGGCGGCGGGGTCAGAACGTCCTCATCGATCCGGATGCCCTCCAGATCGGCGGCATGGTGAGGCGAGGCGGGTGTCTGCAGCCGCCAGATCTCGGGCAGGATGCGATCGGATGCCAGACCGATCAGCGCCGCCACGCGCTGGGCGTCCGTGCCGCCATCCAGACCCGCCTGCACCGGTTTCCAGTAACATCCGTGCAGAGCCTGAGTCAGGGCGGCCGCGAAGACCGTTTTGCCGATGTCGGTATTGGTGCCGGTTACGACGAAGCGGTTCATGCGGCCTCCAGCAGCGGGTCCAGCGCGGCGACCAGCGCCTGTACATCGGCCATGTTCACGTTCAGCGTCAGCGAGACCCGCAAGCGGGCGGTCCCGACGGGCACGGTCGGTGGGCGGATGCCGCGCACATCGAAGCCTTGCGCTTGCAGCGCGGCGGCGACCCGCATGGTGCGGGCATCGTTGCCCAGGATGACCGGCACGATCTGGGACCCCGTGCTTGCCACGCCCAGCCTGTCGATGAAGAGAGCCCCCGCATCGGCGATCAGGCCATGTAGCTGGACCCGCAGCCCGTCGTCCTGCATCCGTCGTAAGGCCGCCCGGCAGGCGGCGGCCATAAGAGGCGATGGCGCAGTCGAGAAGATGAAGCCGCGGCCGCGATTGATCAGAAAGTCGATGACCGTCCGGTCGCCACAGACCAGCGCCCCTTCGCATCCCAGAGCCTTGCCGCAGGTCCGCAGGGTTATGACGTTGGAGCGTCCCTCCAGCCCCGCCGCCAGCCCACGCCCGCCGGGTCCGAACACGCCGGTCGCATGGGCCTCGTCGATCAAAAGGACGGCGTCATGGCGATTAGCGATTGTGGCCAAATCGACCAGCGGCGCCCGGTCGCCGTCCATGGAATACAGGCTCTCGACCGCGATCCAGACCTGACCCTTGCCGCCGCTGGCACGCCAGTGGGCGATGGCGATTTCGATCGCACCCGCGTCGTTGTGGGCTGCCGACAAGGCTTCGGCCCGGCCCAGCCGCATGCCTTCATGCGCGCTGGCATGGATCAGGGCGTCATGGACGACCAGATCGCCCCGCTGGGGCAGGGTCGCCAACAGCGCTGCATTGGCCGCGTAGCCGGACGAGAAATACAGGGCCGCCTCGCTGCCGAACAACGCGGCCGCCTCGGCCTCGAGCGCCTCATGCTCCGGATGATTGCCGCGCAGCAGCCGTGAGCCGCCAGAGCCGACCGGCACCCCTCGATCCAGCGCCTCGACCACCGCCTGTTGCAACGCGGACGACCCCGCCAGCCCCAGATAGTCGTTAGAGGAGAAGTCCACGCCCGCACGCGCTCGCAAACCGCGCAGGCGAGCGGCGGCCTCGAGCTCATCCAGATGAGCGCGATGGGAAACGAACGGCTTCAACTCGGCAGATGAGGTCTGATCTACTGCCTGCGCACCAGCCGACCGTAGTCTTCCATCAGGCCCAGGCTGAGTGCACCGGGCGTGAAGCGGTATTCGCCGATCTCGCTGACGGGCGTCACTTCTGCCGCGGTGCCGGTCAGGAAGCATTCGCTGAAGGTCGACAGTTCCTCGGGCCGGATGTGGCGCACGATGACCTCGATCCCCTTGGCCCTGGCCATTTCGATAATGGTCTGCCGCGTGATGCCGTCCAGGATGGCGTCGATGGGCGGGGTGTGCAGGACGCCGTCCTGAACGAAGAAGACATTGGCCCCGGTCGCCTCCGCGACATAGCCGCGCCAGTCCAGCATCATGGCGTCGGAGAAGCCGCGCTTTTCGGCCGCCGTCTTGGACATGGTGCAGATCATGTAGAGACCCGCCGCCTTGGCCGCCGAAGGGGCCGTGGCCGGGTCGGGCCTGCGCCACTTGGCCCACTCCAGGCGGATGCCCTTTGCCTTCGTCTCGGGATCGAAATAGGAGGGCCATTCCCAGGCGGCGATAGCCAGATGCGGTTTGGAGTTCTTGGCCGTGACGCTGACCTGTTCCGACCCCAGGAAGGCGACCGGACGCACATAACAGTCGTCCAGACCCATCTTGGCACAGGTTTCCTTGCAGGCGGCGTCGATCTCGGCCACGCTATAGGGAAGGTCGAAGTCCAGCAGGTTTGCAGAACGCTTGAGGCGTTCGCTATGCGGGGTCAGCTTGAAGATTTCGCCCGCATACATACGCTCACCCTCGAAGACCGACGAGCCGTAGTGGAGAGCATGGGTCAGAACGTGCGTTTTCGCGTCCCGCCAGGGCACGAAATGCCCGTCCATCCAGATCCAGCCGTCACGATCGTCGAAAGGAACGAAGGCCATTGAATAACGTCTCCCGTAGCGATGTGGGTTTTAGACCCGCCCGAACGCCTCAGGTCAACGCCTGTCGGCATGGCGGAAGCGCATCCTCATGACCGATTCGCGCAGCACCGGCCGTTCTGGCCCCATCGCCGGCCCCGGCGCAGGCCGCCATCTGCTGGTCGTCGATGATGACGACCGCATCCGCGACCTGCTGAAGGAATTCCTGGCGCGGGAGGGTTATCGGGTCACCGGGGCCGCCCACGCCGCCGCCGCACGTCGCCTGGTCGAGTTGATCGAGTTCGACCTGATCGTGCTCGACGTTATGATGCCGGGCGAGAGCGGGTTTGACCTGACCAGCTGGATCAGGGCCCAGGCCGAGACTTCCAAAACCCCCGTTATGCTGCTGACCGCCAAGGGCGATCCCGACGACCGGATCGAGGGACTGTCGCGCGGGGCCGACGACTATATGTCCAAGCCCTTCGACCCGCGCGAGCTGGCGCTGCGGGTGGATGCCATCCTGCGCCGGACGGGCGGCAAGCCCCTGACTCCGCGCGAGATCAAGCTGGGCCCGGCGGTATTCGACATGGAGCGGCTGGAGCTTTCGCGAGATGGCGCGCCCTTGCGGCTGACCGAGGCCGAGGCACAACTTCTTAAGACGCTTGCGATCCATGCCCATGCCCCGGTCGAGCGCATGAGCCTGTCGCCCGATACCGCCGACATCACCGGCCGCGCCGTCGATGTCCAGGTCACGCGCCTGCGTCGCAAGCTGGAGGTCGATCCCAAGAACCCCCGCTATCTCCAGACCGTGCGCGGCATAGGCTATATGCTGGCCCCGGACTGACGACGCATGAGGCTGATGCCCTTTAACGTCTGGGCGCGGATGCTCAAGCGGCGGTTGCCGACCTCGCTGTGGGGGAGGTCGCTGCTGATCATCGTCCTGCCGGTACTGGTCATGCAGGTGGCGGTCACCTGGGCCTTCTTCGACATGCACTGGCAGACGGTGACGGCCCGCCTGTCCGACGGCCTGGCCGGCGACGTGGCCTGGGCGGCGGAAAGCTATGCCGACGATCCGACACCCCAGAACCTGGCCGTGATCGCGGACCGGGCGCAACGTTCCATGTCGCTGTCCATCGCCATGAGAGAAGGCGAAACCCTCCCGGTAGATGCCCGGCGCGGACCGATCGGCGTCATCGACCGGACCTTGGGCAAGGCTCTGCAGACACGGGTCGACCGGCCTGTGTGGTTCGATACCACCCGCTACCCCGCCTATGTCGATATCCGCGTGCAGCAGCCACAGGGCGTGCTGCGGATCATCGCGCCGCGTGAGCGGGCGGTAGCGACCCAGGCGCATATCTTCGTACTGTGGCTGTTGATCGCGACCGTGCTGCTGATGTCGATCGCCGTGCTGTTCATCCGCAATCAGGTCCGCTCCATCGAGCGGCTGGCCGATGCGGCTGAGGCTTTTGGCCGGGGCGAGGCGCGAGAGCGGTTCAAACCGCATGGCGCCCGCGAAGTCCGTGCCGCCGCCACCGCCTTCATGGCCATGCGCGAGCGAATCCAGCGCCACATCGATCAGCGAACCGCCATGCTGGCCTCGGTGAGCCACGATCTGCGCACCCCCCTGACCCGTCTGCGGCTGGAACTGGCCCTCGCTCCGCCGTTCAAGCGCCAGGCCGCCATGAAGGGCGATCTGGATGAGATGGAGCATATGATCGACGAATACCTGGCTTTCGCGCGCGGCGAGGCTGGCGAGGCGACCCAGACCGTCAGGATCGGCGACCTGTTGCAGGCCGCAGCCGAGGACGCGCGACGCGCCAGAGCGGAGGTCGAGGTGGCATCTCCCGACGGCCTTACCGCCTCGCTGCGTCCACTGGCCTTCAAGCGGGCCCTGACCAATCTGGCGGGCAATGCGGCGTCGCACGGCGAGACGGTCCGCCTGAGCGCCCGCGCACTGCCGTCCGGCGGGCTGGAGGTGATCGTCGAGGATGACGGCCCCGGTATTCCCGAGGATATGTATGAGGAGGCTTTCAGGCCCTTCTCGCGGCTGGATCCCTCACGCAACCAAAACAGCAAGGGGGTCGGCCTGGGACTGGCCATTGCCCGCGACGTGGCCCGCGGTCATGGCGGCGACATCACCCTGGACCGCAGCGACCTGGGCGGGCTGAAAGCGATCATCCGCCTGCCGGAGTAGAGGCGATCACATTACAGGGCGGGGACTGGCGAAGCGCCACCATAGGGCGCATCCTCCCCGTACAGGGGTTTTGGAGCGAAAGATCATGCGTAGACTTGCCTTCTTTGCACCGCTGGGCGCGGTCGTTGCCCTCGCCGCCAGCCCGGCTCTGGCCCAGGCACCGACGATCAATGTCGCGCTGGGCAGCGACCTTCAAGCAAAGGTCGAGGAACTGGGCGAACGCGACGTCAGTGAACAGACGACCCGCCTGATGGAAGTGGTCCAATCGACACTCGCCCGGCGCGGGGCGCTGGATGGCGCGACCATCGACCTCATCGTTACCGACTTGAAGCCCAACCGCCCGACCTTTCAGCAGCAGGTGGAGCGCCCCGGCTTGGATGGCATCCGCAGCCTTTCCATCGGGGGCGCGACCATCGAGGGCACCATCACTACGGCGGACGGTCAGGTGCAGCCGGTGAAATACGACTGGTACAGCAGCAATATCGCAGAGGTCCGCGGTTTTGGCGTCTGGCAGGATGCGGACCGCGCCTATCGCCGCCTGGCCGCGAACCTGGCCGATGGACGCTACGTCACGCGCTGAGTTCGCCCGCGCGGTACACGGCAAACTTGACCGCGGCCTCTGCGGCGCGGTCAAGATCGCCGGTTGCGCCCATAGCCTCTAGGCCCGCCTGCGTCGTGCCACCCGGCGAGGCGATGCGGGCGATCAGGTCCGAGAGCGGCGCGCCTGTTCCCGCTCCTGCGCCTGCAGACCGCAAGGCCCCGGTGGCCAGACGCGCGGCGGCGTCTGGCGACAGTCCCCTCGCCTCTCCAGCGCGCGCCAGGGCCCGGGCAAAGGCGTAGATGAAAGCCGGCGCTGATCCCGCCACAGCCGTGGCGGCGTCCATTTGGTCTTCGTCCGCGAGATCCACGACATCGGCCAGTGGTTCGAAGAGGGAATGGGCCACGGCACGAGTGTGCTCGCGCTCGGCCCAAACCGCCGCCACGCCGCTGGCCTGAGCCACCGCTGTGGTGGGCATGACGCGGACAACGGCTCGATTGGTAGCCATGGCGATGTCGTCGGCCTTGACTCCAGCCATGGCCGAGACCAGAGCCACATCGGCTGCGAGATGAGGGAGCAGCGGCAGCAGAGCGTCCCGCCATTTCGCCGGCTTGACCGCAATGACCAGTGCGCTGGCCTCGGCTAGGTCACCTACCGGCGGGTTGAGACGCGCCCCGCGTGCTGCGGCGTCTTCAGCCATAGGCTTGGTCGATGGTGTCAGGACAATGATGTTCTTGGGTACCACCGCTCCGGTGTTCAGCCAGCCTTCGAGAACAGCGGAGCCTAGACGCCCACAACCCAGCAGAATTACGGGGCCGGTTTGGGCGGATTCACACATCGGATCAGGCCGTGCCGACGGTCTCGAAAAGGCAGGCGGCGATGGCATCTTGGGGCTTCTTGGAACCCCGGATCATGAAGTCGAACGCCGGGTAGTAGCGGTCGGCCGCCTCCAGCGCCGCATCGATCATGGATGCAGCCTGGGCCAGCGTCGGGCGCTCGCCGAATGGCAGGGCCAGGGAGTGGCGGAAGACGATCTCGCCATCCTCGGCCCACACCTCGAAATGCCCCATCCAGGTGCGCTGATTGATCAGGCCCACCAGCTCATAGGCGGCTGCGCGGCGCGTCTTGGACGCCTGGAGGTCCAGGGCACAGCACAGTTGCAGGCAGTCGCCCTCGGGCCGCCAGGCGAACCACAGCTCATAATCCTTCCAATCGCCGGCGAGCGAGAAGGCGACATCGCCCTCATCCGTACGATCGAACGGCAGGTTTTCCGCCACCAGGACGTGTTCGACGACATCCAGCGGATCGTGCGGGACATCGACTTCTTCAGGGCGGACTGCGTCCATCAACAATACTCCGGGCGCGACTCACACCCTATGCGGCAACCGTAGGCGGGTTCGCAGATTCGGCTCAACCGGCTGCGTCCGTAGGGGGAACCGACGCTGTGGACGTTCCCGCGACAGGCTTCTTGGCAGCCTTTGCGGCGGGTTTCAGGGTGGCGATCTCGGCGCGCAGGGCGGCGATTTCGGCCTTCAGTGCGTCGAACTCGTCACGGCGCACCAGATCCATCTCGGCGACCATGCGGTCGGTCTGGGCGCGCCAGGCGGTCTTGGCCTCTTCGCCCGCCGCCTGGGCCAGGCCCATCGCACCGGTCGTCAGCTTGGCGAATTCGTCGAGGATGGGGTTACGCGTCTGCATGGAAATTCTCTCCGACTCAGCCGTGCCGAGTGTGATGATGGTCGGCCCGTTATGGTAAACGAAACCTTGATGTCCATGCCGCCGATGGCATCAGTGTGTCCCGGTGCAAAATGCCGCGACGCTGGCAGCGGTGCTTGCTAAAGCCAGAGTGACAACAGCCTTGAAGGAGGCCGCGTGCCCTTTCCCGATTTCGACCCGGTCCTGATCAGCATCGGTCCGCTGGACTTGCGCTGGTATGCCCTGGCCTATGTGGCGGGCATCGTCCTGGGCTGGTGGTATGCCAATCGTCTGGCAAAGAACGCGGCCATCTGGGCTCCGGGCCAGCCGCCGGCCACTACGACGCAGGTCGACGATCTGGTGCTCTACATCACCTTGGGTATCATTTTGGGCGGGCGTCTAGGCTATGCCCTCTTCTATCAGCCGCACCTGTACGGTCAGCTCGTCAGCGGACCGGACAACTTCGCCCTCTTCCGGCTATGGGATGGTGGCATGAGCTTCCACGGCGGGCTGATCGGGGTCAGCCTGGCGATCCTGTGGTTTAGCTGGAGAAACAAGATCAGGCTGCTGAGCCTCGGTGATCTGGTCGCGCCGGTCGTGCCGATCGGCCTGGGCTTCGGCCGTCTGGCCAACTTCATCAATGGCGAGCTGTACGGCCGCGAGACGACCGTGCCGTGGGGCGTCAACTTCTGCAACGACCGCATGCGCGACATCTTTGGCCCCACCTGTCAGGCGGTGACCAGCGAGGGTCTGATCGTCGGCCCCGGCGACGTGGTGCGTCACGCCAGCCAGCTCTACGAAGCCGGGCTTGAGGGGATCGTGCTGTTCGGCGTGCTGGCGCTGGCGGTCTACAAGTGGAAGCTTCTGAAAAAGCCGGGATACGTTACAGGCATCTTCCTGTTCGGCTATGGCCTGATTCGGGCCTCGCTGGAGACGGTGCGCCAGCCGGATGCGGGGCTGGAAAACCTGCCGCTGGGTCTGACGATGGGTATGACGCTGTCCATTCCGATGATGCTGATCGGAGCCTGGCTGATCTGGAGGGCCTGGAGCCGCCCGCCGATTCAGGCCGCGGCCTGATCCATGGAGACGGCCACCAACTTGGCCCAGCGTCTGGCCCGCGAGATCGCCCTGACGGGGCCAATGACGATCGCGGACTATGTCAGCCGCTGCCTGCACGATCCGCAGGAAGGTTACTACGCGACCCGTCCCGCCATCGGGGCGACGGGTGACTTCATCACCGCCCCGATGATCAGCCAGATGTTCGGCGAGCTGATCGGCCTTTGGGCGGTCGAGACGTGGGAGCGTCTGGGCGCGCCCGAGCGGGTGAAGCTGGTCGAGGTCGGGCCCGGCGACGGCACCCTGATGGCCGATGCCCTGCGGGCTGCGCGACTTGCCCCGGCGTTTCTGCAGGCGGTGGATGTCGTGCTGATCGAGCCCAGTCCCCCGCTACGTGCCGCTCAGGCGCGGATGCTGGCCGATAGCGACGTGCATCCGCGCTGGGTCTCTGATCTGGGAAAGGTCGAGACTGATGCGCCGGTCATTCTGATCGCCAATGAGGTGCTGGACTGTCTGCCAGCGCGACAGTTCGTGAAGACGGAGGACGGCTGGGCCGAGCGACGGGTGGGCGTCACCGACGACGGTGCTCTGACCTTTGGACTGGTAGCCATCAGCGGTGGGTTCAAGCGACCCGACTTCGCGGTCGAGCCGGGCCAAACGGTGGAGATCTCCGACCAGCAGGCGGCATTCGGACGCGATGTGGCGACCCTTGTTAAAGAGGCGTCAGGCGCGGCCCTGCTGATCGACTATGGCCGGTCGCGGCCCGAAGCGGGCGATACCCTGCAAGGTCTGCGGCGACATCAGAAGGTCGATCCACTGGATACGCCCGGCCAGACCGACCTTACGCAGTGGGCCGACTTTCCAGCGGTCCTGGACGCCGCCATCCGCGCCGGGGCCGACGTCACGGGCTGCATAGGTCAGGGCGAGTTCCTGAAGCTGCTTGGCATCGAGGCGCGCGCCGACCGGCTGAAGGAGGGTCGACCCGAAGCCGCCCCCGTCATCGACCGCCAGATGGAACGCCTGACCGCCGACGATCAGATGGGCACACTGTTCAAGGTCTGCGCGATCTTTTCGCCGCGCACTCTGGTCGTGCCGGGGTTCGACACATGACCGACGCTGCCCTGCTCGCTCCTGTCACCCACCCATTGCTGGACAAGGCCAGCATACGTCACGGCTTCTTTACACGTCAGGGCGGGGTGTCGACCGGCCTCTACGACAGCCTCAACACCGGTGTGGGCTCGTCCGATGATCCCGCCGCCGTCCAGGAGAACCGCCGCCGGATCGCCGTGCACCTGGGCGGCACGCCCGAGGATCTGGCCGCCTGTTATCAGATCCATTCCGCCGTTGCCCGCGTGGCCGAGGTCGGCTGGCGTGGCGACCGGCCCGAGGGTGATGCCGTCGTCACCGCCAAAAGCGGCCCGATTTGCGCCGTCCTGACCGCCGACTGCGCGCCCGTGCTTCTGGCCGATACTGAGGCAGGCATCGTCGGTGCGGCCCACGCGGGGTGGAAGGGGGCGCTGGGCGGAATCGTCCATTCTACCGTGTCGGCCATGCAGGCCCTGGGGGCCGAGCCATCCCGCATCGTCGCCGTCGTCGGACCTTGTATCGCGCAGCACAGCTATGAGGTAGGGGCAGACTATCAGGATCAGTTCGAGCACCACCAGCCTGGCAGCGGACGCTTCTTTGTCGCGGGCGCGTCAGCCGACAAGCGATTGTTCGACCTGCCGGGCTTTGTACTTTGGCGACTGGAGCAAGCGGGTGTCGGAGAGGCCGCCTGGACCGGTGACGATACTCGGGCAGACGAGGCGCGCTTTTTCTCCAACCGCCGGGCCTTTCTGAGGGGCGAGCCGGATTTTGGACGGATGATGAGCGCGATCAGCCTGGGCTGATCACGGAGCCGTCCGCTGCCCCAGCCATCCCAGAGCGATGTCCAGCCCATCTCCGCCGTCGGGCTTAGTGGCGGACGCGATGAGCAAGTCATGTCCAGCCCCGGGCAGTTCGCGATACTCGACCTCGACGCCCTCCCGGCCGCTTAGCACCTCGGCGAGGCGGCGGGCGGAGGTTACCGGCGAGGACTGGTCCTCGGAGCCGTGCAGGATAAGTACCGGACCGCGCCAGCCTTCCATCTGACCTGAACAGTCCAGCGGCAGGGCCGACCACCACCAGATCTCGGGGTTGGTGGCGCCCAGCCAGGTCTGACCGAGGCGGGGGTCGGAACGCACCCGATCCATCTCTTCGCCGATCCGACCCGCGTTCCGGGTCAACTGACGCATATCGGCCTCGAACGAGGCGCCGCCGGCGGTGCTCATCAGGGCCAGCGCCCCGACGTCTTCCGTCGCGCCCGCCGCGGCGCAGGCCGGCATGCCGCCCGCCGAAGTTGCGATCAGATGGAAGCCGCCAGTCCGGGGCAGCGACAGGTCCCGCTTCAGCCAGGTCATGGCCCGGATGACGTCCAAGGCCCGACGGGATTCGACCGACGCCGCCTCATAGGCCGGATCACAGGCGTCCGGGTTGTCCCACGCCGCCTCCTTGTCGACGGAGACGACCCAGCGCGCCGCCGCGCCGTCGATGATCCGAGGCATCCAGCTGCGATACTCGTTCTTCAGACAGTCCGAGCCGCCTAGCACGAGGATGGCGCCCGGAGCGCCCTCGCCTCGGTCCCAGACGGCGACATCGATTGTGGTGCCGTCACCGCGAGGTATTTCAAGCCGACGTGGTTCTCCCGGCGTCTGCGCGGCGGCGTTCGATATGCAGAAAAGCGAAAACAGCAGCGCCGTTACAAAGCGCCGCATGTCTTTCAGCCCGCCATCGCAAGTTCAGGCACGCGGGTGACTTCGCGCCAGGCCTGAGGATTGGCCAGCAGCTCGCGGACCAGCAGGTTGTTGATGGCGTGACCCGCCTTGACGCCTTCATACCGGCCCAGCAGAGGCGCACCCAGGACATACAGATCGCCGATGGCGTCCAATGCCTTGTGCCGGACGAACTCGCGCTCCATGCGCAGGCCGCCGGGGTTCAGGATCTGATCGCCGTCGATGACCACGGCGTTCTCAAGGCTGCCGCCGCGGGCCAGACCAGCGCGACGCAGGGCCTCGACCTCATGAGCGAAGCCGAAGGTGCGGGCCGCCATGATCTCGGCGCGGAAGGTGTCCTCGTCCACCACGAAGTCCACGACCTGATTGCCGATGACGGGAGTCGGAAAGTCGATCTCGAACCGCATCTCATAGCGATCGCAGGGCAGCAGGCTGGCGGACTTGTCGCCGTCCTGAACCCGGATCGGCTCCAGGATTTCGATGTAGCGCACGGGGGCCGACTGGCGGCGGAAGCCGGCGCGGTCCAGAAGTTGTACGAACGGCAGGGCCGAGCCGTCCAGGATCGGCAGCTCCGGGCCATCGACCTCGACCACGGCGTTGGAGATACCCAGGGCCGCGAACGCCGCCATCAGATGCTCGATGGTCGACAGGCGAACACCCGCCGCATTCTCGATCATGGTGTTCAGGCGGGCATCGACCACGGCCTCACCAGAAACAAGGATGCGATTGTCGCGATCGGTGATGTCTGTACGCACGAAGACGATGCCGGTGCCCTCGGCCGCCGGGCGCACAGCCAGGCGAACACGGTCACCCGTGTGCACGCCCACGCCGGCGATGATCGCGGGCGCGACGGTCGTCCTCTGGCGGTGGTCGAAACGGGTGGGCACAGACAGTCTCTTTCCAACTGGCGACATGGTTAGCGGATTTCGCCTGAGGAGCGATGTAGCCAACCTTTCGCAAGAGCGAAATCAAAGTCCGGTTTCGGATTGTTTCGGTCTGCAACCGTCGCACAGCGCCAAAGACGCCAAGGGCCAAAGAAAAACCGCCCCGGCTCTTTGGCCGAGGCGGTCGATCAATCCTTGCGCTGGCCTAGTTGGCCAGACGGCGCAAAAAAGACGGTATCTCCAGGTCGTCCTGGGCCTCCGGCTCCGGCGCGGGCTGGGCCGAGCTGGTCGGCCGCATCTGTGGGGCGTAGTTCGACTGTTGGGGCTGCGGCTGACGCTTGCCACGCCCGAACAGGCTCCAACCGCTCTTGCGATGGTCGCGATCGTCATAGTCGTCATACGCGGGTTGCTCGTCGCGCGTCTGAGAGGCGGGCTGCTGATATCCCCGATCCGTGTACAGGTCGCCTTGTGGGGCCGGAGCTTCCGCTGCCGTGCGCGGAGCGCTTTCGTACTCTTCGACCCACGGATCAACGATCGGCTCCAGCTTGCGCTCTTCGGCGACGTGGATCACCGGCTCGCGAACCGGCTCCGGGGCCGGCGCTTGATAGGTCGGGGCCTGATAAGACGGGGTCGTCTGGAAGGTCGGTACGACGGGCGCGGCCTCGGACCGGACCGGCTCGGAGCGAACCGGCTCGCTGCGGACGGGCTCGGCGGCACGGGGCGCATAGGTCGGGGTCGAACGGCGGCTGTCGATGATCGAGGAGCTCGTCGTCGGCGGGGCCTTGGCCACGGCCAGGTCTTCCATGCCGGTGGCGACGACCGAGACGCGGATCTTGCCGTCGAGGGCCGGATCGAAAGCGGCACCGAAGATAATGTTGGCGTCGGAATCGACCTCGCCGGCGATGGCGTTGGCGGCCTCGTCGACTTCCAGCAGGGTCATGTCCATGCCGCCGGTGATGTTGACCAGAACGGCCTTGGCCCCCTTCAGGCTGGTTTCGTCCAGCAGAGGGTTGGCGATGGCGTTTTGGGCCGCCATCAGGGCGCGATCATCGCCCGAAGCCTCGCCCGTGCCCATCATCGCCTTGCCCATCTCGGACATGACAGCGCGGACGTCGGCGAAGTCCAGGTTGATCAGACCCGGCAGGATCATCAGGTCGGTGATCGAGCGGACGCCCGAGTGCAGCACCTGGTCGGCCATGCCGAAGGCGTCGGCAAAGGTCGTGCGCTCATTGGCGACGCGGAACAGGTTCTGGTTCGGAATGACGATCAGGGTGTCGACGTAGCGTTGCAGCTCGGCGATGCCCGCATCGGCCAGCCGCATGCGGTGACGGCCTTCGAAGGTGAAGGGTTTGGTCACGACGCCGACGGTCAGGATGCCGCGGTCGCGCGCACACTTGGCGATGACGGGAGCCGCGCCAGTGCCGGTACCGCCGCCCATGCCGGCGGTGATGAAGACCATATGGGCGCCTTCAAGGTGCCCGTAGATTTCCTCGGCGCTCTCCTCCGCGGCGTTCATGCCGACTTCCGGGTGGGCACCAGCACCCAGGCCCTGCGTGATCGTCTCGCCCAGCTGAACCCGGCGGTCGGTCTTGGCGAAGCTGAGGTGTTGCGCGTCGGTGTTGGCGACAACGAACTCGACCCCCTCAAGGCCGGCATCGATCATATTGTTGACGGCATTGCCGCCTGCGCCACCCACGCCGAAGACGACGATCCGGGGTTTCAGATCCGCGCTTTGCGGACGTACCAGCGAGAGAGACATATTCTATAGACCCTATCCGACCCTGCCCTGCAGTTCCGATGCGAAATCCCCGCCGATTCGCATTGGTTATGAGCGCGTTAAGGAAGCGCCCAAACTGCTTAAGAGAAGGTTACCGGATAGCTTGAGTCGGCACGCATGCCACGGAATTCGTTAACCTTGGCCGCAGTTTAGAGAGGTCAATCCACAACCAAATGAAAAAGGGCGGCCCTTGCGAGCCGCCCTTTCCGTGCCTCTTGGAAGCGATGTTTCTTAGAACACCTTGTAATTCAGACCCACGAAGAAGCGACGACCGTAGGGATCAAAGGTCGAAGCGAAGCCGAGGTACATGGGCGGCTCGACATCCGTCAGGTTGGTCACGCCGGCCCGCAGCTGGAGCTGTTCGGTCACGTCGTAACGAACGTTCACGTCGTGACGGACGAAGTTGCCCGTGTCGTACCAGTCGGTCGGCGACTGATCGAGGTTGCCCGAGGCCACGACGTTCCGGATCTTGTTGAGATCCTGAGCGACCATGAAATCGGCCTGCCAGCTGATGCTGAACTTGTCGTTCGGCGACCAGGTCAGGCGCGAGGTTCCTTCGAAGCGCGGATAGAAGACGCCCGTTGCCAGATCCGTGAACTCGTTCGGGTTCGTCAGGCTGGTGAACTGCTTCTGTTCGATCAGCCACAGGGCACCCAGCTGATAGCCGATCTGACCGAGGTTCACACCGAACATTTCTTCTGTGTCGATGCTGTAGCTGGCCGTGATGTCCAGACCGCGGGTTTCCAGCTTGGCGAAGTTCAGGGTCTGCAGGGTGAAGCCACCCAGCGGATCGCCGACAGGGCCACCGATCTTGAAGACGTTGAACGGATCCGCATCGTTGTTCGGGTTGTTGCGGCGTACCAGGCTACAGGCCAGGGCGTCGAGCTGGGCACCGTTCACGCACTGCTCGGCGATCTGCTGGCCGCTGGGCGTGGTGATGACGTCATCGATGGTGATCTCGTAGTAGTCGAGCACCAGGCTGAAGTTCGGGATGAAGCGCGGACGCAGCACCGTCGAGAAGGTGAACGATTCCGACGTTTCGGGACGCAGGCCCGGGTTGCCGCCCAGAACGCTGGCGATGCCAGAGCCGTAGGTCGGACGATAATCGTCAGCGGTGGTGACGGTAGCGTTGCTGAAGTCGTAGGTCAGACCCCGCTGCGCTGCCAGAGCCGTACAGTTGGCGATCCGGTTGGCGCGGATCGTCGCGGCGTTGTCACCCGCGAAGGCGGCAATGGCGCGCGAGTCGCACGGATCGGTGAAGGGCGGGTTGACGAACGTCTGGACGTTGGGACGGAAGTTCTCGGTCAGGTTCGGCGCGCGGAACGCGGTGTTGAAGCTGGTCTTGAACGTGATGTCCCGGATCGGACGATACACCAGGCTGACGCCATAGACGTCGCCCGTACCCGAGGTGGTGTAGTCGAAGTAGCGATACGAACCGCTCAGCTCAGCAAACTCACCCAGCCAGCTGTCACGGAACAGCGGGATGGCCAACTCGCCGAAGAATTCTTCGGTTTCGTATTCGATGCCCAAGAAGTCGGGACCGGTGTTCAGCTGCAGCAAGCGACCGTTGGTCGAGCGGTTGCGGCCGATGCCGTCGGTGTACTCGCGGCGATACTCCGCGCCGAGAGCAAAGCCGATGGCACCCGCACCCCAGAAGTCGCCCAGTTCACCACCGAAGGTGGCGACGGCGCTTTCCTGGATGTTGGTTTCCTCAACTGTGACCGAGGCCGAGATGTAATCGATGCCGGCTTGCGACTGGTTGCCTGCACCAAAGACGTTCAGAGGCACACAGCCAGCGATTTCCGGGTTGGTCGCCGGGTCGGTGTAGACCTGGGTGGCCGTTCCGGGGTTCTGCTCCTGGATGGCGATGCCGCGAGCGGCCAGCAGGCGAACCCGGCAAACCACTTCGCCAGGGCGGCCGTTCACTTCACCGGCGGTATCGACGACCGAGTCCATCGCGTGACCGAAGCGGATCGCGTCAGGGCCGGTTTCGATGTTGGTATTGTTCATCTCGCCATAGGTATACGAGATACCCCAGTTGGCGTTGTTGATGAAGCCGATCCGGTCGTAGCTGCCTTCCAGGGCGGCAACGTAACGCTCGATTTCGCGGTTGTTCTGCTGCTGGCGCGGAATACCGAAACCGCGGTGCAAGGCGATTGGCGCAGCGACAGGAGCGCCAGGCGCACCCGGAGCGTCCGCCGTGGGGTCGGCGTAGGGGATGAAGGTGTTGTTGCGGATGGCCGTGACCAGATTGGCCGGCAGGAAGGCATTGTCCAGGCGCGTCGCGAACGAGCTGGTGCCGCCGATCAGGCCGGGGGTCAGGCCGTTGTTACACGTGCGGGCAGGCGAGCCGAAGGGCGTGCCGCCGCAGCCCAGGCCAGCGTCGACGATGAAGATATCCCAGAACGAGAACTGGCCCTGGTCGAAGGCGTCTTCGGTCGTGAACTTGGCCTCCAGTGAAGCGCGGATGTTGTCGTTGACCTGGAAGTTGGCACCGACCTGATAGCGCTGCGATTCCTGCTCGGGGAAGCGCGTCAGGGCGTCGAAAGCCGTCAGGTTGGCCAGTTCACCGTCACCGCCGATGTTCCACGGACGGCTGGCACCGGTGTTGCCGATACGCTGCCCGAAGTTGGCCAGGCGGGCGGTCGTGCCCTCGAACCAGTAGGTGTAGGCCGGGTCGACGTTAAAGCAGTTGCCGGACGTCGAGAAACTACGGCAGGCCGCGACCGGAATGTCTGGATCGGTGGTCGGGCTGGGGCGCTGCATGTTGGCCAGGGTCGTGGAACCCCACTGCGGGCGGTCCAGACGACGGGCGTTGTAGAACTCGGCAACGTCGATGAATCCGTCCGTGGGACGACCGATGGCCCGGTTGGTGGGATCGGCGTCGATGCCCAGCGACACGCGGCTGCGCGAGATCCAGTCGATCTGATCCGAGCGGACCGAGTCAGCCTTTTCGTACTCACCGAAAGCGTACAGGTTCAGGCGGTCGTCCAGCAGGTTGATACCACCCAGAACCGACACACGGCGGGTCGCTGCATCGCCACCCTGGACCAGCTCACCGTAGTTGGCGTCGATCTCGAGGCCTTCGTAGTCCTTGCGCAGGGTGTAGTTGATGACACCCGAAACAGCGTCAGCGCCGTAAACCGACGAGGCACCACCGGTGATGATCTCGATGTTCTGGATCAGCAGGCGCGGGACAGTCGAAACGTCGACAGCCAGGTTACCGGCCGAGGAACCGACATGGCGACGCCCGTCGACCAGCGTAAGCGTACGGCCCGATCCCAGCGAGCGCAGGTTGGCGAACTCCAGACCGCCGTCGTTCAGGCCAGAGCCGGTCGTATCGGACGGCACCAGCGAGTTGGACAGTGCGGGAATGGTGGCCAGATAGTCGATGACAGTGGCTTGACCCGTGTTCAGCAGGTCAGTGCCCTGAACGGTCTGAATCGGCGCTGCGACGGTGGTTGGGTCGCGACGGATGCGCGAACCGGTGACGACAACCTCGCCAATTTCTGTGGCTTCGGGATCCTGCGAGGCAGGCGCCGATTGTGCGAAGGCCGGAGCCGTGACCGCCATGACGCCCGCCAGGATCGTCGTGCCGAAGAGATACTTGCGCTTCAAAAGCATGTGTAGGGCCCCAACCAGATAAAGGATGCAAGACGCGAATCCCACCGAACGGTGCAATCCGCTTCATTTTGCACGCTTACCAGTATCGGCGTTCACGGCAAGCGATTGTGTCCACTTGGGGGCCAATCGATGCCCTAGATGTTACAATCTGGACACAGTGCCGTCATACGCCCGACCAAACCGGGCTTGGCAGCCACAGCGTGCCGATCTGTTACAGGTTTTTCTGCAGCCAGCCGGCCATTCGCGCCACAATCCCGCCTTGGTGAACGCGCGGCGCGTCGGCCGCCGTGATCTGGCGGGACATGAGTTTACGGGCTGAAACGGCCTCGCGCGGGCCATAGGCGGCCCTAAGCAGAACGCCAGCGGCCGAACAGAACGCCGGGCCGGAGGCGGCATCGGCCAGGTGAGGCGCGCGTTGTGGCTTGCCCAAGCGTACCGGGCGATCGAACACGCGCACGGCCAGTTCCCGCACGCCGTTCAACTGGCTAGCCCCGCCAGTCAGGACGATGCCGGCACCGGGCTCCAGCACGCCTGCGGCCTTTAGCCGGTCGCGCAGCAGCTCCAGCGTCTCCTCGACGCGCGGGGCGATGACGGTCTTCAGCATGGCCCGCGGCACGACGACGGAGCCTGCGGAGGGGTCCTCGCCACGCGGCGGGGCCTCCAGCATTTCGCGGTCTTCGTGAGCGGCGGCCATGGCCGAACCGTGGAGGGTCTTCAGACGCTCGGCCCCGGCGCGGGACGTCGACAGACCTCGGGCAATGTCAGAGGTGACGTGATCACCGCCGACATTGATGGATTCGATGTGCAGCAGAGACCGACCAGCCCAGACGGCTGCCGTGGTCGAGCCCGCCCCCATGTCGATGCAGACGCAGCCCAGGTCCATTTCGTCGTCTTCCAGCGCGGCCAGGGAAGACACGACCGGTGCCGAGGCCACGCCCTGCAGGTCGAGGTGCGCCAGTTCCAGGCAGTGGCTCAAACCGTTGAAGGCGCTCTCGGCCATGGAGACGACCAGCAGGTCGAGGCCCAGCGACGTACCACGCATGGCGCGCGGATCGTGCACACCCTTAGCCCCGTCGACCGACCAGTTGATGGGCAGAACGTGGATGGGCCTGCGGTTCGGATAGCGGATCTGAGCCAGGGCCATGGCGATGGCGCGCGCCAGGTCGGCGTCGCCAACGGGATTGCTGCCTAGGGAGACGCGGGCCTGCACCCGATGGCTGGCCATCTGGCCGATGGCGGTGGTGACGACGACGCCGGAGACGGGCGAGCCCGCCGCCTTCTCGGCCCGTTCGACCGCGTGACCGATAGCCTGGGCCGCTTCGTCCATATTGACGATGCCGCCGCCGCGCACGCCGCGCGACTGCACGTGGCCGGCCCCGGCGACGCGGATGGTGCGGTCGGCATGGCGCACGCCCTCGGGCTTCATGATGAAACAGGCGACTTTGGACTGGCCCAGGTCCAGTGCGGCCACGACGGGCGCGCGCCCGGCCGCGCCCTTGGCACCGTTGATCGTCTTTTCCGTCGTCCGCACAGCCATGATCGTCTCTTCTTGTTCTTGTCAGGTCGCGCTGTCGGAGCGGCGCACGGCCAGCTCCTCGGGCGTTCGCAGATCGATGCGGGCAAAGCCCAGCTCCAGCAGCCGCTCGCGCTGATCCAGCGCATCCAGGCGGATCAGGGCGGCTTCCTGTTCTGTGGCCGGCAGCTGGATCAGGCCGCCGTCCTTGAGCAGCAGGTTCCAGCGGCGGTTGTCGACGCGCACCATCGCCTCGACGCGGCTCTGCAGGCGCGGACGCTCGGCGATCAGGGGCAGAATTTCAGACGCGGTCTCATTAGCCCCGGCTCCCACGACCAGCGGCAGATTAGGATAGCGGCCGGCGTCGGCCCCTTCGATCACCTGACCCTTGGCGTCCACGACGAAGTTACGGCCACCGGACTGCCAGACGGCCATGCGGTCGTGTTCGATCACCTGAACCACCAGCCGGTCGGGCAGCAGGCGGACGACCCGCGCCTCCCTGACCCAGCCGACCTGTTCGACCCGCTGGCGAATGGCGTCGAGGTCGAGGGAGGTCATGGGCTGATCAGCCGTGACGGCGATGGCCCGGCGGATGGCGGCATTGGCTTCGGGCGATGAGCCGCGAATATCGACCTGGGCCAGCTTCAGCCCCATGGCGGCGGTTGCGCCGTCCACGCCGTTGGATAGGGAGTTGCCGATCCGCTCGGCCCGCGCGCCGGTCGCCAGAACGCCGCCCAGGACGACAACCCCGGCGACCATGGCGATGATCACGGCGCGCGGTGACATGTCCAGCCGGCCCAGCACGGCCATCTTGCCGGGCACGCCGGGGGCATTTTTAGGCGCACGTCCGCGACCGCCCGATTTCGGGGCGGCGGTGCGTTTCGGAGGCTGGCCGGCATTCTGTCGCCGGCCGCCGCGCACTACCGCGGGCATGAGGCGTCCTCCACCATCCATCGGACCAGGGTTGGGTAGTCCATACCGACATGGGCCGCCTGCTCTGGAACCAGAGACGTGGGGGTCATGCCGGGCTGGGTATTGACCTCCAACAAGACGAGATCGTCGTTAATATCGTCATAACGAAAGTCCGATCGCGACACGCCGCGACAGCCCATGGCGACATGGGCCAGCTCCGACTGGCGCAGGGCGCGCTCGAACACCGCAGGCGGCAGCCGGGCCGGCAGGACGTGGCGCGATCCGCCCGGAGCGTACTTGGCTTCGTAGTCGTAGAAGCCCTTGGTCGGGGTGATGTCGGTGACGGTCAGGGCGCGTGGGCCGGTCGCCTCGCCGATGACGGTGACGGCCAGTTCGGCCCCCGCGATAAAGGGCTCGACCATGACCAGGTCGCCATAGGTCCAGTCGTCGGCGGCGGGAGCGGCACAGGGCCCCTCGCCTGCCCGCACTAGATAGACGCCGACGGACGAGCCCTCGGCATTCGGCTTGATGACATAGGGCGGCGGGATCACGTGGCCAGACGCCACGGCGAACCGGTCGAACAGGCCGCCGCCCGGCACGACGACGCCCGCGGCCCGCAGCACGGCCTTGGACTTGTCCTTGTCCATCGCCAGAGCCGACGAGAGCACGCCAGAGTGGGTGTAGGGGATCTGCAGCGTCTCCAGAATGCCCTGGACGCAGCCGTCCTCGCCCCATTCGCCATGCAGGGCGTTGAAGACGACGTCGGGTTTAAGCGTGGTCAGGACCTGGGCCAGATCGCGGCTCGCGTCGATGCAGCTGACCCGCGCCACCTGGCCTTCGAGGGCGTCGGCGCAACCCTTGCCGGACGACAGCGACACCTCGCGCTCGGACGACAATCCGCCCATCAGGACGGCGACGTGCAGATCAGCGAGGGGGCGGGTCATGGGGCGATGAACTCAGAGCGGGCGGCCGATCCTCTTGATCTCCCAATCAAGGTTTACGCCGAGTTTACTTTTCACATCCGCGCGGACGGTTTCTCCCAATCCTTCGATATCCGCCGCCGTCGCGTCGCCTGGATTGATCATGAAGTTGGAGTGGAGCTCGCTGAACATGGCCCCGCCGCCGGTTTCGCGATGCAGCTTGCCGCGCCAGCCCGCCTCGTCGACCAATTTCCAGCTGGAATGGCCGGGCGGGTTCTTGAAGGTTGAGCCGCCGGTCTTTTCGCGGATCGGCTGGGTCTGCTCGCGGCGGCTCGTGATCTCGGCGATGCGGGCGGCGACGGCGTCGGGCGCATCGGGCGTGCCTTGGAAAACGCCTTGCATCCAGATGATCTGGCCCTCTGGAACTTGGCTGTGCCTGTAGGTGTAGCCAAAATCTTCAAGCTCAAAGACCCGCATCTCCCCGGTCAGATCAAAACCCCACGCGCTAACCAGAACATCCTTGGTTTCAGACCCATAACAGCCCGCATTCATCGTTATGGCACCCCCAATCGTGCCAGGAATGCCCGCATAGAACTCCAACCCAGCGAGACCCGCCTTGGCAGAAGATCTGGCAACCATGGCATCGAGCGCACCAGCCCCCGCCATCACTTGCTGGTCTTCGGGCTCAATATGAACTTCTGCAAAGGCGCGACCGGCGAGCCGAATGACAACGCCTTCAACCCCACCATCTCGGACGATGACGTTGGAGCCAACCCCCAAGACGGTGATCGGTACTTCCCCGCCAAGCTCGCGCAAGAACTGGCTGAGGTCTTCCTCATCAGCCGGGATGAACAGGACATCGGCGCTTCCGCCCACGCGGAACCAAGTGAAGGGAGCGAGAGGTTCGTCGAGCAGCAGCTTGCCGCGGACGGAGGGGAGATGGTTACGCCAGGTCATTCAGGCCTCGCTGATGCTGTCCTTCTCCCATTGGGAGAAGGTGGCGGGGCGGAGCCCCGTCGGATGAGGGTCGGCTGCGCCCTTCGGCGTAAGCCGCAGATTAGACAGGTGACGCGGCCTTGCCGATTTCAAACAGTAACCCCTCACCCTTTCGCGCAAGAACGACGGCAAGGCCGTCGTGCGCTCAAGCCCTCTCCCGCTGGGAGAGGGTGTCACGATGAATGCTCCAACTGCCCCGGCAGGGCATAGGCCCACTGGGTGATGTCGCCGGCACCCAGCAGGACGACCAGGTCGCCCGGCCTGGCCTCGCCGGCGACGACAGTGGCCAGCGCCTCCACGCCGTCCAAGGCCTGGACCGAGCGGTGGCCGAAGCGGCGGATGCCTTCGACCAGGGCGTGTTTGTCGATGCCGTCCAGAGGCTCCTCGCCCGCCGCATAGACGTCGGCCACGATGACGGCGTCGGCGTCGGAGAAGCAGGTCGAGAACTCCTCCATCAGGTCGCGCAGGCGGGTGTAGCGGTGCGGCTGGACCACGGCGATGACGCGGCCGTGGCCCTCGGCGTTCTGGGCCACCTGGCGGGCGGCCTTGAGGACGGCGGCGATCTCGACCGGGTGGTGGCCATAGTCGTCGACGATGCGCACGCCCTTGACGACGCCGGTGGTGGTGAAGCGCCGCTTGACCCCGCCGAAACCGACCAGACCGGCCTTGATGGCGGCGTCGTCCACGTCCAGTTCGCGGGCGACGGCTATTGCCGCCAGGGCATTGGCGACATTGTGGCCCCCGGCCATGGGCAGGTGCAGGCCCTCGATACGCGTTTCGTCCGCCTCTGTGCCCGCGCCCTTGAAGACCACGTCGAAGCGGCAGCCGTCGGGGCCCATGTCGATGTTGTCGGCCCGGACCATGGCCTGCGGGTTCAGGCCATAGGTGACCAGGCGGCGGTTATCGATGGCCGCGACCAGACGCTGGACCTCCGGATGATCCAGACAGACGGCGGCGAAGCCGTAGAAGGGGATGTTCTCGACGAAGTCGACGAAGGCCTTTCGCACCCCGTCGAAGTCGCCGTAGTGATCGAGGTGTTCGGGGTCGATATTGGTGACTATGGCCACGGTGGATTTCAGGCGCAGGAAGCTGCCGTCGCTCTCGTCCGCCTCGACCACGATCCAGTCGCCGTCCCCGACCTTGGCGTTGGTCCCATAGGCATTGATGATGCCGCCGTTGACGATGGTCGGATCTAGACCGCCCGCGTCCAGCAGGGCCGCGACCATGGAGGTCGTCGTGGTCTTGCCGTGGGTGCCGCCCACCGCGATGGAGAATTGCAGCCGCATCAGCTCGGCCAGCATCTCGGCCCGACGGACCAGGGGGATGCGGCGGGCGCGCGCCTCGACCATTTCCGGATTTGTCGGCTGAACCGCGGTGGAATAGACCACGGCCGAAACGCCCTCGCCCAGATGGGCCGCGTCATGGCCGATGAAGATGCGGGCACCCAGCTTTTCCAGCCGTTCGGTATTGGCGGATGCCTTGGCGTCCGAGCCCTGAACCGAATAGCCGATCTTGAGCATGATCTCGGCGATGCCGCTCATGCCGATGCCGCCGATACCGACGAAATGCACCGGGCCGAGATTGAAGGGGACGGGTCGAAGGCGAGCGATCATCCCAGCGGATTAGCAAACGGGGGCAGCGGCGCAAGGTACTCCTTATCCCCTAATCCTCCGCCACGAAGTCCTGGGCGAACTCGGGGCTGTCCTCGTCGCCGGGCAGAAGGGGCTCGTCGTCGCCGTCGGAGGCGCGGGACGGGTCGGGAACCTCGAAGCCGACAGGAATGGACAGGTCCAGCAGGCCGGCGGCCTTCATCTCCTGCACGCCGGGCAGGTCGTAGAGGTTGGACAGGCCGAAATGCTCCAGGAAGCGGTCGGCGGTCGCATAGGTGACGGGGCGACCAGGCGTGCGCCTGCGCCCCTTCAGCTTGACGAAGCCCATCTCCAGCAGCAGGTCTAGGGTGCCGCGCGACAGGGAGACGCCGCGCACGCTTTCGATCTCGGCGCGGGTGCAGGGCTGGTGATAGGCGATGATGGCCAGGGTCTCGAGCGCGGCCTTTGACAGACGACGCGGCTCCTCACGCTCTTCGGTCATCATGAAGGACAGGTCGGCGGCGGTGCGGAAGCGCCAGCGGTCCGCGACGCATTCCAGCTCGACCCCCCGGCCCTGATAGCGGTCGCGCAGTGCCGAAATGGCCCCACCGACGTCGGCCCCCTCGGGCAGGCGGCGGGCGATCTCGGCGGCGGACAGGGGCCCGGAGGCGGCAAACAGCAGGGCCTCGACGCGGCGTTCAATCTCGGTATCGTCGGGCGCGAACTGGATCATGGCGTCAGTTCCAGCGGCATCCCCTGCCCCCGCCGCTTCAGATAGACCTCGGCAAAGGCCGTCGCCTGCTTCACGTCCATCGCCCCCTCCTTGACCAGTTCCAGACTGGCCGAGAGGGTGGAGGCGGTAAAGCTGGCCTGGGAGGGGCCGTCGGTGTCGGTGCGTTCGGGCGCGACGCGGTCCAGCGGCGTCCACTGGTCCATGCGGGGCAGGATATCACGCAGCCAGTCGCGTGCGGCCTCCAGGCCGAAGGCCTCGACGCGCTGGCCGGGATTGTAGCGGCGCTGCTCCTCGCGCCGCCGCTGGGTGACATAGGCGGCCATGAGTTCGTACAGGCTGGCGTCGATGCGGTCGGACGGGACGATGACGGTGGCCTCCGGATCGCCGCGTGTAAAGACGTCGCGCTTCAGCTGGGGTCGGCTGGTGATCGCCTCGACCGCGCGGCGCATGGCCTCCAGCTTTTGCAGGCGGAACGCGAGGGCGGCGGCCATTTCTTCAGCGGGCGGTTCCTCGCCCTTGCCCTTTTCGGTGCGGGGCAAAAGCAGGCGGGACTTCAGATAGGCCAGCCAGGAGGCCATCACGAGGTAGTCGGCCGCGAGGGCGAAGTTCCGGCGCCGCGCCTCATGGACGAAGGCCAGATACTGTTCGGCTAAGCGGGTAATCGACAGCTTCAGCAGATCGACTTTCTGTGTGCGGGCGAGCGCCAGTAGGACATGAAGGGGACCCTCATAGCCTTCTAGATCGACCACGAAGGCCTCGCGCGCATCGACCTGTTCGACGGCGGTGAAGTCCAGATTGGGCTGGAAGGCTTCGGTCATGACCTAGGCCTGCGCCTCGCCGACGGCCGGTCCGCGCGCCGCATCCAGCTTTCCGGCCAGCATGGCGTCGAAACGGGCGCGGGCCTCGAACTCATCCAGCGGCTCGGGCGTGTGGACGATGCGGGCCAGGGCGGCCTCGGCACGGCGCCTGGCCCCGCCCTTCAGCTTGCAGGTGCCCTCGGCCACCTGACGCATCTCTGCCAGGTCGCCGTTCCAGTGGATGACGAGATCGCAGCCGGCCTTCAGCGAGGCCTCGGCCCGCTCGGTCAGGGTGCCGGACAGGGCGTTCATGACCAGATCGTCGGACAACAGCAGGCCGTTGAAGCCCAGATGTTGCCGGATCAGCTTGATGGCCTTCTTCGACTGGGTTGCGGGACGCTTTTCGTCGATGGCGGTGAAGACGATGTGAGCCGTCATCGCGATCGGCATGTCCGACAGCGTCCTGAACGGTGCGAAGTCCCAAGCGTCCAGGGTGTCGAGGTCGGCGTGGACCGTCGGCAGCTCCTTGTGACTGTCGGCAAAGGCCCGGCCGTGGCCCGGCATGTGCTTGATGACCGGCAGGACACCGCCCGCCATCAACCCTTCCGCAGCGGCGCGGCCCAGCTGGGCCACGGTGGCGGGATCGGTCGCATAGGCGCGGTCGCCGATGATGTCGTGAGCCCCCGGCACCGGAACATCCAGCACGGGTACGCAGTCGATGGTGATGCCGACGGCCCTCAGATCGTGCGCCATCAGCCGTGCGCCCAGCCGGACCAGCTCGCGCGCGGCCAGCGGGTCGTTGGTCGCCTTCAGATAGGCATTGCCCGGCGGATATTTGGGCCAGTGCGGCGGACCCATGCGCTGGACCCGGCCGCCCTCCTGATCGATCAGGATGGGGGCGTCCCAGCCGACGCTGTCGCGCAGATCGGCGGTCAGGGCACGAACCTGATCCGGGCTGTCGATGTTGCGCCGGAACAGGATGAAGCCCCAGGGCCGGACCTCGGCGAAGAAGGCCCGCTCCTCTTCCGTCAGGCGATGGCCGCTACAGCCGTATATGGCGGCGCTGGTCACCGGGGTCAGCGCACGATGCAGTCGCCGCCCGAGGCCTTGATCGCATTGCACAGGCCGGTGGCCTGTTCGCGGCTGAGGCCCGCCACGCTGGTGCGATACAGGGTCGAGCCGCTGGAGGACTGGACCTCCTGGATGCGACGCGAGCCGCCCTGGGTGAAGCGGGAGTAGCGGCCGACGACGGCATTGTACTGGGTCTCTGCGATGCCGGGCGTGGAGAAGGCACCGATCTGGACGCTGGCGCCGCCGCCGGTGGCGGCGGGCGTCGAAGGCCGGGTTTCGGCGGGCGGCGTAGCTGGGCGGGTCGCGGGCGGGGTGGAAGGCGCCGGACGGACCACCGGTGGGGCGGTGTCCAGCGGACGAGGTTCGGGACGGGGTTGCACCTCTTCCGGCGGGGCGGTGAAGGTCGGGGGCGTGGTCGGCACGGCCTCGGAATTGTCATAGACGTCGATGCCGGCGGCCGGATCAACGGGTTGGGCGTCGATGGGCGGTGCGGTCTTCATCTCGCCGACGACGGTGCCGACGGCGGGAGGCGCATCCTCGGACTGTTGCAGGCCGCCCATGTTGTACAGAACGATGACGCCGACGATCAGGGCCAGCAGCACCAGGGCGCTGACGATCAGGGTCACGGGCGGGGCTTTGCCGCCGCCACCACCGCCGTTGCCGCCCCCGCGCGGACGACGCGGGTCATAGCTCTGGCGGTCGAAGGGCAGGTCGTCGTCGGTCGGCGGCGTATAGGCCCCGCGGTCGCGGCCCGTGTTCGGACGGTAGGGATCTTCGTGTGACATCGGTCGCGCCTTCGAGAGTGCCCACGCGAATCGCACGCGCGGGTGATCAGTCTAGCCGCCCCTCAGCCAGGAATCACAGATCGAGGGCGAGGTCGAGGCTGAACAGCTTCTTGTGTTCCTCGATGGCGTAGCGGTCGGTCATGCCCGCGATATAGTCGCAGACCGCGCGGGCCCGGCGCGCCTCGTCCACGCCCACGGCCTTGACCGACCATTCAGGCGGCATGGTTTCGGGTTCGGCCATGAACAGCTGGAACATCTCGGCGAGTATCCGCCGGGCCTGGCTGCGGGTGCGGTTGACCCGGTAGTGGCGGTACATCCGTTGGTACAGGAACTGGCGCAGCACCCCCAGATCGGCCAGCATCCGTGGCGAGAAGGCCACCAGGGTGCGGTCAGCGGTGCGCACATCCTCGGTCGAGCGGATACCGGCGGCCTCGATGCGGGCTTCGGTTTCGGCCAGGACATCCTCGACCATGGCCCCGATCATGCGACGCACAGCCTCGATGCGGATCATCCGCTCGTCGATATCGGGCCAGTCGCGGCGGGTCTGATGCAGGATCGGCCCGATCAGGGGCACCTGGGCCAGGTCGTCGAGGGAGAACAGGCCCGCCTGAACCCCGTCGTCCACATCGTGGTTGTTGTAGGCGATGTCGTCGGCGATGGCTGCGGCCTGGGCCTCCAGCGAGGCGAAGGTGCCCAGACGCAGGTCCCAGCGCGGGGCATAGTCGGCGACGGCCTTCCACGCGGGTTCGGCCAGCATGTGACTGACCGGGCCATTGTGCTTGATGACGCCCTCGATGGTTTCCCAGCTGAGGTTCAGGCCCTCGAACTGGGGATAGCGTTCCTCAAGTTCCGTCACGACGCGGAAGGTCTGGACGTTGTGATCGAAACCGCCCCAAGGCAGCATCTGGGCCTGCAGCTCGTCCTCGCCCGCATGGCCGAACGGCGGATGACCCAGGTCATGGGCCAGGGCCACGGTCTCGGCCAGATCGGTGTCCAGCCGCAGGGCATGGGCCAGAGAGCGGGCCATCTGGGCGACCTCCAGACTGTGGGTCAGGCGGGTGCGATAGTGGTCCCCCTCATGGGCGACGAAGACCTGAGTCTTTTCCTTCAGGCGACGGAAGGCGGTGGCGTGGATGATGCGGTCGCGGTCGCGCGCATAGGCGTTACGCGTGCGGCTGATGGGCTCGTGCGTCAGGCGACCCCGGCTGTGTTCGGGGTATTCGGCATAGGGGGCGCGTTCGAAAGACACGGATGGCGGCTCATTCGATGGGGCCGACCGTTGCGGTCGCCCGTCCGCGCCTCATATAGAGGGCCGTGACCAGCGTCCAATCTCCCGCCCCGTTCCAGATTACCCCGGCCACCGGCGGGCACGGCCTGTCGCTGTCCGACAGCGCGGCCAAACGGCTGGCGAAACTGGGCGAGGTCGAGGGCCATCCGGTCATGCTGCGCGTCGCGGTCGACGGCGGCGGCTGTTCGGGGTTCCAGTATCGGTTGGATCTGGTTCAGGCCGCTGAGGCCGACGATATCCGCATTTCCCATGACGGCCAGACCGCTTTGGTCGATGCCGTGTCCCTGCCCTTCCTCAAGGGATCGGAGATCGCCTGGGTGGACGAACTGGCCGGCGCGCAGTTCGTGATCCGCAATCCGAACGCGGCCTCCAGCTGCGGCTGCGGGGTCAGCTTCTCGATCTGAAGGCCTTCAGGCCAGGGTTTCCATGAACCGCACAGGCCGGCCGTGCGCCTCGCCGATCAGTTCGCCGTCCTTCATGACCACGCGGCCGCGCACGATGGTGGCGACGGCCTTGCCGGTGGCCTCGAAGCCGTCGAAGGGGGTCCAGCCGCAGCGGCTGGCCATGTCTTCGTGCCGGATCGTGTGCTTTGCCTTCAAATCGACGATCGTCAGGTCGGCGTCATAGCCTTCGGCCATGCGGCCCTTGTTGGCGGTGCCGAAGACGCGCTGGGCACCTGTGGAAGTCAGGTCGATGAACCGCTCCAGCGACAGCTTTCCGTTCGCCACATGCGTCAGCATGACGGGCACCAGGGTCTGGACGCCGGGCATGCCGGAGGGCGAGGCCGGATAAGGCTTGGCCTTTTCCTCGATGGTATGTGGCGCGTGGTCGGAGCCCAGCACGTCCACCACCCCCTGCTGAATGCCGTGCCACAGGCCCGCGATGTGCGGGGCATTGCGGATTGGGGGGTTCATCTGGGCATAGCCCTTCAGCCGCTCATAGGCCTCGTCGCCATCCAGGGTCAGGTGCTGGGGCGTCACCTCGACGGTGGCGACGTCGCGGTGGTCGGCGAGGAAGGCAATCTCCTCTGCGGTGGAGACGTGCAGGACGTGGATGCGGCGGCCGACCTCGCGCGCCAGGCGGACCAGGCGGCGGGTGGACATGATGGCGCTTTCGGCGTCGCGGACATCGGTGTGGCTGGTCCAGTCGCCGGGGCGGGCCAGGCCGCGGCGCTCGGCCAGGCGGTATTCGTCCTCGGAATGGAAGGTGGCGCGGCGGCTGACATTGGACAGCACCTCGCGCACGCCGTCGTCATCGGCGATCAGCAGGTCGCCGGTCGAGGCCCCCATGAAGACCTTGACCCCGCAGCAGCCGGGCAGCCGCTCCAGCTCGCCCAGATACGCCGCATTGCCGTGGGTGCCGCCGATGTAGAAGGCGTGGTCGGTCCACATCCGGTCGCGGGCGCGGGCCAGCTTGTCTTCCAGCGTCGCGGGATCTGTGGTGTTGGGATTGGTGTTCGGCATTTCGAACACGGCGACGACACCACCCAGGGCCGCGGCGCGCGAGCCGGTTTCGAGGTCTTCCTTCCACTCCAGTCCCGGCTCGCGGAAGTGGACCTGGGTGTCGATGACGCCGGGCAGGACGGTCAGGCCGGCGGCGTCGACCACCTCTCCCGCCGAAGCCTGGGACAGGTCGCCGATGAAGGCGATGCGGCCGTCACGTACGCCGACGTCGGCCAGGCCACGCCCGGCATGATTGGCGACCTCGCCGCCCCGGACGATCAGGTCGTAGCTCTGGGTCATGGCAAAGGGGTCCTGGCAGCGGGCGAAGACGGCCTTATAGCGCGCCCCGGCGAGCGTTGCGCCGGGCCGGGGAGACTTTTTTGCGGCTCACTCGGCGGAGGCGGGTTCCGGCTCGGCCTCGGCGCGGAACGGGCTGATGCGGATGCGCCCGCCACAGGGCGTCAGCGTCTGGGCCAGGGTCACGGCGGTGTCGTCGCCCGGCACCGTGGCGCGGATGCGGGTGACCGATGGACAGGTGGTCTGGCCCTGACCTTCGTTCGGCACGACATTCCAGGCGATGTCGAAGAAGGCCTTGGCATTGGGGGCCAGATTGACCGGGGCCGGGGCTTGACCGGCCCGAAGATAGCTGCCGGGCGTCGTCTCGGAGCGGATGGCACCGAGGGTGCGGTTCTGGCGGTCCTGAACGGTGACGGCGGGATAGCCGGTCAGACTGCACGCCTGGGTGCCCGTATTGCGCACGCCGATGATGGCCACGCGGTTGCCGGCCCCCGCATCACCCCCGTCGGACGACAGCGCCAGTTGGCTACCCTTGCAGGGCGGCGAGCTGGGCAAGACACCGCCAAGCGCGGGCTGAGCGGCCTTGGCCGCCGCAGCCTCGTCCACAGGCGGGGCCGTCACCACGACCGGCAGGGTTCGGCGGCAGGTTTCGAGGACTTCCCCTCCCGCCGAGGCCACGCGGGTCAGAACGCCTGTCTCGATATTGTCACGCGTACTCAGCGTCCATTCCACGCCTTCATCGATATAGCGGGCGCCGGACGGGATCGGGGCGCTGCGCAGGACGCGCACCTGATCGCGCCAAGTCACCTGGGCCGATTCCGGATCGGGATAGGCCGCGCCGATGGTCAGGCCGCTGTCGCAGACATAGCGGGCGGTGACGGGGGCGGCGTCGGCGATGGGGGGTACAGGCTCGACGGGCGGCGGGACCGGCTCGGTCTCGCGGTTGCAGGCACTGATACCGATAGCGAGCAGGGCGGCGGCGCAAACAGCAGGCTTGAAGATGGACATGTCGGCTCCCCGTCTGACGCAAGGCAAACGCCACAGTCGGCCAAAAGCTCCGCTTGTTGCGGACGCGCGTCTTGCGGTCAGGCCGTCAGCAGGCGCGGCAGTTTGAAGGTGACCGTCTCGCGCGCGCCATCGTCCTCGATCACCGTCGCATCGAAGCGGGCGCTGACGGCCTCAACCAGTTCCGAAATCAGGCGCTCGGGGGCGGAGGCTCCCGCCGTGATGCCCAGGGTCTGGACGCCGTCGAACCAGGACCAGTCGACATGGGAGGCGTCATCGACCAGCTCGGCCGACCCGGCCCCGGCCTTCAGCGCCACCTCGACCAGACGCACGGAGTTGGACGAGTTCTTCGATCCGACCACCAGCACCAGGTCGCAGCCCTCGCCCAGACGTTTGACCGCCTCCTGGCGATTGGTGGTGGCGTAGCAGATGTCTTCCTTGTGCGGGTCGGGCAGTTCGGGAAAGCGCCGCTTCAGCGTGGCCAGGATCTCGGCGGTGTCGTCCATCGAGAGCGTGGTCTGGGTCGCATAGGCCAGAGGCGCATCGCCCGGACGCTGAAACGCCTCCGCATCCTCGACCGTCTCGACCAGGCTGATGGAGCCAGGCGGTAGCTGGCCCAGGGTGCCGATCACCTCCGGGTGGCCCGCATGGCCGATCAGGATGATGTGGCGGCCGTTGGCGTGGTGACGCTCCGCCTCGACGTGCACCTTGGAGACCAGGGGGCAGGTGGCGTCGAGGAACAGCATCTCGCGCTCGCGGGCCGTGGCGGGCACCGACTTGGGCACGCCGTGGGCGGAAAAGACGACGGGCCGGTCGTCAGGGCATTCATCCAGTTCCTTGACGAAGACCGCCCCCATGGCCTTCAGCCGCTCGACCACATGTTTGTTGTGCACGATCTCGTGGCGGACGTAGACGGGGGTCCCGAACTTTTCGAGCGCGCGCTCGACGATCTGGATGGCGCGATCCACCCCGGCGCAGAAGCCGCGCGGCGTGGCCATGCGCACGGTCAGGGGGCGCTTGCCGGACAGGGGCACAACGGTTGTCAGGGTCATGGCGCGAACCTAGTCATTGCAGCGCGGTCACGCCACCTCGGTTTGACGACACGGCGCGTTTGCCGCGCCTCGCTTTAGCCGCTATCAGCGGCGAGCGTTCGCGCTGCGTCAGGCTGTCGCCGCGCGTCTCCCTGCTGACTGGAAGAAACATCGATGCGTCGCGTCCTGAAACTGTCCCTGGCCTCGGCCATCGTCGCGGCCACCCTGATGCCGCTGGCCGCCCAGGCGCAATCGCCGCAGCAGCGTCCGGGACAACAACAGGGGGCTTCCGAAGAGCCCGAACGCACCACCCGCGCGCCGCGGATTGCGCCCTTGAGCCGCCGCGCCGCGGCCGGCCCCTGCCCCTATGTGAAGATCCTCTATGACGCCGCCCGCTACGTCGAGATGACCGGCGACCGGCCGTCCGCCGCCAACGTGGGCTTCACGGGCGAGATCGAGGGCCTGACCTCCAACTGCATGTATCAGGCCGATCAGCCGATCACGGTGGACACACGCATCCTGTTCAACCTGGGGCGTGGTCCGCAGGCCCAGACGGACGGTCGCACCTATCGCTACTGGATCGCCGTGACGGAGCGGAACAAGGCCGTGCTGGCCAAGACCTATTTCGACCTGCCCGTCGCCTTCGAAGGCGCGGACCGGACGTCGGTGACCGAGGAACAGACCATCATCATCCCTCGCGCCGAACTGACCACCAGTGGCGACAACTTCGAAATCCTGGTCGGCTTCGACGTGACACCGGAGATGGCCCAGTTCAACCGTGACGGCAGCCGCTTCCGTATCAATGCCGGGACGGCTCCGACCGCCGCAGCGGCCACGACCCAGCCTCCGGCCCAGTAGATGAGCGACCTCCGGACCCAGTTGGGCGAAGCGGTCGCCGCCGCCTTCGCCGCCGAAGGCGTGGATGCATCGCTGGCCCGTGTGACGCCGTCGGACCGGCCCGATCTGGCCGACTTCCAGTCCAACGGAGCCCTGGCCGCCGCAAAGGCGCTGAAGGCCAATCCGCGCGAGCTGGCGTCGAAAGTGGCCGAGCGCCTGGCGAGCGATCCGCGCCTGGCCTCGGTCGAGGTGGCCGGGCCGGGGTTCATCAATATGAAGCTGGCCGACGCGGCCCTGGCCGAACGCGCGGCGCAGGTGGCGGGCGACGCCGCCCATGCGGGAGCAGCCGTCGTCGAGGCTCCGCGCAAGGTCGTGATCGACTTCGCTGGGCCGAATGTGGCCAAGCCGATGCATGTCGGCCATCTGCGCAGCTCCATCATCGGCGAGAGCCTGAAGCGGCTGTTCCGCTTCCGGGGCGACACCGTCTGGGGCGACGCCCATTTCGGCGACTGGGGCTTCCAGATGGGGCTGCTGATCGTCGCCGTGGGCGATGAGGGCAAGGCCGAGGCGTTTCTGGTCGAGGGGGATGGCCCCTTCCCGGCCGACAGTCCGGTCACTCTGGAGGATCTGGAGCGGCTGTATCCGCAGGCCGCCGGTCAGGCCAAGGAAGACCCGGCGTTTCGCGACCGCGCGCGCAAGGCGACGGCGGAACTGCAGGCGGGGCGTCCCGGCTATCGCGCCCTGTGGCAGCATTTCGTGGCGGTCAGCCGCACGGCGCTGGAGCGGGAGTTCGGGGCGCTGGGCGTGACCTTCGACCTGTGGAACGGCGAAAGCGACGCCGATCCGGTCATGGCCGAGATGATCGCCCATCTGGAGGCGACGGGCCTGCTGGTCGAGGACGATGGTGCGCGCGTGGTTCACGTCGCCCGCCCCGGCGAGACGCGCAAGAAGAAGCTGGCCGACGGCTCGGTGATCGAGGCTCCGTCGCCACCTCCCCTGCTGGTCATCAGTTCCGAAGGCTCGGCCATGTACGGCACGACCGACCTGGCCACCATTCTGGACAGGCGCAAAGCGATCGACCCGGACCTGATCCTGTATGTCGTCGACGAGCGGCAGGCCGAGCATTTCGAGCAGGTGTTCCGCGCGGCCTATCTGGCCGGCTATGCGACCGAGGGCAGTCTGCAGCACCTCGGCTTCGGCACCATGAACGGAACGGACGGCAAGCCGTTTAAGACCCGCGCGGGCGGGGTGCTGAAGCTGCATGATCTGATCACCCAGGCCACCGACAAGGCACGCGAGCGTCTGCGCGAGGCCAAGCTGGGCGACGACCTGCCCGAGGCCGAATTCGAGGACATCGCTCACAAGGTCGCCATCGCGGCGCTGAAATTCGCTGACCTGTCGAACGCGCGGACGACCAGCTACGTCTTCGACCTGGACCGGTTCATGAGCTTCGAGGGCAAGACCGGGCCGTATCTGCTGTATCAAGCGGTGCGGATCAAATCCCTGCTGCGCAAGGCAGGTGACCAGGATCTGGCCCCGGGGGCCATCGTCATCGGCGAGCCGGCCGAGCGCGATCTGGCCCTGACGCTGGATGCGTTCTCGCAGGCCGTGACCGAGGCCTATGACAAGCGCATGCCGCATCTGATCAGCGAGCACGCCTATCGGCTGGCGCAGAGTTTCTCGAAATTCTATGCCGCCTGCCCCGTGCTGATCGCGCCGGATGCGGCGACCAAGGCCTCGCGCCTGGCGCTTTCGAAGGCGGCACTGGATCAGCTGGAGATCGCGCTGGACCTGCTGGGCATCGCGACGCCGGAGCGGATGTAGGCTAGGCTGACGGTTCGAACCGCGGAGCCTTCATGTCCCTCGACGCCTTTATCGCCGGCCTGCCTAAGGCCGAACTGCATCTGCATATCGAAGGCTCGCTGGAGCCCGAGCTGATGTTCGAGCTGGCGCGGCGAAACGGCGTGGCAATCCCGTATGACAGCGTCGAGGCGGTGCGGGCGGCCTATGACTTTTCGAACCTGCAGGACTTCCTTGACATCTATTATGCGGGGGCGGCGGTGCTGCTGACGCGGCAGGATTTCGAGGATCTGGCCTTCGCCTATTTCAAGCGGGCCGCGGCGGACAATGTGCGCCACGCCGAGATCTTCTTCGACCCTCAGACCCATACGGATCGCGGCGTGCCGTTCGGTGTGGTGGTCGAAGGGCTGATCGCGGGGATGGATCGGGCCAAGGCGGAGCTGGGGGTTTCGAGCGGTCTGATTCTCAGCTTCCTGCGTCATCTGAGCGAGGTGGAGGCCTTCGCCACGCTGGAGATGGCCAGGCCCTATCTGCACCATTTCATCGGTGTGGGGCTGGATTCGTCGGAGCTGGGACATCCGCCATCCAAGTTTCAGCGCGTGTTCGCCGCCGCCCGCGACCTGGGTCTGAAACTGTGCGCCCATGCCGGGGAGGAAGGCCCGCCCGCCTATGTGCATGAGGCGCTAGACCTGCTTAAGATCGACCGTATGGACCACGGCAACCGGTCGATGGAGGACGAATCCCTGGTCGAGCGGCTGGTGGCGGAGCAGATGACGCTGACGGTCTGTCCCCTTTCCAATATGAAGCTCTGCGTCGTCGATGACCTGAAGCACCACCCCGTGCCGGAGATGCTGCGTCGGGGCCTGCACGTCACCCTGAACTCGGACGATCCGGCCTATTTCGGCGGCTATGTGAACGAGAACTATCGCCAGCTGGCCGAGGCGATAGGGCTGACGCGCGAGCAGATTGTGCAGATGGCCCGCAACAGTTTCGAGGGGTCGTTCCTGCCCGAGGAGGCCAAGGCTGGATATCTGGCCGAACTGGACGCCTACGCACGCTGAATCCGACTCCTCGCTCGCAGTTGTTCCTGTTATGTTCCGGTCATGGAGCAGGCCGATACACAGCAGGATGATGAGGGCGCAAACCTGCGCTGGCTGTTCGTCGACCTGAACGCCTTCTTTGCCAGCGTCGAGCAGCAGATGAACCCGGACTGGCGCGGCAGGCCCGTCATCGTCCGCCCGGCCCCCAGCGAATACACCGGGGCCATCGCGGCCAGCTATGAGAGCCGCCCCTATGGCATCCGCACCGGCATGCGGGTGTCGGAGGCGCGCGCCCTCTGCCCCGACCTGATCGTCGCCGAGGCCCGGCCGGACCTCTATGTCCAGTTCCACAAGCAGATCATGGCCGAGATCGACCGGCATATTCCGGTCTGGAAGGTCGGGTCGATCGACGAATGCTCCTGTGAGCTGATCGGTCCGGAGCGGCAGGAGGCCAATGCGGTGGCCCTGGCCCAGCGGATACAGTCGGGCATCCGCAAGAATGTCGGCGATTGTCTGCACTCGTCCGTGGGGATCGCGCCATCGCGGTTTCTGGCCAAGACGGCCTGCGGAATGAAGAAGCCGGACGGGCTGACGATCCTGAGGGCCAACGAACTGCCCGGCCCGCTGCTGGATCTGCCGCTGTCGAAATATCCGGGGATCGGGCCGCGCATGCTGGCGCGGCTGGGGAAGGCCGGGGTGGTCGACACCGCCGGCCTGTGGGCCATGAGCGGAAAACAGGCCCGCGCCGTGTGGAACAGTATCGAGGGCGAGCGCATCTGGCGCGGGCTGCACGGGCTGGAGAGCGAGGTGCCGCCGCCCAATCCTCCCGCCTCCATCAGCCACAGCCATGTGCTGGCGCAGGACATGCGGACCCCGGCCAAGGCCAAGGCGGTGGCGCGGCGGCTGATCGTCAAATGCGGGGCGCGGCTACGGCGCATGGGCCAGACGGGGGCCAGCGTCAGCCTGCATCTGGACATGGGGCCGAAGGGAACGCCCCGAAGCGGGCGGCGCGGCTGGGAGACGGCGGGCCTTCATTGTGCGGTCGCCCCGACGCAGGACACCTTTGCGCTTCTGACCGCGCTGGACACCCTGTGGCGCAAGGTCGAGCCGGAGCTGGAGTCCGGGCGGCTGAGCTATGTCGGGGTGGCGGTGCATCACCTTCAGCCTTGCGGTGCGGCGCAGACGGACCTGTTCGGCGAGGCCCCGGATCAGGGCGGGACCGCCCCGTCGCTGAAACTGTCCCAGGCGCTGGACGCCCTGAACCGGCGCTTTGGCAAGGATACCGTCAGCATCGGCCCGAACGCCGGTCTGCCAGACTATATCGGGGCCAAGATCGCCTTCACCCGCATTCCCGATGTCGAGGACTTCTGCGAATAAGGGGCCCTGCGAACGAAAACCTTATGGTGTCGATAAGGGCGCGATCAGATCAGATCGGCAGTATGGCTGTGCCGAAGGCCTTTTTCAGATTGTGGGCCGCGAACTGCTGGGCGACGGCCGCGTCGGGCACGACCAGACCCATGCCAAAGAACTCGTGCGTCGAGCCATGGAAGGTCTTGTGGCGCACGTCGTTGCCCGCAGCCTCCAGCTTCTCGGCCAGCTTTTCGCCCTCGGTCCGAAGCGGATCGATCTCGGCCAGGATGACGGTCGAGGACGGCAGACCCGCCAGATTGGCGGCCCCGACCACATTGACGCGTGGGTCCGCCGTTTCGGCCTCGCTGGCAAAGGTGTGCTTCACGAACCATTCGATCATGGGCTTGTTCAACGGCTTGGCGTCGGCGTTCTCGACATAGCTTTCGTTGTTCAGGTCGTTGCCGACCAGCGGATAGACCAGCACCTGATGCATCGGGGCCTGGAGCCCCTGATCGCGCGCGGCGATGGATACGTTGATGGCCAGGTTGCCACCCGCGCTTTCGCCCATCACCGCGATCTTGCGGGGATCGCCGCCGATGGTCTGGGCATTTGCCACCGCCCACTTCCAGGCCGCGACAGCATCATCGTGCGCTGCGGGGAACTTGTTTTCCGGAGCCTGCCGATAGTGGACCGACAAGACGACGGCGTCGGCAAAGCGTGACACGCCACGCGGGCCACCGTCATAGACGTCCAGATCGGCGATCACGAAACCGCCCCCGTGGAAATAGACGATCAGCGGCTTCAGGTCGGTGTCGTTGAGATCGGGGCTGTAGATGCGGGCCTGCAAGGGGCCGGCGGCTCCATCGATCATGATGTCGCGGGTCTGGATGCCCAAGGTGGGATCCTCGTCCTTGACAGTGTCGCGCAGGATTTTCTTGACCGCATCGGTCGGCGTCGGCTGCTGGCGTGCCTCCTGCGGCGACAGGGTTTCGATGGGCTTGCCGCCGAGGTCGGCCAGGGTGTCGAGCACCTTGCCCATCATCATGTCGGGCTTGGCGGGCGTGGTGCGGGGCGCGTCGTCATCGCGGCCGAGGATCTTGTCGATGATCGACATGCAAGCATTTCCTTGTGTTAGCGGGGAGTGTCGAAAGAACACGGGGATCGAGGGCCTGTTCCGTTTGGCACAGCTTGACTTGCCGCCGGTTCCGGGGCCTTAAGTCGCTCGCTCTCGCGGGAGAGATCGGCGGCTGATTCAGGCGTCGGAGCCGAAGGCGCAACCGCCCCGGAAACGCTCAGGCAAACGGACCGCGAGGACATACGGACGCTGGAAAGTCGATCCTCGGATCGCGCCGACGGAGCAAGGTGCCTTCTTTCCGGCACCGGAATCTCTCAGGCTTCACGGACAGCGGGGGCGCAGACGGCGGCGGAGCTTTCCGCCTCAACACGCGACCGCGAGATCCTGAATGGCCGATACCCTGACCGAAGCGATGCTGAAGACCACGCCCCTGAACGCGGCGCATCGTGCGCTGGGTGCCCGCATGGTGGGCTTTGGCGGCTATGACATGCCGGTCCAGTATGAGGGTGTGCTGGCCGAGCACCGCTGGACCCGCGAGCATGCGGGCCTGTTCGACGTGTCGCACATGGGCCAGTGCAAGATCACCGGCGCGGACGCGATCAGCCAGTTCGAGCGGTTCGTACCGGGCGACTATGCGACGCTGAAAGAGGGCCGCCAGAAATACAGCCTCCTGCTGGACGCCCAGGGCGGCATCCTCGACGACCTGATGGCGGGCAAGCCCGACCACGACGGCCTGTTCGTCGTCGTCAACGCGGGCAACAAGGACGCCGACTTCACCTTCCTGGACAGCCATCTGGAAGGCGATGCCCACCTGACCATTCTGGCAGACCGCGCCCTGATCGCCATTCAGGGGCCGGAGGCCGCCGAGGTCATGGCCGCGCATGAGCCGCTGCTGGCCGAGATGGGCTTCATGGACTGTGCCCGTCTGATGCTGTTCGGGGTCGACTGCTATGTTTCGCGCTCGGGCTATACGGGCGAGGACGGCTACGAGATTTCGGTGCCGGGCGATCAGGCCGAGCGCATCTGGAACACCATCCTGGAGGACTCGCGCGTCAAGCCGATCGGCCTGGGCGCCCGCGACAGCCTGCGGCTGGAGGCCGGTCTGCCCCTGCATGGGCACGACATCGACGTCACGACGTCGCCCGTCGAGGCGGCGCTGACGTTTGCCCTGTCGAAGTCGCGCAAGGAGGCCGCCAGCTTCAACGGGGCAGAGCGCATCCTGAAGGAATTGGCCACTGGCCCGTCGCGCGTCCGTGTCGGCCTGAGCGTCAAGGAAGGCGCACCCGCGCGGGAGGGGGCCGAGATCGCCGATGCCGACGGCAACGTCATCGGCACGGTCACTTCCGGCGGCCCCTCCCCGACCCTGGGTCGCAACATCGCCATGGGCTATGTGCCACCTGCCTTTGCCGATTTGGGCACCGCGCTGAAGGTCATCGTGCGCGGCAAGCCCGCCGCCGCCGAGGTCATCGCCATGCCCTTCGTGGCCCAACGCTACTATCGCAAACCCAAAGCCTGAGAGACGACCATGCATTTCACCAAGGATCACGAGTGGGTTCGCCTCGAGGGCGACGTCGCCACCGTCGGCATCACCAAACACGCCGCCGACGCCCTGGGCGATGTGGTGTTCGTCGAGACGCCCGAAGCCGGCAAGTCGGTCACCAAGGGTGACAGCTTCGCCGTGGTGGAAAGCGTCAAGGCGGCGTCCGACGTCTATGCGCCTGTTGCAGGCGAAGTCATCGAAGGCAATGCCGCCCTGGCCGGTGCGCCGGAAACCGTCAACGCCGATCCGGAAGGCGAAGGCTGGTTCGCCAAGATCAAGGTGTCGGACGCCGATGCGACCGAAGGCCTGATGGATCGTGCGGCCTACGACGCTTTCCTCTCGTCTCTCTAAGACCCTTCCTTTCCTCCCGCACGGATCTCCCCGCCATGCGCTACCTGCCGCTTACGCCCGACGACCGGACCGCCATGCTGGCCGCGATCGGTGCCAAATCCATCGATGACCTGTTCGTGGATGTGCCCGAACCGGCGCAGCGTGAGGGCTTCGTCGACCTGCCGCGCGTGGCGGGCGAGATGGAGGTCGAGCGGGCGCTGTCGGCCATGGCGGCCAAGAATGCGACGGCGGGGACAGTGCCCTTCTTCTGCGGGGCCGGGGCCTACAAGCACCATGTGCCGGCGACGGTGGACCATGTAATCCAGCGGTCGGAGTTCCTGACCAGCTACACCCCCTATCAGCCGGAGATCGCGCAGGGGACGCTGCAGTATCTGTACGAGTTCCAGACCCAGGTCGCGAACCTGACCGGCATGCCGGTGGCCAATGCCTCACTCTATGACGGTTCGACCGCTATGGCCGAGGGCGTGCTGATGGCGACGCGCGTGACCCGCCGCAACAAGGCGGTGATCTCCGGCGGGGTGCATCCTCACTATGTCCGGGCGACCGAGACCGTGGTCCATGCCGTGGGTGTCGAGACCGAAGCTCTGCCCGCCGCCGTCGATGCCGAAGCAGACGTGATTAGCCGTATCGGGCCGGACACGGCCTGCGTCGTTGTCCAGACCCCGAACGTTTTCGGCACCGCCACCGACGTGACGAAGATTGCCGAGGCCGCCCATGCCGCCGGGGCCCTGCTGATCGTCGTGGTGACCGAGGCCGTGTCGATGGGCCTGCTGAAATCGCCGGGCGAGATGGGGGCCGACATCGTCGCGGCCGAGGGCCAGTCGATCGGCAATGCCCTGAACTTCGGTGGCCCCTACGTCGGTCTGTTCGCCACGCGCGACAAGCTGGTGCGCCAGATGCCCGGTCGCCTGTGCGGCGAGACGGTGGATGCCGATGGCGAGCGGGGCTTTGTCCTGACCCTGTCGACGCGCGAGCAGCACATCCGCCGCGACAAGGCGACGTCGAACATCTGCACCAACTCGGGTCTCTGCACCCTGGCCTTCACCATCCACATGAGCCTGCTGGGCGAGACGGGTCTGCGCAAACTGGCCCTGCTGAACCACGAGAAGGCCTTGGCGACCCGCGATGCCCTGGCGGCCATTCCGGGCGTCGAAATCCTGACCCCGCGCTTCTTCAACGAGTTTGCCGTGCGCCTGCCGAAGCCCGCCGCCGAAGTGGTCGATCAGCTGGCCTCGCATCATCTGCTGGCCGGCGTGCCCTACAGCCGCCTGGCGCCTGGTGCCGGGATGGACGATGTCCTGCTGGTCGCCGCGACCGAGACGACGCGCGATGTCGATATCCAGATACTGGCCAAGGCGCTGACCAAATTCCTCACCGCCGGATCGGAGGGCTGAACCATGAGCACCATGAACACCATTGGCCGGCCGACCACCCCGAATGCCGTGACCTCCAAGCCCGCCACCCTGACCGGTGGGCGCGGCTTGTTGCAGAACGAGCATCTGATCTTCGAGAGCGACGGCTGGGGCAAGACGGGCGTCGATCTGCCGGAGCCGAAGACGGATGGGTCGGACCTGGGCGATCTGGTTCGCAAGGATCCGATCGGCCTGCCGGGCCTGAGCGAGCCCGAGACCATGCGCCACTATGTGCGCCTGAGCCAGAAGAACCACGCCATCGACCTGGCCATCTATCCGCTGGGCTCGTGCACGATGAAGCACAATCCGCGCCTGAACGAGAAGATGGCGCGCCTGCCCGGCTTCTCCGACATTCACCCGCTGCAGCCGATCTCGACGGTGCAGGGCGCGCTGGAGCTGATGGATACGCTATCACACTGGCTGACGACCCTGACGGGGATGCCGGCGGTGGCCCTGTCGCCCAAGGCGGGCGCGCATGGCGAGCTGTGCGGCCTGATGGCGATCCGCGCGGCGCACGAGGCCTCGGGCGAGCATGAGAAGCGCCGCAAAGTGCTGGTGCCGACATCCGCCCACGGGACCAACCCGGCGACCGCGGCCTTCGTCGGCTACACGGTCGTGGAAGTGGCGCAGACCCAGGACGGCCGCGTGGATGTCGCCGATCTGGCGTCCAAGCTGGGTGACGACGTCGCCGCCATCATGGTGACCAACCCCAACACCTGCGGCCTGTTCGAGCGCGACATCCTGGAGATCAGCCGCCTGACGCATGAGGCCGGCGCCTATTTCTACTGCGATGGAGCGAACTTCAACGCCATCGTCGGCCGGGTTCGTCCTGGCGACCTGGGCGTGGATGCGATGCACATCAACCTGCACAAGACCTTCTCCACGCCCCACGGCGGCGGCGGTCCGGGCGCAGGTCCGGTGGTGCTGTCCGAGGCGTTGGCACCCTTTGCGCCTGCACCCTGGGTCGTCCACGATCAGAACGGCTATCGTCTGATCGAGCGGGAGGAAGACGAGGCGGCCCAAGCCTTCGGTCGCCTGTGCGCCTTTCAGGGCCAGATGGGCATGTATACGCGCGCCCTCAGCTACATGATGAGCCACGGGGCCGACGGCCTGCGTCAAGTAGCCGAGGACGCGGTGCTGAACGCCAACTACATCAAGGCCCGCCTGTCCGACGTGATGAGCGCCGCCTTCCCCGAGGGACCGTGCATGCACGAGGCTCTGTTCGACGACGAATGGCTGAAGGGCACGGACATCACCACGCTCGACTTCGCCAAGGCGATGATCGACGAGGGCTTCCACCCCATGACCATGTATTTCCCCCTGGTCGTGCACGGGGCCATGCTGATCGAGCCGACCGAAACGGAATCGAAGCAGGAACTGGATCGCTTCATCGACGCGATGCGAGCCTTGGCCGGGGCCGCCAAGGCCGGTGACGTCGACCGCTTCAAGGGCGCGCCCTTCCATGCGCCGATGAAGCGCTTGGACGAAACCCGCGCCGCCCGCGCGCCCGTCCTGCGCTGGACCGCGCCGCAAGGCTCGAACATCGCGGCGGAATAGCCTTGCCGCACTTGTGAAGTCCGGGGGCCATGCCGACATGCTCGGCATGGCCTCTTTCACGACTGACGACATCCCTGATCTGACCGGCAAGCGGGTGATCATCACCGGCTCCAACAGCGGAACAGGCTTCGAAACTGCAAAGGCCATCGCGGCTAGGGGCGGCTCCGTCATCATGGCGGTGCGCAATGCCGACAAGGCCCAGGCCGCCATCGCTGCCATCGCGCGCGAGACACCGAGCGCCGATGTGAGATTCGAAGCGCTCGACCTGGCGCGTCAGGCGTCTGTGACAGACTTCGCCGAGCGGATGCTGGCTGACGGACGGCCCATCGACATTCTGGTCAACAACGCCGGTGTCATGATGCTGCCGACGCGAGAGGTGACCGAAGACGGCTTCGAGATGCAGCTGGCCACCAACTATCTGGGTCATTTCGCCCTGACGGCGCGGCTCCTGCCACTACTGCGCGCCGGCAATGCGCGGGTGGTCCAGCTGTCCAGCATCGCGCACCGACGCGGCCAGATTCGGCTGGACGATCTGAACTGGACCCACGGCTACAAGCCCTGGCCGGTCTATGGGCAGTCCAAGCTGGCGATGCTGATGTTCGGTCTGGAGCTGGATCGGCGCAGCGCGGCCAACGGCTGGGGCCTGACCAGTGTGGTGGCCCATCCGGGTTATGCCCGCACGGGCCTGATCGAGAACGGTCCCTTGGTCCGCTCGCCGATCGCGCGCGCGGGCCTGCGCTACATCGTCCGGCCCCTGATCGAGCCGCTGATCAGTCACTCCGCCGCGGATGGAGCCCTGCCCATCCTGATGGCGGCCACCGATCCGACCGTTCGCGGCGGGGCCTATCTTGGCGCGACACGGATGAACGAACTGAAGGGACCGCCCGGCCCGGCCAAGGCCGAGCCACAGGCGTTGGATCGCGATGTCGCCGCGCGGCTCTGGGCCGCTTCGGAACAGATGACCGGCGTCCGCTTCGCCTGATCTCGCACGCGCGAAGCACGGGAATGTGAATTCCGGCGCGCGCAACAGGCGTATGCTCCCTCTCGCGTTATCAAGCACCAGAACGAGCGTTGGGAGGCGCCAAGGTCATGATGTCACGCGTAAAAAAGGGAATCGTCGCCGGCTTTGTCGCGACACTGGTCATCTCCGTACTGGAGGCGATCAATATCTTCGCCCTCAATTCCATGTTCCAGCCATTCCCCGGAATGGTCGCCAGCCTGCTGGGCATGGATGGTAATCTGGCGGCCGGCTGGGCCATCCACCTGTTCTCCGGGACCTTCATCCTGGGGGCGCTGTTCGGGGTGCTGTGTCCGCGCCTGCCGACCGATACGGCCGAAACCAAGGGCATCGTCTTCGCCGTCGGGGCCTGGGTCGTGATGATGCTGGGCGTCTTCTTCATCGGGGATTCCCAGGTCCTGGGGTCCAATATGGCGACCCTGGGGTGGATGCTGGTGACGCACATCGTCTTCGGCATCGTGCTGGGCACGGTCTATTCGCGGCTGGTGGAGCGTGAGAAACGTGGCCATGCCGTGGTCGGCGCTCAGCCGGTCCACTGATGTGAAAAAGGCCCGCCGGGCGAACCGGTGGGCCTTGATCTTTTCACGCTGCGGATTGGCCTAGTTCAGGCGCGTGCCGATCTGGGCGATGGCGGCATCCAGCAGAGGGTCGCTCTTCTGGCCGGCGGCACGGGCCGTCAGCATTTGTTCGGCGGCCTTGATGGCCAGGTCGGCGGCGGCCTGTTTGACCTCGGCCGTGGCCTGGGCCTCGGCCTGGGCGATGCGGCGTTCGGCCAGGGCCTGACGGCGCGCCAGGGTTTCTTCCAGCTTGACCTTGGCCTCGGCCTCCATGGTGCGGGCATCGGCTTCTGCGGCACGCATCATCTCGGCGGCCTGGGCCTCGGCCTCTGCTTTTTCGGCGCGGATCTGGGCCAGCAGGGCCTCGGCCTCTGCGCGCAGGCGCGCGGCCTCGTCCAGTTCGGTCTGAATCTTGGCCGCCTTGGCGTCCAGCTGCTGTGCGACCAGCTTGTGAACGCCAGCCCACAGAAGAATGGCGAAGAACAGCAGCAGGCCGATGCCGACCCACAGCTCGGCATTGCCCCAGCTCAGGACGCCTTCTTCGAGAAAGATGTTCATATCAGGCGGCTCCCTTGACGGCGGCGGCGGCCTCGGCGGCCGTGGGGGCCTTGCCCGTCAGGCGGTCGACGATGGAGACCACGGTGTCTGAGGCGATGGTGCCGACATGGACCATGGCGGCGTCGCGGGTCTTGCCGATGGCGGTCTCGGCCTCCGCGATGCGGGCGTTGACGATCTCTTCTTGGGCGGCGGCGCGAGCGTTGGCCTCTTCGGTCACGCGGGCGCGGGCGGCGACGGCGGTGGCGCGGGCGCTGGCACGGGCCTGCTCGACCTCGGCCTTGGCGACGGCGGCCTGTTCGGCGGCCTCGGCCTGGACCTGGCGAGCCGTTGCGATGGCGGTGGAAATGGTGGTGGCCCGCTCGTCCATGACCTTGCGCAGACGCGGCGCGAAGACCTTGGCGATCAGCAGATACAGTACGACGAACAGGAACAGCAGATAGACGATCTGTCCGCCCCAGACCGAGGTGTCGAACTGTGGCAGGCCGCCCGCCTCACCGCCACCGTGGGCGGCTTCGGTCGTGGCAGTGCCGTGCGCGGCGCTTTCGCTATGGGGGTCAGTAGCCATGAGTGTCTGTCAGCTGTTCAAAAGGCAAAGGCGACGCAACGGCCCGGAGCCCTTGCGTCGCCCGAAATCACCGAGGCGCGTGCCTCAGCCCAGCCAGGCCAGGATGCCGAGCACGAAGGCCAGGATGCCCAGGGCTTCGACCAGGGCGGCGCCCACGAACAGGTTGCCGACTTGCGAAGCGGCGGCCGACGGGTTGCGCAGGGCACCGGCAAGGAAGTTGCCGAAGATGTTGCCCACGCCGATGCCGGCGCCGAGCATGCCCAGGGTGGCCAGGCCGATACCGAAGTATTTGAAGGATTCAGCTTCCATGACGGGTTTCCTATTCAGTCAGGGTTGGAAAGAGAAAGGATGAAGGCTGGACCGGAGGCTTAATGCCCGTGGCCCAGGTTGACCACATCGTTCAGATAGATGCTGGCCAGAACGGCGAAGACGAAGGCCTGCAGGAAGGCCACCAGAAACTCGAGCGCGGTCAGTCCGACGACCATGCCCATCGACAGGGCGGCGACCGGCAGACCCAGCAGGCCCAGGCCACCGGCGGCCGCTAGGCCACCCATAGAGACGACGAAACCGGCGAAGATTTTCAGCGCGATGTGACCGCCCAGCATGTTGCCGAACAGACGCAGCGCCAGGGTGACGGGACGCAGGAGGAAGGACAGGAACTCGATCAGACCCACGACCGGACGGATCGCCAGCGGCGCGCTGGTCGGCCAGAACAGCAGGAAGAAGCCCAAGCCGTGCTTCACGAAACCGATGCCGATCACCAGCAGGATGGTGACCAGGGCCAGGGTCAGGGTCACCGCCAGCTGCGACGTCGCCGTAAATGTCAGGAACATCCCCAGCAGGTTCATACCCAGCACCAAGGTGAACAGGGTGAAGACGAAGGGGAAGTATTTGCGGCCTTCGTGGCCGATGATCGAATCGGTCACGCCGTCGATCATGCCGAACAGGGTCTCGCCCGCCGACTGGAGGCGTCCCGGAACGACCTTGGCGTTCGAGGTCACCAGAAACAGGAACAGGACGACCAGGCCAAACGCAGCCGTCATGGCCAGGTGCGAATTGGTGATCGCGATCTGCTGGGTGCCCAGCACAGGCAGCGTCACCTCGCCGAAACTCATGCCCGGCAGGGGGTGCACTTCGAACTGTTTGATCGGATCGGCCAAGGCCTATCGCTCCTCGTCTTCGTCATCGAACGGGATGGATTTCGGAACCACCCCGGCCGCATCAGCTTCGGCCTGCAGACGTTTCGTCGTCCGCCACGCCATCCATATCGACACGGCGAACCCGAACAGAGTCCCGCCGATCAGTCCCCAGGGCGACGACCCGACCAGCAGGTCGACGACGAAGCCCAGCCCCAGACCCACCAGCACGCCACCGATCAGCTCGGCGACGATCCGATACGCCTTGCCCGCCACCGCCTGAGCGACCGCGTCGGCGGTCTTGTCGGACGTGGTCCGCGCCTCCAGATCGGATGCGCTTCGGTTGAGGCGTGCGACTGCCTCTTCGCGCGATTCCGGTTGGGTTGACATGGGCCTGCTGGATCAGGGTCCCTGAGGTGGCAAAACCACTCTGGAACGGGGTCTGAATTCGGCGCGGAACCTATAGGCGGGACCGCCATCGGTCAAGACGGCGCAAGATTTGATATCTCGTTGAAAAAGCGGTCGTTTGTTGCGCGCGCACCGGGACGTGGCGAACAGTCGCTGCGTTTGGGCGGCTGCATCGGGTCAGGACCTGCCGGATCGCCGCGGCCGCGCTGGCTGACGCATTCTGACATTCAGTCCGGTGCGGATGACGCCATCCCCAAACCCGATTATCAAAATCTCCATACCGAAGGAGCCGTCATGAGCATTCGATCACCACTGACCTCGGCCACCTTCGTGGCCGGCCTTCTGGCCGCCTGCGGCCCGGCAGCCAGCAATGACGCGCCCGACGCGCCGGCCCCGACAGCCCCAGTCGCCGAAGCCGTCGAGGCCGCACCTGTCGAGACGGTCGCGGACGCCCCGGCCCCGCAGACAGCGTCTCGCCCCCTGCCCAATGAAGGCTACGACTGGGATACGCGGCTGAACGCCGAAGGGCGCGCGCGCTCAATGGTCCTGGCCTACGAAGTGCCCGATACCGACGATCAGCCCTTAAACCTGTCGTGCGAAGAAGGCGGTCGCCGCATCTTTGCGGGCACTCAGACGTCCGGCACGGATGTGCGGTCCGTCACCCTGGCTTCCGAGGGGATCGGCAGAACCTATCCGGTCAAGGAGGCGGTGGCCGACGAGCTGGGCGGCGGCCAGTATGTTACCGTCGAACTGGCTGGAAACGATCCAACCCTGGAAGCCTTCCGGGACAGCGGCTGGCTGCGCATGACGGTCGAGGATCACACCATCGACATGGCCGCCCAGCCGTCATCCAAAGCGCGTCAGAAGATTGCGACCTTCATGGCCTTCTGTAACGCACCTTACGTCAGGCCCTGACCGCACCCCGGTCGGTGCCGACGCCCATGGCCTGCATAGCCGCAGCAGCGATGTGATCCGCGTTCAGCCCCGCCGTCGCATACATGGCGGCGGGATTATCCTGGTCCTGGAAGATGTCGGGCAGGTGCAGGGTGCGGATCTTCAGACCCGTATCCAGTGCACCCTTCTCGGCCAGCAGCTGCAGCACGAAGGCGCCGAAGCCGCCCATGGCCCCCTCCTCCACCGTGATCAGGCATTCGTGCTCGCGGGCCAGGCGCAGGATCAGGTCGGCGTCCAGAGGCTTGGCAAAGCGGGCGTCGGCGACAGTGGCCGAAACGCCGCGGGCCGCCAGCAGATCGGCGGCCTTGAGCGATTGCTGCAAGCGGGTGCCCAGCGACAGGATGGCGACGGAGGTGCCTTCGCGCACGATCCGGCCCTTGCCGATTTCCAGCGGGGCGGCCAATTCGGGAATCTCCACCCCCACGCCGTCGCCGCGCGGGTAGCGGAAGGCCGACGGGCGGTCGTCGATCTCCAGACTGGTGGCGATCATGGCGGCCAGATCGGCCTCGTCGGCCGCGGCCATCAGGACCATGCCGGGCAGGGCCCCCATATAGCCGATGTCGAACGAGCCTGCGTGGGTGCAGCCGTCGGCACCCACAAGGCCCGCGCGATCCATGGCGAACCGCACGGGCAGAGACTGGATCGCCACGTCGTGGACGACCTGGTCATAGCCGCGCTGAAGGAAGGTGGAATAGATGGCGCAGACCGGCTTCATCCCGTCGGCGGCCAGACCGGCCGCGAAGGTCACGGCGTGCTGTTCGGCGATGCCGACATCATAGGTGCGTTCCGGAAACGCCTGGCCGAACAGATCCAGGCCCGTGCCCGACGGCATGGCAGCGGTGATGGCGACGATGGACGGGTCGATCTTCGCCCGCTTGATCAGCTCTGTGCCGAACACCTTGGTGTAGCTGGGGGCGTTGGAGACGCTCTTGGACTGTTTGCCGGAGACGACGTCGAACTTGACCACGGCATGCAGCTTGTCGGCGCTGCTTTCAGCCGGCGCATAGCCCTTGCCCTTTTGCGTCACCACGTGAACGACCACCGGACGGTCGGTGATGGCGGCGGCGTTCTTCAGGATCGGGACCAGATTGTCCATGTCGTGGCCGTCGACCGGCCCGATGTAGTAGAAGCCCAGCTCCTCGAAGAAGGTGCCGCCGGTGATCATGCCGCGGGCATATTCCTCGGCTTTGCGCGCCGCATTGCGGAACGGGCGCGGCATGTGCTCGGCGACCCTTTTGCCCAAGCGGCGGAAGTTCTGATAGGCCCCGCCCGACACCTGTTTGGCCAGATAGGCGCTCATGCCACCGACCGGAGGCGCGATCGACATGTCGTTGTCGTTCAGGATGACCATGAGCTGGCCATTGGTCGTCTCGGCGGCGTTGTTCATGGCCTCATAGGCCATGCCGGCGGACATGGAGCCGTCGCCGATGACGGCCACGACGCGATTGGTCTCGCCCTTCTGATCGCGGGCGGCGGCGAAGCCGAGCGCGGCGCTGATCGAGGTCGAGGCATGGGCCGCGCCGAACGGGTCGTATTCGCTCTCGCTGCGCTTGGTGAAGCCGGACAGGCCGCCGGGCTGGCGCAGGGTGCGGATGCGGTCGCGACGTCCGGTCAGGATCTTGTGCGGATAGCACTGGTGCCCGACGTCCCAGATCAGAATGTCCCTGGGCGTCTCGAACACATGGTGCAGGGCAACGGTCAGTTCGACGACGCCCAGACCCGCGCCCAGGTGCCCGCCGGTGACGGAAACGGCGTCGATCGTTTCGGCCCGGACCTCGTCGGCCAGCTGACGCAGCTGTGGAATGTCGAACCCGCGCGTGTCGGCGGGATAGGTGACCTGGTCGAGCAGCGGGGTAACGGGCATTCAAAAACCTTGGGCGACGGCACGGACTTCTAACCCGCGGACGAACGGGACGTTTCCTATCAGGACCTGCGCTTTAGCACGAAGTCCACACTCGCCTTGAGGATTTCGGCATCGGAGCCGAATACATTCAGGTGAGACCGGGCCTGATCAGCCAGATGCGCGACCCTCTGTCGCGCCGCCTCGACGCCCAGCAGGGTGACGAAATTGGTCTTGCCCTGGGCCGCATCCTTGTTGGCGGCCTTGCCCAGAATGTCCTCGTCGCCCTCGACGTCCAGCAGGTCGTCGACGATCTGATAGGCCAGGCCGATGTCGTGGGCGAAGCTGGTCAGGGCCTGGACATGGCTGTCGCGGGCCCGGGCGATGATCAGTGGGATCTCGAACGCATAGGTGAACAGGGCCCCGGTCTTGAGCCGCTGCATGCGCGCCACCCCGCCCAGGTCGTCGCGCACGCCCAGCAGGTCGATCATCTGCCCCCCGGCCATGCCGCGCGCGCCCGAGGCCAGCGACAGACGCGCGGCCAGATCGCAGCGGATTTCGGCGTCCTCATGCGTGTCGGGATGTAGCAGGATGTCGAAGGCAGCGGTCTGAAGCGCATCGCCGGCCAAGATCGCCGTGGCCTCGTCATAGGCCTTGTGCAGCGTCGGCCGACCGCGCCGCATGTCGTCATTGTCCATGGCCGGCAGGTCGTCATGGACCAGGCTGTAGGCATGGACGCATTCCAGGGCGCAGGCCGCGCGCAGGACGGGTTGCTCGTCGATGTCGAACAGCGTCGCCGCCTCGATGGCGAAGAAGGGGCGCAGCCGCTTGCCGGGCCCCAGCGCCGCATAACGCATGGCCTCGGTCAGACGGGATTCGGGACCGCTGGCGCGCGGCAACAGCTGGTCGAGAGCCACGGTGACCAGATCGGCGATCTGGGCGACGCGGTCGATCACGCCCTGCTCGGGCGAGTTGGCGGCGTGAAGGGCAGCGGGCGTGGACATCAGAACAACCGCCCTCCGACCACGGCGTCACGATCAACCCCGACCAGCACGACCTCTCCATCGGCATCTGGGAAGCCCAAAGTCAGCACCTCGGACATGACCGGCCCGATCTGTCGCGGCGGGAAGTTGACAACGGCGGCGACCTTTCGACCGACCAGTTCGTCAAGGGTGTAGTGTACGGTGATCTGGGCCGAGGACCGCTTGACCCCGATTTCGGAGCCGAAGTCGATGTTCAGCTTGTAGGCGGGCTTGCGCGCCTCCGGGAACGCCTCCGCCGTGACGACCTGGCCGATGCGGATATCGACTTTCATGAAGTCGTCGAAGGAGATCTGGGGCGCGGCGGAAGCCATCAGCCGAACTCGGCCGGTTCGACGCCCTTCGCCTGACCGTCAGGGCCAACGACGATCTTCTCGACCCGCAGCTGGGCTGCTTTCAGGCGGGTTTCGCAATGGGCCTTCAGCCGTGCACCCTCTTCATACAGGGCGATGGACTCCTCCAGCGGGGCCTGGCCGGATTCGAGCTTGGACACGATCTGCTCCAGACGCTGCAAGGCGTCCTCGAAGCTAAGGTCGGCGGAAAGAGGGGTCACGTCGGTCATTGGCGGCGACCCTAGAGGCGGTGTGGTTTCGCTTCAACGGGGATTTCCACCATACGGCGGCAATCAATTTTTCTCGTAGCGCCGCTGGGACCAGTAGCGGAAGCCTTGGTTGTGGACCAGCGACCAGCCGTCGGCCTTCAGCCGCTTACCGACCATGTGGTTGAAATAGCCGTGCGCCAGGACCAGCACATCCTCGCCGGTCTCTGCCCGCGCGATCAGTGTGCGCGCGGCGGTCTCGGCCCGGGCCTCGGCCTGAAGGCGCGTTTCCTGGCCCTCGTGGTGGTTGAAGGCATGCCACCAGAAGCGCGCGACGCCGCCCCAGTATTTGGGCGGCAGCTTGAACCAGCTGGGAAAATGTGGCGGCGGCAGGGGGGCCTCGATGAACAGCACATCGGACACGACCTCTCGCCCGGCGGAAACGGCGGTGGCGGTTTCTTGGGCCCGGCGGCGGGTCGAGGCATAGATGATGCCCGCGCCCTGGGCCGTCGCCAGCAGTTCGGGCGGCGGGGTCTGGCCTTCCTTCAGCCCGCCGATCTCATATTTCGCCCACCAGTCGCGATACTGGTCAGAGGTCAGCAGGCATTGGCGCGACAAGGCCGGTTCGCCGTGACGGGCAAGCGTAATTGCACCGGGTCGCACCGGAGCGACAGCGGACGCCCTCTCGGTGGGAAGAGAATCAACGGCGGGGTTCGACATGAGCAACAGGCGGATAAAGCGAACGCGATCCTACCCTTAGTCCTCCCCCAGCGCCTGGACGTGGGCCTGGGCCGAACGGCCGAGCCCTTCTAGGTCGTAACCGCCCTCGAGCGAGGCCGCAACCTTTCCGCCGCATCGCGCGCGTGCGACCTCGATGACGGCCCGCGTGGCCCAGGCGAAATCCTCGGCCTCCAGCGACTGATGCGCAAGCGGATCGCGGCGATGGGCATCGAATCCGGCCGAGATCAGGATCAGGTCGGGGCGGAAGGCGTCCAGCGCCGGCATCAGCCCGCCGGAGAAACTGGCGCGCCAGGCTTCTCGCGCCGAATGGGGCGGGACCGGAACATTGACGATATTGCCGACACCGGTTTCCGCCGCCGCCCCTGTGCCGGGATAGAGCGGCATCTGGTGGATCGAACCCAGGAACAGGCTGTCGTCGTTTTCGAACGCGGCCTGGGTGCCATTGCCGTGATGGACGTCGAAATCGATGACGGCGACCCGGGCCAGACCCTCGTTCTGGGCCACCCGCGCGGCGACTGCGACGTTGGAGAACAGGCAGAAGCCCATAGCGCGATCCGGCTCGGCATGGTGACCCGGCGGACGTACGGCAGCGAAGGCGCGGTTCGTCTCGCCCCGCGCAATGGCGCGAACGGCGTCGACGATGGCCCCGGCGGACAGGCGGGCGGCGCGGATGCTGCCCGGCGACAGGAGGGTATCGGCGTCCAGCTGGGCCAGACCGCTTGCGGGCAAGGCCCCGATCAGGCGCGCGACATAGTCGGTCGGGTGCAGCCGCTCCAGATCCTCGACCGAGGCTTCCGTCGCCGCCCGCGTGTCGCGGTCCAGCCCGGCGTCGGCCAGGGCGTCCAGAACTGCCGCCAGCCGCTCGGGCCGCTCGGGATGACCGACGCCCGGCCGGTGCTCGATCATGTCGGGGTGGGTGAACAGGGGCACGCTCATAAGCAGTAGGATAGGGCCCAGCCGCGCCCTTGTCGCCTGTCTGCGCAAGCCTTATCGCCGGAGAATGACCGACGCTGTGATCCGCCCCGCCCGCCTCGACGACGCCGCCGCCCTGGGCGCGCTGGGCCGCCAGACCTTTGTCGACACCTTCGTCACCGGCTTCGGCATCCCCTACCCGGTCGAGGACCTGGAGGCCTTTCTGGACGCCAGCTTCAGCCCGGAAGCGACCGCCAAGAAGATGCAGGAACCCGGCAGCGGCTGGTGGGTGGCGGAAGGCCCGGACGGTCGGCTGCTGGCCTTCGCCAACACCGGCCCCAACACCCTGCCCCACCCGGACGGCCGCGCCAGCCATGCCGAGCTGCGCCGCCTGTATGTGTCGAAGGACGCGCAGGGGATGGGTCTCGGCACGCGCCTGTTGGAATTGGCGCTGGACTGGATGCAGACCCACACCGATGGGCCCCTCTGGATCGGCGTCTGGAGCGGCAATGAGAAGGCGCAGAAGCTGTATGCGGCCTATGGGTTCGAGAAGGCCGGGGAGTACGACTATCCCGTCGGTCGCTGGGTGGACCACGAGTTCATCTTGCGGCGCGACTGAGCAGAGTCCAGTTTCATCCCATGCTTCTCCCCTTCTTCACCGCCCTGCGCGAGGCCAAGGTTCCGGTTTCGACCAAGGAATGGCTGCATCTGATGGAGGCCATGGACCGGGATGTGGCCGGCGGTCGGGTCGAGGACTTCTACCACCTGTCGCGGGCGGTGCTGGTCAAGGACGAGAAGCACTACGACCGGTTCGATCAGGTCTTCGGCAAGGTGTTCAAAGGGGTCGAGACCGTCGGCGCGGGCGATGAGCCGACCATTGATGTGCCTGAGGACTGGCTGCGGCTGCTGAACGAGAAATTTCTGACCGACGAGGAGAAGGCCCAGATCGAGGCGCTGGGCGGCTTCGACAAGCTGATGGAGACGCTGAAACAGCGACTGGAGGAGCAGAAAGGTCGCCACGAGGGCGGCAACAAATGGGTCGGGACGGGCGGCACCAGCCCGTTCGGCCACGGCGGCTACAACCCCGAGGGCGTGCGCATCGGCGGGCCGGCCAAGCAGGGGCGCGCGGTCAAGGTCTGGGAAAAGCGCGAATACCGCAATCTGGACGACAGCGTCGAACTGGGCACCCGCAACATCAAGATCGCCCTGCGCCGTTTGCGCCGCTTTGCGCGGCAGGGCGCGGCGGACGAGCTGGACATCGACGGGACCATCGATGGGACGGCGCGCCAGGGTTGGCTGGACATCCAGATGCGGCCCGAGCGGCGCAATACGATCAAGGTGGTGCTGTTTCTGGACATCGGCGGCTCGATGGATGCCCATGTGAAGCTGTGCGAGGAGCTGTTTTCGGCGGCCAGGACCGAGTTCAAGCATCTGGAGTTCTTCTACTTCCACAACTGCCTTTACGAGGGCGTGTGGAAGGACAACCGGCGTCGGCACAACGAGAAGATCCCGACCTGGGAGGTGCTGAACAAATACGGCGGCGACTGGCGGGCCATCTTCGTCGGCGACGCGACCATGTCCCCCTACGAGATCACCATGCCGGGCGGTTCGGTCGAGCACTGGAACGAGGAGGCGGGGGCCGTCTGGTTGAAGCGCGCCCGCCAGCAATGGGACAAGTCGGCCTGGCTGAACCCCTCGCCCGAAAAATACTGGAGCTATTCCGCCTCGGTCGGCCTGATCCGCGAGGTGATGGACCAGCGGATGTATCCGCTGACCATCGACGGGCTGGACAAGGCCATGCGCGCCCTGACACGGTAGGCCCCGACGCGGGGCCTCGGCGTAATGTGAGCGGCCGCGTCCTCGGAGAGCCCGACCATGATCGCCGTCGTCTTCGCCATCCTCCTGCAGCAGGCCTCCCCCAATGCCTCGGCACCGGGTCAGGTCCAGTGGACGACACCGATCGCACCACCTGTGCAGGCTCCGACTGTCCCACGACCTGCGCTGCCCGAGGGGGCCCGCACCGACCCTTACGGCTACGAGCGTGCCGAATGCAGCCCCTATGTCCGCCCGTCGAGCGAGACGCTGGAGGCCTGTCAGTTCCGCATCCGCAGCGCGCTGGCTGCCGATCTGGGTGACGGTCTGCCCGATGGGCTGAAACCCGCCACCGATCGGGAGCAGTGTCGGCCAGACCCGCAGACCGGGGGTTTCGCGCTGAACTGCAACGCCGCCCGGTCCGTACCGGCGGGTCCCGACCTGACGGAGCGACGCTGCGAAACCCGGCCTACACGCCTTCCCCAGGGCGGGGTCGCCTATACCGAAAACTGCACCTCGACGCGGCCGGGCGAAGAGGAGAGCCAAGGTCTCCGGATCAGGCTGGGCGGTGACGACTGATCCAGACGCAAAAACGCCGCCCGAGGGGAGCGGGCGGCGCCTTCGACATCACGAGGTAGAGGGTTTTAGGACTTCAGGTCCGATTTTACATCGCCGACCTTTTTCTGGACCTGGCCTTCCATCTTGTCGGCCTTGCCTTCGGCTTCGAGACGCTCGTTGCCGGTCATCTTGCCGAGACCTTCCTTGATGCTGCCGCCGACTTCCTTGGCGGCACCCTTGAATTGATCTTGATCAGCCATGACTAACTCCTTGATTCAAAAGGACACCGTTGCGGCATCGCGATGATCAATGAACCCTTCGGCTGGCATCAGGTTCCGCCAAAACTGCGAAACCACGAGGGTCTGGCCTAGTCGGTTTGTCGCAGCCAGACCGCCACGGCCCAGGCGTGGGCCTGGTGCCGCAGGGCAACCAGGGCCTGATGCGGATCAAGCCAGACCAGTTCATGATCCGCCTCGACCTTGGACGCCGGGTCAAGCGAAACCTGTTCGGCGATCCAGAAGCCGCCGACGTTGTTGATCGGCGCACCATCGGTTTTCAGGAAGAACTGGCCGGCCGCCACGATCCGCGTTACCGGACGGATCGTCATGCCCGTCTCCTCGACGAACTCGCGAACCAGGGCCTGTTCTTCAGTCTCGTCGCCATCTACGGCGCCGCCGGGCAGGTCAAAATAGCTGGCTTCCCCCCGATCTACGCGAACGCAGGCCAGCCTGCCGTCATGGACCACCAGCCCGAACGCCGTGGGCCGCCACAGGTAATCCACGCCCGGCCCAGCCTGACCGAATTGCAGGGCGACGCCCATGGTCAGAGATCGAAGGCCAGGCGGGCCCGCACGCCGTTATGGGCGCCGTCGAACTCGATGGCCGAGCGCAGGCCCGACGCCATGGCCGAGACGATCTTGCCACCCAGACCCGTGCCCTTGGGCTTGCCGTCACCCAGACCGGGCCCGTCGTCCTCTACGGTCAGCAGGGCGCGACCCTCTCCGTCGGGCTTGAGGATGATGCGGATTTCGCCAGCCTGGCCGGGCCCATAAGCGTATTTCACGGCGTTGGTGACCAGTTCGGTGACCACCACCCCCAGCGACACGGCCTGATCGGTGGTTACCCGCATGGGGGCCGCGTCCAGCACCAGATTCGGCGAGCCGTCGTCCGGACCCAGCGACTTGCCCAATTCGTCGATCAGGCCTTCCAGATATTCGTCCATGGCCACGGACGACAGATCGCCGGACGTATAGAGCCGCCGGTGCACATGGGCGACCGCCTCGATGCGGGCCTGCGCCTCCTTGAGCGCCGCCCGTGCGCCCTCATCGACCATGTGGCGCAGCTGCAGTGACATGAAGCTGGACACCAGTTGCAGCGAGTTGCCGACGCGGTGATTGACCTCGTGCAGCATGGCTTCGGCGCGGTCGCGTGCCAGGCGCACCTGCTCCTGGGCCTCCAGATTCTCGCGCTGCAGACGACGACGGCGAACGGCATCCTCAACCGCATTGCGCAGCAACGCGGTAAAGTCCTCCGACACGTCCTTGATGACATAGTCGGCCGCCCCGGCCCTCAGCGCGGCCACGGCGATGCGCCCGTCCTGGGCCCCGGTGACGTAGACGACCGGCGGCGGAGCCTCCAGCGCCAGGATGTCCGGCAGCACGTCCAGCCCGTCGCGGCCCGGCATATAGTGGTCCAGAGCGCACACATCGAAGGCCTCGCTCGCGCGCAGCCGCTCCAGCCCCGCGTCGCCGTCGGCCGCGCAGGTCACGATATAGTTGTGGCGGCCGAACTCTTTCTCGACCAGCCGCGACAGGCCGCGGTCGTCGTCGATGTAGAGCAGGCGGATGGGCTGACCGTTATTGGGCAAGGGGGCGGCTACTCGATGTCCGGCGACTGCATCACCGACAGAAACAGGCCCAGCTGACGGATGGCGTCGGCGAAGCTTTCATAATCCACCGGCTTGGTGATGTAGACGTTGCAGCCCAAATCGTAGCAGCGCTGGATCTCGACCTTGTCGTCCGTGGTCGTGAGCACGACGACCGGCGCGCGGCGCAGGCGGTCGTCGCCCTTGACCCGCGCCAGAATGTCGGTGCCCGACATGTCCGGCAGGTTCAGGTCCAGCAGGATCAGCATGGGGCCATTGGCCCGCACCTCCTCGCTGAACAGATATTCGAGGGCCGCGCCGCCCGCGTCGAAGTGGACGATCTCGTTGGAGATGTTGGCGCGACGGATGTTTTTTTCGATCAGCCGGGCGTGGCCGTGGTCGTCCTCGACCATGACGATCTTGACTGCGCTGCTCATGACAGGTCTCCGGTTTCCGAAAGGACGAGGCGTTTGGGGAATTTCAGCACGAAAGTCGAGCCTTTGCCCAGTTCCGACTCCAGATCGATGGTGCCGCCGAGGCGGCGCACGCTGTTGCGGACGAAGGCCAGACCCAGGCCCTCGCCCGGTCGATCCTGCTTTCCGGACCGGCGGAACAGCTCGAAGATGCGCTCGTGGTCGCGGTCGGACACGCCGCGCCCGTTGTCGGCGACGCGATAGATCACCTCGTCGCCAGCCTCTTCGCCAGACACGACGATCCGGCCTGGCCGCGTCGGCTCCAGATATTTCACGGCGTTATCGACCAGATTGCCGAAGATCTGCTCGATCGACAGGCGGTCGCTCTGAATGGATGGCAGGTCCTCGACCAAGATTTCGGCATCGGCGGCGTCGGTCTGATGGCGGACGCTGTCGGCGATGGCCTGGACGATTTCGGTCATCGGCAAGGCTTCGGACACGGGTGTTCGACGACCCTCACGCGACAGCTTCAGGATGGCGTTGATCAGCCGGTCCATCTTGGCCGTCGAGGCGCGGATGAAGCCGATGGCTTCCGGCACGTCCTCGCGCACGGCGACCAGGGCGTCCTTTTCGACGATCTCGGGAACCTTGGTCTCAACCGCCGTCATCTGGCGATCGATGACCTTGCCTGCCTGTTCCAGCTCCGACGTATAGCCCATGACATTGACCAGCGGGGCCCGCAGGTCGTGGCTGACGATATAGGCGAAGCGCTGGATCTCGTCGTTGGCGCGCGACAGGGCGGCGGTGCGGTCGCGGACCTGGTTTTCCAGCCCCGCATTCAGACGATCCATAGCCATCTGGGCGTCGCGCATGTCCATCAAGTAACGGCGCACGATCCAGCCCACGATGCCGGCCAGGATCAGGATCAGCAGACCGGCGAAAACATTGATGGCCAGGGTGAAGTTGGCCGCGGCCTCGGACTCGCGTGTCAGGCGTTCGATACGGCTGTCCTGCAGCCTGTCGATGGCAGCGATCTCGACCCGCATCTGGTCCATCAGGATTTTGCCCTCGCCGCCGCGCACGACGGACACGGCCTCGCCGATCCGCCCGGTTCGCGCCAGGGTGATGCTGCGCTCCATCACGCCCAGCCGCTGGTCGGACAGGTCGCGGATACGCTCCACGCGGGGAGCCAGTTCCGGATCGGCCACGGTCAGGCCGGACAGGGTGCTGAACAGATCCGGCAGGGCGGCGATCGCCTCGTCGTGAATGGCCAGATAGCTGGGCTGAGCCGTCAGCATGAAACCGCGCTGGCCGGTTTCGGCATCGACCAGTCGGTTCAGAACCTGCTGCGACACCAGCCGCGCCTGCTGGGCATGGTCCACCGTTTCGTTGAACTCCGCCGTCCGACGGGTCATCACGAAGACCGTCAGATTGACCAGCAGCAGCAGAATCAAGGCGAACGACAGCAGGGCCACGACCGTGCGACCCACCGAGGGCGTGCGCAGGAATTGGCTCAGGGCCGAAAGTCTGGGTCGGAACGCGGGAGCCATCGGCACAGCTTTAGCGTGGTGCGGCGTCGTGTCCAGTCGGGTTGCCGACACAGGCTTGGCCGTGAGGCTTCAAACGCTGCCGATGGTGCGCAGGCGGGCGCGCGGATGGACCTCGTTCTGGCTCATCACCACCGTCTGTCCGCGGAAACGCTCGATGATGGAGCGGACATAGGGCCGGACCTGCGGCCCGGTCAGGAGGACGGCGCTTTCGCCCGACATGGCGGCGCGCTCGAAGACGTCGCGGACGGCGCGGATGAAGTCCTGCAGCCGCGACGGGGCCATGGCCAGTTGCTTGTCCTCGCCCTGCCCGACCAGCGCCTCGGCAAAGGCGGCTTCCCATTCCGGCGACAGAGTGACGATGGGCAGGGCCCCGTCGTCGCCCTTGTGCTGCCAGCACAGCTGACGGGCGAGCCGCCCGCGCACATGTTCGACCAGGGTGGTCACCGAACTGGTGTGCGGGGCCGCCTCGGCCAAGCCTTCCAGAATGGCCCCCAGATCGCGGATCGAAACCTTTTCCCGCAGCAGCGACTGGAGCACGCGTTGCAGGGTGGTGACGGTGACGACTGAGGGGATCAGCTCGTCGACCAGCTTCTTCTCCTCCGGACCCAGCTCCTTCAGCAGCTTCTGCACCTCCGCATAGGAGAGCAGGTCGGCCATGTTCTCCTTGAGGATTTCGGTCAGGTGGGTCGTCAGCACCGTCGACGGATCGACGATGGTATAGCCCCGGAACGTCGCCTCTTCGCGCAGGCTCTCGTCGATCCAGGTGGCGGGCAGGCCGAAGGCGGGCTCGCGCGTGTGATCGCCGGGCAGTTCGACCTGACGGCCCGCCGGGTCCATGGCCATCAGCGAGCCCAGACGCACCTCGCCGGTGCCGGCCTCCATCTCCTTGATGCGGATGGCATAGGACTGGGTGCCCAGCCGCATGTTGTCGAGAATGCGCACCGACGGCATGACGAAGCCGTACTCCTGCGCCAGGGAGCGGCGCAGGGCCTTGACCTGATCGGTCAGGCGACGCCCCTCCAGATCGTTGATCAGCGACAGAAGCGAGTAGCCCAGTTCGATTTTGACCTCGTCGATGGTCAGGGCGGTGCCGATAGGCTCCTCGACGTCCTCCTTGGGCTTGGCGGTGGCGGCGGCGAGCTCGGCCTCGGTGGGTTTGGGTTTCAGCCGATCGCGGCCCAGCTTCCAGGCCATGAAGCCGGTCCCGGCGGCCAGGGCGAAGAAGGGGATGATCGGCATGCCGGGGATGACCCCGATCAGGGCCGAGGCCGCGGCCACGACGCCCAGGCTGACCGGGTTGGTGGCCAGTTGCCGGACCAGGGCCTTGTCCGCCGTGCCCTCGACGCCCGCCTTGGACACCAGAAAGCCTGCGGCGATGGAGATAATGATGGCCGGGACCTGGGTCACCAGACCGTCGCCGACGGTCAGCGACACATAGGTATTGGCCGCCTCGCCGATCGGCAGGCCATGCTGGATGGTGCCGATCAGAATGCCGCCGATGGCGTTGATGAAGACGATGATCAGGCCCGCGACGGCATCGCCGCGCACAAATTTGGACGCACCGTCCATGGCCCCGAAGAAGGTCGATTCCTGCTCCAGCTCCTTGCGGCGCAGCTTGGCCGTCTCCTCGTCGATCAGGCCGCTGGACAGGTCCGCGTCGATGGCCATCTGCTTGCCCGGCATGGAGTCCAGGGTAAAGCGGGCCGAGACCTCGGCGATCCGGGTCGAGCCCTTGGTGATGACGACGAAGTTCACCACCAGGATAATGGCGAAGATGATGATGCCGATGATGAAGCTGCCGCCCATCATCAGGGCCCCGAAAGCCTGGATCACCTGACCGGCCGAGCCGTGCCCCTCGTGCCCGTGGGTCAGGACCAGCCGGGTCGAGGCCAGGTTCAGGCCCAGGCGGAACAGGGTCGAGACCAGCAGCACCGTCGGGAAGATGGCGAAGTCCAGCGGCCGCTTCATCATCACGGCCGTCATCAGGATCAGCACGGACGAGACGAGCGAGATCGCCAGCAGTAGGTCCAACAGGAACTTCGGCACCGGCAGGATCAGCAGCAGGATGACGCCGATGACGCCAACCGCCATGCCGACCTCGCCCCGCGCGACCCAGCCCAGCATGTCCTTGCCGGTCGGCCGGGCCATGCCGTCCTTCATCATGCCATTGGAGGCAGGGACGTCCGTCATGCGGTGTGGCCCAGCGCGCTCAGGGCCATCCGGGTCGCCTCTGCGATCACGGCGGCGTTCTGGGCGTTGGAGGTCTCAGGCGTGGCGTGGTAGTAGGCCGCGACCACAATGGGTTTGCCGTTGGGCGGATAGATCAGGCCGATGTCATTGGTCGGACCATAGCCGCCCGTGCCCGTCTTGTGCGCCACGCGCCAGCCGGAGGGAACGCCGCCCTTCAGTCGGTCCATGCCGGACGGAGTGTCGGTCATCCAGCGCAGCAGTCGTGTCTGCGACTCTGCTGTCAGGGGGGTAGCCGGGTCGAGGAACAGCCGCTGCATGTTCGCCACCGACTGGGCCGGCGTGATTGTGTCCTTGTCGCCGTCCAGACGGTTCATCTCGGGTTCGAACCGGTCGGCCCGCGTGCTGGTGTCGCCGAGGCTGCGATAGAAGGCCTGCATGGGCTCCATGCCGCCCATGGCTTTCAGCAGAATATTGGCGGCCGGGTTGTCGCTGACCTCGACCGTCCCCTTCATCAGTTGCTCGACCGTCAAGCTACTGCCAATGGCGGGTTCAGTGACCGGCGCGTGGCTGACCATGTCAGCGGAGTTGATCGGGATGGCGCGATCCAACCGCTCCTGACCCGCTTGCACCCGCATCAGGATGGCGGCGGCCAAATACATCTTGAAGGTCGAGCAGTAGACGAACCGCTCGTCGCCACGCCAGCCCAGGCTGCGGCCAGTGCCGGCATCGACAGCCACATAGCCCAGTCGTCCGCCGTTATGACGCTCGAGAGCCGACAAATCGATGGGCTGCATCGCCACGGCCGGGGGCACTGGCTGATCCTGCGGCGCAAGCGGCGTCGCTGGTGCTTGCGCACAGCCCATGACGCCCAGCGCGCTCAGGCCGGTCAGGACGCTTCTGCGGTCCATCGAAGAGGTCATCGGATCAGGCCGCCGCGTAGCCGCCGGCGGCGATGCCGGACTGGGGCGCGGGTATGCTGGTGCCCTCGTCGGCATATTCGTTCAGCTTGTTGCGCAGGGTGCGGATCGAGATACCCAGAATGGTCGCGGCATGGGTTCGATTGCCCAGACAGTGTGACAGGGTGTCAAGGATCAGCGTCTTCTCCATCTGCGCCACCGTCTGGCCGACATGGGCGCGAGTGACGGTGTCGGCGACCTGGGCCGCACGTCCGGCAAAGCCCGCATCCGGGGCCGCGCCATGTGCGCCGGCGCTCAGCGGCTGGCCGTCCGGCAGGCGGATGGCATCGACGTCGATCTCGGGTCCGACCGCCAGCAGCACGGCGCGGTGCATGGCGTTTTCCAGCTCGCGCACATTGCCGTTCCAGCGGTGCGAGACCAAGGCGCGACGGGCCTCGGCGGAGACCGGACGCACCGGCACGCCGTTGGCGGCGGCGTATTTCTTGACGAAATGGTCGGCCAGAACGGCGATGTCGCCCGGACGCTCACGCAGGGCAGGCAGGCGCAGGTTCACGACGTTCAGGCGATAAAGCAGGTCCTCGCGGAAGCTGCCCTCGGCCACCGACTTGGCCAGGTCGCGGTTGGAAGTGGCGATGATGCGGATGTTGACGGGCACCGGCTTGGTGCCACCGACACGGTCGATCACCCGCTCCTGAATGGCGCGCAGCAGCTTGGCCTGGAGGCGGACGTCCATCTCGGAGATTTCGTCCAGCAGAAGGGTGCCGCCGTCGGCCTCCTCGAACTTGCCGATGCGGCGGGCCATGGCACCGGTGAAGGCCCCCTTCTCGTGCCCGAACAGTTCGGATTCCAGCAGATTGTCGGGGATTGCGGCGCAGTTGACGCTGATGAACGGCTTGTCGGCGCGTCGGGAGTTGACGTGCATGTAGCGCGCCATGACTTCCTTGCCGACGCCGCTTTCGCCGGTGATCAGGATGCTGGCTTCGGAACGCGCGACCTGATCGGCCAGGCCGATGACCGCCTTCATCGCCGGATCGGCGGAAATCAGGGGCCGGTCGTCGTCGGCCACGGCGGACAGGACGGCCGCGATCAGCTCCGCATCCGGTGGCAGGGGGATGAACTCCTTGGCGCCCGCGCGGATCGCATCGGCCGCTTCCTTCGCGTCGGCATCGACGCCGCAGGCCACGACCGGCACATGGATCCGCTCATTCTCGTTGGCGGCGATAAGCGCGGCGATGTCGACGCGATAGTCGACCATCAGAAGGTCCGCCCCCTGGCCGCGACGCAGCTGCTCGGTCGCCTGGTCGCCGCGTTCGACGTGGCTGACCTTGGCCCCGTGTGCCATGGCCATCTTCACCGCCGTCGCCAGCTGTCCGCTGAGCCTGCCAACCACCAGAAGCCGCATGGGTCTTCTCCTTCACATCCAACGCACGATGGCCCGTGTACAGGGCCGGGGTTCAACGCCGTCAGGCGTTGCTGTCTTCAACCTTGATGATTTCCGTCATGGTCACGCCCAGACGATCCTCGACCACCACGACCTCGCCGCGCGCGACCAACCGGTTGTTAACGAAGATGTCGATGGCCTCGCCGACCTTGCGATCGAGCTCCAGCACCGAGCCGCGATTGAGCTTGAGAAGCTGCGCCACCGTCATGTGCGCCTTGCCCAGAACCGCCGAAATATTGACCGGAACGTCGAAGACCGGAGCCAGGTCATGGGCCGTCTTGTCCGTCGCGTCGTCGGCGACGGTGATCGCGGTGGAGTCGCCAAACTCCTCCAGAGCCATGGTGTCGGATGCCATCTAGGGCCTCCCTTCCGCTGAGGTGTCGGGGATCAGGATGTCGGCATGGCCCGCATCGGCGGCGAGCGCCGAGTTCAGGGCCTCGGTCATGCGCGCGAAAGTGGCGTCGACGTCGAACTCCGCCCGGCCGTCGGCCCATTCCAGCTGAAAGGCGGCGGGGGCCATGCCCGGCTCGTCACGGAAGGCGACCACGCCGGAAAAGCCCGCATCGGCGCACAGCTGTTCGATCCGGGCACGGGTCTGGTCGGTCAGGTCGCTGGCGCGGATGACCAGGCGCGGCGAGGCGTCGATCTCCTGCCCCAGGGCTTCCAGCGCGGCCTGGATCGGACCGGCAGGATAGCGATCCAGCGCCGAGGCACAAACGACGCGTGCCGCCGCCATCGCCAGAGCCACGGACTGCTCGCGATGCGTCTGGGCCACCTGTGTCAAGGCCGGTGCCGAGGCCGCCAGCGCCTGGCCGATGGTGGACAGGGCCATGGCCTGCAGGCTCTCTATCTCGTCCATTGCGGTCTGGCGGGCCTCGGCGCGCGCCTGCGCCACGAGGGCCTCGACCTCGGCGGCCGTCCAGGCACGCTTGGCCGGGCGATAGGAGGAGGCGCGCACGACGTCGCCCAGCGAGTCGAACTCGGTGTCGAAGACGAATGGAGTGCTGAGGGGCTGAGCAGTCATGTCAGTAGATCAACTCGTCGTCGCCGCCCTGGCCGACCAGCATGATGTCGCCCTTGGCCGCCAGGTCCTTGGCCACCTGGACCATGGCCATCTGGGCGTTGTCGACATCCTTCAGACGGACCGGCCCCATCGATTCCATGTCCTCGCGCATGATCTTGGCGGCGCGCTCTGACATGTTGGAGAAGAACATTTCGCGCAGGCTTTCCGACGCCCCCTTCAGCGCCAGACCGAGCGAATCCTTCTCCACAGCTCGCAGAAGGGTCTGGACGCCGCCGGGGTCCAGCTTGGACAGGTCTTCGAACACGAACATCAGGGCGCGGATACGCTCGGCCGCCTCACGGTTGCGTTCCTCCAGCGCGCCGATAAAGCGCGCCTCGGTCTGGCGGTCGAAGCTGTTGAAGATGTCGGCCATCATCTCGTGGCTGTCGCGCTTGGAGGTGCGCGCCAGGTTGGACATGAATTCGTTGCGCAGGGTCTGTTCGATCTTGTCCAGGATTTCGCGCTGCACCGGCTCCATGCGCAGCATCCGCTGGACGCATTCCAGAGCGAAGTCCTCGGGCAGGCTGGTCAGGACCCGTGCGGCATGGTCCGGCTTGATCTTGGACAGGACGACGGCGACCGTCTGGGGGTATTCGTTCTTCAGATAGTTGGCGAGGACCGCCTCGTTCACATTGCCCAACTTGTCCCACATGGTCCGACCGGCGGGACCGCGGATTTCCTCCATCAGGCCTTCTACGCGGTCACCCGGCATGAAGGATGAGAGCAACTTCTGCGTCTGTTCGAAACTGCCCATGACGGCACCCGAGCCGCTCATGCCTGCGACGAACTCGATCAGCAGCTCTTCGACAACTGTGGCCGTGACGGTGCCCAGACCGGCCATGGCCTGGGAGATCTCCTTGATCTCATCATCGTCGAGGCTCTGCCACAGGCGGGTATGGTCTTCGCCCAGCGACAGCAGGATGACAGCGGCCTTTTCAGGCCCCGTCAGCTTCCTGGCGTCCTCGACCACAGGCTTCTTGTTGACCAGCCGGGCCGCCATCAGCCTTCATGCACCCAGGAGCGCAGGATGGAGGTCGATTCCTCCGGATGCTTCTCCACGAACTCGGCGACCTTCTTGATCGAGGACGCCTTCACCTGACCCTCGATACGGGCGATGTCGAGCCGGTCGTCCATCTCGGAGCGCGGCAGGAACTGCTGGGCCGGATCGGCGGCCCCGTTCACGATGGAGGTCTGCAGGCTGGTCACCGGCACGCCTCCGGCCCCCGCAAGCTGCGGCGCACCCGCTCCAGCGCCCGTCGCTGTCTTCAACAGCGGACGCAGGACGAAGAAGATCAGCAGCAAACCCGTGATCAGCAGCACCAGCAACTCGACACCGCGCATGATGTCGTCCTTGGTGAAGTTGAACAGCGAGGAGCCCGCCTCCTCGCCGCCGACCGTCGCCGTGTCGCGGTTGAAACGGACGGCCGTCACCTGGACGATGTCGCCACGGTCGGCATTGAAGCCTACCGCCGCCTTGACCAGGGCCTCGATCTTGGCGCGATCCTCTTCGGACACAGGCGTGTAGGTCGGCTCGCCGTCGCCGCTGGCGGGGGGCGTGTATTTGCCGTCGACGGCCACGGCCACAGCCAGCTTCTTGACCTCGCCAGCCTCTTTCACCGTCGTGGTAGTGGTGTTGGAGATTTCGTAGTTGGTCGTCTCGGTGTTCTGGGTGTCGCGCGAGCCGATCGGCGTCACGTTCGGGGCCTGACCGCCGGGGATGTTGTTGGTCGCGGTCGCGCCGCCGTCGGCCTGACCGGTCGTGTCCTGGCTCTCGGAGCCGTTGGTCGAGGTCGAGCGAACGACCTGGCCGTCGGGGTCGTAGACCTGCTGCTGGGTGGTCGATCGGCTGTGATCGATGTCGGCGGTGACCTGGACGCGGGCGGCACCCACGCCGACGACACCCTCGACAATGTCCTTGATGCGGGCCTGAAGCTGGGCCTCGGTCGAACTCTTGGCTTCTTCGGCGGAGGCGGCGCTGAAGCCCGCGTCATCGGCGCCGGCCGCGAGGGTGCGGTTGGAGGTGTCAGTCAGAGTGACCCGCTCGGGCTTCATATTGGTGACCGAGGAGGCCACGACGTTGCGTATGGCCTGAACCTGGGCCCCGGACAGCTGGCCGCCCGTCACGCCCACGACCACCGAGGCGGTGGGCTCTGCCGTCGAGGCCTGGAACAGCTGACGCGGCGGCAGGGCGATCATGACGCGGGCCGAGGTGATGCCGCGCAGGCTCATGATCGTGCGTGCCAGCTCGCCTTCCAGCGCGCGCTTTTCGTTGAGGTTCTGCTGGAACTCGGTCTGGCCCAGGACCGACTGATCGTCGAATATTTCGTAGCCGACGCTGCCGGAGGTCACCAGACCCTTGCCGGCCACCAGCATGCGGGCCTCACCGACCTGATCGCGGCTGACGAAGATGGTCGAGCCGTCGCCGCGCGAGGAGTACTTGATCCCCGCACTGTCCAGCGCCGTCGTGATTTCCGAGGCTTCGCGCAGGTCGAGGTTGGAATACAGCAGCGCGTCGGGAGCCTGGCCCACGCGCATCATCAGATAGACCAACGCGACCGCGACGCCGGCACCGACGCCCAGCAGCACGGCCAGCTTGCCGACCCCGAACCTCTGCAATGCCGACGAAAAGCCGCCCACTCAAACCGCCTAAGTTAAAACGGGCCCACCCCGACGCACGAACCAGACAGGTCGCTAGGCAGAAACTGCCGCCTGCGTGGTAAACGGGGAGTTAAGTTTCGTTACGATCAGCGTTTCTTGCGCCTGTTCATGACGAAGCCGATGACCTTGGCGGCCGCTTCGAAATGCTCGCGCGGGATGGTTTCGTCCACGTCCACGGCGGCATAGAGGGCGCGGGCAAGAGGCACGTTCTCGACGATCGGCACGGCGTGTTCGCGCGCGACCTCGCGGATGCGCAGGGCGACGGCGTCCACGCCCTTGGCGACGCAGACCGGTGCCGCGTCGCCCGCCTCGTAACGCAGGGCGACCGAATAGTGGGTCGGGTTGGTGACGATGACGGTGGCGGTGGGCACCGCCTGCATCATGCGCTGACGGCTGCGCTGGGCCCGGATCTGCTTCAGCTTGGCCTTGATGTGGGGGTCGCCTTCGGACTGTTTGAAGTCCTCCTTCAGTTCCTCCTTGGTCATCTTCATCCGCTCAGCGAAGCGGTACTTCTGCCAGAGAAAGTCCATGCCGGCGGACAGGCCCAGAAAGACCAGGGTCGCCACCATCAGGCTGATCGCCAGATCACGCGTGAACGGCAGGATCATCGCCGGCGACATGGCGGCCATGTTCGCCAGCTCATTGGCGTGGGGTTTGAGCACCATCCAGCAGACCACGCAGACGGCCAGCAGCTTGAGGAAGGTCTTGACGAACTGGACCAGGCCGTCGGGGCCGAAGATGCGCTTGAACCCGGCCAAGGGGTTCACCTTGGACCAGTCGGGCTTCAGCTTCTCGCCCGTGAACAGGATACCGGACTGGGCCAGGTTGCCGCCGACCCCGCCCAGGATGGTGGCCAGCATGACCGCGCCCATGAAGGGGGTGATGGCCCACAGGGCGATGCCGCCGATCTCCACGCCCGCCCCCGCCTCCAGCCCGCCCATCATGGTGTGGGGCGCGGCGATGAAGGGCAGAAGCTGCTCGGCCATGGAGGTGGCAAACCAGCCCCCGGCCATCAGGATGACGGCGGCGGCACCGGCCAGAGACAGGGCGGAGGCGACATCGGGGGACTTGGCGACATCCCCCTTCTTGCGCGCCTCCTCAAGTTTTCGTGGGGTGGCGTCTTCTGTCTTGGACTCGGGATCGGCGCCTTCAGCCACTGGCGCCTCCCGTGAACTGTCCGGCCAGGGCGCGGTAGCGATCGATGAAGATCGTGCCCACCACCCCCAGGCTCAAGGCGAAGACGGACAGCCCCAGGATGATGCTGAGCGGGGCCGCGGCAAAGAAGACCTGGAACTGGGGCATAACCCGCCCGACCAGGCCGGACGCCAGGTTGAAGATCAGGGCAAAGACCATGACCGGCGCAGCCAGCTGCACGCCTAGCAGAAAGCTCTCACCCAGGGTCCGCACCGCCAGGGTGGCGAAGTCGCCGGTCGCCAGCGGCTGGACCGGGGCGATCAGCCGGTAGGACCCCACTAGTCCGGCGATGAACAGGTGATGGGTATTGGTGGCAAACACCAAGGTCGTGCCCAGCAGCAGCAAAAAGGCCGAGATCGTCGTGCCCGGCTGGGCCTGCAAGGGGTTGGCGGTCTGGGCGAAGCTGAGCGTGGTCTGCAGCGACACCACCTCCCCCGCCGTGGAAAGGGACGTCAGGAAGATGCGCAGCATGGTCCCGATCGCCAGCCCCACCAGCACCTCGCGCAGCATCCAGCCGACGGTGGCCCCCAGGCTGGTCGGCAGGGCCGGCAGGCTGCCAGACACCACCGGCCACAGGCACAGGGTGACGACCAGGGCCAGCGACAGGCGGATGCGCGGCGGCACATAGGATTCCCCGATGCCCGGCATCATCAGCAGGACCGCGCCGATCCGTGCAAAGATCAGCGCGCCCTGCCAGACCTGGTCCGATGTGGCGTAGGGCTCCACTACATCCCGGCGATGCGCACGGCGATGGTGCGCATGAAGCCGCCCAGCAGCGCGCCCATCAACGGCAAGAACAGCAGCAGGGAGACGAAGATAGCAATGATCTTGGGCGCATAGATCAGGGTCTGTTCCTGGATCTGGGTCAGGGCCTGGACCAGGCCGATGACCACGCCGACCACCAGGCCGACCAGCAGCACGGGCGCGCACAGCTGGATCGTCAGCCACAGGGCATCGCGCCCCACATCCAGAACTTCCGCCCCGTTCATCCTACGCTCCACAAACACGCGCCGGGACATCCGCCGAAGCGGCCCCGCACTGGGCAAGGAATGCCGGGTCCATGGTTAATGCGGCGTTAGCGATATCGCATGGACTGGCCCGCACCTTGCGCCGCCCGGGTGCAAGGAGGCTTCGGCCATGGCCTGGACCGCGATTTCGACCCGAAATGAGACACCGGCCATCGTGCGCGGCGGGTGGCTGGATGCGTTGCGTTTCATTGTGGCCAGCCTGATCATCCTGCATCATTTCCAGGGCGCGGGGTCCGTGCATCTGGCAGACAGCGTGCATCCCGTGTTCGAGCGGGGCGGGTTCCTGCTGACCAACTTCTTTCTGATCGACAGCGGCTATGTGCTGATGCGGGTTTACGGCGCGTCGGTGGCACGGGGGTCACTGTCGGCGACCGACTTCTTTCTGAAGCGGTTTCTGCGGGTCTATCCGGCGCATCTGATGATGGGGCTGGGGCTGGTCGCGCTGATCCTGATCAGCGGGGCGATGGGCATCGCGCCGCGCGCACCGGAGTGGTTTCGCTGGGACCAGCTGCCGGCCCAGCTGACGCTGACCCAGGCGTTCGGCGTGCCCGGCGGCCTGGGCTGGAACGCGCCCAGCTGGTCCATCTCGGCCCTGATCGGCTGCTATCTGTGCTTTCCGTGGATTCTGCGCGGCCTGACGAAGCTGGGGCCGTGGAGCACGCTGGCATTGGGGGTCGGGCTTTATCTGGTGGTCAACCAGATGACCTGGAGCCTGCTGGGCTATCCCGTCTATCAGATGCCGATGGGCTATGGCTTCATCCGCGCCCTGCCGCTGTTCTTTCTGGGCATGGCCCTGGCCTGGTTCGCGCAGAAGGTCTGGATCGCGCCGCGTCTGGCGGGGTGGGTCGGGGTGGGGGCCGCGTTGGCCCTGGCCTTCGTGCAGTATTTCGACAAGCACGCCCTGGTGTCGCTGGTCTGCATCTCGCTGATCATTCTGGCTGCGGGGGCCATTCCGACGCCGCGTCCGTCGAAATGGGTGGAGACGGCGGCCCAGGTCTCGTTTTCCATGTTCATCACCAATGAGGTGGTGCGGATCGCCTGGTTCGGCGTGGCCAATGTGCTGATCGCGCGTTTCGCCCTGCCCGTCGCGGTGCAGTGGGGGCTGTGGGTCGCGGGCGTGGCGGCGGCGTTTGCCTTTGCCTTTCTGTTCCACTTCGTCATCGATATGCCGATCCAGACGCGCATCCGGCAATGGCTGAAGCGGCGGACCGGGCGGCGGCTGGAGACGCGCCAGCCGGTGGTGTCGCTGGAGGGCTGAGACTGACGGAGCAGGTTGGCGATCGCCCTGAATAGGCTTAACGTCCACCCGTGCTATCCGGACTAACCCTTCATGACATCCAAACGGCCAGTCGGGCGGGCGCTGGAGAAGCCAGCCATCGCCTCGCTGTCATGGCAGCGAGCGGCTTTGGCATACCCCATGACTGGCAGAACGCTCTCGCGTTGCTGGCGCTGTCGGCGCGTCAGGGATATCCGCTAGCAGTCGATCAGGTCCGGTTGCTCGGACTCGATGAGCATCACTTCCAACTTCAAGAGTGGCTGGCCCCTCCCCCTCTTCAGACTGTGGCCGACAGTCCGGCGATCGTCCTGATGCCGGGATTCGTGACTACGCCGATTTGCGATTGGCTCCAGTCTCGAGCGCGTGGGCTACTCAATCCAGCCTCTGTCTTCGACGCCAATATCGGGCAAGCACAACTATCGGCTGGCCGAACCAACAGTGCCGCCCAGTTTGATGTCGATACGATGGACGTCATCACCACACTGGTCAGGCAGCGCATAGCCAATGCCGCCGGCATGCCGTTGATCAGTTTGGAATGGAGCCAGGTGTTACTTTACGAAGTAGGCCAGACGTTCGACTGGCATGTCGACTATCTGGACCCCGCCGTACCTGGCTTTGCGCAGGACATCGCGCGGCGGGGCCAGAGGATTGCGACCTGTCTGGTCTATCTGAATGATGATTTCGAGGGCGGCGAGACTGCCTTTACCCACGAGGACCGTCGTCATCGTGGGCGCGCAGGCGACGCCATCATGTGGGCCAACACCCTGGCGGACGGAGAGATCGACCCACGCACAGTTCACGCAGGACTGCCGCCGACCGCAGGTCAGAAATGGGTGTTCTCGCAATGGATGCGGGATCGAGCCCAGTTCTGATCCATCAGATCGGCATCCGCATGATTTCTTGATAAGCCTGGATCACCTGATCGCGCACGGCCATCACCGTTTCCAGCGACGCCTCGGCCGACGAGACGGCAGTCACGACGTCGATCAGGCTGCCCTGGCCCCGAACCGAGGCGGCCATCTGGGTTTCGGCGGCCTTTGACGTCTGGGTCATGTCACCCATGACGCTGGTCAGCATTTCGGCAAAGCCCGATTGCGCGGGTCCCTGCACGGGGGCCGTGGGCATGGCCCCGCCCTGGATCGAGGCATAGGCCTTGGCCGCCATCATCGGGTTCATCGGCTAGCCTCTATCGCTTGAGCAGGTCGAGGGTGCGGGTCTCCATCGACCGCGCCGTCTCGATGACATTCAGATTGGCCTCATAGGCGCGCTGCGCCTCACGCATGTCCATCGCCTCGACCAGGGTGTCGACATTGGGTCGCAGGACATAGCCCTCGGCATTCGCCGCTGGATGGGAGGGATCGTATTCGCTGCGGAAGTCGCCCATGTCGGGCCGGACCTCGGCCAGGGTCACGCCGGTCGCGCCGTCGATCTCGCGCGCCTGAAAGACCGGGACCTGACGCCGATAGGGTTCGCCGCCAGCGGTCGCCGCCGTCGACTGGGCATTGGCGATGTTCTCGGCGATCACCCGCATGCGCGACTGCTGGGCCTTCAGGGCGCTGGCGGCCACGGCCATGGCGCTGTTTCTGGGCGGTACGGCGTCGGTCATCGATCAGTCTCCTGGCCCTAGGCCGCGCCGGGCTTGCGCGCCGCCATCCGCAGCATCTGCATGGATTTCTGGTAGAAGCCGATGGCGGCGTCATAGGCCATGCGGCTCTCGGCCATCTTGAGCATCTGTTCTTCGACCACGACCGAGTTGCCGTCCAGCGTGGTCTCGGAATCGGGCGCGGCCTTGCTTTCGAAGCGCGCGACCTGACCCTGGGGCGCGATGTGCATGGCGCTGGTGCGCATCATCTGCACACCCTGCCCTCGCGCAATGGCGGCGGCGAAGTCGGTCGGTTGCTGCAGGTCGCGGGCGACATAGCCGGGGGTGTCGGAGTTGGCGACGTTCTGGGCGACGACCCGCTGGCGCTCGTCCAGCCAGGACAGGCGGCCCTTGATCTGGCTCAACAATGGCAGGTCGGTGAGGCCCACGGACATCCCTCCGGGCGCGGATCGCCCCTGAAGATGGGCAGAAAATGCCGCGTGCATGGTTAATGGGACGTTATCTATACGCGCCGTTAACCACGATGGCCGACATCTGGCGGGCCGGACGACCTATGCCGGCGGGACCGACGGCGCATGGACACTTTTTTCAATCTGTTGCGGGCATTGTTCGCCCTCGCCTTCACCCTGGGCATCATCGGCCTGGCCGCCTGGGCCGCGCGCCGCTATGCGCCGCAGCTGCTGGCCCGGCTGAGCGCCGATCGCGGGCCGCGTCGGATGCAGGTGGTCGAGACCCTGGTGCTGGACCCCGCACGGCGGCTGGTGCTGGTGCGGATCGACAATGAAGAACGCCTCCTGGTGCTGGGCGAAGGCCGCGAACTGATCGAGCCCAGGGGATCGGACCAGTGAAATTGTCTGGCCTCTTCGTCTTCCCCACCCGCGCGGAGCTGGCCAGGGCGGCCAAGCTGTCGCTGATCGCGACCCTGCTGTGCATGCTGTGGCCGCTGGGGGCGTTTGCCCAGGACGTCGCCTCGGGCGGAGCGGCGATCAATGTCGACCTGGGCACAGGCGCAGGCCTGACCGAGCGGGTGGTGCAGCTGGTCGGTCTGATGACCGTACTGTCGCTGGCCCCGTCCATCGTCATCATGACCACCAGCTTCGTGCGGATCGTCGTGGTGCTGTCGCTCTTGCGGACCGCCCTGGGCATGCAGCAGTCGCCGCCCAACGCCGTGATCGTGTCCCTGGCCCTGTTCCTGAGCGCCGTCGTCATGGCTCCGACCTGGCAGGACGCCTATGATTCGGGCATCCGCCCCCTGATGGATCAGCAGATGGAGCTGCCCCAGGCCTTCGATGCGGCTGCTGAACCTGTGAAGACTTTCATGCTCTCCCAAGTGGACCCGGACGACCTGTCCCTGTTCACCCGGCTGTCGGCCGTCGAGGCTTCCACGCCACCGGCCGAACTGCCGCTACGGGTGGTCACGCCGGCCTTCATGATCAGCGAGCTGAAGACCGCCTTCACGATCGGATTTCTCCTTTTCGTTCCGTTCCTTGTGATCGATCTGGTGGTCGCCAGCGTGCTTATGTCGATGGGCATGATGATGCTGCCGCCGGTCGTGATCTCCCTGCCGTTCAAGCTGATCTTTTTCGTGCTGGTAGACGGCTGGAGACTGGTCTGCGGAAGCCTGGTCGAGAGCTTCCAGAGGGCGTCCGGCGCGGGATAAATCCCCACCCTGCGGGCACTACAGCGGCGATGACGCTTGCATTGTCGGAAAAAAGTCGCCCTCATCCCCCGGTCATCGCTCTGGAATCGGAGCGAGCTTACATCGGGAAACGACCCTTATGACTACTCAAGCCGAACTCATCTCCGCCGTCGCCAAGGACGCGGGTGTCAGCCAAGCCGATGCCGGCCGCGTGCTGGAAGCCATCGTCAAGAACATCCACGCCTCGCTGACCGCCGGTGGCGATGTCCGCATTTCGAACCTGGGCGTTTTCGACACCGCCGCCCGCGCCGCTCGCGAAGGCCGCAACCCCGCCACCGGCGCGACCATCAAGATCGCCGCCTCCAAGGCCGTGCGCTTCCGCGTCTCCAAGCCGCTGAAAGACGCGGTCAACAAGTAAGACTTAAGCCGCCGGTCTCGATTGGGCCGGTGCTGCTGTCGCAGCTTGCGAACGGGCGGGGGCCGCAGGGCCGCCGCCCGTTTTCGTTCTGAGCTCGGTCTTCATGGCCGTGACCCAGCCGGCGAAGGTGTCGGCGGACGCGGCCAGTCCGGCGAAGTCGGCGGCCGACGTCTCGCCATCCGTCCCGTCCAGACCATCCAGCGCGATCGACAGGGCCGGCTTGTTGCGGGCCCCCGCCACATAGGGCCGATAGTTGCGCGACAGGCGGTTCAACGACGCGCCGTCCCGACCCAGGGAATAGCCGATCCCGGCGCGCAGCAGCCGCGCCTCCTCGTCCGCGGTCAGGGCGCCGCCTGCCTTGTAGCGCTCGCCCAGCCCGGCTTCGTAAAGGGCCGCGGCTTGGGGCCATTGCTGCTGTTTCCAGAGGATTTCGGCCTTCACCGCCCGCGCCTCTGGCCCGCTATCCGTGCCCAGGATTTCCAGCGCATGGTCGTAACGGCCCAGTTGCGTCAGGGCGCGAGCCTCCAGCGCGCGGCGCTCGGCGTTCATCGCCGTCGGCAGCAGGGTCGAACGCGAGGACCACAGGGCCTGCAAGGCCGCCTCGGCCTGACGGTCCATCAGATAGACGGTGGCCAGATCAGTCGCGACCTGGGCCTTGGCCACGCCCTCCAGCCGGTTCTCGACCTGATATTTCAGCAGCTCCGCCGCCTGCGGCAGCAGATCGACGTCGACCAGACGACGGGCCAGGCGGCGCACCATCTCGTCGCCATCGGCCCCGATCGGCGTCAACTCACGGAAATCGTAGAACAGGCCCAGTGCCTGGATCGGCTGCAGCCCGTCTGCCCCGCCCTCCAGGAACAGGGCGCGGAAGGCGTTGTTCAGATCGGTCTGGATTTCGGGCGCTCCCGGCAGGCGCGCCATGCGCGGCCCCGCCGCCTTCAGCGCCGTCAGCGCCTCGCGATACAGCCCCTGCGACAGATACAGCTGCCCCAGCTGGCGGATCACGGCCAGTTCGGTGGCATCGCCGCGCCAGCGCCAGCGCAGGCTCTCCATCTGGGCGGCGGCCGCGGCGGGCGTCAGCGTGCCCTTGGCCATCGACAGGCGCACCGCCCCCAGCTTGGCGGGTACGGCGATGGCGTCCATCGGCGCCCGCCCGACGGCGGTATAGACGGCCAGGGCCTTGTCCGACTGGCCGTCGATCTCGAACAGCCTGGCTTGAACCAGACGCGCCGCCAATTCGTCGGCGGCCGGCGCTTCCTGGCTGAAGGCATAAGCCAGAAGCGCGCGGGTCGCGTCCAGATCCCCGGTCTCCAGCGCGGCCAAAGCATGGGCCGCCCCGAAGCGCGCGCGCCACTCGGCCGGGAACTGGTCGATGACCGAGGCCCCTGCGGTGAAGGCCTGACGCGCGGTGGTGTAGTCGCCCTGGGTCGAGGCGATATAGCCGCGCCAGACCGAGGACGCGGGGTCACCCGCCACGGCGGCTGAGGCGAAGTCGCCCTGGGCCTCCTCCATGCGGCCGATAGAGGCACGAGCGGCACCGCGAAGGCCGCGCAGCTCCGGCTCGCCGATCATGTTCGGCTGTTTGGCCACGATGGCGTTCAGAACGCCGATCGCCTCATAGCTCAGGCCCGAGCCGATCAGGAACCGGGCGAAGGCGAACCGGGCCTCGGCCGGTGCGCGGGGATCGTCGCCGGCGCTCTGGGCCTCCAGCGCGGCGGCATCCTGAAGGGTGCGGTAGCGGGTCGAAAAGCCGCCCTCGCCCGCATCGGCCCATTGAGCGAGTATCAGCCCGGGGTGCTGGGCGCGTTGCGGCGCATCCGCCTGGCTCGCGCCGATTTCCAGTTCGGCCGACGGCGGCGACAGGATCAGTCCGCCAGGACGGCTCAGCGTCACCAGATCGCCCTGGGCCAGGATGGCCAGGTCGGGGGCCGTGGTCTCGACCGCCAGGCCGTGCGCCGTCGGCAGCAGGGCCAGGTCCATGGTCTTGCGACGCGCCCCGAACCCCTTGCCGGGGGCCAGCGCCGTGACGGCGGCGAACCGGTCGCCCGCTATCGGGTCGGTCAGCCAGACCGCCTTGGTCGCCCCGGCCATGCGTGCCACCAGGGCCGCATCGCCGGTGTCGTCTCGCGCGATCTGCACGCCTTCGACGGCGGTCGGCGAGCCGCCGATGATGACGCGCCAGGTCGTGCCGTCCGCGACGGCGGACACCGCCAGGGCCTGGGGTGCTGCAATACGCACCGCGACATGGTCGGCCCCGGCCGTCCACTTGGCCTCGGTGGCGGGTCCCAAAGACTTGGCCCCGGCCATGTCCAGCCGGGCGCGGCTGTCGAAGACGATCCAGACCGCCTCGCCCCGGCGGAAAACGGCGGCCCCAACCGGCGTGGTCCAGCCGAAATCGAGCGTGACACGCCCGGCCTCGGCGCGGGTCGTAACCGGCACGGTGGCGGCGGCACTTCCGGCAGCGGGGGCCGGAGCCTCGGCCGCCTGGGCATAGAGGTTCAGATAGACCGCCCCGTCCGCGCTGCCCGAGCGGGCGTCGCCGCCTTCGGCCAGGGTCAGGACCAGTTCGGTGCCGCCGGTGACGGCGCGGGTCCCGACCTTCTCGACCCCCGGTGGCGGATCGACCTTCAGGCGCGAGACGTCGGGCGCGGCCGTCGTGCCGATCCGCACGATGATGTTGCGGCCCTCGCGCCGGACACGAGAGCGCGAACCGATGACGCCGGCGAACTCGACCCGGGTGAACTCGCTGTTCGACCCAATGCGGATGGTAACGGGGTCCAGCGCCCCTGACCCTTCCTGCGCCAACGGAGCCAGCGGCGAGAAGGCGACCGCGCCCGCCGCGGCGGCGGCCACGGTGGTGCGAAGGACGCGCTTGCTGACGGAGGCCCCGGACATAGGCCCGTATGGTTAGGTGGCTCGGCCTTTCAACGCAGTTAACAATCGGTGATCGCTGGACAGTGACCGAAGCCAGTGAGATCGTTCACGCGCACCGTTGCTGAAGGACAACTCGCTATGACATTTGCTGTATTGCTGATGGCCGCGCTGTTGCAGTCCGCGCCGGTCGCCACGGCTGAGCCTGATGCCATGGAAGGCCGCTGGAATGTCGATCTGTCGGCGGACCCGTCGCAACCGTATCTGAAGCCGATGAATCTGACACTGGCTGCCGACGGCACAGTCAGTGGCGACTTCTACGAAAGTACGATCGAGGCCGGGCGGTGGAAGGCTCAGAACGGTAGAGTGTGCGTTTCCTTCCGCACAACAGATGGCACCGGCCCCTACCACAGTGCCGCCTGCCTCGTCGGGAACCACATTCAAGGACAGACTTGGGCAGAGCACCGCAACTTCGTCTTCGTATGGAATGCCGCACGGAGTTCGTCGGGGTCCTGAAGCGCTCCCGCGACGCCCTGACGCTTGCCATATGCAGGGATGAGGCCGACATCCATGCCATGACCGATCCCTCCTACCCTCGCCTCAACACGCTTTCGACCGGCTTGCGCTGCCGATGCCCCCGCTGCGGCAAGGGACCGTTGTTGCGGGGCTATCTGAAGATCCGCGACGCCTGCCCGGCCTGCGGCCTGGACTACAGCTTTGCAGACCCCGCCGACGGCCCGGCCTTCTTTGGCATGACCGGCGTCGGAACGGTGGGTCTGGGCCTGTTCATGTGGTTCGAGTTCACGGTTCAGCCCCCGATCTGGGTGCATCTGGTCGTGACCATGCCGCTCCTGATCCTGGCCTGTCTGGCCGTACTGCGGCCGATCAAGGGCTGGCTAGTCTCCGAGCAGTACGTCCACAAGGCTGCCCCGCCGGAATGGGCCAGCATCGGCAAGCACGGCGACGGGTCAAAGTGGAAATAGCGTCGTCTGCGATGGACTGTGCCCTCTACTGGTTCCGCCACGACCTGCGCCTGACCGACAATCCCGGCTTCAGTCGAGCCTGTGTCAGATCACGGACCCCGGTGCCGGTGTACGTCGTCGACGACGAGGAGCAGGTGGCGACACGCTTGAGGGTTCATCCGATGGGGCCAGGATGGCGACAGGGGAAAGACCGACATACGACGTCGGCTGAACGTCGTACTCACGATCTGATGCCGACAATCTCAAACGCTATGCGCCCTGTTCAGCTGGGCTGAGCCCATTGCTCAAGGAAAAGCCTGTTCTAGAGCTCATTCGGCGCATGTGTTCGAGTAGCGCCCGCAAATAGTCGTCAGACGTTTCGCGAAAGAGGTTCTCTGCCAACTCCTCGGCACGCGTTCTCATGCGCTCGTAAGCCTCCCGGCCGGAAAGCGTCAACTGGACAACGTTAATCCTGCGGTCAAACCGGTGGGCAACACGCTCGACCAATCCAGCCTTTTCCAGGTCATCAACCAGCCGAGTGACAAAGACTGAAGACTTGCCGATGGCCTGGGCCAGTTCGCCTTGACTTATTGCGCCCCTTCGCGCCAGGGCGCTGATGGCATAAATGTCGAACTGGTCGAGCTTTTGCCCCAAGGCATTGATCACACTTTCGTTGATATGCATCGCCAACCCGTAGATTGCTCTTACGGCTTCAAGCTCAGCCTCTCGGCGCTCGAACGGGCGATCAGGGCTGTCGACGGGTGGGATGATGCCACGGATGGCCACTGCAGCGCTCCGGTACTGGTTCAACCTTACGTTAAACCGTCGCGAGAGAACGGGTCAATCGCGCTGCGTCTGCGCCCCTACGCTCTCAACTGATCGAGCGCAGCATCCGCATGTTCCACATACTGAACCAGGCAGCGCTGCAGTTCGGTAATCAAGTCCTCAGCCAGTGTGTCGGGTACCTGACCAGACCGCAACAACCCGAGCATGGCGATGGCTGGGTTGAGAGCTCCGTCCGGCCAATAGCGCGTGTGTGACAGAGCATCGATCATCGCGCACAACATCAGCAGCGTGCGACCCAACAATGGCTTGTTCAGGCCGCTGCAAGCCGTCAAGGCGGCGTTGGCATTCCGCCCGACCTGCTGAAGCACAGCGTCTGGCGGACGGACGACCGGATAGTCACGTGCGAACTCGGTCAGCGGTAGGAGACGAAGGTCCAGCTCTTCGAGACAGATGTCCTCAATCGAGTCCAGATTGGCTTGCGCCGCCGCCAGGGCTTCGCTGACCCGCACACCCTCATGGGCCCGCACCATCTTTTCAAGACTGGTGGTAACCCGACGGATTATGACCGACGTCATAGGGCCAACTTCTGAGGTTTGAGAAGGCTGTCGATTTCGGACTGAGACATGTTTGGATCCACCGCTTCCCCAACTTCACCCGACAGATCACTGCGCCGGCGTCCGACCTGCCCTGCAGGCACGCCTTCGTTCTTGAAGCGTCGGTCAGGCCCTACATAGGCGTCAGCCTCGACAAATAGCCGTGAATTCTTACCAACCCACATAATGCGCGCCAGCAGGGTGGTCGCACTGATCGGCTTCACAACGACGAAGCTTGCTCCGCAATCACGAGCTTGCTCGACCTGGGCACGGGGCGTGTGGCCCGACAGCACGATGATCGGCGCATAGCGATTTGGCTCAAGATTACTGCGCCGGAGCCAGTTGACGAGCTCATAGCCGTTTCCGTTCAGACCGCCTTCAAGCAGGATCAGATCGAACTTGGTTCGTGCCAGACACTTCTTGAACTCGTCACCCGTCTGAACGCGCGTGATCTGTTGAATCCCAAAGCCGATCAGCATCTGGCCCAGGATATCGAGCCCTTGGGAACTGGCGTCTGCACACAGAATCCGCGCCTCTCGAAAGTCGAGCTTTGCGTTACCGTCAAGGTTGGCTTCCGCCTCTGTCACCATAGTTCGGCATCCCCTGAGCCGAGCGTGACAACAACCGGCAGGCCGGCCAAACGACGGCCGAGACCCCCCAGATTAAGCCTTCCGACCGCAGCCTGAATATGGTCGGCAGCTTCCTGATGGTCAGCGGAAACTCCGCTGAGATCACCACAAAGCTGAGACAGCTGACGCAAATGCTGGCTCAGTCCATCCAGAGCCTGCACGGCCTCGATTTCACCCTCGGTCAGACTGCGCCCCAACAGCACGTCGCCGATCACGTGCTCGAGCCTCTCCGAAGCCTCCGCCCAGTCTCCAAGCTCGTCCCGCATGGCGGTCAGCAACCGGGACATCTCCGGGGAGGCGGCCATCAGAACAACTCCAACTCGCCAGCATCTGCCGGCGCAGCCACAGGAACAGAACGCTCGGGAGCCTTGATGGCCGTACGATCTACGACGTGCTGACGGGCGCGACCGGAGACCGGCCAAAATTGAATGCGTCGCGCCGCCTCGCCACCAAGGCTCACGCCGATCACGGGAATACCTTCATCCGCCAAAAACTTGCGGGCAAAGACACCGTTCTTCGCCCCGATGTCCGTCACGCCCACCGCCATTCGTGCGCCGCCAAACACCTTGGCCTGGACGCGGTCGCGCCGCGCACCCTGCTTCAGCAGGCCGTTGATCAGCAACTCCATGGCCTGCACGCCATAGCGCCGATCGCCGCTTGCTCCATCCGGTGCTTCCGGGAGCAGGAAATGGTTCATCCCCCCTACGCCAGCCACGGGATCCCAAAGGCAGGCCGAGACGCAACTGCCGAGAATCGTCGTCAGGCAAACAGCAGGATCAGCGCTGACCTCATGGTGCCCCTGAACGACGTGTATGCGGCGCTCGCCAGCCACTCCGCCCGTCATCATGTCAGGGGCCCGTAAACGTCTTCGATCTTCTGACGCAGCGTGGCCACGGTGAAAGGCTTCACCAGGTAGTTGTTGACGCCGAACTGAACGGCGCGCTTGACCAGATCGCCATCCGCACGACCGGTCAGCATGATGAAGCCGACAGACTTGAGCTGAGGCGCGGCGCGCACGGCTCGTAGCAAATTCAATCCATCGAGCTTGGGCATGTTGTAGTCGGAGATCACCAGGTTGACCGGGCTACCCAGCAACTGGCGCAACCCGTCTTCACCGTCCGACGCTTCACGGATATCGGTCATGCCGATTTCGCGAAGACCGTTACGCACGAGCGAACGCATCGTCTGCTGGTCGTCGATCACCATAACTTTTACCGAGGCGGCGGCCGGCATTACGCAGTCCCTTTCACGTGATTGCGGCTGGCCGACAGCGCGGCCGTGGCGATGCGATGCAAAGGCAACTGACGCAGGACAGCACCCATTTCGTCGGCCACGCGGGGCATGCCGAACACGACCGAAGTCGCCTCGTCCTGCCCGATCGTGGCTCCCCCAGCCTGGCGAATCGACAACAGTCCCGCCGCACCGTCGCTGCCCATTCCGGTCAGGATCACACCCACGCTGTTACCACCGGCCGCTAGTGCCACCGAGCGGAACAGAGCGTCTACCGAGGGGCGATGCCCACTGACCAGATCGCCTTCGATCAGCCGGGCGACGAGCTGGCTGCCGAGGCGGTTGACTGTGAGGTGACGCAATCCGCCTGGGGCGAGGTAGATGTGGCCGTCAGCGCCTCACCTGTCTGTCCGACGAGGCTGACATCTGCGTGACCGCTATGTCGACAGTCTGTCGGACGGTGAGCGGCAGCGGGTCATGATCGCGAGAGCTTTGGCCCAACGTCCTCAGGTCATGTTGCTGGATGAGATCACCGCCTTCCTGGATCTGCCCAGTCGCGTGACCATCACGGCGACCCTACGGAGGATCGCCCGCGAGACAGGTGTCTCAATCATCCTGTCCAGCCATGATCTGGAGCTATCGCTCAATGCCGCCGACCGGATTTGGCTACTGCCGGGCGAAGGCCGTTTTATCGATGGCGCGCCCGAGGATGTTGCCCTGTCAGGTGCTATCGGCGAGGCGTTCGACCAAGCCAATCTGGCATTCTCGCTTCAGAGCGGACGGTTCGAAACACGTGGGACTAACCGTGGAATGGTTTGCATCGAAGCCGATGGTCTTGCGGCCGTGTGGCTGGGACGCGCCGTCAAACGGATGGACTTTGGTGTAAGCGGCTCCCAAGCAGAAGCCGACGTCGTCATCCGCCACTCGACGGAGGGCTATGAAGTTGATGGCGAGACCTATTTGACGATCAAGTCTCTGAGCAAGGCGCTCATCCACCAGCTTGGATAGGTTCCTGCAACGTCGCCTTGTTGCGTCGATCAGAATGTCCGGTCTTGGCGCAGGACGGACGTTGATCGCGCCTAGGATCAGAACGTCCGGGACCGTGTTTCACAGGTTAAAGCTGTCATGGAGAGACTGGTCCAAGACAGCTGATCAAGCCACTGATCTGTAAGCTGTATCAGGTCGATACCGCGTCGACTGTCTACCTTTTCGACAGCCTTAGCTGGAAAACATGACAGGCTTAGCTGGTGGCGAGAAAATGCGTGGCGATCCCGGAGGGACTCGAACCCCCGACCTCTGCTTTAGGAAAGCCTTGCTCTATCCGGCTGAGCTACGGGACCACGCAAGCGTGAACTAGCGTCAGAAGCAGCGCGGGGGAAGCGGGCAGACAATCAAAACCGTCATCGGCCTTGCAGCGCAACCACCCGCGTCAGATCTTGCCGGAACACAGTTGTGGTTAATCTCTGTTAAGATACAATATGTTGTAGGGAACAAAGACTGAATCGGGCGGTGTCACTGATTCGGTCCTGATTCGTTTCGTCCCTGTTCCGCCGAGGTGTTTACGCGCATTAATCGGTCGAAGGAGACCCGCCGCCATGACCGCCGATCGCCTGTTCGACGTCGCCAATCTCTTCGCGCTTCTAGGCTGGATCGCCCTGGCCTTCGCCCCGCTGGCGAGGGACCGGCTGGTGCTGGTGGCCCGCGTGATCGGGGTGGCGCTGGCTCTGACTTATGCGGGGCTGCTGATCGGCTCGATCGTGGGTGGCGGCATGAGCGAGGGTGGCGGGTTCACCTCGCTGGCAGGCGTAGCGGCCCTGTTTTCCCGGCCAGAGGCGGTGCTGGTCGGCTGGGTCCATTATCTGGCGTTCGACCTGTGGGTCGGGGCCTGGGCCATCGAGGATGCGGGCAGGCGCGGCGTGCCGCATTGGGCCATGGTTCCGGTGCTGTTTCTGACGCTGATGGCCGGTCCGATAGGCCTGCTGGTCTATCTAGCGGTACGGGCGGGATTGTCGCGGACGCAACGCCCCGCTTGAGGAACCGCCAGCAAGTCGCCACCTTATCGGTATCATGAGCGACCGTTCGACCGGCCAGGCTCCTTCTCGCGTCGTCGCGGTTCTGGGGCCCACCAATACCGGCAAGACCCATCTGGCGGTCGAGCGGATGCTGGGTCACGCCTCGGGCATGATCGGCCTGCCGCTGCGTTTGCTGGCACGCGAGATCTACGACCGGATCGTCAAACGACGCGGAGTGTCCTCGGTCGCCCTGGTCACCGGCGAGGAGAAGATCGTCCCGCCGCGGGCCCAGTTCTTCGTCTGTACCGTCGAGGCCATGCCCCTGGAGCGGCAGGTCGAGTTCCTGGCCATCGACGAGATCCAGCTGGTCGCGGACCCTGAACGAGGCCACGTCTTCACCCAGCGGCTGCTGCATGCGCGCGGTCGGTTCGAGACCATGTTCCTGGGCGCCGGCACCATGGCCCCCTTGATCCGATCGCTGATCCCGGACGTGGAGATCGTCACGCGCGAGCGGCTGTCGACCCTGAGCTATGCGGGGTCCAAGAAGCTGACCCGCCTGCCGCCACGCAGCGCCATCGTCGCCTTCTCCACCGACCAGGTCTATGCCATCGCGGAGCTGATCCGACGTCAGCGCGGCGGCGCGGCCGTGGTCATGGGCAGTCTGTCGCCCCGCACCCGCAATGCCCAGGTCGAGCTATTCCAGTCGGGCGAGGTAGACTTTCTGGTCGCCACCGATGCCATCGGCATGGGTCTGAACATGGACGTGGATCATGTCGCCTTCGCGGGTTTGCGAAAATTCGACGGACGGCGCACCCGCTGGCTGTACGCGCATGAGATCGGCCAGATCGCCGGACGGGCCGGACGGCACCTGCGCGACGGCACCTTCGGCGTCACGGCCGAGGCGACCGAACTGGATCAGGATATCGTCGAACAGGTGATCGAGCACCGCTTCGATCCGGTCGAGGCGGCGGAGTGGCGCAATGCGCGGCTGGACTTCGACACTCTGCCCGACCTGTTGCGGTCATTGACAATGACCTCCGGCTTTCGGGGCCTGAACCTGACCCAGCCGGCGCTGGACGAGACCCTGCTGCGGCGGGCGATCAAGGACGAGGATGTGGCCCGCATCAGTCGCTCGCGCGGGGCCATCATGCGCCTATGGGAAGCGTGCCAGCTGCCCGACTTCCAGAAGACGACGCTGGATGAGCATGCGCGACTGTCCAAGGATATCTTCCAGGCCCTGACCGGACGGCACGGGCGTTTGACCCAGGACTGGATCGCGCCGCGCTTCGCCGAACTGGACCGCGACGACGGCCAGATCGACCAGTTGTCGGCGCGTCTTAGCGGGGTGCGGACCCTGTCCTACATCGCCAACCGGCCCGACTGGCTGGATCAGGCCCAGGGTTGGCGCGACAGGACCAAGGCATTGGAGGAGCGGCTCAGCGACGTGTTGCACGAGCGGCTGACGGCGCGGTTCGTGGACCGGCGCACCACGGCCCTGATGCGGGCGCTGAACGTGACCGAGGACACCGTCGCCGATGTCGGCAGCGATGGAGCCGTGATCGTCGAGGGTCATGCCGTCGGCCAGCTGACCGGCATCCACTTCCAGATCGAAAAGGGTGGCGGCGCTCTGGAAGATCGCGCCCTGCGCCATGCCGCGCGCCAGGCTGTCACGCCCGAGATCGCACGGCGGCTCGGTCGTCTCGCCGCCGATACGGACGACGTCTTTGCGGTCCTTCCCGACGGGGCGATCCTGTGGCGTGGAGCCCAGGCCGGTCAGGTCGCGGGCGGCGACTGGTTCGCGCCCAAGGTCCGCCTGCTGGGCGAACTGGGCCCCGTCGCGGCGCGCGAGCGGGCCCAGCGGCGGCTGGAGGCATGGCTGGCTGCGGAGGCGGGGCGGGCCCTGCGCCCCCTGCGTCGGCTAAGAACCGCTGTCGAGACCGGGGCGCTGAAAGGCCTGCCGCGCGGGTTGGCCTTTCGCCTGCTGGAGACCGGCGGCATCCTCGATCGTCGCGACGTGGAGCGCGACCTTTCAGCCCTCAGCCAGATCGAGCGCCGCACGCTGAAGACCTTCGGCGTCCGGATCGGCGCACACTCCGTCTGGATGCCCGCTCTGTTGAAGGATCGCCCGCGCGCGGTGGCGCAGGCCTTCGTGGCGCGCGAGCCGTTCCGCCCTTTGCAGGCCCCCCTGACCCTGTTGCCCGACCCCGCCCCCTCGCCTCGCCTGCTGTCGGCCTTCGGCCTTCGTGCCGCCGGGCGCTGGGCTGTGCCGGTCGAGACGCTGGAGGCGCTGGGCGAAGCGCGCGCCAGGGGCAAGGGCACAGTGCCAGACGCAGATCTGACCGCGCTTGGCCTGACGCGCGAGCAAGCGCAGGCCCTGCTCGCGGCGCTGAAATCCGCGCGGGCTCAGCAGGCAGCAACCGACATCCGCAAGATCGGTCCCGTCAAGGACTCGCCCTTTGCGGCCCTTTCGAGCCTGACCCAGCCTGCACCGGTAGCCGACCGCGCCAAACGTCGTCGGCCCAGGCGCAAGAAGGCTGCAGGATGAGTGCGCGCTAGAATGGAGCAGGCCTGCCGCATCGATGTCTGGCTATGGCGCGCGCGGTTCGTGAAGACCCGGTCGCTGGCGGCGGCCCTGGTAGAGCGGGGCGCTGTTCGGATCACCCATGCGGGGCGTCAGGTGCGACTGGACAAGCCCAGCCGCTGCGTTCACGTCGGCGACAGCCTGACCTTCATGGTCGGGCCCCGGCTGATCGATCTGACCGTGCAGGGTCTGGGCGAGCGGCGCGGACCGGCGGAGGAGGCCCGCGCCCTGTATGCCCTGATCGAGGCGGACTGATCGCCTATTGCTGCAGGACGAACTCGCCCTCGAGGTGCAGCTTCACCTCGTCCGACACGGCTGGCAGCGCATAGTTTACGCCGAACTCGGAGCGCTTGATGGTCGCCTCGCCGTCGAAGCCGACCTTGTAGGTGTTGCCCATCGACGGACCGGCCTGGTTGAACTCGACCTCCATGGTCACCGGACGGGTGACGCCACGGATGGTCAGGTAGCCCAGGACATCGGCCTCGGTCGGATCGTCACTGTCGATGGTGATCGAGCGCGAGACGAAGGTCGCAGTCGGATGGTTGGCCGTGTCGAAGAAGTCTGCGGTCTGCAGATGCACATCCAGACCATCGGAGTTGGAATCCACATCCGTCAGGGGAATGGTCGCTGTCAGGGTCGAGGCCGACGGATTGGCCGGGTCCAGCCTCAGCTCGGCCTGCACGTTCACGAACTGGCCGTAGTAGGTGGAAAAGCCCAGGTGATCGACCGACCAAGTGATCTTGCCGTGAGCAGCGTCCAGCGCATAGGTCCCTGCGCGAACCTCGGCGGGCACCTTCGTCGCCTGGGTACGGGCGACCACCGCTCCGGAGGTCATCAGGGCGGCGGCGGCGACACCGGCGAGGGAATAGCGGACGAGACGGTTCATGGAAGTGCTCCTGTCAAAGCCTGAAGTTACGAACTGCAATCAGAACTGTAACAGATAGAAGCGGTGGCTGGCTTGGCAAGGGTCGTGACGCCGCATTCAGCGCCATTCGGTTGACAGTCCGCGCCTGCGGGGTCATCTGCGCAACCCGTCCCGCCGTTCCAGCCAGACCGATCCCGTTCGCCCATGACCTATATCGTCACCGACGCCTGCGTGAAGTGCAAGTTCATGGACTGCGTCGAGGTGTGCCCGGTCGACTGCTTCTATGAGGGCGAAAACTTCCTGGTCATCGCGCCCGACGAATGCATCGACTGCGGCGTGTGCGAGCCGGAATGCCCCGTCGACGCCATCGTGCCCGACACCGAGGACGAGCCGGACGGCAAGTGGCTGCAGGTCAATGCCGAATACGCCAAGGTCTGGCCCAACATCACGGTCAAGGGCACACCCCCGGAAGACCGCGAACAGTTCGAGCGCGAGACGGGCAAGTTCGAGAAATACTTCTCGCCCAAGCCGGGCACGGGTTCCTGAAAGTCCCGCTCTTCGGGGTCGCCGCATGCCCCAAGGCGACGCTTCGTCCCCGGACGTTTTGAAATTCCGCAGATTTGTGATAGGTTCACCCTATTGGGACGGGCGGTCTGCGATTTTCTCGCGCCGCCCGCGTTTGCGACAGAACTTCACCCACGAAGGTGAAGTCGGCCAGAGGTTCGGTGATCCGTTTTCGCGTCTGACGACTGTGTGATTGGCCCTCGGAGGTTCTCCGCCGGGGGTTGCTGTGCTTTCGACTGTGTGACGACGTCTCGCCCTTCACCTGCGCCGTGAAAGGAATGACATGACAAACAAGAGTGGTCTGGAATTCAAGGTTGGCGACGCGGTCGTCTATCCGGCGCACGGCGTCGGCAAGGTCGCGGCGGTCGAGACCCAGGAAGTCGCCGGCATGTCGCTGGAGGTCTATGTCGTGACCTTCGACCACGAGAAGATGACCCTGCGCGTCCCCACCAAAAAGGCCAAGACGGCCGGCCTGCGCTCGCTGGCCGCCGACGACGTCGTGACCCGCGCCCTGACCACGCTGAAGGGCCGCGCCCGCATCAAGCGCACCATGTGGAGCCGTCGCGCCCAGGAATACGAAGCCAAGATCAACTCGGGCGATCTGGTCTGCATCGCCGAGGTCGTGCGCGACCTGCACCGTGCCGACAGCCAGCCGGAGCAGTCCTATTCCGAGCGTCAGCTCTATGAGTCGGCCCTGGATCGCATGGCCCGCGAGGTCGCCGCCGCCAACAAGATCGACAAGGACGCCGCCGTCGAACTGCTGGCCAAGTCGCTCAGCGCCAAGAAGGCCGTCATCGCCGCCGCCGAAGCCGCCGCCGAGGATGCGGACGAGGCCGAAGCCGCATAATCCGATCGCATCTGATCGACTGACTATGGGAAGGCCCGGTGGTGACACCGGGCCTTTTTCGACCCCAGGGCCACGCCGTCACCGGAAACCCTGAAACCAAACCCTCCCGCACACGTATCTTGCCGGCAGGCAAGAGTCACAGGGCCACCCCGTGACGCGCAGCACGCGACGCGTCACATCCATTCACACGCCTTGGGACCCATGAAGCAGCAGGACGACTGGCACCTTACCGAGATTGTCGAACACGAGCAGGGGCGCGGCGACCCGTTCGCGGCCGCCATTCGCGGCACCCGCATGCCGATGGTCATCACCGACCCTCGCCTGGATGACAATCCCATCGTCTTCGTCAACGCCGCCTTCCAAGCGCTGACGGGCTATGAGCGCAGCGAGATCATCGGCCGGAACTGTCGCTTCCTGCAGGGCCCGGACACCTCGCCCGATGCCGTGCGTCAGATCGGCGAGGCCATCCGCGCCGGCACAGACATCCAGATCGACATCCTGAACTATCGCAAGGACGGCTCTCAGTTCTGGAACGCACTCTTCCTCAGCCCCGTGCGCAACGACAAGGGCGAAATCGAATTCTTCTTCGCCTCCCAGCTGGACGTGACCGAGCGGGTCGAGGCCAAGGCGGTCGTCGAAAAGCAGAAGGCCATCGTCGAGCGTGAAGTCGCGCTGCGCACCGCCGACCTCCAGGCCACGCTGGAAACCAAGACCCTGCTGCTGCACGAAGTCGACCACCGCGTGAAGAACAACCTCACCATGATCGGTTCACTGCTGAGGCTGCAGTCCAAGGCGCTTCAAGATCCGGCCCTGGTCGAGACTCTGACCTCCATGCTGGAGCGGGTGGATGCCCTGGCGACCGTGCATCGGCGCCTCTATCAGTCCGATGACATCACCCGTTTCGACGTGGGGGCTTTGGTCGAGACCATGTCGCGGGATGTGCTCGGGGCCTCGGGTCGCGACAACATCCGGCTGGATCTGGACGTCACGTCCATCCTCGTTCCTTCGGGTCAGGGCTCGGCGCTGGGGCTGATCCTGAACGAGGCGATCACCAATGCCATCAAGCACGGCTTTGCCGACAACCGCGCCGGCGTCCTGAAGGTCACGGCATCGCAGGACGGCAACACGGCGCAGATTGTCATCGAGGACGACGGCCATGGTCTGGCACCCGATGCCGTCTCCGGCCTGGGCCGCACCTTGATCGCGCGCCTGTCCAAACAGGTCGGGGGCAAGGTGACCTGGGAGCCCGCCCATCCCGGCACGCGCGTCACCCTCACCTTCCAGACCCCGGACTGAAATGTCCGGCGGTACCCTCAGCGTGCTCATCGTGGAGGACGAGGCCATCCTGGTGATGGACATCGAAGCCATGGTCGAGGATCTGGGCCATGACGTGATCGGCGACGCCGCCTCCTATCAGGAGGTCACGGAGATGACGTTCGAGCGCGCACCGGACCTCGCCTTCGTCGACGTCCAACTGGCGCAGGGCAGCAGCGGTCTGGACGTCTGTCGGTATCTGGGCGAGCACTGGCCCCGGACGGCCGTGGTCTTCGTCACGGCCAATCCGAAAATGCTGCCCGACGACTTCCTGGGGGCCTTCGGCGTCATTCCCAAACCTTTTTCAAGGGCCGGGCTGCTGTCCGCCATGCGGTTTCTGGAAGAGGGCATCCTCGATCCCCCGCCGACCATCGATGCGCCGCCCAGCTTCATTCCCTCTCCGCGCGTAGCTCGGGACTGGTCGGCACCGACCGCCGCCTGACAGTCCCTGAGTGCTGTCCGGACACGGTTTTCAGTTGTCCGGACACACATTGACTTGCTCCGCACCTCCGATCCGCTGTGCTGGGGCCATGACCCAAGCCTCTGCCCCCAAACGCCCGCTTCACGAAACCCTTGAGCTGATCAAGACCGTGGCCGTCGCCCTCGTCGCCGCCACGGCCTTCCAGACCGTGCTGTTTCAGCCCTTCACCATCCCCTCGTCCTCGATGGAGCCCGGGCTGGTGACCGGCGACTATATCGTGGTGTCCAAATACGCCTATGGCTGGAGCCGGGCGTCCCTACCCTTCAATCCGCCACTGCCGGACGGGCGGCTGTTCGGACGCGATCCGCAACGCGGCGACGTCGTCGTCTTCCGGCGACCCAGTGCCCCGAACGAGGTCTGGATCAAGCGACTGATCGGCCTGCCCGGCGACACGGTGCAGGTCACGGGCGGCACGGTCTTCGTCAACGGCCAGCCCATGCGCCAGACGCCGCTCGGCCTGATCCAGGACCACGACATGCCTGAGCGCACCGTCGTCCTGGTGCGCGAAACCACGGGTCAGAAGAAGCACCTGACCTATGACGGTGGCCCCGGACAGCCCGGCGACGACACCGGCGCCTATGTCGTGCCGGCAGGCCAGTATTTCATGATGGGCGACAACCGCGACAACTCGCTGGACAGCCGCTGGCCGGCGGATGTGGGCGTCGGCCTGCTGCCGGAAGAAAACATCCTGGGCCGCGCCGAGATCGTGGCGGCGTCATGGGAACCGGGGGCCAGCCTGTTCAAGCCGTGGACCTGGGTCAGGCTGCAGACGGACCGCTTCTTCAGGCGGGTGAACTAACGCCGCCCATACTCCGCCGGCGTCAGCACCCCGTCGCCATTGGCATCCAACTGTTCGAACGCCGTCTGGCCCGACGCCTTGGCTAGGGACGGGGCCGCCACGGCCCCCAGCGCCAAACCGGCAGCGGCCGCCACGGCAAACTGCCAGGCCCGCGAACGCATCGACCGGGTCCGACCTTCGATCTGATCCTCGATGAAGCCGCGCACCGCCTCGCTGGCCGATCGACCGTCGTCGCGGCACCGCGCCATGAACCGTTCCTTGGTCGAGAACGGCAGGCGGATTTCCAGGGTTTCGCTCTTCTTGGGCGACGACGGGCGGGTCATGGCAGGCATCCGGTTGGCAAGCCCCGGGATGAAGCCGCCTTTAGCGCCCGACCGCCAGTGAAACTTGCGTCATGCGATCAGAAATACTCGGCATTGGCCGGGCACTGCGCCGCCAGTCGCCGGGCGGTGATGGTCGCGGGGATGAAGGGGCTCCAGATGCCCGCCGCCTTCACCGAGGCCCCGCCGCGGAAGCTGAACTGCTCGGCCTGATAGGTCCCGTTCAGGCGCACCCGGGCCTGGCGTCCGCTGCGCGAGACGCAGTTGCCCTCGAACCGGGCATTGCCGTTGCCGACCTGACGCACCGGGTAGGTGCACTGATAATGCCGCGTCGACAGGCCGCCAAAGAACCGGTTGATCTCGCTGGGGCGCACGCACTTCGTTTCGGTATCCCGCTGACCCAGAGCGCTGGTGGTGTATTCCCAGTAGCCGGGCAGGACCGGCGGCGTCGCACTGGCGGCCTGATAGGACGGCCCGGCCATCGGCGCGGCGGCCGGTGCGGCCAGGAACAGGGCCCCGGCGATCACGGGCGCGGCGGTGGCCAGGACGCGGCTGAAGACACGGCTGGGCTTCGGAAACATGGCGGGTCTTTCGACAGAGGGGCGTTTCATCATTAGAGCGGATATAGGGTGGCAATTGAACGACGCCTGAACGGGCTTCAAACCCTTGACGCGGCGGGGCGCTCTCCTCTATACGGCCCCCTCTCGCGCAGGAGCCTCGTTCCTGCGCGCAATCATTTCATGCGTTCGCTCGTTTCGTGGACGCCTCTGCCCAAGGATAGTCCCATGTCGCGTCGCTGCGAACTCACCGGTATCGGCCCCATGGTCGGCCACAGCGTGAGCCACTCGAACGTCAAGACCAAGCGCCGCTTCCTGCCGTCGCTGAAGACGGTCAAGGTCGCCTCGGAAGCCCTGGGCCAGACCTTCTCCCTGCGCATCTCCAACGCCGCCCTGCGCACCCTGGACTACAAGGGTGGCCTGGACGCCTACATCGTCAAGGCCCGCGACGAGCAACTGTCGATGGCCGCCCAGCGCATCAAGCGCCAGGTCAAGGCCAAGCTGGCCGAACAAGCCACCGCCGCCTGATCGGCGACGACATCGAGATTTGAAGAAGGCCGGTGGACACACCGGCCTTTTTCTTTGGGCGGATGGGGAACGGGAGTTGCTGGTGACGTGCCCCTGAGAATTTCCTCCACGTGGAGCTAGAGTCCGGCCCTTGAAAGGACGGACGGAATGAAACGAGCGAGATTCACGGAAGAGCAGATCATCGGGATCCTGCGGGAGAACGAGGCCG
>NZ_JAYRTD010000005.1:0-222760 GCF_041919755.1 Brevundimonas sp. | reverse complement strand
GCAACAGGCCGACCCGCTGCGCAGGATGAAAGCTGCGCGGCCCGGCCTGTTGCTCACCCCACGCTGCGAGGCGTAACTAACCCAAGGACTCTGGTCGCCGCTGGATGAAAACTCAGGGGCACGTCACCGTTGACCGAACAGCACGAGCTGAAACGGATCGCCCTGGCCAAGCTGAAACGAGCCTTGGCGTCGCGCTGACCCACAAGATGTTGTGGTGAACCCGCGTCAGGCCTAAATGGATCGCCGCTCAAGCCTCGGGGATTCCAGTGACCGCCTTCACCCACGCCGACTATTTCGCGAAAAGCCTCGCCGCCGCCGATCCCGACATCTTCACCGGCATCCAGGGCGAGCTGGCGCGGCAGAAGGAACAGATCGAGCTGATCGCGTCCGAGAACATCGTCTCGCAGGCGGTGCTGGAGGCGCAGGGGTCGGTCCTGACCAACAAATATGCCGAGGGCTATCCGGGGCGTCGCTACTATGGTGGCTGCGAATACGTCGATGTGACCGAGGATCTGGCGCGGTCGCGGGCCAAGGAACTGTTCGGCTGCGCCTTCGCCAACGTCCAGCCGCACTCGGGGGCCCAGGCGAACCAGGCGGTGTTCCAGGCTTTGCTGCAGCCCGGCGACACCTTCCTGGGCATGGATCTGGCGGCGGGCGGCCACCTGACGCACGGCAGCCCCGCCAACCAGTCGGGCAAGTGGTTTCGGCCCGTCACCTATACGGTGCGCCAGGACGATCACCTCATCGATTACGACAACGTCGCCGAAATGGCCGAGCGCGAGAAGCCCAGGCTGATCATCGCCGGGGCCAGCGCCTATTCGCGTCATATCGACTTCAAGCGGTTTCGCGAGATCGCTGACAGTGTCGGGGCCTATCTGATGGTCGACATGGCCCACTATGCGGGTCTGGTCGCCGGAGGCGTCTATCCCGACCCGCTGCCGCACGCCCACATCGTCACGACCACGACGCACAAGACCCTGCGTGGTCCGCGCGGCGGCATGGTGCTGTCGAACGACACCGAGATCGGCAAGAAGATCAACTCCGCCGTCTTCCCGGGCCTGCAGGGCGGGCCGCTGGAGCATGTGATCGCGGCCAAGGCCGTGGCCTTCGGCGAGGCGCTGAAGCCGGAGTTCAAGGCCTACGCCCAGCAGGTCGTGGACAATGCCCGGGCCCTGGCCGCCGTTCTGGTCGAGCGTGGGGCCGCCATTGTTTCAGGCGGCACCGACAGCCACCTGATGCTGGTCGATCTGCGGCCCAAGGGCGTGACGGGCAAGGCGACTGAGGCCGCCCTGGAACACGCCCTGATGACCTGCAACAAGAATGGCGTGCCCTTCGATACCGCGCCCTTCACCGTGACGTCTGGTGTTCGCCTAGGGACACCTGCTGGCACGACGCGCGGCTTTGGCGTGGCCGAGTTCCAGCAGGTCGGCCACTGGATCGCCGATGTGATCGATTCCATGAAGGGCACGGACGAGGCCGATCCGGCGGTTCAGGCCCGCGTGGCAGGCGAAGTTCGCGAACTGACCGCGCGCTTCCCGATCTACGGATAGCCCGCGATGAAATGCCCCTTCTGCGGACATGCCGACACCCAGGTGAAGGACAGTCGCCCGTCGGACGACGGCGCGGCCATCCGGCGCCGACGGTCGTGCCCGCAGTGCAACGGGCGTTTCACGACCTTCGAGCGGGTCCAGTTGCGCGAACTGATGATCTTGAAGCGCAACGGGCGGCGGGCGCCCTTCGACCGCGACAAGCTGGAGCGGTCGCTGGGCATCGCGCTGCGCAAACGCCCGGTCCAGCCGGAGCAGGTCGAGCAGATGGTGTCGCGGATCGTGCGCCAGCTGGAGAGCCTGGGCGAGACGGAAATCCATTCCTCGACCGTCGGCGACTTCATCATGAAGGCACTGAAGTCGGTCGATGAAGTGGCTTATGTGCGATACGCCTCGGTCTACAAGGATTTCCGCGCCACCGGCGACTTCGCCCGCTTCCTGGGCGACGAAGGGCTGGACGAGCCGGGCAAGGGCTGATGCCCATCAAGGTGACACTGAAACTGGCGACGTCGCTGGACGGTCGCATCGCCATGCCGTCGGGCGAGAGCCGCTGGATCACGGGCGAGGCGGCGCGGGCGCAGGGGCATCGGCTGCGTGCGGCGCATGAGGCCATACTGGTCGGGGTCGAGACGGTGCTGGCGGACGATCCGGAACTGACGGTGCGGTTGGGGGAAGAGGGGCGTGACGTCGCTCAGCCCCTTCGTGTGGTCCTCGACAGCCGCCTCCGCACACCCTCGTCGGCTAAGGTCGCATCCGGCAATACCCTGATCCTGACCGCCACCGAGCCGCATCCCGTCGGTAGCGCCGAAGTCGTCCGGGTCGCGTCAGCCGATGGCCGACCCATCATCGAGGCCATCATCGGCGCTCTGTCCGAGCGCAATATCACCTCCGTGCTCATCGAAGGGGGAGGGCAGGTGGCGGCCGCCTTCATCAGCGCCGGCTGCATCGATCGACTGGAGTGGTTTCGCGCGCCTATCCTCCTCGGCGCGGAGGGACGCCCCTGTATCGCCGGCCTGGCCCTTGCGAAGCTGGGCAACGCCCCCAAGTTCCGTCGTCTGTCGGCCGAACCCCTCGGAGACGATTTGTGGGAACGCTATGAAGCGGTTCGCTAGCCCTTGCAGGCCCACCGGCGCTGGTGAGAAGGATCGAGCGACGACCTCCCATGCGGACTCAGTGGACCCAGTGGACTCTGTTTTTCGTCCACGTCTAAGCAGGCACGCCTGACATGTTCACCGGCATCATCACCGACATCGGCCGCGTGCGTTCCGTGCGCCAGACGGACCGTGACCACCGCTATGAGGTCGAGACCGTGTGGGACACGGCGACCATCGATCTGGGGGCCTCGATCAGCCATGCGGGCTGCTGCCTGACGGTCACCGAGAAAGGGCCCGGCTGGTTCGCGGTCGAGGTGTCGGGTGAGACGCTGTCGAAGACCACTCTGGGCGGCTGGGCCGAGGGGCATCGGGTCAATCTGGAGCGGGCGGCGAAACTGGGCGATGAACTGGGCGGCCATATCGTCTCGGGCCATGTGGATGGTCTGGGCCGCGTCGTCTCGGTGACGCCGGACGGCGGGTCGCACCGGATAGAGATCGAGGCTCCGGCCCCGCTGCACCGCTATATCGCCGCCAAGGGCTCGATCACCGTGGACGGGGTGTCCCTGACGGTCAACGCCGTCGAGGGCGCGATTTTCGGCCTGAACATCATCCCGCATACCTGGGAGGCGACCACCCTGGGCACTCTGAAAGCCGGGGATCCGGTCAATCTGGAGATCGACATGCTGGCGCGATACCTCGCGCGGTGGCAGGAGACGGCGTGATGCAATTGGCCGCGAACATGAATGACAGTCCGATCAGTCCCATCGAGGACATTCTGGAGGATGCCCGCAATGGGCGTCCCTACATCCTGGTGGATGCCGAGGACCGCGAGAACGAGGGGGATGTCATCATCCCGGCCCAGTTCGCGACCCCGGACCAGATCAACTTCATGGCCCGCCATGCGCGGGGCCTGATCTGTCTGGCCATCACCAGTGACCGCGCGCGGCAGCTTCGCCTGCCGCCCATGGCCGCCGACAATCGCACCAGCATGGGGACGGCCTTCACCGTTTCCATCGAGGCGCGCGAGGGCGTGACGACGGGGATTTCCGCCGCTGACCGCGCCCGGACCGTGCAGGTGGCCTCCGATCCGACCAAGGGAGCCGACGACATCGTCTCGCCGGGGCATGTGTTTCCGCTGGTCGCGCGGGACGGCGGTGTTCTGGTGCGGACCGGCCATACGGAGGCGGCGGTCGACATCAGCCGCATGGCCGGACTGACGCCTGCGGGCGTGATCTGCGAGGTCATGAACGACGACGGGTCGATGGCGCGGATGCCCGATCTGGTCGCCTTCGCCCAGTTGCATGGCCTGAAGATCGGTACCATCGCCGATCTGATCGCCTATCGCCGCCGCACCGAACGCTATGTCGAGCGGGTCATGGATACGCCGTTCGACAGCGTCCACGGCGGGCCGTTCCGCCTGATGCTGTATCGCAATACCATCGAGGGGGCCGAGCATATCGCCCTGGTCAAGGGCAAGGTCGAGGCCGGCAAGCCGACGCTGGTGCGCATGCACCAGGTCGATTTCGCTGCCGACATTCTGGGCCACGTCGAAGCGCGGCAAGACTATGTGCCCCAGGCTCTCAAGGCGATTTCGGATCATGACGGGGCGGGCGTGACCGTCTTCCTGCGCGACCCGGACCTGCATGGCTTGGCCGAGCGGCTGTCGGGGGTGCCCCGGCCGCAGGCGGCGGATCGTTCGCTGAAGAACTACGGGGTCGGGGCGCAGATCCTGCTGGACCTGGGCGTACGCGACATGATCGTGATGAGCTCTACCCGCCCCAATCCCACCGCTCTGGAGGGGTATGGCCTACGCATCGTCGGCTGGCGCAGCATGGATGGAGAAGAGCAATCCTGAGTGAACCCATCCGCGTCCTCATTGTCGAGGCGCGCTTCTATGACGATCTGGCCGACGCCCTGCTGGAAGGCGCGAAGGATGCCCTGCGCGAGCAGGGGGTGCAGTTCGACGTCGTTTCCGTGCCCGGCGCGCTGGAGGTGCCCACCGTCATTGCCCTCGCCGAAGAGGCCGGCCGCTATCCGACCGCGCCGCGTTATGACGGCTATGTCGCGCTGGGCTGCGTGATTCGTGGCGAGACCTATCATTTCGAGATCGTCTCGGATCAGTCGGCGGCCGGTATCCGCAATCTGGGCCTGAAGGGCATCATCATCGGCAACGGCATCCTGACCACCGAGGACGAGCATCAGGCCTGGGCGCGCGCCCGGATCAGCGAGGGGGACAAGGGCGGCGGCGCGGCCCGCGCGGCCCTGGACCTGATTGCGCTGCGCAAGCGGCTTCGCGTAGGACTGGGCTCGTGACCCAGCCCAACAGCATTCAATCCGTCCTCGAACAACTGGCAGAAAACCAGAAGGCCAATGCCGAGCCGCAGCTGAGCAGCCGTCAGAGGCGTGCCCGGACGGTCGCGCGTCTGGCCGCCGTCCAGGCCCTGTACCAGATGGAGCTGGCCGGCGAGGGCGTGGACACGGTCATCACCGAATTCTCCAACCACCGTTTCGACGCCGACATCGAAGGCGAGCCCCTGGCCGAGGCGGACGAGGACTATTTCGCCCAGATTGTGCGTGGCGTGGTCGGTGAGCAGTCGGCCATCGATGCGGCGGTCAAGGCGCGTCTGGCCTCCAACTGGCGGCTGGAGCGGCTGGACTCGACCCTGCGCGCCCTGCTGCGCAGCGGAGCGTGGGAGTTGCGGTCGCGCCCCGACGTGCCGCGCGAGATCGTGATCGACGAATATGTCGAGCTGGCCAAGGCCTTCTTCGACGAGGCGGAGGCCAAGTTCGTCAATGCTGCCCTGGATGGGGTAGCGCGGGACGTACGCGCGGCCTGATGCCCTCGGTCGATGTCGCCGGTGAGTTCGAGACCATCCGGCGATTGTTCGCGCCCCTGGCCCATCCCGAATGGGGCAGGGAACTGAAGGACGATGTTGCTGTTGTGCCGTCGCGGGCCGGCTTCGATCTGGTCCTGACCAAGGATGCGATGGTCGAGGGGGTGCACTTTCTGCCCGAAGACCCTCTGGACACAGTGGCGCAGAAGCTGTTGCGGGTAAACCTGTCTGACTTGGCGGCCAAGGGAGCGGAAGCCTTCGGCTATATGCTGGCCTGCCATTGGTCCGACCGCTGTGGCTGGCCCGAGCGGGAGGCCTTCGTCGACGGCCTGCGGCGTGATCAGGCGATCTTCGAAGTTTTACTGCTGGGCGGCGACACCGTCTCGACCAAGGGGCCGGCCAGCTTCTCCCTGACCCTGATGGGATGGACGCCGAAGGGACGGACGGTCGGGCGAGCGGGAGCCAGGCCCGGCGATGTGGTCATGGTCACGGGCGCGATCGGCGACGGCTGGCTGGGTCTGCAGGCGGCGCAGGGCAAGCTGTCGCTGGAGATGGAGCGGATCATCGCCCTGGTCGAACACTATCGCCGACCCATGCCCCAAACCGACTTCGCCACGACGATCCGCGATCTGGCCAGCGCATCCGTCGATGTGTCCGACGGCCTGATCGCGGATCTGGGCCATATCGCCTCGGCCAGTGGGGTTGGGCTGGAGATCGACCTGGAGGTCACGCCCCTGTCGCTGGCCGGCCAGGCCTGGTTCGAGCAGAGAGTCGATCCGCAGGCCGCGCTGGAGAAACTGGCCACTGGAGGCGACGACTATGAGATCGCCTTTACCGCTCCCGCAGCCAGCGAGGAGCTTCTGCGGCGCGAGGCGGACCGTCGGCATATTCCCCTCACGCGTGTCGGTCAGGTGGTCGCGGGCAAGGGCATGACCGTGCGCTATCAAGGTCAGGCCGTGACCTTGGCCAAGCCGGGGTTCACGCACAGCTAGGCTGCAAACGAAATCTCAAGCCCTGTTGGGTATTAGGATATCATGCGCCGTCGTGACCTCATTGCTGCCTCCGCTGTCCTGCCTGCCGGTCTGCTGGCGGGCGACGCCTTGGCTGGCGAGGATGCCCCGACCGGGCCCGCGCCGCTGAGCATCGCAGGTGTGGGTCTGCCGGTGATCACCGAGGGGCGCATCCGCAACTATGTCTTCGTTTCGCTGAGGCTGCATCTGGGTGCGGGCGCGACGGCGGAGGCTCTGCGGGTCAAGGAGCCCTATTTCCGCGACGCCCTGGTACGCGCCGCCTATCGCACGCCGTTCACGGTCGCGAACAACTGGACGGTCGTCGACGGGGCAGCCGTGGCGGCCAGCCTAATGCGGGCGGCCACGACCATCGCGGGGCGGGGCAAGGTCGCGCGGGTCGAGATCGTCAGCCAGACTCCGCGCCGCCGAACCGGTGTCCGCGCCGGCTGATCGCCGTTCACCGTAAGTGGTTGCGTCCTGTTGACGCATTTGCCAGTCTTCCGACGCAATCCCCACAGGACGCAGTTCCGCGTCCGTCGCGCACGGGGGGACCGGAAGGCGGAAGAGGCCAAAAAGGCCCGCCGCGCCAAGGATCCGGGCGCTCAATGCACTCAGGGTTTGGAAACGCCATGAACAATTATCTGTGGCTGGTCATCGCCGCAGGCGCGCTGGGAGTCCTTTATGGACTTGTCCAGACCGCGGCGCTGATGAAGGCCAGTACCGGCAACGACAAGATGCGCGAGATCGCCGCCGCGATCCAGGAGGGCGCATCCGCTTATCTGCGGCGGCAGTATATCACCATCGGCATGGTCGGGGTCGTCATCCTGATCGCCGCCTGGCTGCTGATCGGTGAATGGGCCGCGATCGGCTTCGTCATCGGCGCGGTTCTGTCCGGCCTGGCCGGCTTTGCGGGCATGCTGATCTCCGTCAGGGCCAATGTGCGCACGGCACAGGCCGCGTCGGAAAGTCTGTCCAAGGGACTGAACCTCGCGTTCCGCTCGGGTTCCATCACCGGCATGTTCGTGGCGGGCGGGGCCTTGCTGGGCGTCGCGGGCTATTATGCCGTCCTGACCGAAGGTCTAGGGCTGGAGCGTACGGGCCGAGAGGTCATCGACGGTCTGGTGGCACTGGGCTTCGGCGCTTCGCTGATCTCCATCTTTGCCCGCTTGGGCGGCGGCATCTTCACCAAAGGTGCGGACGTCGGCGGCGACATGGTCGGCAAGGTCGAGGCCGGCATCCCGGAAGACGATCCTCGCAATGCCGCGACCATCGCCGACAACGTCGGTGACAACGTCGGCGACTGCGCCGGCATGGCCGCCGACCTGTTCGAGACCTATGCGGTGACGACGGTGGCGACCATGGTGCTGGCGGCCATCTTCTTCCGCGACCAGCCCTATGTCGAAGCTATGATGCTGCTGCCGCTGGCGATCTGCGGCATCTGCGTGGTGACCTCGATCATCGGCAGCTTTTTCGTCCGTCTGGGCAAGTCCAACAACATCATGGGCGCGCTGTATCAGGGCCTGATCGTCACCGGCGTCCTGTCGGTCGGTGCGGTCTGGTGGGTCATCACGTCTATGACGCCTGCGACCATCACCGTGCCGGGCGTGGCTGAGGCCATTCCGGCCATGAACCTGTTCTGGTCCGGCCTGGTCGGCCTGGCGGTCACCGCCGCGATCGTGGTGATCACCGAATTTTACACCGGCTCGAACTTCCGCCCGGTGCGTTCGGTGGCCAACGCCTCGGTCTCGGGTCACGGCACCAATGTGATCCAGGGTCTGGCCGTCTCGCTTGAGTCCACGGCCCTGCCGGCCCTGACGATCATCGTCGGCATCGTGGTCAGCTTCCAGCTGGCCGGGCTGTTCGGCATCGCCATCGCCACCACGACCATGCTGGGCGTGGCGGGGATGATCGTGGCGCTAGACGCCTTCGGTCCCGTGACGGACAACGCGGGCGGCATCGCCGAAATGGCGGGCCTGCCCTCTGAAGTCCGTCATTCGACCGATGCCCTGGACGCGGTTGGCAACACCACCAAGGCGGTGACCAAGGGTTATGCGATCGGTTCGGCGGGCCTTGGCGCGCTGGTGCTGTTCGCCGCCTATACGTCGGACCTTCAGTACTTCTCGGCCAATCCCGCGGACTATCCGTTCTTCGCTAACATGGGTGCGGTAACCTTTGACCTGACCAACCCGTATGTCGTGGTCGGCCTGCTGTTCGGGGGGCTGTTGCCCTTCCTGTTCGGCGGGATGTCGATGATGGCGGTGGGACGTGCGGCCGAATCCGTCGTGGCCGAGGTGCGTCGCCAGTTCCGTGAAAACCCGGGCATCATGACCTATGAGACCAAGCCGGAATACGGCAAGGCGGTCGACATCCTGACGCGTGCCGCGATCCGCGAGATGATCGTGCCGTCCCTGCTGCCGGTGCTGTCGCCCATCGTGCTGTTCGTCGCCGTGCTGTTCCTGGCGGACAAGGCCAATGCCTTTGCCGCGCTGGGGGCCATGCTGATGGGTGTGATCGTGACGGGCCTGTTCGTCGCCATCTCGATGACTTCGGGCGGCGGGGCCTGGGATAATGCCAAGAAGGTGATCGAGGAAGGGTTCACCGACAAGAACGGCGTCGTCCACGGCAAAGGTTCGGAAGCGCACAAGGCCGCGGTGACTGGCGACACGGTCGGCGATCCCTACAAGGACACCTCCGGCCCGGCGGTGAACCCGATGATCAAGATCACGAACATCGTGGCCTTGCTGCTGCTGGCGGTGCTGGCGAGCGGGAAGATCGGTTAGGTTATCCCGACGGTTCAACGAAATGCGCCCCGGAGAGAGACCTCCGGGGCGTTATTCTTTTGGGGAGGGTGCTGGCCGTTAGTCGTCGCGGCGCTGCTGGCCGGGAACGTCCTCGTCGGTGCGTGGCAGCTGGCCGCGGCCGACGTTGCCGAGCAGCTGTTCCAGGATGGTCAGCTGGCGACCGCGGGTCGGGGTCTCATTGCCGTTCATAGCCAGGCGCTGACCATCTTCCAGACCCAGGGTGCGGACGGCCGCGACCTGACCGGCTTCGTTGAAGGTGATTTCCGTCACACTACGCTGCGTAACCTGGGGGCGGTTGTAGGTGTATTTTTCCGTCGTCTGGCTGATGTAGTACCAGATGGTGTCCTTCTCGAACGTCGAGGTGGTCGAGGGCGAGCCCAGACGGGTCAGGACGGTCTGGCGTGTGTCGGTGCCCGCGACGATATCCGTCGGCTTCGCGTCGATGGCCTGAAATCCGTTCTGGCCCACGGTCGGGGCACAGGCGACGGTCAGGACAGCGGCTGAAAGAACGGCGAAAGTCAGCTTGGTACGGAGCATGAGCGAGCCTGCGACAAAACAAGGTCTTTGACCTAACCGGACCTGCGCCTTAGTTCAACGGCGCGGCGGAAAAGGGGCCGTATGATCATGCTGTCAAAACTGTTTCGATCCCGACCCCACGCCAGGATGGGCGAGGCCCTGTATGAAAGGGCGGTCGATCAGGCGCGCCAGCCCGATTTTTACACGACGCTGGGGGTCACGGACCGGATCGATGCGCGGTTCGAACTTTACACCCTGCACGCCCTGCTGCTGATTCTGCGTCTGCGCGACGAGGACAAGACTGGCGAGGCGGGCGGGGCCGAGGCGGCGCAGTCTCTGTTCGACGCCTATGTGTCGGCGCTGGACCACGCGCTGCGCGAGCTGGGCGTGGGAGACACTTCCGTCGGCAAGAAGATGCGCAAGCTGGGCGAGGCGATGTACGGCCGGATGCAGGCCTATGAGACGCCCTTGCGTGCCGGCGATCACACGGCGCTGGCCAGCGGGCTGGCCCGCAATGTCTATGAAAGCGACGACCCCGCCACCGGAGACGCCCTGGCGCGTTACGCCGCGGCCAGCCGCCAGCGTTTGGCCGCGCAGGGTTTCAGTGATCTGGTGAAGAGCCCGGACTGGGCGGAGATTGCGGCATGATCGAAAGCGGCTTGCCCTACAGTGTTCCGGTGCGCCTGATTCAGGTCGGTGCGGGACTGGATCGTCGACTTGAGCCGGATGCGGCCGAGCGGGCAAGGATCGCCAAGTCGCTGGACCTGGCGTCGCTGGATGCCTTTGAGGCGGACATGCGGCTGGAACCCCATGGCAATGTCGGTTGGCGCGTGTCGGGGCGAGTACGGGCTGACGCGGTCCAGACCTGTGGTCTGACGCTGGAGCTGTTGCCGGTCCATATCGATGCAAAGTTCTCGATCCCGCTAACCGAGTCGGTCGAAACCGAAAGTGACGAGATCGATGTCACCCTGGATGACGATGCGCCCGATCTGATCGAGGATGGGCAGATTGATCTGGGCCAGTATGCCGTCGAGCAGCTGGCGCTGAAGCTGGATCCGTTTCCGCGCAAGCCGGGGGCGGAGTTTGTCCAGCCCGAGGAACCGGCGGAAATTTCGCCATTCGCGGTGCTGAAACAACTGAGACCGTCCGACGAAGGTTGACGCAGGGTCCGCGTGGTTGCATCCCGCCCGCGCGGGTCTATCCTTCCGCCTCGATGCGCCCGAGTCCCCGGCGCGACGGAGTCGTACCGGCTTGCCATCCTCCATTCTGATATCGCTCGACGGCATGGGCGGAGACCACGGTCCGCCCGTCGTGATCGCCGGCATCCGGGACTATCGCAGACAGCACGGCGGCGAAGATGTCCGCTTTCTGGTGCATGGCGACGAGGCCGCTATCCGTGCAGAGATGGCGAAGTGCGGTCTGGGCGACGACCTGATTGACGTGCGGCACACCGACAAGGTCGTGGGCATGGAAGAAAAGCCCGCCCAGGCTATGCGGCGCGGCAAGGGCTCCAGCCTGTGGAACGCCATCGAAACCGTGAAGACGGGCGAGGCGCACGCCGTCGTCTCTGCGGGCAACACCGGGGCGCTGATGGCCATCGCCAAGCTGATCCTGCGGATGTCGGCCCATGGGCTGGAGCGTCCGGCCATCGTGGCCAGCTGGCCGACGCTGCGCGGCGTGACTGCGGTGTTGGACGTCGGAGCCAATATTGAGAGCGATGCCGAACAGCTGATCGAATTCGCCATCATGGGCGAGGCCTTCCATGCTGCCGTGCATGGCGTGGCGCGCCCGACCGTCGGTATTCTGAACGTCGGCTCCGAGGACATAAAGGGCCATGAAGAGGTCCGCGAGGCTAGCCGCATTCTGCGCGACGGCGGCTTGGGCCTGAACTATCGCGGCTTCGTCGAGGGAGACGACATCGCCAAGGGCACGGTCGATGTGGTGGTCACCGACGGCTTCACCGGCAATATCGCGCTGAAGACGGCCGAAGGCGTGGCGCGGTTTATCTCGGCCCTGATGAAGGAGGCGCTGACGTCCAGCCTTCAGGCCAAGGTCGGCGCGGCGATCGCCATGCCAGCGCTCAAGGCCATGGGGCGCCGGATCGATCCCAGTTCGATTAATGGCGGACCCCTGCTCGGCCTGAACGGCATCGTGGTGAAGAGCCACGGAGGCGCGGATGCCAAGGGCTATGCCAACGCCATCCGCATCGCGGTCGATCTGGCCCGCAGCGACTATCTGACCAAGGTGCAGGACAGCCTGGGACGTCTGTCCGCGACCCTGGAACTGGCGGCGACCGCGCCGCAGACCGTGACGGAGCCTTTCCAGTGAGCGTAGTGCGCAGTGCCGTGACCGGCGTCGGGTCCTTCCTGCCCGAACAGGTCGTTACCAATGCCGACCTGGCCCAGATCGTCGATACTTCCGACGAATGGATCCAGGAGCGCACCGGTATCAAGCAGCGCCACAAGGCGCGTGACGGCCAGCCGACCAGCGACCTGGCCGTCGAGGCGGCTCGGCGAGCCCTTGCCGATGCGGGCAAGACCGTGACCGATGTCGATCTGATCATCGTGGCGACCACGACGCCGGATATGACGTTCCCGGCCACCGCCTCGATCGTGCAACGCAAGCTGGGCGCTTCGGTCGGCATTGCGTTTGACGTTCAGGCAGTCTGTTCGGGCTTCGTCTATGGGATGAGCGTGGCCGACGGCTTCGTGGCGCGCGGCCTGGCCAAATGCGCCCTTGTGATCGGTGCCGAGGAGATGACCCGGCTGATGGACTGGACCGACCGGTCGACCTGCGTCCTGTTCGGTGACGGGGCCGGGGCCTTCGTCATGGAACCGCGCGAGGGGCAGGGGACCAAGGCGGATCAGGGCCTGCTGGGCTTTGCCCTGCGCTGCGACGGCAACAAGACGGACCTTCTGTATGTCGACGGCGGGCCGGCGACGACGGGGACCGTCGGCCATCTGCGGATGGCGGGCAATCAGGTCTTCCGGCACGCGGTCGTCAATATCGCCGAGGCGATCACGGCGGCCTGCGAGGCGTCGGGCATCGAGGTGGCGGATGTCGACTGGTTCGTGCCGCACCAGGCCAATCAACGGATCATCAAGGGTGTCGGCGACCGGCTGGGTCTGGACGAGAACAAGGTGATTTCGACCGTCGCCATCCATGCAAATACGTCGGCGGCGTCGATTCCTCTGGCCATGGACGCCGCCATTCAGGATGGCCGGATCAAGCGAGGCGACATGGTCCTGCTGGAGGCCATGGGCGGCGGACTGACCTGGGGGGCCTGCGCCTTCCGGTTCTAGGCAGGAAATTCGGCTTTCCATTTGGCTGCGCTTGCCCTTTTATGGGGGCGAACGACCCTCGGAGGGGAGCGGCCTCGTGACCGACCAGCAAACACTGACCCGTGCCGACCTGTGTGAAGCCGTCCATGAAGAGGTCGGCTTGTCGCGTCTGGAATGCGCCGCCTTGGTGGAGCGCACTCTGGAACTGATCATCGAATCGCTGGAGCGCGGCGAGACCGTGAAGCTGTCCGGCTTTGGCGTTTTCCAGGTTCGCGAGAAGCGGGCGCGCATGGGCCGTAACCCCAAGACCGGAGAACCGGCGGCGATCAATCCGCGCCGGGTGATCAGCTTCCGCGCCTCGCAGATCATGAAGGGCCGGGTTCACGACGCGATCGTGAGCGCCTGACGCCCGTGGCCAAGAGCCCCAACGCCTTCCGCTCCATTTCCGAAGCCGCCGACGAGGTGGGCGTGCCCCAGCACGTGCTGCGATTCTGGGAGACGAAGTTCGCCTTCGTCGCGCCGATGAAGCGGGCCGGGGGCCGACGGTTCTATCGCCCGCAGGATCTGGTGCTGCTGAAGGCGGTCAAGCGCCTGCTGCACGACGAGGGTCTGACGATCAAGGGCGTGCTGCGGCTGCACAAGGAGCAGGGACTGAAAGCGCTGGCGCGCTACGGCGACCCCGGTGGCGTGGTCAGTTTCGATGGTGAAGAGGCTGTGGCCGTGCCGGATGCGAGACCGCCATCGGGTCGGGCGACGGTTCGGCTGCGTCAGGCCCTGGCCGAGATCGAGGGTGCGAGGGCCCGACTGGACGCCGTTCTGATGAGAAGCGCCAACTAAGCCATTTTTCCGTTTGCGGCGCGGCCAAGCCCGTCTATAGGGAGCGCCTCTCGGAGCGTGGCGCAGCCTGGTAGCGCACTTGACTGGGGGTCAAGGGGTCGCAGGTTCGAATCCTGTCGCTCCGACCATCTTCCCTTGACCCGGTCCATTTTTGTTTGTCCTAACGCTTGCGACGTGGTCGCGCGCTGCTTGAGGACATTGCTGGTCCTGATGCTCGCGACGCGGTCGCTCTCTTTTTTGAGGACGGTGTTGCGGTCAGTCTTTCGATTTGCCGCCCTCGGCCCATTTGATCAGTGGGAACAGCGGCACGCCCCAGGCGATGCCAGCGATGGCAAAGAAGGCCAGGTCGATCAGGGGCGAATCGGGAAGACGCTCGCCGATGGCGATCACAGCCCAAACGTAGAAGGTCAGAAAGGTGACGCTGCCCAAGGCGGCGATCAGACGGCGGAGACGCGGGTTCATCAGCGCTTGTTCCGGAACAGAAAGAAGGTGCCGAGCGACACGGCGGCCGCAATGCCGGACCAGGCCAGCCAGAGCCACTGCTGCGATGTCGCCACGCCGAAGACCCTGACCGCCAGAAACCAGCCGGCGACCGCGCCGACACCGGACACCAGCGCCATGGCGAAAAAGCCACGCCGTCCGGTCAGCATATCGGCCGCCCCGGCCAGGGCGACGGCGATGGCCACGGCGGCGGCGATCTGGGCGTAGGGCAAGCAGCGTCTCCTGTTGCGGCGATCAGACGCCGTAAAGCGACTGGCACTCGTCGTTCGGGGCGGGCATACCGCTCATCCCGGCGGTGGACCAGCGCCACTGCGAACAGTGTAACGGTCGGAACGGCAGGCGTCGAATGAAGCGTTTCAGCGCAAACGGGCAGAGCCGGGCGGTGGCGATCTGGCTTTTCGCGACCGCAGCCCTGGTCTTTGCCATGGTGGTCGTCGGCGGGGTGACGCGCCTGACCGGATCGGGCCTGTCGATCACGGAGTGGAAGCCGATCATGGGAGCCCTGCCGCCGATGAACGGTGCCGACTGGGCCGACGCCTTCCAGAAGTACAAGACGATCCCCCAGTACGAGCACATCAACCCGGACATGACCCTGGACGGATTCAAGACCATTTTCTGGTGGGAATGGGCGCACCGGTTCCTGGGCCGGATCATCGGGGTGGTGTTCGCCGTACCGTTCTTCGTCTTTCTGGCGCTGCGCAAGATTCCGAAGCGGCTGATCGGGCGGTGCGCGGTGCTGCTGGCCCTGGGCGGGCTGCAGGGCCTGATCGGCTGGTGGATGGTGTCCAGCGGCCTGTCGGAGCGGGTCGACGTCGCGCCGGAGCGACTGGCGACGCACCTGGGGCTGGCGCTGCTGATCTTCATGGGCCTGATCTGGACGGGGCTGGAAGCTTGGAGAGGCGAGGAGCATGCGCGGCCGCCCGTGGGCTGGAGCCGGGGGGCGGCGGTGCTGCTGGGGGCCGTGTTCGTGCAGTGTCTGCTGGGTGGACTGGTGGCGGGGGCCAAGGCGGGCTTCGTCTATACGGACTGGCCGCTGATGAACGGATCGGTCCTGCCGCCGGTCGAGTGGGGTGCGGGGGCGCTGACCTTCCTGCACGATCAGGCCCTGGTGCAGTTCAATCACCGCATCGCGGCCTATGCCCTGCTGATCGGCGGGACGGTCTATGCGGTGCAGGCCTGGCGGTGGCGGCTGGCCGAGGGGCTGGGAGTCAGCGCCATGGTCGTGGCGACCGTGCTTTGGATGCAGGCGGCGCTGGGCGTCGTCACCCTGATCCACGCCGTGCCCTTATGGCTGGGCGCGCTGCATCAGGCGGGAGCAGCGCTGGTTCTGGCCGTGGTGACGATCAACCTGTGGCTGGTGCGCCGGTCTCTGCCGCGTCTGTTCATGTCCGGACCGAGGACCAGGGTCCTCTGATCGCCAGGGTGATGCCCGGGTACATGATGTTGACGAACAGCACTTCGCCGTCGGGCGAAAAGACCGCCCCGGCGAACTCGGAGTTGCCGGCGAAGACGTTGCGGGCAATCGCATAGACCTGACCGTCCGGGGTGACGCCCTTCACATGATTGCGGACGTCATCGGAATAGTTGTCTTCGCAGACCACCAGATGACCCCAGGGCGCGACGGTGATGTTGTCGCCCATGTTCATGGTCCGCAGGTCCGCGCTTTCGGTGAACAGCTGCAGACGGCCGGGACGGTCGACCTCGCCGGTCTGGCCTTCGTCAGGCGAGGGGACATAGCGCATGATCTGGCCACGCTTCAGCGGTCCCCCCGAGGTGGCGGTCAGATACAGTTCGTTGTCGCCCCAATGAATGCCTTCGCCGCGGGCGACCAGCGCCGCACCGGTCGCGTGGCCGCGCAGACGCAGGTCGTCGTTCGGCGATTCGACGTCGTCCAGATCGATCCATACGACCTCGCGCCAGTCGCGCACGGCCCATTCGGCACTGTCCCAATTGCGGGTATCGGCGCGGGGCTTGTCCTTGAAGGCCATGGCCTGGAGGCGACCGCCCTCGACCAGCTTGCCGGGGGTATTGGGGATGAAGCGGTAGAAGAGGCCGTCGCCCTTGTCCTCGGTTTCGTAGACGATGCCCGTGCGGGGATCGACGCAGACGGCCTCATGCTCGAACCGGCCCATGGCTTTCAGCGGCACGGGATCGACCAGGCCGGTCGCAGTCGCGGGCACTTCGAAGATGAAGCCGTGCGGTTTGGTCACGTCCTTGTTGGCGGGCGTGTCGACATTCTCCTCGCAGGTCAGCCAGCTGCCCCACGGAGTCTGGCCGCCACAGCAGTTGGTCGAAGTGCCGGCGAGGGAGAGATGCTGGCTGACCTTCCGTCGCGTCGCCAGGTCGTAGATCAAGGTGGTGGTACCGCCGGGCAGGGCGCGACCGTCCTTGTAGGTGTCATAGCCCTTGGTGGGGTCCAGCAGGCCGATCCGCTGCTGATGAAAGCCGCCGGGACCAAGGTTGCGATGAAGGGCGCTGGAGCCCTTGAGCTCGTGGTTGCAGACCAGGGCGACGCGGGTACCCTCCAGCGGAAAGCAGCCCATGCCGTCCGGTTGGCCCGGGACGAACAGGCCGTCATCCATGGTGTCGCCGCTCTGGGACACGATCTCGTAGCTAAAGCCTTCGGGCAGATCGAGCAGCTTGTCGGGATCGGCGATCAGCGGGCCGTAACCATGGACGTCATTGACATAGGTTTCGCCCGTCGGAGCCGCCTGGGCCCTGACATTGCTGGCTAGGCCAGCAAAGGCGACGGCGGCGGCCGAGCCGGTGAACAGCTGACGACGATCAGGGCGCATGGGCAAATACTCTCCGAACCAAGCCCGCTTATGCCGGGCGGGGAGGGCGCAATCATCATGGTTCTGTGACGAAGCGCGGAATAACATAGGGTCCGGTGCGCAACGAGGTTGTCAGAAAATGCGGTATTTTATTACCGCATCCAAAAAGTTGTTTTTAGACATGAGGTTAGGCTGGAACAGGTCAATAAACTATCGTTGACCTCCAGACTTGCATCCCCTAGTAAGCGCGCCTTCCGCTTCTTCCGGCCATCTGGCGGGGAGGGGCCTCGTATCGCCTTCCCGGGAAACCCACGTCATGCTGAAGAGCACTACGGCTTCGCTGAAGCCGGCCGACGTCGAGAAGAAGTGGATCCACATCGATGCCGAAGGCGTCGTGGTGGGCCGTCTCGCGACGTTCATCGCCAACCGTCTGCGCGGCAAGCACCGCGGCGACTACACCCCCCACGTCGATTGCGGCGACTATGTCGTCGTCACCAACGTCGACAAGGTGGTGTTCACCGGCAAGAAGAACACCGACAAGATCTACTACCGCCACACCGGTCACCCGGGCGGCGTCAAGCAGACGACGCCGGAAAAGGTCCTGAATGGCCGTTTCCCCGAGCGCGTCCTTGAAAAGGCTGTCGAGCGCATGCTGCCCAAGGAGAGCCCGCTGGCTCGCAAGCAGATGACGCATCTGCGCCTGTTCGCCGGTTCGACCCACGACCACGAAGCCCAGAAGCCCGAGACGATCGACTTCAAGTCGGCCTCGACCAAGAACACCCGGAGCGTCTGAGCATGACCGACGTCACCAACACCGAAACCGCCACCGGCTTCGATGCTCTGAAGAGCATGCAGACCCCCGGCGCGGGCGAAGAGCACCCCGTCTACGAGCAGAAGCTGGACGCTCAGGGCCGCGCCTATTCGACCGGCAAGCGCAAGAACGCGATCGCCCGCGTCTGGGTAAAGCCCGGCACCGGCAAGTTCACGATCAACGGCAAGGATCAGATGCAGTATTTCGCCCGCGAAATCCTGCGCATGATGATTGCCCAGCCGCTGGTCGTCACCGGCCGTGAAACCCAGTTCGACGTGGTCTGCACCGTCGAGGGCTCGGGCCTGTCTGGCCAGGCCGGCGCGATCCGCCATGGCCTGTCGCACGCCCTGACCCACTACGAGCCGGCGCTGCGCCCGGTCCTGAAGCCGCACGGCTTCCTGACCCGCGACAGCCGCGTCGTCGAGCGCAAGAAGTACGGCCGCGCCAAGGCCCGCAAGTCCTTCCAGTTTTCGAAGCGCTAGTCGGTCACAGCGGCGACTTGGATTACAAGGGCGCTCCGGGGAAACCTGGAGCGCCTTTTTCTTTGGCAGCCAGAAGGGCTGAAGAACATGTCTAAATACTGCGTAAGACACTGGTCCGGGGTCCGTGAGTCGTTCGGAAATTATCGCTACGAGATCACGCAGAATGGCGAGGTCGTCGCCGAGTATTTCCACGACTACCGGGGTGACGAGAAGTGGCTCGAGGTCCGGGGTTCAACGCACGACTGCGACAACATATTGACGGGGGGCGGTCCTCAGCCTCTCGGCCTGAGTCAAGAGGCCGAAGCACTTTTGGATCGCTTTCTGGAGTTCACGGGTTGACCCACACCATCTTCATCGACGGCGAGGCCGGGACCACGGGGCTGGAGATTCGCGAGCGGCTGGAGGCGCGCGGCGATCTAGATCTGATCCTGCTCGGCGACCGGCGGCGCGAGGTCGAGGCGCGGCGCGAGGCGCTGAATGCGGCCGATGCGGTAATCCTGTGCCTGCCGGACGACGCGGCGAAGGAGGCGGTCGCCATGATCGACAACCCGGCGGTGCGGGTGATCGACGCCTCGACGGCCTTTCGGGTCGATCCGTCCTGGACCTATGGTTTTGCGGAGATGGCACCGGGTCAGAGAGAGCGGATCGCAGGCGCGACGCGGGTGTCGAATCCGGGCTGCTATCCGACCGGCTTTATCGGCCTGATCGCACCGCTGGTGCGGGCGGGGCTGCTGCCCGCCGACTGGCCCGTGACGGTCAATGCGGTATCCGGCTATTCCGGCGGCGGCAAAGCGATGATCGCGGAGTTCGAGGGCGGAACCCCGACCCCCTTCCGCGCCTATGGCCTTTCGCTGACGCACAAGCATGTGCCGGAGATGACGCGGCATACGGGCCTGTCGCGCGACGTGCTGTTCGCGCCGGCAGTCGGCAACTATCGCCAGGGCATGCTGGTCGAGGTGCCGCTGCATCTGTCGGCCCTGCCCGAGACACCGTCCATCGAGCGCATCCATGGAGCTCTCGTCGAAGCCTACGACGGCCAGAGGTTCGTCGAGGTGGCGGAGCTCGAGAGGACCGAGGCGATGACGGGTCTGGATCCCGAGGGCCTGAACAGCACCAACCGGATGCGGCTGCATGTATTCGGCGACCGGTCGGGCGGGCAGGCGCGGCTGGTGGCCCTGCTGGACAACCTGGGCAAGGGCGCGTCGGGTGCGGCGGTGCAGAACCTGAACCTGATGCTGGGGCTGGACGAGGGCGCGGGACTGGGGTGATCCGCCGCGCTTGAAACCTACGCGGTCCTGCCGACGTATATCCGGTCATGACCCAGACCCTGAGCCGTCGAACCCTGTTCCTGACCGCCGGTGCGGTCGCACTGACCGGCTGTGCGCCCGAGACGGCGGACGCCTCGACCCGTCAGTACGCCAACTCGCCCTTCCGCCGCGTGACGGATGCGCAGTGGCGGCAGCGTCTTCCCCGCGCGGCCTATGACGTCCTGCGCCATGAGGCCACCGAGCGGCCGGGCTCCAGCCCTCTGAACAACGAGAGCCGGCGCGGGACCTTTGTCTGTCGCGGCTGCGACCTGCCGCTGTTCCGGTCGCAGTGGAAGTACGACAGCCGCACGGGCTGGCCCAGCTTCTATGACGTCATCGCCGCCAATATCGGGACCAAGACCGACTATGCGATCGGCATACCGCGCACGGAATACCACTGCGCCCGCTGCCTGGGGCATCAGGGCCATGTGTTCGACGACGGTCCGCGCCCCACGGGCAAACGCTACTGCAACAACGGCGTGGCGCTGAAGTTCGTCCCGGCCTGACCGGTCAGCCCTGTTCTCTGGCCGTGAGGGCCGATTGGATGGTGATGCCGAAAAGGATAGAGCCGATCACCACCATCAGGCCGTAGTTGAAGCCCCTGACGAAGAACGGCACGACCGCCATCACAGTAACGATAGTGGGGAAAATACCCGCCCAGATGGCCGAGGTCGGGGCCAGCGGACTGATCATGGGCGGCCGGTCGGCATTCAGCTTCATCAGCTTGGACAGCGGTTTATTCAACCCCACGAAGATGATGGTGTACAGCACCGCCAGCGCCGGGTTCAGCCAGCCCGGCCCCGGCTCGCCATAGACGGTGGCCGTCATCGTCAGCAGCAAAAGCGGAATGCCGGTCGCAAAGGCCAGCAGCAGGTTGGGTTCGATACGCGTCAACTCTTGACCTTCACATAGGAGCCAGGTGCCGGTTCTATCGGCGAAAGTGGGCCGGATTTGGGGTCGCGGGCCGCCACCCACTCGCCGGACTTGTCATGCAGCCACCCGGCCCAGTGGTTCCACCAACTGCCGGGATGCTCTTCGGCTCCGGCCTGCCATTCGGCCAGGTTGGCGGGTAGGGCGGGGTTGGTCCAGTGCTGGTATTTGTTGGCGCTGGGCGGATTGATAACGCCTGCGATATGGCCCGATCCGGCCAGCGTCAGGGTCACGTCGGCGTTGGTGAAGGCCTTTGCCGAGCGATAGACCGAGTTCATCGGCGCGATGTGATCCTCGCGGCTGGCCTGGAAATATAGCGGGATCGTCACCTTTGACAGATCGACCGTGATGCCGCCGATCTCGAACTGCCCCTGGGACAGCCGGTTCTGCCCGTACATGGAGCGCAGATAGTCCATGTGCAGCCGCTTGGGCATGCGGGTCTGGTCCGCGTTCCAGAACAGCAAATCGAAGGCCGCCGGCGACTTGCCCATCAGATAGTTGGACACGAAGAACGACCAGATCAGGTCGTTGGCCCTCAGCGCATTGAAGGTGTCGGCCATGGCCGCGCCGGGCAGTACGCCGCCGGCGGCATCCATCTGTTCCTCAATCTGCTGTAGCCAGTGCTCGTCGGTGAACAGCAACAGATCGCCCGCCTCGGCGAAGTCGTGCTGGGCCGCGAAGAAGGTGGTCGAGGCGACGGGCTGCACGCGCTTTTCGGCCATATGGGCGAGGGCCGCCCCCAGCAAAGTGCCGCCGATGCAGTAGCCGACGGTGTTCAACCGCTTCGACCCCGACTGTTCGAGGACCTTGGCGACGGCGCGATAGATGCCTTTTTCCAGATAGTCGTCGAAGCCGAAGTCGGCCTTGTCCACGTCCGGATTCACCCACGAGCAGACGAAGACGGTGAACCCCTGGGCCGAAAGCCAGCGGATCAGGGAATTCTCCGGCTGCAGGTCCATGATGTAGAATTTGTTGATCCACGGCGGGAAGATCAGCAGGGGGATGGCCCGCTGCTTCTCTGTGGCGGCATCGTACTGGATCAGTTCGAACAGCTCGTCACGCCAGACGACCTGGCCCGGCGCGGTAGCGACGTTCTCGCCCACGACGAACCGGCCGTAGTCGGCCTGGCTGATCTTCAGCTTGCCGGCCCCGCGCTCCATGTCGGCGGCGAAGTTCTGCATGCCCCGGACCAGCGATTCGCCATTGGTCTCAGCCAGGGCTTTCAGGGCCGCGGGGTTGGAGGCCAGGAAGTTCGACGGCGAAAAGGCATCGGTCAGCAGCTTGGTAAAGAACTCGGCGCGGCGCTTGGTCAGGGGATCGACGTCCTCGACGCTGGATACCAGCCCGTTCATCCAGTCGGCTGTGACCAGATAGGACTGGCGCATCATGTCGAACATCGGATTTTCCGACCAGGCCGGATCCTTGAACCGCTTGTCCTTCGACGGCTGAGGCGCTTCCTCTCCCGCCGCCCGTCGCGTCGTGGCGGCCCACAGGTCCATGTAGCGGTTGAACAGATCGGCCTGCGCCGCGAACAGCCGGTCGGGGCGCGACGCCAGGCTGGTCATCACGCTGTTCATCGCCGGGCCGACATTGAACGGGTCGGGCGACAGGGCGGCGGGACCCGAATTTGCCGTCTGCGACAGCGCGGCCTCGGCAATGGCGGTCTGGGCCGTCATGGCGGCGCGAGCCAGATTCAAAGACAGCGTTTCAATCATCTGCCGCTGCTCGGCACCGACATCGGCAAAGGGGAATGACGGCGCTCCCGTTTCCGGCGGTTGCGCCGATGGCGCGGAGGCTTCTGGCGGGGCCGTCTCGAGAATGGGGGGCGGTACCGCCTCCATGCGCTCAGCGGTTTTTGCTCGGGGACGGGGCGGCTTGGGCGACGTGGGGCGGCCAGACTTGCGAGGGCCGGGGGGCACGACGGAAGGCGGCGGCGAGGACGGAGACTTGGCCATGGTCGGGCTCCCGAAAGATCGTCGCGTGGTGCGAGAGACATGTGCCCGCCCTTCCGCCTGTCGCAATCATGGCATATGAGCGCACCTGAAATGAACGCATTGATCCAGAAAATCGGCAGCGTCCTGTTCCTGGCGGTCTGCGCCTCGGTGCTGACGGCCTGTGCGTCCTCGTTCAACCCGCGCACCGATGAGACATCGCCGGTCGCAGCGCGGGTCCAGGCTCTGGTCGATGCGAATCGCGAGTATCCGCGCTGGGCCGACTTCCCGAAATCCACCGAACCCGCCCCGACGCCGACGTCCATCGCCGCTGAGGTCAACACTTTGAGGGTCACGCGCGGTGCACTTGCCGGAGAGGTGGCACGCATCGACTGGACCCTGACCGACGATCCGGCGGCATTTGCGGAGGCTCTGCGGTCCCGCGTCGCGGCCACCGCCGTAGCGCCAGCGACCCAGCAGACCCAGGCCGAGATCGACGAATACCTGCGCCGTGCCCGCGAACGTGGTCGCGCGCCCCCACCCATCACGCGCCGCCAGTAGCGGCCTGGCCGACGCGCTCGCCCGGATCGGAGAATCCGGCGATCATAACCTTCAGGAGATACGCCCATGGCCGATCAGGCCCCTTACGCCTCTACTTTGGCTGCCGACGCGGCGCGCGTGACCGAACTGGCCGCCATCGCGTCCTGGGCCCAGATCGGACGCGGCGACGAGAAGCACGCAGATCAGCTGGCGGTGGACGCCATGCGCACGGCCCTGAATGCCCTGGATATCGACGGCAAGATCGTGATCGGCGAGGGCGAGCGCGACGAAGCCCCCATGCTGTACATCGGCGAGAAGGTCGGCACCGGCAAAGGCCCGGCCATCGACATCGCTCTGGATCCGCTGGAAGGCACCACCCTGACCGCCAAGGCCATGGCCAATGCCCTGACGGTTCTGTCGATGTCGCCGGGCGGAGGCATGCTGCATGCGCCCGACACCTATATGGACAAGATCGCCATCGGTCCCGGCTATGCGCCCGGCACCGTCGATCTGGATATGACGCCGGGCGATAACGTCCGCTCGCTGGCCTCGGCCAAGGGTGTGCGCCCGGACGACATCACCGTCTGCGTCATGGACCGTCCACGCCACGCCGAACTGATCGCCGCCCTGCGCGAGGTCGGGGCCAAGGTCATGCTGATTACTGACGGTGATGTGGCCGGGGTCATCCATACGGCCGAGCCGGACACGGGCATCGACCTGTATCTGGGGTCCGGCGGAGCGCCGGAAGGCGTGCTGGCGGCCTCGGCCCTGAAATGCGTCGGCGGGCATTTCCAGGGGCGTCTGATCTTCCGCAATGACGAGGAGCGCGCGCGGGCCAATCATACGGGCGTCACCGATTTCGATCGCAAATATGATCTGCATGAGCTGGTTTCCAAGGATGCCATCTTTGCGGCGACTGGCGTAACCAAGGGCGCGATGCTGGACGGGGTGCAGGTCAAGGACGGCTTCGTCTCGACGCACACACTGGTCATGGATTCCTCGACCCGCACGGTTCAGCGCATCCGCACGATCCGCCCGCTCTGATGGCCGACGGCGCGGGCCAGCCTGCGTTTCTGGGCATCTCCCGCTCGCTGTCGGGCCGGGCCTGGCGGCAGCGCCCGGCCGAGGCCGGCCTGATTCGTGCGCACATGCAGACCCTGGGCCTGGACGAGCCGCTGGCACGCGCGCTGGCAGCACGCGGCGTGCAGGCGGACCAAGGGGCGAACTTCCTGCGACCGACGCTGAAGGCGATGTTTCCCGATCCGTCCAGCTTCATGGACATGGACGTCGCGGCTCAGGTCATCGTCGAGGCCCTGCAGGCCGGTCAGTCCATCCATGTGTTCGCCGACTATGACGTCGATGGCGCATCCAGCGCGGCCTTGCTGGTCCGCTGGTTTCGGGCATTGGGCGCTGACCTGCCGATCTATGTGCCCGATCGCCTGACCGAGGGCTATGGCCCCAGCGCCAAGGCGTTCGACACCTTGAAGGCCTCCGGGGCTGATCTGGTCATCACGGTCGACTGTGGGGCGGCGGCCAACGAGGCCGTGGCGCACGCGGCGGCTATCGGGCTGAAGGTCGTCGTCATCGATCACCACATGATGCGCGAGCAGCCGCCTGTCTGTGCTGCCGTGGTCAATCCGAACCGGCCGGGCTGTGGCTCTGGTCAGGGCAATCTGGCGGCTGCGGGGGTCGTATTCGTGCTGCTGGCCGCGCTGAACCGGGAGGGGCGGGGTAGGGGGCTGTTCGTCGATCGCAAGGAGCCGGACATCCGCCAGTGGCTTGATCTGGCGGCCATGGGCGCGATCTGCGACGTGACGGGCCTGACCGGCTTCAACCGCGCCCTGACCAGCTTGGGACTGCGCGTCATGTCGGACTGGGGCAATCCGGGTCTACGAGCGCTTCTTGCGGCTGCAGGCGCCGAGCCAGGGCCGGCCAAGTCCAATCACGCGGGCTTCATTCTAGGGCCTCGGATCAACGCGGGCGGGCGGATCGGTAAATCCGACCTGGGGGCGCGGCTGCTGTCGACTGACGACGAAGCCGAGGCTGTGTCGCTGGCGGCTGAACTGCATGCGCTGAACATCGAGCGCCGCGAGGTGGAGCGGTTGGTGACCGACGAGGCGACGCGCCGTGTCGAGGCGACGGGCGCGCATGAAGACGGGTCCGCGGTCGTAGTCATCGAGGGCGCGGACTGGCATCCCGGCGTCGTCGGCATCGTCGCCGGGCGTCTGCGTGAGCGCTGGCGCAAGCCGGTCGTGGTGATCGGCGTCGATGCGATCAACGGTATCGGCAAGGGCTCGGGTCGGTCTCAGCCCGGCATGAACCTGGGCAAGGCGATCCAGGCTGCCTGGAACGAGGGCGTGCTGCTCGCGGGCGGTGGCCATGCGATGGCGGCCGGCCTGACCGTGCGGGTCGAGGCTATCGGCCGTCTGCGCGATTTCTTGAACGAGCGGATGGCAGGTGAACAGGCCGAGGCCGAAGCATTGGACGGCGTCGAGATCGACGCCCTGATCGAGCCGGGTGCGGCGACGCGCGGCCTTTTCGAGCAATTCGAGCAGCTGGCTCCCTTCGGTCCGGCGAATCCAGAGCCCCTCTTTGCCCTGTCGCACGTCAGCGCGCGTGAGGCCGTGGCGATGACGGGAGGGCACGTTCGGTGCCGGCTGGTCGGAGCCGACGGCGCTTCGGTCAAGGCCATCGCTTGGCGCTGTGCCGACCTGCCCTCCGGTCAGGCCTTGCTGTCGGGGCAGGGCGGACTGAGTGTCGTCGGTCGTCTGAAGGCTGACGACTGGAACGGTCGCAAGGGTGTCCAGTTCGAGATCGAGGATGTGGCCGATCCGCGGATGAATTAATCGCTCATCGGCGCTTGCATCCCCGAAAATCGGCGGCTATATCGCCGCTTCCCCGCGCAGCGGTCCCTTCGTCTATCGGTTAGGACGTCAGGTTTTCAACCTGAAGAGAGGGGTTCGACTCCCCTAGGGACTGCCAGCGCGGGGCGTTCCATTTCCTGACATCGCAAATCTTAAAGCCGGCCCGGTCGGATGGGGAGGACGCGCGACTTGGTCGCCAGAGAACGTGATGTCATGCTGGAACGCCTGTGCGCTCGGAAGCCTTGGCAGGGCGTCGGAAGGCAACAAATCCGCCCTTTGTCGGGCTTGAGCGTGTTTTTTCTCTTTTCCAGTGTTCACAGAACCGTGTTAAACGGAACCCGTCCGTAAGGTTAAGCGGACGGAGGGGTGGCTGTGTCTGACTACGCGGGCGTTGAGACGGGTACGGGGGCGGTTGTTCGCGTCACCGGTCATGTGAAGTGGTTTGATCCGGGCAAGGGTTATGGTTTCATCGTGCCTGATGATCCTGGCCTAACGGACGACCGTGACGTCCTGCTGCACGTCACCAGCCTGCGCGACAAGGGCCACGACACGGCGGGCGAGGGAGCGGCCATCGTCTGCGACTGTGTGCGGCGGCCCAAAGGCTGGCAGGTCACCGAGATCCACGAACTGGCGCAGACGGAAGCGCCATCAGAGCTCGTGCGCCGCTCCGCCTACGATGGCCTGCGCAATCACCCAGACGCGCTGACGCTGGATGATGCGGATGCGGCCGGCCTGGAGTCCGCCGTGGTCAAATGGTTCAATCGCACCAAGGGCTATGGATTCGTCGTGCGGAATAATGAGCCCGGCGATATCTTCGTGCATGTCGAGACCTTGCGGCGTTGCGGTCTGGATGATCTGTTGCCTGGCGAGGCGGTCGCCGTGCGCTTCGCCGATGGGCCAAAGGGCCTTGTGGTTGCGGAAATCAGACCGGGCGGTTGATCGGACCGCCCCATGAGGGTGTGAGTCTATGTCGAATCGTCGTGGATTTTTGAGCGGTCTGGGCGCAGGCGTGGTCGGCCTGACCCTGTTGGCGGGTTGCGCAGGCGCGGGTACGCCCAAGGATGCGCAGGGTAATCCGCTGGAGCCGCTGACCGTCGTGACGTCGTCCGGCGAGCATCGTTTCATGGTCGAGATCGCCGACGATGACGCCGAGCGGCAGCGCGGGTTGATGGAGCGCCCACCGCTGGCTGACGACCGGGGCATGCTGTTCCAGTTTCCGGACGTCGCCCCACGTGCGTTCTGGATGCACAATACCCCCAGTTCGCTGGACATCATCTACATCGATCCGCGCGGCGTGATCGTCTCGATCGCGCCCAACGCCCCGCCCAACAGCGATGCCTTGATCCCCTCCAATGGTCCAGCCAGCGGCGTGCTGGAGCTGCGGGCCGGTCGGGCGGCAGAGATAGGGGCCAAGGCCGGAGACCGGGTCCGCCACCCCTTCTTTGCCGAATAAGCTATTTGCTGCGTTGCGGTGCAGGCCCGAGTGTGTCAAATCCCGCCGCCGGAGTGTAGCGCAGCCTGGTAGCGCATCTGGTTTGGGACCAGAGGGTCGGAGGTTCGAATCCTCTCACTCCGACCATTCATTTGGCGGCTACCGCTCGCGCCGCGGGCGCTCGCTGCTTGAGCCGCGGATATCCGCCAGCGACGAGACCGACATCATGCTCGCCCGCATCTATCGTCCCGCCAAGACCGCCATGCAGTCCGGCAAGGCCAAGACCTTGAGCTGGCGGCTTGAGTTCGAGCCGGCTTCGGCGCGGACCATCGACCCGCTGATGGGCTGGACGAGTTCTGACGACATGAACGGCCAGGTGCGACTGACGTTCGACACGGCCGAGGAAGCGGTGGCCTATGCCGAAAGGCACGGGATCCCCTTTCGCCTGCACGAGCCGCAGGAACCGCCGGTCATCATCAAGGCCTATGCCGACAACTTCGCCACCTTCCGTAAACAGCCCTGGACGCATTGATTGCGGGGCGGCTGACGCTTGCGACGGGTCGCTCGCTGGGCCGCGTTTTCGTTTGCGGCGCTCGCGCTTTGCGCTAGTTGAGCCGCGAGAGCGCCCATAGCTCAACCGGATAGAGCACCCGCCTTCTAAGCGGGATGTTGCAGGTTCGAGTCCTGCTGGGCGCGCCATTTCATCCAATGCGGAACAAACGGTCGCAACAACGGCTTTTGCGACCATGCCGCGCTATTTTTTCGATACGACCGCTGACGGAACGCCGGTGGATGCCGAGGGCGAAACTCTGCCGAATGACGCTGCAGCCTGCGCTAGCGCGGTTGCCAGCCTGTCGGAGCTGTTGCCAGGCCATGCCTCAGACCTCCTCGGAGGCGGGTCGTTCGGTGTCACGGTTGCGCGGGAAGACGGTACTGTCTTCTACCGGATAGAAGCGGTCGCCACAGAGTTGTAGTAAGTGGGCCACAAGAGGTGTAGCGCGTATCGCGTCATGAAACCGTGACGCTGGGGACCCCGAATCGACATGGCCAGCGGACTGAGCGCAGAGCACAGCGGCAACGGTTTGCTAGAATCGATGGATGAGGCCGACCAGATCGCGCTTGGACCCCATCTTCGCCGCATAACCGTGGAGAAAGACCAGGTCCTGATCGAGCAGGATGTGCGGGTCCGGGAAGTTCATTTTCCGGTCGCCACCGAACTGTCCAACGTCATGGCCTTCAGCGACGGTCGTGTGGTCGAAATTTCGACCGTGGGTTCGGAAGGGGTTTCGGGCCTCGCGGCCTTCCTAGCCGAAGCGCCATGCGCTTGGCGCGTGACGGTGCGCGAGGGGGATACCGTGATTGCCCTTTCGGCCTCCGCCCTGCGCAAACAGGTGGTCGAGAGCCCGCGCCTTCTGAAGCGACTGATGCTGCTGACCCACGACAATCAATCGCAGGGAGCCCAGAACGCCGCCTGCAATGCGATCCATGACAGCACCTCACGACTGGCGCGCTGGATCTTGACCCTGTGCGACCGCACGGGGCGTGAGGCGCTGGACCTGACGCAGGAAGAGATGTCGGTGATGCTGGGCGTCCAGCGCACGACCGTGTCCGCAGGTGCCGCCGAGTTGAAACGTCAGGGGGCCATATCCTACGCGCGAGGCGCACTGAGGGTTGAAAACCGTCGCCGTCTCGAGGCGGCGGCCTGCGAATGCTACATGATGCAGCGGACACGGACCGACAAACTCGGCCTCGCTCCTGGTCAGAGCATGCTGGAACCCGAAGACTAATTGCGGCCTGTCGGTTGATACCGCCGTCGCGAACGGTTCTAAAGGCGCGGGGTACAGTTGCGACGACGGCGAGGCGGCGATGCGATCAGCGAAGGTCGGGAAGGCAGGGGTCACCGGCGCAGTTCTGACGCTGGCGCTGACCCTGGGCGCCTGCGACCTGATCGGCAACCGAAATCAGGCTGACGAGACAGCCCCAGTCACCGAAACCAGTACGGTCGCGCCCGATTTCGCCAGCCCGACCCTGGAGGCGATCAAGGCCCGGGGGCGGTTGAACTGCGGCGTCCATGAGGGATTGGTCGGGTTCGCCTATACGGACAATCGCGGACAGTGGCGGGGCTTCGACGTCGATTTCTGTCGAGCCCTGGCGGCGGCTGTGTTGGGCGACGCGAATGCGGTCCGTTTCGTGCCGGTGTCCAATGCCCAGCGGTTCGAAGCCCTGCGCAGCGGGCGGGCCGACGTTCTGTGGCGCGAGACGTCCTGGACCTTGTCACGCGAGGCGCAGGAGGGCGTGCGCTTCGCAGGCATCAACTATTACGACGGCCAAGGCTTCATGGTGCGCCGCGCCCTGAACCTGACTAGTGCGCAGGAGCTGAATACTGCCCGTGTCTGCGTCCAGCGCGCCTCGACATCCGAGGGCAATGTGGCCGACTGGTTCCGGGCGCGCGGCCTGGAGTATCGCAAGGTCGAAGCGATCAGCGCCGAGGCCGCAGCGGCAGCCTATGGTCGCGAGGAATGCGATGCGCTGAGCGCCGACATCTCGGCCCTGGCGGCGGCGCGAACCACGCTGGCCAGCCCGGATCAGCACATGATCCTGCCCGATGTCATCTCCAAGGAACCCTTAGGGCCGGCGGTGAAGCGGGGCGACGAGGCCTGGACGTCGGTCGTGCGCTGGACCCTGAATGCGCTGGTCGCGGCCGAGGAATTGGGCGTGACGTCCGAGAATATCGATGTTCAGGTCGAGGAGGCATCCGACCCGCGCATCCGCCGTCTGCTGGGCGTTGAGGGCGAGCTCGGATCCATGCTTGGCCTGTCCGACGACTGGGCGAGGCGCGCGATCAAGGCACAGGGCAACTATGGCGAAATCTTCGCCCGGAATATCGGCCCCGATTCTCCGCTCGACCTGGAGCGGGGGCTTAACGCACAATGGAACGCGAGGCCGGGCGGCCTGATCTACGCCCTGCCCATTCGATGACAGCGCCCGATCAACGGGCCGGGGGACGCATGGACGACACCAAGAAGGGCGGTTTGCCGCTGCACTGGCTGATGCTGATCGGCTTTGTCGTGGGACTGGGCGGCGGCATGGCTGTCCACCTGCTGGCCGGGGCTGAGGCGCCGTGGGTGGTGTGGGTCACGTCCAACATCACCGGGCCCGCCGGGCAGATTTTCCTGCGCCTGCTGTTCATGCTGGTGATCCCGTTGCTCTTCTCGGCCCTGGTGGTCGGTGTCGCAGAGATGGGCGACCTGAAATCTCTCGGTCGCGCAGGGTGGAAAACGCTCGGTCTGACCGTCGTGGTGTCCAGCATCGCCGTCATCATCGGCCTGGCCATGGTCAACATCTTCCAGCCGGGTGCCGGTGTGGATCCCCTTCTGGCGGCCAGCCTGCTGGAGCAGGGACGTGAGGGGGCGACGGCCATCACCGAGAAGGCACCGGAGACGGTGCAGTTCGGTCAGTTCTTCCTGGACCTGATCCCGTCAAACGTCTTCACGGCGGCGTCTGAGAACCAGATCCTGCCGGTGATGATCTTCGCCCTGTTCTTCGGCATCGGCCTGGTCATGGCCAAGAGCCCGGCGACCGACCGACTTCAGACCGTGATTGAGGGCATCCTCGAGGTCACGATGAAGCTGATCAACATGGTCATCAAACTGGCCCCCTATGCGATCGCCTGTCTGATGTTCAACCTGGCGGCGCTGTTCGGCTGGGATCTGCTGGTCAAGCTGGCGGCCTTCGTCGCCGTCGCGGTCGGCGCCATGCTGATCCACATGTTCGTGGTCTATCCGCTGGTCGTCTGGATCGGGGCGCGTCGCTCGCCGCTGGCCTTCTTCCGCGGCATCCGCGAACCGATGGTCGTGGCATTCTCGACGGCCTCGTCCAACGCCACCCTGCCTGTCGCGCTGAAGGCGGCGGACGAGCAGCTGAACCTGCCGCGCAAGATCGCTCGCTTTGTTCTGACCGTCGGTGCGACCGCTAATCAGAACGGCACGGCGCTATTCGAGGGGGTGACGGTGCTGTTCTTGGCGCAGTTCTTCCAGATCGAGCTGTCGCTGACGCAGCAGGTCGTGGTGATGCTGGTCTGTATTCTGGGCGGAATCGGGACGGCGGGTGTGCCGGCAGGCTCCCTGCCGGTCGTGGCGATGATCCTGGTCATGGTCGGTGTGCCCGCCGAGGGCATAGGCCTGATCCTGGGCGTCGACCGCTTCCTGGACATGTGCCGCACCACCCTGAACGTCACGGGTGATCTCGTTCTGGCCACCGTCGTCTCTCGCGGCGAAGATGACGTTCCGGTCGTGGCGGACGACGAGGTACCTGTCGCGCCTGCGACCTGACCTAGTCGATCTGAACCGGGGTGTCCGACCGGGCACCCCATTCGGCCCAGGAGCCGTCGTACAGGCGGCTGTCGCTGCCAAGTTCCGCCAGGGCCAGGCTGAGGACGGCCGCCGTGACGCCGGAGCCGCAGGTCGTGACGATGGGGCGGTCGATGTCCACCCGGGCGTTCTGGAACGTCTCGGCCAGAGCCTCGCCCCGCTTCAGGCGACCGGTGTCGTCCAGGACCGCCTTCATCGGCAGATTGATCGCGCCCGGCATATGACCCGCGCGCAGGCCGGGACGTGGCTCCGTCGTCTGCCCCGAAAACCGGGCGGCGGGGCGGGCGTCGACGACCTGGGCATCGCCGGTCAGGGCCGCCATGACGGTGGGCACGTCGACAACAGCGTTGCCGTCAAAAGTGGCGCGGAAATTTGCCGCCGGCGGCGCAGGGCGTGGCCCGGATTCGACAGGACGGCCCTCGTCTCCCCACGCAGGCAGACCGCCGTCTAGGACGACGACCCTGTTTGCCCCCATCACCCGGAATGTCCACCAGACGCGAGCGGCGGAGAACAGGCCGTGGGTGTCGTAGACGACAATGGTGTCCGTCTCGGCGATACCGAGCGCGCCGGCGGCCTCCGCGAACGCTGCGGCAGTCGGCAGCATGTGCGGCAGGTCGCTGGTATGGTCTGAGATGGCGTCCAGATCAAAGAAGACGGCACCTGGGATGCGGGCGGTCTCGAAATCGGCCCGGGCGTCGCGCCCATCCAGATGCCAGGATCCGTCGACGATGCGAAGATCGGGATCGTTCATCCGCGTGGCGAGTTCGGTCGTGGACATCAGGGGAGAGGTCATTGGGCCAGACTAGCACAGCCGCCACCAGGGCGGGCAGGGGCACGCTGCGACTGATCCTGGGCGATCAGCTCTCGGATAGCCTGTCTGCGCTGGAGGGGCTGGATGCCTCGCGCGATGTCGTCCTGATGGCCGAGGTCCGGGATGAGGCGACCTATGTGCAGCACCATAAGCAGAAGATCGCCCTGATCTTTGCGGCCATGCGGAGTTTTGCCCTGCGGCTTGAGGACCGGGGTGTGACCGTGCGCTATGTGCGGATCGACGATCCGGACAACACCCATTCGATCACGACGGAGCTGGATCGCGCTCTGGAGGACCAGCCTTTCGAGGCTGTGGCCATCACCGAGTGCGGGGAATGGCGGCTGGCTCAGGCCCTGGCCGCCTTCGCCGAGACGGCGAAGGTACCGGTTGAGGTGTGCGAGGACCGACGCTTCATCTGCTCACACGACCGCTTCCGCCGCTGGGCCTCGGGCAAGTCGGCTCTGCGGATGGAGTTCTTCTATCGCGAGATGCGGCGCGAGACCGGCATCCTGATGGACGGCAAGGCCCCCGAGGGTGGCCAGTGGAACTATGACGCCGAGAACCGCAAGAAGCTGACGAAGGGGCTGCGGCCGCCCACGAGGCTGCGCACCACGCCCGACGCAGTGGCAAAGGAGGCGATCGCGGACGTGGAGCGGCTGTTTCCCGGTCACTTCGGCAGCCTGGACTACTTCGGCTGGCCCACGACGGCAAAACAGGCTGAGGTCGTAGTTGCGGACTTCCTGAAGGACATTCTGCCGTCGTTCGGAGATTGGCAAGACGCCATGGCCGAGGGCGAGCCCTGGATGTGGCACGGCCTGATATCGACCTCGATCAATCTGGGTCTGGTCGATCCGCTGGACGTCTGTCGGCGCGCCGAGGCCGAGTATCGCAAGGGGCGAGCACCCCTGAATGCGGTCGAAGGCTTCATCCGCCAGATCCTGGGCTGGCGGGAATTCGTGCGCGGCGTCTATTGGTTGAAGGTGCCGGAGTATCGAAAGCGCAACTTCCTGGACGCGGACCGCAAACTGCCGTGGTTTTACTGGTCTGGCGAGACCGACATGGCCTGTATCGCCGACGTCGTCGCCACTTCACGCGACAATGCTTATGCGCACCATATCCAGCGGCTCATGGTCACCGGCAATCTGGCCATGCTGCTGGGGGTGCATCCGGACGCGGTCGATGACTGGTACATGACCGTCTATGCCGACGCCTATGAGTGGGTGGAGATGCCCAATACCCGCGGCATGGCGACCTTTGCGGACGGCGGCATCGTGGGATCCAAGCCCTATGCGGCGTCTGGAGCCTATATCGACCGGATGAGCGACTATTGCGGCGGCTGTCGCTACGATGTGAAGGCTAAGGCGGGCGAGGGGGCGTGCCCGTTCAATCGCCTCTATTGGGGTTTTCTGGAGCGCAACCAAAAGCGCCTGCGGGACAACGTCCGACTGGCCATGCCCTATCGAACGCTGGAAAACTTCGGCGCGGAAAAGCGAAAGGCTCTATTGGCCGAAGCGGAGGCGTGCAGGACCATGCTGGGCGCGGTCCCGACCGACTAGGGCTCCGGATCTTCCTTGTTGGCGACGGTCTTCAGAGCCGCCAGGGCACGGGCGCGGCCTTCGGCGTGGTCCACGATCGGACGCGGATAGTCGTGACCGAGCCTTAGGCCGATCTCGCGCAGCACCTCCGGCGGGGCCATCCAGGGCGAATGCAGCCATTTGTCCGGCACGCGGCGCACCTCCGGCACCCAGCGGCGGACATAGGTGCCGTCGGCGTCGAACTTCTCGCCCTGGGTGATGGGGTTGAAGATGCGGAAATAGGGGGCGGCATCGGCCCCCGAGCCCGCCACCCACTGCCAGTTCTGGACGTTGGAGGCCAGGTCGGCATCCACCAGCGTGTCCCAGAACCAGGCCTCGCCCTCGCGCCAGTCGATCAGCAGATGTTTGATCAGGAAGGACGCCACGATCATGCGCACGCGATTGTGCATGATGCCCGTGGCCCACAACTCGCGCATGCCGGCGTCCACGATCGGATAGCCGGTCTGGCCGGTCTGCCAGGCCTTCAGACCCTTCGCGTCCTTGCGCCAAGGCATGGCGTCGTATTCGGGGCGGAAGGCTTCGGTCGTGATCTGCGGAAAGGCGGCCAGCAGATGGGCCGAGAACTCGCGCCAGACGATCTCCGAGATGAACTTCTCGGCTTCCTTGCCGGCAGCCTCGCTCTCCCGCGCGGTCTCCACGACCCGCCAAGGGCTGATTTCGCCGAAGTGCAGGTGAGGGGACAGGCGACTGGTGCCTGCCTTGCCCGGCAGATCGCGGTCGCGGCTGTAGGTCTTGGCGGCTGACCCGAGAAACGCCGTCAGCGCGGCTTTGGCCCCGGCCTCCCCAGGTGTGCCACCAAAGTCCTTGGACCAATCGGGGCGCGCGGGATGCAGGCCCCAGTCATCAATCTTGTCGGAAGCCACACCTTGTAGGCTCTTGATCGCGCGCGGGACCGCGACATGGGCAGGGGGCGTCGCCTCGGCCAGCAAGGCCTTCATGAAGGGCGTGAAGACCTTGTAGGGCTGGCCCGAGCCATTCAGCACCTTTCCCGGCGTGCACAGCAACGTGCCGTTGAAGCCCTTGCAGTCGATGCCGTCGGCCTGAAGGCCGTGGGCGATATCGGCGTCGCGGGCAAAGGCATCGGGTTCGAACAGCCGGTTCATGTAGACCGCCTCGGCCCCCGTCTCCTCGATCAGACGACGCAGTTCCGATTCGCTGTCGCCACGCCGCAGGATCAGCTCGGCACCGTGTGATTTCAGCGATTGCGCCAGCGCCCGCAGAGACTTGTCCAGCCACCACAGCGAGGCGGCACCTATCGGCCGGACGCGGCTGCCTTGATCCAGGATATAGACCGGCACGACTGGACGGCCGCTCTTCACCGCATGGTCCAGCGCCGGATTGTCGGCCAGGCGCAGGTCCTGACGGAACCACAGGATGAGGGGGCGGTCGTCGGCCTTGGTGGTCATGCGGTCGCGCTCCGTGATAGCTTGCGAACACCAACGTCCGACGCCACCTGATCGCCGCATAGGTGCGTCAGTTGCGCCGTCTCTCCAAGCCGAAAGTCCATGCCTGTGTCAAAGCCCAACGCCATCATCGACATCAAGGACGGCCTGACCCGCCCCGTCTCCATCGGTGGCGGCCAGCGGATCGTCTTCATCGCCGGCCCGTGTCAGCTGGAAAGCCGCCAGCACGCGCTGGAGATGGCCCATGCGCTGAAGGAGATCGGCGAGCGGCTGAACGTCGGCATCATCTACAAGACCAGCTTCGACAAGGCGAACCGCACCAGCGCCACCGCCGCCCGCGGGTTCGGCCTGGAAGGCTCGCTACCGATCTTCGCCGAGATCCGCGAAGTGACCGGTATGCCTGTCCTGACCGACGTCCACACCGAAGAGCATTGCCGTATCGCCGCCCAGGCCGTGGATGTACTGCAGATCCCGGCCTTCCTCAGCCGCCAGACCGACTTGCTGCTGGCCGCCGCAGCGACCGGCAAGGCGATCAACATCAAGAAGGGTCAGTTCCTGGCTCCCTGGGACATGAAGAACGTCGTCGCCAAGGTCACCGGCGCGGGCAATCCGAATGTCATGGCCTGCGAACGCGGTGCCAGCTTCGGCTACAACACCCTGGTGTCGGATATGCGGGCCCTGCCGGTGCTGCGCGACATCGGCTGCCCGGTCGTCTTCGATGCGACCCACAGCGTCCAGCAGCCGGGCGGGCAGGGGACGTCCTCGGGCGGCCAGCGTGAGTTCGTGCCGGTGCTGGCCCGGGCGGCCGTGGCCGTTGGCGTCGACGCCGTCTTCATGGAAACCCACCAGGATCCGGACAATGCCCCGTCGGACGGCCCGAACATGGTACCGCTCGATCAGTTCGAAGCCTTGGCCGCCGAACTCATCGCCTATGACGACTTGACCAAGAGCCGGATGGCGAAAGCGGCGTGAATCCGATAGGCCCTAGGCATGGCTGAACGGACGCTCGACCTCGGACAACTGCAGGCTCTTCTGGAGAAGGTGCGCGGGTTGAAGATCGCCTGCGTGGGCGACCTGATGCTGGATCGCTACGTTTATGGCGAGGTCAGCCGCATTTCACCGGAAGCCCCCATCCCTGTGCTGAAGACGCGCCGGACGACGGCCATGCCGGGCGGCGTCGGCAATGTCGCGCGCAATGTGGCGGCCCTGGGCGGCGTGGCGCGTTTGGGAGCCCTGGTCGGGCAGGACGCGGCCGGCGATGAACTGATCGGGCTTATCTCGGCCGAAGACGGGATCGAGAATGCGCTCGAGCAGCGCGTGGGTGCGGCCACCATCATCAAGACGCGTTTCGTCGCGGCTGGTCAGCAGCTACTTCGGCTGGACGACGAGGACAGCCCGATCGCTGCAGCCGATAGCGACGCCTTTTCAGGTGCTTCTATAATTCTGTTGTCAGATTATGCCAAGGGCGTGGTCAGCGACGCCATGATCGCCAAGGCCATCGCGGCGTCGCGATCGGCTGGTGTGCCGGTTGTGGTCGATCCCAAGGGTCGGGATTTCGCGCGCTATGGGGCCGTCGATCTGATCAAGCCCAACGCCAGCGAACTGGCGGGGGCCACGGGCCTGCCGGTCGAAACGGATGAAGAGGTCGAGGCGGCGCTGGCGGCGCTTCTGGCGACCACCACGGCCAAGGCTGTCGTCGTCACACGCGCCGGCAAGGGCATGAGCCTGATGCGGCGAGACGGACCTGTCGCGCACTTCCCCGGTCGTGCGCGCGAGGTATTCGACGTTTCGGGCGCAGGCGATACGGGGCTGGCGGCGCTGGGGCTCGCGCTCGGTGCCGGCACGTCGCTGGAGACGGCGGTGGAGTTTGCGATCCTGGCTTCGGGCGTGGTGGTCGGCAAGGCGGGCACGGCGGTCGTGACGCCTGCCGAGCTGATCGACGCCGAGATGAGCCAGCATGCCGCCAGCGCCCATGCCAAGGTCATGCCGCTGGATGATCTGGCGCATGTCGTCGAGGGCTGGAAGCGGCAAGGGCTGAAGGTCGGCTTCACCAACGGCTGTTTCGACATCCTGCACCGCGGCCACGTCGCCTATCTGGCCCAGGCGCGCAGCTGGTGCGACCGACTGGTGGTGGCGCTGAACACGGACGCGTCGGTCCGCGCGCTGAAAGGAGAGGGGCGGCCGATCAACGATCTGGACAGTCGGGCGGTCGTCATCGGCGGGTTGCAGTCCGTCGATCGGGTGACGGCCTTCGACGATCCGACGCCCCTGGCGCTGATAGAGCGACTGCGGCCCGATGTCCTCATCAAGGGCGCGGACTACACGCGCGAGGGTGTTGTCGGCGGCGATCTGGTCGAGAGCTGGGGCGGCGTCGTGCGGCTGGCAACCTTCGAGGACGGCTATTCCACCACGCGCACGATCGAGAAGATGAGGATGGACGGATGACGCGGCGCATGATCGTGGTGACCGGCGGCGCGGGCTTCATCGGCTCCAACATCGTGGCCCGGTTGTGCGGCGAGGATCGCTACGACGTGGTCGTCTGCGACCGTCTGGAAAACGCGGCCCTAGGCAAATGGAAGAACATCGCCAAACACCCCATCGCCGATTTCTGGCAGCCCGAGGAACTGTTCGAAAAGCTGGGTCGCCATGCCGAGGCAATCGAGGCCGTGGTCCATATGGGCGCCATCTCCTCGACGACGGAGGCGGATGCGGACCTGATCATGCGCACCAACTTCAGCCTGTCGCGTGACCTCTGGAATTGGTGCGCGCTTCATGATGCGCGGCTGATTTATGCCTCATCCGCCGCAACCTATGGCGATGGCGAGGCGGGTTTTGCGGATGACGACAGCCCTCAGGCACTGGGTGCGCTACGGCCGCTAAATGCCTATGGGTATTCGAAAATGCTGTTCGATCAATATGCAGCGCGGCAGTCTGATCAAGGGCAGTCACCCAGCCAGTGGGTCGGGCTGAAGTTCTTCAACGTCTATGGCCCAAACGAATACCACAAGGGTGGTATGAAGTCGGTCGTGGCCCAGATATGGCCGAAGGTGCAGGCCGACGAGGCGGTGACCCTGTTCCGCTCGCACAACCCTGCCTACACCGATGGCGGACAGATGCGCGACTTCGTCTTCGTGGACGATGTGGTCGACATCATCGCCTGGCTGCTGGATACGCCGTCCGTGTCGGGCGTGTTCAATGCCGGATCGGGCCAGGCGCGGTCGTTTCTCGACCTGGCGCATGCGACATTCGCCGCAGCCGGAAAGGCTCCCAGGGTCGACTATGTCGATACGCCCGAAAGCATCCGCGACAAATATCAGTACTTCACCGAGGCTCGGATGGAGCGGCTCCGCGCCGCAGGCTATTCGGGCCAGTCCACGCCGCTGGAGGAGGGGGTCCGTCGCTACGTCCAGGGCTTCCTGTCACGACCGGACGCCTATCGTTGACGCGCACGCGGCTGACGTTCAGGCAGTGGGTCGGCTGGACCGGCTTTGCTCTGATCGCCGTCCTGACCCTGGCGATCGCGATCTGGCGTGGAGACATTCTGCAGGCTTGGCTGGACCCTGGTGTGCCGTTCCAGACCTATACGCCGCCGCCCGCGCCCGACTATGCCCAAGCCGACAGCTGGGCCCTGAACGAAGCACGTGTGCCGCAGGCCGGGACCGCAGCGGTCTTCTTCTTGCACTCCACAACGTTCGACGGCGGTCGAGACTGGAATAGCCCCATCGCTGATGTCGAGGCAGATCGCTATCTGAGGCGCGTCGTCCTGCCGAACTACGCTGGGCCATTCGCCATGGCCGGGGCCATCAGCGCGCCGCGCTATCGCCAAGCCAGTCTCTATACCCGCCTGACCTCGCGCGAGGATGCGCGAGAAGCTCGCGCCTTTGCCTATCGCGACGTGGCCGCCGCCTTCGATGTCTGGCTCGCGCGCCATCCGACGGGGCCGTTGCTCCTCGCAGGCGTCGAACAGGGCGGAGAGTTGCTGGAGCGCCTGGTTCGGGAAAAGGTCGCGGGCAATCCGGCGATCCGGCGACGGGTCGTCGCCGTCTATCTGATCGATGTGGTGACCCCCGCGCAGGCGCTACAGCCGCAATTGCCCGCATGCCGGTCTCGAATCCAGACAGGCTGCATCGTCGGCTGGTCGCCGGTCAGCGACGACAACGATGGTGCCGCGTCTCGGCGTCTGAGAAGGGCTCTGGTTTGGGACGCGGGGGGTCAGCTGGTCAATCTGGATGGCCGCGCGGCTCTGTGCGTCAACCCTGTCACGGGCAGCACCGGCGACACTGCGGTATCGGCAAGGCTTCACGCCGGCGCGACGAATGCCACCGGTCTCGAATGGGGGGCCCGGCCAGCTCTGCTGGCCCGCGAAATTGCGACGCGATGCGAGGACGGTGTCCTGAGACATTCGCCACCGACGTCAGAGTCTTTCAAGCCTTCCGGCAGCTGGTCTGATAGGCGAAAGTCCAGGCCTTACAATCTGTTTTACGGCGATATTGAACGTGACGTTCAGGCAAGGCTAAGGATGTATGCTGACGGGCCAGCGGCTTAAGGTCGGTTCAGTTGGCTGGCCGTCAGTCTGCGGACGCTCGATCGTTTCGCCAGTCAAACAGCGCTTCCAGCACGCGAACCGCCTCACCGCGTGGAGACGTCAGGTCCGGATCGCTCCCCAAAATCAGGCGCGCATCGTCGGCTGCCGCCAGCAAGAGACTGCGGTGACGGATGGCATCGGCGAAGCGATAGGCCGGAAATCCGCTTTGTTTCAGACCCAGCGGGTCGCCACCGCCGCGTAGCCGGAAGTCTTCCTCGGCGATCTCGAAACCGTCCTCGGTCCGCCGCAGGGTCTCGAGGCGCATTCGAGCCGTCTCTCCCAGCCCGTCATCGCCGCCGCCATACAGCAGGATGCAGGCACTGGCCTTGGCTCCACGACCGACCCGTCCTCTGAGTTGATGAAGCTGGGCCAAGCCGAATCTGTCTGCGTGTTCGATGACCATGATCGTCGCATTCGGGACATCGACACCGACCTCGACCACGGTTGTTGCGACCAGCAAGGGCAGTCGACCATCCGCGAAATCGGCCATGACGGCCTCGCGTTCAGCGCCCGGCATCTGGCCATGGGCCAGGCCGACCTCGACCTTCAGAAGGCGGCGGAGATCGGCGGCGCGAGCCTCTGCGGCGGCCAGGTCGATGGTTTCGCTCTCGGCGACGAGGGGGCAGATCCAGTAGGCCTGGGCTCCACTAGCCAGCGCGGCTTTCAACCGTTTGGCGACCTCGCCAATGCGGGTCTGGGGCAAGACGGCGGTCGTGACGGGCGTGCGGCCCGGCGGCTTTTCCATCAGGCGCGACACCTCCAGTTCGCCATACTGGGTCAGTTCCAGCGTTCGCGGGATGGGTGTGGCCGACATCGTCAGCAGGTGAACGCCGCCGGTGCGCGGGTCGCCCTTGGCCTGAAGTCGCTGGCGCTCGTTTACCCCGAAACGGTGCTGTTCATCGATGACGGCCAGGGCCAGTCGGTCGAAGCGGACGGCATCTTGGAACAGCGCGTGGGTGCCGATGGCGACCTGGGCCCGACCAGATGCCAGGGCCGCGAGCCGCTCGCGCCGCTCGGATGGAGTGTCCCGCCCTGTCAGCAAAAGGCTGGTTACACCCGCGTTTTCGAGCAATGGCGCAAGACGTTGATAATGCTGACGTGCGAGGATTTCTGTCGGCGCCATCAAGGCGGCCTGGAAGCCCCAAGACGCCGTATCCGCCAGGGCGAGGGCGGCCACGGCCGTTTTGCCGGAGCCGACATCGCCTTGCAGCAGCCGCCCCATCTGCCCGCCCGATGCCAGGTCGCGCCGAATGTCCTCCAGGGCCTCCGCTTGGGCACCTGTCAGGCGAAAGGGCAGGGCGTCCACCAACCGGGTCGAGGCGTCCCCTGGCATGATGCGAGGTGCCGGGGTGATCTTTCGGGCGCGCCGGCGGCGGGCCAACGCCATCTGATGGGCCAACAGCTCATCATAAGCCAGGCGTTGGCGTGCCGGGGCCTCTGGCAGCAGATCCGCCTCGGAAGATGGCGCATGCAGCCGGTTCAGCGCCTCATGCCAGCTCGGCCAGCGCATCTTCGCCAGCCAGGCCGCATCCTGCCACTCTGCGAGCTCGGGGACATGGACTAGTGCCGCTTGGGCCAGTTTGCGGACCACCCGAGAGGTCAGCCCTTGTGTCGCCGGATAGACGGGCTCGACGGCGGGAATATCGGCGGCCTGTTCCGGGGTGAAGATGTCCGGGTGGACGATCTGGACCTCGTTGTTGAACCGCTCGACCTTGCCCGATACCCACCGCTTCTGGCCCTTGGGCAGCAGGCGGTCGATATGCTGGGCCGAGCCTCCGAACCAGATCAGGTGGACGAAGCCGGTCTGGTCCGTCGCGCGCACCTTGATCGGTGCACCCGGTTTGCCCGGCACAATCAGCCGGTCGATGACGATCTCGAACAGGCCGACCTGCCCCTCGACCGCGTCGACGGCGGTCATGGGGCGGCGAATGATCAGGCCGGACGGAGACAGAAAGGCCAGGTCGCGCACCAGCGGCCCGGCCAGTTTCTGGACCAGGGGCAGGATTTTCGGCCCCACGCCCTTCAGGCTGGAGACCTCCGCGAACATGGGAAAGAGAATCTGCGGCCTCATGACCTGCAGCATAGCTGGCGAAAGGCCGGTTGGAACGCTATCTGCATCATCCTGTTGCGCACGGGTGACCGACGCGGCCGACCACATCCAACGGAACGACCGGGCAAGGAACCTTGTGACCGATACACACGCATGTCTGACGGACGACAAACGGAACCGGCTTGGGCGGATCGCCTTCCGGGCGTGGCGGCGCGGGTTCCGCGAGGCCGACCTGGTGCTGGGGCCGTTCACCGATCAGGTCGGGCCAACGCTGACGGACACCGAGCTGGACGATTTCGAGGCCTTGCTGGCCCAGGACGACGACCATGAACTCTATGCCTGGATCATCGAGAGCCGCCCGACCCCTGACGTCCACGACACGCCGTTGATGGCAAAGATCAGGGCCTTCATGCGCGCCCATGTGGCCGCGGCCGTGGCCGAGGGGGCGGGTTGATGGACGGCAAGGCGATGCGGCGCGATGATCGCGAGCTGGGCGGTGCGCCGGAAGGGCTTGATGCCCTGACCGTTGCCGAGCGATTGAGGGTGGACGGGGGTGTCGGCCTCTTCATCGCACGCGACCACGGCCGCATGGGCGAGTTCGTTCAGGCTCTCGGCTTCTTCTCCAAGGATATTGAAGTCGTCGAGTTTCCAGCTTGGGATTGCCTGCCCTACGACCGCTTGAGCCCGACATCGTCCATCTCTGCAGAACGGATGGCGGCACTCACACGACTGGCGCGGCGCGACCCGTCGGATCGACGACCGCTGCTGGTCGTCACGACCGTTGGGGCCGCCATGCAGCGCACGCCGCCGCGAGAGGTCACCGAAGCCGCAGGGTTTGAGGCCGTGACCGGCACCGAACTGGATACGAGCCAGCTCGAGCGATATTTCGCGGCCAATGGCTATATGCGGGCCTCGACCGTGTCGGAGAAGGGCGAGTTCGCCGTGCGCGGCGGCGTCATCGACGTCTATCCGCCCGGTTTTGAGGAGCCCGTGCGTCTGGACATGTTCGGCTCGGAACTCGAGTCGATCCGTACCTTCGACCCGGCAACACAGCGATCGACCGGACAGAAGACCTCCGTCGCCCTGGCTCCTGTGTCCGAAGCTCTGTTGGACCCCGACAGCATTTCGCGGTTCCGCACCGGCTATCTAACCCTGTTCGGTGCGCCGGGTGACGACCCTCTGTATTCGGCGATCAGCGAGGGCGCGCGACGTCAGGGCATGGAGCACTGGCTGCCTCTGTTCTATGACCGGCTGGAGACGCTGTTCGACTATTTGCCGGACGACGCGCGACTTTTTTTGGACAATCAGGTGGAGGCAGCGCGGGCCGAGCGCTGGACCCTGACGGCCGACGCCTATGAGGCCCGGCGTGATGCTTCAATGACCAAGGCCGGGGCCGCAAACCGCGCCCTGCCGCCACAGCGGCTGTATCTGGACGCCGGCGACTGGAACAGCGCACTGGCCGGACGATGGGTGCGCCGGTTCTCGCCTCTGGCGGTCCCGGGTGAGGATGGGGGCGGACGTCTGGGCCGCAGCTTTGCCGCCGAGCGGGCGCAGGACAGCATCAACCTGTTCGAAGCCGTGGCGCGCCATGCCGAGGCGCTCAAGGCTGCGGGCAAGCGGGTGCTGTTCGCGTCCTGGACAGAGGGCTCGTCCGATCGCCTGGCATCAATGATGGCCGATCACGGGCTGGAGCATGTCATCGCCGTGCGTGACTGGGCAGATGTCCAGGCCGCGCCGAAAGATGTCTATCTGCGCGGCATCCTGCCGGTCGAGCATGGGTTCGAGACGGACGATGTCGCCGTCATCTCCGAGACCGACATGCTGGGCGACCGGCTGGCGCGTCCACGCAAGAAGCGGCGCGCGTCCAACTTCCTGGCCGAGGCGTCCGCTCTGACGACGGGCGATCTGGTGGTCCACCTCGATCACGGCATCGGGCGGTATGAGGGCCTGAAGACGCTGGAGATCCAGGAAGCCCCGCACGACTGTCTGGAACTCATGTATGCCGGTGAGAGCAAACTCTATCTACCGGTTGAAAATATTGATCTTCTGACCCGCTACGGCAGCGATGCCGATGGTGCCCAGCTGGACCGTCTGGGCGGGGCTGGCTGGCAGGCGCGCAAGGCCAAGGCCAAGCAGCGGCTGCGCGACATGGCCGAGGGGCTCATAGCCCTGGCCGCCAAGCGGGCCTTGCGGACCTCTGAAGCCATCACGCCACCGCAGGGTCTGTTCGACGAGTTCTGCGCCCGCTTCCCCTATGAGGAGACGGACGACCAGCTGAACGCTATCGGCGACGTGCTGGAAGATTTGGGCAAGGGCACGCCCATGGACCGCCTGATCTGCGGCGACGTCGGCTTCGGCAAGACCGAGGTGGCGCTGCGGGCTGCCTTCGTGGTCGCCATGACTGGGCAGCAGGTGGCCGTGGTCTGCCCCACGACGCTGCTGGCCCGCCAGCACTTCAAGACTTTCAGCGAACGGTTCGCGGGCTGGCCCATCACCGTGCGGCACCTGTCGCGCATGGTCGCGGCCAAGGATGCGTCCGAGACCCGCGCGGGTCTGAAGGACGGCACGTTCGAGATCGTTGTCGGCACCCATGCCGTCTTGAGCGAGCAGGTCGGGTTCAAGGACCTGGGCCTTGTTATCGTTGATGAAGAGCAGCACTTCGGCGTCAAGCACAAGGAGAAACTCAAGTCGCTTCGGGCCGACGTTCACCTGCTGACCCTGACCGCCACGCCGATCCCGCGCACGCTCCAGATGGCGCTGTCGGGCATCCGCGAGATGTCGATCATCGCCACCCCTCCGGTCGACCGGCTGGCGGTTCGCACCTATGTGACGCCTTGGGATCCGGTTCTGATCCGCGAGGCGCTGCTGCGCGAGAAGTACCGTGGCGGCCAGGCCTACTATGTCGCGCCACGCCTGAAGGACCTGCCTGACATCGAGCAGTTCCTCCGCGAGCAGGTGCCCGAGGTTAAGTTCGTCGTCGGCCATGGTCAGATGAGCCCGACCCAGTTGGAAGAGGTCATGAGCGCCTTCTATGACGGCACCTATGACGTGCTGCTGTCGACCACCATCGTCGAGAGCGGGCTGGACGTGCCGACGGCCAATACCCTGATCGTGCACCGCGCCGACATGTTCGGCCTGGCCCAGTTGCACCAGATCCGGGGCCGGATCGGACGGGCGAAGGCCCGGGCCTTTGCCTACCTGACCACGGATCCGAAGCGGCCGCTGTCGCTGTCGTCCGAACGACGACTTCAGGTGCTGCAGTCGCTCGACAATCTGGGCGCAGGCTTCCAGCTGGCCAGCCACGATCTGGATCAGCGTGGGGGCGGCAATCTGCTGGGCGACGAACAGTCGGGTCACATCCGAGAGGTCGGCGTCGAACTGTACCAGCAGATGCTGGAAGACGCCGTCGCGGAGCTGAAGTCCAACGGCGAAGGCGGCGAGATCGACAGGGGTTGGTCGCCCGCCATCAATGTGGGCGCGGCTGTACTGATTCCAGAAGCTTACGTGCCGGACCTCAATGTACGTCTCAGCCTGTATCGTCGTCTTTCGGATGCGGAAAAGACCGAGGAGCGCGAAGCACTGGCCGCCGAACTGATCGACCGGTTTGGCCCGCTACCGGATGAGGCGAAACAACTGCTGCGGATCGTTGGTATCAAGGCGAACTGCAAGACGGCCTGTATCGAGCGCATCGACATCGGGCCAAAGGGGGCCGTCCTGACCCTGCGCAACAACGCCTTCCCCAATCCGATGGGTCTGGTCGGCCTGATCCAGAAGAACCACGCCTTCTGGAAGATACGTCCGGATCAGAAGATCGTGGTTAAGGGCGACTGGGACACGCCTGAAGAGCGACTAAAAGTGGCCGAGCGGATCACCAGCGATCTTGCGCGGGTGGCCGGAGCCTAGAGTCTGATCGGCTGCGGAGGAATCGCTTCGCGATTCCGCTGATGCCGTGAATCAGGCTCCAGAACTATGCCGGTGCGAAATCTTAGCCGAGTTGGACGGCGTCCAACTCAACCGATTAGCTCTGGCGGGCGGCATTGATGTCGCGCGATGCCCGCTCCAGCACGGCAGCGGGGCTCTCGCCCGGCTGAACTTCCGCGACGCCGCATTCGAACTCGACGACGAAGGGCGTCTTGTCGGGTCCGGCCTCGAAGGCGGTGCAGCCGATGACGGCGGCGATGCGATCCGCCGCGATCCGGCCGGCGCCACCTCGCGTGGCGGGCAGGGCTAGGGCGAAGATGTCGGGAGCCAGGCGGGCCGCAGTATCTTCGGTCCGGATCAGGCGCGAGACCATGGTGCCGATCTGAGGCAGGGCGCGATCCAGCCAGCCGCCGCGCCGAGCCTCACGCACGGGCTCCGTCTCACTCACGCGCAGCACCGCGACCGACAGAGGACGACGACGCAGGCGCGCGCCCTCGGCGACGCGGGCCAGGTGACTGGCGAACAGTTCAGGGGTGAACAGGCCGGTATTGGGGTCGGTCAGGCCGGAGCCGCGCGCGCTTTCCAGCGACTTGCGGATGGCAACATGGCGACGATGGGCGCGGGCGAGGGCGACGATCCGGTCGGCGGTCTCCTCCTCCGGCGTATCGGCGGCCGCGACGTCGGCAAAGCCACGATTATACAACTCCGCCAGATTGATTTCGGCTGAACCGCGCAGATAGAGCACCGCCGGGATGTGATAGAGGCGGGTATTCCGCTTCATGCCCGAGGCGATGGACAGAGCCGGGGCGTGATCCTCTGCCCCCCAGAGGACGGCGGCGTCGAAGGCCCGCTCATGCAGATAGTCGAAGGCGGTATAGGGCGTCGGGGCGGCGACGACCTCGCAACCGTGGACCTCCAGCGCATTGGACAGGGCCAGGAAATGCCGGTCTGCCTTGCCGGCCGCCAGGACCCGCAAAGGGGCCTCATCGACATCGACCGGCTTCAACGGCTCGCCGCGCGCAGTGAAGGTCGTTTCGCGCAGGGCGACCTCTTCCTCCGCAATGGCCGAGCGAACCAGCGCCTCCAGCCGCAGGGCCGCCTGCGCCGGATGCGGTGCGACCGACATGACCAGATCGGCTTGGGTACCCACCCACTGTGTCGCCTCGTGTCCGATGGCCAGAACCGGCAGGCGGCGCGGGGCAACGGCGAGCCTCAGTGCCTCGACACTGGCTTCTGTGTCTTCGATCCGGGCGTCCAGAATGACGGCCTCCAGCGGCCAGTCCATTAGCACCGTCAGTGCCGCAGCCAGCGAACGCGCCGTGACTGTCCGCCAGCCCAAGGCATCCAGCCCCTGGCACAGCGGGCCGACCACCGCGTCGTCATGGGCGACGACCAGAATGCGAGGATCGGAACTCAAGGGCTGACATCTCCAGCGCCGACCGGATTCGACGTAGGCCGAACATAGCGACCGCACCCCAAGCGGAGCAACAGCGACGAGAGGCTTTCCCCCGCCTTCAGATGGGCTATGGTGATCGGCTGTAGGGCGGTTGTGGGGACCGGATTGTTATCTGAAAAGAATACGCACCCGGCGACGCGATGGGCCACGCCTGCGCTCTGGGGTCGCCTGGCGGTCAAGGCCTTCGCGCGCAGCTGGGGCCGCGACGTCATGCTGTACACCGGCGGGGTCTCGTTCTTCGCCCTGCTGGCCGTGTTTCCGGCCATTGCCATCCTGATCGGCTTCTACAAGGCGGTGCTGACGATCGGCCAGGTCAGCGAGCAGGCGGCCGCCCTGGCCGACGTCATGCCCTATGCCGCCCGCGCCATATTCATGGCCGAAATCGACCGGCTGGCCAACGCCTCGGCCAGGACGGTGTCGGCCCAATCGGCCTTCGCCCTGATCATCGGCGGCTATGCAGCGCATCGAGGATTCAAAGCTTTGCTGGCCGGACTTAATCTCATACATGACGAGACAGAGCCGCATGGCTTCTTCAAGTTCAACCTACTGGCCTTTTTTGTAGCCGTATTTGCTTTCCTGCTTTTCACCGTCGTGTCGGGTGCGGTCGTCACCTCGCGGATCATCGAGCGGGCCAGCGCGGACGAGCCGGGGCGGCTGGTATCCAACTGGAGCTGGGACGCCCTTTGGCCAGCGCTAGGTCTGGCGATCGGCCTGACCCTTCTTTACCGCTATGCCATGTCGCACCGTGCGCCCGTGGCCTGGCTTCCGTCGCTGGTGGGCGGCATAGTCGCCACGATCATGTCGACCATCTCGTCGTGGCTGTGTGCCATCTACGTCGAGCAAATTGCGCCTCTGGGGGCCACCTATGGCTCGGTCGGTGCGGTCGTGGTGCTGCTGATCTGGCTGTCCTGGAACGTCAACGCCATCTTCTATGGCGGGGCCTTCACGACAGAGATGGAACTGGCCACGCGTTCCAAGGGTGCACCGGAACTGGCCCCCGTAGAGCCCTTGCCGGAGACTGTCGTCAAACTGTCGGATCGCCGGGCGCAACGACGGTGATCGACAGCACGCCGTCAGTTTCCTCGATAGCGACGACCTGACCGCCCAGTTGGTCCATCAGGAAGGGTACATCGATCCGGGCCATGGGATCGGTGGCCAGCAAGGTCACCTGCGCGCCGGGCAATGCCGTTTGCAGCGCCTTCTGCAACCTCAGACTGGGCACAGGGCAACGATGACCGCGGGCATCGATCACGGTCATGCTTTGATCCGGTGAAGCAGTATCTCCAGCGCGGTCCGAATGCTGGCCAGCCGAACGCCGTCGCGCCCGATGTCGCCATAGCGATGCTCCGCATGAATAACGCCGTCGGGACCGCAGGCTGCAAAATGCACCAGGCCCACCGGCTTGTCCTCCGAGCCTCCGCTGGGTCCGGCTATCCCGGTTATGGAGACCGAAACCGTTGCGTCGGACCGATCGACCGCGCCGATGGCCATGGCGCGTGCGACGGACTCTGACACGGCACCGTGCGTTCCGATCAGGTCCGCCGGTACGCCCAGCATGCTGGTCTTGGCCGCATTGCTGTAAGTCACGAACCCTCGGTCCACCACGGCAGACGACCCGGCAACGGCGGTCAGCGCCCCGGCCACCAGACCGCCCGTGCAGCTTTCAGCGGTCGCAATAATCAGGTTCCTGGCCGCTGCGGCCACGACGACCTGACGGGCTATAAGGGCAATGTCGTCCGGGAACATGGTTGGGCTTTCCGAAGCGGCGGGGTTCTGGTCTAGGGTAGTGGATCGCCGCGGGACCGGAAGACCTTTCATGAGCCGACTATGACTGAGACGACCCTCAGCCCGCAGATGGAGGTCTCCCCCCGGCGTCCGTCTGCAGACCGCCTGACCCCTCTGCTATTCGCCTTGGCTATCTTCACCTCGGCGGCCTTGGTGTTTGGCGTTCAGCCGATGGTGACCAAGCTCGTCCTGCCCATGCTGGGTGGTTCGCCGTCGGTGTGGAATACAGCGATGGTCTTCTTCCAGACCGCACTTCTGATTGGCTATGGCTATGCGCACCTGCTGCAGCGCATCGGCTCGATCCGGACTCAGGTCGGGGTCCATCTGGTACTGCTGGTGCTGGCGGCACTATTCCTGCCACTCCGGATCAGTGGCTGGCTGGGCGATCCCGATCCTTCCGCTCCGATCGGCTGGTTGCTGGTCACTCTGACTGTGTCGGTCGGTGCTCCGTTCGCGGTGTTGTCGGCGACAGCGCCGCTGCTGCAAGCCTGGTATGCGCGTGTGAGGTTTGAGCATGCGGATGGCCAAAACCCCTATGTGCTGTATGCCGCGTCGAACCTGGGCAGCTTTCTGGCCCTGCTGTCCTATCCGGTTCTGATCGAGCCCCTGGCAACTTTGTCGGGGCAGCGTCTGGGGTGGAGCTTGGGCTACGGCCTGTTCATCCTGATGGTCCTGGCCCTGACCGCGGTAGTCTGGACCCGACGGCTTGATCACTCTCACGAGCCGGCACCCCTCGCCCAAGGTGTGCCGATCCCATGGAAAGAGAAGATCAGGTTCGTGCTTCTGGCTGCGGCCCCATCAAGCTTGATGCTGGGGGTTACGGCGCATCTGTCGACTGACGTGGCGTCCGCTCCCTTCCTTTGGGTCGTTCCACTGTCGCTATACCTGCTCACTTTCGTCTTAGCATTCCAGGCGCGGCCCTGGATTCCGCTGCCGGTGACCATGGTCTTGTCCGCTGCCTTGGGTGCCATAGGGGTAGTGCTGGTGGCCTTCCGGTCCATCGAGTGGACGCAGGCGTTCACCGTCAACATCCTTGCCTTCTTCTTCCTCACCCTGATGTGCCACCAACTGCTGGCGGCGAGACGGCCTGCGCCAGACCGCTTGACCGAGTTCTATCTACTGATGTCGCTCGGCGGCGTCCTGGGCGGGGCGTTCACCGCCCTGATCGCGCCTCTGCTGTTTGACATGGTCTGGGAATACCCACTGGTGCTGTTGCTCGTCGGCCTGTTCAGACCGTGGGGCAAGGGAGAGCTATCGCCACGTCAGTGGGGAGCCGTGATGATCGCGCTCGTTGCCGCGGCCGCGCCGGTGCTGATCTCCATCGCCCTGAATGCGGACGATTACGCCCGGACGATATTCTACGCCAGATCACCGCTGATGATGCCGCAGTTGACCATCCTTCTGCTGCTCCCGGCCGCCGTATGTGCCTATCTGCTGAGAGACCGGGCCCTGGCGTTCACGGGCATCCTGCTGCTCATGACTCTTTCGGCTCAGTGGGTCGGCCGAGGCCACGATACCAGCTTCTCGGGCCGCAGCTTCTTCGGTGTAGTTCGCATCGCTAACGTGCGGGATGACCGGATGGGTGGGGACGTCCATGTTCTGACGCATGGCACGACCTATCACGGAGCTCAGTCGCGAAATCCGCTATTCGCTTGCGAGCCTCGCATGTACTACGCACGGACGACGCCGATCGGGCAATCAGCCCTGATGGTTGGGCGACGCGGGCCGGCGAATATCGGCGTCGTCGGTCTGGGGACGGGGGCCATGGCGGCCTACAAGCGCGCCGAAGACCGCATGACCTTCTTCGAGATCGATCCGATGGTCGACCGTCTGGCGCGGGATCCGGAATGGTTCACCTACATCTCGGACTGCGCCCAGGGACCGGTACGCACGGTTCTGGGCGACGCGCGACTGACGCTGGCGAAAGAGCCTGTCGGCAGCTACGACCTGCTAGTGATCGACGCCTTTTCTTCGGACGCCGTGCCGACGCATTTGCTGACGGTCGAAGCGATCGAGGGCTATCTGAAACAGGTAAAGTCTGACGGCGTGGTGGTCCTGCACCTCTCGAACCGCAATCTGGATATTACTCTCCCCGCCATCGCTGCCGCCCAAGCTTTGGGACGGCCCAAGCTGCATCAGATTACTTATCAGGGGCCTGACACGCCCGATCTTGCCGAAGCCTCCACCGAGGTGTTGATCCTGTCGCCAACTGAGCAGGGCCTGGCGGATTTCCGTCTCGACCCGCGCTGGATCGATCCTGCTGATACCGACGTCGCGGCTTGGACGGATGACTACGTCAATCTGTTCGGCGCGATGCAGCGGCGATATTTCCCACCGCAGCCTCAGACCTAGGCGCGAACGGGCAGTTCGATGGTGGCCAGAGCCTGCGCCGCCAAGCCTTCACCGCGTCCCGTAAAGCCCATTGCTTCGGTCGTGGTCGCCTTGACGCTGACGGCATCCAGCGGAAGCGCCAGCAGTTCGGCCAGGCGCTCGCGCATGGCCTGACGATGCGGCTTCACCTTGGGTCGTTCGCAGATCAGGGTCACATCGACATTGACCAGCCGTCCGCCCCGCGCGGACAGGCGCTCGACCGCATGGATCAGAAACAGGTCGGACGACGCCCCCTTCCACTGGGCGTCGGTCGGCGGAAAGTGATCGCCGATGTCGCCATCGCCCATGGCCCCCAGAATGGCGTCTGTCAGGGCATGCAGCCCGGCGTCCGCGTCGGAATGGCCGATCAGGGTCTGATCGTGAGGAATCTCGACGCCGCACAGCCACACCGTTTCACCCGGCCCCCAGCGATGGGCGTCAAAGCCCTGGCCGACACGGATCTGACGGGGGACGTAGGCCTCGGCCATGGCGAAATCCTCTGGATAGGTGAGCTTCATCAGGCGGGCGTCGCCCGCAACAATCCGGACCCGGCCGCCCGTGCGCTGCACAACGGTGGCCTCGTCGGTAGCGACTTCCCCGGTGGGCCAGGCGGCATAGGCCGAGGTGATGGTGGCATATCGGAACGCCTGCGGGGTCTGGGCTCGCCATAGGCCTTCGCGTCCGACCTCGCCGGCGACCAGATCTTCGGCCCCGCGCCGCAGGCTGTCGGCGACGGGCAGGGCGGGGAGCCCCCCGTCGGCATGTTCGAGGGCCGCCAGCACACGCGCCACAACGTCGCGATCCAGCAATGGACGGGCGGCGTCGTGGATCAGCACGGGACGTTCGGCCGGCCCGCCCAAGGTCATAAGGCCATTCTGCACAGACTCCGCCCGAGTCGCTCCGCCCATCGCGGTGCGCCAGCCGCTCAGGCCCGCAAGCGCCGCTTGGGCTTCGGGCTCGGCAGCGCCCGCCACCACCACGACCACGTCCTCCGCCCCGGCGTTCAGCAGGACCTCGACCGACCAGCGGATCACCGGCTGCCCCCCCAGGTCCCGCCACTGCTTGGCCCCGCCGGCACGGCTGCCGGAGCCGGCGGCCACGACGATGGCGGCAAAGGCGGGGAGGGGGGATGTCATCCCGGCCTTCTAATCGCCGCGCTCATGCTTGACGAGGGGGGCTGACCGCGCAGTAAGGGGCCACATGGCCACAGGCATACAGATTGGCGACGTTTGGGTGCCCGGACGGGTGCTGACCGCGCCCATGACCGGGATCACGGACCTGCCGTTCCGCGTCCTGGCTTCGAGGCTCGGTGCTGCCTATGTGGCGACCGAAATGGTGGCGGCGGCCGAACTGGCGCGGGCTCGGCCCGATGTGGTGCGACGCGCAGCGGTCGGCGACGGCCTGCCCTTGACCGTGATCCAGCTGGTCGGACGCGATCCTGAAGCGATGGCCCAGGGGGCGCGCATGGCCGAACAGGCCGGCGCCGACATCATCGACCTGAACTTCGGCTGTCCGGCCAAGGAAGTCACGGGCTCGGCCTGTGGTTCGGCCCTGATGCGGACACCCGATCTGGCCGCACAGCTGATGCAAGCGGCAGTGCAGGCCACGTCGCGGCCCGTGACGGTCAAGATGCGTCTGGGATGGGACGACGCCAGCCGCAATGCCCCCGACATCGCGCGCCGGGCCGAAGACCTGGGCGTCAAGGCCATTACCGTTCACGGACGCACCCGCCAGCAGTTCTATACCGGCCGAGCGGACTGGCAGGCAGTGGGCGAGGTCAAGGCGGCGGTTGGCCTTCCGGTGATCGTCAACGGCGACATCCTGACGGCGGATGACGCGCGTGAGGCGCTGAAGCAATCGGGAGCCGACGCCCTGATGCTGGGCCGCGGCGTGTACGGGCGGCCCTGGCTTGCGGCGCATCTGGAGCGGGCGCTGGCGGACGGCACCGTCCTGATCGAGCCGGATCGCGCCGAACGCACCGCCATCGTCATCGAGCATCTGCGAGCCTCTGTCGCCTTCTATGGCTTGCCGCTGGGGCTGAAGATGTTCCGCAAACATCTGGGCTGGTATGTCGAACAGGCCCCTTGGCCCGCCGATCCGCTGGAGCGCCGCGCGGCCAAGGCGCGTCTCTGCCGCCTCGACAGCCCGGACGATGTCGAGCAGGCGATTACGCAGCTGTGGTCACCAGTGACGCTTTCCAGTCACTCGCCTGTTGATCTAGAGCCACAGTTGGTAGACGCTGGAGGCCTATGACGGATACGCCCACCGCGACCCATCCCGATCAGACGTCCTCGCCGAGCGGTGTGGGGCGCTGGTTTTCCGGCTGGTCCGAAGAGCGTCGCCGCAATCTGTTCCTGATCACCTTCGGTCTATCGTTCCTGATCACGGCGGCGGCCATCTGGCTGGTCGCCGAGGCTCCAGGCACCAGTGGTGATGGCGCCCGCGATCTCGCGAGCCGGGCGGTGCTGTGGATACTGTCGGTCAATCTGGTGCTGATCCTGGCGCTGGCGGCTTTCGTTGGCAGACGCGCGATCGGTCTTTTCCGCCGACGAAGCGATGCCGGTGCTCGCCTGCACCTCCGGTTCGTGGCCCTGTTTTCGCTGGTCGCGCTGGTGCCCTCGATCCTGATCGCCCTGGTGTTCGGCCTGCTAGTCAACCGCGGCGTGGACCAGTGGTTCAGCCAGAACGTTCAGTCAGCGGTTCAGAACGGGGCGGTCATCGGCCGTGCCTACACCGATGACGTGGCCAATGAGATGGACGGTGACATCCTTGTGGTCGCCGAACAGCTGAACAGCGTGCGCCCCCTGTTCGACAACAGGGTGCAGTTTTCCGATGCCCTGACACAGGTCGGCCAACTGTTCGGTTATCCTGCGGTCTATATTCTCGGTGCCGATGGTCAGGTGCTGGCCAGTGGCGAGACGCCGGGGGCCCCGCCTTATGTGGCCCCCTCCATGCAGGCGCTGGAAGAAGCATCGCTGCAAGGGGCGGCTCCGGCCCAAGAGGTGACAGAGGGGCCTGATGCGGTTCGGTCCGTGATGACCTTGCCGGCTTACGGTGACGCTTTTCTCTACATGGTGCGGCCCTTGAAGCCGGGCCTGCTGGCCCAGATGCGCAACAGCGAGGAATCGATCCTGGCCTATCGAGAGGCCCAGGCCAGCCGCGAGCGCATCCAGGCCTCCTTCGCCCTCAGCTACATCGAAACCGCCCTTCTTGTTCTTGTTGGCGCGGTGTGGCTCGGCATGTCGGCGGCCAGTTCGATCTCAGGCCCCATCGGACGCCTGGTCGAGGCGGCGGACAAGGTGGCGGGCGGCGATCTGACCGCGCGCGTGGACGGTAACGACGGACCCGGCGAAATCCGCACCCTGTCAGCCTCCTTCAACCGCATGACCGACGATCTGGCCGCCCAGCAATCCGCTCTTCGGGCTGCCAGCGAGGAGGCCACGGGTCGCAGCCGGTTCATCGAGACTGTCCTGTCCGGCGTGTCGGCGGGCGTGATCGGACTGGACCGCCTGCGACGGGTTTCGGCCATCAACGACAGCGCCATCGAACTTCTGGCCATCCGTGAGGCCGAGATCATCGGACGACCGCTGGGGGAGGTGTCGCCCGAACTCAGCGAACTGGCGGCGCGCGCCGAAGCCCACATCGAGGAAGAGATCGATGTGACTCTGGAGGGCGAAACCCGGCGCCTGCGCGTCCGCATCGAGGGCGGACTGGGTGGGGAGATGGTTTTGACCTTCGACGACATCACGCGCCTCGTCACGGCCCAGCGGAACGCCGCCTGGCGCGACGTGGCCCGCCGTATCGCCCACGAGATCAAGAACCCGCTGACGCCGATCCAGCTGTCGGCCGAACGGCTGCGTCGCCGCTATCGCAAACAGGTCGAGGACGACGTCGAGGTTTTCGACCGCTGCACCGAAACCATCATCCGTCAGGTCGGCGACATCGGCCGGATGGTCGACGAATTCTCGGCCTTCGCCCGCATGCCTGCCCCGCGCTTCACCTCTGCCGATCCAGCGGAACTGCTGCGCGAGGCGGTCTTCGCTCAGCGTGTGGCCGTCGCCGACATCGACATCCAGATGGCCGAGCCCCTGCCCAAGGTCACGATCCACGCCGATCGTCCGATGATCGGTCAGGCGCTTGCCAATATCTTGAAGAATGCGGGGGAGGCGGTGGCTCTGCGCCGCGAGACAGACCCCAGGGGCGGCGACAGCGACAGTCCCGGCATCCTCGCCCGCCTGCTGGTCGAGGACGACATGGCCACCTTCGTCATCGAGGACGACGGCCCCGGCCTGCCTGCCAAGGACCGCGACCGCCTTACCGAGCCCTATGTCACAACGCGCGAGAAGGGCACGGGCCTCGGCCTCGCCATCGTCAAACGCATCTGCGAGGAGCACGGCGGCGAGCTGAAGCTGGCCGACGCCGAGACGCTGGGCGGGGCTAAAATCTGCCTGATCTTTCCTCTGAAATCCCAACAGCCATCGACCGTTTCGGCCAAGGGGAAGGACGCTCCGGCGTCCCGATCCGCGACCGTTTCGGCCAACGAATAGCGAGGCGATATGCGATCCACGGGAGCCGATATTCTGGTCGTCGACGACGAGGCCGACATCCGCGAACTGGTGTCCGGTCTGCTGGAGGACGAGGGTCACGCCGTGCGCGTGGCCTCAAACTCCGAAGAGGCTCTGGCCGCCATCCGGGCCCGCAAGCCGTCGCTGGCTTTGCTCGACATCTGGATGAAGGGCGGCGGCCTGGACGGGCTGGAGCTGCTGGACGTCATCAAGGAACTGGACCCCGACCTGCCCGTGGTCATGATCTCCGGCCACGGCAATATCGAGACGGCGGTCACGGCCCTGCAGCGCGGGGCCTATGACTTCATCGAAAAGCCGTTCAAGTCCGACCGTCTGGTCGTCGTCGTCCAGCGCGCGCTGGAAACCAGCTCCCTGCGGCGCGAGAACCGACGCCTGAAGGCCCAGGTCAACGAGCCTGCCGGCTTCATCGGCAAGTCCGCAGCGGCCCAAGCCCTGCGCAGCACCATCGCCAAGGTCGCCCCGGCCAACAGCCGCGTCCTGATCTCTGGCCCTCCAGGCTCAGGCAAGGAACTGGTCGCCCGCCAGATCCACAAGGCCAGCGCCCGATCGCGCGGCGAATTCGTGGCCATCGCCGCCGCCGGCATGACGCCCGAACGGCTGGATGTCGAACTGTTCGGGGAGGAGGGCCACGACGGCCGCCCGCGCAAGATCGGCGTCTTCGAACGCGCCCACAACGGCACCCTTTATCTGGACGACGTCGCCGACATGCCGCGCGAGAGCCAGAGCCGCGTCTTGCGCGTCCTGGTCGAACAGCGCTTCCGCCGCGTCGGCGGCGAACAGGACGTCCAGGTCGACATCCGCGTCATCACCTCGACCTCGCGCGACCTCAAGGTCGAGATCGCCGAGGGCCGGTTCCGCGAGGACCTGTTTCATCGCCTGAACGTCGTGCCCATCCGCGTGCCCGCCCTGTCGGAGCGGCGCGAGGATATCGGCGAGCTGATCGACTATTTCATAGACACCCTGTCGGCCTCGCAGGGCCTGCCCAAAAGGCGGCTGGGCGATGACGCCATCGCCGTGCTGCAGGTCCACCCCTGGCCGGGCAACGTCCGTCAGCTGCGCAACAACGTCGAGCGGCTGCTGATCCTGGCGACCGGCGATCCGTCCCAGCCGATCAGCGCCGACATGCTGCCGTCCGAGGCGACCAATGCCAACTCCACCGGCACCCTGGGGGCCGAGCGGATCATCGCCCTGCCGCTGCGTGAGGCGCGCGAAGTGTTCGAGCGCGAGTACCTGGCGGCCCAGATCATGCGTTTCGGCGGCAACATCAGCCGTACCGCCGCCTTCATCGGCATGGAGCGCTCGGCCCTGCACAGGAAGCTGAAGTCGCTGGGCGTATCGCCCGCACGCGGCGGCGAGGACGAAGACGAGCCGGTGAGCGAAGCATGAGCCGCGTCGCCTACGTCAACGGCCAGTACCATCCGCACGGCCAGGCCATGGTCCATGTCGAGGATCGCGGCTTTCAGTTCGCCGACGGCGTCTATGAGGTCTGGTCCATCTTCGACGGGCGGATGGCCGATTTCGACGGCCACATGACCCGCCTGCACCGCAGCCTGAACGAGCTGCGGATCGACATTCCGATGAGCCGCGAGGCCCTGACGCGGGTGCTGCACGAGACCATCCGGCGCAACCGCGTCCGGAACGGCATCGTCTATCTGCAGGTCACGCGCGGCACGGCCCGGCGCGACCACCCGTTCCCGGCCGAGGGCACCCCGCCCAGCGTCATCGTCACCTCCCGCTCCATCAGCGCCAGCGAGGCGGAGGCGCAGGCGAAAAAGGGCGTCGCCATCTTGACCCAGCCCGACATCCGCTGGGGCCGCTGCGATATCAAGACCGTGGGCCTTCTGGCCAATGTCCTGGCCAAACAGGCCGCGCGCGAGGCCGGGGCCTATGAGGCCTGGATGGTCGACGAAATGGGTCTGGTCACCGAGGGCTCCTCGACCAATGCCTGGATCGTCGACGAGCACGGCAAGCTGCGGACCCGCGACACCCAGGCCAACATCCTGAAGGGCATCACCCGCACCGCCCTGATGGCCCTGATCCAGCAGGAAAAGCTGGAGCTGGACGAACGCCCCTTCAGCGTGGACGAGGCCAAGCGCGCCCGGGAGGCTTTCTTCACCGCCGCCGGGGCCTTCGTCATGCCGGCGGTGTCCATCGACGGCACCACCATCGGCGACGGCACGCCCGGCCCCATCGCGACCCGCCTGCGCACCCTCTATCTTGAACAGGCCCGCCGCGACGCCATTTAGGGTCGCGCCGCTGTTGCGATGCCGCCTTGGCGGTGCGTAATGTGGCGGGCCGGGCATTCGATCCGGTCCAGCGTCCTCCTCGACGCGGCGGAACAAGCAAGAACAGGACAAACCTGCCATGTCGCAAGACAAATCCAAGAACCTTCAGGACACCTTCCTCAACTCGGTCCGCAAGACCAAGACGCCGCTGACCATCTTCCTGGTCAACGGGGTCAAGCTGCAGGGCATCGTGACCTGGTTCGACAACTTCTGTGTGCTGCTGCGCCGCGATGGCCAGTCGCAACTGGTCTACAAGCACGCCATCTCCACCATCATGCCGTCAGCACCCGTGCAGCTGTACGAGCCTGACGCCGACGAAGACTGATTGACCCAAAAACTCATCGACCACGCCGTCCCGCTGATCCGGGCGATCGTCATCCACCCCGATGGACGCAGCGAAAGCAGTCGCGCGGCGGAGGAACGGCTTGAAGAGGCGGTGGGCCTGGCCCGCGCGCTGGACCTGGACGTGCGCGCCGAAGAGATCGTGCGCCTGCGCAAGGTCACGCCCGCCACCCTGTTCGGCACCGGCAAGGTCGAGGAACTGGCCGCCCTGGTCCGCGCCGCAGAGGCCGAAGCCGTGGTCATCGACGACGACCTGACCCCGGTCCAGCAGCGCAATCTGGAAAAGGCCTGGCACGCCAAGGTCATCGACCGCACCGGGCTGATCCTCGAAATCTTCGGCCGCCGCGCCCGCACCAAGGAGGGCCGCCTTCAGGTCGAGCTGGCCCGGCTGGACTATGAGAAGTCGCGCCTGGTCCGCACCTGGACCCACCTGGAGCGGCAACGCGGCGGCACCGGCAGCACGGGCGGCCCCGGCGAGACCCAGATCGAGCTGGACCGCCGCCTGATCGCCGACCGCATCGTCAAGCTGAAGGTCGAGCTGGACGAGGTGCGCCGCACGCGCGGCCTGCACCGGAAACAGCGCCAGAAGGTGCCGTTCCCGACCATCGCCCTGGTCGGATATACAAATGCCGGCAAGTCGACCCTGTTCAACCGTCTGACGGGGTCAGAGGTCATGGCCAAGGACCTGCTGTTCGCCACCCTGGACACGACCCAGCGCACCATCCGCCTGCCGCAGGGCCGCCCGGCCATCATCGCCGACACCGTCGGCTTCATCTCCGACCTGCCGCACGAACTGGTCGAGAGCTTCCGCGCCACGCTGGAAGAGGTGGGCGAGGCCGACCTGATCCTGCACGTCCGCGACATCGCCTCGGCCGACACGGCGGCCCAGGCCCGCGACGTCGAGGCGGTCCTGAAACAGATCGAACAACCGACGGCCGCCGATGGCACGGTCAGGCCGCGCCGCATTCTGGAGGTCTGGAACAAGACCGACCTGCTGGACCCCGAGGCGCGCGAAGCCATCGAGGGTCAGGCCGCCCGCTCCGGCAACACCGCCGTCGCCGTTTCCGCCTGGAATGGGCAGGGGATCGAGACCCTTCGCCATTCCATCACCGAACTGATCGACGACGACCCTGAAATGGATCTGGTCCTGCAACCCTCCCAGGGCGAGGCCCTGGCCTGGCTGTACGAACACGGCCGCGTCACGGCGCGTGATACGGATGCGGAGGGGCGGACGCATCTGACGGTGCGGCTCGATCCGCAAGCGATGGGGCGGTTCGAGCGACAGTTTCAGGCGGAGGCACCTGCTGAACGCTCGGCCACCGACTACCACCGCTGATAGACAGAGGAACTCCGGAAGGCCACGTGAGTGGCTACGACGAATGTAGGTGTCTTCAACGAATGAAAGCAGGTTCAAAGCTTGGGCTTTGCTAAGTCAGTGCCCTTTCCGGTTCGTCGACTTGCCGATGTGACGCTCAAGCGCCGTCGTCATTTTCGAAAGCGCGCCACTGGCTGCGCCATCCAGTGTCTCGGCCTCGTCGGTGACGGTGATGGGATCGCCTCCGGCAAGACGGGCTTCGACTGCGCACCGCTTGTCGTTGCCGACCTCGCGTTGGGCTGAGTGGTCAGAGAAGTGGAGTTCAACGCGAGTCAGACGGTCGGCAAACCTCGACAGGCGGGAGCGAGCGGTGGCTTTCATGGCGTCGGCGAAGCCGCCGGTGCCGTCGACGGCGTTGGACGTGTTGATCAGAATTTCCATGATGTCTCCGAGTTGATTGCGTTTGGGTTTGGCTCAGCGCGCTTTGCGGGATCTCTCGAGCACAGGCCGCTGACCTTCGGCATCGAATGCACCGGACGGGGCGATCGAGCCATTCGGCGTCGGGTTCATGCCCTCGTTTGGGGTTTGGCCGGGGGCCGGATTGTCGCTGGACTTGGCCTCAGCTTTCAGTTCTGAGGCAAACCTTGAGGGCTCCACCTGGGCTGCCTTTTTGGACGTGTCCGGATCGGACATGGCGACCTCCATTCTGTTTTCGGTACCCCGAACCAACCCGGCTGAACGGTGACGGTTGCCCCGGGAGCTTGTAACCGCGATCAAGCCTGGGTGAGGTCGGCGTGATCGAACAGGTCAAGCTCGACCATTGCTCCACGGCTGATGCGCTTACTCCGATAACGCCGGTTTGATCGGTGAACCGGCCGCATCAGGTTGATCCGGGTTTCGATAGCTTTAGTGTATCCAGCAGCCATCAGGTCCTCCGGACCAGGCCGGCGCCTCCTTGGCGAAACCGGTCAGACGCCCGTCGATAACCTGGCGTCACGACTGTCCACCTTCACCGGAGGCCGCCGTGGCGCGCAAACTGACGATTGATTTCCTGAAGACAGAGGCTGCATCGGGCATGGCGCTGGCGCTGGCCGCCATTGCTGCGGTCGTAGTGGCGAACTCACCGTGGTCCGCAGACTATTTCGCGTGGCTGAAAAGCTACCACCTTCTTCGTGTCGGCCCGCTGCAACTGAACCTGACGATCTCGGACTGGATCAAGGAAGGGCTGATGGCGATCTTCTTCCTCGTGGTGGGGTTGGAGATCAAATACGAAATCATGCGTGGTGAACTCAGTGATCCACGCAAGCTGGCCACACCCGTCTTTGCCGCTATCGGCGGCATGGCAGGACCTGCCGCCGTCTACCTGTTGCTGTCCGGCCTGATCGGCGCACCCCATCAAGGATGGCCTATTCCGCTGGCGACCGACATTGCGTTCGCGCTGGCCATCTTCGCCTTCGTGGGCAAGGGCCTTCCGTCATCGCTCCGCGTGTTTCTGCTGACGCTGGCAATCGTGGATGATCTCGGGGCAATCGCCCTGATCGCCGTACTGTTCAGCGACGGCGCGAATTGGACGCCTCTGTTCGCGACCCTCGGCTTTCTGGTGGCAGGAGGTCTGGTTGCCCACCGCTTCCGCGTCCCCGCCCCCTTCTGGGTCCTGGGCTTTGCGCTGGTCTGGTATCTGACGGTGTTGTCCGGGATCAGCACGTCGCTGACGGCCGTCGCGTTTGCGATGATCGTTCCGATCGCCGCACGCAAGGAGGACCTGCAAAGCCCCCTCAAGGAAGCGATGCACGATCTGCATCCTTGGAATGCCTTCCTGGTCCTTCCACTCTTCGCCTTTGCCAAAGCCGGGGTGTCATTCGCCGGACTGTCCATGGATCAGGCGTTCGCTCCGCTGGTCATCGCGATCGCGCTAGGGCTGTTCGTCGGCAAGCAGATCGGCGTGATGGGGATGGCCTGGCTGGCGTCGGCATTCAAGATCGGTGCGCGGCCGACCGGGGCCAGCTGGATGCAGGTCTACGGGATCTCGATGCTCTGTGGCGTGGGCTTCACCATGAGCCTGTTCATTGGCGTCCTCGCCTTCCCCGGGGCGGTCGATTCGCCTGAGCAGATCGAGGTCAAATTGGGTGTCATCGGCGGTTCGATCCTATCGGCGCTGGGAGCGGCGATCGTGCTAGGGCTGGCCAGCCGTCGGCGCGAGACCGATTCGGTTGCAGCCGATCCTGATGTCGAACCGATCGGTACCGACGGGCGGTCCTGACTCTGGCTCCTGCAGGCCCGGCCCTCGCAAGGAAGATAATCCGCCTTTAGACCTTGCGGACATGAATTACGTCGTCATCCTGCGCTGACGCGACCGTTTCTGACGTACCCGCATGCCAGACTGCGTCCCATGTCGATGAGCACGCAAATCAATCCCGCCGACTACGATGAGGACGGCGGTAACGTCTGGGATCATGCGCGGCGGGAGTATCTGGCGGGCGTGAAGGCGACGCATATCTGTCAGCGGTACGGCATGTCGCTCAGTTCGTTCCGGCTGCATGCGCGGGTCGGGGGCTGGCGGCGGATGGATCAGCCGACCTGTGACGCCCCGCCCGAGCCCGGCGAATACCATCCCGACGACGCCGTCAGCTTCGCCGACCTGGCCCAGGAGGCCTTTCTGAACATCCGCCGCGCCCTGGGCACGGGCCGTGCGTCCGAGGCCTCGACCTGGCTGCGCGTCTACGACCGCCTCGCGGACAAGGCCCGCGCCCACGTCATGGCCGAGCTGCCAGACATCGTGACCCCACAGCTCGAGTCCAACCGCGACCCCCTGACCCTGTTCGCGGCGGAAGACGAAAACACCAACGATCTGAATGCGATGGCCGAAGGCTCAGAGGCTGAACCTCAAGAATTGGACTCCTTGCACCCGGTTTTTCCGGAGTCCAAAGTGTAAGCTGAGCAGACGAGGCTACCCCCGCTCCGCCACCTTGGCCGCGTCCCACAGGGCGTCCATCTCGGCCAGATCGCTCTGCTCCGGCGTCCGTCCATCCTTCGCCAGTTCCGCCTCGATGAAGCCGAAGCGGCGCACGAACTTGGCATTGGCCCCGCGCAGGGCATCCTCGGGCTCGACCCCCAGCTTGCGCGCCAGGTTGGCGACGACGAACAGCAGGTCGCCCATCTCCTCGCGCGCCTTGTCCAGGTCGCCGGCGGCGATCTCGGCCCGCAGTTCGGCGACCTCCTCGTCCAGCTTGTCGAAGACCTCGTCGGTCGAGGGCCAATCGAAGCCGACGCGGGCCGCCCGCTTGGTCAGTTTGGCCGCGCGGGCCAGGGCGGGCAGGCCGACCGGCACGTCATCCAGCACCCCATGCTGCGCCTTCGCCAACCGCTCGGCCGCCTTGATGTCCTCCCACCGCGCCTTCTGGGCCACCCCGTCCGCCTTGGCTGCCTCATCGCCGAAGACATGCGGATGGCGCCGCTCCAGCTTGTCGGCCATGGCGTTGGCGACGTCGTCGAAGACGAACAGCCCCTGTTCCTCGGCCATCCGGGCGTGGAAGACCACCTGGAACAGCAAGTCGCCCAGCTCGCTCCTCAGGTCGTCATAGGCCCCGCGCTCGATGGCGTCGGCGACCTCATAAGCCTCCTCGATCGTATAGGGGGCGATGGTGGCAAACGTCTGCTCCACGTCCCACGGACAGCCGCCAACGGGGGCCCTCAGCCGGGCCATGATGGCGTTCAGGCGGTCGATGGGGGTGCTCATCCCTGGGCCTTCGCGTCCAGAGCCGCCCGGATCTCGGCGTGGCGCGCCTGATCCAGCGGATAGCGATGGAGGGCCACCGCCGCCAGCAGCAGGCAAAGCGCGGGCAGGCCGGCGAACATGATCTGCAGCCACATCAGGGCCGGGCCAGAGTTCTGACCGCCCAGACCGGGATCGAACCCGGCCATCTGCAGGCCCGCAAACGTCAGGACCGACACAGCATAGCCCAGCTTCGACGTTGCCGTCAGAATGGAGAACAGCAGGCCGGTCCGGTCCGCCCCGTCATCCAGCCGCACCTGATCGCTGACGTCCGCCATCATGGCCCGGAGCAGCAGGTCGCCCGAGGCGAAAGCCAGCCCCACCAGCGCCACCATCGCCCCGGCCATCAGCAGGTCGGTATAGGGGGCCGGATTGCCGGTCATGCCCTCCAGCGCGGACCGTGCCGGCTCGACCAGCACAGGGGCCAGGAAGGCCGCGAACATCAGGGTGACGGCGAAATAGACGCAGGCCCAGATCAGCGCCTTGTGCTTGCCCAGCCGTACCGCCAGCCAGCTCCACGCCGGGGCTCCGAACAGGCCGAAGACGAAATAGACCAGCAGCAGGATCGAGGTCTCCGCCCGCTCGAACCCCCGCGCCGCCTCGAAGAAGTAGAAGAACAGCGCCCCGACCACGCCCCGCGCGATGCCCAGTGCCAGGTCCGCCGCCAGCAGCCGCTGGATCACCGGCCGCTTGAACAGGGCCAGATAGCCGAACCGCGTCTCGGCGGCGGTCGCAGGTCCAGGCGGCGGCTCGGGCGTGAAGGCAAAGGTGATGGCCAGCGAGACGGGCAGGGTGACGATGATGAACCACCCCTGCCATTGCACCGCCCGCGCATAGTCGCCCCAGCCCATGTTCTGGACGAGCACAGGCACGAGCAGGACCGCCAGCACGCCGATGATGTTCGCCGTCTGCCACCAGCCATAGATGCGCGAGCGCTGGTTGTAGTCGCTCGACAGGGCCGAGGCCCAGCTGACCTGCGACAGCAGGCTGACCGAAAAGCCCAGCGAAAGCACCACCAGCCAGATGGTCAGATAGGCCGGTCCCGCTCCGGGCCGCGCCATGAACAGCATCCCCACCGCCAGCATCAGCACCGGCGCCGCCAGCCCCATCCACAGGCGATAGCGGCCAAAGCGGCTATGGGTTCGGTCGATGACCATGCCCAACGCCGGATCGACGACGATGTCGGCCATTCGGATGATCAGAAAGATCAACCCGACCACGGCCAGATCTACGCCTATATGGCTGGCGTAGAACTCCGGCAGAGTCACATAGACCGGCAGGCCCAGCGCCGCATAGGGCAGGCAGGCAGCGGAGAAGGCGGCCAGAACGCCATTGCTGCGACGCGGCGCGGCGGCTGTGGCGGCAGGGGAGACGACGGTGGCGTCGGTCATGGACGGGTCCATCTGGAAAGCCGGTGAATCGGCCTGTCGCACCATGCCGCCTTTGCGGGCAGGGCGCGAGACGGGCGGTGACGCTTTCGTCACCGGCGGCGCGGAAATGGCCTTGCCGCCGCCACAGGCCTGGAGTCAGCATGCCTGCCATGTGGACTCGTCTCGTGCCCGGCCTTCTGGCTGCCCTTTGTCTGATCTTTGCGGCCCAACCGGTCGCAGCCCAGGCGCGCGATCAGGCCGAGGCCTGCGAGGCGACCTCTCCCGACTGGGACGGCGCGGCCTTCGCCAACTTCATCTCGGTCAACTCGCTGGAGTGGACCCCCTTCAACCAGATGGAGTGGGGGTGGCAGACCTATGTGCCCCTGATCCAGCAGGAGATCGGCACCCGCTGCGACGTCGGCACCGTTCGCTTTGCCCAGGCCCTGGCCCGATTTCAATCGCAGCGCGGCCTGATCGCCAACGGCATCTTCGACGACGCCATCTTTCAGGTCTTCAAGGGCGTCTGGCAGGAGCGTCGCCCCTTCATCATGGCGCGGGTGAGGGGAGAGCCGTGCCCGGCCCCGCCGCCCCTGTCGGAACTCGGCTATCTGGTCGAGGAGGAGGAGCATGCCGACCGCCTGACCCGGCTGCTGCGCCGCGACGTGCTGGTCGCCTATCGCCGGATGGTCCAGGCCGCGCGGCGCGAGGTGCCCGAGGTCGCGGCCAATCCCGAACTGCTGCAGATCTTCTCCGGCTTCCGCGATCCGGAGGCTGACGCCGCCCGCTGCGCGGCCCAGGGCAATTGCGATGGCCTGAGACGCGCGGTCTGCTCGGCCCATCGCACCGGCACGGCGGTCGACCTCTATGTCGGTCAGGCTCCGGGTCTGGGCGTCGACAATACCAGTCCGGCCAGCCGCCAGCATATGAGCCAGACCCAGACCTATATGTGGCTGGTCCGCAATGCCCGCCGCTTCGGCTTCGTGCCCTACGCCTTCGAGCCCTGGCATTGGGAATGGATCGGCCCGACCGGCGAAAGCGGCGCGCCATGATCCGTGGCCTGACAGCAGAGGAACAGCGGCTGGCGCGGGACGCGCTGGGCGATGCGGTCGATCTGGAGAGGGTGCGGTTCTTCCCGACGCCCTGGCCATTCGATCGCGCCTTCGTGCCCGGCCGATGGTTTGGCCGCGACTGGATCGCCTGGCCGGCGCGGCAACTCCCCCGCGACTTCGCCAAAGCCCCGCTGAGGCTTCAGGCCGTGCTGGTCCATGAACTCGTCCACGTCTGGCAAGCCCAGACAGGGGTCAACCTTCTGGTGGCCAAGCTGAATGCCGGGGACGGCGCGGCATCCTATCGGTACGCGGTCAGCGACGACTGTAGTTGGGACGTCCTGAATATCGAACAGCAGGCCATGGTCGTCGAGCATCGCTTTCGGCTGTCACGCGGGGAACGAACACCGGCAGATCAGGCTTTCTACCAACGCGTCTGCCCATTGCCTCACCGCATGGCTTGAAATCCAAAAGGGCAGGGTTATATCCGCTACTGATGCGGTTGCGGATTGGCGCGCCGTCCAAGCGGAGAGCGAAATGCCCAAGGTTCTGGTCCTTTATCATTCCACCTATGGCCATCTGGAAACCATGGCCGAAGCGGTCGCCGAGGGTGCGCGATCGGTTGAAGGGGCCACGGTCGACATCAAGCGGGTCGCCGAGACGGTGCCGGACGAGCTGGCCAAATCGAGCGGCTACAAGCTGGATCAGTCGGCGCCCATCGCCAAGGTCGAGGATCTGGCCGATTATGACGCCATCATCGTCGGGGCCGGCACACGCTTCGGCACGGTTGCCTCGCAGATGCGCAACTTCTGGGACCAGTCGGGTGGGCTGTGGTTCCAGGGCAAGCTGGTGGGCAAGGTCGGCGGCGTCTTCACCGCCACGGCGACCCAGCACGGCGGGCAGGAAACGACCCTGATCGGCATGATCCAGACGCTGATGCACCACGGCATTCTGGTGGCCGGTCTGCCCTATTCCTTCCAGGGTCAGATGCGGAACGACGAGATCACGGGCGGCTCACCTTATGGGGCCACGACTATCACCAATGGCGACGGCTCGCGCCTGCCCAGCAAGAACGAACTGGACGGTGCCCGCTACCAGGGCCGCCACATCGCCGAGGTGGCCAAGAAGCTGTTCGGCTAAAGACGCCGCATGCCGCCGCCAGACGTACTGGCGGCGGCGATCCGGTCAGCGGCGGCGCTTGCCGCGCAGATTGTCGATCGCCCATTCGCCCGGTCCGGCGAAGATCAGATAGAAAAAGACGAAGCAGTAGAGCGCTGCCAACTCGCCCTGATTGACGATGGGGTAGGGGCTCTGGGGCGCATGGACCATCCAGTAGGCCACAGCCATGAAGCCAGACAGGAGGAAGGCCGTCCCGCGCGTGAACAGGCCCAGGATGATCAGTATGCCCCCGACCAGTTCGATCGGTCCGGACCATCCGGCGAGGGTCGATAAGTCGATGCCGCCGCCCTGACCGCCCGGCGGAAAATGCAGGATTTTCTGCGTCCCATGTTGAAGCAGAAGCAGACCCGCGACGACACGGAAAAGGCTAAGCGCACGAGGTGCCCAAGCTGTTAAATTAGTAGTGTTCATTACCGGTCCGCCCACATCAGAGTTATAGCAAGTTAGTTTTACAATACCGCAACTCATGAAACTTAATTGGTTAGGCTCTGTCAATATAGCCTATCAGACACATGTTCGCTCAATGTATTGCACTATTTGGATTGCCGCATCTTTCGCAGAAGTAACCGCCGTGTCGATCACGATTTCTGGTGCGATCGGGACCTCGTAAGGGCTATCGATACCCGTGAAATGCTTAAGTTCTCCAGCGCGCGCCTTCTTGTAGAGCCCCTTGGCGTCACGTTTTTCAGCGACGGCAAGCGGCGTCGAAATATAAACTTCGACGAACTCGTTATCCTCTAACAACTGCCGTGCCGTGTCTCTCTCGGCACGGAAAGGAGAAATAAAGCTGGCAATAACGATCAATCCGGCATCGATCATTAGACGGGATACTTCTGCAACCCGTCGAATGTTTTCGACGCGATCCTCATCCTTGAAACCCAGATCGCGGTTCAACCCAAGTCGGACGTTATCTCCATCAAGGAGATAGGTATGGCGGCCCAATTTATGCAAATCCTGCTCAACCAGATTAGCAATCGTCGACTTTCCTGCTCCTGACAATCCGGTCAGCCACACCACGCGACCTTTCTGATTTTTGATTGCGGCACGCGCATGTTTGTCGATAGCGACCGGCTGCGTGGATATACTGTGAGAACGGCGCAGATCGAAGTTGATCAAGCCGCAAGCCACTGTCTCATTGGATAAGCGGTCTATCAGTATGAATCCGCCAAGCGCTGGGTTTTCCTTGTAAGACTCGAAAGCGACTGGACTGCTCAAAGAAATATTGGCAACGCCTACCTCATTCAGCTTCAACCTCTTCGCGGCATTATGCTGCAATGTGTTTACATCCAGCCTGTATTTAAGTTGAGATATGGCAGCATCCACGACGCGCGTGCCAATCTTCATGAGATATCGGCGTCCAGGTAACATGGCCTCATTGCTCAGCCATATCACGGTACAGTCGAACTGGTCGGCCAGGACAGCGGGATGATCGCGACTGCTGAGCACATCTCCCCGCGAGACATCTATATTTTCGGTCAGCGTTACAGTGATAGATTGGCCTGTGGTGGCTTCATTCAGATCTCTGTCAGCCGTAACGATGCGATCGACCCTCGCGCTGATACCGGAGGGCAAAGCCACTACTTCATCACCCGGCCTGATAGAACCGGCGGCCACTACGCCCGCATACCCCCGAAAATCCTGGTTAGGTCGGTTGATCCACTGAACCGGCAGCCGAAAGGGGGCGGAGGAAGCGGATGCGCGTACGTCAAGGCTTTCGAGCAGACACATCAATGTCGGCCCCTCATACCAAGACAAATCGCTACCTCTGGAAACAAGGTTGTGACCTGAGATGGCCGCTATGGGCACGCAGTGGATTGATGTCGATTTTAGATCCACGCTGAAAGCTGTGAATTCGGCAGCAATTCGATCAAAAACGCTCGATGACCAACTGACCAGATCCATCTTGTTGACAGCAAGAATGAGATGACGAACGCCGAGCAATGAGGCCAGATAGGCGTGTCTGCGTGTCTGAGTCAGAAGCCCCTTGCGAGCATCGACCAGAACGATCGCGGCATCGGCTGTAGATGCTCCCGTCACCATGTTTCGGGTGTATTGCTCGTGCCCGGGGGTATCAGCGACGATGAATTTCCGGTTCCGGGTCGAGAAATAACGATACGCTACGTCGATCGTAATGCCTTGCTCTCTCTCGCTAGCAAGGCCATCGACTAGCAGTGCGTAGTCGACTTCATTTCCAGTAGTGCCGTATCGCTGACTATCGGTTCCCAGCGTGATCAGATGATCGCTATGAATCACATTTGCATCGTAGAAGAGACGGCCAATCAAGGTGGACTTGCCATCGTCGACCGAGCCGCACGTTATGAATCGCAGTATTGATTGGTCGTCAGGGTTGCCGACCGTTCTATCTCGTTCAGCCGACATCAGAAATAACCCTGTCGCTTCTTCATCTCCATCGAAGCCGCAGCATCGTGGTCGATAAGCCGGCCCTGGCGTTCAGATGTTTTTGCCTCCGCCATTTCCAGGATGATGGATTCGACATTCGAGGCACGGCTCAAGATCGCTCCGCTCAAGGGATAGCAGCCCAGAGTTCTGAAGCGGACTGACCGCATAATCGGGATTTCGCCAAGATTGAGACGAAAGCGATCATCGTCGACCATTATCAACGCACCATTCCGCTCGACTACCGGTCTCTCTGCCGCGAAATATAAAGGAACGACCGAAATTGCTTCCCATTTTACGTATTCCCAGACGTCCATCTCCGTCCAGTTCGACAACGGAAAGACCCGGAGACTTTCGCCTGCTCGCTTCCTAGTATTAAACAGGGACCAGAGTTCGGGCCTCTGATGACGCGGATCCCATTGGTGATCCTCACCGCGAAACGAGCAAATACGCTCTTTGGCGCGAGACGCTTCTTCATCGCGTCTTGCTCCGCCAAAGGCTGCGTCGAAGCCGTAGTGGGTGAGCGCCTGCTTCAATCCCTCCGTCTTCCACATGGCGGTGTGGCGGTCCGCGCCGTGGTCAAAGGGATTGATACCGAGGTCGCTAGCTTCCTGGTGAGTGAAAACTATCAGTTCGACGTCCGGTTGCGAAGCAAGACGAGCACGCTCTGAATACATGGCCCGGAACTTCCAGGTTGTGTCCACATGAAGAAGCGGGAACGGAAGCGGCGAAGGAAAGAAGGCCTTTCTGGCCAGATGCAACATGACTGCAGAGTCTTTCCCCATGGAATAGAGCATCACCGGTTTACGAGTTTCAGCGACAATCTCGCGAAATATCTGGATGCTCTGATCCTCCAACTCCCGCAGATGTTTCGGCGCGGCTGGAGATTTCATGGAGCGCTTCTTTAATCGGGATGGACCTAGTCGCCACAGAAGATGGTGACTGGATGGAGCTTGAGGTTCACAGCCACTGGCTAATGAAACTTTTCAAGGCACACAATCCGATGAACGCATCTTCACGCATCTAGAAAAAGATCGCGTTGTGAACGCGCTTCACACGGCACGCGAAACTGACTTTCGTCTAACTGATGGCGTGGCGCGTCCAGACCGTAACGTTTGACGGCGGCACGGAACCGGGTCGCGATCAGGTCGGCGACGGGACCGGTGCCCTTCATCCGGGTGTTCCAGTCGGGATCGTAGTCGCGGCCACCGCGCGTCTGGCGAATCAGGGACATGACACGGGCGGCCCGATCGGGGCGGGCGTCGGCCAGCCATTCGCGGAACAGGTCCTTGATCTCCAAGGGCAGGCGCAGGGCGACATACATGGCGGTCGTGGCCCCGGCCTTGGCGGCAGCCTCCAGCACGGCTTCCAGTTCATGGTCATTCAGGCCGGGGATGACGGGGGCGAAGCCGACACCGACCGGAACCCCGGCCTCAGCCAGGCGCGATATGGCCTCCAGCCGCTTGGCAGGGGTGGAGGCACGCGGCTCCATGGCACGGGCGAGGCCGCGATCCAGTGTGGTGATTGAAACGAACGCCGAAGCCAGGCCGTCCCGACCCATCGGACCCAGGATGTCGGCGTCCCGCGCAATCAGCACCGATTTTGTGATGATGCTGAACGGATGGCGGAATCGCTGCAGCACCTCCAGTACGCCACGCGTGGACTTCAGCTCGCGCTCGACCGGCTGATAGGGGTCGGTGTTGCCGCCTATATGGATGCGTTTGCAGACGTAGCGGGGGCGGGTGAACTCCTGCTCCAGCAAACGCGCCGCTTCGGGTTTCCAGAACAGTCGGCTCTCGAAATCCAGGCCCGGGGATAGGCCCATGTAGGCATGGGACGGACGGGCGTAGCAGTAGATGCAGCCATGTTCGCAGCCCTTGTAGGGATTGATGGACCGGTCGAAACCGATGTCCGGACTGGTGTTTCTGGCGATGATTGTTCGGGCGTGCTCGGGCGTTAGGATGGTGCGCAGGGGCACCGCCTCGGCATCCTGATCGGTCCAGCCGTCATCGAAGGCCTGGACGGTTTCCGGTTCGAACCGCCCGGTCGCATTCGACCGCGCCCCTCGTCCCTTTGCCGCCTCTGCCATGGAGAGAAGTTAGCAGAGCGGCGGAACAAAACAAGAACAATAATGGGCGCCGGAATTTAGCGAAGACATCGTCGGGGGTTCAGCATCTTGGCCCTCAAGCAGCGGATCGCCGCACGATCTGCGATAGGGCGACAAAGATGGTGCGGATGAGAGGACTCGAACCTCCACGCCTTGCGGCGCTGGAACCTAAATCCAGTGCGTCTACCAGTTCCGCCACATCCGCATAGGTTCTGGAGACAGCCTCTAGGCGATGCCGCGCAAAAGCGAAAGGCCCGGGATCGCTCCCGGGCCTTTGCTTCATCGATTGGACTGAAGAGATCAGTCCTTCTGGTTGTCGACACCTTCGCCGAGAGCGGCGGCCGGAGAGGTCATTGTGGTCTCCTCGGTGATATCGATGCCCTTGGCCAGCTTGGAGTTCCAGTAGCCGTAGGCGATGTAGACCACGGCCCCGACGACCGCGTAGATGCCCAGGATGGTCAGGGGCAGCGGGTTGTCATTCAGGGCGTGCTGAACCATCGGGATGAAGTTCAGACCGGCCAGGGCCGCGCAGGCCATGATGCCCAGGACGGCGGTGAAGATGCCGCCCGGAACCTTGAACGGCCGCTCCATCTCGGGGTGACGGATGCGCAGCATGATCACCGACAGACAGACGATGGCGAACGCGCTGGCCGTGCCCAGCGATACGAGGTCGCCAAGGATGGAGATCGGCAGGAAGGACGCCGCGATCGCGATCACGATGCCCAGCAGGATGGTGCCGATCCAGGGGGTGCGGAACTTAGGATGGATCACGGCGAAGGCCTTGGGCAGCAGGCCGTCACGCGCCATGGTGTAGAAGACGCGCGTCTGGCCGTAGCACAGAACCAGCATGACCGAAGACAGGCCGGTGATGGCACCGATCTTGATCAGGAAGCTGATGGCGTTCAGCGGGCTGCCGTCCGGGGTGGTGATCGGCAGGTCGGCCCACTCGAGGCCCATGCGGTCGATGGCGACGGCGATCGGCGCGGGCGAGGCCAGCTCCAGGTAGGGGACGACGCCGGTCATGACGGCCGCGACGGCCATGTAGATCAGCGTACAGACCACCAGGGCGCCCAGGATGCCCACAGGCACATCCTTGGACGGGTTCTTGGCCTCGGCCGCAGCGGTCGAAACCGCCTCGAAGCCGACATAGGCAAAGAAGATGATCGACGCCCCGCGGAAGATGCCGCCGACGCCGAACTGATCCCAAGTGCCGCCCTCGGGCGTGGCCGGGATGAAGGGATCCCAGTTGGCGGGGTTGATGTACTGCACGCCCACCAGGATGAAGGTCAGCAGGACGATGATCTTGATGACCACGATGGCGTTGTTGATGTTGGCCGATTCCGACACACCCAGCACCAGCAGGCTGCAGACCGCGGCGATGCCGATGGCGGCGACCAGGTTGAAGGTGCCCGTCATCGGGAAGCTGGAGCCGCCTTCGCCCGTCACATACTGGACCAGGGGCGTGGCCCACTGAGGCCCCTCGCCACCGGCGTACTGTATCGTTGGGAACAGCGTATCGCTGATACCGAAGTCAGTCAGGATGGATACGACATAGCCGGACCAGCCGACGGCCACGGTCGAGGCCGCGACGCCGTATTCGAGCACGAGTAGCCAGCCCATGATCCAGGCGAAGACCTCGCCCATTGTGCCATAGGCATAGGTATAGGCCGAGCCGGACACTGGCATGGTCGAGGCCAGTTCGGCGTAGCACAGGCCCGCCAGCGCGCAGGCGATGCCGGCCAGCACGAAGGAGAACATGATCGCTGGACCGGCATGGGCCGAGGCCACCTGTCCGGTCAGAACGAAGATGCCGGCGCCGATGATGGCACCGATGCCCAGGCTCATGAGGTTGATAGGGCCCAGCGTCCGTTTCAGCTCGCTCTTGGCGGCTTCTTTTTGGATCTGGCTAATGGATTTTCTGAGGAACAGGCGGTTCCCCTTTGGCCGAAGCCCTTCTGCGGACATAGAGTCTCGCCCCCTGATACTACGGCGAACCCTCCCCGGGCCACCTCCAATGGCGCGGACGCTAGCGGTGCAAGACCGCGCTGGCAACGCGGTTTAGGAATGGTGAAGGCCAGACGACGCTTTCGTGAAGCCGGTAGAGGCGTCTAAACCACATCGAAGATGCGCGTGGCGCACCTCGAATCTGTCGAGCCGCATGACCCTTCTGCCTATCCACGCCGTTCTGGAGCCGCTGAAAACCGCGCTCGTGGCCCACAATGCCGTGGTCCTGGCCGCACCGCCCGGTGCAGGCAAGACGACCGTGGTGCCGCTGGCTCTGCTGGATGAGCCATGGCTGGAGGGCCGTCGGATACTTGTGCTGGAACCGCGCCGGCTGGCGGCCCGGGCGGCGGCGGAGCGGATGGCGGCGACGCTGGGGCAGCCGGCGGGCGAGACCGTCGGCTATCGCACCCGACTGCAACGCCGGATCGGGCCCAAGACGCGGATCGAGGTCATCACCGAAGGCGTCTTCACGCGGATTATTCTGGACGACCCCGGCTTGGAAGGCGTCGGGGCTGTCCTGTTCGACGAGTTTCACGAACGCAGCCTGGATGCGGACCTCGGGCTGGCCCTGGCGCGCGAGAGCCAGACCATTCTGCGTGATGACTTGAGGCTGCTGGTCATGTCGGCGACACTGGATATCGCGGGCGTGTCACGCCTGCTGGCGGGGACGGACGGCAAAGCTGCGCCCGTAATCGAGGCGGAAGGACGGATGCATCCCGTCCAGACGCGGTACCTCGGTCGCAATCCGGCCGAGCGACTGGAGGATGCGGTGGCCCGGGCGGTTGTCCAGGCGCTGGGCGACGAGGCGGGCTCGATTCTGGTCTTCTTGCCGGGGCAGGGCGAGATCCATCGCACCGCTCAACGGCTGTCCGAGCGACTGCGCGAGCCAGCGGTCGATGTAGTGCCTTTGTACGGCGGGCTGGAGCGGGCGGCGCAGGACAAGGCCGTTGAACCGGCGGCACCGGGACAGCGCAAGGTCGTGCTGGCCACCTCGGTCGCCGAGACCAGCCTTACCATCGAAGGGGTTCGGGTCGTGATCGATTCGGGTCTGTCTCGTGTTCCCCGTTTCGAAGCGGCGAGCGGCCTGACACGACTTGCGACGGTCAAGGTCAGCAAGTCCTCGGCCGAGCAGCGTCGCGGGCGGGCGGGGCGAACGGAGCCGGGAGTCTGTCTGCGTCTGTGGGATGAGGAGCAGACGCGAGGATTGGTACCGCATCAAAGGCCAGAAATCCTGGAAGCGGATCTGACCGGGTTTGCGCTTGATCTGGCGCGATGGGGGCGGGCCGATGTGCAAGGGTTGGCGCTGCTGGACATGCCGCCGGCGGGCGCATTCGCAGAGGCGCGAGCGGTGCTGGGGCGGCTGGGTGCGCTGGATGAGTCGGGAGCGCTGACACCGCACGGACAACGGCTGACGCGCATGCCCCTGACGCCGCGTCTGGCGCACATGGTCTGCGTGGCCGCCGATGCCGGTGACGCCGGACTAGGGGCCCGGATCGCGGCAGTGCTGAGCGAGCCGGGGCTGGGTGGAAATGCCGTCGATCTGGGCGAGCGGCTGCAAGGGTTGGCGCGAGATCGATCTCCGCGGGTCCGGGACGCCATGACGCTGGTCGCTCGCTGGGCCAAAGCGGCGGAGCGAGACGTCGTCGCGCGCAAGGCACAGGCGGGCCAGCTAGAGGCCGGCGCGCTGCTGGCCGAAGCCTTTCCCGAGCGCGTCGCCAAGGCGCGGGGCAAGCCCGGAGAGGTGCTGCTGGCCTCCGGGCGCGGGGCGTTCCTGGACCCGACCGAGACGCTGTCGCGGGAGCCTTGGCTGGCGGTGGCCGAACTGGGGGGAGGGGACGCCCGCGATCGCATCCGGTTGGCGGCCCCGGTCGATCCCGTCGATCTGGAGGCGCGGATTGTTGTCGAGGACAGGTTGGTGCAGGAACCGTCGGGCCGGATGGTCATGCGGCGCATCCGTCGGATAGGGGCCATCGTCGTTGACGAACGGGTCATGGGGCCGCCGGACCGCGCCGCGATCACCGCTGCCTTGCGCGAGCAGGTCGAGCGTGGCGGTCTGAAGGGTCTGAAGTGGGGAGAGCGGTCAGTGGGGCTGCGCGCAAGGCTGGCCTTCCTGCATACACTGGACGAGACCTGGCCGGACGTTTCCGATGCGGCCCTGCTGACCTCGCGGCAAGACTGGCTTTGGCCGCTACTGGATGGCGTCCAGTCGATGTCTGCCATAGCGGACACGGCGCTGGAGCAGGGGCTGAAGGCGCTGATCCCCTGGGACCGGCACCGGGCGCTGGATGAGCTGGCACCGGCGCGCCTGGAGACGCCGCTGGGGTCCACCGCCATCGACTATGCCGCCGAGGGTGGGCCGCGGGTGGATATTCGGGTGCAGGAGCTGTTCGGGGTGACCACGCACCCGACCGTGGGTGGCGGAGCGGTGCCCCTGACCCTGGCCCTGCTGTCGCCGGCGCGACGACCGGTGCAGGTCACCAGGGATCTGCCGGGCTTCTGGGCTGGCAGCTGGGCGGCGGTGCGGGCCGAAATGCGGGGACGCTATCCGCGTCATCCGTGGCCTGAAGACCCGGCGGCGGCCCAGGCCACATCGCGAGCCAAGCCGCGCGGGACGTGACGCTTGCCTTTTATCCCCATCGCGCCTAGAGAGCGCCCGCACTTCACACGCAGGCGTGGCGCAGGTCGGGGAGACATCCCGGTTTGCACCGTTCCGAGGGCCATTTGGCCTTTCAGCGCCTGCGGCGGATCAATCGGATAAAGGACACTACACTCATGGCTCTGCCAGAATTCTCCATGCGTTCGCTGCTCGAAGCCGGCGCGCACTTCGGTCACCAGACGCACCGCTGGAACCCGAAGATGGACCGCTACATCTTCGGCTCGCGCTCGAACATCCACATCATCGACCTGTCGCAGTCGATACCGCTGCTGCACCAGGCCCTGGTCGCCGTGCGCGATGTGGCCGCCAAGGGTGGCCGCGTGCTGTTCGTCGGCACCAAGCGCCAGGCCGCCGATCCGGTCGCCGAGGCCGCCAAGCGCTGCGCCCAATACTATATGAACAACCGCTGGCTGGGCGGCACGCTGACCAACTGGAAGACGGTCTCGGGTTCGATCGCCCGCCTGCGCGAGCTGGACGCCCTGCTGGAATCCGGCGGCGAAGGCCGGGTCAAGAAGGAACTGCTGAACCTGACCCGCGAACGCGACAAGCTGGAGCTGTCGCTGGGCGGCATCAAGGACATGGGTTCGGTGCCGGACATCATGTTCGTGATCGACACCAACAAGGAAGCGATCGCGATCCAGGAAGCCCGCAAGCTGAACATCCCGATCATCGCCATCCTGGACACCAACTCGGACCCCGACGGCATCACCTATCCGGTGCCCGGCAACGACGACGCCGCCCGCGCCATCCAGACCTACTGCGACCTGATCGCTGACGCCGTCCTGGACGGTCTGGCCGCCGGTGCCTCGCAGTCGGGCGTGGACCTGGGTGCCGCCGTCAACCCGGACGAGCCGATGCTGCGCGAAGCCAAGGCCCCCAAGGCTGAAGCCGAAGCCGCCCCGGCCGGCACCGAGGCTGTCGCCGCCGAACTGGAAGCCGCCGCTGAGCCGGCCGTTGCCGACGAAGCCGCCCAGGCCGCCACGTCGGAAGCCAACGACGCCGTCGAAACCGAGAAGGCCGCGGTCTGAATCGAGCCGCCTTCGTCTGACGGCGAAAACTGACATACGGCCGGGCTAAACCAGCCCGGCCGTTCCCGCATTCGAATACCCAAGGAGCTATACAATGGCCGAGATCACAGCCGCCCTCGTCATGGAACTGCGCGCCAAGTCGGGCGTCGGCATGATGGACTGCAAGAAGGCGCTTCAGGAAACCGACGGCGACATCAATGCCGCAATCGACTGGCTGCGCGCCAAGGGCCTGTCCAAGGCCGCCAAGAAGGCCGACCGCGTTGCCGCCGAGGGCCTGGTCGCCGTCGCGTCCAAGGAAGTCGGAGCCGGTGAAGTCGGCGCCGCCATCGAGTTCAACGCCGAGACGGACTTCGTTGCCCGCAACGAACTGTTCCAGAACGCCGCCAAGTCGTTCGCTCAATTGGGTCTGGAGCACGCCACGGTCGAGGGCCTGCACGGCGCCGAGCTGGAAGCCGGCAAGACGGTCCAGGACGAGGTAACCAACCTGATCGCCACGGTCGGCGAGAACATGCAGCTGCGTCGCGCCGCCCGCCTGTCGGTCGATGAGGGTGTCGTCGCCTCCTACGTCCACAATGCCGTGTCGCCCGGCGTCGGCCGCATCGGCGTGCTGGTCGCCCTGCACGGCGGTGGCGACAAGGCCGCCCTGCGCGAACTTGGCCGCAAGATCGCCATGCACGTGGCTGCGACGGCTCCGCTGTCGCTGAACACGGACGATCTGGACCCTGCCGCCGTCGAGAAGGAACGCGAAGTCCTGACCGAAAAGGCCAAGGAAGAAGGCAAGCCCGAAAACATGATCGCCAAGATCGTCGAAGGCCAGATCAACAAGTTCCAGAAGGACGTGGTGCTGATCAAACAGCCGTTCGTCATGAACCCTGATGTGACCATCGAACAGCTGGTCGCCGACACGGGCAAGGAACTGGGCGCGCCCGGCCTGCACCTGGCCGGCTTCGTCCGCCTGGCGCTGGGCGAAGGCGTCGAGAAGGTCGAGGGACCGGACTTTGCTTCGGAAGTGGCCTCCATGATGGGCGGCAACTGATCGGTTCAGCCCAAGGCTGAATGATGGAAACGAAGGGTCGGTGGCGAGGCGTCACCGGCCCTTTTTCTTTGGGACTTGGCGAGGCCACGTCCGATGCGCCAAATGACGGCCTGCTGATTCAAGGGGTCTGTTTCATGAAGCGTCTGCTCGCCGCCGTATCCGCCATCGCCATCCTGGCCGCCGCGCCCGTACAGGCCCAGGACGTCGACCGTGTCGCCGTCAATCGCATCATCGATCAGGGACTGAACCATTCCGAGATCATGCAGACGGCGGCCTATCTGACGGACCGGATCGGCGGGCGGATGACCAACTCGCCCCAGATGCGTCAGGCGGAACAGTGGACGCAGCAGAGGTTCCGCGACTGGGGCCTGTCCAATGTGCGTACCGAGGGGTTCGAGTTCGGGCGCGGCTGGTCCATCGTCCGGTCCAGTGCCCGCATGACTGAGCCGCGGGTGCTCGACCTGCGGGTCATCCCCATCGCCTGGACGCCCGGCACCAACGGCGTGATCTCGGGCGACATCGTCGTGGCACCGATCACCAGTCCCGGCCAGTTCGAGCAATGGCGCGGCAAGCTGCGGGGCAAGATCGTCCTGCTGACCCGGCCTGACAACGGCTCGGAGCCGACCGAGCCCGCCTTCCGCCGCTGGACCGATGAGGAACTGGCCGGCCGGAACACCTATGTCCTGCCTCGCAACGATCCGGAGGCGGCCGAGCGCGCTGCGCGATCCGGTCGGGCCGACTTCGCCATGCGGCTGGATGCCTTCCTGGTGGAGGAAGGCGCTATCGCCATGGTCCGCATGTCACAGAGGGACGGTGGCCTTCTGCACGGCACAGGCTACACCTATCAGGCGGGCGCGACACCCAGGACGCCGGGCTTGGAACTGGCCGCCGAAGACTATCGCCGTCTGGCGCGTCTGGCCCTGACCGACACCCCGCCGAAGTTGGAGCTGATGAGCGAGGTCCAGTTCCACGACGAGGACGTCAATGCCTACAATGTCTTCGCCGACATTCCGGGCTCTGACCGGTCGGGCGAATATGTGATGGCCGGGGCGCATCTGGACAGCTGGGTCGCCTCCGACGGGGCCGTGGACAATGCCGCCGGTAGTGCCGTGGTCATGGAGGCCGCACGCATTCTGAGAACCATGGGTGTGCGGCCCAAGCGCACCATCCGGTTCGCCCTCTGGAACGGTGAGGAACAGGGCCTGCTGGGATCGCTGGCCTATGTCGACCGGCATCTGGCGACGCGCGCGCCCCTGAGCGATGCGGCGGATGCATCCCTGCCCAACAGCCAGACCTGGCGCGCCCGCTGGCCGATCCAGCCGCGCGAGGGCCACGACGATCTGGTGGCCTATTTCAATCTCGACAACGGCTCGGGCAAGATCAGGGGCATCAACGCCGAGGGCAATGTCGCCGCCGCGCCGATCCTGCAGAAGTGGCTTGAACCCTTTGCCAGCATGGGGGCCACGACCGTGTCGCTGCGACCCTCGGGCGGGACGGACCACGTCTATTTCCAGACGGTTGGGGTGCCCGGTTTCCAGTTCATCCAGGATCCGCTGGATTACAGCAGCCGACTGCACCACACCTCGATCGACAGCTACGACCATCTGCGGGCCGACGACCTGCGTCAGGCGGCGGTCATTCTGGCCAGCGTCCTGCTGAGTGCCGCCAACTCTGACGAGCCGCTGCCGCGCATGCCGCTGCCGACGCGGCCGACCGCAAGTGATCCGTTCGCCTATCCCGGTGGGGAGTGACGGCGCGCTGCGGCGACACGGACACGTCATCCGACTTCTGCCGCGCTTCGCTACCAGCTAAAGGTGCGGGATGATTGGAAGATTGAACCACGTCGGTATCGCCACGCCCTCCATCGAGACCAGTGTCGCGATGTATCGCGACCTTCTGGGGGCGAGGACGGCTCATGCGCCGTTTGAGCTGCCGGCACAGGGGGTCAGGGTGTGCTTTATCGACCTGCCCAACAGCCAGATCGAACTGATCGAGCCGCTGGGTGAGGATTCGCCGATCCACGGCTTTCTGGCCAAGAACCCGAAGGGCGGGCAGCATCACGTCTGTTTCGAGGTCGACGATATTCTGGCGGCGCGGGATGATCTGCGGGCGAAGGGCGCGACCATCCTGGGCACGGGCGAGCCGAGGATCGGCGCGCATGGGACACCGATCCTGTTTCTGCATCCCAAGGATATGGGTGGGGTGCTGGTCGAGCTGATGGAAACGCCAGAGAACGGAGCGCACTGATGCCCATCGGTCCTGTCACCATGTTCGCCATCTATGTGGTCTGCTGGTGGGTGGTGTTGTTCACCGTGCTGCCGCTGGGCACCTCGCAGGAGGTGCATGAGCCGCCGACCGACGGGACACAGTGGGGAGCCCCCAAGACCCCGAACCTGAAGCGCAAATTCATCACCACGACCTGGGTTTCGGCCCTGATCTGGCTGCTGGTGATGGTGCTGGTCTTCATCGGCTGGATGCCGCTGCCGGATCTGGCTCCGCCTGTTTGATCGCCTGGCCTAGCTTTCGCCCCGGTCGCCCGGCTAAAGCAGGTCTTTCCTGACTGATTGCCGGATTCCGCCCATGCGCCTGTCGCGCTACTTCCTGCCTACGCTCAAAGAGGCGCCCTCGGACGCCACCATCGTCTCGCACCAGCTGATGCTGAGGGCGGGCATGATCAAGCAGGAGGCCGCCGGCATCTATGCCTGGCTGCCGCTGGGTCTGCGGGTGCTGCGCAAGATCGAGCAGATCGTGCGCGAGGAGCAGGAACGGGCCGGGGCGGTCGAACTGCTGATGCCGACCCTGCAACTGGCCGATTTGTGGCGCGAGAGCGGGCGCTACGACGCCTATGGCCCGGAGATGCTGCGCATCACCGACCGGCATGAGCGTGAACTGCTGTACGGGCCGACCAATGAGGAGATGATCACCGACATCTTCCGCGGCTTTGTGAAGAGCTACAAATCCCTGCCGCTGAACCTGTTTCACATCCAGTGGAAGTTTCGTGACGAGCGGCGTCCGCGGTTTGGTGTGATGCGTGGGCGCGAGTTCCTTATGAAGGACGCCTACAGCTTCGACATCGACGAGGCGTCGGCGCGCAAGGCCTATAACCGCATGTTCGTGGCCTATCTGAACACCTTCGCGCGGATGGGTCTGAAGGCCGTGCCGATGCGGGCCGACACCGGGCCGATCGGAGGAGACCTGAGCCATGAGTTCATCGTCCTGGCCGATACGGGCGAGAGCCAGGTCTTCTGCGACCGCAAGCTGGTCGAAATGCCGGCGCCGGGTGGCGATGTGGACTGGGACGACCTGCAGGCCATCGTCGACGAGCGGATCGGCCTGTATGCCGCAACCGAGGAGATGCACGACGCCGGCCAGTTCGAGACGCAGACGGCCGAAGCCGACCGCCTGACCGCGCGCGGCATCGAGGTCGGCCATATCTTCTACTTCGGCACCAAATACTCCGCCCCGATGAAGGCCAGGGTCGCCGGGCCGGACGGTCAGGACACCGAGGTCCACATGGGCAGCTATGGCGTCGGTGTGTCGCGCCTGCTGGGGGCCATCATCGAGGCCAGCCATGACGACGGCGGGATCATCTGGCCCGACGCCGTTGCTCCGTTCGACGTGGCAGTGATCAATCTGCGCAACAGTGACGAGGCGGTGAACGCCGCGTGCGAAGAGGCCGTGCATCGTCTGGAAGCCGCTGGCCGCGATGTGCTGTATGACGATACCGACGAACGTCCGGGCGGCAAGTTCGCGCGGGCGGACCTGATCGGTGTGCCGTGGCAACTGACCATCGGGCCCAAGGGTCTGGCCGAAGGCACCGTCGAACTGAAGCGCCGCGCGACCGGCGAGAAGACGTCCGTGCCCCTGGACGAAGCGATCTCGAGGCTGCTGGCATGACCGATGCAGTTGTGGCCAAGACCACGAAGCCGGCCGGGCCGTTTTCGGCCTGGGAAGTCGGGCTGGCGCTCCGCTATCTGCGGGCCAAGCGCAAGGAAGGCGGAATCGCGATGATCGCCGTCATCTCCTATGTCGCCATTGCCCTGGCGGTCATGGCCCTGATCGTGGTGATGAGCATCATGGCCGGGTTCCGCTCGACCCTGCTGGACCGGATGCTGTCCTTCAACAGCCATATGTACGTTCAGGGCCAGATCCTGAACGATCCGAACCGCGAGCAGGCCCTGGAACGGATCAAGGCCGTGCCGGGCGTCATCAGCGCCGCGCCCATGATCGAGGCCCAGAGCCTGGTGCGGGCCGGTGGCATGACCACAGGAGCGATCGTCAAGGGCATCCGCCCGGACGACCTGCGCTCGCTCAACTATGTCTATGACAGCCTGGACCCGGAGGCGCGCCGCACCTTCGGTCAGGGCGAATACGGCGGGGACAACATCATCATCGGGCGGGCTCTGGCCGAGGGCATGGGCCTGCGTGTCGGCGACGCCATCACCCTGTATTCGCCCACCGGTGCGGACAGCGCCTTCGGCAATCTGGGCGGGCTGGAGAAAAGCTATCGCATCGGCGGGCTGTTCACCTCGGGCACGGCGGACTTCGACCGCGCCTTCATCTTCATGCCCCAGGAACAGGCCCAACTTTTCTTCGGCAAGGAGGGTGTCTCGGACGTCATCGACGTCAAGGTCGCCAAGCCCGACGAGGTCGGTGCCATGATCGCGCCCGTGCGGAACGCAGCGGGGGCGGGGGCCTTCGTCACCGACTGGCGCGATCGCCTGGCCGCCTTCTGGGGGGCGTTGAAGGTCGAGCGGGTGGCGATGTCGATCATCCTCGGTCTCGTCGTCGCCATCGCGGCGCTGAACATTATCTCCGGCATCGTCATGCTGGTGAAGAACAAGACGCGCGACATCGCCATCCTGCGCACCATCGGGGCCAGCCAGTCTTCGATGCTGAGGGTCTTCTTCATGGCCGGGGCGACCATCGGCGTCGCGGGCACGATTACGGGCCTGACGCTGGGCCTGCTGTTCTGCCTGAATATCGGCTCGATCCAGCATTTCCTGGAGTGGGTGTTCCAGACAAAGCTGTTCGATGCGGACGTCTATATGCTGGACGCCGTGCCGGCTCTGGTCGATCCGCTCGACGTGCTTTGGGTCACCTTGTGGTCCACCTTCATGTCCTGCGTTGCGGGTCTGATCCCGTCGTGGCAGGCGGCCAAGCTCGATCCGGTGGAGGCCCTGCGCTATGAGTGAAACCCTGACGCAGGATGCGACCATACAGAGCTGTCCACAGGCTTATCCCCAGGGTGCCGTCTTTTCCGCACGCAATGTGACGCGGACCTATCCGACGGCGTCGGGCGGACTGACGGTGCTGAAAGGCGTCGATCTGGACATCATGCCGGGCGAGATCGTGGGCCTGATCGGTCCGTCGGGGTCGGGCAAGTCGTCGCTGCTGCATGCCGCGGGCCTGCTCGAGCGTCCGACCTCGGGCGAGATCCGTTTCGAAGGCGCGGATGTCGGGGATCTGAGTGAGCGCGAACGGACGCATATCCGTCTGGCCAGCATCGGCTTCGTTTATCAGTTCCATCATCTGCTGCCGGAGTTCGACGCGCGGGACAATGTGGCTCTGCCGCTGCGGATCGCAGGCGTTGGCCTGTCGCAGGCGCGGAAGCGTGCCGACGAGGTTCTGACCAGCCTGGGTCTGGGCGAACGACTGACGCATCAGCCGTCGGAGTTGTCGGGCGGGGAACGTCAGCGCGTGGCCGTGGCCCGTGCCCTGGCCAACCGGCCGCGTCTGCTGCTGGCCGACGAGCCGACGGGCAATCTGGACCCCGCCACCAGCCAGACGGTGTTCGAGGCCCTGCACGATCTGGTCAAACAGACCGGCGTCGGGGCCTTGATCGCCACGCACAACATGGAGCTGGCCGGACATATGGACCGCGTCTTCGCCCTGAAGGACGGCCATTTGGAAGAGCGTCCGGCGCAAAGCCAAGCGTACTGAATCCTCGTACCGGGCCTATTTCTTGCCCGGGGGCGTGGTGAAAGGCGAACTGCCCACGCTGACGGGCGGCTTGGCCTTTTCCGCCTTCGGTTTGCGAGCTTCCTTGTTGCTGCGGACCTGACCCTTGGCCATGTGCTTGTCTTTCATGACGCCTGCCGCCGAGGGGCGGGCAGGGCGGCGTCCGCAGCACCCTACGCCCGCGCCATGATCTTCGCCATGCGGGTTGACGAGAACAAAACCGCAACATAGAACATACAGGCAACATTCAACCTGGGGACAAGATCATGGCGCGTTGGACGAGAGATATGCTGTCGCTTGCGTCGTGCGGCGGCTTCGTCTGGATGACATGGCAGGCCGCCTATCTGATTCAGTGAGTCGGTAAGATGGGCCTGTTCAAGGAGAACCAGGCCATCGCCACGACATCTGCCCAGTTCGTCCACCTCAGGGTCCGTTCGGCCTATTCGCTGCTGGAAGGCGCGATCAAGGCAGGCAAGGTCTCGACCCTTGCAGCGGATGCGGGCATGCCGGCCGTCGGAGTCGCGGACCGCGCCAATCTGTTCGGAGCGCTGGAGTTCAGCGAGGGGGCCAAGGCTGCAGGCGTTCAGCCCATTTTGGGCTGCGCCCTGCCGGTGACCGGCATAGGCGGGCAGATCAATCAGCGTTGGGCCAAGGTGCCGACCGTGGTTCTGCTGGTCCAGAACGAGGCCGGGTGGCTGAACCTGTCGGCCCTGTCGTCATCCGCGTTTCTCGATGCCGGTGCGACCGACGAGCCCAGCGTACCCTGGGACAAGGTCGTCGCGCACTCCGAGGGTCTATTGCTGCTGTCCGGCGGGCCGGACGGACCGGTCGATCCTCTGTTCGTCCAGGGCAAGGCCGCCGAAGGTCAGGCGGCTCTGTCGGCCATGCAGGCGGCGTTCGGCGACCGCTTTTACGTCGAGCTTCAACGCCACGGCCTGGCCAGCGAGCAGCAGGCCGAGCGCGGGCTGGTCGACTGGGCCTATGCCCACGATGTGCCGCTGGTCGCAACCAATGACGTCCACTATGCCAAGGCCGCGCAGGCCAAGTCGCATGACGCCCTGCTGTGTATCGCCGATGGGGCCTTCGTCGGCCAGGACGACCGGCGAAAGATCACGGGCGAACACTGGTTCAAGCCGGCGGCGGCCATGCGGGAGCTGTTCGCCGATCTGCCCGAGGCCTGCGACACCACCATCGACATCGCCCGGCGCTGTGCCTTCCTGGCCCCCACGCGTGCGCCCATCCTGCCGCGGTTCGACACCGGTGCGGGGCGGTCGGAACCCGACGAGTTGATGCATCAAGCTCGCGAGGGGCTGAAGGAGCGGCTGAAGCAGGTCGTGCCCGCCGCGCCCGAGGCCGACTACTGGACCCGTCTCGAATGGGAGGTCGGGATCATCCAGCAGATGGGGTTCCCCGGCTACTTCCTGATCGTGTCGGACTTCATCAAATGGGCCAAGACGCACGGGATCCCGGTGGGGCCGGGGCGGGGATCGGGGGCCGGGTCGCTGGTCGCCTGGGCCCTGACCATCACGGATCTGGATCCTTTGCGGTTCGGCCTGCTGTTCGAGCGGTTCCTGAATCCCGAGCGGGTCTCCATGCCCGACTTCGACATCGACTTCTGTCAGGAGCGGCGCGAGGAGGTCATCGACTACGTTCAGGACCGCTATGGCTCCGACCGGGTCGCCCAAATCATCACCTTCGGCACACTTCAGGCACGCGCCGTGCTGCGCGACGTCGGCCGGGTGCTACAGATGCCGCTGGGTCAGGTGGACCGACTGGCCAAGATGGTGCCGGCCAACCCCGCCAATCCGGTGACCTTGGCCCAGGCCATCGAGATCGAGCCGCGCCTGCGCGAGGCGCGCGACAACGAGGCCTCGGTGGCGACCCTGCTGTCGACAGCTCTGGAGCTGGAGGGGCTGTACCGCAACGCCTCGACCCACGCCGCCGGTATCGTGATCGGCGACCGGCCGCTGGTCGAACTGGCACCGCTGTATCAGGACCCGCGCTCGACCATCCCGGCCAGCCAGTTCAATATGAAATGGGTTGAGGCGGCGGGTCTGGTCAAGTTCGACTTCCTGGGCCTGAAGACGTTGACCGTACTGGATCGCGCGCGGCAGTATCTGGAGCGTCGCGGGGCCGCCCCCGACTGGAACGCCCTGCCGCTGGACGATCCGGCGACTTATGAGCTGATGGCCTCGGGTCAGACGGTCGGTGTGTTCCAGCTGGAATCCCAAGGCATGCGCGACACCCTGCGTAAGATGCGTTGCGGCTCCATCGAGGAGGTCACGGCGCTGATCTCGCTCTATCGGCCCGGCCCAATGGAGATGATCGACACCTATATCGACCGCAAGTTCGGCCGGCAGGAGGTGGACTATCTGCACCCGACCCTGACCGAGGTGCTGACCGAAACCTATGGCGTCATCATCTATCAGGAACAGGTGATGAAGATCGCCCAGATCCTGGCGGGCTATTCGCTGGGCGAGGCCGACCTTCTGCGTCGCGCCATGGGCAAGAAGAAGAAGGAGGAGATGGACTTCCAGCGCGCCCGTTTCGTGAAGGGTGCGTCCGAGAAGGGTGTGCCGGAGGCGCAGTCCGGGTCCATCTTCGATCTGGTGGCCAAGTTCGCGGGCTATGGCTTCAACAAGTCGCACGCCGCCGCCTATGCCCTGATCAGTTTCCAGACCGGCTGGTTGAAGGCGACCCATCCGGTCGAGTTCATGGCGGCGTCCATGTCGCTCGATCTCAGCAATACCGACAAACTGGCTGTTTTCTATCAGGATTGCCGCCGGTTCGACGTGCCGGTGAAGTCGCCGGACGTGAACCGGTCGTCCGCTGATTTCGACGTGGCGTGGGACGAACAGGCGGACGGGACCAAGGTCGGCTCGGTCCTTTATGCTCTGGGGGCCATTCGCAACGTCGGACTGGAAGCGATGAAGCATCTGGTGCAGGTGCGCGAAACCGGTGGGCGGTTCACCGACATTTTCGACTTCCTCGAACGGGTCGATCCGAAGTTCGTGAACAAGCGGGCGTTGGAAAATCTGGCACGCGCCGGGGCCTTCGACAGCTTCCACACCAACCGCCGCCAGCTGGTCGAACAGGCTGATACCCTGATGGCCTATTGCCAGAGCGTGGCGGCGGAACGGGCCTCGTCGCAGGTGTCGCTGTTCGGAGGCGACCAGGCAGGGGCGGCGCGGCCGCGCCTCAAACCGGTCGAGCCCTGGATGGGACCGGAGCGGCTGGATCAGGAACTGTCGGCCGTCGGTTTCTATCTGTCCGGCCATCCGTTGGAGGACATGGCGGCAGCGCTGAAACGCAAGCGCGTGACCTTCGTGGCCGAGGCCACGGCCCTGGCGGAGAGCGGGCACGAGGCCTTCATGATGGCGGGTGTTGTGCGCCGTCGTCAGGAACGGGCGAGTGCCAAGTCAGGCGAAAAGTTCGCCTTCGTCACCTTCTCGGACCCGACCGGCGAGTTCGAATGCCTTTTCCCGCCGGAGCAACTGCGTAAATGCCGTGAGGTGCTGGAGGTCGGGGCCTCCATCATGGTGCGGGTGCGGGCCAAGAGCGCGGACGGCGAGGTGCGCTTCTTCGGCGATGACGCCAGCCGTCTGGACACCCTGATCGACGATGGGGCCATGGGTCTGAGAGTGCATGTCTCGGCGCAATCGTCAGACGTGATCGAGGCGCTGAAAAGCCGGCTGGAGCGGGCCAGGGCGAATGGCAAGGGCGGAGAGGTTGCCCTGATCGCCGCGATCGACACCCCTTCAGCAGGGCGACGCGAAATTGAGATGAAATTGCCGGGTCGCTATCGTCTGGACGGGGCACTGCGCGGGGCCCTGAAATCCGCACCCGGCGTGGTCCTGCTCGAGGATGCCTAGTCGGCTCAGACCGCGTCGGTCACCGCATAGACCATGATCCCCGTGGCGACGGCCAGGTTCAGGCTGTCGGCCCGACCCCGCATCGGGATCTTGACGTTGACGTCGCAGGCGGCGGCCAGAGCGTCGGTCAGCCCCGCCTGCTCATTGCCCATCAGTATGAGCGCCGGATGCTGGATCGCGGCATCGCGATAGCGGTGGGTCGCATCCAGTCGGGTCCCGATCACGCTGCCCGGCCAGCGCTCACGCCAGGCCAGAAATTCCGCCTGGGTGGCACGGGCGATAGCGACGGCGAAGACCGAGCCCATGGTGGCGCGCACAGCCTCCACCGAATAAGGATCGACGCAATCTCCGATCAGGATGACGCCGCCGCACCCGGCGGAATCCGCTGTGCGGACGATGGTGCCCAGATTGCCGGGATCACGCACCTGCTCCAGGGCGACCCAGGCCGGGGCCGAGGCGGGGTCGATGGCCGACAGCGGGGTATAAATCTGATCGAAAACCCCAAGCACGGTTTGCGGATTGTCGCGCCGGCTGATCTTTTCAAGGATCGGGTGGGTGACAATCACGACCTCGCCGCCGGCCTTGCGCGTCTCGGCTTTCGCGCGGTCGAGGATAGGATGTTCGCGCGCTTCCATACCGACCAGGAGCAGGCGAGGGATGCGGCCCTGATCCAGCGCCTCACCGATGAATTTCAGTCCTTCAGCCAGGAAGCGACCCGTGGTCTCGCGCTCCTTGCGCATATGGAGGGCGCGTACCGCCTTAACGGTGTCATTGGTTAGAGAGGTGATCAGCCGGTCGCCGCTCATGCCGACCAACGCGCGAAGAAACTGAGGCCGATGGCGCGGCCATCAGGACCATCCTCGGCCAGTGCCAACTCTCCCCAGTCGATGGTGCCGCCGCGATCCGCGGTCGCCTCAGCCATCATGTGCGCCAGCGACAGGCCCGAAATTCGCGCGGCATAGGCGTTCAGCAGAAGAAACGACGCGTCATCCGACAGAAGGGTGGCGCAATCCCTCAGCAGTCCCGGCAGGTCCTCGAACAGCCGCCAGACCTCGCCCGTCGGGCCGCGACCGTATTTCGGGGGGTCCAGAATAATGCCGTCATATTTGACACCGCGCCGGACCTCGCGGGCCGCATATTTGCGGGCGTCCTCAACGATCCAACGGATCGGGCGGTCGGCCAGACCAGACAACTCGGCATTCTCGCGGGCCCAGGCGACCGACTTCTTGGATGCGTCCACATGTGTGACCTCGGCCCCGGCGGCAGCACAGGCCAGTGAGGCGACGCCGGTGTAGCCGAACAGGTTCAGAATGCGGGGCTTGTGAAGCGTGCGAAGCCGTAAATCCAGCCATTCCCAGTTCGCCGCCTGCTCCGGGAAGAAGGCCAGATGCCTGAAGGGCGTGAATCGGCTTGTGAAGCGCACGTCGCGCCAGGCTAGTGGAAAACTGTCGACCGGCTTGCCCGCGAAGCGCCAGCGCCCGCTTTCATCCTCGTCAGTCGGATCGAAGACGGCGGTGGCCTGATCGAAGGCTAGAGGATCGCGCGGCGACCAGAAGCACTGCGATTCCGGTCGCACGACGGTGTGCGGGCCGTACCGTTCCAGCTTTTGCCCCCCGCCACTGTCCAGCAGGGCATAGTCCGCCCAGGCTCGGGTGACGAGGGTTTCAGGTAACGGGTTCAGGCGCGGCGACATGGGACGCTGATAGGCGGACGGGCAAGGCCTCGTCCAGCCCCGAGCTTTCCGCGACTGCATCGTGTTCGATCAGCGTCGGCAGATCAGGTTCGTGAGCCGTCTTGTCCCAAGCATAAGGCTTTACGATCAAGCGCCAGACCGCATGCACGAAAGCCAGGCTTAGCAACGACCAATAAAATGGAGCTGCCAACATGTCTTTCGCGGTATAGGACACGCCTGCTCGTCGAGCTCCGATCACGCAACTCAGCCAAGCACAAGCAGTGCCTACACTGAGTACCCACAAAGCCAGAAGGGGAACGTGCGGCGGCATGCCGGCAGCGATAGAAACGGCGATCGTGGTCGTGAGCCAAGACATCGAAGGTCCTTGTAGCGCGGCAGAAGCCAAGCCAATGCCAAGCGTAACGCAGAGCGCGAACACTCCGCGGAAGCCCAGTTCCTGGGGCCTTCGTGTATGCGTAAGCCAAGTCTGCATATACCCCTTCAGCCAGCGAGTACGTTGCGGCAACCAGGCTCGCATGCCACCAGGCGGCGTTTCCCATGTGGGTCGCGAAATGACGCCCAGCCTCCACCCTCGTCGCCAAAGTCGAAAGCCCAGATCGGCGTCCTCTGTGACGTTGAAGGAATCCCATCCGCCGATCCGACGCAGCACATCGACTCTGAAATGATTGCTGGTTCCGCCGAGTGGAAAGGGCAGCCCCAACCTCGCCATTCCGGGCAAGACGGTTTCGAACAATGCCGCGTATTCACCCGCGAATTGCTGGTCCAGAAAAGACGAGGCGATTCTTGCCTTGTATCGGCGCCGAATGCGTAACGGAGCCTGAAGACAGGCCAATCTTCCAGTCATGTCTTCAGCGAACCGTCCTGCACTCTCCTTAAGTTGCGATGGATCGGGATCGTCTTCTGCATCATAGACGACGAGAAGATCGCCGGTAGCATAGGGCAGAGCGCAGTTCAGAGCACGTGGTTTGGTACGAGGCGTTCCCGGCGGTGCTATGTAGATCTCAAGCCAGCTCGGACGCGGAGCTTCCAGAGCAGCGTTGATTGTGGCGAGATCATCGGCCTCCACAACAAGCATGCCCTGTAACTGATCAGCCGGATAATCAATACGGCTTAGCCGCTCGATTAACTGAGGCATGACCTCCGCCTCGTCGTACAACGCGGCTAGGACAGTGTAGCGCGGCCAGACGATTGGCTCGACGGGACTGACAAGAGGTTTCGCGCTTACAACGATCAATAGCAATCGCCATAACGAGAATGACAAGAACGTAGTGGCCGCCGCTACGACCAGGATCGACCAGAGAGTTTGTGGGGCAAGTTTGATCCCGGCCACTAACCCCGCGGTCAATCCTGCGATTATGAGCCATTGACTGCGTGTCAAATTTCGCATCGAAGCGCTGTCGTTCGCCGACAGGTCCGAGGTGGCGCGCAAGCACGACTTTTCGCTCAATGTGCTGCCCCCGCCCGCCTCATCTGCAACCAGAAGAGAGCTGATTTAAGTCAGGCAAGTCAAGGTGGCGTGGCGATTGGCGGAGGTGACGATTGTCGCTATTCACTGAAGATCGTGACGGAGTTTCCCTTGAACCTGCCCGCATCCAGCGCCCGTTCGCAACGCAAGCCGAAGGGCGAGGGGCATGCCCGACGCGCGGAAATCCTTGCGGCGGCTGAGCGAATTTTCGTCGATCACGGCTATGAAGGCGCCACGATCCGCAAGATCGCCGACGAGGTCGGACTGTCCTCGACGGCGCTCTACATGCACTTCTCGGACAAGAGCGAAATCCTGCACGAAATCTGTGAGCGGGCTTTCGAGCAACTGCTGATCATGAACCGAGCGGTTCTGGATGAGCCGGGTACGTCCGAGCAACGTATGCGGAGGCTGATGCAATCCTATGTGCGGTTCGGGTTCGATAATCCGAATGCCTATCGCCTGGTCTACATGACACGGCCACTCGAGGCCCAGCAGGCGCAGAGTGTGGCCCAGAGCCTGGGCTATGAGCTGTTTGGTGCTTTTGTCCGGGTTGTGGAAGAGGCTGCGGCGGAAGGTCGGCTGCGCGGTGAGCCGCGTCCGACAGCCCAGGCTCTGTGGGCCGGGGCCCACGGTGTCGTATCGCTGATGATCACCAAGCCCTACTTCGACTGGGTCGATCGGGAGCATCTGGTCGATACCCTGCTGGACGCCCTGTTCGTCGGCTTGCTGAAGCCGTGAGACCATTTGGAGCCGTAGCCCTAGCGGCGGGCGTGCTGGTCGCCGGGACTGCCGATGCGCGGCCCCTGCGGGTTATGTCGCTGGACCAGTGTGGGGACCAGTATGCGATGGCGCTGGTACCGGACGCCACCCTGGCTCTGTCGCCGCGGGCCGACGATCCCGACTCCTGGATGAAGGCCGAGGCCTCGCGACATCGTCAGGTCCGGCCGACGCTGGAAGCGGCGATCGCGTTTCAGCCGGACGTGGTCATGCGATACTGGGGCGGGGAGCCACGCTTGCTGGCCGCGCTGGAGCGTCGCGGCGTGAAGGTGCTGATTATTGACGATGCCACGACCGTGGAAGGCGTACGGGCGAACGTCATCAAGATGGCGGAGGGCCTAGGCCAGCGCTCCAGAGGTGATGCACTGGTCATTTCGATGGAGGAGCGGCTGGATGAGGCCCGGCCCGGCACTGGGGGACCGACATCGTCGGCCCTGTATCTGACACCGGGAGGGTTCACGGCCGGAAAGGGGACGCTGGTGGATGCGATCCTGACGGCCGCCGGATTTGCCAATTTGGCGACGTCGCCCGGCTATGCGCCCGTGAGCGTGGAGCGGATGGCTCTGTCACCGCCGAAGCGATTCATTCTGGGCTTCTTCGACCTGTTTCGCTCCGACTGGCGTGGGCCGGGTCGGCATCCCGTCGTCCAGCAGGCCGCGAAGGGGCGGGTTGCCGCGCGCCTGCCGGCGTCGGCCCTCACATGTCCGGCCTGGTTTGCCGCCGATGCCGCCGTCATGGCCAGCGAGGGGCGATGAGCCGCCTGGTGTGGGGCCTCCTGCTGCTGATCGTCCTGGCTGCGGCTGCTGGTATCGGCCTCGGTGAAAGCCTGTTCGATACCGAGCAGTGGCGCTCGGCTTTCATCGATCCGGCATCGGGCCCGGCCGAAGTCCTGTGGCAAGTTCGCGCGCCGCGGGTGGCCACGGCCTTGACGGTCGGGGCGGCGCTTGGGCTTGCGGGTGCCGTCATGCAGGGGCTGCTGCGCAATCCGCTGGCGGATCCCGGGGTATTGGGCGTGTCGGCTGTAGCAGCCTTGGGCGCTGCTTTGGCCATTGTCGCAGGCGCGGCGGCCGTGCCCGGCGCGGTCGAGGTGTCGGCTTTGATCGGAGCGGGTCTGGCGGGGGGGCTGCTGATCCTGTTCGCGGCTCGGGTTCGCTCGCCGGAGGCTCTGATCCTTTTCGGCGTCGCCCTGTCCAGCTTTGCGGGGGCCGCGACAGCGCTGATCTTCAACCTGTCGCCTTCCCCGATCGCTACGGCCGAGGTCATGAGCTGGCTGCTAGGTTCGGTGCAGAACCGTAGCTGGATCGATGTGGCCTGGGTCACGCCGGCGGTCTTGTTGTCAGGTGTGCTGGCGACGATGGCGGCACCGGGCCTGCGGATGCTAAGCTTGGGCGAGGAGACCGCCCGAACGTCGGGCCTGCCGATGGCGCGGTCGAGATTGCTGGCCCTGTTGGCGGCGGCACTGGCGACAGGGGCCGCGGTGGCGGTGGCGGGCGTGATCGGCTTTGTCGGCCTGGCCGCGCCGCATCTGGTCCGGACGCTGGTTAGGGGGGACCCGGGTCGCGTTCTGTTGCCGTCGGCCTTGGCGGGCGGCCTGATGCTGGTCGTGGCTGACTTGCTAGCCCGGATGACGCCGACGGATCAGGAACTGAAGCTGGGTGTTTTCACCGCTCTGGTCGGGGCGCCGTTGTTCGCCCTGATCGCCTGGCGGGCCGCGCGGGAGTGGCGGCTTTGAACGCGCTTGCACTGGAATTGGCAACGGCTCGTCTGGGAAACCGGGCGGTGCTGGACGCGGCGTCGCTGACGGTGCGTGCGGGCGAACTGGTCGCTCTGGTCGGGCCCAACGGCGCGGGCAAGTCGAGTGCCATTCGCGCACTCGCGGGTCTGTTGCCCCTGTCGGCGGGTCGGGCGCTTCTCGGTGACAAGACAATCAAGAGCCTCAGCCCTCGGGCCCGCGCGGCGGCAGCGGCCTATCTACCGCAAGAGCGACGCATCGCCTGGAACATGCCGGCGGTAGAGGTCGCGGCACTGGGCGCGCCGTTCCTGTCGCCCGCCGAAGCACTGTCAAGCGCGTACGCGGCGCTGGAAGCCGTCGAGGCCGATCATCTGACGGATCGCGGCGTGGCCGAGATGTCGGGTGGCGAGCGGGCGAGGGTACTACTGGCGCGGGCCTTGGCCGCGCAGAGCCACGCCTTGCTCGTCGACGAGCCGATAGCGGGGCTGGATCCGGACGCTCAGTTGATGGTGCTGGATTTGTTGAGGACGCGGGCCAGGGCCGGGCAGGCGGTGCTGGTCAGCCTGCACGATCTAGGTCTGGCGGCGCGATACGCCGACCGCGTTATCGTCATGCATCAGGGCCGGGTCGTGGCCGATGCCGTGCCGACCGAGGCCCTGACGCCCCGCGTAATGGTCGAGGTGTTCGGCCTGTCAGCGCGGTGGATCGACGGACCGGACGGCCCGTTGCTGATCCAGAGCCGCTATTCTGATGGTTGCTCGGTTGGTGTGAACTCGCCCGCGCCGACGTAGGCATAGGGCTGAGCGGTGCCGCGCGGGGTGCCGCGACGCAGGTCCTGCGACAGGGTCAGGGGGGCGGAGCCCCCATTCAGCCGCGCCTTGTAGACCGACATGTTTTCCATCACCCGCATCATATAGTTGCGCGTCTCGGTGAAGGGGGCGCACTCGATGAAATCGACGGGATCGACCTGACCGCCGCGCGGGTCGCCACAGCGTGCCACCCATTGCGGGGGGCGAGCCGGACCAGCGTTGTAGCCGACGGTTGTCAGCAGCCACGAGCCGTTGAAGTTGTTGGTCAGGTCGCCGAGGTGGAAACTGCCCAGGGTCATGTTGAAGTCCGGGTCGTACAGCCGCTCGTCGCTGTAGGGCAGGCCCAGCTGGCGAGCGACGGCGCGGCCGGTGCCGGGAACGAACTGCATCATGCCGCGGGCATTCGCGCCCGAGCGCGCCATCGGGTCGAAGCTGGATTCCTGGCGGGTGATGGCCAGGGTGAACTCCAGCGGCGCGGCTCCGGCGACCGGCGGCGGCAGGCGCACGGGATACTGGCGCTCGGGAATCAGGAAGCCGCGCTGGCTGGCGGCACGGCCGACCATCATGGCGGTGAAACCTTCGCCATAGTTGCGCGACAGGTCCATCAGAAGGGCCAGATCGCCCGCCGTCGGCAGGACATCGTCTAGCTGATAGGCGAAGACGCGAAACAGGCTGGTCTCGCCCGTCTCGCCCAGGATGCGCATGGCCCGGACCATCTCATTGGCTTCGAACGCCGCGATCTCGGCCTGGGTCGGGTCGGGGTCGCCGGGCAGGGTCAGGGTCGTCTGCCCGGCCTTTTCGGCGGCCAGCTGGCCATAGAAGGTCTGGATGTGACGCGACCCCGCCTGATAATACTCGATGGCCATGGGCGTATTGCCGTTGGCCTCGGCGGCGCGACCCAACCAATAGAGGGCGCGCCCTTGCGTGATCGGCGTGGCCGACGACTGGCGCAGGACCTCGAAATGGCGTGCGGCGCGTGCGGGGTCATTCAGCTTGGTCAGGGCAACCCAGCCGGCGAAGAACTCGGCATCCACCTTGCGCTCCCCCGAAGGAAAGGCGTGGCCGTTCATGGCGTCATAGGCCGCCTGCCAGTGGTGGACCTGCAGCGCGTCCAGGAAATAGTTGCGGCGTTCGCTCCACAGGGTGTTCTGACCTTCGGTATGTGAGGGGGCTGGGGGCAGGGCGGACAGCAGGGCAAAGCCCTCGGACTGCCGACCCTGCGAGCGCAGGATGCGAACCCGCTCCAGCACGATGTTCGGGTCCCGCGCCTGGGAGGCGCTGAGTGAGGCCACCATGGCGTCGGGGCTATAGGCGGTGCGCAGGGCCAGGACGGCGTTGGCGACTGACTGGCGCTCAGGCGAGGCGAGGGCGATCATGGCACGGGTGGCCGGACCGTGCGGACCGGATAGCAGCATGGTCAGGCGGGCATCGTGATCGCCCTGGTTCAGCCAGCCGCCCCAGCGACCGAGGATGCGGTTCTGACTGGCGTCGTCGAAGGAGCGGGTGCGCCACCAGTCGCGGATCAGCGCCTGGGCCTCGTCACGACGACCGGTCTGCTCATAGGCTCCGGCCAGGGCGATGGCTCCCTGCACCGTCGACGGCGGGGTCTGGGCGAACAGACGAAGCGTTGCCTCGGCACCGGCATAGCCGCCGTCCAGGGCGCGTTCGGTCGCCGCGCGGCGGCTGTCGCCGCGGGGCCAGCCGGCGAAGGTCGAATCGGCGACGGCCAGATCGCTGAACCCCATCTGTGAGGCTGAGGTATCGAGCAGGGCCCATTCGATCAGCTTGCGACCCGCAAGGTCGCGCATGGCGGCGGCGGCGCTGCGAGCCCCGGCGATGTCGCGGGCGCGGGCGGCGGCCAGACCCTGGCGGAACAGCGCCGTGTCCTGATCGTCCAGCACGCGCGGCTGATTGCTGACATTTGGGGCCACCGACGTGTAGGGAACCGCCTGTGGCAGCAAGGCTTCGGGAGCGGGGCCGAGAAGGGCCAGCGCGGCTGCCAGGGAGGTCATCATCATGCCGTGTCTTATCCTCATGCGTCGTGGTTGCGATCAGGCGACCGGCAACCTACCCTTTGCGCCCGCTGTCGGCGTGTGCCGTCACTTCCTCGCAGGATCATCGTTTCAATGACCGCCCCTTTGTTCAAGGGCGTGATCACCGCCCTGATCACACCTCTTCGTGACGGAAACGTGGACGAAGCCGCCTTCGCCACCCTGATCGAACGCCAGATCGCCGCCGGCGTCGACGGCGTCGTGCCCATGGGCACAACGGGCGAGGGGGCCAGCATGGATCTGGACGAGCACAAGCATGTGATCGATCTGTGCGTGCGACTGGTCGCCGGACGGGTACGGGTGATCGCGGGCACGGGCTCGCCCTATACCAAGGAAGCCATCGACCTCGCTCGCCACGCCAAGACGGTGGGGGCCGACGGCGCGCTTGTCGTGACACCCTACTATATTCGCCCGTCGCAGGCCGGGTTGGCGGCGCATTTCGAAGCGATCGCCGAGGCGGTCCAGTTACCGATCCTGCTCTACAATGTGCCCGGTCGCACCGGGATCGATCTGGCCAATGAGACCGTGGCGCGGCTGGCGAAACATCCGAACATCGTCGGCATCAAGGACGCCACCGGCGACATGAGCCGGGTCAGCTGGATGCATGCCAATATCGATGGTCAGTTCGACCTGATCTCCGGCGATGACCCCAGCTATCTGGGCTATCTGGCCTATGGCGGGGTCGGGCTGATCTCGGTCGCTTCGAATGTCGCGCCCGAGGCCATGGTGGCCCTGCACAAGGCGGCGGTGTCTGGCGATGCGGCCAAGGCGCGCGACTGGCAGGATCGGCTGATCGGCCTGCACAAGGCGCTGTTCCTCGACAACTCGCCGTCGCCGACGAAATACGCCCTGGCGAAGCTGGGCCTGTGTACCGAGGAGGTGCGCCTGCCCCTCTCGCTGACCGCAGACGCGGTCAAGCCCGCCATCGACCGCGCCATGGCGGATGCAGGCGTCGGCTGATGGCGGCTGAAAAACCCAAGACCAAGTTGTTGGCCGAGAACCGGCGGGCGAAGTTCGATTATTTCCTGGAGGATTTCGTCGAGGCGGGAATCCAGCTGCTGGGCACCGAGATCAAGGCTCTGCGCGACGGGCGGGCCAATATTGCCGAAAGCTATGTCTCGCCCGAGGGGCGGGACCTGGTGCTGATCAACGCCGACATCCCGCCGTACAAACAGGCCAACCGCTTCAACCACGAACCGCGCCGCCCGCGCCGTCTGCTGCTGCACCGCAAGCAGATTGACCGCATGATCGGTGCAGTCCAGCGCGACGGCCAGACCATCATCCCGGTGCGGCTTTATCTGAATGAGGCCGGCAAGGCCAAAATCGAGATCGCTATGGCCAAGGGCAAGAAGCTGCACGACAAGCGTCAGGCCACGGCGGACCGCGACTGGGCACGGGACAAGGCGCGGCTGATGAAGGAGCGGGGGTGACTGCTAAGTTGCGAGAACTAAATCGCCGGTCACAACAATTTCGCCACCAGCCGCCTCGAACTTTGCAAAACTGAGATTATCGATGATTTCGGCTCCACCGGAGCAATTGATGCAGTCAAAGGTCAATCGTGGCGGTCGGTAGGAACTTGCAAACTCCCGAAAGCTGAAGCCGACTGGTGCCATGCTAGGTTCACTTTTCCGCAGCGACACCGGCTTGAATGAACCTTGAAGGTTACGGCTAATATAGTTGGCAAACTGCCGCAGGGCCAATCCGTATGACTGCGCTTTGTCAACTTGGACCTCACCCAATGCAACGCGATTATCGCTCAATGCTGTGGCAGCTACGAGATCGAGCGTAACCATATCGGTGTCTCCGCTGAACTGAACTGCCGGAAAGATGCTCCGGCACTTGTTGCATTGGAGGATCAGAACGCTTCCCTCGACTCGTCGCATCTTTAGTCGTCCCCGCTGTTTGCAATCGCCGCCTTCGCCCGATCGAAAATCTCCTCGAACATCGCCGCCGTCAGTCGTCCGGTGTTCGTGTTCAGGCGGGAGCAGTGGTAGCTGTTAATCAGGGTGTAGCCCGCGACCTGGCCCTCGACGCCGTGGCCTGGGGGGATGGCGGTGCCCGGCAGGCCGAGGGTCTTGAGGATGCTGCGGCGCGAGACGTCGCCCAGGGTGACGATGACCTTCAGCCGGGGCAGTTCGGCCAGGCGGGTCTTAAGGAACGGGCGGCAGGTCGCCTCCTCGACCGGCAGGGGCTTGTTCAGCGGCGGGGCGCAGCGGACGGCATTGGTGATCATGCAATTCACCAATTCCAGATCGTCATTCCCGTCCGGATCGTAATGGCCACGCGCGAAGCCGGTCTTTTTCAGCGTCTCGTACAGAATGATCCCCGCGCCATCGCCGGTGAAGGGTCTGCCCGTGCGGTTGGCCCCGGTCCGGCCGGGGGCCAGGCCTGCGATCAGCAGTCGCGCGTTCGGATCGCCGAAGGACGGAGCTGGGCCGTTCCACCAATCGGGATGCGCCGCCTGATTCTCGGCCCTGTAGGCGACCAGACGGGGACATAGCGGGCAGTCGCGGGGCGGTTCGGGCGGGAAGGGGCTCATCTGTCGCTGATACACCGAGCCTGCGCGGCGTCACACTCCCGCAATGTCCGCGATTGGAGTAGAATGGGCGGATGAAACGCTACGACGGCCCTCTGGACGATGCAGTGATCGTGGCCCTAGGCTGCAACGACTGCGGCGTCTGGCGCGACTGCCGCGAGGCGCTGGAGGCGGCGCTGGCGCGGTTCCGGGCCGAAGGCATCGATGTGCTGGCCCGCTCGTCCTGGTGGTCGTCGCTGGCCTGGCCCGACCCGACCGATCCACCGTTCCTGAACGGCGTCGTCATCGTGCGCAGCGACCATGACCCGCACGCCCTGATGCAGGCGCTGGGGCGGATCGAGGAAGCCTTCGGTCGCCAGCGGCATCAGCAGAATGCCCCACGGACCCTGGATCTGGACCTGATCGCTTATGGTCGGCTCAGCGGCGACATGGACGGCCTGATCCTGCCGCATCCGCGGGCGGCCGAGAGACGCTTCGTCATGGGGCCGCTGGCCGAGATTGCACCCGACTGGGTGCATCCGCACGGGGGCAGGGCGGTCGATGTGGCAGAGGCCGCGACCGTCGGTCGGGACGCGCGTCCGGCCTGACGCCGCATTGCTGCCCATGTGGCGTTGCACAATCAAGCTCAACACTCTATTTTGTGCGGTTCCGATTGCCGCCCGAGGATTTTGAATGGCCCGCGTAACCGTCGAAGACTGCATCGAAAAGGTGCCGAACCGTTTCGGTCTGGTCCTGCTGGCCGGTCACCGCGCCCGCAACATCGCTAACGGCGCGCCGCTGATGCTGGACCGCGACAACGACAAGAACCCTGTCGTGGCCCTGCGTGAAATCGCCGAGGACAAGGTCGTTCCGGAAGAAATGACCGAGACGATCGTCGTGACGCTGCAACGCGTCGACGAGCGCACCGAAGCCGAGGACGAGGCCGAGATCGTCGGTCTGCTGGCCGAGCCTCAGCACATGAACATGGCCGAGGCCGAACTGATCCGTGCGCTGCAGAGCGACCGCGACGGTGGCCAGGAGGAGCGGTACTGACGGCCGAACCCGCCAACGGTATCACCATCCTGCCGGCGCGGCAGTCCGCCCCGCCGCTGCAAGCTGCCAATCTGAACGACCCGGACGGAGCCCGCCCGGTGAAGGGAGCATCCGAGCCCAAGGCCCGGGTGCTTCGTCAATTCGAGCTGGTGGAGGCGGTCCGCGCCTATGACCCCACCGCCGACGAACAGCTGCTGAACCGCGCCTACGTCTATGCGATGAAGATGCACGGCTCGCAACTGCGGGCCAGTGGCGACCCCTATTTCGCCCATCCCATCCAGGTCGCGGGGATCCTGACCGACTACCGGCTGGATACCGCCACCATCGTGACCGCCCTGCTGCACGATGTGGTCGAGGACACGTCGGCCACACGCGACGACATCGCGGCCATGTTCGGCGAGGAGATTGCGGTCCTGGTAGAGGGCGTGACCAAGCTGTCGCGATTGGAGCTTCAGGCCGAGCATACGCGCCAGGCCGAGAACCTGCGCAAGTTCATCCTGGCTATTTCCAAGGACGTCCGCGTCCTGCTGGTCAAGCTGGCCGACCGTCTGCACAACATGCGGACGCTGAAATACGTCAAGCCGGAGAAGCGCGAGCGGATCAGCCGCGAGACGCTGGAAGTCTATGCGCCGCTGGGCCGGTCGATCGGCATCCATTCGATCGCCTCCGAGCTGGAAGAACTGGCGTTCGAGCATCTGAATCCGACCGCCCGAACGGCCATCGAGCGGCGCCTTGAAGCGTTGAAGCTGGAACACGGCCGCGCCATCGAGGGCGTATCGCGCGAGGTCGAGCGGGTTCTTCAGGAGGGCGGGGTCAAGGCCAAGGTCTATGGTCGCCAGAAGACGCCCTATTCGATCTGGCGCAAGCTGCAACGCAAGTCGGTCGGCTTTTCGTCGCTGTCCGACATCTATGGCTTCCGGGTGATCGTGGAAGCCGAGGACGACTGTTACCGCGCCTTGGGGATCATCCACCGCGCCTGGCCGATGGTGCCCGAGCGGTTCAAGGATTTCATCTCCACGCCCAAGTCCAACAACTATCGCAGCCTGCACACGACCGTCGTGGGACCGTCGGGTCTCCGGATCGAGATGCAGCTGCGGACTGAAGCCATGGACCGGGTAGCCGAGGACGGCGTGGCCGCGCACTGGGCCTACAAGAACAAGTCCTATGGCTTCGACAAGGAGGCGATGGAGGCGGACGGCGGACGCGATCCGCTGCAGAACCTGCGTCACCTGGTGCAGGTCATCGAGCACGGAGAGGGCGGCGAGGACTGGGTCGAGCACGCCAAGCTGGAGATGTATCTCGAGCAGGTCTTCGTCTTCACGCCCAAGGGGTCGCTGATCACCCTGCCGCGCGGCGGCATGGCCCTGGATTTCGCCTATGCTGTCCACACGGAGGTCGGCGACACGGCGGTGGGCGTCAAGATCAACGGCGAACTGAAGCCCATGCGGACGCAGCTTCAGAACGGCGACGTGGTCGAGATCGTGCGCGGGGCCAAGCGGGAAATTCCCGTCGACTGGCGCTCGCTGACGGTCACAGGGCGGGCGCGATCCGCGATCCGGCGCCACATCCGCACCTCCGAACGCGGCGAGTTCCAGAAGCTGGGCCGGACAACCTTCGAACAGACCCTGTCGCGCGCGGGCAAGACGGCGGCTGAGGTGTCGCTGGCTCCTGTGCGGGAGACGCTGGGGTTCACATCCGACGACGACCTGTTCGAGGCCATCGGTCGCGGACGGCTGTCGGCGGCCAAGGTCGGCGAAACCCTGTTCCCGGCCTTGAAGGGGCGTCTCAAGGCCGGGCCGGACCGCAAGCGGATCGCCGACGATCAAGCGCGGTTGTTTGTCCGTGGCGGCGGACTGACGCCGGGCGTCAGCATCCATTTCGGCCATTGCTGCTCGCCGGTGCCCGGCGACCGCATCGTCGGCATTCTGGAGCCCGAGGCCGGACTGACGGTCCACACCATCGATTGCCAGAAACTCGCGGACTTCGCCGACGACGATTCGGTCTGGCAGGACCTGCAATGGACGCCTCAGGCTGAGCAGGGGGCTGTGGCATCGGCGCGCATCCGCGCCACTATCCAAAATGCACCCGGCGTCCTGGGCCAAGTCGCTACCCTGATCGGAGAGGCGGGCGGAAACATCTTGAACCTGGTCATGAGCCACCGCCAGCAGGACTTCTTCGATGTCGACATTGATGTGGAGGTCGAGGACGCAAAACATGCCACCACCCTGATGGCAGCCCTGCGCGCCAATCCGGCGGTCGATACGGTCGAGCGGGCGCGGGGATAGGCTTGGATGGCGCGGCAACGCTCGCTATGACGGCCCCATGAACACCGAAGATGTCCTGAACGAGTTCCGCGATGCCGGTGCCCTGCGCGAGGGGCATTTCGTGCTGTCCTCGGGCCTGCACAGTCCGGTCTTCTTGCAGAAGAACCTGGTCTTCATGGACACCGCCCGTTGCGAGCGGCTGTGCAAGGCGCTGGCGGACAAGATCGTGGCGACGGTGGGGGCGGTCGATGTGGCCATCTCTCCGGCCGTCGGGGGCATTATCCCGGGCTATGAGACGGCGCGGCACCTGAAGGTGCGTTCGCTCTACGTCGAGCGTGAGGGCGGACAGTTCAAGCTGCGTCGCGGCTTTACCGTTGAGGCGGGCGAGAAGGTGGTGATGGTCGAGGATATCGTCACCACGGGGCTGTCGTCGCGCGAATGCATCGCGGCCATCCAGGCGGCGGGCGGCGAGGTGGTCGCGGCAGCCTGTATCGTCGATCGGTCCGGCGGTCGCGCCGATGTGGGAGTACCGCTGGTCGCGCTGGCGACGCTGGATGTCCCGGCCTATGCGGCGGATGCCCTGCCGCCCGAACTGGCGGCCTTGCCGGTAGAGGATCCGGGCAGTCGGCGGTTGTCCAAATGACCCATCCCCTCCGCCTCGGCGTCAACATCGACCACGTCGCCACCGTGCGAAATGCGCGCGGCGGTCTGTATCCCGATCCGGTCCGCGCCGCCCAGGAGGCGCTGGCGGCGGGTGCCGATGGCATTACGGCGCATCTGCGTGAGGACCGACGCCACATTTCGGATGCCGATATCGCTGGTCTGTCCGAGCTGCTGAACCGTCAGGAGCGGCCGCTGAATCTCGAAATGGCGGTCACGCAGGAGATGCTGGCCATCGCCCTGCATCATCGCCCCCACGCCGTCTGTCTGGTGCCGGAGAAGCGCGAGGAGCGCACGACCGAGGGCGGGCTGGACGTCGTCGGCGGTCACAACTGGATCACGCCTTTCGTGGGACAGCTGAAAGAGGCGGGATGCCGGGTCTCGCTGTTCATCGGGGCCGATCCCGAACAGATTCATGCGGCCCAGCGCACGGGGGCCGCGGTCGTCGAACTGCATACCGGGGCCTTTTGCGATGCTGTGCGTGAGGGTCGGGTCGAGGATGCGCAGGCGGAGTTGTCCGCACTTCGGGACGGGGCCACACTGGCCGCACTGCTGGGACTGGAGGTCCATGCCGGCCACGGCATCGATTACAAGACGGTCGGCGACGTTGCGGCCATCCCAGACCTTGCCGAGCTGAACATCGGCCACTTCCTGATCGGCGAGGCGATCTTCGTCGGTCTGGGGCCGGCCATCCGGCGAATGCGCGACCTGATGGATGCGGCGCGCGAGCCCGCCGCATGATCATCGGTGTCGGCGCGGACCTGTCGGACATCCGGCGTATCCAGGCTTCGCTGGACAGGTTCGGCGACCGGTTCAAACAGCGCTGCTTTACCGAGCACGAGCGCGCCCGATCCGACCGCAAGCCGGACCCAGCCTGGAGCTATGCCAAGCGGTTCGCGGCCAAGGAGGCCTGCGCCAAGGCGCTGGGCACCGGCATGCGGGCGGACGTCTACTGGCGGGACATGGGGGTGGTGAATCTGCGCTCGGGCCAGCCGACGCTGGCCCTGACCGGACATGCCGCCGAGCACCTGCATCGCTTGATGCCACCGGGCCATGAGCCGCGCATTCACCTGACGCTGAGCGACGAACACCCCTATGCACTCGCCTTCGTGGTGATCGAAGCCTTGCCCGTGGCGTAATCAGCCTATACCGACCGTTCGACATTGACCCGCGTGCGCGCGGCTGGGAATGACTTTCTGATGAGCGACGACACCACGTCCAATGCGCCGGTCACGGACATCAAGCGCACCCCGATCTTCGGCGGAGGTAAGGCCGAGAAGAAGCCGCAGAACGAGGGTCTGGAGATCTTCAAGACCATTTTCTACGCCCTGCTGATTGCCCTGGTCCTGCGGGTGCTTCTGTTCCAGCCGTTCACCATTCCTTCGGCTTCGATGGAGCCCAATCTGTACGAGGGCGACTACATCGTCGTGTCGAAATGGTCGTATGGCTATTCGCGCCATTCGATGCCGTTCAGCCCGGAAATTTTCGAGGGGCGTATCTTCGGCTCGGCTCCCAAGCGGGGCGACATCGCCGTGTTCAAGCTGCCCCGCGACAACCGCACGGACTATATCAAGCGCGTGATCGGCCTGCCCGGCGACCGGGTCCAGATGATCGACAACGTACTGCACATCAACGGCGTGGCGGTTCGCGACGTGGTGGTGTCCGGCAACGAACTGTCGGGCATGTTCGGCCAGCAGGTCATTCAGGCGCGCGAGACCCTGCCCGGCGGCAAGACCTTCACCATTCAGGATTTCGGCCCCGGCAACGATCTCGACAATACGCCAGCGTTCGAAGTGCCCGCCGGTCACTATTTCATGATGGGCGACAACCGCGACAACTCGATCGACAGTCGGGTCGAGCAGACCCAGGGCGTCGGCATGGTCCCGGAAGAGAATCTGGTCGGCAAGGCCGAGATCATCCTGCTGTCGTGGGAGCCCGGTGCCTCGCTGTGGAACCCGGTGAGCTGGTTCTCCAACATCCGCCCCAGCCGGTTCTTCCGCGTCCTCGACTGATGGCTGACCGTCGCGCAGAGGCGGTGCGCGCGCTGTCGACGGCCCTGGGCCACCACTTTGCCGACCCGCGCCTGCTCGATCTTGCCCTGACCCATGCCAGCGTGGGGGAGGGAGCGGAGCGTGATGCAAGGGGCCGTCCATTCGCCGACAATCAGCGGCTGGAGTTCCTGGGTGACCGGGTGCTGGGCCTGCTGGTCGCGGATCGATTGATGCGCGATTTCCCCGACGCAAACGAGGGCGAGATGTCGTCGCGGCTGCATGCGTTGGTCGACAAGGCGGCTTGCGCCCGCGCCGCAGACGCGCTCGGTGTTGGGCCCGCCATGCGTCTGTCGCCGGGCGAGGCCAAGCAAGGTGGTCGGCGTCGCGAAGGCGTTCTGGGCGACGCGATGGAGGCTATTCTGGCGGCGGCCTGGTTGGACGGCGGCATGGAGGCCGCGCAGGCCGTGTTCGATCAAGCCTGGGCCGCCGAATTGGCCGCGCCGCCCGTGCGCTCGGTCAGCAATCCCAAATCGGCGCTGCAGGAGTGGGCCCTGGGTCAGGCCAAGGCCCTACCCATCTATCGCATTCTCGAACGGACAGGCTCCGACCATGCTCCGACCTTCACGGTTGAGGTGAATGTCGACGGATATGCGCCCTTGACCGCACAGGGCCGTTCGCGTCAGGACGCAGAGAAATCGGCCGCCATCGGCCTGTTGCAACGTGAAGGCGTCATTTGACCGATCCCCAGGACAGCAGCGTGACCACCCGCGCAGGCTTTGCCGCCATCATCGGCGCGCCCAATGCCGGCAAGTCCACGTTGGTCAACCGCCTGACGGGCACCAAGGTTTCGATCGTCACCCAGAAGGTCCAGACGACGCGCTTTCCCGTGCGCGGGATCGCTATCGAGGGCGACGCCCAGATCGTTCTGGTCGATACCCCCGGCATCTTCACGCCGCGCCGCCGGCTGGACCGGGCCATGGTCGCCTCGGCCTGGGGCGGTGCGGACGATGCCGATGTAGTCATCCATCTGATCGACGCCGCCTCGCATATCGCGTCCGAGGGCAAGGAGGGTCAGGCAGCGGATCGCCGCTCGGCCGAAGACACAGAAACCATCATTGCCAATCTGAAGGCCGCGGGAAAACAGGTCATCCTGGCGCTGAACAAGATCGACGGCATGCGCCGCGACACCCTGCTGGCCCTGTCGCATCAGTTGTTCGAGACCGGCGTCTATTCCGAGGTCTATATGATCTCTGCGCTGAGCGGCGACGGGGTCGACGACCTGAAGCAGCGGCTGGCGCGTGCCATGCCTGCCGGACCCTGGCTCTATCCCGAAGACCAGTCGGCGGACGTGCCGATGCGTGTCCTGGCCGCCGAGATCACACGCGAGAAGGTCTATCTGCGCGTCCACGAAGAACTGCCCTATTCCGCGGCGGTCGAGACGACGTCCTTCGAGGACAAGGCCGACGGTTCGGCCCGCATCGAGCAAACAATCTATGTCGAGCGCGAGAGCCAACGGCCCATCGTGCTGGGCAAGGGGGGACAGACCCTGAAATGGATCGGCCAGAAGTCACGCGAGGAGCTGACCGAGCTTCTGGATCGCCCGGTTCACCTGTTCCTGACCGTCAAGGTCGATCCCAAGTGGCAGGACAGCCGCGCCCTGTACGCCCAGTTCGGGCTGGATTTCGACGTCTGATCTCTTGTTCCACGTCCCCAGACATTCCGGTGGCCATCCGCGCCTGACCATCGCGGTCATCAGTGCGGTGCTGATCGCCTCGGCCGGGCTGATCGGCTGGTTCAGCGTGCGTCCCAATGCCGAGGCCTCGGACGTGGCGGAAACCTCTGCACCGCCGCGTCCCCCCCTGGTGGTGGTCGAGAGCCTGCCGAACCTCAAGGCGCATCTGGACCGCTGGGGCGCGAACGATCAGTTCACGGGGGCGGTGCTGGTCGCGAAAGGCGACCAGATTCTGTTTCGCCAGACCTATGGCATGGCGGATCGCGCGACGGGTGAGCCGTTGAAGCTGGATTCCCGCTTCCGCCTGGCCTCGGTCAGCAAGCAGTTTACCGCCGCCGCCATCTTGCGACTGCAGGACGAGGGCAAGCTGTCGGTGGACGACCCCCTCTGCCGCTGGATCGAGGATTGTCCACCCGCCTGGGCCCCGATCCGGCTGCACCATCTGCTGTCGCATACGTCCGGCATTCCGGATCTGATGGCGCGACCCGGCTGGGGCAATCGGCGGGTGACGCCCGCGACGCCGCAAGAATTGACCGAAGACTCAAAGCGTTTTGGGCTCAGCTTCGCGCCGGGCACCAAGGTCGGCTACAACAATGCGGCCTATAATCTGCTCGGCGTGGTCGTCGAAAAGGCCAGCGGCCAGCCCCTGCACGACTATCTCCGCACCGCCTTCTTCGAGCCGCTGGGCATGAAGGACACCGGCTATGACGACGACCAGTCCGGGGTCGTCATGGGCTATGCCAATCTGGCGGGCGGGGTGACGCCTCAGCCGAATGCCAACCTGTCCATCATCTTCGCGGCGGGTGCGCTGTACTCCACACTCGACGATCTGCTGATCTGGGAGCGGGCCCTGCATCAGGGCGATCTGCTGACCCCCGCCAGCTATGCCCGGATGATCGCCGATCATTCGCCAGCCGATACGCCGGACGAGCGGGGTCGGCCACACAGGGCCTGGGGCTATGGGGTCTTCGCCAACAGTCTGGGTCATCGTGTCACCCCCGGCTTTGACGAGCGCCAGATCTATCACACCGGCAGCTGGTCCGGGTTCCGCAACATGATGACCCACCAGCCGGATCAGGATGTGACGGTGATCGTCCTGTCCAACAACTATCACCAGCGCGATGCGGTCTTCTTGATCTCGCAGCAGGCCATGGCCGAAGCGCTTGGGCACTCTTTTCCGACGACCATGTCGCGCTGAGGCGGGAACGCGCGGTCGTCGCAAGGGTTGGGTCTGATGAAAACCGGAGCCCCGCCATGAAAGCCGTCGTCCTCAACTGCACCCTCAAGCCGTCGCCGCAGACCTCCAGCACGGAGGCACTGGCCAAGGTGGTGATCGCCGAACTCGAAAAGGGCGGGGCCGATGTGGAAATGATCCGGCTGGTCGACCTGCACATCAAACCCGGGGTCAGCGCCGACGAAGGCGATGGTGACGAATGGCCTTCGGTGGACAAGAAGCTGAAGGCGGCGGACATCATCGTCTTCGCCACTCCGACCTGGCTGGGTCAGATGTCCAGCGTCTGCCTGCGTGCGCTGGAGCGAATGGATGCCTGGTTCGGCGAAACCGATGACAGCGGTCGTCCCGTAGCCTTCGGCAAGGTCGGGGGCGTCGTGATCACCGGCAATGAGGACGGGGCGCACAATATCGTCGCGACCGTCTGTCAGGGTCTGATCGACATGGGCTTCACGATCCCGGGGCAAAGCTGGACCTATTGGCACCTGGGCCCGGGTCCGGGGCCGGACTATGTCGAAACCGATCAGGGGCATGACTATTCCGACCGCGTCGGTCGCAACGCCGCCCGCAATCTGCTGGCCCTGGCCAAGGTGCTGAAGCCGACCACCTATCCGGTTCCGGAAAACGGGGAGTAGGACTAGGCTGGCGGCTCGTTTCCGGAGCAATGCCGATGCTGAGCCTGTTTGCCGCAATCTCCATACTGTCCGCATCGCCAGAGGCCGATGCCGCGGCGGTGATCGATCGCATGCATCAGGCGGCGTCTCGTGCCGACGGCCAGGAGTATTTCGCCCAGTTCACGCCCGACGCCCGCTTCATCGGAACGGATGCGAGTGAGCACTGGTCGCTTGCCGCTTTTAGGGCTTATGCCGAGCCCTATTTCGCGAGGGGCCAAGGCTGGACCTACACGCCCCGCCAACGAAGCCTGACGATCGCGCCCATCGACTGCCGCTGCATCGCCTGGTTCGACGAGACGCTGGAAAGCGCCAGCTATGGCCAGGTGCGTGGTTCAGGCGTGCTGCGATTGACGGACGAAGGCTGGAAGATCGAGCAGTATGTCCTCAGCTTCGCCGTGCCGAATGACCGGGCGGATGCTGTGGTTCAAGCGATCAAGGCTCGCGACTGACTTTGCGACTGTAGAACGTATGGCCAACATCGCAGTGAGCCGCTAACGACAGGCATGGATTTCACCGACGACGCCTTCGTGCTGTCCGCGCGTGCCCACGGTGACACCGGCGTGGTGGTCGAGCTGCTGACCTTGGATCACGGCCGGCGAGCGGCCTATGTCGCCGGCGGGGCGTCCCGCAAGATGAAGCCGTTTCTGCAGGCCGGTGCGCGCGTGACCGCCGACTATCGCGCCCGCACCGCCGATCATCTGGGCTCGGCCCGGCTGGAGCCGTTAGGGGAGGGGCCCAGCGCCCTGTTCGACGATCCGATGGCTCTGACAGGTCTGGCGGCGGCGGCGGCGGTGGCGCAGGGCGCGATGCCGGAGCGGGAACCCCATCCCGGAGCCTTCCTGGCGTTTGAGGCCCTGATGGGAGCCTTCGTCCTGCCCGACGTCTGGCCCGCCATCTTCGTGCGGTTTGAGGCGGGGTTGCTGGAAGATCTGGGCTTCGGCCTGGACCTGTCGCGCTGCGCCGTCACGGGAAATATGGATGATCTGATCTGGGTCAGCCCGCGCACAGGTCGCGCGGTCAGTCGCCATGCCGGCGCACCCTATGCCGACAAGCTGCTGGCCCTTCCGCCCTTCCTGCTCGGGGCGCAGGCTGGGTTGAAGCGGGGCGACGTCGGCGCGGGTCTGGCCCTGACCGGCCATTTCCTGGAGCAGTTCGTCTTTCACCCCCAGAACCGGCCCATTCCGCCCGCCCGGGTGTGGATGATCGACAAGCTGGGCGAGGCCGGACGACTTTAAGCGCTAGACTCTGGCGCTGGGATTACCGATTCGGACGCCATGACCATTCACACCCCGCCGCCGGAAGGTGGCCGCATCATCGATGAGCCGATGAGCGAGGCGCTCAGCCGTCGCTATCTGGCCTATGCGCTGTCGACCATCACCAACCGCGCCCTGCCGGACGTGCGCGACGGCTTCAAGCCTGTGCACCGGCGCATCATGTACGCCATGCAGCAAATGCGCCTGAACCCGCAGGCCGCGGCCCGCAAATGCGCCAAGGTCGTTGGCGAGGTCATGGGGGGTTATCACCCCCACGGTGACGCCTCGATCTATGACGCCCTTGTGCGTCTGGCCCAGGATTTCTCTCAGCGCTATCCACTGGTCGATGGCCAAGGCAATTTCGGCAATATCGACGGCGATAATGCCGCCGCCATGCGCTACACCGAGTGCAAGCTGACACCGGCGGCCGTCCTGCTGATGGACGGGATCGACCAGGACGCCGTCGATTTCAAACCGACATATGACGATCAGGACGAGGAACCGGTCGTCCTGCCTGCTGGGTTTCCCAATCTGCTGGCCAACGGCTCTTCCGGCATCGCCGTCGGCATGGCCACATCAATTCCGCCGCACAATGTCGGCGAACTCATCGACGCCTGCCAGCTGCTGCTGGAGCGGCCGGACGCGACGACGGATGAGTTGGTCGCCATCGTGCCGGGGCCGGACTTCCCGACGGGGGGTGTCGCCGTCGAGGGGCATGCCTCGATCCTGGAGGCCTATGAAACTGGCCGGGGCGGTGTGCGTCTGCGCGCGCGCTGGGAGCGGGTGCCGCTAGACCGCGGCGGCTATCAGATCGTCGTGACCGAGATGCCGTATCAGGTCGGCAAGTCCAAGCTGGTCGCCGATCTGGCCGATCTGATCGAGCAGAAGAAGGCCCCTCTGCTCGCCGATGTACGCGACGAGTCCGCCGAGGACATCCGCCTGGTCCTGGAGCCCAAGTCGCGGACCGTCGAGGCGGACGTCCTTATGGAAAGCCTGTTCAAGCTGTCCGATCTGGAGGTGCGCTTTCCGATCAACATGAATGTGCTGGATGCGACGGGCACGCCTGGCGTCATGGGTCTGAAGGCCTGTCTGCAGGCGTTTCTGGAGCACAGGCGCGAGGTCCTGGTGCGCCGGGCGCACTGGCGGATCGAGCGGGTCGAAAAGCGGCTGCATCTGCTGGAAGGCCTGCGGATCGTCTTCCTGAACCTCGACGAGGTCATCCGCATCGTCCGCGAGGAAGAGCAGCCCAAGGCCGTGCTGATTGCCCGGTTCGGCCTGACCGAGCTGCAGGCCGACTTCATTCTCGACACTCGTCTGCGTCAGCTGGCGCGTATTGAAGAGATGACGATCGAGAACGAATTCAAGGCTCTGATGGAAGAACTTGCGGGCCTGAAGTCGTTGTCCATCACCCCCGCCAAACAATGGAAGCAGGTCGGCAAGGACCTGGAAGCTGTGCGCAAGGCCATGGTGTCGCCGCGCCGCACCACCATCGCCGAAGCCGTCGACAGCTCGGCCTTCGCCGCCGCCGTCGAAGCCTTCATTCCGCGCGAGGCCATTTCAGTCATCCTGTCCGAGCGCGGCTGGATCCGGGCCGCCAAGGGCAAGGTCGACGATCCGTCGGAGTTGAAGTTCAAGGAGGGCGATAGCCTGGCCTGGCTGGTGCCGGCTTTCACGACCGACAAGCTGCTGGTCGCAGCCTCCGACGGGCGTATTTTCACCATCGGGGCCGACAAGCTGGCATCGGGCCGCGGACACGGTGAACCGTTGCGCCTGATGATCGATCTGGATGAGAAGGCCGAGATGGTAGCCCTGCTGGCGCATCAACCTGGCGGCAAGCTGCTGGTCGCGTCACGTGCGGGGTATGGCTTCATTGCGCCAGAGGACGACCTGCTGGCCCAGAAACGCGGCGGCAAACAGGTGCTGAACGGCGAGCTCAAGGCTGTGCTTCGCGTCACCGGCGACCACGTCGCCACCATCGGCGACAATATCAAGGCCCTGATCTTCCCGGTCGCCGAGTTGCCGGAGATGGGACGTGGCAAGGGCGTGAAGCTGCAGAACTACAAGCAGGGCGGTCTGGCGGATGTCACGGTGTTCAGCGCCGAGGCCGGTCCGGAATGGGTCGATGGCGGCGCGCGCCGGCGCAACTGGCCGGACTGGAAAGACTGGCTGGGCAAACGCGCGGGTGCAGGTCGTCAGGGTCCGAGAGGGCTCAGAAAGTTTCGCTGAGGTCAGGTGACACCGATTTCACTATCCGGTGCCTCAAGCCCGCGCGATAATCCCTAGATGGCCCATTCCGGGCCGGGTTGGAGATGTTCATGCTCATCACCCTGATCGTTATCGCCGTCGTGGTCGCCATCGTGCTGTTCGTCGTCGTCGGGGCCTACAACAAGCTGGTCGCCCTGGATCAGCGCGCCGACCAGTCGTTCGCCGACATCGATGTCCAGCTGAAGCAGCGTCAGGACCTGATCCCCAATCTGGTTGAGACGGTGAAGGGCTATGCCACGCATGAGGCTGGCACCCTGGCGGCCGTGACCCAGGCCCGTGCCGCAGCCGCGGGGGCCACCTCGGTCAACGACAAGGTCCAGGCCGAGAATATGCTGACCGGGGCCCTGGGCCGACTGTTCGCCGTGTCCGAGGCCTATCCGGACCTGAAGGCCAACGCCAACTTCCAGCAGTTGCAGGCCGAGCTGTCGGACATTGAGAACAAGCTGGCCGCCGCTCGCCGGTTCTTCAACAACGCCGTGGCCGAGTTCAACGCCGTGCGCCGTCAGTTCCCGACCGTCCTGTTCGCCAGCATGGTCGGCTATGGAGCGGACAAGCCCTTCTTCGACGTGGGAGAGGCCGATCGTGCCGCCATGACTGCCGCGCCGCCGTCGGTGAAGTTCTAGGCCTCACCCATGGCCGCCGTCGGTCTCCAGACCCACATCTGGGCAAACAACACGCGCTCGGTGATCCTGCTGGCCGGCTTTCCGGTGCTGATGGTGGGCATCCTATATGGCTTGCAGCTGGTGCTGATGGGGTTCGGCATCCTGCCAAACTCAGGCGGTACGCTCGGCGCGGACATGGCGCTGGCAGCGCGCTGGCTGACGACCACCATTCCGCTGGCGATCGTCTTCTCCGCCCTTTGGTTCGTCATCGCCTGGTTCGCCAATCAGGCGATGATCGACGCCATGACCGGGGCGCGCAAGGTTGAGAGGCGGTCTGAGCCAGAGCTCTATAATCTACTGGAAAACCTGGCGATCTCGCGCGGCATGCAAACGCCTACGTTGCGCATCATCGAGAGCGACAGCCTGAATGCCTATGCCAGCGGTCTGCACGAAGGTCGCTACAGCGTCACCGTCACGCGCGGCCTGATCCAGGCGCTGGGCCGCGACGAAATGGAGGCGGTTCTGGCGCACGAACTGACGCACGTCATCAACAAGGACGTGCGGACCATGGTCATCGCCTCGATCTTCGCCGGAATCATCAGCGTGGCGGCTGAGCTGGTCCTGCGGGGCCTGTTCTATTCGCGCGGCGGCGGGCGACGCGACAACAAGAACGCCATGCCGCTGATCCTGATAGGGCTGGTCATCGCGGCCGTCGGCTATGGTCTGGCCATCGTCATTCGCATGAGCCTGTCGCGCACACGGGAGTATGTCGCCGATGCCGGGGCGGTCGAGCTGACCAAGAATCCGGACGCCATGATCGGCGCGCTGCGCAAGATCGAGGGTCGGTCGTCGCTGCCGGGCCCCGATGAGGTTCAGCAGATGTTTCTGGACAACCAGCCGAACGGCAAGGGTCTTGAAGGGCTGTTTGCCACTCATCCGCCGATCGCCAGACGGATCGAGGCGCTGGTGAAGTTCGGGGGAGGGCGCGATCCTGGCCCATGGCAGGAGACGGCATCGATGGCACCGATGCCGCGCTACGAAACCTCGGTCCCGCCGACTGGCTGAACGATCCGCTCCCAGCCCAGGCGCGTCAGCTGCTCCATCGGGCGGAAATCGGACTTGTAGTCCATCTTGCGCGACCCCCGGACCCAATAGCCCAGATAGACATGCGGCAAGCTGACCAGAGCCGCCTGGCGGACATGATCCAGAATGGCGAACCGTCCCAAGCTGCGGGCGCTGAGCGCCGGGTCGTAGAAGCTGTAGACCATCGACAGGCCGTCGGTCAGAACGTCCGTCAGACTGACCCCGACCAGCGTGCCCGGGCCACCGTCCATCGAGGGCAGACGGTATTCGATCACATGGGTCCGGACCGCCGTGTCCTCGATCATGGCGATGTAGTCCAGCCAGCCCATGGAGGCCATGCCGCCCTCGGGATGGCGATGGCCCAGATAGCGTTTCAGCAGATCGAACTGCTCGACTGTCGCCTCGGCCTCGACCAGATCGCGGGTGAGGTCGTCGTTACGCTTCAGGATGCGACGCTGGGAGCGACTGAACGCGAACTCGCGCACCAGAAGCCGAACGGATACGCAGGCGTCGCAGCTTTCGCAGGCCGGGCGATAGGCGATGTTCTGGCTGCGGCGAAATCCGGCCTGGGTCAACTCGTCATTGACGTAGACGCCCTCGCTGAACGGCAGATTGGCAAAGACCTTCCGCTCCGTCTTGCCCGGCAGATAGGGGCAGGGCGCGACCGAGGTCATGTAGAACCGAAGCTGTCGCTGGGGGACGAACTGGGTCACCGGCTCAGGTCCGGGTCTGTCGCGACGGAAGGAAATGGCGGCCACGCATCATGGTTGATATCTGGCCCGGCGTCTCTGCTTCGCGCAAGGGCCATCACGGCTACAGGCTGGTGTCGGAGGGCAGAACCGGTGCCTCGCGCAACAGAACGATGGCGATACGGCGATTGCCGGCCAGGGACGGATCGTCGGGGTACAGCGGGTCGGACCCCGCCTTGCCGGACACCTGATAGACGCGGTCCGCATCGACACCGGCGTTCTGGAGGATCAAGCGCGAGGCATTGGCCCGCTCGGAAGACAGGCTCCAGTCTCCCGGCGCACTGGCCCGGTTGGAGCCGGCCTGGGCCGATGTGTGGCCGGTGACCGAGATCCGGTTGGGCAATTGGTTGATCACGCGCGAAACGGCCCGGAGCAGCAGCTGGGCCCGCGCATTGGGCCGCGCCGAGTTGTTGTCGAACATCGAGCGGCCCTCTTGATCGACCAGCTGGATACGAAGTCCCTCCGGGGTCTGGTCGATGATCAGCTGTTTCGACAGCTCCGCCAGCTCCGGCATGGACTGCATGGCCTGGCGCAGCGATTCGGCGGCCGAGGCGAACTGGGCGGCCTCACGACGGGCGATCTCCTCGCGCAAGGCTTCTTCGCTGGCGGCGGCCAGGTTCGAGCTCTGGCCGGCATCCTGCGGCGCGTCAGGCGGGGCCTCGGGGGCCAGCTCGGTCAAGACCGAGTTGCTGCCCGAGCTCTTGGCGCCGTCATCGCCCAAGGCCGTGCCACCCAAGATGCCTCCGGAACCGGATGTGGTCTGGGACACACTGGCCGGGGCGAAGTATTCGGCGATACCCTTCTTCTGCTCCGGATCGGTCGTGTTGATCAGCCACATCAGAAGGAAGAAAGCCATCATCGCCGTCACGAAGTCGGCATAGGCGACCTTCCACGCGCCGCCGTGATGACCGCCGCCGACGACCTTCTTGACCTTCTTGATCATGATGGGGCGGTCGTTCAGAGCCATCGGGTCCCATGCCTTAACGCTGTTTGTTAGCCACACCATCGCGGGCGTGCGTTAAGAACCGGTTTGCAAATCGGAGGACCGGGTGACCATGCGGCACCAAAGCCATTGCCGACACACGGTGTGTCGCCTAGTCGTCGAGCTGTGACCGACCTCATCTCCGCCAGCTTCGACGCCGCCGCCTATCGAAAGGCCTTGGGCGGCTTTGCGACCGGTGTGTGTGTGGTGACGGCGCACACGGGGGAGGGGGCCTTCGGCATCACGGTCAATTCCTTCACCTCCGTGTCCTTGGACCCGCCGCTGATTTTGTGGTGCCTGGACCGCAAGTCGGAACGGCACGATGCGTTTGCGGCGGCTGAACGGTTCGCGGTACACGTTTTGCCGGTCGAGGATCGCGAAATGTCCGACCGTTTTGCCTGGGGCGTCTGCCGTCTGTCGGCCGAGGAGTTCGACAGTTCCAGCGACGAGCCGCCGCGGCTACGCAATGCCCTGACTAGACTGGATTGCGATGTCCACGACCGGATCGTCATGGGTGATCATCTGACGATCGTCGGGGCGGTACGGTTGTTCGAGACGCGGCCGGGCGATGCATTGACCTATTACCGTGGCCGTTACGGCGAAGCGCGGGAACCCTAGTCATGAAGATCGGTTTCGCAGGTCTGGGCGTCATGGGCGGTCCTATGGCGCGTCACCTTGTTCATGCAGGACATGAAGTGACGGGCGTCAACCGTTCGATCCAGAGGGCGTTGGACTGGGCGGCGCTCACGGGTGGCCGATCTGCGGAGACGGTTCAGACGGCGGCTGATGGTGCTGAAGTCTTCATCCTGTGCGTCGGCAATGACGACGATGTGCGTCAGGTTGTTTCGCACTCTTTACCGCATCTGAGGCCGGGCGCTGTCATCGTCGATCACACCACGACGTCCGCAGTCGTCGCACGCGAGATGGCGAGTATGGCCTCGGCGTCTGGTCGCTTCTTCATCGACGCGCCGGTGTCCGGCGGCCAGGCCGGGGCCGAGAGCGGTCAGCTCAGCGTCATGGTGGGTGGCGACGGCGGCGCTCTGGCGCGGGTCGAGCCGGTGCTGAAAAGCTACTCCAAGGCCATCAAATACATGGGGCCGTCAGGTTCGGGCCAGCTGGCCAAGATGGTCAATCAGATCGCCATCGCGGGCGTCGTTCAGGGCTTGGCCGAGGCCGTTCATTTCGCCCAGTCCGCAGGACTGGATACCGACGCGATCTACGACGCGATTTCCAAGGGCGCGGCCCAGTCCTGGCAGATGGACAATCGTTGGAAGACGATGGCGCGCGGAGAGTTCGACTTCGGCTTCGCCGTCGACTGGATGCGCAAGGATCTGGGCCTGGTTCTGGACGAAGCTCGTGCCAACGGCGCGCGACTGGAAGTGACCGCGCTAGTGGATAGCTACTACGCCGAGGTGCAGACGATGGGCGGCGCACGCTGGGATACGTCTAGCCTCGCGGCCAGGCTTCAGAAGCACTTTCGCGACTGACACCGAGCCTAAGAACACTCGTTAGATTTCACATAATATATCTTAGGCGAGGAATGCACACCGCTACAAGGCGGTGCTTAGTGCTCTCCCTTAGCCCCTCCGCGCTTGCGCCAGTCTGCGTGAAGCCTAGATGTGGATCACGCGCCCATAGGCATCCAGCGCCGCCTCGTGCATCGCCTCCGACATCGTCGGGTGCGGATAGACGATGCCGTGGATGTCCTCCTCGGTCGCTTCCATAGCGATTGCGGTGACGTAGCCCTGGATCATCTCCGTAACCTCGGCCCCAATCATATGCGCGCCGATGAGAGCGCCGGTCTTGGCGTCGAAGATCACCTTGACGAAGCCGTCGGTGTCGCCCGAGGCGATCGCCTTGCCATTAACCTTGAACGGGAAGCGGCCGATCTTGACCTCTCGCTTCGCTTCCCGTGCGCCCTGCTCGGTCACGCCGACGGAGGCGACCTGGGGCTGGGCATAGGTGCAGCCGGCGATCGGCGAGTTGACGTTCGGCGACTTGAAGCCGGCGATATGCTCGGCGGCGTGGATGCCTTCGTGTGACGCCTTGTGCGCCAGCCAGGGCGCGCCGGCGCAGTCGCCGATGGCGTATAGCCCCTTCACATTGGTCTGGCAGTGTCCGTCGATGGTGATGTGGCCGCGGTCCATGTTGACGCCCAGCGCCTCCAGCCCGATGCCGTCGGTGTTGGCGGTGATGCCGACGGCCGAGATGCAGACCTCAGCCTCCAGAGTCTCGGCCTTGCCGGCCGCCTCGATGGCGACCTGTACGCCCTTGCCTGTCTTCGAGACCTTGGTGACCTTGCAGCCGGTGCGGAACTTCATGCCGCGCTTTTCGAACGACTTTTGCGCGGCCTTGGAGACCTCTTCGTCTTCCACCGGCATGATGCGGTCCACCGCTTCCACGACTGTAACTTCCGCGCCCAAGGCTCTGTAGAAGCTGCCGAATTCGATCCCGATGGCCCCCGAGCCGATGACCACGATCGACTTGGGCATGGCCTTCGGAGCCATGGCCTCGCGATAGGCCCAGATGCGGTCGCCGTCGGCTTCCAGGCCGATCTGCGGGATGGCCTTGGCGCGGGCCCCGACGGCCAGCATGACGGCCTTGGCCTCGACCGTACGCGAACCGCCAGCCTTCAGGTCGATCACGACCTTCGGAGCCGAGGTGCCTTTCTCCAGTTTGGCCGAGCCTTCGATGACCTCAATCTTGTTCTTCTTCATCAAAAAGCCGACGCCGGCGTTCAGTTTTTTGGCCACGCCGCGCGATCGGGCGATGATGGCGTCGAAGTCGAAGCCGACGTTGTCCGCCGACAGGCCGTAGTCCTTCAGGTGGCTGAGGCTTTCGTACTTCTCGCCCGACTTGAGCAGGGCCTTGGTTGGGATACAGCCCCAGTTCAGGCAGATGCCGCCCAGGTTCTCGCGCTCGACGATGGCGACCTTCTGGCCCAGCTGGCTGGCGCGTATGGCGGCGACATAGCCGCCGGGGCCGGAACCGATGACGATGAGGTCGAACTCTTGAGCCATGATCAGATCAGCTTTTCGATATCGGCCGCGATGGCCGAGGGTTCAGTCTGGGGGGCATAGCGGGCGACCACCCTGCCCTCGCGGTCGGTAAGGAATTTCGTGAAGTTCCACTTGATGGCCTTCGAGCCCAGGAATCCCTTCTTCTGCTCGGTCAGCCAGGCGTAAAGCGGGTGCCGATTGGGGCCATTGACCTCGACCTTGTCGAACAGCGGGAAAGACACGTCGAAGTTGGTGGAGCAGAAGGTGGCGATCTCGTCGGCCATACCCGGTTCCTGCTGGCCGAACTGATTGCAGGGGAAGCCCAGAACCTCGAAGGGCTGATCTGCGAACCGACGGTGCAGTTCTTCCAGCCCCTTGTACTGGCCGGTGAAGCCGCATTTCGAGGCCGTGTTGACGATCAGCAGGGCCTGACCGCGAAACGCCTCCAGCGATCGGTCCGTCCCGTCGATGGCTCTCGCAGAGAAGTCGTAGACCGAGGTCATGCCCCCTCCCTTAGGCCAGCATGGTGACGGGGTCTTCGATCATCGGCTTGAAGGCCTGTAGGAAGCGCGCCCCTGTCGCACCATCCACCACGCGGTGATCGCAGGTCAGGGTGACCGTCATGACGGTGGCGACGGCCAGTTGGCCATTCCTGACGACCGGTCGTTGCTCCCCTGCCCCCACGCTCATGATCGCGCCCTGGGGCTCATTGATGATCGAGCTGAAGGACTTGATGCCGAACATGCCCAGATTGGAGACGCTGAACGTGCCGCCCTGAAACTCCTCGGGCTTCAGCTTGCGGTCACGGGCGCGCTTGGCCAGGTCCTTGGACTCGGTTGCGATCTGCGACAGCGACTTGGTCTCGGCCTTGCGGATGATGGGCGTGATCAGGCCGCCGTCGATCGCCACCGCCATCGCCACATCGGCGTTGTGATGCATGGCAATGCCGTCAGGCGAATAGCTGGCGTTGGCTTCGGGCACAGCCTTTAGGGCCATGGCAGCGGCCTTGATGACGAAGTCGTTGACCGAGACCTTGACGCCCTGCGCCTCCAGCATGGCATTGACCTTGGCCCGCGCCGCCAGCAGGGCGTCGATCTCGACGTCGATAAACAGCGGGAAATGGGGTACTTGCTGGATGCTGTCGACCATTCGCCGGGCGATGGCCTTGCGCATACCGTCCAGCGGGATGAGGTCGTAGCTGCCGTCCGGAATGCCCATCTGGGCCAGCGACTGGACCTTGCGTGGTTCGGCAGAAGGGGACGAAGCCGCGCCGGTTGTCGCAGGCTTGGCCGTACCCTTGCCGGCGGCTTCTACGTCACGACGAACGATACGACCGTGCGGGCCCGAGCCCGTGATAGATGCCAGATCGACACCGTTCTGAGCCGCAATCCTGCGGGCCAGCGGCGAAGCGAACAGACGTCCGCCGTCTGCGGCCTTGGCAGGGGCCGAGGCTTTGGAGGATGCCGCAGGCGAGACGGTCTCGGCAGCCTTCACGCCTTCGGGTGTTGCCACGGCCTGGCCGCTCTCGTGCCCGGCGGGTGCAGGCTCGGACCTATTGTTGGCGGGCGCAGCCTGGGGTGCCGGAGCAGCGCCGCCGCCTTCGTCCTTCAGACGGGCGATGGGTGTGTTGACCTTCACGCCTTCCGAGCCTTCGGCCACAAGGATGTCGGTGATCTCGCCCTCGTCGACGGCCTCGACCTCCATGGTCGCCTTGTCGGTTTCGATTTCGGCGATGACGTCGCCGGCCCTGACCACATCGCCAACCTTGACGTGCCACTTGGCCAGAACGCCCTCTTCCATGGTGGGCGACAGGGCGGGCATCAGGATGTCGGTCATTGCACGGATCCCTTGGTGACGGGTTCGGCGACGGTCTGGACGTTGTCGGCCTTCACCACATCGGTGATGCCCTGAAGGATTCGGTTATAGGCTTCACGCTCGTTGTGGCCGTGACGAACGGCATAGCCATGCGCCATATGCCGCGCCGCAATCGCCAGCATCTCGCCGAACTTGAGCGGATCGCTGAAGGCGGGCTTCACCGACATGACCGGCTCGTTCTTGGACCACCACATGCGAATGATCTCAATAGCCTCGGGATCGCTCGCGACGCTGTCGGGCGTCGTCAACAAAAACTCGGATGCCTCGCTCATGCCATCACCGCCTTGACTGCTGCGATGATCTTGTCGGTACCCGGCAGAGACAGGGTCTCAAGGTTGGCGGCGTAGGGCAGCGGCACGTCCTCCTGATGCACGCGCAGGGGTGGAGCATCCAGATAGTCGAAGGCGTGTTCGATGACACGGGCGACGACCTCGGCCCCGACGCCCATGGGGCCCCAGCCTTCCTCGGCTGAGACCAGGCGGCTGGTCTTCTTGACGCTCTCGACGATGGTTTCGTGGTCCAGCGGGCGCAGGGTGCGCAGGTCGATCACTTCGCACTCGATGCCCTCCTCCGCCAGTTTCTCGGCCGCAGCGAGCGCGAAACCGACCATGCGGGCGTGGGCAGTGATGGTTACGTCCTTGCCCTCACGACGGACCTTGGCCTTGCCGATCGGCACGACATAGTCCTCGACGTCGGGGACATCGAACTCCAGTCCATACATCATCTCATGCTCGAGAAAGACGACGGGGTTGGGATCGCGGATTGCGGCCTTCAGCAGGCCCTTGGCGTCGGCGGCGTCGTAAGGAGCGACGACCTTCAGGCCTGGGACATTGGCGTACCAGCTGGAATAATCCTGGCTGTGCTGGGCCGCCACGCGACTGGCAGCACCATTCGGGCCGCGGAACACGATAGGAGCCTTGATCTGGCCGCCCGACATGTAAAGCGTCTTGGCCGCCGAGTTGATGATGTGGTCGATGGCCTGCATGGCGAAGTTGAACGTCATGAACTCGACGATCGGCTTCAGACCCGCCATGGCAGCGCCAACCCCCAGACCGGCGAAGCCGTGCTCGGTGATGGGGGTATCTACGACGCGCTGGTCACCGAACTCCTGCAGCAGCTCGCGGCTGACCTTGTACGCCCCTTGGTACTGGGCGACTTCCTCGCCGATCAGGAAGACCTTGTCGTCGCGGCGCATTTCCTCGGCCATGGCGTCGCGCAGGGCATCGCGCACGGTCGTCTTGACCAGCTTGGCTCCCTCCGGAATTTCCGGATCGCGCAACTCGACCTTGGGGGTCGCCGTCTGGGGCGGAGCCTTTTCCGGGTCGCCGGACTTCGCTTCGTCCGCGTCGGGCTTGGCGACCGGCGCTTGAACCGCTGCCGCATCCTCGGCGGGCTTGGAACCCGGGGCTGCCGCGCCGTCTTCGCCCGCAAGGCGCGCGATCGGCGTGTTGACCTTCACGTTCTCGGAGCCTTCGGCGACGAGAATTTCCAGCACCTCGCCCTCGTCGACGGCCTCGACCTCCATGGTCGCCTTGTCGGTCTCAATCTCGGCGATGACCTGGCCGGCGGAGACGACGTCGCCTGCCTTGATGTGCCACTTGGTCAGCGTGCCCTCTTCCATCGTCGGCGACAGGGCCGGCATGAGAATGTCGGTCACTTGGCAGCCTCCAAATAGACGTCGGTATACAGCTCGCTCGGATCCGGTTCCGGGCTTTCCTGGGCGAACTGGACGGCTTCGGCCACGATCGCCTTGATCTCGGCGTCGATGGCCTTGATTTCGTCATCGGTCGCCTTGGCGTCGGCCAGCAGCTTCTTCACGTGGTCGATCGGGTCGCGGGTCGTCTTGACCTCGTCGACCTCTTCCTTGGTCCGGTATTTGGCCGGATCGCTCATGGAGTGGCCGCGATAGCGATAGGTCTTCACTTCCAGGATGAAGGGACCGCCGCCTTCGCGGGCGCGCTTCACCGCACGGGCCACCGCGTCGCGGACTGCCAGCACATCCATCCCGTCGACCTGTTCGCCGGGGATGCCGAAGCTGGCCCCGCGCTCGCTGAGCTGGGTCGTCGAGGACGAGCGTTCGATGCTGGTCCCCATGGCGTACTGGTTGTTCTCGATGATGTAGATGGCCGGCAGCTTCCACAGCTGGGCCATGTTAAAGCTCTCGTAGACCTGGCCCTGGTTGGCCGCGCCGTCGCCGAAATAGATGAAGGCGACCGAGTCATCGCCCCGATACTTGCCCGCGAACGCCAGGCCGGTGCCCAGCGCGACCTGGGCACCAACGATACCGTGGCCGCCATAGAAGCCGGTCGGCACGTCGAACATGTGCATCGAGCCACCCTTGCCCTTGGACGATCCGCCGATGCGGCCGGTCAGCTCAGCCATGACCTCTTTCGGGTCCATGCCGGCGGCCAGCATATGGCCGTGGTCGCGATAGCCGGTGATGATCTTGTCGTGGCCTTGTTTGACGCTCTCCTGAACGCCAACCGCCACAGCTTCCTGTCCGATGTACAGGTGGCAGAAGCCACCGATGAGGCCCATGCCGTACAGCTGCCCGGCCCGTTCCTCGAAACGGCGAATCAGAACCATCTCGCGATAGAACCGAAGCAGGTCCTCCTTGGAGGCCGTCGGCGTGTTGGGCAGCTTTTTTGGCGCAGTCTTGGCCGCGGGGGCTTTCGCCATCCGATATCTCCCGGCTGGACCCCGCCCCACGGTGGGTGTGGAGGTCTCTTGTCGTTACGTTAAGGGGCTTTAGCAGCCTTCGTTCCCGTAACGCAAAGACGCCCGGCGACGCTGTAACAATAGTTCAAGTGGGTGTGACGGCGGCCTTGGCGGCGGTGGCCTCGGGCTGTGGCGCAGACACGCGGACCACATAATCGCGCGGGTCCGCAAAGCCCAGAACGGCTCTCGCCCGCTCTTCCAGAAGGTCACGCGACAGCGTGTCGGTGCGCAGATACTGGACCCGCACCTCCAGGTCGCGACGCTGTTCCATAACCTCGGCCAGTTGGGCCTGACGCTGGCGTAACAGAGCGTCCCGCTCCTGCCCACTCAGCAGGCCGCGCGACCCGGTCAGGGCCTGAACACCCAGATAGGCGATCAGAAACAACAGGACGGCGGACGGTAGGTACGGCTTCATACGCTCTGGCATTCGGGCCGCTCCTTCTGAGCGTGGGCACACGGTTGATCGTGTGTGACCGAAAATGCCTAACGAACCGTAGCTTGGCCGTAACTTCTGCCTACCGGTTCAGCAGCATGCCGGCACCGAAATAGTCGCCCTGATCGCCCAGCATTTCCTCGATGCGCAGCAGCTGGTTGTATTTGGCCGTGCGGTCCGAGCGGGCCAGAGACCCCGTCTTGATCTGTCCGCAGTTCGTCGCGACGGCGAGGTCGGCAATGGTCGAATCCTCGGTCTCGCCCGAGCGGTGGCTCATCACGGCCGTATAGCCCGCACGGTGCGCCATATCGACGGCGTCGAGCGTCTCGGACAGGGTGCCGATCTGGTTGACCTTGACCAGGATGGAGTTGGCCAGACCCTCGCCGATGCCGGCGGCCAGGCGCGCCGGATTGGTTACGAACAGGTCGTCGCCGACGATCTGGACCCGGTCCCCCAGACGGTCGGTCAGCAGTTTCCAGCCGTCGAAGTCGTCCTCGGCACAGCCATCCTCGATCGAAACGATGGGGAAGCGTTGGCACAGGTCCGCCAGATAGCCGACCATGGCGTCGGCCTCGAAGGTCTTGCCCTCGCCCGCCATGACGTATTTGCCGTCCTTGAAGAACTCCGTCGCGGCCACATCCAGCGCCAGATGGAAGTCTTCGCCGGCCAGATAGCCCGCCGCCTGACCGGCACGGGTGATGAAGCTCAGCGCCTCCTCGGCCGAGGCCAGGTTGGGGGCAAAGCCGCCTTCATCGCCGACATTGGTATTGTGACCCGCGTCCTTCAACTGGGTTTTCAGGGCGTGGAAGATTTCCGAGCCCATGCGCAGGGCCTCGGAAAAGCTGTCGGCTCCGGTCGGCAGGATCATGAACTCCTGGATGTCGATCGGATTGTCGGCATGAGCCCCGCCGTTGATGATGTTCATCATCGGCGTCGGCAGAACGCGGGCCGAGACCCCGCCCAGATAGCGATACAACGGCAGGCCCGACGAAATCGCGCTGGCCTTGGCGCATGCCAGAGACACGCCCAGGATGGCGTTAGCACCCAGACGGCCCTTGTTGTTGGTGCCGTCCAGCGCGATCAGGGCCTCGTCAATGCGGCGCTGATCCTCGGCGTCCATGCCGGACAGGGCGTCGAAGATCTCGCCGTTGACGGCGTCCACAGCCTTGCCGACCCCCTTGCCGCCCCACAGCGATTTTTCGGCATCACGCAGTTCGACGGCCTCATGCGCCCCGGTCGAGGCCCCCGAAGGCACGGCGGCGCGGCCGAAGCTGCCGTCGTCCAGAATGACATCCACCTCGACTGTCGGATTGCCGCGGCTGTCAAGAATCTGGCGGGCGACGATGTCGGCGATATCGGTCATGGGTCAGGCTCTGCTGTCAGGAAGGTCGCCGGGGTTTAGCGCAAGCCCCGGCGATACGCCAACCTCGAGGGTTGAAGCGTCAGGCGCAGCCTTCGACGTACTGGATGCTGGGCCCGCCGGCAGCGACGTACTGAACCGTGCCCTCAGGGCCGATGTGATAGCTGATGCCGCGCGCCGCCGGGTCTTGAACATAGCCCGCACCGCCGCCGCTGGCCCAGGCCGTGATATATTCCGCCGGGGCTGAACTGTATTTGTGGGGCGTGACCGACGCCACATCGCCATAGGCGGTCTTGATCGCTGCGGCCTGATCGCCCACGCCGAAGCCGCGATCGGTCTTCACCGTCGCGCCGCGGCTCAGCCAGACACTGGTGACCACCCCATTCTCGACCATGACCATCAGGCCGGTCGGAGCCCGCTCGGGGCGAAACAGGTCGCAGGCGGCAGGATCGGCTCCACCAACCGATTCGGTCGAGGCGTCGGGACCGACGGCAGCCTCGACTTCCGCGCGTGTCATGCCGACCCGAATATTGCCCCAGCCATTGGGCGACAGCGCGTTCGCGTCAACGACCGCGGCAGGCGCGTCCGGTGTCGCCACCGGCGGAGGCACGGCCTCGGTGGCAGCCTTCTCCGGGTCCGGCGCATTGCAGGCCGCCAGAGCCATGACTGAAGCGGTCACCAGGATGGAGCGGAACATGGACGATCTCCTTGAAGGTTCAGGAGAAGATCAAAGCACGAAAACGGCGCGCGGATGACCGCGCGCCGTGAAATCCGTCTGTCGCCCCGCTGATTCGCCAGCGAGACTTTCAGCCGAAGACCTTAGTCTTCCTTGGGCGTCAGCACCTGACGGCCGCGATAGGTGCCGGTCTTCAGGTCGATGTGGTGCGAACGGCGCAGTTCGCCCGTGTCCTTGTCTTCGGTGTAGGGATTGGCTCCCAGAGCGTCGTGGGCACGACGCATGTTGCGACGCGAGGGCGATACTTTGCGCTTCGGAACAGCCATGTCCGTCTCAATCTTCCAGGTCGGCGCCAGACTAGGCGCGAAAACAACAGCGGCGGCCCGAAAGAGCCGCCAGCGAGGGCGGGCTTATGCCCGAACACGTCCACAAGTTCAAGCCTTGCAATCAGCCCGATCAGACGAGCGGTTTCTCCATCACCACGAAGGCCAGATCGTTGCGTCGAGGAATGCCGAAGCGCGGGTCCGTCGCGGGAAACGGACGCGTCTCGCCGGTCAGGACGTAACCGCGCCGCTGATACCATTCGATCAGTTCGCCGCGCTGGACGATGACCGTCATCTCCATGCGCGTGGCGGCATAACGTGTGCGGGCCAGCGTCTCGGCTTCCGCGATCAGCCGACGCCCAAGCCCCTGATCCTGCAGATCGGCCTGAACCGTCAGCATGCCCAGATAGGCCAGACCCTCGCCCTTGTCGGTGACCTGGACGCAGCCGATCAGTTCGCCGTCGCGCTCGGCCAGCAGGATGGTCTGGCTGGGATCGGCGACAGCCTCGTACAGGGCTGGTTCGTCGATTCGCGCGGCATCCAGCAGATCGGCTTCGTGGCTCCAGCCCCGACGCGCGCGGTCGCCGCGATAGGCGTGATGAACCAGCGGCTGGATCGACGGCACGTCCGGTGCCATGGCCTCGCGAAAGACGACCTCAAGCATCCAGCATGTCCGCGACTGCCTCGCCGATGGCCAGCGAACTGGTCAGGCCGGGGCTTTCGATGCCGAACAGAGCCACCAGCCCCGCCAGCCCATAGTCGTCTTGGCCGCGCAGTTGAAAGTCCGGCTGCGGCTCGCCCGGCCCGTGAAGTTTGGGCCGGATGCCGGCATAGTCGGGCGTCAGCGCCCCCTCCGGCAGGCCAGGCCAGAAACGGCGAATGTAATGGGCAAACTCCTCGGCCTTAGCGGGATCGACGGAATAGTCCTCGGTCTCGACATAGGCCAGATCGGGCCCGAACACCGCCTGCCCACCCAGATCCTTGCGATAGTGGGTGCCCAGAGCACCGGGAATGGGCGGCGGATAGATCAGCCGCTCGAACGGGGCCTTGCCGGCCAAACGGAAATAGACGCCCTTGCCGAAATGGCCCTCAGGGATGCGGTCGGCAGGAAAGCCTTCGATCCGAGCAGCGACGCCATGCGCCTGCAATCCCGGCGCGGTGACCAACGACCGCGTGGTCAGGGTCGCCCCGCCCTTCCCTCCCGCTGTGATGGTAAAGCCTCCGTCCGCGAGGGGCTCGGCGCGCTCGAACGGCGTGTCCACGACGACAGAACCGCCCGCATCCTCGATCTCGCCCTGAAGCGCCAGCATATAGTCGTGGCTGGCGAACAGGCCGCTTTCGGGCGACAGGATGGCGGCATGGGCCTTCAGGCCCGGCTCCAGCGCCCGGGCCTGGGCGCCGGTCAGATGCTCGAGCCCCTCGACGCCATTGGCGGTGGCCTGCTGGAAGATGGCCTCGATCCGCTCGACCTCGGCCTCTTCGGTCGCCACGACCAGCTTGCCGCATTTGCGATAGTCGATCTTGTGGCTCTCCAGATAAGCATAGAGCGCCCGCCTGCCCTCGACGCAGAACCGCGCCTTCAGCGTGCCGGTCGGATAGTAGAGCCCGCCGTGTATGACCTCGCTGTTGCGCGACGAAACCCCCTGACCGATGTGGCCTTCCTTCTCCAGCACCAGAACCGTCAGGCCCCGCTTCGCCAGCGCCCGCCCGCAGGCCAGACCGACCGCCCCCGCCCCTACGACCGTCGCGTCGAAGTCAAAGCTCATCCGCCCGGTCCGTAACGTCGCTTCGCCTCGGCCTCGAAACTGGCGATCAGGGCCCCAACAGCGCGGTCGAAGTTGGCCTGGAGCGCGGCGTTCAGCAGTGGCGACCGGAAGGCAAAGTCGATGATGAATTCCAGCCGCGTTCCCTGGGGCACGGGGTGGAAGTCCCAGCGGTTCTTCAGATGCCGGAAGGGACCGCGCAGCAGGCCAACCTCGACGGACGGTGCGTTCGGATCGTGACGCACCCGAGTGGAGAACCGCTCCCTTAGAAAAGAGAATCCGACCGCCGCCTCGGCGTCGAGCAACCGGACCCCCGACGGCTCTTCGCGGCGGTTCCAGACGCGCATGTCCGTGACCCACTTCACAAAGCGGGGATAATCCTCGACATCCGCCACCAGTTCGGCGAGCTGGTTCGGCGCATAGGGCAGGATGCGTGTGACGCGATGGATGGCCAAGTGCGGGTCAGCGTCCAGTGCTGGCCAGACGCGCAGCCTTCAACCGCGCGAAGTCGTCCCCCGCATGGTGCGAGCTGCGGGTCAGCGGGCTGGACGACACCATGAGGAAACCCTTGGCGCGGGCGATGGCCTCATAAGCCTTGAACTCTTCGGGGGTCACGAACCGCTCGATGGCGGCGTGCTTGCGGGTCGGCTGCAGGTACTGGCCGATGGTGATGAAGTCGACGCCGGCGGAGCGCATGTCGTCCATCACCTGCATGACCTCCTCCTTGGTTTCGCCCAGGCCGACCATGATGCCGGACTTGGTGAATTGGTTGGGGTCGCGCTCCTTGACCATCTGCAGCAGGCGCAGGGAGTGGAAGTAGCGGGCACCGGGCCGGATCTTCAGATAAAGCCGCGGCACGGTCTCCAGGTTGTGGTTGAAGACGTCGGGGGTCGCATCGATCATCACTTCGGCTGCGCCGTCCTTGCGCAGGAAATCGGGCGTCAGAATTTCGATGGTGGTCTGCGGGGCCTGGCGGCGGATCTCGCGTACCACCTCTGCGAAGTGGGCGGCACCGCCGTCATGCACGTCGTCGCGGTCGACCGAGGTGATAACGACGTGGTTCAAACCCAGCTGCGCCACGGCCAGCCCAACCTTGCCCGGTTCTTCCGGATCGAGAGGCTGGGGCAGGCCCGTCTTGACGTTGCAAAAGGCGCACGCCCGCGTGCAGGTGTCGCCCATGATCATCAGGGTCGCGTGCTTCTGGCTCCAGCACTCGCCGATGTTGGGGCACGCCGCCTCTTCACAGACGGTGTGAAGCCCCTTTTCCTTCACGATGGCCTTGGTCGCATTGTACTGGCCCGATCCGGGGGCCTTTACCCGCAACCAGTCGGGCTTTTTCAGCACGGCCGTCTCCGGCCGGTTCTGCTTTTCCGGGTGACGCAGTTCGGACGGCGTTTTCCTGAGAGTGTCGATCAGGGTGACCAAGGGCGTCGCGGCTCCGTCGCTGGGCGAGACCGCTATGTCGTCGTTCCGGGCACGGAAGGCAAGGCAAGTGCGGCGCTCACGCAAGGTAACATATCTTTTCAAGCGCGGCCCGCCCCTCTAGTTTGCGCGGCTCGATACGAAGGCTGCGGGCCAACCGCATCCGCACGGAGGTGAGTTCTTGCGCGTACCCCTGGACCCCAAGCTCAAGCAGCAGTCGCTGTTCGATGCCCTGATCGCCGCCCGCGAGACCTATGGCGACAAGGAGATTCTGGAGGATCAGGACCGCAACCCCCTGACCTATACCGGCCTGATCCGCGCGGCCTTCGTTCTGGGCCGCAAGATCGCCGCGATGACGGCCCCGGCCGAGCGGGTGGCCATCATGCTGCCCTCCAGCGTGGGCGGCGCGGTCACGTTCTTCGGCCTGCATGCGTATGGGCGTCAGCCGGTCATGCTGAACTTCACCGCCGGTGAGCTGAATCTTAAGGCGGCGCTGAAGGCCGCGGGCGTAAAGAAGATCCTGACCGCCAAACGCTTCATCGATCAGGCCAAGCTGGACGATCTCGTCGCGGACCTGGGCACGGTGGCCGAGATCGTCTGGCTGGACGACGTACGCAAATCCATCGGGCTGCAGGACAAGCTGTTCGGCCTGATGGCGGGGCTGATGCCGCGCCGCTTTCTGGTCAAGACCGCGCCCTCGTCGCCGGGCGTTGTGCTGTTCACCTCCGGCAGTTTTGGAGCGCCCAAGGGCGTGGTGCTCAGCCAGTGGAACCTGGTCGCCAACTGCCGCCAGGTGAACCAGCATATTCCGCTTGACCCGGACTGGGTGATGTTCAACCCCCTGCCGACCTTCCACTGTTTCGGCCTGACCGGCGGCGTGCTGTTGCCGCTGTTCCAGGGATTGAAGGCCTTCCAGTACCCGTCGCCCCTGCACGCCAAGCAGATCGTAGAACTGCTGCCGCAGGTGAAGGCCTCCATCCTGTTCGCCACCGACACCTTCCTGAACCAGTATGCGCGGGTAGCTGGGCCCGACGACTTTTCCAGCCTGAAGTTCGTGGTCGCCGGGGCCGAGCGCGTGCGCGACGAGACGCATCATCTGTTCAACACCCGCTTCCATGGCCTCAAGTTGCTAGAAGGCTATGGCGCGACCGAGACCTCGCCGGTCGCCGCCGTCAACCATCCCGACCGAAACCGGCCCGGCACCGTGGGCCAGATCCTGCCCGGCATGAACTGGCGTTTAGACGATGTGCCCGGCATCACGGAGGGCGGGCGACTGTATCTCCAGGGCCCCAATGTCATGAGCGGCTATCTGTCAGCCACGGATCCGCAGGTGATCGAGCCGCTGGACGGAGGCTGGCACGACACCGGCGACATCGTCTCCCTGGATGACGAGGGCTATATCGCCATCCTCGGCCGGGTGAAGCGGTTCGCCAAGATCGGCGGGGAGATGGTGTCCCTGACGGCCGTCGAGGGTCTGGCCTCGGCCGTCTGGCCGGAAAACCGCCATGCGGTCGTATCCATTCCCGACGCCCGCAAGGGCGAGAAGCTGGTCCTGATGACCGACCGGATGGATGCCGAGGTCGCGCGCCTGACCGAATGGGCTCGCGAACATGGGGCTCCTGAACTGGCCGTGCCCAAAAAGATCATGCGTGTCGCCGAGGTCCCCGTGCTGGGCACCGGCAAGACAGACTATGTCGCCATTCAGAAGCTGGTTCAAATAGATCAGGCTGCTTGAGCCATCACCTGCGGAAAATCCCAACCAACTCCACGTGCGTGGACCACAGAAACTGATCTATCGGCGTAACCTTCTCCAGCCGAAAGCCAGCGTCGATCAGCACGCGGGCATCTCGCGCAAAGGTCGCCGGATTGCATGATACCCCGACCACGACACCGGCCTTCGTCCGCGCGATCTGACACGTCTGTTCCAGCGCGCCTGCGCGGGGTGGGTCGATGACGATGGCCTCGATACCCTTCAAATCGAACGGCGACAGCGGGCGGCGGAACAGGTCGCGCGCCTCGGCTCGAATGGTTTTCAGGCCTTGCGCCGTGCCGATCCCGGCCTTCAGCGCCGCGATGGAGCTGGCGGACGAATCGGCGGCCATCACGCTGGCGACCTCGGCCAGAGGGAAGGTGAAAGTGCCCGCACCGCAAAACAGGTCCGCAACCGTATTCGCCCCCTTCACGGCATCCACCGCCCGCCGGACCATCTCCGCCTCGGCTCTCGGCGCGGCCTGCAGGAAACTGCCTGATGGCAGGGGTACACTGGCCCGACCGAACGTCACGCGCGGCTGACGTTCCATCATCAGCACCTCGCCATCCAGGCTCAGCCGCGCCAGCCCGGCCCGTGCAGCGGCTGCGATCGCCAACGCCCGGACATCGCCGGTCAGTCCACCGGACTTCTTTTCGACGCCCGTCACGTCGACATCCAGCCCCGTATCGGTCAGCGTGACATGCAGTGTCGGGGCCGACTTCGGATGGCCCAGAAACGGCGCTGCGACGTCTCGGAACGCCGGCAGGGCCGCCGTCAGACGCGGGTCCGACACCGGACAGTCGGTCAGTTCGACCAGCCGCCACGACCGCCTCGCCTTGAAGCCCAGAACCACCCGCCCGTCCTCGGCCCGTCGCGCATGCAGGGCCAGTCGCCGGCGGCTGGCGGCCGGCACCGCCACTGTCGCCTCGACCACCGCATCGATTCCTGCGCGCGCCAGGGTCGCGACCACCAGTTCCCGTTTCCACGCCAGATAGGGCGCATCGGCCCAGTGCTGCATGGGCGCGACGCCGCATTCGGCATAGGTCTGCGAATGAATCGGCCGGCGGTCCGCGCTCGGCTGAATCAGGTTGAACTGCTCCATCCGCCCGGCGTGCACGGCCCCCTCGACCATCTCCCCCGGCAGTGCTCCCGGCACGAAGACGGGGCCGTCGGTCGTGTCGGCGATCCCGTCGCCCTGGTGCCCCACGCGGGCGATGGTCAGCGTCTGCGTCATGGCGCCCTTCTAGCGATTTATCGGCGGGGCGCGAAACATGAACGAAGATGAACGCGACGCTCAATCGCCGTTCAGCTTCGCAGGCCTAGACAGCGATGCAACAGGCAGCCGGTCCAGCCGTTGGGCCCGTTATCCGTTAACGATTTCCAGGAACACGTCATGTCCGTTCTGTCCGCCAGATCCGCCGTTGCCGCAGCCGCCGCCCTGGCCACCGTGGGGTTCAACGCCCTGCCTGCCTCGGCCCAGAGCTACTATTCGCAAAACTACGGCACCGGGGCCTACAGCCAGCCCTATGACTACAACAGCCGCTACTATGGCAACGACCGCTACAGCTACGACTATTGCCGCAACGATCGCGGCCAGCGTCAGGGCGCGGGTACCTTCATCGGCGGTGCTGCCGGTGCTATCGCCGGTTCGCAGCTGGCCGCCCGTGGTCGTCGCACCGAAGGCAGCATTCTGGGTGGCGTCGTCGGGGCCGTGATCGGCAATGCCGTGGGCCGCAACTCGGCCGCCAACTGTGAGGCCTATCGGTCAAACTACTACGACGATCGCGCCTATTCGGCCCCGGTCTACGACGACCGCTACTATGACGACCGATATGACGATCGCTACTCGGACAGCCGCTACGTTCAGGTCTATCCGTCGCCCAACTATGAGTACGGCGACAACTACTCCAGCCGCTATTCTTCCAGCTATGGCTACGGCAACACCGATCGCGACGGTTGCCGACTGGCGGAAAGCCGCATCCGCCTTCCCGACGGTCGATCGGAGACCCGCTATGTGCGGACCTGCCCCGACCAGTTCGGCCGCTATCGCGTCGTCGATTAATTTTCAGCCCCCCTGTCGATCGGCGACGTGACGGGAGCCGCCGGTGGAGCAATCCGCCGGCGGTTTCTTAATTCCTGGGTGCTAACGCAAGGCTCGCGAAGCCTCGCTGCGTGAGCGCGACAGCTCGCTAACGCTTCTTCGCCCAGAGCAGGAACTCGACATTGCCGTCGCCGCCCGTGATTGGGCTATCCGTCGTAGACTGAACACTCCAGCCGACACTCTCCAGCCAGGCTGAGACCGAGGCGACGGCCGCAGCGTGCGCGACCGCGTCCTTAACCACGCCCTTCTTTCCGCCCCCCGGTCGCTCGGCCTCGAACTGTGGCTTGATCAGGGTGATCAAATCGGCCTCTGCGGACGCCAGAGCGAGTGCCGCCGGCAACACCTTGGCCAAGCCGATGAAACTGGCGTCACAGACGATCAACTGGGGTGCGTCGGGGATGTTATCCGTCGTCAGCGACCGCGCATCGGTCCGCTCCAGATTGACCACGCGCGGATCGGCGGCCGGTCGCGCATGAAGCTGCCCCTGCCCCACATCCACCGCAAACACCTTGGCCGCGCCCCGCTCCAGACAGACCTCGGTAAAGCCGCCCGTGGACGCACCGACATCCAAGACTACCCGCCCCTCGACCGCGACCGGCCACAGGCTCAGCGCATGATCCAGTTTCATCGCCCCGCGCCCCACCCAGCGATGCGCCGGCTCGGCGAGGATCACCGCGCCTTCCTCGACACGCTGGGAGGCCGAGCGGGCGGGAACGCCATCGATCGTGACCCCGCCCGCCTCAATGGCCGCCTTCGCCTTGGCGCGACTTTCGGCCAGGCCACGCGAGACCAGCTCGACGTCCAGACGCGGCATATTCCGTCTCTCCTGTAACCCGGCGACTTGCGCGGGCGTATGCCATCTCGAAGGGCCCCGCAACGGTGGCCGGGAGGATGCCTCATCATGCTGCGTTTCGTTCTGGCCACGCTGATGGCCGTATCGCTGACCTTGATCGTCGGCAGTTCTCAGGCCTGGACCCAGTCCAGGACCTTTCCGCCGGTCCATGCCGCCGCCGACCGTCTGGCGCTGGGCGGCCATGACCCCGTGGCCTATTTCACCGAGGGTCAGCCCGTCGCAGGCGATGCCGCCATCACACTGGACTGGAACGGCGCCACCTGGCGTTTCGCCACCACCGAACACCGCGCGATGTTCGAGGCCGATCCTCAGGCCTTTGCGCCCCAGTTCGGCGGCTACTGCGCATGGGCGGCCAGTCAGGGCTATATTGCGCCTGGCGATCCGACAGTCTGGCGCATCGTCGATGGCCGACTGTATCTGAACTTCAACGATCGCGCCCGCATGCTGTGGGAACAGGACATCCCCGGTGCCATCGCCAGGGGCGAGGCGAACTGGCCCCGCATCCTGACGCACAACCAGGGCTGACCCGTCTCAGCCCACCGCGTCCAGCCGCGCCAGCGCGGCCTGCAACCTCGCCCTGCCCGCCTCGGCTTCGGCCAGCTTCTCGCGCTGCTCGTCGACGACCTCAGGTGCGGCGCGGGCTACGAAGTTGGGATTGCCCAGCTTCTTGTTGAAATGGCCGATGTCGCTTTCGAACGTTGCGATCTCCTTGTTCAGACGCGCGCGCTCGGCCTCCAGATCGATCAGCCCGGCCAGCGACAACGCCGCCGTCGCCCCGCCGCTGACGAAGGTCACGGCCCCTTCAGGTGCGGCATGCACCGTCGCCACTTCGGACACGCGCGCCAGCATCAGGATCAGGTCGCGGTGTCGTGCGATCCGCTCCGCCGTCGTGTCAACGGGCGACACGAAGCTGAGCGGCGGCTTGACCGAGGGGGCAATACTCATCTCCGCCCGCAGCTGACGCACCTCGGTGACCAGATCGACCAGCCAGCCGATTTCGCTTTGCGAAGCCGTGTCGATGAAGCTGTCCGGCAGGTCCGGCCAAGCCGCGCCGATCAGGGTGGCCTCCGACCGCGCCGCGCCCTCGTCCGCCAGCTTGTCCCACAGTTCCTCGGTGATGAAGGGCATGACCGGGTGCATCAGCTTCAGCGTCTGATCCAGCGTCCAGGCCGTCATCGCCCGCGTCTCGGCCTTGGCGGCTTTGTCGGTGCCCTGGAACACCGGCTTGGCCAGCTCCAGATACCAGTCGCAGAACACGTTCCAGACGAAGCGATACAGCGCAGACGCCGCATCGTCGAACCGCCCGCCCTCGATGGCCGACGACACCTCGCGCTCAGCCTTGGCCAGTTCGCCGCGCACCCAGCGGTTGATGGTCTGCTCGACCGTCGCCGGGTCGAAGCCCTCGACGCGCCGCGCCTCGTTCATCTGGGCAAAGCGTGCTGCATTCCACAGCTTGGTACCAAAGTTGCGATAGCCTTCAATGCGTTGGCGGCTCAACTTGATGTCGCGTGTGCCCGACAGGATGGCCATGGTGAACCGCAAGGGGTCGGCCCCGAGTTCGTCGACGATGGTCAGCGGATCGATGACATTGCCCTTGGACTTCGACATCTTCTGGCCCTTCTCGTCGCGGACCAGGCCATTGATGATGACCCGCTTGAAAGGCACCTCGCCGTCCATGAAATGCAGGCCCATCATCATCATCCGGGCCACCCAGAAGAAGATGATGTCCGCCGCCGTGACCAGGTCGCTGGTCGGATAGAACCGCTCCAGATCCTCGGTCTTCTCGGGCCAGCCCATGGTCGAGAACGGCCACAGGGCCGAGCTAAACCAGGTGTCCAGCACGTCCTCGTCCTGCGTCAGCACGACCTCGGAATCATAGTCCGACATCGCCTGCTCGCGCGCGTCCTCTTCCGTCTCGGCGACATAGATTTCGCCATTCGGCCCGTACCAGGCCGGGATGCGATGCCCCCACCACAGCTGGCGTGACACGCACCACGGCTCGATGTTGCGCAGCCATTCGAAATAGATCTTCTCATAGGACTTCGGCTCGAACACTGTAGCGCCCGTCTCCACCGCCTTGATCGCGGGTTGGGCCAGGGTGTGGGCATCGACATACCACTGGTCCGTCAGCCACGGCTCGATGACCACGCCGGACCGGTCGCCGTGCGGAACAACGTGTTTGGTTTTCTCGATCTCGCGCAGCCAGCCCTCTTCCTCGGCGCGGGCGACGATCGCTTTGCGGGCGGAGAACCGATCTAATCCCTGCAAGTCGATTGGGATAGTTTGGAGCAGGCTTAGGATTTCTGGATCCTCATCGACCTGATCGCCCCTCGTACCCCTGAAGGCGGCGTTGTGGTCGATGATGCAGGCGTCGGCGTCGAGAATATTGATTGTTTCAAGTCCTGCGCGCTTGCCAACCTGGAAGTCGTTGAAGTCGTGCGCCGGCGTGATCTTGACTGCACCAGAACCCTTGGTCGGATCAGCATACTCATCAGCGACGATGGGGATCAGCCGGTTCGTGAGCGGCAGACGCACCTTTGCGCCCACGATCGCAGCATAGCGCGCGTCCTTCGGATGCACCGCCACACCCGTGTCGCCCAGCATGGTTTCCGGCCGGGTCGTCGCCACGACGATGAAGTCCCGCGTCTCCCACTCCGTCGCCTTGCCGTCCTCGTCGAAAGCGATCGGATGCTCATAGGTGACGCCATCCGCCAGCGGATAGGCGAAATGCCAGTAGTGGCCCTCGACCTCGCGCTGTTCGACCTCCAGATCGCTGATCGCCGTCTGGAAATGCGGATCCCAGTTGACCAGCCGCTTGTCGCGATAGATCAGGCCTTCCTTGTGCAGTTGCACGAAGACCTTGCGCACCGCTGCGTTCAGCCCCTCGTCAAGCGTAAACCGCTCGCGCGACCAGTCACAGGAGGCACCCAGGCGGCGCAACTGCTGCACGATGGTGCCGCCGCTCTCGGCCTTCCATTCCCAGATTTTCTCGACAAAGGCGTCGCGGCCCATGTCGCGGCGTCCGACATTGCCCGCCGCCGCCAGCTGGCGCTCGACCACCATCTGGGTTGCGATCCCGGCGTGGTCGGTGCCCGGCAGCCACAGTACCGCCTTGCCCTTCATCCGGTGATAGCGGGCCAGGATGTCCTGCAGCGTATTGTTCAGCGCATGGCCGATGTGCAGCGACCCCGTCACGTTCGGCGGCGGGATGACGATCGAATAGGCTTGAGCGGCACCCTCGGTACGCGGCGCGAACAGGCCCGACGCCTCCCACATCGCATACAGGCGGGGTTCGGCGGCCTTGGGGTCGAAGGTCTTGTCGAGCATGGCGGATCGTTTCGTACGAAGGCGGGTCGGAAATGTGAAAAGGGCGGCCCCTGCCGGAGCCGCCCCATTCGGTTTAGTCGCGGGTGAGGCGAAGGGCTAGCCGGCGTTGCGCGCGATGCGCTCCACTTCCTTGCGTACCTCCGCCTCGACGATGCCCGGCAGATGGGCGTCGAGCCATTCCTTCAGCATCGGACGCAGCAGGCTGCGAGCCAGTTCGTCGATGGTCGGACCGGCCACGGCGGGCGCACCCTCGGTCGGGCGGCGGGCGGCGCTGGCCAGACCGGCAAAGGCCGAGGCCGCGCTGGCGGCCGCACTGTCACCGACCAGGGTGTCATAGGCCGGCGCGGGTGTCGGAGCGGGCGCAGGCGCGGGCTCGGGGAAGGATTCGCTCAGCGGCGTGCTCGGGAACGGCTCAGGCTCGTCCTCGCCCGACGACACATCCAGGTCGCCGATGCTCTGCTCGGCCGGGGCGTCATAGGTCTCGGTCAGTTCCAGCACATCGTCCTCGACCGGCGCGGGCTCAGGCGTAGGTGCTGCCGCAACGGGTTCAGGCGCAGGCTCTGGGGCCGCTTCGGCCTCTGCCTCCGACTCGGCCGCCGCGACAGGCGCATCGTCTTCAGAGATGATCCGGCGAATCGACGCCAGGATTTCCTCCATCGTCGGTTCCTGGGCGGGCTGATCAGTCATGGCTTAACCCCAAGGCGCGGCACGGCGCAGTCTCATCGAACGGTGCGCGCATAAAGCGTGACCACCGCATGACCTGTCGTCGCATCTCGCCGCGTCATAATCAACGGGCGTTTTTCGCCTGACAGGCGAAGCCTTCTGCGGCTCCGCGATCAGTTCTGCGGCGCGGTCGAGATGACTTCCGACTTCAGCTGCCGGTCGATCGGTGCATCCTCGGCATCGTTGGCGGGCACGACGGGGGGCGCGGCGATACGGTCGATCGTCTCGATGATGCCGTCCCACGGCAGGGCACCGCGATTGCGCACGCGGTTGTAGTTGATCTCGGCGTCATAGACCTCGATGTTCGGGTCCAGATCCTGGCCTTCCAGACGACCCATGGCGGCCAGGAGCTGGGCCTGAGCGACGTATTCGTTGCGGCGAGCACTGGCCAGGGTGACCTCGGCGTTGCGCAGCTCCAGCTCCTGGTTCAGCACGTCCAGCGTGGTGCGCAGACCGACCTGCGCTTCCTGACGCACGCCCTCGGCCGCGACCGTGGCGGCACGAACCGCTTCCGTGCCCGCCAGCAGGCTGGATCGCGCCGATAGCGACTGGGCAAACGAAGCACTAACGGACTGCAGCACATTACGACGCTCACCCTCGACGCGCAGTTGCGCCACATTGGCACGTTCCAACGCTGCGGCGACGCGCGACTGGTTCAGGCCGCCGGTGAACAACGGCACAGAAAGAGACGCCCCGGCCTGGAAGCTGGTGCGGTCGCCCAGGTTGAACCCCGACAGGTCGTCAGTCGTAGCACCGTAGGAACTGGTCAGTCGTACCGACGGCATATACTCCGCCCGCGCCGCCGCCACCTCAGCCTCGGAAGCCTGCAACGTATAGGTCGCAGCCCGCACCGTGGGATTGTCCTGAATGGCGACGTCAAGCGCCGCATCGAAGTCCGTCGGCACGCCCGGCAGGGCCGGCATCGGCTCCAGCGTGCCCGGGGCCTGACCGACGACGGCGGCATAGGCGGCGCGCGACACCGACAGCTGGGCCCGCGCATTGGCCAGGTCGGCGTTGGACTGGGCCAGACGCGCCTCGGCCTGGGCCACGTCGGTACGGGTGATCTCGCCGACCTCGAACCGGGCCGAGGCCTCGTCCAGCTGGCGTTGCAGCACGGTCAGGTTCGACTCGCGGATTCGCAGGATTTCGACGTCGCGGATCACATCGGCATAGGCCTGGATCACCGAGGTCAGCACCTGCTGCTCGATGTCTCTCAGGTTTTCGCGCCCGGCCAGGATATTGGCCTCGGCGGCGGTGATGGCGTGGCCGATGCGACCGCCGGAATAGATCGTCTGGCCCAGGCCGATGCTGACGCCGGCCGAGGTGCTGTCGTCGTTGGACGTCGGCACATTGATCGTGGTGTCGGGGATGCCGTCGCCGTTGCTGTCGACCTCGCGCTCCCCGCCGCGCGTGCGGCTGAAGCTGTAGCCCACGTCGCCATTGACATCGATCGTCGGTCTCAGACCGGCTCGCGCCTGCACGACCGATTCGTCCAGCGCCCGCTGGCTGGCGCGCTGGGCCAGCAAGGACGGGTTGGTCCGATAGGCCAGGGCGATGGCCTCTTGCAGCGTGTCGGCCCAGGCGGGGGCGCTGATCCCGGTGACGATGGCCACGACGGCGACGGAGGCGAGCGCGCGAGCACGTTTCAACATGACTATTCCTGCCTGACGTCAACGAAACAGCGACGCCTGTGTATCCCACGGTCTGATGCGAGAAGGAGAGCACTCGCGCCAGTTAAGTTTTTTTCACGCAGGCCATCATGACCTCCGTCGTTCCGACCTACAGCGCAAAGGCCGGCTTGGGCATCAGGGATGCCAGAAACGGCGGGGCCGCGTCGAACAGTTCGCGCCGCGACACGCCGCCCTCGCCCTTCACATACAGCACCGCCTTGCCCGCCGGCCCTGTCCGCTCGACGACGGCCAGACGGCCACCGGTGTTTAAGGCCTTCAGCCAGGCTTCGGGCCGTCCCGGCACCGCGGCCTCACAGACGATCACGTCATAGCCTTCGCCCGAGGCGTCGCTGAACGGGGCCACGACGGCGTCAATCCCTGCGTCGGACAGGGCGGGTGCAACCACGTCCAGCACGGCCTGATCTTCTTCCTGGGCCGTGACGCTCAGCCCGGCCTCGGCCAGCACAGCCGCCGCATAGGGGGCGGCGATCGCCAGGGCCTTTTCTCCGACCTGCGGCGACAGCGCCATCAGCAGCTTGGACAGATCCCGCGCCAGCATCAGTCGCCGCCCGCTGGCGATCTCGACCTCGACCTCGGCATAGGCGGAAAAGGCCCGGTCGGCCGGCACGAAGCGCTCGCGCGGCACGGCCAGCATCGCGGCCTGCAGGGCGCGGTCCGTCACGTCGTTCACGCGCACCTGGCTGTCGACCATGATCTTGCGGGCAGCGGAAAAGTCCATCGGGCGTCCGTTCGTGGGCAGAGGTCGGAAATCTGCGGCGCTTATAGGTCTGTCCGTTGCGGCGGACAATCCGATCTGATAGCGAACGCCCCTCGCGATGGTGCGGTCGTTTCCGAACGGCCCGATGGCCTGATGGCGGAGTGGTGACGCAGAGGACTGCAAATCCTTGCACCCGGGTTCGATTCCCGGTCAGGCCTCCATCGCGACCTTCCCCAAACCCACTCTCCCGCCCTCGCGCTCACGGCGTCAGGTGATGCAGCGCTATGCCGGCTGCCGTCGCGACGTTCAGCGAATCGAACCCTGCGGCCATGCGAATGCCGACGGGTCTGCATCGCGCGATCACCTCGTCAGGCAGGCCCGGCCCCTCCGCCCCCACGACCAGGGCCGTCCGGCCAATCCGCCTGACCTCCAACAAGGCCTCGCTGGCCCCGCCGGTCATGGCCAGAACCTCGAAGCCCGCAGCCTTCAGCGTGGCGACCGCCTCGACCGCGTCCAGCCTCGTGACCATCGGCGTCCGCAGCACCGCTCCGACCGACACCCGGATGGCCTTCCGATAGAACGGGTCGCAGCAGGTCTGGTCCAGCAAGACCGCCGCCGCACCGAACGCCGCCGCATTCCGGAACAGCCCGCCCATATTGTCGTGATTGCCGATCCCGCAGGCCATCAGCACCACGGCGTGGGAACCCATCGCCTCCAGCGCATTCGGCAGATCAACCGGCTCCGGCTTCCGGCCCAGCGCCAGAATTCCGCGATGCAGGTGCAGGCCCGCGATCCGGTCCAGAACACTCTGCTCCGCCACATGGACCGGCACATCGTCGCCGAGCCGTGCCAGAAGCGGGCCCAACGCCTCAACCCGCTTCGAATCGATCAGCAGGCTGATCGGCCGGCACAGCGACTGCGGCGAGGTCAGCACGTTCAGCACCACCTCTCCCTCGGCCACGAACAGGCCCTGCCGACCCGTCAGGTCGCGCTCACGAATGTCCAGAAACCCGGAAACACGCGGATCGGCGGGTTCTTCGATGCGGATCATGGCCAAGGTGCGATATTTCCGTTGCGCGGTGCCGATGGGCGCTGCTATAGCGCCCGCCTTCCCGAAAGGAAGTTGTTCCGCGGTAGCTCAGTGGTAGAGCAGCCGACTGTTAATCGGCTGGTCGTAGGTTCGAATCCTACCCGCGGAGCCATCCTTTCGCTTCTCCCGACATCGATAGACCATTCGGCGATGGGCCAAGAAAAAAGCCCGACGCGTGCGCCGGGCTCAAAAAGTTCGGTGATGGTGGGTGTCTCACGAAAACCGGAAGACCGTCTCGGGTTGAAGGGAATCGGTTAGCGAAAGGTGAACAGGCTCACCGCGCATCCGGCAGCCACGCCGTCTGCAACGCCCCGCCTTCGGCCCAAACTACCCGCCAACCTTCTCCGGCCCGCTCGCGTCGGGGCGTCTGACCGCCTGCCTCCCCCTGCCCCGGCCAGACAAAGACCCGGTCGCCGATGAGGATCTGATCCCCGCTCGCCTCTGGGCCCAGGACAATGTTCCATTGTCCGGCGGCGTCCGGAAAAGCCTGTAGCGACACTTCGCCAACCGTTACCGGCAGGGTCTGCGTCCCCTGCGCCATCCGTCCGGCCAGACGCCGGGCCTGTTCGTCGCTGTCGATGGCCCCCAGGACGGGCGCTCGATCAAGGCGGCGCGTCGGTCCGCCGGCACGCAGGACGGCGATCGGCCCCTGTCCGCCGGCCGGAATCAACAGGGTATCCGGTGAAGGGGCCGCGTCCTGTCCGACCTGGGTCTCCGGCTTCAGCCACAGGTCCTGAGCGGGTACCTCCATACGAAGATCGAATTCGCCATCGTCACCGGCCACAGCCGCATAGGCCGCTCCCTCGGCGCTGCGCAACACGATCCGGGCCCTGGCCTGGGCCGACCCTGACAACCGCACCTCGCGCCCGTCCACCTGTGCCGCCTCGATCACCGGGGTCTGATTCCACGCTGAGGGAGACGAATCACCCTCGGCCTTGCCCGAACCCCCGTCTTGCGACGGCGTGCAGGCACTCAGGCCCAGGCCTGCGGCAAGCATCAGGCCCGTCGCTGCCGCTATCGTCGCATTCCGGTACATCGCCCGTTTCATCGCGCCGCCCGCAAGGATAGGAGTAACGCCTCTGATAGCGCGGCGTGGCCCGCGCTGTCTTCATTCATTACTCGAGGCTCCATGTCGTCACCCGTCACCATCCAGCCGTTCGACGGCCTTTCCGTCTGCCTGTTCTGCGGCTCTTCGGAGACCGTTCGGCCCGAATATCTGGAGGCGGCGCGCGAGGTCGGTCGCCAGACGGCCAAGGCAGGCTGGCGGCTGGTCTATGGCGGCGGCGGCGTCGGGTTGATGGGGGCCTCGGCCCGCGCCGCACACGAGGCGGGTGGGCGCGTGCTGGGCATCATGCCGGGCTTTCTGCGCAGCCGGGAACGCCTGTTCGACGACGTCGAGACCCTGGTCGTCACCTCTATGCACGAGCGCAAGACCCTAATGTACGATCAGTCGGACGCCTTCATCGTCGCCCCCGGTGGCGTCGGCACCCTGGAAGAAGCGATCGAAATCCTGTCGTGGAAGCGGCTGGACCTCCACCACAAGCCCGTCATCTTCCTGAATCTGAATGGCTTCTGGGACGCCCTGATGGCTGTCATGCGTCACAGCGTCGAAGAGGGCATGACCCCCGCCTCCTTCCTTCAGGCCTGGGTCGTCTGCGACACGGTCGAGGAGGCAATGGGCGCGATCCAGCAGGCGGTTCGCGACGGCGGCGACACGCCACACTTGCAACATGATCAGCGATAAGTAATCGTCGATCATCTGGTGAGCGTCCTGTTTCGAAACGCGACTTGACAGTTGCTAATAGAAACTGACACTGACCGCCGGACGGCGTTTGTCGCCTCCCCATCGTCGGAGATTTCCCATGCGTGCCTTGTTCATTGCCGCCGCACTTCTGGTCGCGGCTCCTGCTGTCGCCCAGGTGCCTGCGTCCAGCGCCGTTCTGGCCGACGCCGCCAAGGCTCCGGCTGGTCGCACCATTATCGACGGTGCCGCCTGGCGCTGCGAAGGCGCGACCTGCACGGCCACGGGCGGAGCCAATCAGCCGGCACCCCGCGCCTGCCGCCGCGTCGCCGCCCGCTTCGGAGCCGTGACCGCCTTCACCTACAAGGGCACTGCCCTGACCGCCGAACAGATCGCGGCCTGCAACGCCTGATCAGACCAGCACAAACCAAGATCAAAAAAGGCCGCCCTCCTTCGAGAGCGGCCTTTTTCCTGTTCGACTGACCGCGGCGATCAGGCCGTTTCGCCCCGCAGCCGTTGCGCGATCCGCTCGCGCCCGATCAGCGGAGCCAGCGTCGCCATGTCCGGCCCATGCGGCTGACCCGTCAGCGCCAGCCTCAACGGCATGAACAATGCCTTGCCCTTGGCCCCAGTCGCATCCTTGACGGCCGCCGTCCAGGTGGACCACAGCGTCTCGTCCACCGCCTCCGGCAGAACCGCCAGTGCCGCCGCAGCAAAGCCTGCATCCTCGATCACCGGCGTCACCGGACCGCGAACGATCTTCGCCATTTCAACGACATCGGCGAAGGTCTGAAGATTGCCTCTCACCGCATTCCAGAACGCCTCACCCAGATCAGCATCATGCTCGGCCAGCCGCGGACGCGCCGTCGCATAATCCATCACGTGCAGGGCCTGGGCATTCAGACGATCCAGATCGGCGGTGTCGTAGCGTGCCGGAGAGCGCCCCATCTTGGAAAAGGCGAAACTCTCGCCCAAGGCCTCGACCGAAGCCGCGACCTCTAGCGGATCGGACGTGCCGATCCGGCCCAGATGGCTGGTGATAGCGATCGGCTCATAACCCTGGTCGCGCATGTCGGCGATCGACAGCGAACCCAGCCGCTTCGACAGCGCCTGCCCGTCCGCCCCCACCAGCAGCGGCATGTGCGCGAAACCGGGCACCGGGCCACCCAGGGCCTCGAAAATCTCGATCTGCGCGCCGGTATTGGTCACGTGATCCTCGCCCCGGATCACATGGGTGATGGCCATGTCGATGTCGTCCACGACCGACGGCAGGGTATAGAGAAACAGTCCGTCCTCGCGGATCAGCACCGGATCCGACATCGAACCCGTATCGACCTCGGCGTGGCCGCGCGAGAGGTCTTCCCAGGCCACGCGCCGCCCCTCCAGCTTGAACCGCCAGTGCGGCTTGCGCCCCTCGGCCTCGAACGCGGCCTTCTCGGCCTCGGTCAGTTCCAGCGCGGCCCGGTCATAGATCGGCGGCAGGCCGCGCGACAGCTGAACCTTGCGCCGACGATCCAGCTCTTCCGACGTCTCGTAACAGGCATATAGCCGCCCCGCCGCCTTCAGCCGCTCGGCCGCCTCTTCGTAGCGATCGAACCGCTTGGACTGATTGTACCGCTCGTCCCAGACCAGACCCAGCCAGGTCAGATCGTCCTCGATCCCCTGTTCGAACTCGGGCGTCGACCGCGCCAGATCGGTATCGTCGATGCGCAGCACGAACTTGCCGCCCTGTCCCTTCGCAAACAGCCAGTTGACCAGCGCCGTGCGGACATTGCCCACGTGCAGTTTTCCCGTCGGCGACGGCGCGAAACGAACCTTGATAGTCATGGAGATGCGACCCTGAAGCGAGGCGCGTAGGTCGCGCTCTCACCGCCTCAAGTCAAGGCATGGCAACCTTGTCAGTCGTCGCGGTGAACCCGCTCGCGGCGTTCGTGGCGTTCCTGAGCCTCGACGGACAGGGTCGCGGTCGGCCGGGCCTCCAGACGACCCAGGCTGATCGGCTCGCCGGTTTCCTCGCAATAGCCGTAGGATCCGTCCTCGATCCGGCGCAGGGCCTCGTCGATCTTTGAAATAAGCTTGCGCTGACGATCGCGTGTGCGCAATTCAAGAGCTCGGTCGGAAGCCGACGAGGCGCGGTCCAGCAGGTCCGGATGGTTCTCGGTCTCGGCCTTCAGATTGATGACCGTGCCTTTGGATTCCCGCAGGATGTCATCTTTCCACGCCAGCAACTTGCCCCGAAAATAGGCCAGCTGACGATCATTCATGAACGGCTCGGCGTCGGATGGGCGATACTCGACCCCGTCCTCGGCCTTGATAGACGCTATTGCGTTCATCGACCCACGCTCTCAACAGACGCCCCCCTTGGCGCAATCCTGCCTATAGGGATGCGTGCGAGTCTGGGCAACACGGCTCTTCAAGCCATGAACCGGCTACGCTTCATCATTCCGCGAGGCGTGACATTTCTTCATCACCCGGCGCTCTATGAAGCCGAATAGCCAAAGAAATCCGGCAGCTTATGCTGCGCTGCGGCGCAAATCGGCCTTGGCAAGTTCGACCGCGGCCCTGAGGTCGATCTGATCCAGCAGCCCTGTCAGAGACGCATCCTCCTCGTGTGGCCGTTCCTCGCGCATGACCCGCGCGAGCCTTTCCAACGATCCATCACCCGCTTCACCGGACAGCAGGGCCAGCTTCAACTCTTCCAGCCGATCCAGAATCCCGCTGCCTCTCCGGACGGCGCGGCGCCGCCGCTCCATCACATCCTCGACCCCCTGTAGGGCCATCAGAGCCGAGACATCACCGACACTGGCCGGACCCGCCGTAGCTGAAGCCGCCTGCGTCGACCCCGCTGCACCTGTTTGAGGCAGGCTGAACCCGCCACCGGCGCGTGCGGGCCGCGCGGTCTGCGGCGCAGACGGTCCTGACGGGCCTGTGACCTTCATGGGAATGGACTCCGTGACACCGCGCCACCTTCGCGGCGCACCGTCACTGTTTGGTTAATGCCTCGGCAGATTCTGCCGCGCCAGCCCGGCGGACTTACGCTCCGGCCTCTGTAATCACTCATGTTTCTTCGTGGCACGACCTTCGCAACACGGTTTAAGACAACTGTTCGCGGATGCCTCACGATGCAGAAACTGCTCGCCTCCCTCCTGATCGCCTCTGCCGCCGCAGCGGGATTCGCGCTGCCGGCCCAGGCGCAGTCGCGGATCAAGGACATCGCCGCCGTCGAGGGGGTGCGCTCCAACCAGCTGGTCGGCTACGGCCTCGTCGTTGGTCTGGCCGGCACGGGCGACAGCTTGCGCAACTGCCCCTTCACCCGTCAGTCGCTGGAGGGGATGACCGAGCGCCTCGGCGTCAACATTCGCGGGGCCAACTCCAACTCCAAAAACCTGGCGGCCATCATGGTCACCGCTGAACTGCCGCCTTTCGCCACCCCCGGCGCTCGGATCGACGTCAGCGTCTCGTCCATGTGCGATGCCAAGAGCCTGCTGGGCGGCACGCTTCTGGTGACCAGTCTGCAAGGCGCGGACGGCGAGGTCTATGCCGTCGCCCAGGGCTCCATCCAGACCGGAGCCGTGTCCGGCTCGGGCGCGTCCGGCTCGTCCGTCTCGCGCGGTGTGCCCACCGCAGGCCGCATCGCCTCTGGCGCGACCGTCGAACGCGAGACCGGCTTCCAGATGGCCAATATGAACGAGGTGCGGCTGACGCTGCGCAACCCCGACTTCACCACGGCCCAGCGCGTCGCCGCGGCCATCAACGCCAGCTATCCCGGCACCGCCCTGGCCGAGAACGGTACGGTCGTGGCCCTGCGTGCGCCCGGCCAGATGGGCATGGCCGGCTTCATCAGTCAGGTCGAGAACCTGCCCATCACGGTCGACAGCCCGGCCAAGGTGATCATCGATGAGGTCAATGGCGTCATCGTCATGGGCGACGCCGTGCGTGTCTCCACCGTCGCCATCGCCCAGGGCAATCTGACCATCTCGGTCCAGGAGAACCCGCAGGTCAGCCAGCCCGAGGCCTTCAGCCGCGGTCAGACCGTCGTGACGCCGCAGTCGGACGTCAGTGTCGAGGAGGACCTGGGCCGCGAAATGCGCATCGTGGGTGGCGGCACCTCACTCGCCACCCTGGTCAACGGCCTGAACGCCCTGGGCGTCAGCCCGCGCGACATGATCAGCATCCTTCAGGCCATCAAGGCCGCCGGCGCGCTGCAAGCCGACATTGAGGTGATGTGAACATGACCGACCTGACCGCTTCCCCTTCCCTTCTGAACGCAAGCGCGCCCCGTGTCGTACCTGAGCGCATGCGCCAGACCGCCGAGGATTTCGAGGCCTCCTTCCTGACCCAGATGCTGAAACCCATGTTCGACAGCCTGTCGACCGAAGCCCCTTTCGGCGGGGGGGAGGCCGAGGGCACCTGGCGCGGTTTTCTGGTCGAGGCCATGGCCAAACAGACGGTCAAGGCCGGCGGCATCGGCCTGACCGACACCATCGTCGCGGAAATGATCAAGATGCAGGAGCAGGCCCAGTGACCGCCGCCGAGACCGCGACCCTGAACGCCACCGCCCGTGTGCGCCAGATGATCGACCTGACCGAACGGCTGACCGCGCGCCTGGCCGAGGAAGCCGCCGCCTTCGAGACCCGCCGCCCGCAGGATGTCGCGGCCACCGTGGGTCAGACCCAGGACCTGGCCAACGCCTATCGTCGTGAATCGGCGCGCATCAAGGCGGCGCCTTCTGAACTGGCTCCCGCGCCCGCCGAAGAGCGCAAGCGATTGATCGCAGCGACACAGGCCTTCGAAGCTGTCCTGTCGCGTCATGCCCTGGCGGTCGAGGCCGCTCGCATCGTGTCGGAGGGGCTGGTCAAGACCATCGCCGCCGAGGTCGCCAGCCAGCGCGGATCGCCCTCCGCCTATGGGGCCTCCGGGCGTGCCAGTGCCGCCGACGGACGGGCCGTCGCCTACAATGCACAAGCTTAGCCACAAGCCTTTGGAAGCAATCGGTTAAGCCTGTTCATGGAGCATTGTTTTCAGCCTTGTCCGGTATCTGACCGGGCATGAGTTTCCAATCCCGCCTTCTGGGCCTCGCCTTTGCCGCCGCCGATGTGCTGGTCGAGGTCGATGGCGACACCAAGGTCACGCTCGCCCTCGGGGCCGGCGTGACTGCCGGTGCAGACCCCGGACGGCTCTGGAGCAGCAAGCGCTTCACCGACATTCTGAGCGCTACCAGCCGACAACCGGTCGCCAAGGCCCTGCACACCCTGCAATCCGGGGGTCGCACATCCGAGCTCCAGATCGTCGTTAGCGGAAACGACGGCATGGTCCGCCGTGCCCGCTTCCGGGCCTTCAGCCTTCCGGAACTGGCGCCCGCCGTCTCCTGCTCGCTGACCTGGGACGGTGAAGCATTCAGTGAGGCAGTGGCCCCGCCGAAGGAGATGCTGACGTCCGAGGGTCTGGTGGACCATACGCGACAGATCATGGCCGAGGATCCGGCCGCCGACATGTCCTTCTCCTTCGTCGAGGTGTCGGGTCTTGATCGCAACAATGCCGAGCACAGCCGCGCGACGGCCCACATCCAGTCCGTGCTGCAGGCGTCGTCGGTCGATGGCGGCAGCGCCGCCCAACTTTCTGAAAAACGCTTCGCCGTCATCCGCCTGACCGGCGACAAGACCGATCTGGCCGCTGAAATCCGCCAGGCGGCCCTCGACGAGGGCGTCGAGCTGATGGTGCGCAGCACCGAGGCGACACTGGCCGGCGGCACCTCCCCCGGCATGGCCCTACGCGCCTTGCGTATGGCGCTAGAGGATTGCCTCAAGGACGATGGGATCGACGCCGCCGGCTCCGGGTTCAGCGAACGCCTCAAGAGCACCATGCGCGAGGCCGATGCCTTCAACACTGTGGTCGAAACCCGCGACTTCTCGCTGCACTATCAGCCGATCATCGATCTGAAGTCCGGGGCCGTCCATCACTTCGAGGCCCTGTCGCGGTTCCGCTCGGGCGGTCCGGCCGCCACCATCAAGATGGCCGAGGAGATGGCCCTCATTCAGGCGTTCGACCTCGCCGTCGCCGAAAAAGCCCTGGCCCAGATGCAGCGCTCGGGTTTCGGCCTGATCAAGGTGGCCGTCAATGTGTCGGGCGCGTCGCTGGCCAGCGATTCCTACATCCAGGGCCTGCTGGGTCTGACGGCCAGCAAGCCCGATCTGCGCAAGCGGCTGATGGTCGAAGTCACCGAGACCGCCGCCCTGGCCGACCTGGAGGCCGCCGACCGCAGGCTCAAGGCTCTGAAGAAGGCCGGCATCCACATCTGCCTGGACGATTTCGGTGTCGGGTCGGCCACCTATGACTATCTCAGCCGCCTTCCGCTCGACACGGTGAAGATCGACGGCAGCTTCGTCGAGAATGTCTGCGTGACAGAGCGCGCCGAGAAACTGATCGGCCACCTCGTCAGCCTGTGCACCGACCTGAAGATCGCGACCGTGGCCGAGATGATCGAGACCGAGGCCCAGGCCACCAAGCTGCGGACCATGGGCGTCACCTACGGTCAGGGCTGGCTGTTCGGCAAGGCGACCGCCGAGCCGGTCCTGCGCCTGTCCTCGGGCAACGGCCCCGTCGCCGCCCGCCGTCAGGGCGAGGTCGTCGGCTGGGGCTGACCCAGGTCCAGCGTTCGGGTAATGCCGATCGCCTCCAGAAAATCCGGATCGTGGCTGACGACCACCAGCGCTCCGTCATAGCCGCCGAGCGCCGCCTCGACGGCCCTGATCGAGTCGAGGTCCAGATGATTGGTCGGCTCGTCAAGAATCAGAAGCTGCGGCGGCTGAAGGCCGATGACGCAGGCCAGCGCCGCCCTTAATCGCTCGCCGCCCGACAGCACATCGACCCGCTTCTGCGCCGCGACATTCCGGAACAGAAACCGGGCCAGAGCAGCCTGGGCCTCATTCTGCGACGCGCCGGGGTTCAGCCGCATCCAGCCCTCCAGCACCGTCTCGCCGGGCCTCAGTAGGGCCATGTCCTGATCCAGCCAGGCCGTGCGCACCGATCGCGTTACCGTGCCGCGTGTCGGCAAAATCTGACCCGCCAGCATCTTCAGCAAGGTGGTCTTGCCCGCGCCGTTCGGCCCGGTAATCGCCAGGCGCTCCGGTCCGGTGATCCGCAGGCTCAGCCCCAGCACTGGCGCGCCGTCGGGCGTGTGCCACGCCACGTCCTCCAGCATCGCCACCGTCCGGTCGCCGGCCAGACCGGACGATGGCAGCGAGATCGCCAGTTCGCGGACTCGCTCGACCGCCTGCTCCGCTTCGGCGCGAGCGGCATTCGCTTCCGACACCTGACGTTCGACCAGCAGGTTCAGACGCCCCCCGCTCCGCTCGGCCCGCTCGGCACGCGCATCCAGCAGGATCTTGGGATCAGAGCTTGCAGCGCGCCCCGCCTTGCCCGTCCGGTCGCGGCGCGCCTTGCGCTCCAGCGCCTGGCGACCCTCGCGCGCGGCGCGATCCGCGTCCCGTGTAGCCGTCTCCAGCGCCTGCACCGCTGCCGCTCGCTCCGCAGTCTTGCGCTCGGCATAGAGGTCGTAGTTCCCGCCATACACACGCTGCCCCAGCGACGAGAGTTCAACGATCCGGTCCATCCGGCGCAGTAGATCGCGGTCGTGACTGACCACCAGGACGCCCCCGGGCCACCTCTCCAGCACCTCCCCGATCAGACGCCGGCCCTCCGCATCGAGGTGATTGGTCGGCTCGTCCAGCACCAGCAGGTCCGGCGCATCCAGCAACAGGGCCGCCAAACGCAACCGCGTCTGTTCGCCGCCACTCAGGGTTTCGCAGCGGCGTTCCATGTCCAGTCCTGTCAATCCGACCTGCGCGAGCGCTTCATCAATCCAAGCCTCAAGACCCCAATCGGCTTTGTCGAGGTCGTCGGCCATGCCACAGCCCTCCAGAACCCGGACCAGCACGGCCAGAGGCTCGACGACTCCCAGGGTTTCGGCCACCGTTTCGCTTGCGGGTCCCGCCGCCTGCGGCAACCACCCTACCCGACCGGCGCGCGCGACCTGTCCCTCGACCGGGTCATCCAGACCCACGACAAGGCGCAGCAGCGTGGTCTTTCCCACGCCGTTGCGGCCGATCAGTCCAGTGCGCTCCCGGCCGAGGACCAGGCTCAGATTGTCGGAAAGCGTATGCCCGTCAGGCGTTCGGGCGGCGACGCGATCCAGCGTCACGAACGCGGATGCGGACGGGCTTGGGTTTGGGCTGGAGCGAGACATAGGCGACCACGAGCGAGGCGACAGCGGAAAGGGCGAGACCGATTTCCAAAGCGCTGATCATGATCGTCGAAGCTCCTGTACAAACACTCAGGCCATGAGGATGGCGGTTCGCACCGCGTCGCGCAACCCCTGCGTCAACCGCCCGCAGGTGCCATCTGCTCCGCCACCGTCTTGATGATGAAGGCCGACACCGTCTCAGCCCGCGGCCTGGGTTGCGCCAGGATGGCGCTGTAGAAGGCCGTCGTCACATCGCACTGCTGACGCTCGGGCGCACTGCCCATTCCCGTGCCGAAGAACTGCTGGGCATCGGCCTCGTTCAGCCCGCCGTCCAGCATTGTCTGATAGACCGCCACGAAATCCGCCTGGCTGGGTTCGCTCCGCTGTTGAGGCGACGCCTTCCCCGCCTGCGCGGCCACCAAACGCGCCGAGGCCGCGCGGTCGATCAGCGCCTTCATCTGGCCATTCGGCTGGTACCCCACGGGCAGTCCGGCCATGGCGAACTGGGCACAGGTGCTGACATCCGTTCGCTGCAGATGCTCGATCACGGCCTTCTCGGCCTGCATGACCTCGATCACGGAGGCACCCGGCGCGGCCGCGACATGGGGAGCCTGTCGCAGGCCATAGGCGCGCATCTCGTTCTGCACGGCAGCCAGGACATCCGGCTCGGTCTCGCCCGCCGCTAGCCGTCCTGCCGCACGATCCCTGATCTGGCCATAGAAGGTGGGGTCGGTCTCCTTCAGCGTCTTCAGGACGACATCCTGCTCCGCGCTACGATCGACGTCAGCGGCATAGTCCTCGGCCGTTTTGCTGCAGGCAGCGACAGCCAACACCATCGCCAGCACAGCCGCTGAAGCAAACAGTTTCTGCTGACGCATTTGGAACTCCTGAACTGCTAGGTCAGCCTAGGCGCAAACGCGGACGCACATCAACGCTCTTGGCCGTCACCCCATGTTCTTATATTGTTCTTGCTGAAATCGGCAAATCGATCCCCATATAGCGCTGTCGCACGGGACCCAGGCCCGGCCTCCCGCGTTCTCTCGGACCTCATGACTGAAAAGCACAACTTCATCCGCGTGCGCGGCGCCCGCGAGCACAATCTCAAGGGCGTGGACGTCGATATCCCGCGCGAGAAGCTGGTCGTCATGACCGGCCTGTCCGGGTCGGGCAAATCCTCGCTGGCTTTCGACACCATCTATGCCGAGGGCCAGCGCCGCTATGTCGAAAGCCTGTCGGCCTATGCACGCCAGTTCCTGGAGCTGATGGGCAAGCCGGACGTCGATCTGATCGAGGGCCTGTCGCCGGCGATTTCGATTGAACAGAAAACCACGTCCAAGAACCCGCGCTCGACCGTCGGCACGGTGACCGAGATTCATGACTATATGCGCCTACTGTGGGCGCGCGTGGGTGTGCCCTATTCCCCCGCCACCGGTCTGCCGATCGAAAGCCAGACCGTTTCGATGATGGTCGACAAGCTGACCGCCCTGCCCGAGGGCGAGCGCATCCTGCTGCTGGCCCCCGTCGTTCGCGGCCGCAAGGGCGAGTACCGCAAGGAGATCGCCGAATGGCAGCGCTCCGGCTATCAGCGGCTCAAGATCGACGGCGAATTCTACGCCATCGAGGACGCGCCGACGCTGGACAAGAAGTTCAAGCACGACATCGACATCGTCGTGGACCGGATCGTCACCAAGGCCGGTCTCGAACCCCGCTATGCCGACAGCATCCAGACCGCCCTGAACCTGGCCGACGGTATCGCCGTCGCCGAATGGGCCAGCGCGCCTGAGGGCGAAGAGCCGCGCCGCCTGCTGTTCTCCGAGAAGTTCGCCTGCCCGGTCTCGGGCTTCACGATCAGCGAGATCGAGCCCCGGCTGTTCTCGTTCAACAATCCGTTCGGGGCCTGTCCCGCCTGTGATGGACTGGGGGTCAAGCTGGCGTTCGACGCCGATCTTGTCATCCCCGACCGCGACAGGAGCCTGCACAAGGGCGCGGTTTCGCCCTGGTCGCGCGGCCCCTCGCCCCTCTACACCCAGACCCTGCAATCCCTGGCCCAGCACTACGGCTTCTCGATGGACAAGCCCTGGCGCGATCTGCCGGAGAAGGCGCAGGCCGTCATCCTGCACGGCTCGGGCGGCGAGAAGATCAAATTCGTCTATGACGACAACGCGCGCAAGTATGAGACGGTAAAGGCCTTCGAGGGCGTCCTGCCCAATCTGGAGCGTCGCTGGCGCGAGACTGACAGCGCCTGGGTGCGCGAGGAGCTGGGCCGCTACCAATCCGAAACGCCCTGCGACGCCTGCGGCGGCAAGCGGCTGAAGCCCGAGGCCCTGGCGGTCAAGGTCGGCGGCTCCGACATCGCCGAGATCAGCTGGCTGTCAATCTCCAAGGCCTATCTGTGGTTCTCCACCCTGGAAGAGACCTTGACGGACAAGCAGCGCGAGATCGGTCGCCGCATCCTGAAGGAAATCACCGACCGATTGCGGTTCCTGAACAATGTCGGCCTGGACTACCTCAGCCTGTCGCGCTCGTCCGGCACCCTGTCCGGCGGCGAGAGCCAGCGCATACGCCTGGCGTCGCAGATCGGCTCGGGTCTGACCGGCGTCCTCTATGTGCTGGACGAACCCTCCATCGGCCTGCACCAGCGCGACAACACCCGCCTCCTGGACAGCCTGCGTGGCCTGCGCGACCTCGGCAACTCCGTCCTCGTCGTCGAACATGACGAGGAGGCGATCACGACCGCCGACTATGTCATCGACATGGGCCCGGCCGCCGGCGTCCATGGCGGTACCATCTGTGCGGAGGGCACGCCTCAGGAGGTCCTGGCCAACCCGAACTCCCTCACCGGCAAATACCTGTCTGGCGAGCGCGAGATCGAGATACCGGCCGACGGTCGCCGTCCGGTCAACCGCAAGAAGATGCTCAAGATCAGCGGCGCGACCGGCAACAATCTCAAGACAGTAACCGGCGAGATTCCCGTCGGCCTGTTCACCTGCGTTACAGGCGTGTCGGGCGGCGGCAAGTCGACCTTCACCATCGAGACCCTTTACAAGGCCGCCGCGCGCCGCCTGAACAATGCATCGGACGCACCCGCCCCTTTCGACCGCATCGAGGGGCTGGAGCATTTCGACAAGGTCATCGACATCGACCAGTCGCCGATCGGCCGCACGCCCCGGTCGAACCCCGCCACCTATACCGGGGCCTTCGGCCCCATCCGTGACTGGTACGCAGGCCTGCCGGAATCGAAGGCGCGCGGCTATGGCCCCGGCCGTTTCAGCTTCAACGTCAAGGGCGGCCGCTGCGAAGCCTGTCAGGGCGACGGCGTCATCAAGATCGAGATGCACTTCCTGCCCGACGTCTACGTCACCTGCGACGTCTGCAAGGGCAAACGCTATAACCGCGAGACGCTGGAAATCGTCTTCAAGGGCAAGAGCATCTCCGACGTCCTGGACATGACGGTCGAGGAGGCGGCGCGCTTCTTCAACGCCGTGCCCTCGATCCGCGACAAGATGCTGACGCTGGAGCGGGTCGGTCTGGGCTATGTCCAGGTTGGCCAGTCGGCGACAACCCTGTCCGGCGGCGAGGCCCAGCGGGTCAAGCTGTCCAAGGAGCTGTCCAAACGCGCCACGGGCAAGACCCTCTACATCCTCGACGAACCCACGACCGGCCTGCATTTCGAGGATACGCGCAAGCTGCTGGAGGTCCTTCAGGAGCTGGTCGAGAACGGCAACACCATCGTCGTCATCGAGCACAATCTGGATGTCATCAAGGTCGCCGACTACCTGCTCGACTTCGGCCCCGAAGGCGGCGACGGCGGGGGCGAGATCGTGGCCGTTGGCACCCCTGAACAGGTCGCGGCCAATGCCAGGAGCTGGACCGGCAAATACCTCAAGGAGGTGCTGGACCGCCACCAAACCCGCCGCAAGGCACGGGTGGCGGCCCTCGGCGCTCCAGCTCCCAAGGCCGCAGCCAAAAAGCCGCGCACCAGGGCGAAGGCGGACGCCTAGTCGAAGGTCTCGGCTGTGGCGGGTTGACCCGCCACGCCACAATCCCGCGTCTTGCCGCGCACGATCAGAACCACCGACCCAACCAGCAGCAGGGCGGTGACCACTACGCTGCCCTCAGGGCCGAAGGCCGCCCCCGTGATCCACCACGGCACCTCGGTGCGCGTGGCCAGATCGACGATCAGCGGCTTGGCATCCACCACCTGACCGGACACCTCCAGCCCGAAGCCCAGCCCCAGCAGCCAGTTCCACGCCGCATGCCAGCCGCAGACGCCCCACAGCGAGCCTTCGCGTGCGGCGTACAGGCTGATGAAGACGCCGAACAGGGCGATGTTCAGCAGGCCCATGAACAGTTCCTTGGACGGCGGAATATTGGCCGCGTGCATCAGGCCGAACAGCACGGAGTTGATCCCGACCGCCAGCCACAGCCCGTGGCGGGACGCGATCAGCTGCATCAGCCAGCCGCGAAAGAAGATCTCCTCCGTCGAGCCCTGCACGATGAAGCCCAACAGCAACACGAAGATCGGCACCAGTGCCGCCCCGACGGCCGCGCTCTGAAACGCGCCGCCCGCTTCGACCGAATAGCCGCCCAAGGCCCAGATGATGCCGACCGCTGCCAGCAGAAAGCCCAGTCCAATCGCATAGCCGCGCCCGAACCGCTTCAGCCCGTCGGCATTGAACCCGATCGTCGCCAGCGGCCGCCGCTCGAAGAACCGGACCCACAAAAATACCAGCACGGCCCCGCAGCCAAAGGTCGCGAACAGCACATAGGCCAGCTGGTCCCACCGGTTCGTCTCCCCATCCAGACCGATGAAGCCCGTCATCAGTGCCGGCATGATCCCCAGCAGCTGCCCGCCGATGATGAACGCCAGCGCCAGCACGATCGCCGCCCAGGTCCACGTCCGCCGGTGACGCGGTTCGCGCGGTGCGTAAAGTTCAATGCCCTTCATGACGTCAGCCCCCTGCTCATCCCTGAAAAATCAGCCGAAGGTTTCGGCCAGTCCCGCTCCCGTCCGCCCAGCTATGTCGCGATACGCCGCCGAGAAGGGCGCATAGATCACGGCTACCTGCAGCGCAGAGATGATCGCATTGACGACCACATAGCTGAGGATCGCTGGCCAGGCCTGCTGCAGCATGCCGACTAGGTTCAGCCCTTCAACCGTCGCCAGCGTCTCCATTCCGCCCGACATAAGCTGGATCGGCATGAGAACCAGCGACCCCAGCATGCTGACGACAAAGCTCATCACACCCGCGATGATCGCCATCCCGACCAGCGGCCAGAAATGACGCTTGGTCAGACTGAACGAGTCGAACAGCACGATCCGCTTCTCGGCAAGCGTCATCGGCACCGCCAGGCTGAGCCGCACGAGCAGCCAGATAAAGGCCGCCCAGGCCACAAGGAAGAAGACCACGACGATCAGCCACAACACCGGCGTGTTCACGGCGGCGGCTCCCAGGGCAAACGTCATGCCCCAGATCAGGCCCATCAGCACGATGAAGATGATGCCCAGAGCCACCGAGACGGCCAGCACCCGCAGCTCGTCCGCCCCTAACCTCAGATAGCCCAGCGCCTTCTGCGTCGGATAAAGCACCGACCGCGCGATGGCGGCAGACATCACAGCGCTGGACAGCAGACTGACCGGCAACAGGATGCTGAACACCAGGCCGAAGGAGTTCATGATCGGCATGAAGTCGTCGAGCGTCGGCGTGCCCACCGATTCAAGTCGCTCGGCTGACGCCATCGCACTGGCCAGCGACGGCCCCATCATGGCGAAGGCCACCGCCATCACCACGACATAGAAAAGCGCCCAGAAGACCAGGCTCATCGGCGCGCGCCTGACGACCCGAAAGCCCTCGAATGCTGCGTCGGTCGCTGAAAACGTCATGGAACCTGCCCCCTCTTTGCCCCCAGCCTAGCGAACCGGACCCCGCACCGCTAGAAGCCGCAACATGACGGTTTCTCCACAATCCATCCATGTCATCGGCGGCGGTTTGGCCGGGTCCGAGGCCGCCTGGCAGATCGCGCAAGCTGGCGTGCCCGTGATCCTGCACGAGATGCGCGGCGTGCCGGGCGTCAAGACCGATGCCCACCACACCGATGGCCTCGCCGAGCTGGTCTGTTCCAACTCCTTCCGCTCCGACGACTGGGAGCATAACGCCGTCGGCCTGCTGCACGCCGAGATGCGGGCGCTGGATTCCCTCATCATGGCTTGTGGCGACATCAATCAGGTGCCCGCGGGCGGGGCCCTGGCCGTCGATCGCGACGCCTTCTCACAAGCCGTCACCACCAAACTTCAGGCCCATCCGCTGGTCACCATCGTGCGTGAGGAGATCGCCGGCCTGCCGCCCAAGGAGTGGGACAATGTCATCGTCGCCACCGGCCCCCTCACCTCGCCCGCCCTGGCCGACGCCATCCTCAAGGCGACGGGCGAGGAATCCCTCAGCTTCTTCGACGCCATCGCCCCCATCGTCCACGCCGACAGCATCGACTTCGACATCGCCTGGCGTCAGTCCCGCTATGACAAGGAAGGTCCGGGCGGAGACGCGGCGGCCTACGTCAACTGCCCGATGAACAAGGCCGAGTACGAGGCCTTCATCGACGCCCTGCTGAGCGGCCCCAAGGCCGACTTCAAGGACTGGGAACACGTCCCCTATTTCGACGGCTGCCTGCCCATCGAGGTCATGGCCGAACGCGGCCGCGAGACCCTGCGCCACGGTCCGATGAAGCCCGTCGGCCTGACCAACCCGCGCGACCGCCTGGTGAAATCCCACGCCATCGTCCAGCTGCGTCAGGACAATGCGCTGGGCACCCTGTTCAACATGGTCGGCTTCCAGACCAAGCTGAAGCACGGCGCACAGGCCGAAATCTTCCGCATGATTCCGGGCCTCCAGAACGCCCAGTTCGCGCGCCTGGGCGGCCTGCACCGCAACACCTATCTGAACAGCCCTCGCCTGCTGGACCGCCAGTTGCGTCTGAAAGCCATGCCCCGCCTGCGTTTTGCCGGCCAGGTCACGGGGGTGGAGGGCTATGTCGAAAGCGCCGCCATGGGCCTGCTGACCGGCCGCCTCGCTGCGGCTCAAGCCTTGGGTCGCGATCTCGCCCCTCCTCCCGCCGACACCGCCATGGGAGCCCTGGTCGAACACATCACCGGCGGCCATCTGGAAGGCTCGAAGTTCCAGCCGATGAACATCAACTACGGCCTGCTGCCCCCTCTGGAAGCCCCCAAGGTCGACGAGGCCGGCGTGAAAATCCCGCTCAAGGAACGCGGCCGCGCCAAGAAGCGGCTGATGAGCATCCGGGCCATGAACAGCCTCAAGGCCTGGCGGGACGCCGCCGCATGACCGCGCCGGACACCGAACTGGATCGCCTGACCGCCCGCCGCGTCATCATCCTTTACCGTCTCGAGATGATCGCACAGGGCGCTCAGCTGACCTACGAAGACGGCACACCCATCGACATGGCGTCCGAGAAGGCGCGACTGGAAGACGTCGTTGCCGATCTGGACCGCCGGATCGAGACCTTGACCCGGACCGTGAACTGATGGCCCGCGTGGGCTCTTCCGGACCCCGCCTGTTCGAACCCGCCAAGGCCCTGATCCGGCGCCAGGTCACCGATCTGTTCAACGATGCGTCGAAGGGCGAGCGCCCGGTCCTGCGGCGCGGCGATGCTCTGTTCGCGCCCGACTCGGTCGCCTGGCGGGTCAATGGCGACGTCGTCACCATGATGATCGGCGGCGTCTCGGGCCTGCTGCTGCAGATGCTGCATCCCGCGGTGCTGGCCGGCGTCTGGGACCATTCCAACTTCCGCGCCGACATGCACGGGCGGCTGAGGCGGACGGCCAAGTTTATTGCCGTGACCACCTATGATTCCGCCGACAACGGCGTCGCCGCGATCGACCGCGTGCGGCGCATTCACGCCCAGGTGCGCGGCGTCCTGCCGTCCGGTGCCCCCTATGACGCCACCGACCCCGCCCTGCTGGCCTGGGTGCATGTCACCGAGGCGACCAGCTTCCTGAACGCCTGGATACGCTATGCCGAGCCGGGCATGAGCCGAGCCGATCAGGACCAGTATTTCGCGGAGATGGCGACGGTTGCCGAACGGCTGGGGGCCGATCCCGTACCGCGCGACCGCACCTCGGCCGAGACCCTGATCCAGTCCAAGCGCCCGGCCCTGCTGACCGATGACCGCACGCGCGAGGTTGCCCGGCTGGTACTGAAGCAAACCGTGGGATCGCGTCGCACAGACGCCGCCTCGCGCATCATCATGCAGGCGGGTGTGGATCTGTTGCCGGCCTGGGCGCGGCATATGCACGGCCTGCCCGTGCCGCTGGACCTGCCGGTCATCCGCGGCGGAGCCGCCACCCTGGCCCGCACCTTGCGCTGGGCGTTCGACCAGTCGCCGAACCGCCGCATCTGGCCTGCCGACATCGCCAGCTACCCGGACGCCGCGCCGGACGACCGCACGCAATAGACGGCAACCGCCCTCGGCCGGGATCGTTACCTCCTCATCTGAAAACCATGAGGATTCTCGCACCATGAAACTTCCCAAGGGCGCACTGGTCGCCGTCGTCGATGGCGAGAAACTGGTTCTGTTCAAGAACACGGGTGACGCCGATCAGCCGAGCCTGACGGCGCATCTGACCCCGGAGGTCCCCGAGCGTCTGTCCGGTGCCCCAGGTCGTCAGTCCAGCGCCGCCAATCCCGACAATGACACCCAGGCCGAAGACGGCTTTGCCTTCGGTGTCGCGGAACTGCTGAATAAGAAGGCCCTGAACGGCCAGTTCGACCATTTGGTCGTCATCGCCGCGCCCAAGACGCTGGGGGCCCTGCGCAAGAACTGGCACAAGGAACTGGAGTCCCGCCTGACCGGCGAGATCGCCAAGGACCTGACCAACCAGACCACGGATCAGATCGCCGACGCCATCGCCAAGGCCTGATCGACCTGCAAGCGCCCGGACCGACCGTCCGGGCGTCTTGCCGTCTACAGACGCCCGCGCAGCATCGCCCAGGTAAGCCGCAGCTTCTTCAACGGTTCGGCCTCTGCCGGTCTGATCAAGGCGGCATGCGCCACGGCTGGAAACGCTGATGACGGCAGACCCTTCAAGGCCAAGTTCGCGTCGCCCAGAGCCGACCGGGCGTCGTCCAGCCTGCCCACTTGCGCCAGTCCCCACACCCGACCGGCCCCCACGACCTTGTCGTCATGCCCCTGTCCGGCCAGCACCCGCACCGCCACCTGCATCGGGCCGACGTAAAAGGCCTCCAGATCATGCGGCTTGCCATGCACCCGCCCGATATGCGCTTCGATCAGCGCGTCGAACGGCGCGCGCTCTAGCCTGTGCCGCCGCACGACATCGGTCAGCGCCTCCAGCACCGGATGGCCCTTGCGCGGCTCGCCCGCAAACACCCCGTCCATCTGATCGGCCCACCAGCGATACCGCATCTCGGCCAGCAGCGGCTGGGTCACCCGCGTCGGGATCGCCATCAGCTCGGCTTCAAAGGCATAGAGGACGATCAGGTCCGCACGAGCTTGCGCATCGGCCACGAACCGGCTGCACAGCCAGCGATCGGGATCGGCGGCGCGGACCTGGGCATCCAGGTCCGCCATCGGTCTGGCTTCCGCCTCGTCCACCTAAGGCCGGCTGGCCATGCCCAGCTTTACGGGCTTCGGCTCGTCCAGCGATCCGCGCTTGACGCCCCACAGTAGGATGATCGGCGCGCCCACATAGACGGACGAATAGGTGCCGATAATGATGCCGGCCATCAGGGCGATGGAGAAGCCGAACAGAGCCTCGCCACCAAGGAATGCCAAGGCCGCCAGCACCATAACCGCCGTCAGGCCGGTGATGACGGTCCGCGACAGGGTCTCGTTGATCGACAGGTCGATGACCTCGCGCAAGGGCATGGTCTTGTACTTGCGCAGGTTCTCGCGCAGGCGGTCGAACACCACGACGGTGTCGTTCATCGAATAGCCGATGACGGTCAGGATAGCGGCCACCATGTTCAGGCTGAACTCCAGCTTGAACAGCACGATCAGGCCGAACACCAGGATCACGTCGTGGACCAGACTGGCCACGGCCCCGAAACCGAACTGCGGCTCGAAGCGGAACCAGATATAGGCGAACATCAGGATGATGGCCGCGCCCAGGGCGAACAGCCCAGACTGGAACAGCTCGCCCGACACCTTGGAGCCGACGACGCTGATCCCGGAATAGGTCACCTCACCGACGGAGGCCGTGATGGCGTTCTCCACGCGCTGCACGACGGCGCTCTGGGGCTCGTCGTCCGGCACCTGGAAGCGCAGGATGGCGCTGGAGGGATCGTCGATCCCCTGCACCTGGACGTCGCCCAGGCCCAGTTCACCCACGGCACCGCGAACCCGCTCCAGATCCAGGACCTGACCGTTGGCGCGGGTCAGCTCCATGGACGCCCCACCCCGGAAGTCGATGCCCATGTTCAGGCCGGGATAGAAGCAGGCGACGATCGACGCCACGCACAGGATCACCGAAATGACACCGGCGGCCTTGGCGTATTTGACGAAGCGGAAGTTCGTCTTCGTCGGCAATAGTTTGATCAGGGGCCATCCACGCATCGCCATCACTCCGCGATCGGCAGTTTTTTGGGTTTGGCGGTCTTCAGCCACCAGGCCAGCGCCACCTGCGACACCAGCACGGCCGACAGCATGGAGGTGAACACCCCGATGGTCAGCGTCCATGCAAAGCCGCGAACGGGTCCGGCCCCGAAGATGAACATGATCAGCGCCGCGACCAGTGTGGTCAGGTTGGCGTCGATGATGGTGCCCATCGCCTTGTTGAAGCCGGCGTCCATGGAGGCGACCACGGACCGCCCGGCCCGCGCCTCGTCGCGCATCCGCTCATAGATCAGCACATTGGCGTCCACGGCCACGGCGAAGGTCAGAACCAGACCCGCGATCCCCGGTAGGGTCAGGGTCGCCCCGACCAGCGACATGGCCGCGATGATGAGCAGACCGTTCAGCAGCAGGCCGACGACCGAGATGCCCCCGAACAGCAGGCCATAGGCCGCCAGCATGAAGACCACGATGATGATGAAGCCGACCAGCGTAGAAATCCCGCCCTTGGCCACGGCATCGGCCCCCAGTTCGGCGGTCACCGTGCGGCGCTCCTCGACCTTCAGCGGCGCAGGCAGGGCCCCACCGTTCAGCAGGTTCACGAACTCCGACGCGGACTCGATCGTATAGCTGCCGGTGATCTGACCGGTGCCGCCGGTGATCGCGCTCTGGATCGTCGGGGCCGAAATGACCCGCCCGTCAAGAATGATGGCAAACGGCTTGCCGATGTTGGCGGCCGTCGCTTCTCCGAACCGCCGCGAGCCTTGGGCGTCAAAGCGGAAGTCGATGGCGATCTGGCGGTTCTCGTTCTGACCGACCGACGCCCGCGTCAGGTTTTCGCCCGACACCAGCACGCGGCGTTTCACCAGATAAGCGGCAGGACCACCGGGTTCGGCTCCCGGCAGCAGCTCTGAATCTGGTGGAATGGCACCTGCTGCGGCCTCGGCGATGGAGTTCTCGGTGTCCACCATCTGGAAGGTCAGCTGCGCGGTCTGGCCGACCAGACGCTCCAGCTCCGCCGGATCGCTCTCACCCGGTGCCTGAACCACGATCCGGTCCGCGCCCTGGCGGGTGATGGAGATTTCCTTGGTGCCGCTGCTGTCCAGACGGCGTCGCACGACCTCGATCGACTGCGAGACGGCGTCGGACGCCATCGAGCTCATGGCCGCGTCGGTATAGGCATAGACGATGCGGTCGTTGCCCTGACGCTGGACCGTCCGGTCCGCCACACCACTCGCATTGCCGCTGATCAGGGTCCGCATGGCCGCCAGCGCCGCGTCCATCTGGGCAGGATTAGAGATGGTCGCGACCAGGCCTTGATCGTTGCGGACGACGCCGGTGACGGCCACGTTCGCCTCTTCCAGCACCATCCGCGTGTCCTCGACCATGTTGGACAGGCGCTTTTCGCGCATGGCCGGCACATCGACTTCCAGCAGCAGATACGACCCGCCCTGCAGGTCCAGACCCAAGTTCAGCCCGCTGGACGGCACCCAGCCGGGCAGCGCCTCGCGCTGGGCGGGGGTCAGCATGTTGGGATAGGCGAAGGCCAGGCCGAACAGCAGCGAGAGGGCGAGAAGTATGACCTTCCAGCGCGACAGATGGATCATGCGGGCGTTTCCGGCCTGGTCAGGACGATATCAGGACTTGGCGATGGTCTTGGTGTCGTTGGCGGCGACGGCGGTGCGGTTCTCGACCTGGCTGATCATCGAGCGTACCACGGCCACGTTCACGCCCTGGGCGATCTCGACCATGACCTCTTCGTTCTCGACCCGGGTGATCTTGCCCTTCATGCCGTTCGACATGATCACCCTGTCGCCGCGCTTCAGACCGGCGATCAGCTCCCGGTGCGCCTTCATCTGCTTCTGCTGCGGACGGATCAGCATGAAGTAGAACAGGATGATGACGGGAACGAAGAAGATCAGGGTCCCGAAAGGCCCTTCCAGAATGGCTTGCACGGCGGTCTCCACGAACGGAGACACCGCGCGCGGCACCTCCTGAAAATGAGGCGCGGAACCTAGGGCGCGTCGTCACACTTTGCAACGCGCCGTGCAGGACTGCGGCGTCCCATGCGCTATCGCGGCAACACGGTCAGCGGATCGATGGCCACCGGCTCGTCGCCCCGCATGCGCCAGGTCTCGAAATGGATGGAGGGGCGCCCGTCGCCGGCGGTCGTGCCGACCGTCCCGATCTGCTGGCCCGCCCGCACCTGATCGCCCTGACGCACCGTGGCCGAGCCCAGATGCCCATAGGCCGTACGCCAGCCGCCGGGGTGCGCCACTAGGATGGTCAGCCCCTGCCCGGCCAGGTCGTCCCCGACATAAGCCACCTGCCCCGCCGCCGACGACACGACCTCGCGCCCGGCCGACGCCCCGATGTTGATCCCGTTGTTGCGCTCGCCCATGCCCACAGGCCCGAACCGCCGCAGGATGTCGCCCCTCACGGGCCAGTCCAGAGAGACGTCAGCGCTGGCCGAGGCCGACGGCAGGGCCACATTGCCCGACGGCGGCGGTGGCGGTGGCGGCACGGCCACGGCCCGGGCCGCCGTATAGACCCCGCCCGGCGACGGGCCGGTCGCATAGGGATCGCCGCCGATGTCCACCGCCGACTGCGGCAGGATCAGCGTCTGGCCGGGCCGGATCTCGGCCCGCGGCCCCAGACGGTTCAGGTCGATCAGGCTCTGCACCGGCGTCTGGAAGCGACGACCGATGCCCGAGATCGTGTCGCCCGGCTGGATCACATAGCCCGCACCCGCCACGGTCGTGCCGCTGCGGGGCGGTGGCGGCTCGGTGAAGCCCCCTTCAGCGGGCCCCGCCGCCGGCTGGCCCGGACGCGGCACATAGACAGGTGCGTCCAGCGCCCCGCCCTCGATCGTTCCGATGGGGGCCGTCGCATTGGGCGCGGGCTCGTTATAGGGATTGCTCGGCCCCCGCACGCCCTCGCCGCTCGGCGCTGGAGCCGTCGGATAGGTCGGATAGGTCGGGCTGGTGGCATAGGGCGTCCGCGACGGCGGCGGCGCGGCGTCGGCATAGATGGAATAGCGCGGCCCGGTGCTCGAACACGCCGCCAGCGCCAGCATTCCGCCCGCCACGATCAGGGTCCGCAGACCCGTCTTGAAACCATTCATTCGCCGTTTCCCGCTCGTTCTGTGCCGATCGCCGACCGGCTGCCCGCCAGATCACGGACCATAGCCAAAATCCGCACCAAAGTTGGGCGTCGAGGTTAACGGGACCTTACCGCGCTCAGGTAGCGAGCGGCCGCGTCGCGAGCGTTAGCGCCAAAAAAGACCTTAGCCTTCCTTGGCCGTCCCCTCGACCAGAGGCACGAACCGCACCTCGCTCAGCGTCTCGCGACGGAAAGACCCGTCCTCCTGCCCGACATAGCGATGCAGCATCTGGACCGATGTCCGCCCGACGGGGCACACCAGCACCCCGCCCGGCTTCAACTGCTTCAGTAGTTCCGTCGGTTCGCCCGGCGAGGCCGCCGTCACCATGATCCGGTCGAACGGTGCCTGCTGGGGCCAGCCCAGACCGCCGTCGCCATGCAGGGTGATCACATTGTCGATGCCCAGGTCCTTCAGCCGCCCCTCGGCCTCGACCAGCAGGCTCTTGTAGCGCTCGACCGAATACACATAGCGCGCCAGCCGGCTCAGCACCGCGGCCTGATACCCACTGCCCGTACCGATCTCCAGCACCCGGTGACGCGGCTGCACGTCCAGCGCCTGGGTCATCAGGCCGACAATGAAGGGCTGGCTGATGGTCTGGGCACAGTCGATCGGCAGGGCCTGATCCTCCCATGCCTGATCCAGAAACCGCTCGTGCACGAACACGGCCCGGTCCACCGACTCCATCGCCGTCAGCACGCGCGGGTCCGTGACCCCCTGTTGCCTCAGCCCCAGGATCAGCCGCCCCGCGCGATCGTCGTTCAACTTCATCGCGCCACAGCCTTCGGCGGTGCCCCGCCCAGCACGCCCTTCAACTCATGCACGCTGGCCGGATGGGTCAGGTCGATATGCAGGGGCGTGACCGAAATCTTCCCCTCGTCCATGGCCCGCAGGTCCGTGCCTACGGGATGATCATGCTTCGTCCCGCGAAAGCTCATCCAGTAATAGTCGCGCCCGCGCAGGTCGGTGCGTTTCACCGCATGCATCTCGCCGATGTCGCGAAAGCCCTGGCGCGTCACCTCGACCTCGGTCACCGCCTCGGGCGGGCGCGCCGGGAAGTTCAGGTTCATCACCACGCCATTCGCCCACGGCCGCTCCAGCAGGCGCGAGATGATGGCGGGTGCAAACGCCTCCGCCGTCTCCCAATGCGCCGTCACCGCGTCGTGAAACCGCTCCAGGCTCTGGCTCAGCGCGATCGACCGGATGCCGAACGCCATCCCCTGCAAGGCCCCCGCCACCGTGCCGGAATAGGAGCAGTCCTCACCGACATTGTGCCCGCGATTGACCCCCGACAGCACCAGATCCGGCTTGTCCGGCATCAGGTCGTTGACCGCCAGCACGACACAGTCCGTCGGCGTCCCCGTCACCGCGAACCGCCTGTCCCCCAGCCGGTTGACCCGCAGCGGCTCGGTCAGGGTGATCCCCCGCCCCTTGCCGGACTGCTCTGTCTGCGGTGCGCACACCCACACGTCGTCGGACAGTTGTGCCGCGATCCGCTCCAGACACTCCAGACCCTCGGCCTCGATCCCGTCGTCGTTGGTCAGCAATATCCTCAAGCGCGCACCGCCGAACCCATCACCGCAGCACCTCGACCCGGTCAGCCTGGATCACCACGTCGCGGCGGCACAGATTGGCCACATCCGACCCCTGCAGGTCGATCAGGGCGCTGTCGCCCCGCTCGGACCAGGCCCGCGTACGACCAAAGAATTTGACCTTCTGGCCCGAGATGTCGCCCGACGCCCGCTGCAGATTGCGTGGCAGGGCCCCGCTGATGCAGGGCGTCGCCCCGCCGGCCAGCAAGCGCGGCTCGGTCTCGTACAGCTGGAACTCCTCGCCCCTGACCCGCACCCAGCCGGTGAATTCGGTCGCCGAGGCATCGACCCAGCTCGGCGCCGCCGCGACATTGTCAGGGCCGGTGGCACAGGCCCCGAGCGTCAAGACTGAAACGGACAGGACGGCGGCGGCGATCATCGTTTTCATGGCTTACGCTCCCACATGGGTGACGCCACCCATATAGGGCAGCAGGGCCGACGGCACGGCGATCCGCCCGTCCTCCTGCTGATAGTTCTCCATGATGGCGACAAGAGTACGACCGACCGCCAGGCCCGAACCGTTCAATGTGTGGACGAACTCGGTCTTCTTCTCGCCCGCCCGCTTGAACCGCGCGTCCATGCGCCGCGCCTGGAAGTCCCCGCAGTTGGAGCAGCTGCTGATCTCGCGATAGGTCCCCTGCGACGGCAGCCAGACCTCCAGATCGAAGGTCTTCCTCGCCGAAAAGCCCATGTCGCCCTTGCACAGCAGCATGCGCCGATACGGCAGCTCCAGTTTCTCCAGCACCACCTCGGCACAGCGCACCATCCGCTCGTGCTCGGCCTCGCTGTCTTCGGGCCTGGCGATGGAGACCATTTCGACCTTGTGGAACTGGTGCTGACGGATCAGCCCGCGCGTATCCCGCCCCGCCGACCCCGCCTCGGCCCGGAAACACGGCGTCAGGGCGGTGAGGCGCATTGGCTCGGCCAGCTCGTCCTCTGCCAGAATCTGCTCGCGCACGAGATTGGTCAGAGAGACTTCGGCGGTGGGGGTGAGGAAGCGGTCCGACAGTTCCTCATCCTTGGCGCGCGACCCGTCGGGAAGTTGCCATTCGGCCTCCGTGCCGGTGATCTTGAACAAGTCCTCTTCGAACTTGGGAAGCTGCCCCGTACCGTACATCGCAGGACGCCGAACCAGATACGGCGGATTGACCTCCAGATAGCCGTGCTCGACCGTCTGCACGTCCAGCATGAACTGGCCGATGGCGCGTTCCAGCCGCGCCAACCCGCCCTTGATCACCGCGAACCGCGCGCCCGACATCCGCGCCGCCGCCTCGAAGTCCAGCAGGCCCATCGCCTCGCCCAGATCGGCGTGATCCTTGGCCGGCCCACCCTCGCGCGGCGTGCCCCAGCGCGAAATCTCGACATTGCCCGCCTCGTCCTCGCCGTCCGGCACATCGTCCGCCGCCAGCATCTTCTGCGCCGCCAGCAGGTCGCGCAGCTCTTTCGACAGCCGGGTTTCCGCCTCCCCCGTGGCGACGATCTCGCCCTTCAGGCTCTCGACCTCGGCCTTCAGCCGCTCGGCCTCGGCCATGTCCTTCTTGGCCATCGCCGCGCCGATCAGTTTGGACGCCGCATTGCGCTTCGCCAGCGCCTCCTGCCCCGCCGTCTGTGCCGCCCGCAGCTCCCGATCCAGCCGCAACAGCTCCTCGACCAGCGCCTCCGCACCCTCCACCCCACGCGACGACCAGCCGCTCACCCAGGCTTGCGGGTTCTCTCGAATGGCCTTGATGTCGTGCATGGTCGTTCAGTCAGTCAGGGGAAGGAGCCGATGCCTCTAGCCCCGGAGAAGGTTACGGGCAAATCAGACGGTGCATGCTCGACGAGAAACTGCTCGCTCCGATTGGGAAGGCGCTGCGTCCCCACCAGCAAATCAAATCGAAACACGTTGACTGCGTCGATCAGGGCTTCTCGCGGATCGTGCGTCCAATCGGGGCCAAGGCCAGCTTGGCCAGTTCCAGGTCCTTTAGCGCAAACGGAATGCCGATGATGGTAATGGCCTCGGCCACTGCGATCAGCACATGGGCCAGGGCGATGTACCAGCCCGCGAAGACGAACCAGATGACGTTCAGGCCGATGCCGAAACAGCCCGCCCCCAGCGCCGTGGCATCCGGCTCACGCCACACCACCTCGCGCCCGAACGGCCAGAAGGAATAGCTGGCGATCCGCCACGCGGCGAAGGTCCACGGCAGCCCGACGATGGTAAGCGCCAGAACCGCGCCGCCAAACAGCCACAACAGGCCTGCGGCCCAGCCTCCGAGAATGAACCACAGCACATTCAGGATCAGACGGATCAATTCAGGTAGTCTCCCTGCACCCGGGATGGTGCCGTCCTTTAAATAAGCAAAGGCCCCGCCGGTAACAGCGGGGCCTTCGTAAATTCGCGGTAAGCCTGCGGCCTAGTGCGGTTTCTCGGTCCAGCGGGACTTGGCCTCGTCCTTGGTTAGGTTCAGATGCACGTGCTCGTCCACGCGCTCGACCCAGCTGACCGGGATCATGTGGTGTTTGAAGCCGGCGCCCAGGTCCAGCTTGGCCAGTTCGATCTGGTCGCCCAGCACGTGGTCGACGCGGCCGACGTGTTCGCCGTCCGAGCCGACGACTTCGAGGTGTTCCTTGATCAGGGTGGGGTCTACCATGGGGAGGTCTCCTGTTGGGGGTGCATCGAAAATGCACGCCGCACGGGACGGTTTCGTATGGCAGAGGTCGGCATGGGCGAGATCATCAACCTGAACCGCGCGCGCAAGATGCGGGCCAACACGGCGAAGGCCGAGACCGCCTCGCTGAACCGTGCCGCCTTCGGCCAGACCAAGGCCGAGCGGCAAAAAGCCAAGGCTGCGCGTGATCGCATCCAGACAGTCCTGGATGGTGCCAAGCGCGACAAGGACTAGGCGGCGGAAACCTTGGGCGCGCGGATCAGCAGGACCTGCCCGGCCAGAACCAGAACCAGCCCTACGAACGCAGGCCATCCGAAGCGGGCATCCTCGAACAGCACCGACACCAGCATGGCGATGGGCGGCGTCAGCGCCGAGATGTAACTTGCCAGGGCATAGCCGCGTGCCCGTGCGATGGTGAAATAAAGGCCGAACGCGATCACCGAGCCAAACACCGAAAGATACAGCAGCGAGCCGATGTAGCTGAGCGACGGCTCTATCGACCATTCGACGCCGGTGACCAGGCCGTACAGCGCCAGCACGCCGGTTCCGTAGGCCATAGCCCAGGCCGTGGACGGAATGACGGCGGCTCCCGCCGCCTGTCCCCTGAACGCGAACAGATTGCCGAACGCCGAGGCGGCCACGGCCAGCAGGGCGAAGCCGACGCCCGTCGCCGCTCCCTGCCTCAAGCCAGCCCCCAGGATTTCCGAGCCGGACAGAACGCCGACACCCACCACGCCCAGCAGGGCTCCGCCCCAGGACGCCAGCGCCGCACGCTGACCGGCTGCCAGGCGGAAAAGAACCAGATTGATGAAGGCCAGGGACGCAAAGATCACTGCCACGATGGCCGAGGCAATCAGCCCCTCGGCCGCATAGGTGAAGCTGTAGCTGATGGAGAAGGCAAACACGCCCTGGGCGGCGACCGCCAGATGCTGCGACCGCGTCAGTCTCAGTGGCTGGCGAAAGATCAGACAGCCGAGGAACAGCAAGATCGCCGCCAGGCCGAACCGCCAGACGATGGAGGCCAGGGGCGCCACCGTGCCCAGTTGCAAGGTAATGGCGAACCAGGTGGTGCCCCAGATCAGGGCGCAGATGCCGACACCGCCGACCGCCAGTACGGCGGGCGACAGCAGGCGACGGGTCATGGTGTCGGGAGGCGGTTCAGGGCTTTGCACCAGGCCCGATTGAACGGTTGCCGGTCAGGACGCAAGCGGGTTCCGCAAGCCGGCTCACAAGTCGGGCTTATGACCGCCGAAGGCCGCGATCAGGCCCGCAGCTTCAGGCCGGCCCGCACCTCGGGTGACACCGCGTGATAGACGCTGGCAGGTCGGATGTTCAGCCGCATGCGTGCGACCTCCAGCGGCTGGGCGAACAGCGCCTCATAATCCAGGCCCGGCAGCCAGTGCGCGGCCTTGCCGTTGCGATAGGCCTGCCAGACGGCGCGGCGGGCTGGCACCGACTTGACCTCGCGCTGGATTTCCCGCGCCGCACCCCAGCCGATGAAGGCAAAGCCCAGGTTTCGCGTCTGGGCATAGGAGAAGGCGACCACGCAGGCCTCGCCCAGGGCATCGGTCTCATAGCCCGTCAGCACATGCCAGATGTCGTGCACGTCGCGGATGCGGCGCGAGTACCAGACGACGGGATGCTGGGCGTCGATCTGCGGCCCGATCTTGCGGGCCTCGTCGGCCAGCCCCTCCGCGGTGAAGCCACGCGCGTCTCGAAAGGCGCGATAGCTGGCTCCGACCGTGCCCGGCTCGAACCGGGCCAGCCAGACGGGATCATCCAGCTTGTGCGCCAGTTCCTCGGCCAGATAGGCCTGACGCCCGCCCTCCTGCGTCTTGAGCATGTGGTTGTAGCCGCGCGCCAGCGACCGACCCGACAGGGCGCGCATGATCTCGAACACCTGGGCGGTGTCCTCCTTGTTGGCGACCAGCTTTCGAAAGGCCCGCAAGGCCGTCAGCGGCTCGATCCGCTGCGGTTGCAGACGCGTATAGGTGTCGAAGTCGGCGGTCGCGGTCATGGGCGGTCCTGTGACGAAGCCCAAGCACTCTAGCGCGAAAGTCCCATGGGGTGAACGCCGATCATATGATCACGGTGGGGCCCGTCGGCCCGATCTGTTACACTCATACCAGCCGCGAGGAGACCGACATGCGCCGCATCCTGTCCGCCCTGCCCCTGGCCGCCGTCATGGCCGCCTGCGCGCCCCTGCCCGAGGCGGGTGCCGACGCCGGGATCGGCATGGTTCCTGTCGCCGTGTCGGTCACCTATCGAGAGCGCATCCTGCTGCCACCGGGCCATCGCCTGACGGTTCGGCTCGAGGACGTCAGCCTGGCCGACGCACCCGCCCGCGTGCTGGCCGAGGCTGGCGAAGACCTCGAGGGTCGCGCCCCACCCTATGCCGTGACCCTGTCGGTCCGAGAGGCGGACATCGACCCGCGCAACACCTATGCCGTACGCGCCGAAATCCGCGATCCTGCGGGGGCCTTGAGGTTTACCACCGACACGCGCCACGCCGTCCTGACGCAGGGTACAGGGGCTCGCGCGGATATCGTTCTGGTCGGCGTGCGATGAGTTCCAAAGTATGAGCGGCCTGACCAAGCGGTCTGTGACCCTGTCCGGGCACGCCACCTCCGTCGCTCTGGAGCCGGCCTTCTGGAGCGTACTGGACGAGGTCGCAAAGGCGCTGGGTCTTTCGCACGCGGGCCTGATGAAGCGCATCGACGAGACCCGGGGACGAACCCCCCTTGCTTCAGCCTGTCGCCTGCTGGCCCTCGCCTGGGCCAGCGGTGACCGGTCGTTCCACTGACGCGAAACGACCGGCCGACGTCGCTTAGTTGGACGGTGCCGGGTTCGGCTGGGGCACCGAAGGAGGTTCGATGTTCGGCAGTTCCGGCATTTTCGGGGCCTCCGGGAGTTCCGGCAGGTTCACATCGACATCGACATTGGTGTCCTTGGCCTCTCCGCCGAAGCCACCGTTCGAAAAGACGATGAAGCCGATGACGAGGGCGGCCACGACCAGTCCGCCCACGATGAAGGCCAGCACGCCGCCACCACCACTGCGGCGCTCGGGTGCAGGGGCCGCATTGATGGTGGTATGATGGACCACTTCGGGCCGGTCTTCCGGATCGATCGGGCGATTGGGATCGGTCATGGCTCAGTTCCCCGGCGTTGCTGGTGCCGAAACTTCCGGCAGGTTGACGTCGACATTGACATCCTTGGCTTCGCCCATACCGCCGCCGCGTCCGAAAACGAACCAGGCGATGACCGCCACGACGACCAGAAGTCCCCCGACGATGAAAGCCAGACCGGCGTTTCCGCCGCCGCCACTCGTATTCTCGGCCATGTGTAGTGTCCCTTCCCTATTGCAGATGCAGCCGAAACGACGGCCACGCTTGGCGGTTCCGGATCGGATCGCACGCAGGCACTGACATATGGGCCCGTGCCCCTTATGTTCTTCCGATGAGTCTCCCCGATATCCCTGCCCAACGCATTTCCGATCTGGCCCGTTCGCGCGGACCCGGCGGCGTCGAGGCCCCTGCTGTCGACTATCTGCAAGGCCTCAATCCCGAACAGCGCGATGCCGTGCTGGCGGTGGACGGACCCGTTCTGGTGCTGGCGGGTGCCGGCACAGGCAAGACGCGGGTGCTGACCACGAGGCTGGCGCACATCCTGGCTACGGGCCGGGCGCGGCCGTGGGAGCTGCTGGTCGTCACCTTCACCAACAAGGCCGCGCGCGAGATGCGCGAGCGGATCGGCCATCTGATCGGCCCTTCGTCCGAAGGGCTTCGCTGGCTCGGCACCTTCCACAGCGTCGCCGCCCAGATACTGCGGCGGCATGCCGAGCTTGTCGGACTGAAATCCAGCTTCACCATCCTAGACACAGACGATCAGGAACGGGTCTGCAAACAGGTGCTGGAGGCCCAGAACCTCGACACCAAACGCTGGACACCCAAATCCCTGTCCGGCCTGATCGATCACTGGAAGAACCGCGGCTGGACGCCCGAGAAGCTGCCGACGTCCGAGGATTTCGCCAACGGCAAGGGCCAGTCGCTGTATGCCGCCTATCAGGCCCGGCTAATCAGCTTAAACGCTTGCGACTTCGGCGACCTGTTGCTGCACAACCTGACGATCCTGTCCAAACATGCTGATATCGCAGAGGAATATCGCCGCCGGTTTCGCTACATCCTGGTCGACGAATATCAGGATACCAATGTCGCCCAGTATCTTTGGCTGCGGCTGCTGACCTCCTCCAACGGCAACGTCTGCTGCGTCGGCGACGACGACCAGTCCATCTATGGCTGGCGCGGGGCCGAGGTGGACAACATCCTACGCTTCGAGCGCGACTTTCCCGGAGCCAAGGTCGTAAGACTGGAGCGCAACTACCGCTCAACAAAGCATATTCTGGGCGCGGCCTCGGGCCTGATCGCGGGCAACCGCGACCGTCTGGGCAAGACGCTTTGGACCGAGGACGAAGGCGGCGACAAGGTTCGCGTGCGCGGCGTCTGGGACGGCGATGCCGAGGCCCGACTGATCGCCGACGAGATCGAGACCGCCCGGCGCGCGGGCATCGCCTATAAGGATATGGCGGTCCTGGTCCGCGCCTCTTTCCAGATGCGGGCCTTCGAGGAACGGTTCGTCCTGCTGGCCGTCCCCTATCAGGTCATTGGCGGACCGCGCTTCTTCGAACGGGCCGAAATCCGCGACGCCCACGCCTATCTGCGGCTGATCGTCAGCGAAGACGACGACCTAGCCTTCGAGCGGATCGTCAATGTGCCCAAGCGCGGCATCGGCGACACCAGCGTGCAGAAGATCCTGCAGATCGCCCGCCTGTCCGGCGTTTCGGCCATGGCGGCCGTGCGCGACCTGATCGGATCGGACGAACTGCAGGCCCGGACGCGGACAGCGCTCAGCAACTTCGTGCGCGACATCGATCGCTGGCGCGGCTTCGCCCAGACCCTGCCCCACTGGGAACTGACCGAAACCCTGCTGGAAGAAAGCGGCTACACGGACATGCAGAAGGCCGATCGCGCGACCGGCCAGACGCGGCTCGACAACCTGAAAGAGCTGACCCAATCGATGCAGCAGTTCGAGACGCTGCAGGCCTATCTGGAGCATGTCTCACTCGTCATGGACCTGGATCGTGGCGATGCGGATGCCGACGGGTCGGGCGCGGTCCAGATCATGACCCTGCACGGGGCCAAGGGGCTGGAGTTCCCACTGGTCTTTCTGCCGGGCTGGGAGGAAGGCGTCTTCCCCAGCCAGCGCAGCATCGACGAAAAGGGCGAAAAGGGCCTGGAGGAGGAACGCCGCCTCGCCTACGTCGGCGTCACCCGGGCCAAGTCGGACGCGCGGATCTCATTCGCCGCCAACCGTCTGGTCTATGGCCGCTGGACGTCGCAGTTGCCCAGCCGCTTCGTCGACGAACTGCCCATCGACCACGTCGAGGCCGAGAGCGATACCGGCTACTATGGCACCACGCCCGGCATGAAGGACGCCAAGTCCCGCTGGGACGAAATGCCCAGCTTCGGCAGCGGCTATTCCTCCCCCGGCTGGAAACGCGCCCAAAGCTTCACCGCAGCCCAGACTCCGACGGCCCGCCCGGCGCGCCACACGGTCATTGAGGGCGAAGGCCGCCTGGTCGCCACCGCCGACCCCAAGGCCGCCTCCGGCTGGATCCGCGGCCAGCGCGTCTTCCACCAGAAATTCGGCTACGGCTCCGTCCGCGCCATCGAAGGCAACAAACTGGTCGTGGCGTTCGAGAAGGCCGGCGAGAAGAAGGTGATCGATACGTTTGTGGAAAAGGCGTGACGGCGCTCGGCCAAACGCTTCTTTAAGTCCATTGGCTGACCCTGCATCCGTGCGTCCGTCTTATCCAGACCAGGCTGTAGTCGAACCCGCCCCCTCCTGGTGGGAGTACCTGACGTGCGGCCTGATCATCGCCATGCTGACGGGGGCCCTGATCGGGCCGGTGTTCGCGCCCTTGCAGGAAGAAACGCCGGTGCTGCGGCTGGTCTGGTTGCCCGCCTATGCGGCGATCGCCGTGCTGGCGGTGGCGCGGCTGGATCGGGTTTGGCGGGCCTGGCCAGCGGCGATCCTGGTCGGGACCATCGTCGGGCTATGCTTCGCCTCCAAATATTGGTCGATCGACTACCACACGACCGACCGACGCGTGATCGCCCTGGCCATCAGCGGGGTATTCGCCCTGTATCTGGGGTCCGCGTTCAGGGGGCCGCATCTGCCGCGGCTGCTGATGTACACCACCCTGGTCATGGCGGCGGGCAGTCTGGTGATGATCTTCGCCTTCCCCGCCATCGGCGTGCACCAGCTTGAGAACGCCGGCCTGTGGCGCGGCCTCTGGTACGAGAAGAACCAGATGGGGGCTGTCATGGTGATCGGGGCCACGGCCTCGGCTGCCTGTCTGGCCTCTACCGATCCGCGCAAGCTGCTGCCGCTCGCCGCCCTGATCCTGTCCTCGGCCCTTGTGCTGGCGACCCAGTCAAAGACCTCGCTGCTGTGCCTTGTGGTCGGCGTTGGTCTGGTCGGGGGTTTCTGGGCCATGCGCAAGGGCGGTCCGGCCTTTGCGGTCTTTGCTGTCTGGATGGCCGTGGTGCTGAGCGGCCTCGGCATTTGGATATGGGACACGCATTCCGTCGAGGTGCTCGAGGCGCTGGGCAAGGACCCTTCCTTGACCGGGCGCACCGACATCTGGGCCAGCCTGATGCGCCGCGTCGCCGAGCGGCCGATGACAGGTTATGGCTATGGGGCCTTCTGGGGCAGGATCGGCGAGTCGCCGCCCGCCGACTGGGTGCGTCAGGAGACCGGCTGGCTGGTGCCCTCGGCGCACAACGGCTGGATCGACCTTCTGGTCCAGTTGGGCTGGCCGGGGGCCATCCTTGTAGGCTTCAGCCTGGCGCTGACGACCGCGATCCTGATCTTCCGATCCGGCGCGTCGGGCATGCGCGAGGGATGGTGGGGCCTTGGCTTCATGGTCGCCTTTGTCGTGCTGAGCCTGTCCGAGAGCATCCTTCTGACCCACCAGAACCTGCCCTGGGTCCTGTTCATGGCGGTGATGACGCGGTCGATGCTGCCGTCGTCCACAGCTGCGACCGTACCGCTTGCCGTAAAGCGTCGCCGGGCCTACCAGACCCGTCCCCGAATCGCCGCACAGTATGCAGATGGGCCAGTCCAGCAACCTTCCTTCCCTGTTTGACGACATCCCCGAGCCGAGCGGCCCGGCGACGCCCCCTGCCCCGACGCCGGAACCCGCCCTGACGCCCCAGGCCGCCGCACCGCGGCTTGAGCCGGTCGCGGCTCCCGTCACGCCGACACCTGCGCCATCTGCCCCGCCCGTGCCTGGCGGCTATTCCGCCAGTTCGATCGAGGTGCTGGAGGGGCTGGAGCCCGTCCGCAAACGCCCCGGCATGTATATCGGCGGCACCGACGAGCGCGCCCTGCACCATCTGTTCGCCGAGGTCCTGGACAACGCCATGGACGAGGCCGTAGCCCGCCATGCCAAACTGATCACCGTCGATCTGGACGCCGACGGTGTGCTGTCCGTCCGCGACGACGGACGCGGCATCCCCGTTGATCCGCACCCGAAACACCCCGGCAAGTCGGCGCTGGAGGTGGTGATGACCGTCCTGCACTCCGGCGGCAAATTCTCGGGCAAGGCCTATGAGACTTCCGGCGGTCTGCACGGCGTCGGTGTCTCGGTCGTCAATGCGCTGAGTGACCGGCTGGATGTCACCGTCTGGCGCGATGGCTTCGAGTGGAAACAGTCGTTCAGCCGCGGCCTGCCTCAGGGACCGATCCAGCAGATTGGACCGTCGAAGAAGCGCGGCACCCTGATCCGCTTTCACCCGGACGAGGAGATCTTCGGCGTCGGTGCCGCCTTCAAGCCCGCCCGCCTGTTCCGCATGGCCCGGTCCAAGGCCTATCTGTTCCGTGGGGTCGAGATCAAATGGACCTGCGCGCCGGAGCGGATCACCGACGCCACGCCCGCCGAGGCGACGCTGCACTTCCCCGGCGGTCTGGCCGACGCCCTGGCCGAACGGATCGGCGAGCTTGAAACCGTCACGCCGGCCTTCGCCGGCCGCGTCGAGCGCAAGGGCGAAGCCGGGGCGATCGAATGGGCCGTGACCTGGTCCCCCATCGGCTTCGGAGAGGCGGACGGCTTTGTCCAGTCCTACTGCAACACCGTCTCCACGCCGGACGGCGGCACGCATGAGGCGGGTTTCCGCGCCGCCTTGGTCAAGGGGCTGAAGGCCTACGGCGAACTGACCAACGAGAAGCGCGCGGTTCAGATCACGGCCGAGGACGTCATCGCCAACGCCGGGGCGCTGATCAGCGTCTTCATCCGCAATCCCGAATTCCAGGGTCAGACCAAGGACCGCCTGTCATCGCCAGAGGGCCAGCGGCTGGTCGAACAGCTGTTGCGTGACCCGCTGGATCACTGGCTGACCGAAAGCCCGAAACAGGCCAACCTCCTGCTGGGCTTCGTCATTGACCGGGCCGAGGACCGTCTGCGCCGCCGCAAGGACAAGGAGGTCCAGCGCGCCCAGGCCACGCGCAAGCTGCGCCTGCCCGGAAAGCTGTCGGACTGTTCACGGCAATCCGCCAACGGCACCGAACTGTTCATCGTCGAGGGCGATTCGGCCGGCGGCTCGGCCAAACAGGCACGCGACCGTACCACCCAGGCCATCCTGCCCCTTCGCGGCAAGATCCTGAACGTCGCCTCGGCCACGGCGGACAAGCTGCGGGCCAATATCGAGCTTTCGGACCTTGCGCTGGCTCTGGGCGTCCAGCCCGGCAACCGCTTCAACATCGACGACCTGCGCTATGAGCGGATCGTGATCATGACCGACGCCGACGTGGACGGCGCCCATATCGCGGCCCTGCTGATCACCTTCTTCTATCGCTCCATGCCCGAGGCGATCCGTCAGGGCCGGGTCTATATGGCCCTGCCCCCGCTATACCGCATTCAGGCAGGGCCGCTGTCGGAATACGCCCGCGACGACGCCCATCGCGACGAACTGCTGGCCACGGTCTTCAAGGGCAAGAAGACCGAGATCGGCCGCTTCAAGGGCCTGGGCGAGATGATGGCTTCCCAGCTCAAGGAAACCACCATGGATCCAAAGAAGCGCACCCTGGCCCGCGTCACCCTGCCCGCCTCGGAAGAGGAAATCGAGGATTTGGTCGAGCGGCTGATGGGCAAAAAGGCTGACGCCCGCTATCACTTCATCCAGGAAAATGCCCGGTTCGCGGTGGCCGATCTGGACGTCTAGGCAGGGCAGTCTGACGGGACGCCATAACGCGTGGTCACCCCGAAAACGCCTTGCCCTTCAAGGTGTATGGTCAGCAGGCGATCATATTCGCAATCGGCCATATCTGGCACCGACTGGCCCAAAGCACGCGCAATCAGAGGTATGGTGTTGCTGTGGCCGACGACCAGCACATTGGTGTCCTCGGGCTGAGCCTTTATGCGTTCAACCACAGCGGCGACATGAGCTTCAGTACCCCCTTCAAGGCTGATGGCCTCAGGCTGCAGTCCGTTGGCCTCGGCGACGGGTGTCGCGGTCAAGCCGGTGCGCTGAAGCGGGCTGGTCAGGATTAGATCGACCGAAATCGTCGAGAGCCGTGCAGCCAAAGCCTCAGCCCTGGCCTGCCCGGCTTCGGACAATACAGGATCGGTGCTCTGGTCTGCCTTTTCGGCATGACGCACCAGAATGACCGTCTGGGCCACCGCAGGGTTGCTCAGAACCAGCGTCGCGACCGTAGCGATCAGTGCAAATAGACGGGTCATCCCCCGACCGTCTCACGAACCGAGACGCTGCGGAAGGCATCCGCACCACTGACCTCGGCATAGACGTCGCTTAGGTCCTCGAACACTCGCGTCCAGGCGAAGCGCTCGACCATGCGCGCTCGAGCGGCGACGCCGATGGCTTCGATGTCTCGCTCAAATAGAGCCTCGACGGCGGCGGCATATTCGATCGGATCGGCACTGGCGGCCAGTTGGCCGACTTCGTGGTCCACGGTTTCGGCGACGCCGCCGGAGTTGACGCCGACGACGGGACGCCCGCAGGCCATGGCCTCCAGCACGATCAGGCCGAAGGGCTCCTTGTCATTGGCATGCACGAAGGCGTCGCAACTCGCGATTATCCTGGCCACAGCCTTGGGATTGGCCTCGTAGGGCAGCGAGATCACCCGCTCCTCGGCCGGCATCCCCGCACCCGCCCCGACCAGCACCAAATGAAAGGGCTCGCCCAGGCGCTGCACAGCCTGGATCAGCACGTCGATATTCTTCTCGCGCGCCGGCCGGCCCGCAAAGCAGAGCAGTCGTGCCGATGCCGGCAGACCCAACTTCTTCAGCAACCAGTCGCGGTCGCGTCGGTCAGGGCGGAAGGTCTCAATCTCGACCCCCAGAGGACGGATCACGATGTTGCCGACGCCCGCCTCCTCCAACCGACGCGCAATGTAGCGGCTGGGCGAAACGACCTTGTCGAACTGGCCGAACAGGCGGGCCCAGCGCTTCTCCACCGGCTTTTTGGCCCATTCGCCGAAGTGCAGTGCCGCCAGACCGGCAGGGTCGGAGTGACAGAAGCCGATGACGGGGCAACCTGCCCGTTGCCCCGCCTCCAGCGCCCCCTGCCCTGGCGTATAGGGATCGCCCGCCTCGATCACAGTGGGATGCAGCGCGGCCACCCAAGCCCCCCACCGCCGCACCGACGTGGGCCAGCGATAGCCGTCGCCGAATGGAAGCTTGGTCGCGTGAAGTTGAACCACGCCATCCTCGCCCGCCCGGTGATGCGCACCAGGCACCACCAGCGAATGAGCGACGCCCGGACGATGCGTCTCCAGCCAGGCCTTCTTGGACTGCAGGTACCGCTTCACGCCGCCAGACTTGGGCGCATACAGCATTGTCGTATCGACCAGGCGGGGTCGCTCGTCCTCGGCCGCCGCTTTCAGTGCGGCCAGAGTGTTGGACACCTCTTCGTCCCAGCCGGGGATCAGGCGTAGTTCGCCCTCTTCGACCTCCAGCCCGGCCAGGCTCATCAGCTCAGCTTCCTGCGGGCTGACGGTGCCGGTGCGGCGCACACGCTTCTGGATGCGACGGGCCTTGCGAACGCGTGACATGTGAGACTTCACCATATCCGGGCCGTAGCGCCGCTGAATGGCAATCTCAAGCGTCATCCGCAGACGGAGGTTTCAAGGTCACAGCCCGGGCATGAAACGCAATGGGACGCGCCAGCCACGCTTGGCGCACAGCCATTCCGTCCGCCTTCGGCCTTGCATTCGCCTCAAATTCGAGAAACTTGAGGCATGCTGGCGCGGTCCCTGTTAGAGGATCGTCGCCGTCTCTGCGTGTCTCGTCCACGGGGTTTTCTTCGAATGCGTATTCTACTTGCGACCGCCGTCGCGATCGCTCCCCTGATGGCCGCAAGCGGCGCGATGGCGGAAGTGGTGATCAGCACCACCCGCACCACGCCGATAACGACCAGCAATGCTACCGGCACAGGTCCCGATAATGTGAGGATTACGACCGGCGGGCTGATTAGTGTCTCCACCGGGACCGCTGTGACGGTCGACTCAAACAACACATTCGGCATCGGCGGCAACGGCGCGATCAACATGCTGAATGCCTCTGACGGAGCGACAGCGGTTCTGGTCAACCCCGGCGTCACGACCAGTCTTATTTTTGATGGAAGTGTTTCCATCACCGACTCGATTGCTGACTATCCTGATACCGACAATGACGGCGACCTGGACGGACCTTGGGCAACGGGTTCGGGTCGATATGGCCTAAGGCTTGCTGCCGGCGCACCCGTTACCGGTGACATCGATATTGTCGCGGGGACGGGCATCATCAATGTTGAAGGTAACAACTCATACGCCGTCTCCATTGAATCAGGCCTGACCGGAAACTTCGAAAGCTTGGGAACACTAAGAGTTGTCGGCGACAACTCAGTCGCCCTTAGAACAACTGGCGACGTGACGGGTAATGTTACGCTCTTGGGTCAAGTTACTGCGAGGGGCCAAGGATCGTCGGCTATATCTACCGAGGGTGATATTGGTGGGCGCCTGACCCTACAGGGCGAGATTACCGCCAGCGGGTATCGCTACACTTCACGTGGAAGCGATAGTTTCGAATCAAAGCTCGATGCTGACGACAAGCTGCAAGGTGGCCCTGCCGTAGTCATAGCCGGCAATGTCGCAGGGGGGGTTGTGGTTGATAGGCCGCCAACCACAAGCACGACCAATGCTGATGCAGACGGTGATGGCATTCCGGACGCGACTGAAGGAACGGGCGTTATCAACAGTTTCGGTCAGGCTCCCGCTGTCCTGGTGAGTTCGACTACCCAATCGATCACGCTGGGGAACATTGGCACCGGCGACAACGCCTACGGCTTCATAAATCGCGGCACTATAAATGGCCAGGGCGTCTACGATCTCATCGACGCAAATGGCATTGTCTTTGGTGGTGCAGCAGGCCAGACCGTTGACCTGACGGGCGGCTTTTTGAATCAAGGAACCGTTGCAACACTCGCAAACAAGGCAAATGCCACCGCCCTGCGCTTTGGCACAGGAAGCATTGCGCCGGTCGTCACAAACTCCGGTGCCATCACGGCGGGGGTAGCAAGCGACGTGGCGGCCACTGCGACGGCAGTTCAGATCGACGCAGGAGCAGTTGTTCAAAGTCTAACAAACAGTGGCAGCATACTCGCCAGCACCGGCGGCGGGGTCGCAGACGTCATTGGTATCAATGATCAGAGCGGTACGCTCACGTCGATCACGAACCTTCGTTCAATTCAGGCCGCCATAGGGCCGAATGAAGCAGGCGACCCAATCACCGGTTCACGCACAGCAATCGACGTAAGTGCCAACACCACAGGCGTAACCATCACGCAGCGCGGCGTTGTCGGCACCCCAACCTCGGCCAACCCCGATACTGACGGTGACGGCGTCCTCGACGCCGATGAGCCTGTTATCTTCGGAGCAATCAAAATGGGATCCGGCGCTGATACTATCAGCGTCGAGAACGGACTGGTTGAAGGCGATATTTCCTTCGGGACCGGCGCAGACAGTTTGATGATCAGCGGCGATAGCGTCGTGCGTAGCGCAATCACAGATACCGACGGCGACCTAAGCGTCAGCATATCTAGCGGTACGCTTGACTCTCTCCGAACCACGGCGCTCGATCTCACGACGCTGAACATTGGATCAGAAGGCCGGTTGCTGATCAGCCTAGACCCCGAAAACGGCACGGCGGGCACCTTCAATGTTTCCGGTACGGCCACGTTGGCCACTGGTGCGGAGCTTGGCGTACGATTCAACTCTTTGCTGACCGCACCTACTCGCTACAATCTCATCGACGCTGCGGCATTGAACCTCGGTACCGTCGATCTCGGTTCGATCGGCGATAACTCACCCTACCTCTATGTCGTGGAAGCGGGCACGGATCAGCCCAATGGCATCGTCTTTGCCGATGTCCGTCAGCGCACGACCGCCGAGGCCGGCATGATCGGCTCGGAAGCCGGGCTTTACGACGCTTTCTACAGCGCCCTCGGCCGGGATGAAGACATCCGAAATGCCTTTCTTGCGCAGGTTGGGCGCGATGACTTCTTCAATCTGTACGAACAACTGCTGCCGGAAAGCTCGGGCGGCCCCTTGCTGTCGCTGGCTTCGGGCGTCGACGCCGTCACTCGCGCCCTGACAGGCCGTAATGCCTCGGCTGCACCGGGTGAAACCAGCGCTTGGGTGCAGGAGATCAACTTCTATGCCGACAAGGATCGCACCGACACCTATGGCTTCCGTTCTGAAGGCTTCGGCATCGCCGGTGGCGTGGAGCGTGGCACAGGCTTGGGCGCCGTGGGCCTGTCGGTCGCCTTCACCTCGTCCGATCTGGAAGACCCGGAATCGGAGGCAGAGGAAGTTTTGTCGGCCAATCTGCTGGAACTCGGCCTCTACTGGCGCGCCCAGGGCCAGTACTGGACGACTTGGGCCAGAGCCGCTGCGGGCTATGCCTCGTTCGAGTCCGAACGTCGTCTTGTCGGCGGCGGACTGAACCTGCGCAATGAGGCGGACTGGAACGGTGTCACTCTGGCTGCGGCCGGCGGGGCCTCCTATGAACGCAACTTCGGCCGTTTCAGCGTCCGTCCCGAAATCTATGCCGAGTATTTCTCACTCAGCGAGGACGGCTATACCGAAACCGGCGGCGGCGACGGCTTCGATCTGAATATCGACGATCGTGAGGGGCATCTGTTCTCGGCGACCGCCGCCATCAACATCGGCATGGGCATGGGCGAAAACAGCTGGCTGCGGCCGGAGGTTCGTCTGGGCTGGCGTCAGAATATTTCGGTCGATCCGGGCGATACCGTCGGTCGGTTCACGTCCGGCGGTCCGGACTTCCGGCTGGATCCCGCGACCGTCGAGGGCGGCGGGCCGCTGCTGGGCTTCCGCCTGAACGTCGGCAACGAGCTGGGCATGCTGTCCATCAGCGCCGACGCCGAACTGATCGAGGACTATGTCCGATACATGCTGTTCCTGCGGGCCAGCTTCCGCTTCTAGAACTGAAAAGGGCCCGCCCGCTTCCGCCGGCGGGCCTTCTATACGGAGCAATCACTCAGGCTGCGAAACGCCCGCCCTTGGTCGCATAGGCCTGGGTGCCACGCGTGATGACCGCATCGGTTGGCAGCACAGCGTCGATGGCGATGGTCTCGGCACCCTGCAAGCGATCGTAGATCGGGCCGAAGTCCTGAAGCGTCACGGCCTTCAACGCGTCGATACTGTCGATGACGAAATAGACCTGCTGGAAGTCGTCGATGCGATAGAGCGTCTTCATCACCCGCTCCAGATCGAACGCGAGGCGATTGGGTGAAGGGTCTTCCACCGCGAACACACTCTCCGTGGCCGAGGACACGATGCCGGCCCCGTAAATGCGAAGGCCGCCCTCTTCCCGTAGCAGCCCGAACTCGACCGTATACCAATACAGACGCGCCAGATTGGGCAGCATGCCCAGCGCCGCCGCCCGTTGCCCGCCCTTGCCGTAGGCTTCCATATAGTCAGCGAAATCCGGGTCCGTCAGCATGGGCACATGGCCGAACACATCATGGAAGATGTCCGGCTCCTGGAGGTAATCCAGCTGGTCCGGCTTGCGGATGAACTGACCCGACGGGAACCGGCGGTTGGCCAGGTGATCGAAGAAGACGTCGTCGGGCACCAGCCCGGGCACGCAGACGACGGTCCATCCGGTCAGGGCCTGCAGCTTGGGGTTCATCACTGCGAAATCAGGGATGCCACCGGTGTTCAGATCGAGCGCATCGAGGCCCTTCATGAAGACATCGGCGGCTCGCCCTGGCAGGATCTTCATCTGGCGGGCGTAGAGCGTGTCCCAGGTCTGATGCTCGACAGGCGTATAGGCCGCCCAGTCCTGAGGGATCGTCCAGTCAGGGGCCGCACCTTCCGGCGGGGTTTCGAACACATGGGCGAAATCGGACATGGAACTACTCCTGAAACAGGTGCCCGCAACCTAATCACAGGCACACCGCGACACCAGCGCCACCTGAACGATGCGGTTGCGTGAAACTCTGGCTTGGCGCGGAGCAATCGGCGGGCCTAGAGTGATCGGGACGGGTGCCGCGATGGACCACCCACTTTGAAAGATTCGGCCATGCCGGAGACCGACAACGCGCCCGGGCGCGGTCAGCGGTCCCAGCCCGGTCGCCCCAGCGGAGCGCGCGCCGGCAGCGGCGAGCGTCAAGGCGCGAGGGCATCGGGCCGTGAGGCGCCTCTTTACGCGGCGCTGGACCTTGGGACCAACAACTGTCGGCTGCTGATCGCGCGGCCGACGCGGGAAGGCTTTCGCGTCGTCGACAGCTTCAGCCGGATCGTGCGGCTGGGCGAAGGCCTGGGGCGCACTGGCCGGCTGGCCGACGCCGCCATGAACCGCGCCTATGAGGCCCTGAGCTTGTGCGCCGAGCGTGTGGCCAAAAAGGACATCGACCCCTCCAGGCTCATGGCCATAGCCACCCAGGCCTGTCGTCAGGCCGAGAACGGTGCGGCCTTCCTCGAGCGCGTGCGGATCGGCACGGGTCTGAAGCTCCGCATCATCGATCCGATCGAGGAAGCCCGCCTGGCGGTTCAGGGATGTCTCAACCTGTTCGACACAACCGCACAGGCCGTGCTGGTCGTCGATGTCGGCGGCGGTTCGACCGAGCTGAGCTGGCTAAAGAAAACGGGATCAGGCTTCGAACTGCTGGGCTGGATGTCGGCCCCCGTGGGGGTCGTCACCCTAGCCGAGCGACATCCGGAACCCGTCGGAGGAACATCGCAGGCCATGGACGCGTGGTACGAAGCCATGGTGGCTGACATGGCCCGCGCAATCGCCTCGGCACCGGTCGATCCGGCGTTACGGGAGCTTTTTGTCGCTGGCCGGGCCCATATGGTGGGAACGTCAGGCGCGATCACCAGCCTGGCCGGCATTCATCTCGGCCTCAGACGCTATCAGCGCAATCTGGTCGACGGCCTCTGGATGACTCGCAGTGATTGCGAGCGGGCGGCGCAGACGCTCAAGGATCTGGGCCCGGCCGGACGAGCGTCCGAGGCCTGCATCGGACCTGACCGGGCCGATCTGGTCCTGGCCGGGGCCGCGATCATGGAAGCGATACAGAGGGCCTGGCCGTCGGAGCGCGTCCGCGTCGCCGACAGAGGCCTGCGCGAAGGTCTGCTGCTACAGCGCATGCGCGAGGATCACCGACCGGCGCGGCGACGCCGCCGTCGTCGCCGCAGCATCGATCAGGTGGCCGGACCCGCGACCTGAACCGGCAGGGTGATGTCACAGACTGAAAAGTCCGCGCCGCGCGCGGCTCGTGTCTCGGCGACCAGCGCCTGAAATCGCGGTGAGGCGGTGTCCAGCACCTGAACCGATGGCCGATCGGCTTCCGGCAGGTCGGAGGCGACACGGACGCGGGTCATGCGGTCGGGCTCCGCGCCCACCATGCCGTTATCACCGTCGCCGACCTTGATCGCGCGGACCACATCCAGCCCCGACACCGTCATGCCCCAGACGGAATACCGCTTGTCCAGGGCAGGATAGGACTGACGCATCAGGAAGAACTGGCTGTTGGCGGTGTCGTTGCCCTCGTCGCGCGCCATGCCGGCGACGCCGGGGCAATACAGACCCCAGCCGTGCACCTTGCCGTCGCCGGTCAGGGCAAAGGCGGAATCGGGCTGGGTCTGGACCGGCAGAGAGCCGAGGAAGCCGACCAGGGCCCCGGACGGCGCGGCCACGGGCGTGAACGGCATGGCTGGGTCGCGGCGAAAGGTGAACTCGCCCTTCAGGTCGGGATAGGCGCTCTGGCCTTCGCCATTGCCCAGGGGATCGCCCGTCTGGGCCATGAACCAGTCGATCACCCGGTGCCAGGTCAGAGTGTCGTAGAAGCCATTGCGCGACAGCAGCCGCATCCGCTCGACATGCAGGGGCGCGACCTGAGGCATCAGCTCGACCAGGACCCGGCCCTTGGTCGTATCGATGACCAGCAGGTTCTCGGACGGGATCGCGCGCCATTCCGGGGCGGGCACAGTCGTTTCCGGCGTCGGTGCCGGCGGGGGTGGCGGAGGCCCCCCGACATCCTGGGACACAGCGGGACTGGCGATGACCAGCGCAGCGGTGACGATCAGTCCTGAAAGATGACCCATGCTCTCCCCCTCCCCCATCAAGCCTCAGCCGCCGACCAGTTGTGCCGGTGGCAGGGCGTCGCAAATCGTAAACCGCGTGCCCCGCGCTGTGCGACGTTCGGCGATCAGCGCGGCATAGGCCGGATGGGCGACATCCATCACCTGCACCGCAGGCCGCTCCGCCTCGGGCATCGCAGCCGCGGTCCGGACGCGGATCATGACATCGGGATCGGTCACGCGCCCGTTGGCGGCCTCAGGCCCGACCTTCAGCGCCGCCACGACCTCCTGTCCGACCAGCACCCGACCGAAGGGCGTATAGGCTCCGTTTAGATTGGCGCTTTCAGCCAAAGTCAGGAAGAACTGGCTGTTGGCGCTGTTCGGGTCGGTGTTGCGCGCCATGCCGGCGATCCCGGTACAGAACAGGCCGATGGCATCGGTTCGTCCGTCGGCATTGAACATCATCTGAGCATCGGGCTGGGTTTGCAGGGGCACGAACCCCATGATGCCGCGCGTTCCCGCCCCGCTTTCCGGCACGGTCACGAAGCCGGCGTCACGCCCGCGCCGGAACTGGAACTCGCCCGGTACGTCCGGCAGGTCGCTGCTACCCGCACCTGTGCCAAGCGGATCGCCGGTCTGGGCCATAAAGCCGGCCATGACCCGATGCCACGCCAGACCGTCATAGAAGCCACGATCGGCCAGGGTCCGGATACGCTCGACCGACTGAGGGGCCAGCCGCGGATCCAGTCCAACCAGAATGCGCCCCTTGTTGGTGTCGATGACCAGCAGGTTCTCTGGCGCGATCGTCGAGGTCGCATCGGCGGGGATCGGAGTCGCGGCGACCGTCGGCGCAGGAGCCGCAGCGCTCTGTGCTCCTACCGGACCGGCGAGCAGGGTCGCGCCACACAGAGCGGACGCCATCACAAGATTGAACTGCATCGAGGTTTTCATACGCCTGTCTTCACCTTGGCCCGCACCGCCTCGGCGACCGTGGGGCTTACGAAACTGTCGATCGCACCGTCCAGTCGGGCGATTTCCTTGACCAGGCGCGAGGCGATAGCCTGGTGCCGGGGATCGGCCATCAGAAAGACGGTCTCGATGTCGGCATTGAGGCGCTGGTTCATCGCCGTCATCTGAAACTCGTACTCGAAATCGGCCACGGCGCGCAGACCCCGCACGATAATGCTGGCATCCAGTTCCTCGGCGAAATGCATCAGCAGACTGGAAAAGGGCCTGACCTCGATCTTGTCGCCGAACTGGGCGACTTCGCGCCTGACCATCTCGACCCGCTCGGCCGTGGAGAACAGGGGGCCCTTTTCGTCGTTCTGGGCCACGCCGATCACCAGACGATCGACCAGTTTCACGGCCCGGCCGATGATGTCCATATGGCCATTGGTGACCGGATCGAATGTGCCCGGATACAAGCCGATCTGCATGATGTCCCCCTGCCTTTCCCGAGGTTTAGCAGGTGCCACAGGCGCGGCCTAGATCGTCTGCGGCGGCTGTGAAAGCCATGTCTCGGTCAGTCGGTCGATCAAGGCTGGATCGGGCTCAAACGTTCGGTCGCCGATGGCGGCGATCGACGCGGCGGGCGTTGCGCTGTTGCAGATGAAGGCGGCACTGAAATCCGAAAGGTCGGCCACCGTGACCGGTCGAGTCGTCTGGGCGATGCCCTGCGCACGCAGACCCTCCGACAACAGCGCCTGGGTCACGCCCGCCAGCATGGGAGCTTCGGGCCAGACGATGGTGTCACCGGACAAAAAGCCGATGTTCCAGAGCGACCCTTCAGAAATCCGCCCGTCGCGGCCCACGAAAAGCGCGTCGTCGAAGCCCGCCGCCTTGGCGGCCCGGCGCGCCCGCAGCAGACCAAGGGTGGCGACATGTTTCAGGTGCGGAGCTTCACGCTCATAGGTCCGAAGCTGAAGACGGACTGCGCCTCCGAGAGCTGACGGCGGATCGAAAACCCCGACCATCACGCGCGGCGCGCCTTCTGCCGTAGGGTCGCGGTTGGACAGCGCATCGGAGAACAGGCTGACCCGCAGCCAGGCGTCCTGGCGCGGGCCAATGGCGGCGCGCATCAAGGCACGCAGTCGCCCATCCCCCACCACCTGACCAAACAGTTCGACGGCGGCGCTCTCCAGACGCTCCAGATGCAGGTCGAGACCACGCACACCGCCGCTTTCTACGCGGAAGGAGGTGTAGGCCCCGTAGTTCACGAGGGCCTGGTGCCTGAGGTCGGCCTCGGTGGCGGGGGAGCCGTCGACCAACAGCTTGACCATCGTCACCCGCTCCCGCCGAGAGGACGATCAGCCCTCACCGCCCTCGCCGCCATCCCCTTCGACCTCGCCCCCCCCACTGTCGGGCAGGCGTTCGACCGAGACGACCTTCTCGCCGCCGCTTGTCTTGAAGATGGTGACGCCCTGGCTGGCGCGACCGACGACGCGGACCTGATCCACGCGGGTGCGGATCATCTGCCCACCCGAAGTGACCAGCAGCAGATCGTCGCTCTCCTCGACCGGGAAGGCCGCGGCCAGACGCGTACCCGCGCGTCCGCCCAGCCCGTGGGCCGTCAGCCCCTTCCCGCCCCGTCCGGTGCGACGATACTCATAGGCCGACGAGCGTTTGCCGAAGCCGGTATCGGTGACCGTCAGGATGAACTGTTCGGCGGCCCCCAGTTCGGCGATCCGCTCGACCGACAGAACGGCGTCGGCGGACACCTCCTCGCCTTCCTCGTCCGACGCAGCGACAGTCGGCTCGTCCTCGCCCTCACCCGTCGCGGCGCGACGCATGGCATTGGCGTGACGAACATAGGCGGCCCGTTCCTCGGGCGTCGCATCGACCCGACCTAGGATAGCCATGGAGATGACCTCATCGCCCGCGGCCAGGCGTACGCCGCGTACGCCGGTGGAATCGCGGCCCTTGAAGACGCGCACGTCATCGGCCTTGAAGCGGATGGCCTGACCCAGTGCCGTGGTCAGCAGCACATCGTCGTCCGCCGTGCACAGGGCGACACCGACCATATGGTCGCCCTCCTCCAGCTTCATGGCGATCTTGCCGGCCCGGTTCACCGTGGCGAAGTCCGACAGCTTGTTCCGCCGGACGTCGCCCGAGGCCGTCGCGAACATGATGTCGTAGTTGTCCCACTCGCGCTCGTCCTCCGGCAGAGGCAGAACGTTCATGATGCTGTCGCCCGGCTCGATCGGCAGCAGGTTGACAAAAGCCTTGCCGCGCGACGTCGGATTGCCCAGCGGCAGGCGCCAGGTCTTCAGCTTGTAGGCCTTGCCGTTGGTGGCGAAGAACAGAACCGGCGTGTGGGTCGAGGCGGAGAAGACGCCCGTGATGGCATCCTCATCCTTCATCGTCATGCCGGACTTGCCCTTGCCGCCGCGATGCTGGGTCCGATAGGCGTTCAGCGCCACGCGCTTGACGTAGCCGCCGTGTGTGACGGTCACGACCATATCCTCGCGCGGGATCAGGTCCTCGTCTTCCAGTTCGAAATCGCCATCGCCGATCAGGGTCCGGCGCGGCACGGCAAACTCGGCCTTCACCGCCAGCAGGTCCTCGCGGATGATGGTCAGGACGTTGGCCCGATCCGAAAGGATGGTCAGGTGGCCCTGGATGGTATCGGCCAGTCCCCTCGCCTCGCCGAAGATGTCGTCGCGGCCCAGACCGGTCAGGCGGCTGAGCGTCAGGCCCAGTATGGCGCGCGCCTGTTCGTCGGTCAGGTTCAGCTTGTCGCCGTCGATCAGCATGGAGCGCGGATCGGCGATCAGCTCGACCAGGGCGATCATGTCGCCGACGGGCCAGGACTTGGCCTGCAGCCGCTCGCGCGCTTCCGACGGATCGGCCGAGGAGCGGATAATGTGGATGACCTCGTCGATATTGGCGACGGCGACGGCCAGACCGACCAGCACGTGGCCGCGGTCGCGGGCCTTGGCCAGTTCGAACTTGACCCGGCGGATGACCACCTCTTCCCGGAAGTCCAGGAAAACGTCCAGCAGCTTGCGCAGGCCCATCTGTTCGGGCCGCCCATGGTTCAGCGCCAGCATGTTGACGCCGAACGACGACTGCATGGCGGTGAAGCGCCAAAGCTGGTTCAGGACCACGTCGCCCGAGGCGTCGCGCTTCAGCTCGATGACCATGCGCATGCCGTCGCGGTCGGACTCGTCGCGGACGTCGCTGATGCCCTCGATCCGCTTTTCGCGGACCATTTCGACGATGCGCTCGATCAAGGTTTGTTTGTTGACCTGGAACGGCAGTTCAGTGACCACGATGGCTTCGCGGTCCTTGCGGATCGTCTCTATCGTGGCCTTGCCGCGCACGATGACCGAGCCACGCCCCTCGCGCAGGGCATTGCGGGGTGCGGTCCGGCCCATGATCTCGCCGCCGGTCGGGAAGTCGGGACCGGGCACGATGTCCAGCAGCGCCTCATCCCCCAGGTTAGGGTCGTCCAGTAGGGCCACGCAGGCGTCGATCACCTCGCCCAGATTGTGCGGCGGAATGTTGGTCGCCATGCCCACGGCGATGCCGCCCGCGCCATTGACCAAAAGGTTAGGGATTCGCGCCGGCAGGACAACCGGCTCCAGCTCCTTCTCGTCGTAGTTCGGCTGGAAATCGACGGTGTCCTTGTCGATGTCGGTCAAAAGGGCCTGAGCCGCCGGGGCCATCCGGGCCTCGGTGTAACGCATGGAGGCCGGCATATCGCCGTCGACAGAGCCGAAGTTGCCCTGGCCGTCGACCAGCATCAGACCCATCGAGAACGGCTGGGCCATGCGGACCAGGGCCATATAAACCGAGGCGTCGCCGTGCGGGTGGAATCGGCCCAGCACGTCACCGACCACGCGGGCGCATTTCGAATAGGCGCGGTCGGGTGACATTTTAAGATCGTGCATCGAATACAGGATGCGGCGATGCACGGGCTTCAACCCATCGCGCGCGTCCGGCAGGGCCCGGGACACGATCACGCTCATGGCGTAGTCGAGGTAGGAGCGCCTCAGCTCGTCCTCGATCGTGATGGTCGAAATGTCACTGCCGCCCGATGGGGGTGCGGCATTGGTATAGCTGTCGTCGGTCAAGGAAATCGGGCTTTAAATGGCCGGAATCGGAACGTGATCCGCTACCGCGTTTTCTAGCAGTCTGGCCCGCCCAAGGCAAAGTCGCCGCGACCGGGCATTCGTTCAATGCACAAGGATTTTTGCCCATGCGCCTGCCCCTGATCGCCGCCGGACTGTTGAGCCTTCCGATGATCGCCTGCGCCCAATCGCAAGATATGGCACAGCACGCCGGTCACGCTATGAATCACGGCGCAACGCGGGCGACCGTAGGCGCGACCGCCCAGGCTCCGCTGATGAATGCCCAAGGCGCGTCCGCCGGCACGACGACCTTCCGTCAGGGCCCGACCGGCGTCCTGATCCGGGTCGAGGCCAGCGGCCTGACGCCCGGCTGGCACGGGCTGCACCTGCATGCGGTGGGTCAGTGCGAGGGCCCGGGGTTCCAGTCTGCGGGCGGTCACGTCCAGCACAGCGCCGAGGCCAAGCCACATGGCCTCCTGAACCAGGACGGCGATGACGCCGGCGATCTGCCTAATCTGTACGTGGGTGCCGACGGGCGCGGCATGGCCGAGGTCTTTACGACCACGGCCGCCCTCGTCGAAGGCGGCCCGGGCCAGTACCTGCTGGACGCCGACGGCTCCAGCATCATGATCCACGCCCAGCCCGACGACTATGTCAGCCAGCCGATCGGCGGATCGGGTGCGCGGGTGGCCTGCGGTATCGTCAACGGCGGCTGACGGCTTGATCCCACCGTCCCGTCACTCGCTGACGGGGCGGGTCAGGTCGAATTCCACACGGAAGTGACGGTTGGCCCGGCGCAACTCATAGGCATAAATCCGCCCGGGATGGACCTCGACGGCCCAGACGTTGGTGGTCGAGACGGCGGCATTCCCGGCGTTGAATAGTTCGACCGAGAAATCATCGACAGGAAATTCCTGACGATTGTTGGTTCCCATCCTGGTCGTGTCGCCACCATACCAATGCAGGCCGTCGGGATTGCCCTGCGGGTCACGGTGGTCGTGCTTCAGCGTCAGGCCACCGTCCTCGTTACGGCTGATGACCCAAGTGCGGGATCGGTCCTCGCCGACCCAGAATGGGATGCGGACTTCCTCGGCGGAACAGTCGCGCACATGCATCAGCAGACGCTGGCTGGCGAAATCGGCGTCGGCCGCGTCATTTGTCACGACCCGCCCGACGAATCGCTGGCCGCATAGCGCATTGAGATTGGCCATGAAGGCGGTCTGCTGAGCCGCAGGCCTGGGCGCGGTCACACAGGCGGAGAGTGCCATCAGTGTGATGGCGGCAAGAGCGATCTGTTTCATCGGCGAACCCTAGCCGTGAGGCTCCAGATCGCCTAATCGCGGCCAATGCAGGTCGCTGCGCAATCCGCGTTGACTTCCGGGCGCGCCTGAGTATGTTCCGCGCCTCCTATTTTAGCGGCTTTCGCCGTCGCAGAGGTAATTTCGATGGCCAAGCCAGCTTCAATCAAGATCCGCCTGAACTCGACCGCCGACACCGGCTTCTTTTACGTCACCAAGAAGAATGCCCGCACCATGACGGAAAAAATGGTCGTCAAGAAATACGATCCCGTCGCGCGCAAGCACGTCGAGTTCAAGGAAGGCAAGATCAAGTAAGCACTTGATCCTGATCCCATTGAAAGCGCCCGGTCGAAAGGCCGGGCGTTTTTCGTTGGTCGGCGCACTGCCGACGCATATTAGGCTTGCGCCATGAACGACGCCGAACGCGACCCGAAGGCCACCGCCGAAGGGCCAGCGAGCGAGACACCCATCCAGAAGGCCCTGCGGCTGAAGCAGGCGACCATCAACGCCAGACCGACCCCACCCAAAGGCGGCAAGTTTCAGCGCGAGCAGGCTGCGCGGATCGCCGCGGGCAAGTCCAAGCCCTGGATGAGCCGTTAGGCGGCCCGCGCGATCACCTGGTCGCGCCCCCGGGCCTTGGCTTCGTACACGCCTTGATCGGCCCGCTTCAGCAAAGCATCGGGGCTGTCATGGGCGTCACCACTGGCCGAGACGCCGATCGACACCGTCACAGTCAGGGATTCGGCTCCGCCCATGATCGGAAAGGGCTGGCTGGCCACATCGCGGCGGATGCGGTCGGCGACGCGCGCCGCAGCCTCCAGCGAGGCTCCCGGCATGATGACCACGAACTCCTCCCCGCCCAGCCGGCAGGGCAGGTCGATGGCCCGGACATTGGTGGCCAGGCGGACGGCGAATTCCTGCAGCACTTCGTCGCCGGCGTCATGGCCGAAGCTGTCGTTGACGACCTTGAAGTGGTCGATGTCCAGCATCAGCACCGCGACCCCCTCCCCGCCCTGGGCCGAACGCACCATCATGGCGTCCAGCTGGCCGGTCATGTAGCGGCGATTGTGCAGGCCGGTCAGGGCGTCGGTGACGGCCATCTCAAGGCTGTAATCCAGCTTTTCCTTCAGGAAGTCGGTATAGCGCTTGCGGCGCACCTGGGTGCGGGTGCGGGCCGACAGCTCTTCGGGATCAACCGGCTTGGGCAGAATGTCGTTGACGCCCAGCTCAAGCGCCTTGACCAGCCGTGGCCGGTCGGCGGGATCGACCACGGCCAGCACGGGCACGCGGCGCGACGCCTCGGTCGAGCGTACCTGGGCCACGAACCGCAGTCCGTCGAACTCTGCCGCCGAGACATTGACGATCATCAGGTCGATGGGCCCGCGCGCAGCGATCAGGGCGGCGGCCGTGTCGCGCTCGACCACCGGACGATGCTCCTGCGACAGCTGTTCCACCATCCTTTCGGCCTGGACCGTGCTGTCGTCGACGATCAGGATACGTCCGCCCGAGCCGCGCAGGCGTCCGGCGCCACCGGTATCGACGCCCATGCGGCGACCGCTCTCCTCGCGCTCCCGCAACTCGTCCATCACGGACTTCAGCCGAACCAGGGATTTGACGCGGGCGAACAGGATCAGGTCGTCGATCGGCTTGGTGACGAAGTCGTCGGCCCCGGCCTCCAGCCCCTTGATCTTGTCCTCGCGCCCGTCCAGCGCCGTCACCAGCACCACTGGAATATGGCGGGTCACCGGATCGGCCTTCAATCGACGACAGGTCTCGAACCCGTCCATGCCCGGCATCATGACGTCCAGCAGGATGATGTCCGGACGCTCTTCGCCCGCGATCTGCAGCGCCGTTGCGCCATCCATGGCGGTCAGCACCTCATAATATTCCAGCGTCAGCTTGGCCTCGAGAAGCCTGACGTTGGTCTCCAGATCATCGACGACGAGGATACGTGCGGTCATCGCCCTATCCCAGGTGCTTTCGCACGACGTCGAGGAAATGCATCACCGAGATCGGCTTGGAGATATAGGCCTCGCAACCGCCCTGACGGATGCGCTCCTCGTCGCCTTTCATGGCGAAGGCCGTGACGGCGATGACCGGGATATGGCTCAGTTCCTCGTCGTCCTTCAGCCATTTGGTGACTTCCAGACCACTGATTTCCGGCAGCTGGATATCCATCAGGATCAGATCCGGAAGATGTTCGCGCGCCAACGCCAGCGCCTGCAAGCCCTCGCGGGTTTGCAGCGTCTGGTAGCCCTGCGAGTCGAGCAGATCATGAAACAGCTTCATGTTCAGCTCGTTATCCTCGACGATGAGGACGGTCTTGGACATCGGCACCCGGTCTTTTCCGCTTCAGCCTTGAAGCGTATCTGCGCGAAGCGACAACTTCGCCGTCTTCGCGTGCACACTGTCACGGCGTCTCTTAAGTTGGGGTGAAGCCGTCCCATCACCCGACACAAGGCCGTCACCCTTCCGCATGAAATCCCTCTGTCGCGACTGTCTGTGGAGTTCTTCCGAAATCGTCACGCGATGTGAAGCCTGCCTGTCGCGGCGTGTGATCGCGCACCCTGAGCTGGACCGGCTGACCATCGCCCATCTGGACTGCGACGCCTTCTACGCCTCGGTGGAAAAGCGCGACCGGCCGGAGTTGCGCGACAAACCCGTCATCGTCGGCGGCGGCCGACGCGGCGTCGTTTCCACCGCCTGCTATGTCGCGCGCCAGTATGGCGTCGGCAGCGCCATGCCGATGTTCAGGGCGCTGAAAGCTTGCCCCGACGCCGTCGTCATCAAGCCGGACTTTCGAAAATACGTGCATGAGAGCGAGCGCATCCTGGGCACCCTGGCCCGACTGACCCCCCTGATCCAGACGCTCTCGCTGGACGAGGCCTGGGTCGATCTGGCGGGCACCGAGCGGCTGAATGGCGGACCACCGGTCTTGCAATTGGTGCGAGCCCAGAACGAGATCGAGCGCGAGACCGGGCTGACAGTCTCCATTGGCCTCGCCCCCAACCGCTTCCTGGCCAAGATCGCCTCGGAGCTGGACAAGCCACGCGGATTTTCCGTGATCGGATCGGACGCTCAGGCCCTGCTGGCACGCCGGTCGGTCAAGGTCCTGCCGGGCGTCGGGCCGGTGTTCCTGAAGACGCTGCAGAGCGACGGCTATGCCACCGTCGGCGACCTGGCCGCCGCCGATCCGCGCGATCTGATCAAACGCTATGGCGAAACCGGCTTTCGCCTACACGAACTGGCCCACGGCCGCGATGCCCGCACGGTCAATCCCGAGCGCGACCGCAAGGGAATGAGCGCGGAAAACACCTTCAATGAGGATCTGACCAGCGCTTCCGATCTGGAGGCCGAGCTGTGGCCGCTTTGCGAGAAACTGGCGTCCAAGGCCCGGCGCGATGGCGTGGCCAGCCGGGTCATCGTGCTGAAGCTGCGGCGGACGGATTTCAAGATCGTGACGCGGCGCGTCAGCCTGCCCGAACCCGTCCAGACCGCACGCGCCCTGTTCGCCGCCGGGCGGGAGCTGATGGCCCCCGAACTCGGTCGCCCCTACCGCCTGATCGGCATCGGCATGGCCGAGATCGTGGATGCCGTCGATACGCCCGTACTGTTCGAAACCTCCGAGACGCGGGCGCTGAAAACCGAGACCGCCATCGATGCCCTGCGCGCCAAATTCGGCCAGGGAGCGGTCATCGCGGGACGCGCCCTTCCCGGCAAGACGCCCGCACGCTAAACCGCCCGCATAGTCCTCAAGGAGCCCTGCCCCATGACCGTCGCCGCCCGCCTGGCCGAACTGAACATCACCCTGCCCGAGCCCGCCAAAGCCGTGGCCAACTATGTCGGCTGGGTCCGCACGGGCAATCTGGTCCACATCTCGGGCCAGCTGTCGAACGACGCCTCGGGCGGCATCAAGGGCACGGTCGGCGACGACGTCAGCCCGGAACAGGCCCTGGCCGCCGCGCGCCTGTGCGGCATCAACCTGCTGGCACAGCTCAGCGACGCCTTGGACGGTGATCTGGAGCGTGTCGTGCGGGTCGTGAAGCTGGGCGGCTTCGTCCAGGCCGCCGGCGACTTCACCGCCATTCCCGCCGTCATCAACGGCTGTTCGGACCTGATGGTCGAGGTGTTCGGCGACAAGGGCCGCCACGCCCGCGCCGCCGTCGGTGTCTATCGCCTGCCCCTCGGCTTCGCCGTCGAGGTCGATGCCATCATCGAGGTGCAGTGACCTTCCACATCACGGTTCACGATCGGGTCGCCGACATCGGCAAGGCCGAATGGGACGGCTGTGCCGGGCCCAGCGGCGACCCCTTCCTGTCCTATGATTTTCTCGACGCCTGCGAGGCCTCGGGCAGTGCGGTGCCGCGTCAGGGCTGGGCCGGACGTCACCTGTGCCTGCGCGACGACCAGCGGCGTGTGACCGGCGTCATGCCTCTCTGGCTCAAGGGCCACAGCCAGGGCGAATACGTCTTCGACCACAGCTGGGCCGACGCCTATGAACGGGCGGGCGGCCAGTATTACCCAAAACTGCTGGGGGCCGTCCCCTTCACGCCCGTGACCGGTCCGCGCTTCCTGGCCCACCCCTTCGCCGACGAAACCACGGTGCGCCTCGCCCTGCTGCAGGGTGCGACGGCCCTGGTCGAGCGGCTAGGCGTCTCCTCACTTCACATCAACTTCCCGACCGAGGGCGACTGGCGGGCCATGGGTGAAGCCGGCCTGCTACTGCGCGAGGACATGCAATATGTCTGGCGCAACGCAGGCTACCGCACCTTTGACGACTTTCTATCGGCCCTGTCGTCCAATCGACGCAAAACCATCCGGCGCGAACGCCGCGACGCCCAGGCCGGGCTGGACATCTCCGTGTTGACCGGAAGGGACATCGAGCCTGCACACTGGGACGCCTTCTTCGCCTTCTACATGGACACCGGCAGCCGCAAATGGGGACGCCCCTATCTCACGCGGGACTTCTTCGACCGCATCGGTGCGACCATGGCCGACCGCATCGCCCTGGTCATGGCCTTCCGGGACGGCGTGCCGATCGCCGGGGCCCTGAACTTTATCGGTGACGAGGCGCTCTATGGCCGCCAGTGGGGCGCGCTGGACGAGGTGCCCTTCCTCCATTTCGAACTCTGCTACTATCAGGCCATAGAGTTCGCCATCGCGCGGAGGCTGTCGCGGGTCGAGGCGGGGGCGCAGGGCGAGCACAAGATCGCTCGTGGCTATCTGCCCTCCCCCGTCTATTCGGCCCACTGGATCGCAGACCCGGCCCTGCGCGAGCCGGTGGCGCGTTATCTGGACGGCGAACGTCCCTCCGTCGAGGCCGAGATAGCCTCCATGACTGAAGACCTTTCGCCGTTCAGGAGGACCTGAATCAGTCCACGCGCCGGCGGCGGTCGTCACCACCGATGAACCATCCCGCGATCCAGCTGACCACGCCGGTCACGATGGCCGCGCCGATGCCGGCCCACAGACCATCGACCACGAAGCCTTCCAGCAACATGGCGACCAGTCCGATCACGGCGGCATTCACGACCAGAAGGAACAGGCCGAAGGTGATGATGGTCAACGGAAAGGTCAGGATGGTCAGGATCGGCCGCACCACCGCATTGGCGACCCCCAGCAGCAGGGCCGCGATCAGCAGTGTCGTGGTTGAAGCCACCGCCACACCCGGCACGACCTGGGCCGCCAGCCATAGGGCCAGGGCGGTCACGGCGAACTGGATGATGAAACGCAGCATGGCAAAGTCTCCAGTCAGAACCTTGACCATAACGCGAACCGCTTGATCCGGCTCCCTTCATTCGCAACGATGGGTCAGGAGATTTCGATGACCCTTCACGCGCCCTACGATCCCGACAACATCTTCGCCAAGATCCTGCGCGGGGACATTCCGTCCGTGAAGGTGTGGGAGGACGAGCACGTCTTGGCCTTCATGGATGTGTTCCCTCAGTCCGAGGGCCACGTCCTGGTCATCGCCAAGCAGTCGACGGCCCGCAATCTGCTGGAAATCGAGCCGGACGTTCTGGCTCAGGTCATCGCCGCGACCCAGCGCACGGCGCGGGCGGTCGAAAAGGCGCTAAAACCGGAGGGCTTCCAGATCCTGCAGTTCAATGGGGAGGCCGGCGGCCAGACCGTCTTCCATCTGCACTTCCACATCGTGCCGCGCTGGGCCGACCGACCGATGAAGGGCCATGGCCATGCACCGATGGCGGATACGGCGGTTCTTCGGTCACTGGCCGAACGGATCGCAGCGGAACTCGAGCCGCTCAAGTGAACCGGATGGCCGGTCCCGGGTTCGGAGAGCCCGTACCGACGTTCGCCACGCCGGGGGTCAGCAATCCACGATACGTCTTCGACACGGCGGCGGGACGCTACCTTCTGTTGGCGATCGTCCATGCAGGACCGGCTGTCGAGGCTGCGGTCCGTACCCTCCAACTGCGGCGCAGGATGCTCGATGACGTCCACGCCAGCGCTTTCATCCTGATCGTCGGAGCCGACGCGAGGCGTCACAGCCGCAGCGATGAACTGCCGGGTCTGCGTTTTCTCTTCGACAACGACGGGGCAATAGCCGCGCGTTATGGGGCCACCGAGAGGGACCGATGGTTCCTGATCGATCCCGCCCTGCACGTGCTGTCCGCCGTTGATGCAGATCAGGCCGAGCGGATGATCGAGCGGCTGGCCCAGCTCCCGCCGCCAGCCCGTCATTCTGGCTCGGACGGATTGGCACCGGTTCTGATCACTCCCCGCATTTTCGAGCCAGCGTTCTGCGAAGCACTGATCGCCCTCTATCGTGACAAGGGCGGAGAAACCTCGGGCTTCATGAGGGAAATCGACGGGGTGACCACGCTGATGGTCGATGACAATCACAAGCGTCGCAGTGACGTCATCGTCGAGAAAGAACCGCTCCAGAAGCAGATCATGGCCCGGCTGCACAAACGGTTGGTGCCGCAGATCGTCAAGGCTTTCAACTTTGAGCCGACCCGGATCGAACGCTATCTGGTCGCGCGCTATGATGCCGAAACCGGTGGCTTCTTTCGCCCGCACAGAGACAATACGACCCGTGGCACGGCGCATCGGCGATTTGCCGTCTCGATCAATCTGAATGCCGATTACGACGGCGGCGATCTGCGGTTCCCGGAATTTGGCGACCGGACCTATCACCCGCCGCCGGGCGGAGCCTGTGTGTTTTCCTGCTCGATCCTGCACGAGGCGACGCCGGTGACCCGGGGCGAACGGTTCGCCTTCCTGCCCTTTCTCTATGATGAGGCGGCAGCAGCGATCCGTCAGGCCAATCTGAGGTATCTGGACCCGGCCCTGACGGCCTGACCCGTCAGGTTCCTCGGAACTGCAGGTCCGCCAGTCGGGCATAAAGCCCGCCCTGCGTAATCAGCGAGGCATGGGTCCCTTCCTCCACGACGCGGCCGTCCTCCATCACCACGATGCGGTCGGCGCGCAGGACTGTGGCGAGGCGATGGGCGATGACGAGCGTGGTGCGGGTCTCCATGGCTTGGTCCAGCGCCATCTGGACCAGCTGTTCGCTCTCGGCGTCAAGGGCAGAGGTCGCCTCGTCCAGCAGAAGAATGGGCGCGTCGCGAACCAGCGCACGGGCGATGGCCATACGCTGGCGCTGGCCACCCGACAGGCTTTTGCCGCGTTCGCCCAGAGGCGTGTCGAACCCCTCGGGCAGGGCCTCGACAAAGGTCAGAGCCTGGGCCTCTCGAGCGGCCTCACGAACCTCCGCATCCGATGCGCTTTCCCGCCCGAAGCGGATGTTTTCATTGGCCGAACCTGAGAATAGCGGGGCTTCTTGCGACACCCAGGCGAAACGATTGCGCACGGCGACCGGATCGGCATCGCGGACATCGACCCCATCGACCGACACCACGCCCGATTGCGGATCGTAGAAGCGCAGCAACAGTCGGAAGACCGTGCTCTTGCCCGCGCCGGACGGCCCAACCAAGGCCACGGTCTCGCCGGGACGCACCGTCAGGCTGAACCCGCGCAGAGCCGGCAGGTCGGGACGGCCGGGGTAGGTAAAGGCCACATCGGTCATCGACACCTGCCCCACCGGCGGCTCCGGCAGGGTCACGGGTACCGCCGGCGCGGCGATGGCGGGCTGGCTGCGCATCAGTTCGTCAATCCGCTCCATGGCCCCTGCCGCCTTCTGGACATCGCCCCAGCTCTCGCCCAAGGCGCCGACGGCAGCCGCGGAAAATACCGAAAGCAGGACGAACTGAAGCAGCGCGCCGGTGCTCATCCGCCCGGCGATCACATCCTGAGCTCCCAGCCACAGGACCAGCGTCACCCCGCCGAACATCACGATGATGATCAGCGCCGTCATCACGGCCCGGGCCCGCATGCGGATCAGGGAGACACCGAACGCCTCCTCCACCGCCTGACCGAAGCGGGCGATCGACGACGCCTCGCGCCCAAAGGCCTGAACCGTCTCAATGGCGTCCACGCTCTCGCCCGCAAAGCCGACGGCCCCCGCAAACCGGTCCTGCGACCGGACCGTCAGCTTTCGGACCGTACGTCCGAAGACGAACAGCGGCACGATCAGTACCGGCACGATCAACAGCACGAAAGCGGTCAGCTTGGGGCTGACGATGAACAGCAGGATCGTTCCCCCGACCAGCGTCAGCGCATTGCGGATCGCATAGGAGACCGAGGTGGTCATCAGCGTCTCGATCAGGGCGATGTCGGTTGTCAGGCGGGACAGCACCTCACCAGTGCGCATCTTCGCATAGAAGGACGGATCCAGCGTCAGGATGCGCTCGAACAGCCCCTTGCGCAGGTCTGCGATGACCCGCTCACCGCTCTTGGTGACGTAGAAATAGCGCACGGCCGTGGCCAGGCCGAGGAAAAGGGCATTGGCTCCCAGCACAAGGAACCACAGGTTCAACTGACTACCGCCGTCCTTGAAGCCGTTGTCGATGGCTCCGCGCGCCGTCGCCGTGAGCCCCAGGGAAGCTGAAGTCGAGGCCAGCAGCCACAGGCTGGCCATGATCAGCTGCCCCTTGTGGCGCAGCGCATAGGGAACAAGCCTCAGAAGGGGACGGACATCACGTGACTTGCTACGGCGTGCGGCTGCCTCTGAAATCTGCTCGCTGAGTTGAGCGCCCGCACCGGGCCGCGCCCTAAGGTCGGCGGAATCGGTCTGGGCGGCAAAGGTTTCGGTCATCGTGCGCGCCTCTTGCCCCGGAACGCCCCCCGGTGTAAACGCCGCCGCTCATTCCCGTCGGGTCCTGTTGTCACAGGCACGGCGGGTTTCTCATTTTCGCGCACCGACGGTCGGCATCGTCATCGCGCCAGAGACAACGGACGACGACCATGAAGCCCGACACCCACCCCGACTATCATTTCATCACCGTCACGATGACGGATGGCTCCAGCTATCAAACGCGCTCGACCTATCAGAAGGAAGGCGCTGTCCTGAACCTGGACATCGATCCGCTGACGCACCCCGCCTGGACGGGTGGCAACCAGCAGATGCTGGACCGTGGTGGCCGCGTGTCGCGCTTCAACAACAAGTTCGCCGGCTTCATCAAGAAGTAGGCGCGCCCTTCGGTGTGCGCCAAAGCCACACCGTGAGGTTTGCAGATCACGAAGGCGTTGGGCCCCGGCCCAGCGCCTTTCTGTTTGTCCGGAACGCCGGTAATATGAACGCGTTGACCGTCGCGGGGCGTGGACGTGGTGTCCGCATCGACGGACGAAAGATGCGACTGAGATGAATCGTAGGGAATTGGGTCTGGGCGCGGCTGTGACGGCCATGGCCTCGGCGGCAGGTCTGGCCGCACAGGCACAGACCCGCGATCCGGCCGCCGTCGCCTTCTATAACGGCTTCAACGACCAGCTGGCCCGCCTGCCCGAGGCGATCCAGCCCGATGTACGCGCCTTCTATGAGCTGAATGGCTGGCGTCCTGTCTGGACCCCCGAACGTCTGCGCGGGCTTCAGGCTGCTTCGCTGCGAGCCGAGCGTCACGGCCTGTCGCCCGCCGACTATTTCGACTTTCAGGCCCTGACCGCCGACCGCAGTGCCGCCGAAATTCGCACGACCGCTGCCGCCCTGACCTATGGGCGCGTGCTGGCCGAAGGACGCGTTCGGCCCGAGGACGTCGAAGACCTTTGGGAGATGCAGAAGAACCGCGTCGACCTGCCCACCGGCCTGAACGACGCCCTGGCCCAGAATCGTCTGCTGGACTGGTTCGAGGGCCTTGCCCCGACCGACATTGGCTACACCAATCTGTCGGCCGGCTACGTCCGCTATCGCCGTCTGAGCGCGTCAGGGGGCTGGCCCACCTTCCGCCAGGGCGGTACGATCGAGCCCGGCACCAGCGACCCGCGCATTCAGCCGCTGATCAAGCGCCTTGTCGCCGAGGGCGATCTGAGCGCAGAGGCCGGGGCGCGTCTGGCCTCTGCGGGCAACGTCTACAATGCCGAAATTCAGGCGGGTGTGCGCAGCTTCCAGACCCGGCATGGCCTCGGTGCCGACGGGCGCATCGGTGCAGGCACGCAGCGCTCACTCGGTGCCTCCGTCGAGGACCGCGCCCGCCAGATCGCATTGAACCTGGAACGCCGCCGCTGGCTGAAACGCGAGGTCAATCCCGAGCGGATCGAGGTCAATACCGCTGCTGCCATCATGGTCTATTGGAAGGACGGTCGCCCCGTTCATTCCAACCGCGTCGTGGTCGGCAGCCCCGAGAACCAGACGCCCAGCCTCGAGAAGCCGTTTGCCTCTGTCGTGGCCAATCCGCCCTGGTATGTACCGGCCGGCATCGCCCGCCGCGAGATCCTGCCGCGCGGGCCGGCCTATCTGGCCAGCCAGAACATGTATGTGACGCCGCAGGGCAATGTCGTTCAGCGCGCAGGACCTCAGGCGGCCTTGGGCTATGTGAAGTTCGAGTTGCGCGACAGCTATGCCATCTTCCTTCACGACACCCCGACCAAGGCCGCCTTCAACCTGTCGGTCCGCCAGCGGTCGCACGGCTGCGTGCGGGTGCAGAATGCTGTCGAATTCGCGCGCATCCTGCTGGCCCCCGATCCTGCCCTGCTGAGCGAGTTCGACACAGCCCAAGACACCCGCGAGACCAAGCGTATCCAGACCGGCCGCGAAATCGGGGTGCGTCTGCTGTACTGGACGGCCTTCGTCGACGGTCAGGGCCGCGTCGCCTTCCGCGAGGATGTCTATAGTCGCGACGCCAAACTGGCAGACGCCTTGGGCATCGCCGTCAGCCTGCCGCGCGTGGTCGCCGATGGCCGTGCCGACGCCGACGATGTTGGGCCGTAAGACCTAGCGCCCGAACGCAGCCGCCAGCCGGTCCATCTGGCTCTGGACGGGATTGGCCGGAGCCTCATCGGGCGCATCCCTGTACATGCGACGGTCCAGATGCAGGACTCGGTCATACAGCTTCTCGGCCTGCACCAGATATTCGACCAGGGCGATCGGCAGTTCCGGATCGCTGGGCTCAGCCGACGGCTTGCGCTCGGCTAACCGATACCGGGGATCGCAGGCGGCGAGCGCGCTCATGTCGCCCTCTCGCACGGCGCGCTGGACCAGCAGCCAGGACGCGATCTGCATCAGGCGCGTCGTCAGGGTCATGCTCTCGCTGGCATAGGCTAGGGCTGTGGCGCGTGACAGCAACCGTGATTCGCGCCGCCCGTCGCCATCCAGATAGGCGGCGGTATCCTCGACAAGCTCCATGCCCTCGCGAAAGGTGCGGTCGAACAGCTGCGAGCGCGCGAAATCGTCCACCACGGCGGCGCGATCGCGACCGGCAGGCATCGCAGGCATGGGGGCGGCGGGATCTTCGGTCGGCATGACTTCAGTCAGATTCATGGAACAGGCGCACTCGTATCACGACCGGCACGATTTCGCGCGGCGAGAGAACGATCTGCAACGGCCATGCCACGAGACGTCCGTCATCGGCCGAAGTTGAACAGGGCGTCCGCAGCGTTGCGCTGGCTGGACTTGCCATCGATAGCCGCACGGCAGCGAGCGATTTCGGCTTCCAGCGTCGCGATCCGCGCCTTCAGGTCTTCAACGGAATAGAGGTCCAGATCTTCTCGCGTCACGGCGATCAGGGACGCACCGCGTGCGGGGCGGGGCTCGTTGGTGTCTTCAAACATGCTCACCTCCTCCTTGGCCAGGGGCGTCAGAACCGACTAGGAAACGCTGGGATACGTATATTTGCAAGGAGGAGGGGTGGCATGAAGGCGATCGACATCGACGGCGGCTCCGGAACAGCCGAGGCTCTCCGGCTGGTCGAACGGCCCGAACCCATCGCGGGACCCGGCGAAATCCGCATCCGGGTCAGGGCCGCAGGCGTCAATCGTCCCGATCTTCTACAACGGCGGGGCCTCTACCCTGCCCCGCCCGGCGCACCAGAGGGTCTGGGGCTTGAAGTCGCCGGCGAAGTCGATCAGGTCGGGGACGGCGTGACCCGTTGGGCTATCGGCGACCGCGTCTGCGCCCTGCTGGGCGGCGGTGGTTATGCCGAGATGGCAGTGGTCGATGCCCGGCATGCCCTGCCAATTCCGCAAGACATGGACTTCGTTCAGGCCGCTACCCTGCCCGAAACCGTGTGCACCGTTTTCGCCAATGTGTTCGAGGCAGGCGAGCTCAAGGCCGGCGAGACTCTGCTGATGCACGGCGCAACCAGCGGGATCGGCGTCACGGCCATTCAGATGGCAAAGGCCGCGGGCGCGAAGGTGATCGCCACCTCGCGCGGGGCGACCAAGGCTGCGGCGGCGCGGGCCTTGGGCGCAGACCTCAGTCTGGATGCCACGGCCGACGACTTGCAAGCCGCTATCTCGGACTTCGGCGGTGTCGATGTCGTTCTGGACATGGTCGGCAGAGACTACGCCGCGCTGAATCAGACCGTGCTCAACCGGTTCGGCCGCTGGGTCGTCATCGCAACGCTGTCAGGCGCGAAAGCAGAGATCGACCTCGCCGCCGTGATGATGAAGCGCATCACTCTGACCGGTTCGACTCTGCGTGCACGCCCGGCGGACGAAAAGGCCAGATTGATCGCTCAGGTCGAAACCATCGCCTGGCCGTGGATCGCCTCTGGCCAGCTGCGACCGCCGGTGCAAGCAACCTATCCTCTGGCTGACGCCACAGCCGCCCACCTCAAGCTCGAGGCGGGCGACCATGTCGGCAAGGTCGTGCTTACGATCTGATCGCTACCAGCGACCGCCGCCGCGACGAACTGGCCGCAGCGAAGAGATGCTATCATTCAACTGCCAGCGGGCCAGATTGGTTTGGTCGATGTCGAAAACGGTGCAGCGTCAGCCAAAGTTGGCATCCGTGCACAGTTCCCAAGCACCGCGAAGCTGGAAGGAGCTGATCGCATCGTTCATTCCGGTGTTGCGCAGGTTGGAAACCTCACCGTTGAACTGCAACGCCTGGCCGCGATAGTTGGCGTCACGGTAGACGACGATGCTCTGACGTCCGCCGTTCCAGCCGCCGCCGGGTCCGCCGGGATAGCCGCCGCCGGGGCCACCCGGGTTCCATCCTCCGCCGGGACCGCCTGGATAACCGCCACCGGGTCGACCTTCATCGTCGCCGCGATAGGGACCGCACGTCAGAATCCCGTCTGTGTTGCGGATCTCGTAGTTCGAGCAACGGGCAAGTTCGATTGATGTGGCCCGAATGTCGTTCCGTCTCGTGCGACAGTCGGCATACAGACGCCCTCGATTCACGTATTCGCCGCTGCAGCTGTCACGATAGTCGCCACGTGGCGCGCCGCGTTCCTGCATCGGGGCCTCGACCCCGGACATCATCGCCGCGGCAGCCAATGCTTCAAGCAACATGATACCCTCCCAATATTCAGTCTCAGACGCCCAACGCGCCATTGCCCCCAATGTTCAACGTCCCTGATGAACCTTGGCTGTACGAGATTGCAGGCTTTCGTTTTCTTTTCCAGAGAATGCGCTTATATCCGAAATATCAACGCCCGGTCGAAAGGCCGGGCGCCGTCGTATCGGGAGCCCGACTTTCTGGCCCCGTCCTAGAACCGGAATACTCGCATGACCGACATTCTGATGCCCAAGGCCACTGCGGTCTGGCTGGTCGACAATACCTCCCTGACGTTCGAGCAGATCGCCGACTTTTGCGGCCTGCATCCGCTGGAAGTGCGCGGCATCGCCGATGGCGACGTGGCGCGCGACATCCGGGGTGCCGACCCTCTCGTCAACGGCCAGTTGAGCCGCGAAGAGCTGGACAAGGCCCAGAACGACGAAAACTACCGCATGAAGGCGGTGGTCAGCCGCCACGCCGAGATGATGAAGGCGGCCAAGCCCGCGCCGAAATACACCCCGGTGTCGCGCCGTCAGGATCGCCCGGATGCCATCGCTTGGTTCGTGCGCAACCACCCCGAGGTGACGGACGCTCAGATCGCCAAACTGCTGGGCACGACCAAGTCCACGATCGAGAGCGTTCGCAACCGCACCCACTGGAACAGCGCCAACATCAAGCCCGTCGATCCCGTGACCCTGGGTCTGGTCGGTCAAATCGTACTGGACGATCTTGTCAAGAAGGCCGCTGACAAGAAAGCCAAGGACGACGCCAAGAAGGGCGGCGCAACGCTGCAGCCCGCCGACGCCCCCGTTGAACCGATAGAGGAAGAATTCGTGCCAGAGGCCCGCGAACGCCGTGGTGCCGAGCCCACGGCGGAGTCGGTGTTCGGCTCTAGGGAGTGATCGTCGTCTCGCCAAGAAAAAACGGCCCCGGAGATCGTTCTCCGGGGCCGTCTTCAATTTCGGACTTCGGAGACGCGGCTATCCGGCGCGCGCCTCCAGACTGGTAATCTGTTCCTTGAGCCGGAGCTTCTGCTGCTTCAGCTCGCGCACACGAAGCGAATCCGTGGCCGGGTGGGTGATCTCGCGCCGGATGGTCTCATCCAGATTGCGATGACGATTTCCCAGTTCGCGGATACGGGCTTCGATGGTCATGGCTTTCGCCTCCATGTCTAAGGACCGATAGCGACACCCTGGCACCGACCCGCTGGCTTGCGCATCGGACCCGGTATCGCCACTAGTGAGCGCCCAGCTTGACCGGCTGTAGAATCACATTCCGGTGATCGCCGATCCGACCGGACAGACAGAGCCTGGAGCCCGAATTGGCCGAAGTTGTGAACACAGCCATACGGAACCCGCCGCAGCGGCTGGTGGTCGGGATTTCCGGTGCATCCGGCGTGACTTACGGCGTGCGCGTACTGGACGCCCTGCGCGAACTAGGCGTCGAGAGCCATCTGGTCGTCACCCGCGCGGCTCTGCTGACGCTGTCGCAGGAAACGGATCTGACCCCCGACGACCTGACCGGCCGGGCCGATGTGGTGCACAAGCTGGCGGATGTCGGCGCCACGATCGCATCCGGCTCGTTTCGCACGCTCGGCATGATCGTCGCGCCCTGTTCCGTCCGCACCATGAGCGAGATCGCCACCGGCGTGACCTCCAACCTGCTGACTCGTGCCGCCGACGTCGTGCTGAAGGAACGGCGTCCGCTGGTGCTGCTGGTGCGCGAAGCACCGTTTCACTTGGGCCACTTGCGGACCATGACGGCCCTGACCGAGATGGGGGCCATCATCGCGCCGCCTCTGCCCGCCTTCTATGCGCGGCCCGGCTCTATCGAGGACATCGTCGATCAGTCGGTCGGGCGGGCGCTGGATTTGTTCGGGCTGGACTGGTCCGCCGTGCGGCGCTGGGACGGGCTCAAGGGCGCGCCGGAGGCATGAGCGGTGGCAGCGACAGCCTGTGGCCCTGGGTCCTGACCGCCTACGCCCGCCCCGGCGTGGCCGAGACCTGTCTCGAGCTTCAGGATAGCGCCGGTCAGAATGTGCCCCTCTTGCTCTGGACGGCCTGGACGGCCGCTACCGGGCGTGCCCTGGATGAGGACACTCGAGACGCCGCCTGTGATACGGCCCGCGTCTGGGAAGAGACCGTCATCGCGCCGCTACGGGCGGTCCGCCGCGCCTTGAAGATCAAAGCCGTCGATATGGATGACGACGACCGCGAAGCTGTACGAAGTCAGGTCAAGGCCGCCGAACTGGACGCCGAGCGTCGCCTGCTGCTGGCGCTGGAGGCGCTGAGTCCATCTCCGTCTGGCCCGGCGCGCCCCGCCATCGACGCACTGGTGGCCGTGGCCCGCATCTGGTCGTCATCCATTCCGCGCCCCGGCCTGGTCCATCTGGCCGAACGCCTTCCGGCCTGAGCGGTCGCACGATATAAGCGCCCGTCCGGGGACCACCATGAACGACGACGAACCGTTTCTGAGCGAAGAAGACAAGGCCCTGGAGGCCCGGCTGAAGGCGCTTCAGCAGGAGCATGCCGACCTGTCAGCCTCAATCGAGGCCTTGGGCCACATGCCTATTCCCGACCAACTGATGATCGCGCGGCTGAAGCGCAAGAAACTGACGCTGAAAGACGAGATCGTCCGGATCGAAAACCTGATCCTGCCCGACATCATCGCCTGACGCGGCGATCAGGCGGCGCGGCTGACCGCAAAATCCGCCAGCTGTTCCAGTGCCGCGCGCCACTCGCCCGCAGGCAGCGCCTTCAGCGCGATCTTTGCCGCGTCAGCATAGGCATAGGCCGTATCCAGCGTCGTCGCGACCGCTCCGGTGCCAATGATCAGTTCGCGCGCCCGGCGGAAATCGTCCTCGGTCCGCTCGCCCCTGTTGATGGTGCGCTCCCAGAACGCATCCTCGCGGCCGCGGGTGCGGGAGGCGGCCAGCAACAGAGGCATTGTCACCTTGCCCTCGTGGAAGTCGTCCCCCGCATTCTTGCCCAGAACGTCGGACGAGCCGCCGTAATCCAGCGCATCGTCGGCCAGCTGGAAAGCCAAGCCCAAGTTCAGGCCATAGGACCGCAGAGCCTCCACAGTCTTATCGCCTGCTCCCGCCCCAACGGCTCCGGCCTCGGCGGCGGCGGCGAACAGCTCGGCGGTCTTGGCCGAGATGATGCGCAGATAGGTTTCCTGATCCAGATTCAGGTCGTGGGCCCGGGTCAGTTGCAGCACCTCGCCCTCGGCGATCACGCTGGAGGCCCGCGCCAGAATGCCGAGCGCACGCATCTGGCCCGTCTCGACCATCAACTCGAAGGCGCGTGCGAACAGGAAGTCGCCGACCAGAACGCTGGACGGAGCCCCCCAGATCAGATGCGCCGCCACCTTGCCGCGCCGAAGCTGGGACGCATCCACCACATCGTCATGCAGCAGGGTCGCCGTGTGGATGAACTCCACAGCCGCCGCCAGCTTGATCGGGGCCTCGATATCGCTCGTTGCACCTGCCGCTCGCGCGGCCGCCACCGTCAGCAGAGGTCTCAACCGCTTGCCACCCGCCGCCACGATATGGTCGGCCAGCAGGGGGATGACCGGCACCTGCGACTGCATGCGGGCCACGATCAGCCGGTCGACGGCGGACATGTCGGCACGCGCCAGCCGAACCAGGGGTTCGACGTCACCCTTCATGCGGGGTTCGGCCAGGGTGACAGCGTCCAACAGCTTACTCGCTCGGCATGCGCGAGAAAGGATCGCGCCGGAAAATCCTGACGCCGCCTTGCCTGACGACGACGCACCGCACAATGGTGATGGCCCAAGAAAGGGTCAAGCCGCGTGACCGTCGCACCACTGCCACACCTGACAACTGAGGTCGTCGAGAATGCCCTGCTGGGCGGGCGTGTGCGGCTGCGCCAGCCGGCCAAGGGGTATCGCGCGGGGATGGACGCCGCCCTGTTGGCCGCCGCCGTTGCGGGCAAGCCTGGCGAGCGCCTGATCGAGGCGGGCTGCGGTGCCGGCGGTGCACTGATGCAGATTGCCGCGCGTCAGCCGAAAATGGCGCTGGTCGGGCTTGAACGGGATGCCGCGATGGCGGAACTCGCGCGCGAGAACGCGAGCCTGAACCGCGCCCCCGCCAGCATTGTCACGGGCGATGTCGCCACAGGCTTTAGAGCGTTGGATCTGCCACCGTTCGACTGGGCCATCAGCAATCCGCCGTTCTTCGACGATCCCGCCGCCCTGCGCGCACCGGCACCGGGCAAGCGCGACGCCTGGATGGCCGATGACGGCCTGGCGGCATGGACGCATTTCCTGCTGAAGGCGGTGCGCGAGGGTGGACGGATCGTCGTCATCCACCGGGCGAATCGGCTCGCGGACTTGCTGGCGCTTCTGGGCGAAACGGCCGGGTCTTTCTCGGTTAGAGGCATTCATCCGTACACGGACGAGCCCGCCAAGCGGGTGCTGGTCCAGGCGATCAAGACCGGTCGCGCCCCCTTGCGTCTATTGCCGCCCCTGATCCTGCACGACCGCAGCGGGGCCAAGCATACGCCCGAGGCCGAGGCGATCCTGCGTGGCGAGGCCGCCCTTCCCTTCTAGCCCGGGCCTTCTGATAGGCGACCGCTTCGTCTAAAGCGGTGCCATGTCCCTGCGCCCTCTCTTCGTCACCCAGGTTTACGAGGCCAGTCTGGCCGACACACCAGGCTTCGATGCCATCAACGCCGAACTGGCTGAGGCCTGCCGCATGCTGGCGGTCGAGGATTATGCCGGCCGGGCCTGGTGCAAGGCGCACGGCTATCGCGGCTACACCTCCTACGGCTCCCTGACCGACCTGCCCCAACGCCTGCCGGAGTTCGCCGACCTGAAGCGGCATCTGGATCGCCACGCCGTCGCCTATGCCAGGGCCCTGAACTTCGATCTGGCCCGCAAGCCCCGGCTGGACAGCCTGTGGGTCAATATCCTCAAGCCTGGCGGCAGCCATACCGGCCACATCCATCCCCACGCCTTCCTCAGCGGCACCGTCTATGTCGATATCCCGGACGGAGCCTCGGCCCTGAAGCTGGAAGACCCCCGCCTGCCCATGATGATGGCCCGCCCCGGTGTCCACGCTGACGCCCCCGAGGCGGAGCGCCCCTTCGTCTATCTGGCCCCGCGCGCAGGCACGGTCCTGATGTGGGAAAGCTGGCTGCGCCATGAGGTGCCGGTAAACGCCGCAAAGACGGAACGCATCTCGATCAGCTTTAACTACGCCTGACGCCTATCGGCGAACAAAGACGTGGCCGTCGAATGTCAGGCCTTCTGCGCCAAAAGTTATGGTCTGTCCTTGCATCGGGACCAGTTCAACACGAATGCTTTCGAAGTCCGTCGCCGGCTCGCTGATGGCCGACATGACGCCGGACTGGACAACCAGATGCCCATCCTCTTGGTCGACGATGAGGGTTCCCATGGCCGAGTTCTCATAGGTGCCCAGATAGTCCGCCAACGGGCGCGATAGCATCGAAGGCCTCGCCGCGCGCTCTTCGCGCGCTGCCGTCAAGGTGGCAAGGCGGCGATCGCGTGTCGCGACCATCTCGGCCAGAAGCGCGTCGTATCTCGCCTCGATGTCAGGCAGATCGGCGAACCGATCATAGACATAGTTGGCCACCAGATCAGCCAGTTCGCCGGTGACCAGGTCCTCATTCACCATCACCGCCACGCCCAACCGCCGCTCGGGCATGAAGGAAACATGCGCCCTGGACCCGCCGAAGTTGCCGAAGTGGTGGATCAGAGCGTCATCCTCATAGCGGCCCGTCTGCCAGCCCAGCCCGTATCCGTCGCGATGGTACCTGCCGAACGTGCGGTCCTGAACCACGCGCGCGCGATGAGTGGCAGTGACCAGACCAGGCGGGAAAATCTGCCGGCCATCAAGCTCACCATCGTTGATCTGCAACTCCAGCCAGCGGGTCATGTCACGCGCCGTCGATACAAGGCCACCGGCCGACTGCATGGTCTCGTCCACCTTCTGCAACGGACTGGGTGACGCTGCGGCGGCGCTATAGGCGAGATGGCCAGTGGCCACTGTGCCCGTCTCGCGAGCTTGGGATATAAAAGGCGTCGTGCGGGACATGCCTGCGGGCACAAGCACTTCATCACGCACCAGGGTTTGCCAGGTCTGTCCAAAGCGCCCTTCGATCAGCGTCGTGGCGATGTTGTAGCCGATGTTGGTGTACTGGAAGGTGCCGCGTGGAGCCTCGCCATTCAACCTGGTCTCGGCAAGCAAGCCTTGCAGTACGGGCGGGGTATGTTGGCCTGAGAAGGCCAGCCGGTAACCCATGGCCTCATTGCTCAGCCCGGATTGATGGCTGAGCAAATCGGTCAGCGTCACGGTTTCGGACTGATCGGCTGGTAAGGAACACTTGCCGGCCCAGCGGCTGAGTGGCTCGTCAAGGTCAACTTCGCCTCGCTCGCCCATGCGCGCGATCGCCAGGGCGGTGAATGATTTGGTGGCAGAGGCGATGTAGAAGGCAGTGTCGGCATCGACAGGATGGCGGGCCTCGATATCAGCCACACCATAGCCAGCGACGATCACTACGTCCTCGCCGGCGACCACCGCCAGTGACAGCCCTGGAACCGTTCCGACCGTCGCCATGGCATGCCGCACGAAGGCATCGACATCGGCGGCCTGACGGGTTGTGCCCGGCTCTGACCAGGCCGGAGTGGCCACAAGAAAGCTGGTGAGCGCCAGCAGGCTCGAGACGGTTCGATATCGGGACATCAGGGCCTCTATGATCACCAGAAGGATGACGATCATTGGCACCGCGGTCAGCTTGGGTCTTGAACGGATGAAGCGTCGGCTCAATGCGCGAGGACCCGCCTCAAATCTGCGGGCGTCCACCCCGTCATCGCCTTCAGGGCCCGTGTCATGTGCGCCTGATCGGCGAAGCCGACATCGAAAGCGATGTCAGAAAGGGTACGCGAAGACCGCACGATCTGATCGATCGCACGCGCGGTGCGATCACGCTGTCGGACTTCGGATGGTGCTTCTCCGAACGTCGTGCGGAACTGTCGGGCCAGATGAACCGGATGTTTTCCCAGTGTTCGAGCCAGTGCCGTTATGGCGACTTGCGGGTGGTCCAGCAGACGCTGGCGCGCCTCGGCGAGCCAGGGCTGAGCCGACGAGAGATTACAAGCAGACCGTTTGATGTCTGGGCAAGGACCGCCAGTCGATGCGTGGCCGCCCCCCTCCCCCACCGTCATGGCTCGAGGCGGTACAGACTTGGGCCAGACCGAAAGATGATAGTCGCTAGCTCCCTCGCCACCGACTTCATGCACGACCGACAGGATCAGCGCCCCTGCACGGCCGAACTCGTCCTCATGCTCGAAACCGGCGGGCTTGATACTCAGGGTCCGACATTGCACTTCGCGCCGCCCGGCCTCGCTGTCCTCGACATAGCTTCCCGCGAGCAGCAGCGAGCGCTGCGCCTGAGTATGGCGATGCGCCCGGCATTCCTCACCGGCCGCGTAGTGACTGAGCATCACCGTTCGGCCGCAACTCGCGGAAAGGACTTTTCTGATCGGCATGACGGGCGCACCTCCAACCATGGCAGAGGCCGCCAGCGGTGAATTTGGATGCGCCTGCAGTCAGGGAATTCGTAGCACCCGGTCCAGGCTGACCGGCCCCCCGCCGAACCGGACGAGATAGAGCAGCAGCGCGCCCCACAGCAGGTGGGTCGGCCAGCCGAGCGGATAGACAAAGATCTGGATCACCAGGGTCATTCCCAGCAGAGCCAGGGCCGAAAGCCGCGTCATCAGACCCAGCACGATCAGCATGGGAAACAGATGCTCGGAATAGGTGGCCAGATCGGCGGCGATGTCGCTGGGGATCAACGGCACCTGATATTCTGTGGCGAACAGGCTGTAGGTGCTGTCGGTGATGTCCAGCAAACCCTCCACTTTGGTGCGGCCGGACAGGAAGAAGACCGCGGCAATGGCGACGCGGATGATCAGGCTGATGACGGAGGCCGGAAGCAGACGCGCGATCAGGTCGTGGATGAAGGCCAGGGCGGGACGCACGGCGGTATGGGCTACAGTATCGGTCATGGTCGAGCTTTCAGATCAGATGGGTGAACAGGCCCGCACTCAGCAGGCCGGAGAAAAGGCGGGCGATGTCGGTATCTGGAGCCTGCCCATGGACCTCCAGCGCCACCCGGCCCAGCGGCAGGTCGCGGCGGCAGCCGTCGAGGAACAGCCATTCCGCGCGCGACAGCCGGCGATGAAGCACCGTCATGTCGGGTCGATGGATGACCAGGCCCTCTGGGCTGTCGGTCCAGTCGACGACCTGATCCGGGTTCGCATCCGGTCGATTGGCCAGCCAGATCGAGGGCGCGGTCCAGTCGAACCAGAACAGCTGGACCGAGGGATGCAACGTTGCGCGTGAACCAAACAGGTCGCGCCCGGCCAGGCCGTCAGCCGTCAGCACGGGTGCGTCGGCGGCGCGATGGGCCCGGCTCCAGGCCTGATCCATCCGCGCGACGGGCGGTAGATACGGCAGGGATTGCGCAGGCTCGAACCCGGCCAGCCAGGCCGGAAACGCCTGCCCATAGTCGTCCAGGACGGGACTGGTCGGCAGATGTGCGGCGGCGAAGATCAGGGCGGCGTCCCGGAACCAGTCCTCTCCCACCAGCCGCTGCACCGTAGGGAACAGTCCGGCCAGGGCGTCGGCCCGCCCCTTGGCCACGGTGTTGCGATAGACCGCCAGTCCGGCCCGGTCGCCGGCCAACCATGGCGTCAAACCCTGATCCGGTCCGGTGATCGCAGCGTCGAGCGCTCGGTGAAATGCTTCAGGCACGCAGCGCCTCCTCTACCGCGACCAGCACGGCGTCGGCGCGGTCCCGCTCGATCATCAGGTCTGCAAAGGCTGGCAGGTTGTCGTCGCGCTCGATCAACGTCGGACGCGGCCCGATACGGGCGATGGTGCGGGCATAGAGCGCCCAGACCGGCTGGGAGACCGGAGCGGCATGGCTGTCGATCAACAGTCGCTCGCCGTGCTCCGGGTCGGGGTCATGCCCGGCCAGATGGATTTCGCCGATGGCCTCGACCGGCAGGGCATTCAGATAGTCCAGGGCCGAGGTGCCCAGATTGTTCGCGCTGACATGAACGTTGTTGACGTCCAGCAACAGGCCGCAGCCCGTGCGCCGGACCAACTCGCTCAGCAGTTCCGGCTCCGACATCTCGTGACCGCGAACATCCAGATAGTGGGAGGGATTTTCGATCAGAATCTGCCGGCCCAGCACGTCCTGGGTGCGTGAGACATTGGCGCAGATCTGGTCCAGCATGGCGCGACTGCGCACGAAGGGCAGAAGGTCCGGATGGTAGACCTCACCCCGCCGCGACCAGGCCAGATGTTCGGACACGACGAAAGGCTCGAACCGATCCGACAGGGCCTTCAACCGTGCCAGGTGATCCTCATCCGGCGGCTGGTCGCCCGCGAGCGACAGGCCGACGCCGTGGAGGGACAGCGGCTTGTCCTGGCGAATGGCGTTCAGCCAGGCCAGCCGGGGCCCGCCATCGACCATATAGTTTTCCGCATGGACCTCGAACCACAGACCGGCCGCCGACGCGGCCAGGGCTTCTTCGTAATGCACGGATTTCAGCCCCAGCCCCGCCGTGGGGGCAGAAGGGGGAACCGCGGCCGGCCTGTGGGTCATTCGCCTGATCCGATCAGCGGGTGATCGGGGTCAGCGAACCATTGCCCGCCGGCGTGCGGATGGAGGTGCAGGTGCCGCGCGGAACGTTCTTCCAGGCGTTGCCCTGATAGTTGCGCACCGAGGTGCCGGCGCAGGTCGTGCCGGGGCCGGCGGCGCAGTCGTTCTTGCCCGCCATGGCGACGCCATAGCATTTCTCGACGGCGGGAGCCGGGGCCTGGCGGTTGTTGTTCTGGGTCGACTGGGCGTAGGCGGCGCTGGCACCGGCGGCCAGGGCGACGGCGACCAGGCCGGTGGAGGTCAGGGTCTTGGCGTTCATCAGAAGGCTCCTTTGAAGATGGTGGTGGCCGGTCGTCCGGTCACACCTCACTATTCGCCGGGGCCCGTCCGGCGGTTACAGCCACGCTGGAGAAAATCGCGTCGGCTTTTCGGCAGACAGGCTGTAACCCTTTGCTTCACGCGCGCGTATGGACCCCATGACGTGACAGATCGCGAAGCTCTTCTGAAAGCCTTGATGCTGCGTGGCCTTGCGGGTGACGCGGCGGCCTGGCGCGTGCTGTTGACGGACATGGGCGGCCATCTGCGGCCGTTCTTCACACGACGCCTTTACGACGGAGCGGCTGACGCCGAGGATCTGGTGCAGGAGACATTGATCGCCATCCACGCCAAGCGCGCCACATGGGACTCCAGCCAGCCCTTTACGGCCTGGGCCTTCTCGATCGCACGCCACAAGCTGATCGACCACCTGCGCCGTCAGGGACGTCGCCCCACCGCGCCTCTGGACGACGCCGGCGATCTGTTCGCCGATCACACGGTCGAGGATGGCGCGGCAAGGCACGATCTGACCCGCGTTTTGGCTCTCCTGCCGATGCGCCAGCGTCGCCTGATCGAGGACATCCGGGTCCAGGGGTTGTCGGTCGCCGAGGCCGCGGAACGCCACGGCTATTCCGTCGCCGCCGCCAAGGTCAGCGTCCATCGCAGCCTGAAGACCCTGACCGCCCGATTTGCGCCCTCACGGGTGCATGAAGGGATTTCCGATGAAGACTGACGACCTGATCACCGCCCTGTCGGCCGACCTTCCCCCTGCGCGGCGGCCCGAGCGCCGTCTGCTGCTGTGCCTGGTGCCGGCCGCCGTCCTGGTCCTGATCGCCGTTGGCCTGTGGCTGGGCTTTCGCGCCGACCTTATGCTGGCCATGCGAGGGCCGACCTTCTGGGCCAAGGCGGCCTATACGATCGCCCTGGCCATTTCAGGCTTCTGGCTTCTGGACCGTCTGGGTCGCCCCGGTGTCAGTGCGCGTGCGCCTCTTCTCGTGCTGGGCCTGATCCTGGCAGGTGTTCTGGGACTGGCCGCCTATGAGCTGATCGCCATGCCCATGCCGGATCGCATGCCCGCCGTCATGGGTGACAGCGCCCGTGTCTGTGCGCCCAACATCGTCCTGCTCAGCCTGATCGCGGCTCCCTTCGTCTTCTGGGCGGCACGGGCATTCGCTCCCACCCGACCCATGCTGGCCGGGGCCGCCGCGGGCCTGCTGACCGGCGCCCTCGCCACGACCCTGTACGGGCTGCACTGCCCGGAGCATACGGCCGCCTTCGTCGCGGTCTGGTACACCCTCGGCATGGCGATTGCCGTGGCAATCGGGGCCTTGATCGGCCGACGGGTCTTTCGATGGTAGGGCGATCGCGCCTTCAAACCGCCCTGCCCGGCCGCTAGAGGTTTGCCACTCGGCGCTGGGGTCGCTACATCCCGCGCCTACCTCCCCATCCGATCGAATGACAGGGCGCGACGCACCTCATGGCGCAGCAATATATTTTCCAGATGCAGGGTCTGACCAAGACCTTTCCCGGCGGCCGCAAGATTTTCGAGAACATCTGGCTGAGCTTCTACAACGACGCCAAGATCGGCGTGGTCGGCGTCAACGGTTCGGGTAAGTCCACCCTGCTGAAGATCATGGCCGGGCTGGATACCGAGTTCAACGGCGAGGCGCGCGCCGCCGACGGCATCAAGCGCGGCTATCTGGAGCAGGAGCCTCAGCTCGACGACAGCCTGACCGTCCGCGAGAACGTCGAGGCCTGGTGCGAAGAGAAGCAGTGGGTTAACCGCTTCAACGCCATCGCCATGGAAATGGCCGAGAACTATTCCGACGAGCTGATGGAGGAGATGACCGCCCTCCAGGAGAAGATCGACGCCGGCGACGTCTGGGACATCGACAGCCGTATCGAAATGGCCATGGACGCCCTGCGTTGCCCGCCCGACGACTGGGCGGTGACCAACCTGTCCGGCGGTGAGAAGCGCCGCGTGGCCCTGGCCCGGCTGCTGCTCTCAAAGCCCGACATGCTGCTGCTCGACGAACCGACCAACCACCTGGATGCCGAAAGCGTCGCCTGGCTGCAGCACCATCTGGAGGCCTTCCCCGGCTGCGTCATCCTGGTCACCCACGACCGCTATTTCCTGGACCTGGTGACCAAGTGGACGCTGGAGCTGGACCGCGGCAAGGGCCACCCGCACGAGGGCAACTATTCCAGCTGGCTGGAAGCCAAGACCAAGCGTGTCGTGCAGGAGCAGTCTGAATCCGAAGCCCGTCAGCGCGCCCTGACCCGCGAACTGGAATGGGTCCGCTCCGGTGCCAAGGCCCGTCAGGCCAAGTCCAAGGCCCGTCTGGCCGCCTATGAGCGGATGGTGGAGGAACAGGAATCGATGCGCGGGGCCCAGACCCACGCCCATATCCAGATCCCGCCCGGACCGCGCCTGGGCAATGTGGTGCTGGAGGCTGAGGGGCTGCAGAAATCCTACGGCGACAAGCTTCTGTTCAAGGACCTGTCGTTCAAGCTGCCGCCTAACGGTATCGTCGGCGTCATCGGCCCCAATGGTGCGGGTAAATCCACCCTGTTCCGCCTGATCACCGGTCAGGAACAGCCCGACGCCGGATCCATCAAGGTCGGCGAGACGGTCAAGCTGGCCTATGTCGACCAGTCGCGCGACGACCTGAAGCCGGACGAGACGATCTGGCAGGCCATCAGCGGCGGCACCGATGTGATGATGGTCGGCAAGCGCGAGATCAATACCCGCGCCTATGTCGGCAGTTTCAACTTCAAGGGCGGCGATCAGCAGAAGAAGGTCGGCCAGCTTTCGGGCGGTGAGCGCAACCGCGTGCACTTGGCCAAGACCCTCGCCACCGGCGGCAATCTGCTGCTGCTCGACGAACCGACCAACGACCTGGACATCGAGACGCTGCAAAACCTGGAAGAAGCCCTCGAAGGTTTCGCCGGCTGCGCCGTGGTCATCTCCCACGACCGCTGGTTCCTGGACCGTCTGGCCACCCACATCCTGGCCTTCGAGGGCGACAGTCACGTCGAATGGTTCGAAGGCAACTTCGAAGCCTATGAGGAAGACAAGAAGCGTCGCCTGGGCGTCGAAAGCCTGATCCCGCACCGGATCAAGTTCCAGAAATTCGGCAGATAACGCTCATGACAGCCTCACCGACCCCTGCTATGCCTTTTGACATAGCAGAGGTCTGGGGGCTCTTGTGACGATAACGATCCGGTCGGATTTCATCATTGAAAGCGATGAAGTTTACACGTCCACTTCAGGCGCAGCGTTCTATTCAGAAAATTCGACTTTCACGTTTGTGAATTACGGATTGATAAGAGCCACAGGCGCTGGTGCGATTGGCTTTTACTCATTTGTATCCAGTGGACTGGTCCATAACGCAGGATCCATGGAGGTGCATGGCACGGGCACTACCTATGGGTTCTACTCCCCCCAATGGTTCGCCAACATTCGCAACACCGGAAATGTTTCGGTCATGGGCGATAACGCTTATGGATTGCTGACCTGGTCTCCATCGCAGGTGTTCGAAAATGCTGGTCGCCTCGACGTGATCGGTACAAACTCGGCGATGGGTCTGTATTTTGTCAACGGCGCGAGGTTGACCAACACCGGGTCGATCACGGTGACCGCAGAGGCCAGGGCAACAGGCATATACATCGATCGCTTCGATGGCGGGACGTTTGAAAATGCCGGTTCGATAACCGCTGTGTCGAACGGGCAAAGTTTCGGGTTGGTCGTCGACGGATTGGCCAATGCCGCTACGTCGCCGAACATTATAAATCGCGGAACCATAACTGCTGATATCGCGATCTTTGCTGCAGATGGCGGGTATTCGCCACAACAGCAAACAATTCAAAACATAGCCAATTACGGCACCCTCAACGGAAATGTCTTCCTCGCCGTGGGGGCCGATATCCTGACCAACTTTTCGATCATCAATGGCGATGTCGATATGGGCGCCGGGGCGGATACTGTTGATCTGTCCAAAGGCGGGATCAATGGCATTGTCGACCTAGGGGAAGATGACGATACGGGCATCGGCTCATCAGGTCGTGATGTTTTCTACGGCTATCTCGGGCGAGACACTATCAGTGGTGGCGGAGGGGATGATTTCATTGATGGCGAGCAGGGCAACGACACATTGTCCGGTGGCGCTGGAAACGACATTATTTATGGAGGCACGGGGTCGGACATCATCAACGGCGACGAAGGCGATGACATCATCGATGGCGGCACCGGCAATGACATCATCAACGGCGGCGATGGTACTGACGTAGTCGTCTTAAGCGGGAACTTCTCGACCTATACCTTGGTCACCGCCAACGGCACTACGACGCTCACAGGCGCAGACGGATCCGATCAGCTCGTCAATGTGGAACGGCTGCTCTTTGCCGATGGTCTTCGAGATATCAATGGCAATCGTATTCGGCAGCCTGGTGACGATATAGATGGGAGCCCACTCGACGACATTTTGATCGGAACGTCGGCTGCTGAAATCATCAACGGCAATGATGGCAACGACCGTCTGGTCGGCGGGGCGGGCAATGACACGCTGATTGGCGGTGCCGGGATCGACACGGCGGACTATTCGTCGGCGGCGGCCGGGGTGACGGCGCAGCTGAACACGGGCGTGGCGTCCAACGATGGCGACGGCGGGACCGACACATTCAACGGGATCGAGAACCTGACCGGGTCGGCGTTCAATGACGTGCTGCTGGGCGATGGGGGCTCGAATGTCCTGCGCGGCGGGGCGGGTTATGACGTCCTGATCGGCCTGGCCGGGAACGATGTGATCCAC
>NZ_JAYRTD010000004.1:0-225916 GCF_041919755.1 Brevundimonas sp. | reverse complement strand
CCGGGCCGGCCACGCGAGCCGCCCCGCCGCCCGCCGCCGCGCCCGCGCCGGCCACACCGGCTCCCGCCAAGGCGCCCGCGCCCCCGACCGCGAGCGCCCCGGTGAGCGCCGCGCCGGCGCCAAGGGCGGGTCCGCCGGTGACCAGCGCCGAGGCGAGGTTCGGTATGAAGACCGCGAGCATGGCCAGCAGGATGGCCGCCACCAGGATGCTGAGACCTTCGTAGATGTCGGGATTGGTCGACGGCTGAAGCTGGTCGAAGATCGTTCGGGCGCCAGAGACGACGATGGCGAGGGCCAGCACCTTGAGCCCCGAAGACACGACGTAGCCCAGCGGTCGTTCGGCGAGGAAGGCGGATCGGTTCCAGATGCCGAACGGCAGCAGGACGAACCCGCCCAGGGTGACGATCTTGAACTCCAGAAGGGCCACGACGATCTGGAGCGCCAGCACGGCGAAGGCCAGCATGATGCCGATCATGGCGAGCCCGAGGATCAGGGCGTCGGCCATGTTCCCGACGACGTCCAGCGGGTTGTCGACGGGCGCCGGCGTCTCCCCCAGCGCCTTCACGATCTCCCAGCCCTGGGCGAGGATCGCTCCGGGGTTCAGGAAGTCGGCCCGGCTCAGCGATCCCCCGCCCGCCGTCAGGCCCAGTTCGATGAAGCCGGCGTAGATCGTCTCGGACAGGCGCTGCCAGTCGTTGATCAGCCAGGCGAAGGCCCCGATCAGCAGCACCTTGCCGAAGCCCGAGGCCAGCACCTCCCGGTTCGGCGATAAGGCCCACTGGATGCCGGTCAGGGCGACGACCAGGGCGATCAACAGGCCGAACACGCCATTCACCGAGCCCTGCAGGGCGTCGAACCCGGCCGAGATGGTGTTGGAGAACACCACCATCAGCTCATTCGGGGTTTCCACTCCGACCGACATGACTCGGCTCCTCAGTCGCGCGCGTGGGAGAGCGGATCGAAGCTGGGCGGCGCCACGGTTCCGGCCGTCCCGGACCAGCGCCGACGGCGGGCCTCGTCGCCGGACGCCCGATCCGCGGCCTCTCTGGCAGTGGCTTCGGCGAGCAGGCGGGACTGGGCGAGCATGATGGTGCGCAGGGCGGCAAGGTCTTCGGCGAGGACCGCAAGCATCTGGTTGGTGGACTGAACGGCCGCCGTCTGACCCGTGGCGCCTTCGCTCGCCGACAGGGCTCCGCTGAGGCGACGATCACGACCCTGTCCCAACCGCTCCAGTTCGGCGGCCGTCCGGGCCACGTCCTCGGCGGTCCGGCGCGCGGTCTCGGTGCGCGCCCCGCCCTGGGCCAGCAGACGATCGAGGTCCGCCCCGGACAGGTCGTCGGGATAGAGGGACCGGAACTGTTGCTCCAGGCCGCCGATTGAACTGGCCAGGCCTCGTGCGGATCGCGCCAGTTCAGCCATCTCACGCAGGGACTGGCTGTTGTCGGCGAGGTGGCTGTAGGGCGAGGCGGCCAGGCTCCGGGCCTCGTTGGCGAGGCTCTCCAACTGGCGAGCCGCCTGCAGCAGATTGGTGATGTGGTTGGTGGGATCGACCACCACCAACTGGGCGGAGACCGGGGTCGCCCCCATCATCCCGGCGGCCGCCAGACAGGCGATCAGAGCCCTGAGCGGATTACTCCGCCGCGAGCGGCGGGGCGAAGGCGTCGAGAACAGCGTCAACATGGCAAACTCCCTTGGCTGTGAGGAATTCCCGCGCGAACCGGTCTTCGCCGGCGCGTGCGAGGATGTCGTCGATGAGGGTCTGATCTTCGGGCGACCCGGCGCCGCACAGGGCGAGGGCCACGCCGGTCAGACGCAGGTCGAAGAGCCGGCGGCCCGCGGGCTGGCGCCAGTAGTAGGCGCGCTTGGGCGTCGCGAAGGCGATCAGCTCCAATTGTCGCCGGTTGAGTCCGAAGCCCTGGTAGAGGCGGGCCGAGGCGGGTTCGAGCGCCCGGGGATTGGGCAGGAAGACCTGGGTCGGGCAGCTCTCGATCAGGCTGGAGGCGATCGGCGAGGCGGCGACATCATCCAAGCTCTGGGTCGCGAAGATCACGGCCACACGCTTCTTGCGCAGGGTCTTCAACCACTCGCGGATCTTGGCCGCAAAGGCGGTCTCGCCCAGGAACAGCCAGGCCTCGTCGAGCACCAGCAGGGTGGGCCGTCCGTCGAAGCCGCGCTCCAGATGATGGAAGAGGGCCGACAAAACCGGCGCCACGGCGGACGGCGTGCCCATGAGGCTCTCGAGTTCGAAGGTGTCGAAGCGGGTCGGGACCGGGGCCTCGCCCTCACCGTCGAGCAGGCCGCCATGCGGCCCCTTCAACGTCAGGGGCTCAAGGGCGGCCGCGACGGCCCGGTCCTGCACCAGAGCGCAGAAGACCGTCAGGGTGCGCTGACCGACCGGAGCCTCGGCCAGGGCGCCGAGGGCCGACCAGATTTCCTCGCGGACGCGGGGCACGGGCTCCAGACCGGCGAGCCGCACGGTCTCGGCGATCCATTCGGAGGCCCAGGCGCGCTCACCCTCCTCATCGATGCCCGCCAACGGCCGAAGCGAGAAGGCCGCGCCCGGCGCCAGCGCCCGCCACCGTCCCCCGGCCGCCAGAGTCGCGGCGCGAGCGGATCGTCCCTTGTCGAAGAACACGACCCGGGCGTCCGGATAGCGGAACCACTGCAGCGCCAGGAAGGACAGGAGCGCGCTCTTGCCCGAGCCCGTCGGTCCGATGACCATGGCATGGCCGACATCGCCGACGTGCAGCACCAGCCTAAAGGGCGTCGATCCCGTGGTCCGCGCGGTCGCGAGCGGCGGGCCGCCAAGGCACTGATCCCCCATCGGCCCGGCCCAGACCGCCGAAACGGGCAGCAGGTCGGCCAGGTTCAGTGTCGACACCAACGGCCGCCGGACGTCCGCGTAGGGCTCGCCCGGAAGAGAGCCCAGCCAGGCCTCCACCGCGTTCAGATCCTCGATGCGCGCGACGAGACCCTGGGCGTTAAGGGCGGCTTCGACCGCGCGCGCCTTGGCGGCGGCGCCGGCTTCCTCGTCGTCGAGCACGGTTACCGTGAGGGTCAGATAGCCATAGGCGCAACTCTCCGCCCCCAAGGCCGCCAGCGCCCCATCGCATTCTTCCGTCTTGGAGGCGGCGTCGGTGTCGAGGAGGGGCACCTCCTCCTTGGTGATGGCCTCGCGCAGCAAGACGCCGACGCCCTTTCGCTTGGCGAACCAGCGCTTGCGCAGACGAACGATCTCCCGCTCCGCTTCCGGCTTGTCCAGACCGATCCAGCGCGCGGTCCAGCGGTAGGGAAACGGCAGGGCGCCCAGGGCGTCCAGCAATCCCGGTCGGGTCACCGAGGGCAGACCGCGTACCGAGATGACCTTGAGCCAACGCCCGCCCAGTCGCGGCGCGACGCCTCCCGAGAGGTCCGCGTCCGCGAGCCAGGCGTCGAGGAACATCGGCTCGTCCGGCGGCTCCACCCGGTGGCCGCGCGGCGACACGCACTCATGGAGCCAGGTCAGAAGATCGGCGTCGTCGAGCGGCGCCACCTCGGGCAGGCCGTCGCGCAGGAGGTCGAGGGTGGTCGCGGCTTCCCGTACGAAGGCGGCGAGCGCCTGACGCCAATCCGCGTCCGCCCTGGACAGGCCGTCGAACAGCCAGCGCTCGATCCGACGGGTTTCGTCAGCCGGCGGCAGCCAGGTGAGGGCCAGTCGGAAGTCGCTTTCGAAGGCCGGCTCGCCCGCCTCGAACCGTTGGCGACGCTCCTCGTCCAGCAGCCAGGCGATGTCGGTGTCGAACCGGCTTTCGGGATAGGGCGTGGCCTCGCGCCGACGCGCTTCCATGTGCAGACACCAGCCGGTCCCCAGGCGTCGCAGGGCGTTGTTGAGGCGCGCCCGCACCGCCATGAGCTCGTCCTCGGTCGATGAATCCAGATCCGGTCCCCTGAACCGGAAAGCCGTGGTGAAGGAGCCGTCCTTGTTGAGCACGACGCCGGGCGCGACGAGGGCGGCCCAGGGCAGGTGATCCGCCAGGGCGGCGGGACGGCGGCGGTGTTCGTCGAGGAAACGCATCCGACCCTCACGCGTCCAGATGGCCGGGCAGGGCGAGATGCCGCTTCAGGACGTCGAAGAAGCGCCGGTCGGCGCGCGCAGCCCACAGGCCGATCGCATGGGCGGCGGCCCACCACAGCAGGCCCAGCCACCAGATCCGCAGGGCCAGACCCAGCACCATGGCGATGGTGCCCATCGCGATCGCGTAGTCCCTCGGCATGCCGGCCATCAGGACGGGCTCGGCCAGAGCCTGCGCGACCGGCAGATCCCAACCGTTCGGACGACCGTCTGGAGCGGAGCCGGTCATCAGCCGATCTCCGCCCCTCCGGCGAAGCCGAAGAAGTCGAGGAAGAAGGTCGAGGCGGCGAAAGCGATCGACAGACCGAACATGATGCCCAGCCCTCGGCGCATCGAGGAGCCGTTCTCGCTCATGGCGATGCCCGCCCCGAAGATCACCACGGCCACCACGGCGGCCGCCTGGACCACCGGTCCCGTGATCGACTGGACCACCTGCTGCAGCGGTCCCTCCCACGGCATTCCCGATCCTCCGGCGAGAACCGGCCCGGCCACCATCAGGCCGCACGTCATCGTCGCGCCGAAGAGCCGGCGCCCCAGTATCCGTCGCATGTCAGACTTCCTTTGTTTCAGCGCATCTCAACGCGCCGCAACACATTGCAAGCAAATATACCCACAGGTTGTCAACAGGTCGCAGTGAATATTCTTCTCGACTTTTCGAAGACTTTAGCTCGACTCGTCTCAACTTAGGATAAGACTTGTAGAGACTTGCGTCCAACGACTTGGGGAGAACTCAGCATCAACTCGCGATGACTTGGGCTTGGAGCCCGCCACGGCTGCGTTCCTGCCGTGCGCAGCCACATTCTCCGGTGCTCAAGCCAGGCGGGTGATCGCGTAGCCGCCGTCGTCCGACGGCTCGACCCCGAGCACGGCTTCGACTGTCCGGCCGGTCTCGGTCCGCCGGATATGGACGATCCGGTCGACCGCCTGAGCGATCGCTCGACGGGGCGTGCGGGCCGAAACCTCCGCGATGAGGTCCTCGACGCGGCGTAGTACATCGTCGGCCGAGTTGGCATGGAGGGTCGACAGACCGCCGGGGTGTCCCGTGTTCCAGCTCTTCAACGTCTCCAGTGCGGCGGCGCCGTCCCGCATTTCGCCAACCACAATCCGGTCAGGCCGCATGCGAAGGGCGTCCCTCACCAGGTCCACCACGCCGATGACGATCGGCTGCCGCCGAGTGAGCACCGAGACAACGTCCCAGGCCGAGCACTGCAGTTCCGGCGTATCCTCGACCAGGAACACCCGATCTCCGGCAAAGGCCGGCTCCGCGAGCACCGCATTGGCGAGAGTGGTCTTGCCCGACCCTGTCCCGCCCGAAATCAGGATGTTCATCCGGCCGGCTGCCGCGGCTCGAAGTGCGTCGGCCTGACCAGCGGTCATCACACCATCGCGCACATAGTCGTCCAGCGTCCAGATTACGGCCGGACGCTTGCGGATGGAAAAGGTCGGGCCCGGCGCCACGGGTGTCAGCAGCCCCTGGAACCGCTCGCCTGTGCCGGGCAAGACGCCCGACACGCGCGGATCATCGCGCGTGACCGTCTCGCCAACATAGTCCGCGATCAACCGGACCACCCGTTCACGCGCCTCGGCGGTCAGGCTCTCTCCGGTGTCGCGTCGCCCCTCCCCGCTTCTGTCCAGGACGAGACGCCCATCGGGATTGGCCATGATCTCGACCACAGCGGGTTCGACGAGGGCCTCCAGAACGGTTTCGCCGAGCGCGTGACGGAGCGCCTCCAGCTTTCGATTGGCGATAAGCGGATTTTCGCTCATCAGTTCGGCCCGAACGATCGTTCCTCTGCAGGCACGCCGCCCTCCGACGTCGCCCGCCCGGCGACGATCCTGGCGGCTGTCGCGTCCAGCAGGCGCTCGATCCGGCGGTCGACGGCCGCCTGAACGGTCGGGTCCTGGTCCACAACCGCGTCGGGCAGGCGCAGGAAGAAGGCCCGGGCGACCTCGATCAGAAGCTCCTGGACGATCTGCATGTCCCGGGCGGTCGAGCGCATATGGTCGCGAAGACTGCGGTCCAGGTGCAGGAGACGATCATCCGGATCGGCGTGCGGACTCTTCTGGAGTCCCCGGGCAATCACCCGTCCCGCCGCCTGGCTGAGCGGAACCTTGCCCACCCGCGCTTCCCGGTTCAGGGCCGCGACCACCTTCTGATCCGTCAGATAGACCTGCACGCGGCAGGCGCCGGCATCCTTCCTAGCCATCACCCAGTCCTCTCAAGTGATCCAGAGCCGCGTCCTGCGCAGCCATCTCCTGCGCCACCCGCCCGTAGATGTCGGCCACCCGGGCGGCGACCTTCCGCTCGTCCATCGCCGCCGCGACCTCCTTGAACAGCGGCAGGGAGGCTTGCGGGTCTTCGCCACGGCTGCGGCGCCCCGCCCAGGGATGGGGCGCGACAGGCGGGCCATCCAGCCCAATGGACTGATCCGGCGCCACATCGTGCGCCCGGGTGCGAAACGGCTCACGCTTGTCATAGTGGAGCTTGCGCGTCCGAAGCGGTCGGACGCCGGCGGCGAACACCAACTGGACATCGTCCGGCAGTGAGCGGATCTCGCCGGGCTCGACCAGCGGTCGCTCGATTTCCGATCGCGACACCGAACTCCGCCCGGCCCCGAGACCCGCCGGCGCGCTCCGGCTCGACCGGGTCTCCAGGACCGTCCCCGTGAGCTTGGAGACCTTGTCCTGGGTCAGCGGATCGAGCGCCGAGAAGGCGGTGTAGACGGCGCAGTTGTCGAGGATGGTGTTGTTGGCCCCGTAGGTTTCGACGATGTCGTTGAGCGACTGGGCCACGAACATCACCTTCACCCCGTAGCCGCTCAGCAATCGCAGCGACTTCTCGAAGAAGCTCACCCGACCCAAAAGCGGAAACTCATCCATGAGCATGAGGAGCCGATGCTGTTTCGGCCGGCCGTCCGCCGCCTCCCCCTCCTTCACCGTGAGCGCCTGGGCGGCGGCGTAGAAGAACAGACGCACCAGCGGCCGAAGCGCCGCCGCGTCGGCGGGCGCCACCTGCACATAGAGGGACACAGGCACCTCGGCGCACATCAGGTCCGCCATCGAGAAGTCCGAACGCGACAGGGCCCGTTCGACATCCTCGCCCGCCAACCACTTCAGATAGGACCGAGCCGTGCCCTGGACCGACGTCCGGAAACGGTCGTGCATGGCCGCATAGCCTTTCACGGCCGTGGCGATGAAGGGATGCACCTCGGGCGAACCGGATATTCCAATCCGGTGCAGCGTCCGCCCCATGACCTCGGCGGCATCGTCCAGATCCGCCAGGAGCCCCCGAACCGTCAGCAGCGTCTTGTCGCCGTCCTCGGCGGTGTAGAGCACGTGAAGGATCACCGCCTCGAGGATCTCCGAAGCCGCCCGGTCCCAGATCGCCTCGTCGTCCCGCGCTCCCCCGGGGTCCGACAGGATCGCGACCAGGCGCTGGACATGAGCGAGTTCCCCCGGGCCAGGAAGGATCTCCGCCAGCGGGTTCCAGCAGGCGGACGCCGGATCGCGGGGATCGAAGTAGAGCGCGTGGCTGAAGCGGGACCGCCATCCGGCGCTCAGTCTCCAGAGCTCGCCCTTCGGGTCATGCACCAGAACACTGGCGTTCCAGGACAGGAGAGTCGGCATGACATGGCCGCGCCCTTTGCCGGACCGGGTTCCGCCCGTCACGAGACTCGGGCGCAGATCGGTCGTCGCCAACAGCTGCCGGCCAAGCAGGCCAAGGATGCAGCCGCCCGGGGCCGTCAGACCGGCGGCGCGGGCCTCGGCCGCTCCGCCCCAGCCCCGGACCCGCCTTATCCGGCCGGCGCCGTCGACCAGAACGCCGAGGCCCAGGCCGCCCATTCCCCCCAGGAGGATGAGTGGGGCGCAGGACCCGACCGCGCGGGCCGCCTCCTCACCAAACCGAAGGCGCCAGACATAAATCGACCACGGCGGGTAAAGGGCGATGTCCGGCGCGGGACGCCAGGCAGGGCCCAGAACGGGGTCGGCCCCGTAAAGCCAGGCAAAGGCCTGTCCGGCGGACTGTGAACCGAGCAGCAAGCCCAGGGCCAGCAGGATCAGCCGGATCCTCACCTCAGTCGCCGTCCGCCGACCGCGGACCGCGGCGCTCAACCTCCAGCACCAGAAGGGCGGAGGCGTCCATGCGTCGACGGTGATAGCGGGTGACCGCTTCGGTCAGATCCTGCCGGGCGCCCTCGCGGCCGAGATGGGCCAAATGGGCCGCCTCGGCGTCGGCATCCGGGAACAGGCGGAACTCCGCGTCGCCCAGCATGCGCAACTGGGCGTCGACCCGTCGGAAGGCATCGACCAGTGACCGATTTCCCGTGGCGCGAACCAGACGGTCGAAGAGTTCGCGCACCGCATCCTCGGCGGACAGGTCCGGTGCCGGCGACGCCTGGGCGGCCAGATCGATGGTCAGTTCCAGGCTCGTCGTCAGCGCCCGCAGGCGGAGCCAGAACCGATCCCGCAACATCGCGGCATCGAGCCGCGGGGCGAGGTAGCCCGCACGCGGCGCGCGCTCCAGGAGGCCTTCGCCACAGAGCCAGGCGAGCGCTTCGCGAACCGGTGTGGTCGACAAATTGAGGCGACGCGCCTCCTCGATGATCACGATGGACCCGCCCGGGCTGTAGACACCCCGCAGGGCTCGATCGCGAATGTTCTCGAGCGCCAGGCTGAAGGGATCGCGGGCTCTCGGCACAGCCAACTCCGTACAGATAGACTCCGCGTTATCGTCAGCCCGTCGGCCTTCGCCAATGGATTGCATCTCCCGGTTGGCCGATCCGCAAGAAATCGTCGGCAAGCCCGCAATAAACCGGCGGTCGGACCGCAACTTTCTTGCGGATGCGACAAATCAGCTAGGGACAGATACACGCGAGCGTTGATCGCAAGGCGATCCCGTCGCACGATGACTCACCGTCGATCACATACCGGGAGCAATCATGGACGAGACCTCGTTGGAGTCTCGGGACGACGGGAGTCTTCGATCGGCGGTGTTGAAGGGCGTGCGGAGACTGCGGGGTCTGTCCACGCAAGAAACGGCGACCGCGCTCAACATGCCGCTGCGAACCTACGAGCATTTCGAGGCCGGCCATGGGCGGCTCAACCTCGACTACCTGCACCGCTTCAGCGTCGCCACAGGCTCCGACTTCTACGGCCTCATGCACGCCATCGCGATCGGATCGCCCGAGTTCGCCGTGCGGACGGCCGACAACAAGTTCATGACCACCTTCACCATCCTGCTCCAGGCCTATGACCGGCAGATGGGAGACCGCATCCGAGACCTCGACGCCCGCTCGCTGATCGCCGCGTTCGGAGAGATGTTCGACGCGCTCGCAGAGGTTGGCGGCCGACGGGCAGAGGAGGCGGAGACCTTCCTCGAGGAAGGCCGGACGGACCTGAACTCGCGCCGGCCCAAGCCGGGACGCTGACGCAGATATACGCCGGATATAGCTTTGCAGCGGCTTCATCCGGGCGCTGACTGATCGGGCCACATCCGTGGCGATCAACCAGGGAGACTACGATGAAGACCACCAGGATCGCGCTCGTCCGTCTCGGCAGCGCCCGGGCCCTGACCCAACTCGAGCCCGAGGGTCGGTTCGCCGAGATCGGCCTCGACCGCAGCAAGACCCCGGTCTGACGCGGAAGGGGCGGTCGCCTCTCCATGGGGCGACCGCCCTTTGCGATCCGGGCCCTTTCATCGTCTCCCGCACCACCGGAGAGACCCTGATGAAAACGACCCGACTGACACTCATCCGCCTCGGCCGCGCCCGGGACCTGACCCGGCACGAAGTCGAAGGCAACTGGGCCGAGATCGGCGTCATGCGCAGCCGGACGCCCGTCTGAACGTCTGCCCGGGCGGCCGTCAAAGCGATCGCCCGGGCTTTTTCCAGCGACCGGGACATGCCTGAAGACCACACCGTTTTCCTAGCGCCCCACATCCATCTGGCGCGATGCCACGATGACATCGTGGTCCTCGACATCCTGGGCGACGACTATGCCCTCCTTACCGACGCGGCGGCGATGATCCGGTTCGAACCCGATCCGGGGCGGATCACGGTACCCCGCGACGTGCACGATGATCTGCTGGCGGCCGGCCTCCTTGCCGCTCACCCCTCACCGGCTCGCTTCGCGCCGCCAGAACCGGTGGGAGACGTCCCGGCGTGGACAGACGCCCTGCCCCGGCGACTGCTGATCGGCGCGGCGGTCAACAGCCTGGCGGCGAGCGTCAGCTTCGCCCGCGCCCCGTTCGACCATCTGGTCGCCACGGCCGCGCGCCGCTCCACTCCGGATCGGGACGTCAGCGACGATGAGGCATCGCGGGCGATCGGCGCCTTCCTGGCCATCCACCCCTGGATTCCCTTCGAGGGCGACTGCCTGCAACGCGGCTATCGTCTGCATCATCATCTGCATCGATCAGGCATCCCGGCCCGATGGGTGTTCGGCGTGCGCACCTGGCCGTTCCTCGCTCACTGCTGGGTCCAGGTCGGTGACCGCGTCGCCGGCGATACGGCGGAACGGGTCCGCACCTTCAGCCCGATCCTGGCCGTCTGATGGGCGCCTATCTGCTTTGCAGCCAGTCCGCCGACTGCGGGGTCGAACATCCCCTGTCACCTAGGCTTCAGGAGCAGGCGCGCGCCGCGGGCATGACCATCACCCCCCTGTCCGACGCAACCTGGCTGGCTGTCGCCGGCCCCGGCCGCCCCGCCTCCACAACGATCGGCGGCTGGACCCTCGTCGGCGAGGTCTTCAATCGTCACGATCCCGCCGTCCGCCAGATCCCCGACGATGATCCGGCCTCCTACGAGAAGAAGATGCTCGCCCGCTTTTGGGGGCGCTTCATCGGCGTGCGTCTGGACGGCAAGGGACGACTGGCCGCGCTCCTGCGTGATCCGTCCGGCGCCCTGGATTGCCTCTGGTGGGCGCAGGGTCCGGTCACCCTCGTCGCCTCCCAGGTTCCAGAGTGGCTCGCGCGGAGCGCTGGCGCCGGCTGGCGGATCAATCCCGCCCGCGTCGAGGCGGCGCTTCATGATCCATATTCGACCTCGGGCGATCTCCTTATCGACGGCCCCGCTGCTGTCCTGCCCGGCGCCATGGTGACCCTGAACGACGGGATTGTGAGCGAGCTCTGGCGGCCTGACTGGCTGGCCCGGTCAGCGCCCGCCCTTTCTGACGACGAGGCCGCAGAGCGACTGCGAGACGCTCTCGACCAGGTCGTCGCAGGCGTTCTGAAGTCTGGCGGCGTCCTGGCGGCCGAGGTGTCGGGCGGTCTCGATTCCAGCATCGTGGCGGCGACACTGGCGCGGACCGAGCCCGACCGGGTGCGGCTCTGGCTGAACGCCTGGGGACCCGACGCCACTGCCGACGAACGGCCCTGGGTCGATCTTCTGGCGGCACACATCGGGATCACCGCGACGTGCCAACCCCGTGCGACCGGCCGGCTGACCCTGGAGATGCTGACCCATCTCACGCTGGGCATCCGGCCCGGACTGGCCGCCATGGATGCCCTTCATGACGCCGACTGGGCGCGGCGGTTCGTGGCCGCCGGCATAGACACGGTCATCACAGGCAAGGGCGGGGACTCGATGTTCATCCAGCCAGCGGACGCCGGCGTCTTTGTCGATTTCCATCGTCAACGGGGATGGCGCGCGTTCCTCTCCAGAGCCAACATCGACCTCGCACGCTGGAACGAGCGATCGGTCTGGACGCTGATCGGGGCCGCCCGTCGGCCCAGGTATACGCCGGCGGCGATCGATGATCCCAATCCGTTGCTGCGTCCCCGCATCCACCCGGAGATCGCGCGCCATCCCTGGCTTCAGGGCATCGACGATCTCGGACCGGCCAAGCGACGCCAGATCCTGGGTCTGGTCCAGGGATGCGGCCTTCACGGGGCGTCGTTCCAGACCGAAGTGGCGACCGTGTTCCATCCCCTTCTCGCCCAACCGGTGACCGAAGTCTGCCTCGCCCTGCCAACCCCCCAGTTGACCCTCGGACGGCGAGATCGCGCGCTCGCCCGCCGGGCCTTCTCCGATCGCCTGCCAGACGCGATCACCACCCGAAGGTCCAAGGGTGAGATGACCGCCTTCTATGGTCACCTGATCGCCGACGGGCTGGACGTCCTTCGGCCCTGGTTGCTCGACGGGCGCCTGGCGGCCATGGGGCTGATCGATCGCGACAGGGGCGATGTCGCCCTGACCCGGGAGTCCCTCGCCTGGCGTGGCGGCTACGTCGACATCATGACGACGGCTGCGATCGAGAGTTGGGTCCGGGCATGGGAGCGGCGCCTACCGGGAGGTTGAGCGCCTCATCGCCGAGCGTGCGGTCGAGCCAGTCGAAGATCTCCCGATAAACATCGCGCACATTGGCCGGACTGGCGTTGGAGTGACTCTCGCCCCAATAGGTCGCCAGTCGCGCCCATTTGCCCTGCCGGTGCATCGCGGACAGCATGCGCTGGGCGTTTGCCATGGGCACATAGTCTCGATCGGCGGTGATCAGCAAAAGCGGCGCGACGATCCGGTCCGCCTGCATGTAAGGGCTGGCGCCTGCATACTGATCGGCCTCGGACCAGGGCGGACCGCCCAGTCTGGCCTGCCCGTTCTCGACGGCGCCCGGTGCAGTATCGAGCGACATCGCATACTCCGGCCAAAGCCAGGCATGGGGTCGCAGTTCGCCCCATTTGGCCGCCGGATCCGTCGGCGCGGCCCAGGCGACCACACTTCGATATCGCGGCGACCGTGTCGCGATCGCCAGGGCGGTGTATCCCCCGAAACTGTGGCCCAGCAGGGCCAGCCGGTTCGACGGCAAGCCGGGTTCTTCGGCGAGCGCGGCGTCGACCGCCGCGTCCGTCGCACGGGTAAAGTCGTCAAACATCGTCGGCCGTGTCGTCTGACTTTCGTCGGGCAGGGCCGCGGACAGGACCGCGTAGCCTTCGGTGGCGAGGATTTGCGCGCGCGGCCCCAGAGACTGGAGGCCTGTCGCCTCCACATAGCGGCCATCCTCCACGACCCCGGGGTAGACCATGACGATAAGCCCCCTGACCTCGGTCGCCGTCCGACCAGGCGGCAGGAACAGATAGCTGGTCACGGCCTGTCCGAACGGATCGCGATGATGGATCGGTTTCGCCTGAGGGATGGCGACCTCGGCCAGGTCAGCATTCACGCGATCCAGCACCCGATCCACCCCCGGCGTGGCCAGGGCGAGGGTCTCCACACCCTGATCCAGACATGCCGTCAGGATTCCCGTCCGCACAACAGACCGCCCGATCAGGGTGCCGTCGCAGGTCTGCGTCGAGGTTATCCCTGTGGCTCCGCCTCGATCCAGAATGCGCGTCCCGGAGGGCGATCGCGCCGCGATCCAGGACTGCCTCGGGGGCTCGTTCGCCTGGATCCGGAACGGGGTCATGAGCGTGAAGGTGCGGCCATCGCTCAGGGTATCGCCTTCGGCGGACAGCGGCCTTGTTTCGCCGCCGCGCCCCAGAGACCACAGTCGTCCTCCGGCGAACGCCAACGCCTCGTCATCGAGCACGGCGGACAGCCGCGACGGAGATGACGCCATCCCCTCCGTCAGATTGAGCGGCGCGCCCGCGCCGAGCGTCCACCAGTCGAACCGGTCGGACCCGGGTCGTCGGGCCCGCAGGATGGCGTCCCGCCCGAGCCAGTCGGCCTGAACGACCCGGACTTCATCCACGTCCCGCCCCTCTTCGAAGGGGCGCAGCCCAGCCGTCTCGAACCGCTTCAGATCGCCGTCGATGCCGGCCGCGAGCAACGTGGCGGCGCCCCATCCCTCCCCGTCCCGACGCGCCCAAATCAGCACGGCGTCACCGGCGGGAGACCAGCGCAGGAGATGCGGAGCCACGTCGAGGTCATCGCCCGGACGAACCGCCTCTCCCGTCCCAACCGCTACCAGGGTCAACCGGCTACGGGTCTGGACCGCGCTCTGGGCGATCGAGCTCAGTGGGACCCTCGCCACCGGCGCCCCGGATGTCAGGACCGCGATCCGGTCTCCGGCGGGGGACGGTGCGAAGTCCCGTATCGCTCCCTCGGCGAGGACCTGTTGCAGCCCCGTCCGCACATCGAGCACGATCAGACGGACCGGCGGCGCCGCGGCGTCCGTCGTCACCTGGCCGGCGCGCGTCTCGACCCGGGTCCGGGACGGCTCGCGCCCCTCGGCCGTCCGCGTCCACCGTTGGTCCATCTCCGACTGGCCCGTGCCATCGAAACGCAGAAGCCAGGGCAGATCCCCGCCCGGCCGAATGGTGAGGGCCAGCCGGTCCGCGTCCAGCCATGCACTCGTCACCCCGTTGACTAGGTCCGGCGTGAGACCGGTCCACCTCACCGATCGATCCGCCAGAGTCACGACGCCGATCTCAAGCCGATCCCCGCTCAACCGGTGGACCAGAAGACGACGACCGTCCGGCGACCATGACCCCAGCAAGAGGCCAACGCCTGGCTCCGAGGGCAGGAGGTCTTCCGGCGCCCCACCGTCGGTTCGGGCGATCTTCAGGTCGCTGACGGCCCAACCCGACCGGTGGGACCGATCGAACCGGGGCGCGGTATCGTAGGGACGCCGCCGTTCATAGACGACCCATTGTCCATCCGGAGAGAGCGAAGCCGTACCGAAGGTCTCCATCGAGAGGACATCGTCCAGGGACAGGGTTCGGCCCGGTGCGGCGACGGGCGGGCCGTCCTGCAAGGCGAGGACCGGGCCAGCGGACGTCAGGCAGGCGAGCGCCAGCGCCGCCGCGAGGCGGTTGTGAGCAAACATGATCCGCCTCTCACCAGCGACGGATCAGTTGCAGGCTCACGACACGGCCCAGAAGGTCCGCCTGGCCCGGATCGTAGCCGAAGCCCGTCGGGGAATCGTAGAAAGGCGGGTCCTGGTCGAAGAGGTTCTGGACGGTTCCGAGAATCCGCCAGCCCGCGAGAACGCCAGACGCCGGAGACCATCCGACCTGCAGGTCGGCGGTGTTCCATGCCTCGATCCGGCGGTCGGCGTCATCCCGGTAGGCCGACACATGGCTCCAGTGAAGCCCGGCGCTGAAATCAGCCCACGTCCAGACCGCGCCCGTTCGCGCCCGCAGTCGGACCGGGTAACCGATCCGGCCAAGGACGGACTGGCCCTCCGCCGTGGGTGTCAGCCGTGTCTCGTAGTCGAGCAGCCAGGACGCCCCGGACTCGATCGTGACCCTGTGATCCCCGAACGCGAAGGGTCGCGAGGCCTGAAAGTCGAGGCCCCGGACGCGAACCGCCGCCGCATTGACCCAGCGTGCATCCAGGATCGCGCCATAGGATACTGGCGGGAACAACGATCCGTAGGCGTAGGCGGGATCGTCGGTGAACGAGCGGATCAGCGCCAGGTCCGCCGCGCTGTTCGCCGGATCGATGATGCGGACGAACGGGGCCAGGGCCGGATCTGTCAGAGCGGCGTCGAGGTGCTCGTTGACGGGTTGGGAGATGCGGTTGTCGAACCGCGTGTCGAACAGGTTGACGCTCAGGCGAAGACCGCCGCCTCCCTCGTAGTCGCCTCCGAGCGTCCAGGTTTCCGCCGTTTCCGGCTGGAGCCCCGCATTGCCGCCGTAGCGGTACAGCGACAGGATCGAGGCGCCGTCACCTCGCGTCACGAAAGTCGGCGCGGACTGATCCGCATCGTTCAGCTGCGGCAAGGAGGGCGCCCGGAAAGACGTGCCCCACGAGGCCCGCAGGTTAAGACCCGACACAGGCGACCAGACCACGCCCACCTTCGGGTTGGAGGTTCTGCCGAAGTCCTCGTAGTCCTCGACGCGCCCCGCCAGCGACAGTTCGAGCCGTTCGATCCCCGGACGGGCGTTGGCTTCTCCCACCAGTGGCACGCGCACTTCCGCGAAGAGCGCTGAAATCGTCCGGTCACTCGAAGGGGACACGATGTCCAAGGGCGCGACCGAACCGGTCAGCGTCGACAGTCGGGTGTCGAACGTCTCGCGACGCATCTGCAGGCCGACCGCCACATCGACATCGCCGCCGGGCAAAGACAGGGCTGATCCCTGAAGCAGGAGGTTGGCGGACTGGGACCGACTGCGATCCAGTGAGGCCGAGTAGCCCGAACTGATGAAGTCGAGCACCGCGGCGCCATTGGCGTCGCCCGCGCCGAACGGGTTGAAGAAGCCGTCACGAGACGCGGAATAGGCGGTGGCGGGATTTTCCAGCGTATTGCCGAGAGCCTCATTGAGGAAGGCCGAGTTCACGATGCCGAACGTTCGCTTTTCGCCCCGCTCCTCGGCCCAGGCGAGATAACCGTCCAACGTCCAGCCGTTCCCGAGATCGTAGTCAGCGCCGGCTGTGAAGCCGAGGCTCCGGGACTCGCCTTCCTGCCGACTGTTTCCCAGATCCTCCAGGAAGGAGTAGCCGATCAAATGCCGCGTCGATCCATTGGGCGATACGAAATGGGGGTTGGCCGAGGTGACCTGAAAGATCGTCACAGACCCCGTATTGGCGAAGCCGTAGTCCCGCTGGCTGAAGCGCAGATCCGCTGACAGGTCGAGCCGGTCGCCGATTGATTGGCGGACGCGACCGTAGACGCTGTGTCGGTTCACTTCGGGCAGAAGGTCCACCCCCGCGATCTGGCCACTGAGATTGGTGGCGCCGGCGACGAAGTCCGACGGGCTCTGCGCCGTCCCCGAACTGTTTGGCCGAATGGCCCAGGCCGAGACATATCCGCCAGTGCCGGGATCGACGGCGACGATATTGCCCGGCACGCTGTAGAGCATACGCCGGTCCGAGCCTCCGAACGGACGCAGATCGCCATCGCGTGTGAATGCTCGATCCCCCGCGCCCAGCGGATTGGCGTCCTGATACTCCCACGACAGATACCCGCTCCCGCCCGACCAGGTGGTCCCGGCGATATGGGACACCGTCACATCCTCGGCGCCGCCTCGCGCGGCGCCCACGCGCACTCGGCTCTCCTGGCCGTCGAGCGATCGGCGCATGATGACGTTGACGACGCCCGCGACGGCGTCCGAGCCGTATAGGGCCGAGGCGCCATCGAGCAGCACATCGACCCGCTCCACCGCGGCGGATGGCAACGCCGACACATCGGCGAACTCCCCGCGCGAACCGGTGCCCGCCATCCGTCGGCCGTTGATGAGGACCAGGGTCGCATCCGCCCCGAGCCCCCGCAGATTGATTCCGGTCGCCGCCACGCTGTTGGAACCGGCAGGGTCCGCACGCGACAGCAACGCCGCCGGCGTTCCCGATCCGGAGTAGTTCTGGGGCAGATCCGTGAGCGCCTCGGCGACCGTCGCAAATCCGCGCCTGTCGAGTTCATCCCGGCTCAAGGCGACGACCGGCGACGCCAGTTCTCCGGACGATCGGAGCAGAGTGCCAGTAACCACCACATCGCCGAGTTCGGTCGTCGGCGCTTCCAGCGCGGCCTGCGCTCCCGAACGACGCACAACGAAAACTCCCGGCCGGCTCTGGCTCCAGGTCAGGCCGGACCCCCGCAGCAGCAGATCGAGAGCGGCCGCCGGCGCGTGTCGTCCGCGGAGCCCCTCGGACCGAAGGCCCGCGACCAGGTCCCCCGGCACGAAGATCTGTTGATCGGACTGGGCGGCGAACGCGTTCAGGGCGTCCCGTAGCGAGCCCGCCGCGATGTTGAAGTCTCGAGCCTCCTGGGCGCTGACGGGCCCGGCGGCCAGAACGCAGGCGACCAGGGCGCTTCCGGTCAGCAGGTTCAATCGGTTCATGATATTGTCTCCTCCCCTCGACGCCATCTGGCGACGTGGGAGAGACGGGCGGCAGGCGCCCGAACCCCGGAGCCCGACTGATTTATTTTGTCCGCCTTGAGAGGATCAGGGCGCCGTCTGAACGATCGCGCATGGCGAGGTCCAGCCCTTCGGACGTCGCCGAGGCGAAAGCATCCCGATCTCCTGTACGGAACACACCGTTGACCGGCACCTCGCCAAGATCGCCGCCCTCAAGAACGATCGGGTCGTCCAGGTAGCGGTTGACCTCGTCCACCGCGGTCCGGAGCGGCGTGTCCTCGAACACCAGGCGTCCCACGGTCCAACTCGTTTCGGTGCGGGCGTCGACGGCCCTGGTGGTCACCCGTTGGGCCGACACCCTGGCCTGCTGCCCCGGGGACATTCGCGCGGGCGGCGCGCCTGCGCGTCTCACAACATCGACCGCTCCCGACACGAGGGTCACGCGCACATCATCATCCGACCGCCGGACATCGAAAACCGTGCCGACCGCGGTGACGTCAGTCGACCCCGCGCTGACAATGAACGGACGGGCGCGATCATGCGCGACCGTGAACAGCGCCTGCCCTTCCTCCAGGATGATCCGTCGCTCTTCGCCGGACATCTGGACCCGAACCCGTGTCGCTGTGTCGAGCCGGACCGTCGATCCATCCGTCAACTGCAGGAGCCGCTGTTCGCCAACGCCGGTCGAATAGACAGACCGGCTGTCCATCCAGGCCCAAGCGCCAAGGGCGAGTGCGGCGGCGGCCAGAACGCTGACGACGCCGTAGAGCGAGCCCCGTATGCGCTCGCGCATCCCGGAGGCCGGCTTTCGATCCATGATTTCGGTCAGGACATCATGCATCTGGGGGTCGCCGGACAGTCGTCCTGAAGCGGCCCAGACCTTTTCGACGCGCCGATACGCCTCCGCATTGGCGGGTTTCGACCGCCAGGCGAAGAACTCCTCCAGCGTCTGGGTCGAAACGCTGCGGACGCCGAGTCGGGAGTGCCACTCGGCCGCCTCTGTATCCGCCGCAGCAACCCGGGTGTTCGGGTTGGCCATGTCGCGCCCCATAGTTATCGCCGGAGCTTGGCTGCGCAGTGCGCCAACGCCTTGGTCATGCGCCACTCAACCGTTTTCGGCCTGATACCCAGATGCTCGGCGATCTGGTCATTCGTGAGCCCGCCGAGCCGAGACAACACAAAGACATCGCGGAGAGGTTGTGGCAAGCCAAGGATTGTCTCGCGGAGGAGCAACGTTTCGTGTTGTTCTGCACCTACCAGATCACCGGGATACGGCGAGGCAGATTCCGCCCGCTCCAGAGCGACCTGCTTTCTGGTCTCGGTCGTCGCAGAGTTCACCGCCACTTTGAGAAGAAATGACTTCGGGTGTCTGATGGCATCCATCGAATGAAGCTTGGCCATGCTTAGCCAAGTCTCTTGAAGGATGTCCTCGCTACGATCGGCGCCAAACCGCCGGCGAACTTGGCCCTTAAGCCAAGTGCCGTACTTCTCATAGAATTTGGCGAGTGTGGGGCTCTGCCGATCGTTCAGGCTTCCTGCACTGTCTGACAAGTTGCCCTCCTACTGACGTGCCCGCGATGCAAATCAACCACTCCAAAATCATATCGGGACATCTCGATTAGTCACTATAGTGACTGGTTCGATATGAGCTTTCTAGTGCGCTTGGGCCATGGGTTTGGCTCAAGTCTTCGGCAAGAATGTTCGGCGCGTTCGGGCTGAGCAGGACGTGACGCTTGAGGCGCTCGCCCATGATGTGGGCCTGTCGTACAGCTATGTTGGTGAGATCGAGCGCGGACGGCGAAACCCGACGCTTGCGGTTGTTGAGCGCATAGCGAGCGCCCTGCGGGTGGACCCGCTGGATCTCCTGCAGAAACCCTGAACCTGGCAGCGCCAATCTTCTGCCATCCGCCGTGGGACAAACCCGACGGTGAAGCGAACGCCCTGCACTGTCTGACAAATTGCTCTCCTACTGACGTGCCCGCGATGCAAATCAACCACTCCAAAATCATATCGGGACATCTCGATTAGTCACTATAGTGACTGGTTCGATATGAGCTTTCTAGTGCGCTTGGGCCATGGGTTTGGCTCAAGTCTTCGGCAAGAATGTTCGGCGCGTTCGGGCTGAGCAGGACGTGACGCTTGAGGCGCTCGCCCATGATGTGGGCCTGTCGTACAGCTATGTTGGTGAGATCGAGCGCGGACGGCGAAACCCGACGCTTGCGGTTGTTGAGCGCATAGCGAGCGCCCTGCGGGTGGACCCGCTGGATCTCCTGCAGAAACCCTGAACCTGGCAGCGCCAATCTTCCGCCCTCCGCCGTTGGACAAACCCGACGGTGAAGCGAACGCTCGGCACGGCCGGCAGATGATCTATCGCCACAGTTGCTTCCGAGACTCACTGGATTCGGCCGCGACCGCGTGGGAAACTGCGCCTCGAAATCGTGATTTGCTCGCAGAAACTGCAGCAGATCGTAACAAACCTGGCGCGGAAACTGTGACCCTCGTTATCTCCAACTGCAGCAAAAGAAAGCGGACCCCGCTCGACCCGACGCTGCACGCTGGCGCCTTGGCGGAGGGGTCTTCGGCCACCGTAGCGACGGCGTGGGCCAAACGTCTGCGGGCTGCGAAGCCGACCGTCTTGGCTGGCGAACTCTATGGCGGACGGGCCTTTCATGACGCGGCCAAAACCGCGAAGTCGCTCGACGCCCGTCTCGCCATCGTGTCCGCTGGCCTCGGGTTGGTCGCTGGAACGACGTCTGTTCCCTCCTACAGCCTGACGACCGCCGCCGGTGATCCGGACGGCATCCTTGTGAAAACCGCCAGCACGCCATCGGAATGGTGGGCGTCAATCCAGACCCAGTCCCCCTTTCACACCACCGCCGTCGAGACCGAGGATGGACTGATCCTGGCGGCGCTCTCGTCCGGCTACCTCGCCATGGTCGCCGAAGAGTGGGCCCAGTGGCCGTCAGAGCGCCGCGATCGCCTTCGCCTTTTCACGAAAGAGCAACCCCACGGCGCGGCGGAAGATCTCCTGCCCGCCTGGATGCCCTATGACGATCGTCTCGACGCCCTGGGGAACGGACATGCCGGCACCCAAAGCGACTTCGCTCAGCGCGCGCTCAGGCACTTCGCCTCCGCCATTGCCGCCGAAGGCACCCAGGATGAGCATCGTCGCGCCGTGGAAGCGAGCCTGGCGGGATACTTCGCTCGCCAACTTCCCACGCGAGCGAAGAGGTCGGACGAGGAGATCACGGCCATCATCAAACGCGACTGGGACATCGTCCAGGGGCGGTCGGGGGCCATGTTGCGACGGCTGCGCGACGACCTGGCCACAGCTTGCGAGCAAGGGCGGTTCAAACGTCTGTTCGCGCTCGTCTCCGCCGCCAGAAAAAACGGACGTGTTCGATGAAGGGGGCCAAGCTCTCGGTTCGCGCGCTCAAGACCCGGCAAGGTCCGGACATTGAAGTGTACGCCTTCTTCCTGCCCGGCGATCAGGTCACCGAGGTCGCCGACATCAGCCGCCTGCGACGGGGCGAGGGCAATCTCGAAGGCTTCCAGCGTAAAGAGATCCGGGCCCACGTCTCGGAGATCGCCGAGTTCCTGAGCCAGGGTCCCGTCCTTTTCCCGAACGCTATCATCCTGGCGCTGTCTCCTCAGGTCCGGTTCGAGTCCGCCCGCGGTCCCGCTGCCGAGCGGGGCGACGTCCGCAGCGGAGTGCTCCACATCCCGATCCGGGCGGAAGGGCAGAGGGCCGCATGGATTGTCGACGGCCAACAACGATCGCTCGCACTGTCGAAAGCCAAGCAGGCCCAACTGCAAGTGCCGGTCGTCGCCTTCATCTCGGACGAAGTCGAGACCCAGAGGGCGCAGTTCATCCTCGTGAACAAGGCCAAACCGCTGTCGTCCCGACTGATCGACGAACTGCTGCCAGCGATGTCGATCGCCCTACCCAAGTCGCTCAAGCCGAGACAGGTCCCCAGCGCCCTGTGCGCCGCGCTGGCGGACCATCCCGAGTCTCCGTTCGTGGGGCTCATCAAACGCGAATCCCAGAGTGACGGCGCAAAAGGCGTGGTGACCGACTCCGGCCTGACGCGGGCGATCGCGGCCAATCTGCGTCCGGCCGGCGCGCTTGGCGCCTATGATCTCGAGGGCGGGACGGACGCCGCATTCCAGGCGCTCTGCATCTACTGGAGCGCGGTCCGCGACGCCTTCCCCGACGCCTGGGGCCTGTCCTCCGAGGACAGCCGCCTGATGCATTCGGCCGGCATCCAGGCGATGGGCGCCCTGATGGATCCGATCTGGACCCGCGCCGACGCCAGCGCCGACCCGGCCGCGGAAGTCGCAGCCGCCCTGGACCGCATCGCGCCCCGATGTCGCTGGACGAGCGGCGACTGGGAAGGGCTGGGCTGGGCCTGGGACGACATTCAAGCCACCAGCAAACACGTCAAAGGTCTGAGTGAGCATCTGCTCAAACTCGACCGAGAGCTTTCGAGGCCGACCCGTTGAAGTTCATCTATGCCGACAGCCTGGACTTCGTGGATCCGGGCTACGACTTCATCAACGATCGCAACACCCCGGGCCGCAAGCCATATTGGGACGATGCCTATCCGCACGAGATCCTCGGCTATGCGCCCTATCACGGGATGCTGGTCTCGCGGGGGATCGTCGGAGACGGGCCGGTCAGGGGCAAGTACACCGAAGCGCAGGCCATGCGTTTCCGTCGGGTCGGCGCGCGCGAGTTTCTGCGCCTCAACAAGCCGGAGTTCGCGGATCTGGACCTGTTCGGAGATTGCGGCGCCTTCACCTACGTCGCCGACGACAATCCGCCCTACACCCCAGCCGACACGGTGGAGTTCTACCACGACTGCGGGTTCACCCACGGCTGCTCGGTCGACCACATCATCTTCGACTTCGACGAGAGCGTCTTCGGAATGACCGGCGGTTCGGCCGAAGCGCGCCGGCGTTACGACATCACTCTGGAGAACGCGGACGCCTTCCTGCGCGAGGCCCGGAGCGTGAAGGATTTCACGCCGATGGGCGTCATCCAGGGCTGGTCGCCGGACAGCATGGCCGAAGCCGCCCGGCGCCTCGTCGCCATGGGGTACGACTACCTCGCCATCGGAGGCATGGTTCCGCTGAAGGCCGAGCAGATCAAGCGGTGCCTCATGGCGATCCGGGACGCCGTCCCGCCCTCGACCCGACTTCATATTCTCGGCTTCGCCAAGCCCAACGAGATCCACGAGTTCGTGCCGTTCAACGTCACCAGCGTCGACACGACCTCGCCGCTGATCCGCGCCTTCAAGGACGACAAACAGAACTACTGGCTCGGAGACGGCCCCCGACTGTCCTACTACACGGCGATCCGCGTTCCCCAGGCGATCGAGAACCCGCGTCTGCAGCGCCACGTACGCCAAGGGGATTTCAAGGCGGAGCACCTCACCCGCATGGAGACCAGCGCTCTGGCGGCCTTACGGGCTTACGACCACGACGACCAGGATCTCGAAGCGGTTCTTGAGACGGTTCTCGAGTACAACGCCGTGCTGGCGACTGGACAGGCCTACGAGTTTGTTCGCGACAAGCCGACCATGGAAAAGCTGCGGTCGCGCTACCGAGAGACCCTGACCGACAAACCCTGGCGCCGCTGCGGCTGCCGAATCTGCAAGGACGTCGGCATCGAGGTGATGATCTTCCGCGCCAGCAACCGCAACAAGCGCCGCGGCATCCATAACCTCGCCGCCTTCAAGACCGTCGTCGACGCTCTCACACCCGCCAAGGACCAAGCCGCATGACGACCCTGAGCTTCATGGCGGCGCGCGCGAAACAGAGCGCCGTCCACGACGTGCTGACGTTCGCCGCGACCGCCGAACAAGTCCTGAGTTTCTCCGAGATCGACCGCGTCAGCCGGGATGGCGAAGGCGTCCTGAGCGGCTTCCAGCGCCCCCAGATCGCCGGCCATATCCGCGAGATCCGCGACTACCTGGAGACGCCGACCGCCATCATTCCCAACGCCATCGTGGTCGCCTTCACCGAAGGCGTGACACTCGAGGAGATGGGGGACGGGATCTGCAAGGTCACGATCGACCTCACGGACGGGCCCAAAGGCCTGGTCGTGGACGGCCAGCAGCGACTGACCGCACTGGGGCTGTCCTCCCGCAAGGACTTCCAGCTCTTCGTGTCGCTGATGATCTGCCAGGACGAGGCTGAGCTGCGCCGCCAGTTCGTGCTGGTGAACAACACCCGTCCGCTGCCGAAGTCGTTGATCTACGAACTGCTGCCGACCGTAGACGGCCTGCCCGACCGGATGCAGAGCCGGCAACTGGCGTCCAAGCTGACCGACCGGCTGAACTTCAATCAGTCGTCCTCCCTGCATGGGATGATCCATCTGCACACGAATCCGTCGGGCGTGATCAAGGACACGGCGATCCAGAAGGTGCTGATGAACTCACTCAGCGACGGCATCATGCGGGCGATGATCACCGAGCCGAACGGCGAACGGCAGTGCTTCGATCTGATCAGCGAGTTCTACAAGGCCGTGAAGATGGCCTTCCCCACGGACTGGTACAGCCACAAGCCCTCGACCTCCCGCCTGGTCGGCGGCGCCGGCATCCAGTCGCTCGGCTACGTGATGGAAACCCTCGCCCAACTCGGCGGCGCCCGCACCTGGAGCCAGTTCCTCGACGGGCTCGCCTGCCTGGAGGGTCGGACGGCCTGGACCTCAGGCCAATGGGACTTCGGCAATGGCGATGTCCGGTTCTGGAAAGCGATCAATGTCACCGCCGGCGACATCTCCATGCTGGCGCGATACCTCGACGGCATCGTCCGCAAGGACCTGCGCGCCAGACGCGCCGCCGCGGCCGAGGCCGCCGACGCATGACGCTGCGCCAAACCCGCGACTCATGATCTTCTCTCGCCACGCCATGTATGAACTGACCAAACAATTCCGCTTCGACTGCGCCCACACCCTCGAACGTGTCGTGGAGACCGAGGGCAGCCGGCGCATTCACGGCCATTCGTACCGCGCCCAGGTGACCCTGCGCGGCAAGCCCAACCCGGTCAGCGGCATGATTATCGACACCTCCCTGCTGGCGATGAAGCTGGCCCAGGCGCGCGATGCGCTTGACCACCGCTTCCTCGATGAGATCAACGACCTCGGCCCCGGCACGATGGAGAACCTCTGCGCCTACATCTGGCGCAAGCTTGAGGATGACATCCCCACCCTGTTCAGCGTCACGGTGCTGCGCGACTCGACCGAAGATCAGGTCACCTATTTCGGCGAGGCGGCGTGAGCGGCGCCCTTGTCCTGTTCTCCGGCGGACAGGACTCCGCCACATGCCTGGCCTGGGCGCTGGATCGCTTCGACCACGTCGAAACCATCGGCTTCGACTACGGCCAACGACACCGCGCTGAACTTGACGCCCGCACGGTTGTCCTCGACCGGATCCGCGCGCTGAAGGACTGGGGCGACAAACTCGGCGAGGACCGGATCCTCAATCTCGGCGTCCTGGGCGAGATCAGCGACACCGCCCTGACCCAGGACGTGGAGATCGTCACGGCAGCCTCGGGCCTGCCGAACACCTTCGTGCCCGGCCGCAATCTGTTGTTCCTCACCTTCGCCGCCGCGATCGCCTACCGGCGCGGCCTAAAGCATGTCGTGACGGGGGTCTGCGAAACCGACTACTCCGGTTATCCGGACTGCCGGGACGACACGATCAAGGCGCTGCAGGTCGCCATCAACCTCGGCATGGAATCCCGGCACGTGCTCGAGACGCCGCTGATGTGGATCGACAAGGCGCAGACCTGGGCCCTGGCCGACGCGCTCGGCGGCGCTGAACTCGTCGAGTTGATCCGCGCCGAAACCCTCACCTGCTACAAGGGTGACGTCGACACGATGAACCCGTGGGGCAGAGGCTGCGGCGAATGCCCAGCCTGCGACCTCCGCCGGAGCGGCTTTGAACGCTGGGCGAGCCTCGCGACACAAGCGTAACTCTCACTTTACGGTTGCAAATCAACTTCATCCGCGCGAGCGTCACCGCTCAGTTCGGGGAGTGTCGATGAGTCCGGTCCAGCCGGTCCGACCGGTGTGCGACCGGCGGGCTTTCGAGTGCGCTTTCGCCATCGAAATCGGCGACCGGAGGCTCGTCGTCCAGTGTTCGTAACCGCCATCGCGGGCGAGGCGCGCCACTGGGGGATCGGCAAGCTGATCGCCCAGAATGGCCCCGACTGCACCGTCGAATATTTCGATACGCCGATGGACGAGCCAGTCCTTCATCAGTGTCTGGCCGCCGACATTCGGAGCCTGACCCTGCCGTCTCAGACCCGGGTCTATTCCTACAATTCGGGACTCGCGGCCTGGGAAATCGGCCGCCTCCTGGATGACCATGGCGACACTCAGCTCGTCCGGTTCCCGAACGACATGACGCGACACCTCGACGTGGGGTCCGTGTACGTTCGTTGGGATCGCCCCATCATCGATCCGACCCGTTTCCTGTCCGCCGGGATCACCGAAACACCCCGTTTCACGGACGGTCGCGCGCCGTTCATGCGATCGTTGCTGCGACAGCGCGCGGCTTCGCTGGGCATGTCCGCCCTCGCCTCATCCGCAATCGAACTGGAAGCACACCAGGTCGAGGTGGTTCGTCGCGTTCTCCAGGACCCCATCCAGCGCTATCTGCTCGCGGATGAGGTGGGCCTGGGCAAAACCATCGAAGCCGGCGTCCTGATCCGACAGTGCGTTCTCGACGATCGGGACGACGCCGTCGTCGTCATCCTGGCGCCTGACGCCCTCGTGTCTCAATGGCGGGCGGAGCTCACCACCAAATTCTTCGTCGGCGACCTCCTGGACAGCACGATCATCGTGGCGCCGCTGTCAGCTCGGCCCGACAAGATCCGCCGCCATCTGGCTGCCGCGACGATGCTGGTGATTGATGAAGCTCACCATCTCACCACGGACTCCCGGGCGCCGGAGGCCGCGCTCTACAGCGAAGTCGTGGCCGCGGCGCCGGCCATCGACAGGGTCCTGCTCCTGTCCGCCACGCCGGCTCTGCACAACGAGCGCGGATTCCTGCGGATGCTCCACCTCCTGGACCCGACCGGCTACCCGCTGGACGGCGAGGCGGCCTTCCGCAAGCGCATCGAGGGACGTCAGGCTCTTGCGGAAATCGTCGCCTCGCTGACGCCCGACAACGCCCTGTATCTGGACGATACGCTCGACCAACTCTCCGAGATGTTCCCGGACGATGTCCGGCTCATGAGCGAGGCGGGGCGCCTGCGTCAGATCATCGTGACAATGCCGCAGGAGGATGATCCGGACCTGATCACGGCGATCGATCTTGTGCGCGACCATCTCAGCGAGGTGTATCGCCTCCACCGGCGGGTGTTGCGCCATCGGCGCCGGAACGTCGCCGGCCTGACGCCGGATCGCGCGGGCGCCGAGGTCGTCCGATACCGGTCCGCGGCCAGCGGTGCGGCTGCGGCGGCGAGCGAGAACTGGCGGTTCGCGGAGATGGTCGGGCAAGACGCGACGGCGGTCGATGCCGGCAGCCTGTCCGCGTCCCGGGATCTCGCCGAGCGCCAGGCGACCTACGCCATCAACCCGGCCTCCGAACCTCCACCCCAAGGCCCCCGGGCGCGGGCCGAGTATCATCAGACGCTGACGTCGACGATCGCTTCCCAGCGCGCCCGCGATCGGATCGATCAACTGGGCATCGCCCTGCGTGACCGGTTGACGACGAAGAGCCAGTTTATCGTCTTCTGTTCGGACCCGGAGACCGCCGACGAGATCGCGAGTTCGCTGAAGCAGTCTCTTGATCGCCCCGTCGATCGTCACGACCCGGCGAGCGACGACTGGCGGGCTTTCGGAGACGACCCCACGCGGACCGTGCTGGTCTGCGATCGCCGTGCGGAGGAAGGCCTCAACCTGCAGGGCGGTGAAAAAACCATCGTCCACTACGATCTTCCGTGGAATCCCAACAGGATCGAACAACGTCTCGGTCGCGCGGATCGCTATGGTTCCGGCGCCTCGGTGAAATCCCTCCTGCTGTGCTGCGAGGACGACGTCACCGAACTGGCCTGGAGTCGCTACGTCGACGAGGGCCTGCAGGTGTTCGACCGATCGATCGCCAGTCTGCAGTATCTCATTGAGAAGACCGTCCACGATCTGCCGGCCCTGCTTCTCACGGAGGGTGCCGAGGGCCTTGTCGACCTGCTGGCGCAGGATGGCGGAGACAGCGGGCGCATCGCCCGCGAGATCCGAAACATCAACCAGCAGGATGCTCTGGACGCCCTCGGATCGCCCCCCGCGGACACGCTGGACGCCCTGACCGACATCGACGACGAATGGCGTCAGATCGAGGCTGATCTGGGCGGATGGATCCAGACGACCCTGATGTTCGGTCGCAACCCGGAGCCCCCCGGCGAGGCTCCGTCAGGCCTGGGCGGCGCATTCCGCTACCGGTATCTGACAGGGGCCCAACACACCCTTCTGCCCCTGGACGCCTTCTTCAGACACTGCGAGCCGGCTATTGATCGGGATGTCCGGGTCACCCGCTCACGCGACGTATGGACAACACCCTACAGCTATCGTCGGCTGTCCGTCCTGTCCCGCCAGGGACGCAGTCTCGGGACCCGATTGCTCCGCTACGGCGATCCCCTTGTGACCGGTCTGCGGTCTCTGGCGGAGCGTGACGAACGCGGTCGGTCCACAGCGTTCTGGCGGCATCTTCCGGAGTCCGAAGGCGGCTCGCCACGACTGTATTTCCGGTTCGATTTCGTCGTGGAGGCCGACATCGCTCCGGCGTACGACATTCTCGAACTGGGCAATCGGCTGACGCCAGCCGCGGCCTCCTCCCTCAAGCGTCGTGGCGACATGGCGCTGGAGCCGAGCTTCCACACGATCTGGCTGGACAGCGAACGGCGCATCGTCTTCGACGCCGAACTTCTGTCCGCGCTCGAAGCACCCTATCGCGTGAATGCCACCGATCGGGGCGGTCGGGATTTCAACATCAACCCCAGACGATGGCGCGCGCTCAAGACGCTCGGCGTCGACCATCTCTCCGATTGGGCGGATCTGTGCAGCGAAGCCCGCGCCGCCGCCGAAGCCGCCTTGCGAAGCCTGCCGGCGCTCAATGAAGAACTGGCGGTCGCGGCGCGCCGGGCTGAAACCCTCGCCTCGGGCCGCCTCGGATTGCTGCAGGCGAGAGCGGCGCGAACGGGACAGTCCGAAGGCAGTGACGAACGCGACCTGCGGCTTGAAAGCGATCTGGCGGCGCAACTGATCGACGGCATCCGAACACCGAAGATCTCGCTCGACGCCGTTTGCGCCTGCTTTGTCAGTGCCGACCTGGCCGTCGCCACAGCGTTGGCGCGGATATGACGGAGAGCGCGCTCGACTTTGACGGCCTGTCGGTCGTCCTTGAACGGTGGCCCGACGCAGCCATTCCCAATCATGCATACGACGGCGTATTCGACCGGGTGCGGCAAATCCTAGTTTCGGCTCGCGACAGCGGTGTCGCCGATCGCATGGATGATCTGGCGCCCATGCTCAAACACCTGCTGAGGCGGGAGACGCTGCAGACCGGCGCGCCCGCTCAACTGCGCGTGCCGATCGGCGCACCATGGCCTGATGTTCAGACCTGGTCGCGATACGGTCTTAACGCGCACAGCAGCACCGAAACCCACATTCTGATCGAAGGGCGGGCGCATCGACCCGACTGGTTGGCCGACACGGATCGGCCCCTGTTCGATGACGCCTTCGCCGAGACCCGTGCTCGTCGGGACTGGTCTACACTGATCGATCCCTTCCTGGCGGAGGCAAGCGGCTTTTCGACCTACGTCACGCCGGGTCAGCGGGAGGCCGTGCGCAGCGCCTTTCTCATGCCTCCGGGCGAAACCCTGCTGGTCTGCCTGCCGACCGGGTCAGGCAAGAGCTTCGTCGCCCAGGCTCCGGTGATCGCCCGAGGACTCGAAGGCGGACTGAGCCTGTGCGTCGTCCCCACCACGGCGCTCGCCCTGGATCAGGCCCGTCAGACGTTGCGCATGCTGTCTTCGAAACTGCTGTCCGGCGTTCGGCCCATCCTCGCCTGGCATTCCGGCCTTTCAGCCGAGGAGAAGGGTGAGATCAAGGCGGCGATCCGCGAGGGACGCCAGGGCATTCTCTACTGCTCACCAGAGGCCATGACCGGCGCCCTGCTGCCCTCGCTCTACGCCGCGGCCAGGGCGGGACTTCTGGATTACCTGATCATCGATGAGGCGCATCTGGTCAGCCAGTGGGGCGACGGGTTCCGGCCTGCGTTCCAGATGGCCGCCGGCGTTCGCCGTGGTCTCCTGCGGGAGTGTCCGGGCTCTGGCTTCCGCACCATCCTGATGTCCGCCACGCTGACCGCGGAAGCGATCGATACGATCGACACCCTCTTCGGCCCGCCCGGCGCCGTGCAAATGGTGTCGTCGGTGCACATCCGGCCCGAACCGCAATACTGGATTTCGCGCGAAGATGATGACCGACTGAAGGAGGACAAGGTTCTTGAGGTGATCCGGCACGCTCCCAGGCCCGTCATCCTCTACGTCACGAAACGGGCCGACGCCCGAACGTGGTGCAGGCGTCTGAAAGCCGAAGGCTACAACCGGGTCGATATGTTCCATGGCGAAACGCCGGACGTGGACCGCGACCGGATCATCGGAGCGTGGTCACGCAATGAGATCGACGTGATCGTCGCGACATCCGCTTTCGGCGTCGGCATCGACAAGAGCGACGTCCGGACCGTCGTGCATGCCGCGGTGCCCGAGACCGTCGATCGGTTCTACCAGGAAGTCGGACGAGGCGGGCGGGACGGCGCGGCGTCCGGGTCTCTTCTGATCTACTCGGCCAAGGACCTCGGGGTCGCCGAGCGCATCGGAACCCCGTCGCTCATCAGCGAGGAGCTGGCTTTCGAGCGTTGGGACGCCATGGTGCGAAACGCCCGGCGGCTTGACGATGTCGGGCTCCGCCTCGAGATCGATCTCGCCACGGTTCCGCCGCGTCTCAGACAGCAGACGGACTACAATGCCGCCTGGAACATGCGCACCATCATCCTGATGGCGCGTGCCGGCATGCTGGAACTCGACGCGTCAGCGCCGGAACTCCTCCAGCGTGACGCCGACGAAGACAAGGCCGCTTTCGAGGATCGGGCTGAGGCTTACTGGGCCGAATACTACATGCGCTGCGTCGTCGAGATTCACGAGGCGGGGCATCGCGACCAGACGACCTTCACGGCTCGCCTTCAGGAAGAACGACAGACCTCCTTCGACAATGCCCATCAAAATGTGGAACGGCTGCGCCGACTGATCACTGGAGACCAGGAAGTCGGCGCCCTTCTGAAGGACCTTTACCAGCACTATGCGCCGGGCCGCATGGTCGTCGTGTCATCATCGTGCGGCGGCTGCCCGGTCCATCGCCGCGAAGGCGTCCGGGACGTCGACTACTCCGAACCGGCCGTGTTCGGGATCGAACGGGTCACAAGTCAGGACCTGAGCGTCTGGCGAGACACTTTCCCGCATCTGGCGCGAAACCGGATCGTTTTCCTTGTTCTCCCCGACCCCATCGACCTGATCCAGGTCGGGTCCGTCCTGGGAGAGGCTGTCTCCCTGTTCAACATCAGGGAGATCGGCGTCACCGAGGATACCCGCGTCGCCCTTCCGCGGCTCAGTACGCTACATCGCAAGGCCGAGAATCCGTTCGTCATGATCCAGGATCTCGCAGAAGAGGCGATCATGCCGACGCTCTACCCGGTCGCGCGGATCAGCGTCGTCGCGGCGGGTCCGATACCTGCTCATCTGCTGGAGCTTGACCGGCCCTTGCATATAATCGTCGCGGGGGCCGACACACCCGATCCGTGGCATCCGGGACGCCGCCTCGGCGACGTCGGCGCCAACACCCTTACTCTCGAGCAATTTCGATCAGGCTCTCGCTCATGAGCGTTCTCAACCAAGCCAGTGATGGTCAGTTCAATGTTCTCATCGCCCTGGTGCGTGCGTCGGTGAGGTTCGGCCCTCGCGAGCGGGCCGAACTGTTAGCGATATGCGGGGCGGACGCCCCCGGGGTGGATTCCAGCAAGCTCAATTCGACGTTCATCCGCTGGCATGAACTGGGCCTCTTCGAAGCGCCGGATGGCTCCACGGTCCTCAGCGAGCCCTATCGAAAGCGACTCGGAAAGGACCCGGACAAGGCGGAGGCCGGGCTTCAGGCCGTGGCCCGCGAAATTGTCCTGAAACCGGAGAACAACCAACGCTTCTGGGAGGCGAAGGAGAACAAAAGCGCCGACCTGACGCGCGCGCTCGCGTGGCTTCTGGCTCAGGACGTCTACGCCATCGACACCTCTTCCCATTACGCGATCGAGGCGCTCGAACGCGACCAGGTTCGCGAGGAGTCCAAGCTCGTGCTGCAGAACGACACGCGCTGGAACGGCCTCAAGGCCTGGGCCACCTACCTCGGGTTCGGGCGAGGGGACGCGTTCACGATCGATCCGACGCCTGCCCTGCGCGACGTGTTGCCGGATGTCCTTCCCAACTCGTCGCAGATCACCGCTCGCGACTTCCTGGGACGGGTCGTCGAGCTCCTGCCGGTCCTGGACCACGGGATCTACCGCCAGATGGTGGAGGGCGTGCTCGACGACAAAGCCTGGTCGAAGCCGGCTGAGAACCGGCTTTCGACCTCGTTCTCGAGGGCGATCGAAAGACTGGCTCAGGCCGGCGAACTGGCGATCGAACAGAAGGCCGATGCCGCGGACGGACTCCAATTGACAGGCGTGAACGGCCGTCTCTGGCGATCCTTCACCCACGTGTGGCGACCTGCCCAAGCGCCGGGAGCGCGGAGATGATCGACGCCTACTGGCCGAACGCCGCGCAGGTGAACGCCTGCATTAAGAACGAGGCGGAGACCGCCGATGTGGCCGTGCTGCTCGCGGTCCACCAGCCCTCGCCCCTGACCACCCGGGACGTGGGCTCGGGCCTCGAAAGTGAAGTTTCAGAGGAGGCGCTCCTCGAGGCCTTCCTCACCGACGATGTGCCAGCAGGTTTCCTGCTCTTTCCGATCACCGGAGCCTCGGGTGTCGGCAAATCGCACATGATCCGATGGCTGGATGCCCAACTCCAGCGGTCGGCGAAACGCGATCGCCTCCACATCATCCGGATTCCCAAGAGCGCCAGCCTACGCACGGTCGTGGAACGGATCCTTGAACCGCTGGCGGACAACCCGGCTTACGCGAAGGCTCGCGGCGAACTCACCAAAGCGGTGGCTGCTGTTGATATCGAGGCCGCCGCCGTCACCTTCCGCGCCCACCTCGAGATCACCCTGAAGGAGATCGGCGCGCGCCTCGAAACCGAGTACCGAGAAAACCCTGACCGGACGGACCTGCGCCTCCGGATCGGTCATTCCCGCGACTTGCCCAAGCTCTTCGCGGACGCCGCTCTGGCTGATCATTTCCTGGAAAAGGTGCTGTCCCGGATCGTGCAACGGGCGCTCAAGGGACGTGCCGAGACGAGCACGGAGGAGGACGACCGGAAGAGCCGGTTCGTGCCGGAAGACCTTGAACTGCCGCAACACGTCGACCTGAACCAGGCGGCGCTGGCGGTTAAAAGCTATTTCCAGCGCAACCTTGCCTCGGCTGACCCGTCGAAGATCAAGATCGCCGTCGATCTGCTGAATGATGCGATTGATCCGGCGATCGGCAACGTGTTCCAACTCCAGCAATCCACCGGAGGCATGACCTTCCAGGACATCATCCTGGCGGTTCGGGAAACCCTCCTTCAGGAGGGTAAGGACCTCGTCCTCCTCGTTGAGGATTTCGCGGCCCTGTCCGGTATCCAGGATGCCCTCCTGAAGGTTTGCATCCAGGAAGGCAGCTATGGTGGGAAGACGGTCCGCGCCACGATGCGGACCGCCATCGCGCTGACAGACGGCGTCCTGTCCTTCCGGGACACCATGTTCACTCGGGCGCAAAAGGAATGGGTCGTCGGCGGCCGCGACCTGAACGACGCCGAAATCAAGGATGCGACCGTCAACCTGGTCGGCGCCTACCTCAACGCCGCGCGGTGGGGCGAGACGGAACTGCAACGGTTGTTCAAGCCGACCGCTACCGGGACGGCTAGCGATTGGCTGCCGATCTGGCGCGACGACAACGACGCCGACCGGGACCAGACGTTGCTCAACGCCTTTGGCTACTCAGCGGCCGGCGCGCCGCTGTTCCCCTTTAACCGGCAGGCGATCTCGGTCCTCGCCGAGACCCACCTGATCAAGAACGGCGTCCTGGTTTTCAACCCGCGCAAGATCATCAACGAGTTGCTTCGCAATACCCTGCTGCTTCGTCGCCTTTACGAAGCCAACAACTTCCCGTCGGCGGATCAGAAGACCTTCGTCCCGAACGCCTTCCTCGCCGGCTGGATCAAGCGTACGAACCAGAGCGAGAGCATTCGTCACAGATTGGCAGCCTTCCTGCCGGTCTGGGGCGGCAATCCGTCCGACGAGGACGGACTATCACATCTGCCGCATGGCCTCTTCGACGCGTTCGGCCTCCCGACGCCGCACAAACTGGCCAGCATCGCCTTCGTCGAACCCGCGACAGACGCTGCCTCGCAAGCCGCATCGGCGACCAGCAACGCGAGCGCACAGGCAGAGCCCGTCCCTACACCGGACGGCGACCCCTTCGTCACCCGATGGCTGTCGGTGCTCGACGACTGGGCGCGGGGCGTTGAACTTGGCCAGAGTGACGCGCGGTCGATCCGCAACGCCCTTCTGCCACATCTTGAGAGATCGATGGAGTGGCCCCGTCTGCGCGTTCGCAAGCGCGCCATACCCGCCACCAGTCTCGCGATCCCCAATGCCAGGGGCAACCCTCCCAAACGGGCCCTTCAAGTCTGCGAGACATCCGAGGATGAGGACGGCGCCATTCGCGCGGGGTTCCTCGGCGCCCTTCGGTACGAGGAAAGGCGGTGCGGCTGGACCTACCCCGAAGCCGATGACGACTATGTCGCCGTTCATGCGATCATCGATCGGCTGGTAGCCCAGGCGGAGCAGATTGCTGTTCAGGATGCGGAGTTGCAGGTCCAGACCCTGGCGCAGGGTTTGCTCGTCCAGGCCCGGATCGGCGGCCTCGCTCCTCCGCTTAAACCCGGAAACGTCAGCGCAACGCTGAAGGGCCTCTTTGACCCCCTTCCGGAATTCAAGCGCCAGGACTTCGAGCCGGGTTGGGATTCGCTGAGAGAGGGCGTTCGATCACCCATCGGCGGACGCCCAGCGCGAGACTTGCTGCAGGCGGAGCTTCACGGACTGCTCTCCGTATTCCAGGGGAGTGGCGGCACCCCCTTCGCCATCGATAGCGTTCGCTTGCTCGACAGCCTCGGCCGGACGCCGGAAGACCAATCCCTCGCCGAGGATGTCAGCCCGGATATCCTGAACTATCTTCGACCCTTCGGTGATAAGCGCGTCTGGCTGCAACTTCAGCCGCTCATCACCAAGCTTCGCCAGTTCCGGGCAGAACTGGCGGTGTACGTCGACGACGATTTCGACAAGGCGAAATTTATCGAGGATTTGAAGGCGATTGTCCGCCTCCTGTCCGAGACCAGCACCTGGCCGGAACGTGCGGACCTCGGCGTCAAGGCCTTCACGCAACTCATCGAAGATTTCAGGACCAGTCCCATCGTCGAACTGGTCGACAAGGCAAGGATCGCGGACGAAGCGTCCGCGGATCAGGTGCACAAGCTGCTCAATGCTCTGGGTTCACTTGACCTGACCCAACTGGCCCGCACACGGTCTTTCCTTGAAGCCGCCGAGAAGATCGTCACCCTCGCCCAAAGCAATGTGGATAGGAAGTACGCGCTCAGCGACCAGGCCGACCCGGATCGTATCGCCAATGAGATCGACGATCTTCTGGCCAGCTTCGATGTGCATCCGAACCCTGCCATCGATGGAGCGGCGTCATGAGCTTGACCCTCCCGACCCGGGTCGCTGAACTGCGGGATAAGCTCGGGCGTTTGCAGGCCCTTTCCAGCAAGCAGGCCGAGGCCAGTGAACTCGCGGGCCTGAGAGCCGATCTCGCCGCGCCGGCGCAGTCCCTTGGCAGCCTCTCGGCGCGCCGGAGGCTCCTTGAACAGGCCTCTGTTCCAGTGAGCAGCCCGGACAGCCTCGGCAGGCTGCGCCGCAAAGCCAGCACGGTGCGTGAAAGGTTCAAAGCCGACCGGACCGCTACCACTTTGAAGAAGGGACAAGGCTGGCGTCTCATGGTCGATGAAGCCGCCGTCGCCATCGTCGATGTCGACAAGGCTTTGCACGACGCCTGGCGCGACTATCGAGCCACCCTGTTCTCGGGTGAGGCGCCGGGCAAGATCCGCAGCGTACTCGCAGGCACGAAGGAAAATACCGACGCCCTCGAAGCCTATCGGGTGACCCACGAGAAGTTCATGCAGCACTTCCAGTCCCTGCCGACGGAACCGGCGGCTATCGAAAGGGCTCGTGCGCTCGCCGCAGAACTGGTGCGAATTGCCGAGCGGTTCGACTACAACGTCAATCCGGACGTGAAAGCCTTCCTCGCAGCCGTTCAGGCCGGCGGCGCGCCATTGGCGATGCTGACAGACGACGTGCTGGTCTGGTTGAAGGACGGCAACGGCATGAACGGCTACCGGATCCGGGCCGTGGATACCCAATGAGTCCTGACGACGCCCTCGTTTTCGCCGTTCTGGACCAGGTGGAGCAACTGGAAGCTCGCCTCCTGTCCTGGGGACTGGTGGATGCCTTCATACCCGATGCCGACCTGCAGGCGATCGTCGGGGATCAGATCGACCAGCTTGCATCCTTCGAGGGGCTGACGCTGACGACAGTGGACGCCGTCGTCGATCGGCTAGTCGCGCTCGGGCTCGTCTTCGACGTGGGCGAGGATCCAGGCGAACGGTATCGGTCGCGAATGGCCGAGAGCGTCCGGCTGATGTTTCGTCTGCGGCAGTTGTTCCCCAAACACGACGGAGCGAACGGCTGGCAAGTCGCCCCAACCCTGGTCGCCGACTTCCGGTTCATATGGCGGAGAAGGCGATATCCGCGGCGCGAGATCATGCCCGCCCAGGCGCTGTCCGACATCGGCAGCGCGGCGGATGAGCCTGAAACCCGCTCCGCCCTGTCCGCGCTGATCGGTCGATACGGGCCCAAGTTCAGGCTCGCCAACTTCCAGGTCGAGGCCGCCAAGAGGATCCTCTCCGGCTTCAGCCAGCCCTATTCCCGCGCCACCCTTGTCAGCGCCGGGACGGGCAGCGGCAAGACGCTCGCCTTTTACCTCCCGGCGCTTGCCCGCGTGGCGACCCACATCCAACGCGACGAACCGGAGAGCCGCTGGGTGAAGGTCCTGGCTCTCTATCCGCGCAATGAACTGCTGAAGGACCAGTTCGCGGAAGTTTATGAGCAGGCGCGATCGCTCGACGCCGAACTCGCGGCCAAGGGGCGGCGAAAGATCCTCATCGGCACGCTTTTCGGACCGACGCCCCAATCGCACAAGAGTGTCGCGACCGGCCATGACAAGTGGCCGCCCCACCCTGACGGACTGATCTGCGAATACATCCGCTGTCCGACGGAAGGCTGCGGCGGCGACCTTGTATGGCGAACCGGCGATCGCGAGAATCGGGTCGAGAGCCTCCATTGCGACACCTGCGGTCATCACATCGGCAGCGACGAAATCATCCTCACCAGGGATCGTCTCGAGGCGGTCAGCCCCGACATCCTCTTCACGACCACGGAGATGCTGAACCAGCGGATGGGAGACTCCCAGTATCGCCATCTTTTCGGCCTCGGCGGTCGGGCCGAGCGCGCCGTCGAGATGATGCTGCTTGATGAAGTGCACACCTACTCGGGCCGCTCGGGGGCGCAGGTCGCATTTCTCCTCAGGCGTTGGCGCAAGATGCTGCGCAAGCCTGTCAGCTTCGTCGGTCTGTCGGCGACACTGCGCGATGGCTCCCGCTTCTTCGCGCGCCTGACCGGGCTCAACGAGCAGGCATCTCTGGAGATCGCTCCCGTCTCGTCCCAGATGGTCGAGGAGGGTGCGGAATACATGCTCGCCCTGAGAGGCGATCCGGTGTCGCGGACCGCACTCCTCTCCACGACCATCCAAGCGGCGATTTTGACGTCCCGAACGCTCGATGCGCCGCTCACGCGCAAGAGCGAAGGGATTTTCGGCGAGCGACTGTTCCTCTTCACCGACGACCTCGACGTCACCAATCGCATGTACTTCGCGATGCTGGACGCCGAGGGGCGCAACTCGGCCGCGCGGCATGACATGAACCGCCACCCCCGGGGTGGACTCGCCGTCCTTCGTCGTCCGATGCCCAACCGTCAGCGCAAGCTCCACGGCCAGGACTGGGCAGTTCCGCAGGAGATCGGCCATCCCCTGACCCCGACGGATCGAAAGGCCGTCGGCAGGGTGATGTCGCTGGACCCGGGCGTAGGAAAGAACCTCGATATCGTCGTGGCCACCGCGACTCTGGAGGTCGGGTTCAACGACCCGCGCGTCGGTGCTGTCATTCAGCACAAGGCTCCACGAGACGTCGCCCAGTTTCTCCAGCGCAAGGGTCGGGCGGGCCGCTCGAGACGCATGCGTCCATGGACCGTGGTGGTTCTCTCTGACTACGGTCGCGATCGCATCGCCTATCAGGCGTACGATCTGCTGTTCGATCCGGAGCTCTCCGTCCGCAGTCTACCCACGAGCAATCGATACGTCCGTCGGATTCAGTCGGTCTACGCCACGTTCGATTATCTGAGCGAGCAACTCGGAGGAGCGCCCAAGGGCAGCGTCTGGCGCGACCTCGTCAAGGCGTCCGACTGGGCGGACAACCGGACCCGTCAGGCCCGGCTCGCCCAGGCGATCTCGCGCATCCTCAACGAACCGGCGGAGCGGGATCGATACGCCCAGTATCTCGCCAGAGCGCTTCGTCTAGACCCGGGAGAGATCGATCTTCTACTCTGGGACCAGCCGCGTCCGCTACTGACCGAGGTGCTGCCCACAGCCTTGCGGCGCCTTGAAACCCGGTGGACCCAGACGCCGCCGATGACCGAGACGGTGATCAACAACTCACCGCTCCCGGAGTTCGTCCCGGCCAACCTGTTCAGCGATCTAAACCTGCCCGAGGTCGTCATCCATCTCCCGCCGATCAATGGCGGGGACGCCGATCCGAGGGTGATGCCGATCTTGCAGGCCATGCGCGACTTCGCCCCTGGACGTGTCTCGCGGCGTTACGCGCTACAGCATGGCGGAGAGCGACATTGGGTCTGTCCCGTTCTCAATGACAGCATCAGTCAGGCGATCGACGTCTCCACCGTCATGGAGGCGGACGTGCTGGGCCACTGGTCGATGTGGTCGGGCGATACAGTGTTCAGCCTTCCGGTGCTGCGTCCCCTGGCGATCAGGACGGCGCAGACGCCGCCGAATGTGCTCGACACCTCCCAGGCGATACTCGAGTGGCGGACCCAGATCGTGACGCGCTTTGCAGGAATGGCCTTGCCGCTTCCTCGCAACAATCCATGGTCCGATCTGGTGACAGAGGTGCGGTTCCTCACTCACCAGAATCTGTCGCCGATCGAAATGAGGCGCTTCGCCATTGCGAGCCATGCCGACATCCGGTTCCGGGACGGATCAACCACCACCAAGACCTTCACCTTCGAGAACCAGGAGACACAGGCTGCGGTCGGCTTCACCCTGGCTGTCGACGCCTTGCGGCTGGGCATCGCTTGCCCGACCGACTTATGGTCCTCGCTGGGTGGTGAGGACGGCGCGCTGTATCGGGCCATCCGGACGGCCCGTTTCCATCACCAGGCGCGGCAGGGGCCTTTCCTCGCTGCGGTGGACAATGTCTTCGCCCGCGAATGGCTGGCGCAAATCCTGATCTGCGCCCTGACCGGAGAAGCTGTTCTCAAAGGCGTCACTCTGGAAGAAGCGGCCCTCAACCTGCAGCGGGATCTCGCGGATCTGTCGCTCCAGGCCACCCTGCTGGTTCTCTTCCAGTCAGCGATGGTGGATGACGCTGACGCCCACGGCAACGTGCAGGACAAGCTGCGCGCAGATCTGGAAGGCTACCTCCAGGACCCCGGCGTCGTTTCGGACCTCTACCGCCTCGCCACCATTCTATGGACGCCCATCGACGCAAGTTGGGAGTCTTGGCTTCAGGAGAAATTCTGCGCGACGGTGGCGGCCGCGGCAATGAAGGCGATCGCGAGCCTTTGTCCCGAGATCGATTCCGACAGTCTGGTTGTAGACGTGCAGAGCGGTCCTAGCGAGGAGGATGACATCTTCCGGTCCGAGACCACGGCAGAAGTCTGGATTAGCGAACTGTCCCCCGGCGGGAACGGCCTGATCGAGGACGTGCTCAAGCAGTATGCGGACGATCCTCGCCGCTTCTTCAGCCTCATGACGGCGGCCCTCCGTGACAATGAGTTCCTGCTCAGCGATTTCCAGATGACTCGTTTCCTGACGGAGGTTCAGGACGACCCGTCGGGCGACCTCGGTGCTGCGACGGCCGAGTATCGGGCGGCCTACGGCGCGTCGGAAAGTCACGCCCGGTTCACGCGCCTTCGGGAAACGCTGGCCCGCCAGGGCTATGTCACCGGGCACTCCTTCATCGTCGCGCTCGCCAATCGCGTGCTGCGTCCCGGCAGCGGACCGGCAAGCGATGCGTTTCTTCTCGACGCCCTGACGCGATGGACCACCGAGGAGACGCGCCTTGGCGTCGAACTCGACGCGCGGGTTCTGGCCTATCGCCTCGCCAGCCTGCCGAGGATCGATGACGCGCTGATGGAGGCCGGCATCGAAACGCCCGCGGTCGGGGCGGACCAGTGGCGCTTCAGCATCATCTACGGCCTGCTCTGGCCTCGCGGGGCACAGATCCGACGCTCCGGTCTGGAGCTGTATTCATCCTTCGGAGAGATCGCCCCCGCGGAACCGCTGCTGATCAAGGCGTTTCTGGGCGAGGGGCTCGATGTGATCGATGTCCGCGACGAAGACTGGCGGGCTCGATGCCTCGACAGGCTCGGCGCTCTTGGCGCGGCGACGCTCGTGTGCCCGATGAACGAAGCGGATCGCCTGTCGGGCGCGTTCAGCTTCCTCGCCACCAATCCCGTACAGTCCGACTATCTGTCCGTCTTCGCGAGGGTGCAGGCGGTGAGGCGGGTGGAGGACACACTGGCCGTGGACGTGGATATCGCGGAGGCCGTCCAATGACCTTCGAGAGCCGCAGAATCTTCAAGAGCGTCGCGACGAGTCAGAACCTGGTCCGCGAACTTCTGCAAATGATGGTTCTGGCCGAAGCGGTCTCGCCCGGCGATCAACGCGCCTGGCTGGTCAGCCCGTGGATCAGCAACGTCGTCCTGTTCGACAACCGCGCCGGAGGTTTCGCGTCCGTGAACCCGGCTTGGGGCGAACGGGAGATCCGGCTCATCGAAGTGGCGTTGCACCTCATGGCGCGTGGCACCCGTCTCGGGATCGCGACGAATTTCGACGACCACAACGACGCGTTTCTCCATGCGATGCGTGTGGGAGCGGATGAGGCGGGTCTGTCTGACAAGCTGCTGATCGTTCGCCGCCAGAACCTCCACGTGAAAGGCATTCTGCTCAAGCGTGGCCTTCTGACGGGCTCGATGAATCTGACCTACAACGGGCTCGAACTGAACGACGAGACAGTGGTCTACGACACGGCGAGCAGCACCGTCGCCCAGGCGCGGCTGAACTTCGAGGCCTATGCGAGGAGCGAAACGTGATCGGCTCTCTTCCCGAGGCGGAACACGTCTGGCTGCAGAAATACTTCAGCGAGCCGAACGGGCTTACCTGGGACGCGCTCGTCTCGGGAACAGCGCGCCGAGACCAGCTCGACGCCGTAGCACCCTGGCTCGTCGCACTGGCCGGCCCGGCCTCTGACGGGCCTGTCATCCTCCCCTTCTATCGCGGCGAGGAGTTGGCCGGCTGGTACGCGACGGCCCGAACCGATGCCGGCCAGCACGCGCTGAAGTCCACCATCAAGGCGTGGCTTGGATCGTCATATCTGAGCGCCCTGCAACCCGCCCCGTCCAGCAACCCGTCATCGGCGGCTCTTCAGGAGCGATTCGGACGCCAGGTTCTTTCATTCACCGGAGCCGACAAGGCCGCGATCGCCGCGAAACTTGCGCTCTACGCTAGGCTCGCCAGCCAACGTCCCGCGCTGGCTCGCACAGGGCCGCGGCCGGTTGGCCTGATCCGATCCGATCTTGAGAAGGCGCTCGGGTCCAGGGACGAGACCTCGGCGCTCCGCCTTATCGCCGAACTCAGGGCGACCGGAAGATTGAATGAGGAGAACCTCAAGTTCCTCGACGTCCGTCTCAAGGCCGGATTGGGACAATGGGACCAGATCGCGCTGGATCACTGGTCGATCCGAAATCTGTCCGAGTTGCCTCTTCCGCCCCAGACGCTCTCCGACCTGATTGAGGCGCTCTATCGGGTACACCTCGACGACGCGGAGTCACGCGGCGACATCGACGGCGTCCTGAGCGCGTTCACGGATCAGATCCTCTCGCCCTATCCCCGGCTGTTCGCGTCCCGCCACGGCGTCCGAACCCCGCGGATCGTCAAGGCCTTCCTCCTGCATGAGGTCGTCCAGCCCCGGCCGACCGCGCAGATCCTCGAGACCCTGGCGGACCTGCTGCCAGATGATGAGACAGAGTGGGCGGCCCCCTACCTCGCCGCGACGGTGGGGGAGGCCGCCGAGCCTCGTGCAGTGCCGCCGGCAACGCCCAACCTTGAGCCGCCAAGTCCCGCCCCCTCGACCCGGGCGGAAGATGGTGAAGGGGCGTTCGACGATGGGCTGTTCGACCGGGCCTTCGAGATGGACCTCGCGCTGCCGCTTCACCGTAAATCGGTCTCACGATTGCTTTCGTGCGTTCGCTTCATCGGAACTGACGAGGCGCGCGTCAGATTCCTCGCGGCGGTAGACGACCAGCCTTCCGTTCACGACAGTCTGTCGGCGTCTCTAAAAGATCGAATCGCAGAACTCAGGACCGTCCAGAATTCGTCAGGCCCGGCCGAAAGTCTGACGCCGGTGACGGGATGGCTCGACTGGGCTCGCCGGTTGGCCGACGGAGGCGATCCAGATCAGGCCTCCGCCGATGCCTTGGACAACCGGTCGACTTGGGAGACGGCCTCGCTGAGGCGAAACGCCGGCCAATGTCGCGAATTTGCGGACCTTATCGGCAATCTCACCGGACCTGCGGCGGATATGATCCGGCAAGCCTTGCCGATGATCGTTGCCGCATTCCTGCCCGATGATGAAGCCTACGCCCCGGCGTCGAAACCCGTCGCCCAGATGGCGCTCATGATCATCGCCCTCGGCGACTCTGTATCCCGCTCAGACCTCGAGGTGCTCTCGACGGTTATGTCCGCCTTGCTCGACCTGGGGCTCAGCAGCGCCGAGTACATCGCGGCTGTTCAGGACCTCGCGTCCGTTCAGCAGCAGGTCGCTTCATACGCCAACCTGGCTTGGTCGCTGGACATTTGTGAGACGCTCGCGATCGCCCCCGTGCCGTCAGCCGAAGCAAGCGAAGCACGTCTCCACCTGTTCGTCGCCATACTGGGCCAGTGCCAGGCATTCGCTCACCGATTGGTCGCGTCCGACTATCTGCCTATAGAATATCTCGCCCACGATTTTGGCGTGGATCCGTTGTCGTTTGCGACGTTGAGACCGTCTGGCGAGAGCGCCGAAGAGACCTCGGACGCAACGGATCTTACGGGTAAACTGGTCGGCATCTACACGCTGACTGAGACGGCCGGAGCCCGCGCCAAGGCCGCATTGCAAAGCCTGTATCCTGGATGTCTGGTCGAACTGAACTCCGACAAGGTCAGCACTTCGGCGCTCGCCAACCTTGCGCGGACGGCAGACATCTTCATCTTCGCCTGGCGTAGCAGCAGCCACCAAGCCTTCTACTGCGTGAAGACGGCACTTGGCGGCAAGGACCCGATCTATGCCGCCGGCAAAGGCACCGCGAGCATTGTGAACGCGGTACGGGAAGCGGCGGCTTGATGTCTCGGGGGTAGGCCTCGAGTTCAACGTGCAAGGTCTGAACCTCTCGTCGGCAGTACCTGCGCCAGACCGGTCGGCGAGACCCTCAACTCAGCGATCTGTCCCGCCTTCAGGCTCGGGCTTCCGGTCCGAAGCCTGGCGTAGTGTTCGACGCCGTCGCCGTCCCGAACCACCGCCCAGGGCGATGCGCCGGCTTCATCGTGAAAGCCGGTCGTAACCACCCGACCGCGTACCGTTCCTGCCTCCAGAACACGAACCTCGCGGGCGCCCTCCAGTCGCCGCTGGTTCAGCGTTCGAATGATATCCCGGCGCATCTGCAGGCCGCGCAACCTGGACTCCAGATCGACGTCGAGACGATATCGACGGCCTTGGCGGGTCGCGAGGCCAAGCCGCTCCAGGTGCCTGAGCCGGCCTCTCGTCAGGGCGGCCCAGGCGTCGGTCGCGCCGACGCCATCCTCGACCAGTCCGTTCTCGTCCAGCTGAGTGATCAGTCGGCGGTCGAAGCCGGTGAACCGGTCGGCCTCTGTCTCTTTCCAGATCCGCCGCTCGGCCTCCACCCGCGACAGATCGCCGAGCCGTTCCTGGGCCACCTCCTGCGCGCGCGCGCGAAAGCCGTAGCCAATGTAGTCCCGTGGGATCACCAGATCCCGGCCGTCGGTTCGACGACCTCGCAGGAGGACGTGGGCGTGGGGCTGATCGGTATCGAAGTGACAGGTCGCGATCCAGGCCAGCTCGCTGTCGCCGAGGTCCGCACAAACCCGCCCCATGACCTCGCGCACATAGGATTTCATCTCCAGCCGCTCGCCGTGTTCGGGTGAGATGATGAACCGGAAATGGTGTCGATCTTCGCGCCAGTCTGCGGTCTCGGCCGGCGCGCTCAGGGCGTTCGATCGGTCATTGAAGAACTCCGGACGATCGCCCTCCACGCCCGCACCGGACCGACCCAGATAGGCGACATGTTTGCCAAGGCCTGCCCCGCGTTCAAGGCCGCGGCCCATGTGCCGGGAAACCAGCGCCTTGACGATCACCCTCTGGCGGACATCGAGACGGAAGGCTCGACCGGAGCGAGTCTGGGCGGCGCGAAGCACGCCGGACCGATCCCCGAGGGCAAAGGTGCGTGATCCCGCAAGACGCCTCAGTAGTCCGGTCCGGACACTGACGGCGTCCGTTTTGAGACGATTGGGAAGGGCGACACGCGGCCCATCCACACCGGCCCTGACAACAGGATCGAGTCGATCGTCGATGGCGCTTCGCACGGTCATCGGTGGCCTCCCGGGACACTCGGTCCCCACGCCACGTCGGCAAGTCACCGCAAGTCGGCGCGGCCTCTCCGACGTCGCCACAAGTGACGGGAAGAATAGAAGAAGCGGGAACCGCCAAACACTCCCTTTTATCTTGCCCTCCAACCTCTTACGCAGATTTCCATCATCACCGTTCAATGTCTGGCGCAGGTCGTCCCACCCCGTCAAAGGTCCGACGAGCTCCCGGTCGACAGAGAAAAACCCGCCCGGCCGGAGCCGAGCGGGTTGATGTTGCACGAGCCTGGGGTCAGGCCGCGCGCGCCTTGATGGACAAATGTCGCAGTCCGTTCTCCATCGCCTTCTGACCCAGGTTGAGCGCGGGCCCGAACGGCCGGTGATCCATCCGTTCTTCGGCCACGGAATGCGCCAGGGTCAGGCAGACTTCCGGCTCCAAGGCGATCAGTTCATCATTTGCCCGGAAGGGAGCCGCCTTGCCGTGGGCATCGAAATCCGCCCGGGCCAGGATCAGCTTCACGCCCTTCTGCTGAGCCCATTTGATCGCCAGTTTCTCGGAGCCTTTCGCCCCGGTCGTCGCCAGGGCCATGTCCGGCCACTCCGCCTTCGCCCAGTTCAGCGCGTCGAAGATCCGGCCCGCGTCCTCGGCGCTATCCGCCGCCGGCGCACCCCGGAAGGCGATGACCGGACCGCCCGGATCGGCCTCTCCGGCCCGGCGACTGCGGATCGCGCGGATCGCCTGCTTGGCCTCCAGTTGCGCCGCGGTGAGATGAGTGCCGCGCCGCGACCCGCGCCAGGCCGTCCAGACCTCGCCGGTGGCGACCGTCCAGGCCTCCGAAGCCGCATCCCGGATCAGTTCGGCGGCCCGGGTCGCCACATCTCCGGCGCGAGCCCGCGACGTCGCTTCCTGAAGTTCGGTATCCGCCGCCTCGGATCCATCGAAGTCCCGATCCAGAGCCCGCATCGCATCCCGCGCGCGATCTGCATCCCGCTCGATCCGGCCGGCCGCCGAATGGAAGGCGCCGATGAGGGCTTCGCCGAGGAGGACCTGAAAGTCTTCCAGCGCCGTTCCGCAGATCACATCCACCAGTTCGGTCATGAGCGCGCGCCCGAGATGGACCAGGGCGTCTTCGGTCGGGTGAGGACGAACGTCGCCAAGGGAGGCGGTCAGGTCGTCAAAGGCGGAGTCGGTCTTTGCGGCGGCGAAGACGGGAGTGCTGAAGGAGGTCATGGGTTCATTCCTTGGGAATGCCGTGCGCCCCATGCGCAACGACCCCGCTCCTGGCCACGACGGGGTCCCCGGCAGTCACCGGAACGGAGGGCTGCTCGCCCTCCGTGGAGGGGAACGGCGCAGCCGTTGACTTCCGGGGTGTCGTGACAGGATCGGAGGGCGTTGTGTGGGGGCAAGTCGTCGTCGCCCTTCGCGACGACGACACAACTCGGCGCATCGCTTGCGCCGATACCGTCGCACGTCCCGGGCGCCGGTCAGGCCCGCGGCGTCCAGCCGCCAGCCATGACAAAGGCGGCGATCTCCGAAGAGATCGCCGCTTGGTCTGTCAGTTGCAGGCTCGCCCCCTGTTCAGGCCAGCCCGGCCATCGCCAGGAGCGAGGGGAGCCCGCCAGGCGGCGTTCGATACCCAACCTCGGCATGACCCGAGCAGAAGGCTCCCCGCGCCACGGGGCGACCGCAGAACGACACCCCGGTGCGCGGATCGCCGTAGGGCCACCGGCACTGTCCCGAACGCACGGTCAGAATGCTGAACCCGCCGGAGGGCAGGTCGACACACGCGCGACGCCGGGCCTGATCAGTCCCTTCGCCGCGCCCCTGGTCCTGGCCGTCCTGCTGGACAGGCGACGGTCGTTCGACGGCGGCCTTGCGGACAATCGGCCGTTCCGGGCGGCCGATCGACAAGCCCATGCGGTGCACCTTGCCGAGTACGGCGCTTCGGGTGATGCCGTTCTGCAGTTCGGCGGCGATCTGTTCGGCGGTCCGGCCCTCGCGCCAGAGCGTCTTCAATCGTTCGATGCGGTCGTCGGTCCAGGCTGAGGCGGTCATCTCGGATCTCCCGATCATCGGACCGGATCGGCCCGCCCGAACCCACCCTTCCTCCGCCCTCCCGCGACCATGCGAAGACGGCCCGGGACATCGCCCCGGGCCGTCTCGCACTTTCGCCCGCCCTAGAACGGGATGTCGTCGTTCAGGTCGTAGCCGCCAGCCGGTTCGCCCGCCGCCCCGCCCGTGGGCTGATCATCCGAACCGTCGGCCTCCCGACGATTCTTCAGGCGGATGTCGCCGACGATCAGGCGCAGGTCGTAGTGCTCGACCCCGTCCTTGCCGGTCCAGGTGTCATTCTCGACATGACCCTGGATCACCACCCGCGTGCCCTTGCGCGCGAACGGCGCGATGTATTTCTCGGTCGTCGTCTCGCTGAAGCACAGACAGTTGAAGCCGGTCGTGCGCTCGCCCGGGGTGCCGGACTTGCGGAAGCGGGTCGTTTCCAGAACGCGGAAGCTCGCGCGCTTCCGGCCCGATCCCTGGGCCGACAGGATGGAGGGGTCGGCGGCCAGATAGCCTTCGATGATTAGCGTCTGCATGGTCAGTCTCCTGTTGATGGGGTGAAGGGGAATCAGGCCGCCCGCGCCTTGCGGCGACCGGCCCGGGGCGCCGCCTCGGAAGACGCGTGAGACGGGGCGGCTGACGGATCGTCGTTGGCGGCGGCGTCCCGGGCCTCGGCCCAGTCCAGCACCGTCAGCCGATTAACCACCAGTTCCTTCGCCGTACGCGCCTGGCCGTCCCGGGTCTCGTAGGCCGTGTCGATGAAGGCGCCGGTCACCACCGCCTCGCAGCCCTGGGCGAGGCCGCGCGCGATGACCTTCTCGTTCAGGCCCTTGGACCAGGACACGCAGTTGACGCCGACGAGACGGTCCTTGCCGCCGGCATCGACGCCGCGCTTCTCGATCAGGCGGAAGATCGCCTTGCCGAAGTCGTCGCTGATCTGGGGGGCGGCCGCCAGACGGCCCGTGAACACCATGGTCTGCATGTCAGTCTCCTTGGAACCGAAGCCGCCGGGGAGCCGATCTCCCCGATCCCGCTTCGCCCGGGACCTCCCTTCCCTTCCTCCTCCCGGCGGGAACCGCCTTCAGCCGCCTTGATGGCCCACCGTCTGAAGAAGACCGGGGCCGTCGCACGACCGTGCGACGACCCCACAGCCCGATCACTCCGCCGCGTGGGCGATCGCCGCCTCTCCCTGAGGCGTGATCTCGAACGCACCGGCTCCGTCGTCGTCTGCTCCGGCCTCCGCCCCCCGGGCCGCCGGCGTCGTCGGCTCCCGCATCCGCCGGATCGTCAGTTCCGTCGTCATCAGCCGCCGACCAGAGCAGCGCCTTTGGCGCCCAGTTGCGCGCGGCCGCCGTCGCCTCGACGAGGACGACAAGTTCGGCCTTGCCCGGAACGCCGGTCGTGGGCGCCGCCTTGCCCATGTCGGCCAGCATCGTCAGAAGCATCGGCTTGGAGTGGGCGGCCAGGAAGGTCGCATCCGGCGTCCAGTGCCGGGTGATTTGGGCTTTCGACAACGCGGCGAGCTCCGACGCCTCCGCACGCGCCGCGCCCCGGATCAGGTCCGTCCGCTCCTCCCGCAGGTCGATGGTGAGGGCCGTCAGTTCGGCCAGGAGCCCCAGGCGGTCCTCGTCCGCCAGATCGTGAATCCAGCGGATCGCCGTCTGGCCGGAGGCCTCCCACGCAGCGCGGCGGGCGTCGATCCGCTCATGCACCACTCCATCGAGGTCCGGGATCACGCGTCCGCCCCGGGGCGCGAACACCTGTACGCTGACGGCCAGAACGGATTCGCTGCGGGGCACGCCCCTCTGGACCACGGTCAGAAACAGACGCGTCAGCAGGGCGGTGAGCGCCGTACGGGGATCGTCGGCCAGGGCGCGCATCAGCCCCCGGGTAGCGACATCGGTTCTCAGCGCATGCAGGCTGTGACCCACACCCTCCACCTCGGGTTCCGGCGCATCCGCAGTCGGCGCGACGAATGCCGGGGTCTGCGCCTCGACGTCCGCCGGATCCTCGTCGGTCCCGCCGATCCCCGTCTCGCGCTCCGGTTCGATGGGGGTCCAGGCCTTCACCTTGAGACCGGTGCGCGTCGATGGACTGAACACCAGGGTGGTGACCGCCCGCCCGCCCAGGGCGATCTGGTCCATGGCGAGACCAAGTCGGATCATGGCCACCATCGCCCGGTCGACATCCTCGGCGTCGGCCGCCTCCGAGATCGCAAGGCCGACGCTGTCCGCGCCCGCCTCGTGAGCGGCGCGCGCGTCGCGGTAGGCGTCCATCTCGGTCGCCGGCAACATGCCGCCATAGACATACCCGGGCGTCTCCAGGTCCTCGGGCAGGTCGATCTCGCCGGCCGCCGCCACATGGACGGTCAGCCCTTCGAACTCGAAAGTCTCCGCGATCGACCGCGCCCGTGCGGTCCAGAGTTCGGTCAGAATGGCCGGATCGAGCAGGACCGGGGCGCGCTCCCCGAACAGATCCGCCTCGGTGCGCCCACCCGAAGCCGCATAGGCTTCGGCGCTGACGAGCGCGCACCGGGGGTCAGCCGCCGTGACCTGGGACCGGTCCAGCTTCTCGGTGATCCTCCAATCGGCGAACCCGTGGCCGTCCAGCGCCGACTGCGCCAGCAGCTCTTGTTCGGCAGGGTCCGGCAGCCGCGCCAGAAGCTTGGCCTGCCTGAGGTTCATCCGTCCGGCGCGAAGGGCGTCCAGCGCGACCTCCGGCAGGGCCGAGAGGGCCGCGAGGCGTTTGATGTCGACCTCCGCATGACCGAGCGCACGGGACATGGCCGGCACGGTGAGCCTGGACTTCAACATCCGCCCGATCGCCGCGATGATGTCGGCGACATGGACCGGAAGGGCGGTGTTCGTGAGCACGGCCGCGGCGGCCTGGCGCGCCGGATCCGTCTCGACAAAGACGTCCACCAGGAAGCCGTCGTCGATCCGCCCCTGCTCCAGCAACAGGCGCAAGGCGAGCAGTCGCCGGCGACCATCCAGCGCCATGAAGGGTGACTCCCGGCGTCGGCCCGGACGAACGGTGATGGGCTGCAACTGACCCGCGGCGAACAGGGTGTCGGCCAGAAGCGGAATGTCGTCGTCGGCCGGTTCGCCGGCGCGCAGATTCTCGGGCGCGACATCGACCTCGCGAAGGGCGATGGACTGGCGCGCCCGCGTGGCGGTCGCCTCGAACGGCGTCTGGACGACAGCCAGGGCGGATGAAGAACGGGTCATCGGTTATCTCCCGCCGGCGGTGAGGACCATCCCCGTCGACCGGCGCCCGTCAGCCCCCTTTCTTCCGCCTTTCCGCCATGGCGAAGGTGTTCCAGTCCTCGGCCCCGTGCGGCGGCAGGGCGAGCGCGCTCTCGACGCCTGCCGTCTCCAGGCGTCTCAACAGAGTTTGCGCGGCGGTCTCGCCGGGTGCGCCCCGGTCGGCGGCGATGATCACCCGTCGGATCCGGCCGGGCGGGGTCCAAACGGCGAGGTTACGGGCCGACAGCAGCGCCCACGCCGGCAGGCCCAGATGATCCGACGCCGACAGGACGCTCATCACGCCCTCGCCGACGACCAGCTCTGTCTCGGCGAACGCGAGACGGACGGCCGAACCGGCGGGCGCGAGGCCCACCATCTTTCGCGAGGGACGGAGCCGTTCGTCGCGTCGCCCGGATGGCGAGAGGTAGGTCAACTCCACTGCGGTCAGGGTCTCGTCCGGTGCGGTTATGGCGGCGATCAGCGCCGGCCGGGTGGCCCCACCGGACCGATAGACCGAGATCTCGGCGGCGCCGTGATGGCGCAACCCGGCCAGTCCGGCGGGATCCTGCCGGATGGCGCGATGCTCAAGGTAGCGTCTGGAGGTCGTCGCGGGCGCAAGGGTGCCGGCGCCCTCCCACAAGCGTTGCGCCGTCGCGATCCTCTGGGCGCGGTCCGGCCTTGGGCGCGCTGTGCCCGCGCCCGTCCGGCCCGACCCGAGAACCCGGCCAGACCCGTCAATGAGACCGAGATCTCGCAGATGGGCCCGCACGCCCGACCAGGACGCTTCGCCAAAGCAGTGGACCACCAGACGGTCTCCGCTCAGGAGCAGGGACACCGATCGATCCGAGGCGCTGTGCCCGGGGGCGGGAATACTGGCGCGCGTCCCGCCGGCGTAGAGGTCGCCGCCCAGGGCGGCGACGATCGAATGCAGGGACATCACGGCCTCACATCAGACCCAGGGCGCGAAAGCTCGCCGTCCCCTGTCGCCCGACCACGAGATGGTCATGAACCTGCAACCCGAGCGCCCGCGCCGCCTCCACGACCTTGCGCGTCATTTCGATGTCGGCCTGGGAGGGTGTCGGGTCCCCTGACGGGTGGTTGTGCACGAGGACAAGCGCGGACGCCGACAGTTCCAGGGCGCGACGAACCACTTCGCGTGGATAAACCGGGGCATGATCCACTGTCCCCTCGGCGCGCCACTCGTCCTGCAGGAGGCAATTGCGGTGGTCGAGGTAGAGCACCCGGAACTGCTCACGGGGGCACTGGGCCAAGGCGATCCGGACGTAGTCCTGCAGTGCGGTCCAAGACGCGATCACCGGCCGTCGGGCGGCCTCCGTCCGGGAGAGCAGAACCGCCAGTTCGCGCACGGTCTTCAGGTCGAGGACGACATCGTCCTCAAGGCCCGCGCGACGAAGTTCGCTCGCATCGGCTGACAGCAGCGCGCCCAGTCCGCCGAAGCGCGTCAGGAGGGCGCCAGCGGTCCCGTCGGCGCCGTCGATGCGCCCTAACAACTGCTTGAGCAGGTCGAGTTCGGGGCGATCCCGGCCCTCTCCGCCCGAACACTGTCGCGACGTCAGCGGCCGAGCGGTGGGTTTGGCGAGTATGATCATGGCGGGCTCCTTTGCCGCTCCCATTCGGAGCGCCCGTCCGCCGACCTTCCTTTCCCTCGTTCGACCTTGCCGCAGGGTCTCACGACGGTCAGGCTGAGGCGATGAAATGGCTGCTGATCGCCTCGCCCCTCCTGCTGATTCCGACGGCCGCCCTGGCCGACCCTTGCGAGGGCCGCCTGCCGTACCGCGCCGGCGAGACCTTCTCGGGCGTGGTCCGATATGTCGGCGATGGCGACGGGCTGTGCATCGGCCCGTCAACCGACCCCTCGACCTGGATCGAGGTCCGCCTGTCGGATTTCGACGCGCCTGAACTGAACCAGACCGGCGGCCGGGCCGCCCGGGAGCGCCTGTCCGGACTACTGCGCGGTCGGGTGCTCGATTGCGTCGCGGTGCGGGGCCGGAGCGGCCGGGTGATCGTCTATGACCGCGTCATCGCCGCCTGTCGCCTGAACGGACGCGCGGTCGGCGATCTTTTGCGCGCCTCCGGGGGTCAGGAGGGCGGCCGCTGAAGTCCGACATTCATTTTCCGGCTTCCACGCTCTCCGCAATCAGGCCTAGAAATTCCCTTCGTTCACAGGGGAAATAGGTGGCCAAGATCAATGTCAAATGGGTCAGGACCGACCTGATCAGCGTCTCGGATCAGGCGCGCGATCTCGGGTTCGACCTCCGCAAGTTCGACCAGCAGGATGAGGATGTTCGGGCCGCGGTTCGCAAGGCGTCCATAGACCGGGTTGTCCGGGAGGTCCGGGAGACCTGGGATGACGCCGCGGATCCAAAGGCGAAGCGGTTCAGCGATGTGCGCAACGGCGTCTATGCGATCTCGGTCGGAGACGGGTTTGGTGTGAAGTACGCCGGGGGCGTTTCGGAGGTCATGTACATCGGGCGCGGCGTCTTCTCGAACCGGATCCGCTCCCACCTGCACAACTGGATCTTCGACATGTCGCGATCGCTTCGCGACGTCTCCTTCCGCTTCTACATGGGCTCCATCGGAGACAAACGAAGCCCCGAGTCCTTCAAGGACTTCGAGCACTTTCTGCTCGATCAGTTCAGGGAGAAATTCGGCGAGAAGCCTCTGCTGAACAAGTACGCGGGCCGTGAGGGTCGGATCGCCCACGAGTTCAACGGCGACTGGAACGCGCCGATGAACAATCGGGGAAAGAACTATCAATGGGAAATCCGGCCCACCGAGAAGAACGCCTGGTTCAAATACTATGAGGACGAATGATCGTCCCGGGCCCGTCCCAGACCGTTCACCTCAGGCCTCTTCACTGTCGTCCCACACGCGGTTGAGCACCTGGGCCGCCAAGGCGGCCTTGTCCTGAGGAAGAAAGCGGCCGTAGTGGTCCGCGACCGTGGCCGCCGTGTCCTGGATGGCGTAGCTGGCCTGCTCGTAGGAGCCCGTCTGTTTGAGAATATGGGTGGCCAGCACGTCGCGGACGCTATGCGGTCCGTGCGGCAGGAGACCGGGAATGGCTCCGCGTCGCGTCCAGGGATTGTAGATCCCGTACCTCTGGATCGTCAGTCGCCAGGCTTCGTAGAACGTCTGCTGATTGTAGGAGGGATCCCGACTGGTGCGCTTCACCGTCTTGATGAAGAAGACGCCCGGATCGGGCGCGCCGTTCAGCAGACGGTCCCGATGGACGCCGAGGTAGGCGTCGATCCACGCGTAGAGATCGCCAAGGTCCGGCAAGAGCAGCCTGAAGGGTCGCTTGGCGAAATAGGCGGAGTGGGCGTTCTTGAACGCCGCGCAGGGGATGAAGACCTCCCAGCCGGCGTCCCGATCGTTCCAGCGGAGTTCTCCGCATTTCAGACGTTCGAGATCGCGCTCGCTGGTGTGCGGCTGGCCCCGTGGACGGATCAGAAGCTGCCGCAAATTCTTCTGCCGAAGACCAAGGTGAAGCCCGAGCCGGAGCATCAGGAAGCTGCGAACGCTTTCGGCCGCCGCCCTGGGATGGCGGCGCGCGTCGGGCATGCGTTTGAGGATCTCGTCGGTGATCTTGCGATACTCCCGAACCGGGCTCGCCGCCTCCAGCACGGGCAGCAACGGTTCGAAGGGATCACGATGCACCCGGGCGACCCGCAGGATTTCCTTGGCTCGCGCCAGGGCGTGTTGATGCATGGCATCGCAGGCGCCCGCCCAGTCGCTCCGGATGCGCTGGATGTCGTCGGCCGAGATCAGACCGTCGATCGGCGATAGCGCCTCGGCCAGCGCCGGGCTCTGTCGGAGCCAACCCGTGCCCGTCCGCGTCAGGGCGGCGGCCAGAAGCAACATCTCCGCCTCCCATCCGGTGTAGAAGCCGCGCCGGGTCTCCCGCCACTGGACGTACCAGTCCCAGACGTCCGGAGAGATCAGGAGCGCGAAGGTCAAGCGGTCGTGGGGCAGCCCCAGGCCGGCCGTCACGCTGTCGGGCGCCGCGGCGAGCGCACCGAACATCAGGCCGAGATGCTCGAGCTTCTGGGAGGCGGTCTCGGCGCCCCAGACGCCCGATCGTTGAAACCCCACCGCCGTGAGCGTCCGCGTCTTGAACCGCAACAGGTCCGCCATCTCCCGCTCATGGCTTTCCGGCGGAACGAACTCCGCCCGGATCTTTGGAGACGTCGGTCGTCTGGACGTCTCCAGCAGGTGATCGAACCGCAGGGCGAAGCGGTGTTTGGAGATCGCCGAGTGATAGCGATGGTAGGCCGTGCCGCCCGTCAGGATCGACGAGCGCACCCAGTCGATGATCTCGGTCTGCTCCGCCGCAGGCCGACGGGCGAAGTCATCGGGCAGATGCCAGGCCAGGCGGCGCCGTTCCGCCAGTGGAATGCCGGGGAGCACCTGCCCGCTCACCGCGCGCCCCTGCCCCAGGCGGGATCGCAACGCTCCGGGCGTCAGGCCATACCGCGTTTCGATCAGATCGACGGCTCGCAAGCTGGCGGCGGTCTCTGGCGCCTTGGCGTCCCGGCGCCAGGCGGCGAGCGTGGTGCGATCGACCTTTGCGCCCTTGGTGACCAACGCACGGTGGAGCATCCACGCGCTCTCTCCGTGCCGCTTCATTTCCGCATCGAGCGCGGCTCCGAACCCCTTCGCCGTCGTCGGTTCGTCCCACAAGGCGGCCGGATGCTCGACGAGCGGTTTCGGGGGTCTTCCGCGCCCTCTGCGCGGTTCGGCGGGCATGGTCTTTTCGGCGGCGAGAGCCGCGGGGACATCGGGCATGGGGTCTCTTCAATCCGTCGTCGGGTCGACGACCGATGAGAGACGTTTGGACCAAGCGATGACCCTGATCCGGATCCCAAGCAGGCTGTGGATAGTAGTCGCGCGAGTTCGCCCCGCGGACGTCACCCAGACCGCGTCACCGCGTTCAGCCCTTGGCCGAAAACGCCCTCAGGCTGTCCAGCGCCGCCTGGACCTGGTCACCCAACCGCAAGGGGTCGGTGGCGTACCGACCGAGATCTTCCCTCCAGTTCGGCTCGGCCTCCAGCCAGGCCTGAAGCCGTTCCGCCTCGACGCGGAACTCGGGATGGACCTCGAAAATCCGGTTGGCCAGACGGTTCGAGGCGAACCGCGCAACGGCGGGCTGATCCTGCCGGAAGTGCTGGATCCCGCGCGCGACCGCGTCGAACTGGCTCGCCGCGATGTCCTGGTCGTACCGGCGCATGAAGTTGGGACCGGAGAGTTCCGCGATCGCCCGGAGCGCTTCGCTCCGCGCCCGGATATGGTCCACGAGGTCGTCGATCATTCCGGTCGTGCGGCCCTCCCGGATTAGCCGTCCAGCGACCCTGGTCATGGCCGGGCCAACGAGCCGTAACAGGTCAAGGCAGCGGCGGCGGACATAGGTCAGCGTCAGGCCGGCCTGTTCAGCGAACTCGCCGAGCGTTTCAGGCGTGAAGTCCTCAAGGCGACCCGCGCCGGCCATAGGCATCGCCATCCGGGCATGCACTTCCGGATACCAGGATGTGGACAGCAAGTCGTAGAGCGGCGCGAGCCGCAGGCCGTCCCGGTCATAGAGCAGGCTGAAGTTCTTTCCGTGCGCATCGGCGTTGCCGATGATGAGGTTGAACAGGGCCGCATCGATCAGGGCGAGGATGGCGTTCGCCGGAACCCGGATGACCTGCCTCAGAAGATCGAAGCTCCGCCTGAAGGTCGGCCCGCCTTCAGCGGCGTACTTGTGCTCGGGCATGACGCCCAGGGCCTGACAGAAGTCTTCCTGATGGAGACGACCCAGTCCCGCGTCGGCTCGCTGGACCCGGTCATAGCGCTCGACCAGCAGAAAGAGTTGGTCCTTCGCGCGGCGCAGTTCGACCGGCGCGACCGCCAGCCCCAGTTCTGCGGCCAGTCGCATGCAGAAGGCTTCGTTCTCCGGGAAGGTGGGGTACTCCTTCGGCGCCGGCTTGATGATGTGGGTCGTCGGCTGACCCGCCGCCGGCAGGGCCACGGCGCCATCCACCAGAACGACCGGCACCTTGGGCTGGGCTCCGGCGAGGGAGAGACGGATTCCTTCCTCTCCGGCCAGGAGCGGTCGTCGGGGCAGGCCGGCGAGAATGTCCGCCAGTCTCGCTTCGTCCAGAACGGTGGCCTTGCCCGTAGGATCGGGGACCGGAACGGCCTCGCCGACCGGCCACAGGGTGAGCGCGCCGGCGACGTCGCCGCCGAGCCCTTCCAGAAGGCCGAAATCATTCTGCTGCGAAACGCCCAGCGCCCTGGCCGCCTCGGTGCGGGGCGTTTCCTCGGGCAGCAGGCCGGCGAAGAAGGGCCGCGTCTGGGCCCGACTGAACGTCTCCGCCTGGTTCGGAAGCGAGATGGAGACGCCGGGCGCGCGCGGAGCGTCCAGCCACGCCGGAGCGTAGCTGAACGTCATGTTGCCGTTCTCATTGAGGGCGAGCACGCCGACTTCCGTCTCATCCCACCAAACCGTCAGCGCCCGGCTCAAAACCTGCCTCCGTCAATGATCCGGTGCGTTGGGGCTACCTCCAGGCTCAAGCCCAGCGCCGTGAGGACCTGAAGCACCTTGCCGAGTTGGGCGGTCTGCTTGCCGCGCTCCAGTTCCACGACGAACCGCAGCCCCACGCCGGCGCTCGCCGCGAGCTGATCCTGTCGCAAACCCGCCGCCTTGCGCGCGTCCCTGACGGCCTCACCGATGTTCACATGCGCCATAGAAATTTCCCGATCGGGAAAAATCTAGAGTGTTCAGGCCAGATCGCAAGCATTATTTCCCGATCGGGATAATTTGCGCGCAAATCGGCCGATATGTCCCCATACTTTCCCGATCGGGAAATATTCTGGCCTGAGTCTCTAATCCGATCAAAAGTTTCCCGATCGGGAAAAATGTGCCGTGTGACGGCCTCATATATCCACGAACTCGTTGGCTCTCGGACTGTATCCGCGAAGCGTCATCCGCCCGCCGCAGTGAAGCCGCCGACACTTCGCCGACTTCCCCCAGGGGCTCCAGTCTCGCCCCTTGGCCCGGGCGATGGTGTCGACGTTCGCGACCATGGCCAGACCACACCGGCCGCAATGGGCGGTGAGCTTCCACTCCCGCCGCGCCATGTCGCCGATCGTCGGGCAGTAGCCTTGCCAGTCCTCGTTCGACCACATGCGGAAGCGGGGATTATGCCCCATGGCCAGGCATCGGATTGCCGGCCTTGTCGGCGACCTGCTCGATGACCTTGTGTTTGACCTTCGACCACCAGTGCACCCGCATCCAGGCCTCCTCGCCGGTGAACTCCGGGTACTGACCTGGCGACAGGAAACTCAGATGGTCGAACAGCCCGCCCGAATAGCTCAGGACGCAGTAGAGCGTTTGAGAGCCGTCATTCGGCAGGGACCGAAACCGACGCAGATGCAGGATGCGCTCCTGCGGATTTCGCTGGGCCATGTCAGAACCACAGGGCCAGGGCGGCCGGATGGATCGTGCCCTCGGCCGCATAGGCGTCGCGGGTATAGGCCACCGTCGCCTGCCGGCTCCCGCATACACAGCGGAAACGGGTGGACGCGCCTTCCCTGGGCCAGTCGCGAGCGTCCGAGAAGTAACGGCGCTGATCGATCAGGGCGGCATGTCCGCAGGCCTTGGCCAGACAGCGAACGACCATGCGGCGGCCCACGGGCGGCGGGATGTCCTCCCGCGCCATCTTCGGTTCACGATCGGCGATCATCAGAGCGGCGCCAGACCCAGAAGTCGGCCGATGCGTCGCGCCTGGACCTGATCGACCGCGCCGGGCGCCACGGCGTCTATGGCGTCGAGCAGGGCTCGCACGCGCCCCTGCCCGTCGGAACCCCTGGCCCACAGGTCGGCGACCAGATGGTCGAGCGTCACGGTATCGGGGGTGGGAACTGCGCCCATCGCCGTCTCTCCTCATGCTGCTCCGACCCGGATCGCTTCCACCACACGGACGGAATGATCACAAGAACAAAACCGGAACATTCTGTGGAAGTTCCGGAGAGGATCGCCTATATGAAGGTCATGACCGATCAGACCGACGCCGAGTTGGTCATCTTCGGAGGCCGCCTGAAGAGCGGGTCCGTCGGCTATGCGAACGACAACGGAGACTTCGTCCCGTTCGAACGCGCCCAGCTTTGGAACCATGAGCGAGCGATGACACGGGCACGCGATCTTGCCGTCTCGATCGGTCGGACGGTGTTAGTGGCGCCCCTGCGGTGCGGCATCCCGGACGTCGAGGTCCTGGAGATGGTGTCGCCCGACCGCGCCTAGTTCAGCGATCCCGTCCTCTTCGCCAGCTCGCCGCGCTCGATCAGCGCCTGGCCGATCTCGATCGCCGCGTCGGGCGTGAACACGAAACGGCTGGTCCGCCCTTCCAGCAGCAGAAGCTGTTCGACGGTCTCGGCCGCGACCAGCTCCAGGGCCACGGCCTCGTCCACCACGCCGGCGCTGAACTGAACCACCGGACGCAGCGGCGCGTCGTCGTCATCGCTCAAGCCTCGGCCTCCAGCGGATCCCGTTTGCCGCCGCGCTGAACGATGGTCAGGGCGCCCGCCGGCAGCGGACGCTGCAGGGCCAGCGCCTCGTCCTGAGGCGCCCGCATCCAGACATCCCGTTCTTCGGCCGTCGTCAGGATGACCGGCATCGCCTTGGGATGGAACGGCGCGACATCCGGACTGGCGTCGGTGGTCAGGAAGCCGAAAGCTTCGAACTCTTCCCAACCGGTGCTGATCTTCCGGACGCAGGCTTGAGGCGTCCAGACACCGGCGAAGAAGGCCAGCGGCCGGTCCTCGCCCAGTGCGAACCAGACACTTTCGGTCCGATTGACCTGGTCGGGCTCGTTGAAGGATGTGAACGGGACCAGACAACGGTTCTGCGGCCCCAGCCAAGGCCACCAGTGTCGGCTTTCGGTTCGCCGGATGTTGGTCGTGCCCTTGTCAGGCTCCATCCGCAGCAGTTCGTCGAAATCGACCGCCCCGCCCTTGGCCCGAACCTTGTCCGCCCGTTTCGTCGCCGCCTCGAACAAGGCCCGTTTGCTGCTCGGCATGCCCCAGCGGGCCATGGCCAGCTCCAGCGGGCCATCCGCCTGGACGCGCAAGATCGGCGCGGAATAGTCCGGGAAGATGCCCGGCATCGGCCCGAAATTGCCGATGTCCTTGGTCATCGCGGCCACCATCTCGAGGATGGCCTGCAGACGGTGCGACAAGCTGTAGAGATTGCACATGTCGTGACCCTACATGACCGCCACCGGTTGTTAAGCGGGGCCCGTCACGCTGGCGGCCCCTCATCCGCCCGCAACAATTCAACCCCGACCCCGCTGCCAGCAACGCCAGTCAAACCGCGGAAGTCCGAGCGATCGAAGACGCCGAACGACGAAGAGCCGCCCCCCGGCGTCTTGAGGCCGCAGGGGTCAGACATCAAACCCGGCGTCTCGCAGTTCCTTCAGCCGTTTTGCGCGCGACTCCTCGATCTCTTCCTCGGTCTGGTCGAACGTCGTGTGCAGGATGTTCAGGAGTTCGGGCCGGAAGCCCGGAATCAACGCGGCCGCATCGCCCTGCATGTCCCGATGCCACAAGGCGGAGCGGTGGATGGGCTCCTCATCGACAGTGACCGACTCACCTTCAAGGATCACAAACTTGGCGAGGGTGTCGGACCGATAGATGACCCGAAACACGGACTCGTACAGGTGGTTCTCGAACTCCGGGCCAAGGTGGTGCCGCAGGAAGCTCATGATGCCGTTGTAGGCGAGACCCACGCGAACCAGACGCGACGCATAGCGGGGCGATGGGTCGGCGTACCAGGTCTCAGCGAGACGGCCGAGGGCGTCTCCGACGTCTTTCAGGCACGTGAACTTGTTCGTCTCGCCCGGATAGAAGTCGGCGGTCAGGCGATGGATCGTCCCCCCATAGGTGACGAGCGCCATGGCGACTTTCGCGCCGTAGAAGTCAGCCCACATCTCGAGGCCACGATAGTCCTCGATCGGCTGTCCGCTGGCGCCGTGCAGGTGTTGGTGAACCAGGTGTGCGATCTCGTGACCCAGTGCGAACAGGTGGAGGAACATCGTCATCGGCGAGTCGACGACCTGATCGGCCATGTCCTTCGGCAGGAGGATCACCACCGCATCCTTGATCGCCCGGATGGTGGGCGCGCCGACGGTCCCGACGACGACGTTGACGTGAGGGGCCTGGCCCGGCTCGAAGAAGGCTTCGAAGTCCATGGCAGCGGCGAGGGCGAGGTGGCGACCGGTCACTGCGGGTCGTTCAGGATGGGGTTGGGGCTGGGTCATGGGTACACATTGAAAGGGCGCGCGGATCGCCCGCGGGCATTACGGTATCGGTTACGAAAATCGGCGCCGGGTTGAATCGCAGGGATCGGCGGCCAGGCCTCAGGCCCAACCGCCGACCCCTTCGGCATCACGCTCAGGCGCAGGACGGGAGCGACAGGAGGTTGTCGTTCGCGCGGCCGTCGGCATAGGTGCGCAGGTACTTGCCGTTCGGCCCGTTGACGACGCCGATGTCGCCACGGTTGCCGTTGACCAAGGTGTAGAAGGTGTTGGTCTTCGCTTCGATCGAAGCGATGACCTGGGCCCGGGTCCAGTACCAGCCCGAGCCACCCAGGTGGGTGATCCCCTCGTGCTTGCTGTCCCGGTCTTGCTTGGTGATGCAGGTGACGCGAACGTCGGCCATATCAATCTCTCTCATAGATGTGTTGGATTGAGAGCTGGCGCGACAGGTCCCCGGCCTTGCACGCAGCGATGGGCCTGATAGGGACAATGTGCAGCGTCGCGTCAGCGTCGTTGGGAGGGGGTGGCGGCCCGGGTCCTTCCAAAAACTGGGGCCGTCTCCTCTCCGGTCGTTTCCTGGCGAACCGCGTCGCGCGGTCGATCCGAAACGGAATGCCTGGGTGTCTGGGCGCTGAATCTCCTTGCTGAAGGGCTCTCGGCTCAGTTCGGCGTCACGCCGCTGAACTGCTCGAGGATGTAGTGATAGGCGGTGTCCCGGGTCTGGCGGGTGCTGCTCAGGCTCCAGCCCTGCGGCTTGCCCTGGCCATCGAACTTCTGAACCAGGATCTTGCCTTGCCAGCCGGGGTTGCCCTGCTGGTAGGGGTCCTCACTGTCCCGGGCCATAAACGGGCCGGTGAACTGGCCGTCGATGGTGATGTCGCCAGCCAGACGGGCCAGACCTTCGCGCCAGTCGGTCGACTCCCGCCAGTTCTTCCCGGCCTTGTTGAAGTCCTCCCAGATCTCGAACGCGAGACGGAACATCGGGAAGAACATGATGTTCGACATCGCGAAGGAGGTCTTGCGCAGATCCTGACGGGCCTTGCCGGAAGCCGTGGGCAGGAAGGCCGGGAAGTGTTCGGCCCAGACGGTGTAGAAGGCGCAGAAGAAGGCGATCAGGTCGGCGTAGGCCTCCTTCTGCTTCTCGAGGCCCCGGAGCTTGACGTTGAACGGCTTGATGGCGACGTCCAGCGTCGACACCGTCGTGATCTTGCGCGAGGCGGCGGCGATGGTGTTCGCGCGGGTTTCGACTTCGCTCGGACCGAAGATCTCGCATTTCCTCTGCAGTTCGGCCACGAAGCGACGGCTCGCGGTCTTGTCGGAGAACATGTCGATCGATGCCGAGGTCGACGGCTTCTTGCCCTCGACATTGTATTCGTCGAACAGCTTGCCCTCCATCTCGCGGGGCACGTTGAAGACCTGCACCAGGATGGCGCTTTCCTCTGCATCGTCCGGATCGAAGCCCTCCAGCCAGCGGACGAGGCTGTCCTTGTCGACCGTCTCGCCGTCCTCGGCGATCACCACCTCGTCGGGAACGGTCTCGCTGTCCGTCTTCCATTGCTTGAGCAGGTAGTAGGCGTAGTGCCGGTGAGCACTGTCGGGCACGGTGATCGTGGAGTGGAGCGTCAGGCGACGGTTTTTCTCGTCGTAATCGGCCGCCGGCCGGTTCGGCTCGCGCCGGGCGTTCCAGATGACGTCCGGGTTGAACAGCATGCGATCGCCCTCGCCGGACAGAGCCATCAGATATTTCGCGGCCATGGCCTCGGCGCGCTTGCTCTCAATCAGCAGCTTGTCGCTGTGGATGTCGATCAGGCTGTCGGCGTCGTAGACGTTGTCCTCGGACACCTTCATGCCACGCTGGTACTTGGGCGCGTACTTGATGTCCCCGTCAGACAGCGCCTGCGCCAGGTCGCCGATGGTGATTTTGCCGACGAATACGGCCCCGATGCCGGGGCGCTTCACGCGGTGAATGTCGCCGATCACGACATTCTTGGTGAACATGGCCATGGGAAAGCTCCGTAGCGCCGCAGACAAATCACGGCTTAGCCGCGTCCTAGCACCTCGGATTTCGTCTGTAAACAGCTACGAAGTCGCAACGAAGAAGATAGGTGCTTTTCTGCGAAGCGTCGGCTTCCGACCACCTCCTTTTGACTGGCGGTCTCCAACCAGGGAGGGCCGTGCGGATCGGTTTTCAGGGACGCGCTAGACAGAACGTCGTTCTCAGGATCAACCTGAGGGTGGAGCGGAGGGACCTATGCGGGCGATCTTGGCGGTTGGTGTGACTATCGCAGCATTGTCAGCGGCGACGCCTGGCCATGCCTTCGGCCTAAGAACCCACCTCTACATCGCCGATCAGGTCTGGCAGGATGTCAATCAGGACTGTCTTGTGGGCGTCGGCGGCCGATCCGCTCCCATCGAGCCCGCACTCTGCCAGGCAATCCGGAACAACCGTGGCGCTTTCCTCGCCGGCGCCATCGGACCGGACGCCTTTCCGGACCTGCTCGTGGGCCAGAACTATGTGCACCCCGGCACGCCCGACGGACGTCAGACCGCCGACTGGCTCCAGCATGTGCTGGAAACGGCGCGGACGCCTGAAGAGGTCGCCTTCGCCTATGGCCAACTCATCCATGCGGCCGGAGACACCTTCGCCCACAGCTACGTCAACAACTACGCCGGCGGCGTCTTCGAACTCACGGCCCGCTGGCACAAGGATGTCGAAAAGCGGCACTTCCAGCTCGAAAAGTACATCGATCAGCACCTCAGCTATCAGGCCCCCGTCGACGAACTGAGAGTCCCGTCAGGCCTGCTCGTCCGGGCCATGGTGGAGACCTCCTATGTTCCCGGCGACTTCAACCTGACCGAGGCCGACCTCAGGGCTTTCGGGAGAGGCCCGGGGCCCGCCGCCCAACAGGCGGCCGCCCTCTTGGCGGTCAAGGTCGGCCGGGCCGCCCCCGCCACGCACATGACCGCGATGTGGGCCATGCTGGAGGTCTCCAGCCGGGAAGCGGATGCGGCCGTCTGCGCCGATATTGTGGCCACCCACCGCCTCGCCGACGCTTATGGCCAGTATGTCCAGGCCGAGGCCGCGGCTCGCGGCGTGACCCTGACCTGGTCGTCCCGGTCCGCCGCTCCGAATGTCTGCACTCCCGAAGCGCAGGCCGCCGCCGAGGCCGAACTGGATCGCGCTGACGCCTTGCGATCCCATATCCCCTGGCATGACCAGGCGGTCAACGAACGCGACACGTGGCTGGCGACCCTTCCGTCAGCCCGTCACCAGCGTCTGGTCGCCACCCGCGCGGCGTATCTCGAGGCGATGAGGGCAAGGGAGGAGACCAAGGCGATCGCGGCCTTCGCTCCACAATGGCGGGATGATGTTCGCCTCGCCGTGGAAGCCTATATGCAGGCCAGTCTCGCATCCGCGCGGATCATGGTGCGGAACAGCGAGCCCTATCCCACGCCGGAGCATCGCCGGCGTTCAACCAGCCAGCCTTACAAGGCCTGGTGGGACTGCTACGGCCCGGTCTTCTCCGGTGATCCGATCGAGGCGGCCGATGCGCGGTGCGCCCGCTTGGCCAGTCTGGAGGTGGATGACAGCCTGTCGGACGTCGCCCTGCGCACCGGCATCGGCCGGGCGCCTCGCGGACTTCTGTTCACCTATCTGCGTCTGCAGGACTGGGCGGAAGACCTCCGCAACGACATCCTTCTGGGGCTGGCCGAGCAGGTGAACCCGGCCGCGGTGGAACTGGGCGAAGGCATGCTGGAGCCCATCCGCGTGACCCGTTCGGACATGAACGCGACGTTCCGGGCCGGTCGCAATGGCCAGATCACCTTCCAGTGCGTCAGCGACTTCATCGACGTCGATCTGGGCCTGCTGACCCAGAAGGGCGGAAACGACGAGATCCTCCCGGACGAACCTTGCCGGGACCGGCCGGCGGGCGGCGACGGCGCCGGCGAGTTCTTCGATCCGGCCCGGGTCGTGCCGGTCCAGCATGCCGTCACTCTTGGCAAACTGGCGCTCGTGGGCCGCCAGGAGGTCAGCGATCTCGCCTTCGACTGGTCCGGCGAACGCCCTGCCCTCGGCAGCCCCAGCCAAAGCGGCCGCTACTCCGTGGTGCTGGACATGGCCCGATCCCTGGACGGCTCGCAACAGTGGACGACCATCTCCCTGCCGCCTCCGCTCGCGCGGGGCCTCGCTACCGGCACCCCCACCCACGGCGCCGGATATCCAGCCGAGCGCGCGCGTGACGTAGTGGCGACAGTCCCACTCGACCCGGTGATCGATCAGGCGCGGCCAGGGTTTCCCTTCTACCGCACCCCCAACCTGCGGCGGACGGCTTTCGCCGCACTGTTCCCGGGTCCCTATGAGGGCCAGATCCTTCGCCGGGTGGAGTACGGCGTCAACCTCTACCCCTTCCGGCCGTGCGACGGCGACCCGTTCCGCCCCGGGTTGTCAGGCCCCGAACGCACTGAACTCTGTCCAGAAGTCAGGTCACCTGGTCAGAGAGCCGTGGACGATGCCGGCGCCGCCCTGCGTCGGGCCTGGACCGAACAGCTTGATCGCTGCCTGGGTCGCGAGGACGGACGGTTGACTCGACTTCAGGCGGGCTGCCTCCGCTAAAGTCGCCGAAACGGACGTTCGGCCCTGCCCCGACATCCCCGCTATGCACCGAAGGATGACTGACGCCGAACGACTCGACGCCTTGCTGAACCTTGTGGATTCGGAGCGCACGCCGGACCCCGACGCCACGGCGCGCCTGATCGTGCTCGGTCTGGCCGAGCGTCACGGCAAGGGCGTGCGACCCACGAACGCTGGATGGGTCGTCCTGGGCGACAGGGGCCGCCCGTTCCAGAACTAGGCTGCCCGGTCCGTCAGGGCTCTTCGGCGATCATCCGCGGCAGCTTCGGCGGTTTCGACGACTTCGGCCCCTTCGGCTTCAGACGGGCGACGGCGGCGCCGGCCCGACCGCCGAATTCCGACACGGACTTGGCGACCTTGCCCAGGGTCATCGTCCTCTCGGCGCGGAAGGTCGCTTCGATCCCGTCCATCGCCAGTTCCTCACGCTCGTCCAGGCGACCGTCGGCCTCGACCACCTGACGCAGGAAGGCCAGCAGTTCCGCCTGCATCGCCGCGCCGTTGCAGTCGGGGCTCGCGGCCTGGAACTCGGCGAGCGCCTTGGCGATACCCTTGATCGGCACGTCGCCGGTGTTGGCGATCAGAACCTCGAGCGCCTGGGCGACGTAAGCCGGGTCATAGCCCCACTCCTCGACGAAGTGACGGGCGATGGCCTCACGCTCGGCCGGATCTACGTCTCCGTCGATGGAGGCGACACGAACCGCGAGCGCACCGATCAGGTCGAACAGTTCCATGCCCAAAAGATCGATCGGCGTGTTGATGAAGCGCGGGATCGTATCGACCATGGCGTCGGTCTGCTTCCGGACCAGACGGGAGACGCCGTAGTAGGCGCCGCCTGTCGCGACTGCCGCCGCGATCACCCAACCGACAGGCGTCGTCGCGGCGCCGATACCAATGATCGAAAGCCAGCCGGCCGATGAGGCGAAAAAGGTCCCAGCCACGATCGGCGAGGCCGCGGCGGCGCCCGCCGTCATCGCCACGCCGGCGACGTCGTACAGGCTCTGGATCCCCTTCTTCGCCCGCAGGATCGCGTAGGCGTCCTCGCCGATCCGCAGCTTGCGCTTGAACTTCAGGGAGTCCGCGACAACGCATTCGAGGTCGTCACCGAAAGCCGAAACCTCAGGCTCCGTCCGGGTCTTGCAGCTCATGCGACGCCCGAAGCCCGCAGTTGATCACCCAGACCCTTGAGCCGGTGGCGCATGCCGCCGTCGGTCAGATCATCCAGCGCCCCAAAGCTAATGCCGACGATCAGAAGCAGCGGGGTCAGGACTGGCGCGAGCACCGGCCCGACCACAGGGATGGAACTGATCAGGTAGGAGAGGACAAGGGCGGCCACCACACCAAACGCGACCCCCGGATAGGCCTTGGCCAACTCGAACACGAAGGCGACCACACGCGCGCCAAGGTCGATAATCTTGCCGCCGACGACGATGGTCGTGTCGACCAGGGACGCAAGCAGCGCCTTCATGTCGGCTGACGCCTCCAGACGCTCGATCCGCCGACTGATCGCGGCACGATCGACGCGCAACGCACCACCGGTCGCTTCGGTCATTCTGCTCACACCCCATTGAAGGGCGGTCCAAGCCGCCCTTTTTTGAACAGCTACCCGGACCTGTGAGGCTCGGCAACCGGCGCGCGATCCAAGGGCCATCCACGGCGACAGGCGGGTCAGATCAATTCGGCCAGCACTTGGATGTCGGAGGTCAGTCGGGTTCCGTAGAGCCGGTCAAGGCCGCCTTGACGGGCCAGATTGATGAACTGGTTCTCTCCGATCACCAGATCGGCATAGGGCACCGCGGCGGTGTAGGCGAACATGTCTCGCGTATCGTTCTCGGTCAGATCGCGCGACTGACCTTCGAGGCGTGTGGTCATCTCGCGTTCCGCGTTCAACGTCGGGCAGTTGCGGATCAAGGCTTTGGCGGCCTTTTCGCCCATGTCGCTCACTGAAGACCAGGGCAGGCCGACCTCACGCGCGACCGAGAGCAGGAAATCCAGGTCGTCGATCAGCATCGTCGCACCGTAGGCGCGTTTGCGAACGGCCCCCGATTGGTCGGCCCACGCTACACGGCGCGTCTCTATCCGCCGAAGCAGTTCCGCTGCCCCCCGACTGAACATGCCGACGCCCTCGGCCCGGCGATCGGCGTCGGCTTCCATGATCCAGTCATAGGTGAACCGGGCGGGCTCTTGCCGGATCGCATGCACCACCGGCGCCGGAACCAGTTCCTCGTAGCGTCCATCGGACAACTCGAGAAAGGCTTCGAGGAAGACGTCAGACAAGAACCATCCGTCCACCACCGGAAGATCTGTCAGACCTCCTGCGGCGCGAAAGACGGCTGAGGCCTCGACCTCGAGCCGCGCCTGTCTGCCTCTGAAAACCCGCCCTTGGCTGAACGTCGCCTGGACATGGGCCATCCTGTGCCGGCGGTCCGGATCGCCAATCTTGTAGGTCTCATAGAGGGTGGACATCGACAGCGGGAACACGAGGTCTCCGCGATCAAGCGCGGGACAGAGCGCTGTCAGTGTTGCATGCAAAAGAGCGTGGCGCTCCGGATCGTAAACCGCCCGCGCGACGTCCACCCATTTGTTCTGATCGAGATAGACCACCTGCACAGTCAGTCGAACTCCGACATGCAGCAGGTCTTGAACTTGCGGCCGCTGCCGCAGAGGCAACGGTCGTTCCGGCGTTTGATGTTCGCATGAGCGATCAGCAGATCGGCCGAGGCAAGGCTCGCGTCGTTCTCCAGGTTCCTGAGCTCAGCAATCTGGTCCCGAGAGAGATCACGCAACTCGCCGGCCGGAAACTGTTCGAACCACAGGTTCCGAGCGTCGATCGCTGCAAGGAAGGCCCGAGCTAGCCCGCCATGCTCGAGAAGCCTCCGGCGGTTGGGTCGCCGCGGCGCGTTGGGACCGGCATATGGCGCAGTCGGATCGGGAAGAAACAGCACCCGATCGATCTGGATGCCGTGGGGCGTGATATCGACCAGCCCGTCGGGCCCTCGCCAGACGGCATGGTGTTCGGCTTCGACCCAGAGCTCCGGCCGCTCCCAGATCGCCCAGCCGACGACGTACTCTCCACCTTGGCTGGCCACCTGTCGCTCGACGTTGCCGTAGCATTCTTGCGGCAGGCTTTCAGACCCGGGGCGGTAGGCGACGAACGTCGGCGTCGCTGTCGGGTTGATGTCCGCGCAAAGCGCCATGACGTCGGGCGTGATCTCCGCAGGCGTCCGCAGAAGATTGCTCACGAAGCGTTCTTCACTGACTCGCGAATACATACGCCCTCCCGCTGCTCGTCGCCCCTAAGCCCCTCCCACCGGCGTCACCTCTTGAGGATCTGCTGCGCGCGATCGATCAGCCTGGCCCTGTCCCAGCGAACGGCAGCCTCCGAAATCACTTCTGGCGGGACCGGACAACCACGCTCCCCGAGCGCTTCCTCGATCATGGACTCGATCAGGGACCGGTTCTGAAGTGCGACGCGAATCTTGTTCGGCAAGGTAGACAAGTCGGACCCGTGGCTCGGCGTACCGTCCGTGTTGATCACGAACCGCTCGTCTTTCTTGAGGTAGACATGGACGTGTGACTTCATCCCCGTCACGTGCGCCCCGTCCGCACGGGCCCGCCAGCCCTTGCCGATGTCGTACCACTGGCCTTCTTCCAAAAAGCGCTCGGCCAGCAGTGACGCCTGAGCATCGCTTGCCTCTACGAAGATGAACACGCCGGTTGGGACAGTCATAGGTTCGCGTTTCCTCTCAGTCGCTGGACAGTTGTTACATACGAGCGTGATGCAGCCTAACGATGTCTGGGGTCGGGGGGGTGGCCGAACTCCGTCCAATCGCATCAACAGGCTCGGAGATTGACATCCGCCGAAATCTGCGGCCGACGCGTTGAACCCTAAGATCGCCGGTGGAGGGCTGAAGTCGGCGTCGCGTTCGCTAATCCTGATGGCCAAAGTCGCCAACCGCAAATGATCAGACTGCGTTTCGAGTCTCCATGGTCGCGTCATCTGGCGTCTCCAACGCGCCAAGACCGGACATTGGCAGCACGCCCGATTGGCGACCTTCGGGGAGCAATCGCGCCGGTGGCGATTCAAGGGTTGAACGTCGATTTGCAAATTGCGACCCTACCGTCAGGGGCGGCCTGCATGCATTCGCCTGGCGATGCCCACAATGCCCGTCGCCGAGCGTTTGCTACCGCAAATTTGTGCGTAATCCATCGCCCCAACGGATGAGGTTTTATGTGACTGACACCCAACTCCGTATCGAACATCTACACCTCCGCGACGTCGGCGGTTTTCGTGAGATGGAAATTAATTTTGGCCCCAGGCTGAATATCATCTGCGGCCCGAACGGCGTCGGCAAAACGACTGTGCTCGACGCTATCGGGTCCGTATTCATCGCCAACTATTCGATGGGTGCGCTTCGGCGCCGGGCCGGGAGCGACCGTGGCGTTCTTGACTACACCGCCATCTACCAGTCGCAGTCATTCGGCGGATCTGGCGAACTTACCAACTTCGCTCCGAGCGACAACATGCAGCCGTTCGGCCTGAAGCAAAATGCAGCGGCTGATCTAATCTATGTGAAAAGCAGCCGGGACTTCGCCTACACCGCCTTGGGCGGCGTAATGCGGGATCCTGACAAGCAGTCTCATGAGTACCAGCAGCAGTTGTTGAATGGCATTTCGGTTTCGGACGTCAAACAGTGGTTTGCCAACCGATATTTGATGGAACCGCACGGTGCCAAATGGCCGAACTATAGGCGGTCCAACCTTGCCTTGGCGAAGACCTTTTTCTCTCTTTTAGACGCTGAGGTGGAGCTCAGTCACGTCGATAGCTCGACGTTTGATATCCTGCTCAACACACCATCGGGTATGATCCCGTTCGAATACATGTCGGCAGGATTTCGTACCTCGTATGGTCTCATCTTCGGAATACTGAAGGAGCTCGAATTCAGGAAGCTTGAGGTGGCCGCGGAAGATTTCACGGGTCTGATCATGGTGGATGAACTCGACCTTCACCTGCATCCAACTTGGCACGGTCCCATGCTGCGCGCGCTCGAGGCCGCCTACCCGCGCGCCCAGATGGTGGTTACGACCCACAGTCCTCACATGGTCCAACATGCGCGACCGGACAACCTCATCATCCTGCCTCGCCATGGCTCTACCCCGCGGCATCTAGATGGCGTCGACGCCGAGTTCGGCCTGATCGGCTGGACGGTCGAGGAAATCCTGCGGGATGTCATGGGAATGGACGATCCGCGTCCGCCCGCCTTTGCGCAAATGATGGAGGCGTATGAGACGGCGGTCACCAAACAGGACGAGGTTGCGATTAAGGCCGCCAAGACGCGGCTTTTGCGGGCGTTGCATCCGTCAAGCGTTGTCCGACAGATCATCGAGATCGACACGCTCTGATGATCCGCCTGAATCGACCCGATGCTCCGCCTGTGCTCTCGCCGGTTTTTGTCGCCGAAGGTGTCGCTCGCTTTGCTCTCGATGGCAGCGCCGTTTGGAACGTGGACGAGATCAAGAGAGCTCTGTCCGAACTGTCGAGCGGTAAGTGCGCCTATTGCGAGGTCCGGCTTGGTGAAGGTCCGGCCTATCTCGAGGTAGAACATTTTTACGCCAAGGGGCATTATCCGGGTCGCGTTCTTGCCTGGGAAAATCTCCTGCCCGCATGCCGTCGATGCAACGCGAAGAAAGGGGATTGGGACGTCGCCCCGGCTGGCCAGATGATGGTGGATCCAACCATCATGGCGCCTCCCATACATATTCAGCTGGACGAGGCCTACCGGCCCCTAGGCCGCACACCGGTCGGTGAGATCACAATCCTGGAGATCGGCCTCGACGACATCGATCGGCTGGGGGTGAAACGCTACAAGATCGGCGAGGCCTTCAAGCGAAAGCTGGAAGACCTTCTAGACCGATATGTCAGCCTGCCGGTAAACGCATCCTTGCACCGACGTCGAGGCGTCGTTCGAGCTGTACGAGACGCTGTTGCGAAGGCGGGATCGGACGCGCCGTTCAGCGCCGTCATCGCGACAGTCATGACACGCAGCCCCGCCTACGCCGCCCTCAAAGCGGCGATGGAGGCCGCCGGCGACTGGAGTGCTGAGCTTAGAGCGGCCGATGACATAGCGACGGCCGCATCTCTCACTTGATGCAACACCGCAGCAGAAAGCAGAGCCGGAACGCGAGGGGCGGTACTGCGCCAAGAGCGGACACCAACTGCCCGCCAACAAGACGACATTCCAATCGAGGCTCCGGGCTATCGAATGCCTGTGACCTCTCCGAGTGCCAAACACGGGAATCCGCTCTATTGCGGACAACAACATTCTCCGCCGCGATGCACTACCCGACCGTCACCTGATGCTCGGGGGTGAGGCAGCGGCCCAAATTGCTCGCTTCACCCCGCACAGCAGGAGAGCTTTGCTACATCCATGTCGAAGGTCTGTGCGGCGAGTTTCAGACCTTCGACCGTGGTCAGATAGGGGAAGATCGTCGCCCCCAGCTCGGCGGCCGTCATGCCGTGTTTGATCGCCAGCACCATCGTCTGAATTGCGTCCGCGCCTTCGGGGGCCATGATCTGCCCGCCGAGAAGGCGGTCCGTCGTCTTGTCGGCGATCAGTTTGATGAGCCCGCGTGTGTCGCGCGCTGCCAGTGCCCGGGGCACCTGATTGAGTGCGAGCAAGGACACCTTGATATCCAGTCCGCGCGCCCTCGCCGCCGTTTCAGTAAGGCCGACACTCGCGACCTGCGGGTCGGTGAATACCACCGCCGGCATGGTGCTGTTGTCGTAGCGATGGTCATTGCCGCCGACGGCGTTGCGCGCGGCCAGCTTCGCGGCATAGGCCGCCATATAGACGAACTGGTCACGCCCGGTGACGTCCCCGGCTGCGTAGACGCCTGGGGCCGTGGTCTCGAGATGGGCATCGACGACGATCCCGCCATGGCGGGACAATGCGACGCCCCGTGACTCCAGTCCCATGCCGTCACTGTTCGGCTGGCGGCCCGTCGCGATCAGCACCTGCTCTGCGGCGATGACCTCGACCGCCGCATCCCGGTCGCGCGCCGCGCCCTTGCCGGGCGGACGGTCGCAGGTGAGTTCGATCCCGTGCTTCGCGTGCACAATCCGCTGGTAGCCGACCCCGGTGCACACCCTGATACCCTCCGCCTCCAGATAGGTCTTAAGGGCGACGCTGAACTCCGGGTCCATGTCGGGCAACAGCCGGCTGCGGCAACAGATCGTGACGGCCACGCCAAGCCGGGCGAACATCTGTCCCAGTTCAACACCGACTACCCCACCGCCGATCACCAGCAGCGACCGGGGCAAACGTTCAAGCGCCAGCGCCGAAGTGCTAGTGAGCCACGGGACGCTATCCAGCCCCGGAATTTCGGGAACGGCGGCGCGCGCGCCCATCGCCAGAATAATCTTGCCGACCGGCATCGGTGCATCATCGACGAGCAACCTGCCGTCGACAAAGCGCGCCCGGCCTTCGACATAGGTCACGCCCGGATAGGCCGGCAGCAGGTCGACATATTTCTTCTGCCGCAGACCCGCGACCAGCTCATCCTTCGAGGCCGCGAGCGCAGCCCAGTCTTCCAGCTTGAGGCTGCCCCCCAGGCCGGGAAACCGACGGGAAGCCTGGCCGGCATGAACCGCTTCAGCGGCCCGGATCAATGTCTTGGACGGGACGCAGCCGACATTGACGCAGGTGCCGCCGATCGTCCCATGGCCGACCAGCGCCACCCGGGCACCCAGATCGGCTGCGGTGATCGCGGCGGAGAATCCCGCCGACCCCGCGCCGATGACGGCGACGTCGAAACTCGCATGGCCGGATTTTTTCGCGGTACCCGAACAGCAGTCGAGGTCCTTTGCGGGCTTGTTCATCGTGCAGTCCGTTCTGTTGGGTGGGCCAGTAGTGTCATGGGTTCAGCCGACGCGCGCGTGAGTGGCCTCAGACCATCGATCCGATGTCCGAGGCGAAGCTGGGGTAGGCAAAAATCATGGCCTTGATCTGGTTGGCGGTGAGCCCCGCGCCCATGGCCATGGCGAACAGATTGATCTGTTCCTCGGCCCCCGGCCCGATCAGATGCGCGCCGAGGATCAAGCCGGTTTTCTGTTCCACCAGCACCTTGAATCCGCTCGTGGTCGCCCCGACCCGCATCGACGAATACCAGCCGGAGGTCTTCTCGAAATGCGTATCGAACTCCAGACCCTTTTCCGTCGCCGCCGTCTCGGACAGCCCCACGGTCGCGACCGGCGGCAGGGTGAAGACCACGCTGGGTATCGGCGGATAGGACACGAGCCGTGCGTCCTTCCCGGCCAGAAGGTTCTTGCCCGCGATCCGCCCTTCATAGGCCGAGACCGGGGTCAGGTTCAGCCCGCTGTCGGCACAATCCCCGGCGGCGAAAATGGCGGGATTGGTGGTACGCATGGCGGCGTCGACCTTGATTCCGCGCTTCCCGGCGTCCACCCCTGCAGCCGGCAGGTTCAGATGGTCGATATTGGGCACGCGACCGGTCGCATGGACCACCAGATCGCAGGTCAGCACCTGGATGCCGGACGGCGTTTCATAGGACACGGCGAATTCGTCGCCCTGCTTCTCGACCTTGAGGACTTTCGCCTCGGTCTGCACGTCGATGCCCAGTTCGGTCGAGGCCTCCACCAGCATCGCCACCAGATCGGCGTCGAAGGGCCCGAGCGGCCGCCCGGCCATTTCCAGAACCGTGACGGCGCTGGCTCCGGCGCGTTGGGCGATATGGGCGAACTCCATGGCGATGAACCCCCCGCCGACAAAGACGATCCTGTCGGGGCGCTCGGACAACTCCAGAAATTCCGTGCTGGTCGTCAGCAGGTCCTCGCCGGGAATGTTCAGCGTCATCGGCCGTGCGCCGGTGGCGATGTGGAAATGCTTCGCGCGCAGGGTCTCGCCGTTTAGCGTGATCGTATCGCGCCCGATGAAGCGTGCTTCGCCATGCAGCGGGGTGATTCCGGCCTTGCGGAAGCCCGCTTCGATGCGCGACGGCATGGCGTCGGTGAAGGTGCGCTTGAACGCCATCATCTCGGGCCAGTTGACCGAGGGCCGCGCCTCCAGGCCCTTGCCGGCCATGGTGTGGGCCCAGTCCACGCCTTCGGTGACGGCAATCAGCATTTTCTTGGGATCACAGCCCCGCAGCGCACAGGTGCCGCCGTAGGGCAGGCTGTCGATGCTGGCGACTTTCCACCCCGCCGCCGCCGTCATCCGGGCGACGCCGTTGCCGCCGGTCCCGGCCCCGATCACGATCAGGTCGTAGTCATATGTGTCGGTCATGTCAGTCTTCTCCATTTCGGGGGCCTGCAGCCTCTGACGATCGGCGCTGTCCGGTGGGCCGTCGATCAGGTGGTCTTCATCCGCCGCCGACGCCGCCAGACGGCATAGACCGTCAACGCGGCGAACACGGCCAGCGCGGGCAGCAGCACAACATCGAGCCAGCCCGTCAGCGCAGAAAGCCCGACGACGCCCAGCAGCACCACCAGCACCGGAGCAAAGCAGCACAGCGCCACAATGACGGTGCCGATCACCCCCATCCGCAGCAGCAGGCTGTCGGTCCCGTCCGTCTTGTCAGCCTTGTCAGCCATAACGCCGTTTGATCCTGAAGACGCGCAGCCTTCCCCGGCTGCAGCCCGAGGCCGGGATGCACGCGATGCATTGCGTTGGTGGCCTGGTCCCACCCCCATGCGGGGGGGCGGGAGCTCTGGCGCCGATGAAGGCCGTCTTGTTGCCTGCGGGGCCTAGTTTTGTACGACGCGGGCGGGATAGCCGGCATTGGTCGAGGCGGCCGCGATCTGCGCGGCCGTGGCGCGCGCCGGGTCGTAGGTGGCGCGGGCCGTCTTTGCGGCGAAGTCCACTTCGACCGAGTTGACGCCCGGCACGCTCTCCATCGCCCTGCGCACCGTGATCGGGCAGGTGGCGCAGGTCATGTGCTCAATGGCGAAAGTCGTCTGCTGCTGGGCAGCGGCGGTCGCCGCCGGACGGTTCTGTGCCGGTCCATCAAACGCGACGGCGGCACCGACGCCAGCCACGGCCACAACGGCCAGGCCGATCAGAAATGTCTTTTTCATGGGTCTTTCCTCTCAGTAAAAATAGGGAGCCCACCAGTTGAGGGTGAGCGCGATGATGACGACGGCCAACCCGAACCAAAGGGCCAGTTTCGTGGTCCGCGCCGATTGCGGGCGAGCGCAGTAGGTCCCGTCCTCGCAGGGCGGCTTCGGCTTGAAATAGACGTGCCAGAACCCGTAGCCGAGCAGGGCCAGGGTGACGGCGGCGACATAGGGTTTGTACGGCTCAAGCGCCGTCAGGTTGGCGATCCACGCCCCTGAAATGCCAAGCATGACCAGCACCAGCGGAACGATGCAGCAGGCCGACGCCAGCACCGCGCCGATCAGCGCGCCGCCCGCGATCCATCGGCCCTGCTTCGCGCCCTCGTCCGGCGTTGATGCCGGTGGCTCCGGCTCCGGTGCTGAAAACATCGATAAGTTCTCTCGATTTCTTTCTGACTGATTTCAGCGTAATCCCTGTAGTTGCTACAGACACAAGGGCTTTTTTCATGGTGCTTCAGACGGGCTTGTTGCGGGCCCAATTGGCGAAGCTGACCGGGTGCAACCTCGAAACCATCCGCTATTACGAGAAGGTCGGACTGCTGCCCCCGCCGCCTCGTTCGGCCAACGGTTACCGGGTCTATTCGCCAGACCTGACGCAGCGGTTACGGTTCATCCTGCGTGCGCGGGATATCGGCTTCTCGATGGAGGAGACCCGCTCGCTGCTGGCGCTGACAGACACCGGGACCCAGACCTGTGCCGAGGTCAAACACAAGACCGAAGTGCAGCTGGAGGATGTGCGCGCCAAGATTGCCGATCTGCGGCGGATGGAACGGATCCTCGCCAACGCCGCCGCGAAATGCTCGGGCGGGGAAGTACCGGAATGCCCGGTTCTGGAGGCGCTTACGTCAGACTGAGGGCGCAGAGCGGACCCTGGTAAGGTCTGAAATGAGTCAGAACCGGCTGTCGATCAGGTGAAATTGTCGAGCCGCTCGACGAACTCGAACGCCAGGTTCGACCCGATCACCTGAACATTCTGAACACGATAACTGGCCACATAGGAGGTCCGACGAACCGGTTGGCCGTCCGCACCCAGGTCATCATTGGTGAGGATCACCGTTCCCAACCGGATCGCTTCGATGAAGGGTCCCCACTTGGGGTCGATGCCGACATAGGGATCGACATAGGTCATCTTCACTTTGCTCGTCCTGCACCAGCACGCATGGACGCAGGGAAGGCTCTGTCCCTTCCAGATGGCGAACCATGAACCGCGTTGTCCTGCCGGCTTGGCCATGGGTCTCTTCATCCTCACGGCACCGATTGGGCTGCCCGGTGAAACTAGGCGAAACGCCACCGCTCAGCGCTGATACCGGCGTCAAACTCCTGATGAAACCGGTCGAAACGCCCCGCCCGGTTTCAGCGAGTTTTGCGTCGATTGCCCCACTAGCGCCCCACTAAACTCGGACGCTTGAAAAAATCATCCGAGACCGGAACAACTGATCTCGTAAGTAACTGTTTTCATTGAGGAAAAATGGTGGACGCGACAGGGATTGAACCTGTGACCCCTACGATGTCAACGTAGTGCTCTCCCGCTGAGCTACGCGTCCGCCGTGGCGGGTCCGGAGTGGTCCGGGCCGGGAAGGCGCGGTCTATAACCTGACCTGTGCAACGTCCGCAAGGGCAAACAGGCGAGGTGCCTGTGTCAGGCGGCGGCGACCATCTTTTCGACCTCGCCGACCAGGTCGCGCAGGTGGACGGGCTTGGACAGCACCTTGGCCTGGGGGCTGGCCTGGGCTGCAGTCAGGGCGACGGCGGCGAAGCCGGTGATGAACATGATGCGTATGCCGGGCTGGCGAGCCGCAGCGACGCGGGCCACCTCAATGCCATCGGCTCCGGGCATGACGATGTCGGTCAAAAGCAGGTCCCACGGCCCCTGGTCCAGGGCATCGATGGCGTCGTCGCCATTTTCGCAATCGACCACGGAATGACCGGCCCGCTCCAGGGCGCGGGTCAGAAAACCGCGCAGCGAACTGTCGTCCTCGGCCAGAAGAATACGCGCCATATGTGGAAATCGTCCCGTCGTTTCAGCGGTAACGCTACGCCCGGAACGGTAAACCCGCCATGAAAATCACCGGTCGGGCGAGCGGGGAAGCTGTGGATGGAGCCTGTTTCCAAGCTGGCGAAACAGGATATGGCTCCGGGATGGGTCAGGGTGGCGAGACACGGGACGACAGGGAGGCGGACGCTGCGCCTTACGTCATCACGCGTGCCGCGCGGCCGGGGCGGTTCGTCTTTGCGTCTCCGCACTCCGGGACGATCTATCCATCGGACATGACCGCGTCGCCGCATCTGGACGAGGCGGGGCTGCGTAGCGCCGAGGATGCCTTGATCGACCGATTAATCGCCTCGGGGCCAGACAAAGGGGCAACGGTGATCGCCGCCACTGTTGGGCGGGCCTATCTGGATCTGAACAGGGACCCTGAAGAGCTCGATCCGGTCTTGATCGAGGGCGTGGAGGCCCGGGCGGCGACGCTGCGGACCTCGGCCGGTTATGGGGTGGTGCCGCGGCTGTCGGGGGACGGGCACCCTCTTTATGACCGCAGGCTGTCGCGGGCGGAGGCGGACGCGCGGATCGCATGGGTCCATCGGCCCTACCATGAGGCCCTGGCGGACCTGATGCAGGCGACGCAGGCGCGGGAAGGCTCAGCCGTACTGATCGACTGGCATTCCATGCCATCGAGGGTGACGCGAACGGCCCCGGGGGTGCGCGGCGTCGACGTGGTGCTGGGCGACCGGCACGGCACGGCCTGCGATCCGGCCCTTACCCGGCGGCTGAAGGCGCTGTTCGAGAGCCTGGGGTGGCGCGTGGCGGTGAACCATCCCTACGCGGGTGGGTGGACGACGCAGGCGTGGGGGAGACCGGTCGAGGGCCTTCACGCCGTGCAGATCGAGCTGAACCGCGCCCTTTATCTGGACGAAGCGACACGGTTGCCGGGGCCGGGGTGGTCGCGTTGCGAAAAGGGTGTGGCGCGGGTCATCTCCGCCCTGCTGACCGACGGCTGATCAACTTGAGTGGCGGGCAGAAAAAAGGCCGCGCCCGAAGGCGCGGCTTGGAAAGTCTATAGGGAGGAAACGCCCAGGAAGGGCATGACGCCGAAGCGTCGAAAATCAAGCTAGTGTGCGGTGCACAATCCGTCAAGTCGGTATTTCGCACCTGCAGTAACGCTATGTAACGGGACGTTTGGCCTTCCAGCGATCATCGTAACCGGTTTCAGCGGCAAGTTTCTCCCCGCGCGGCACGCGTATGCGAACGCACGGCCGCTAGCGCGAGTCCAGCAGACGCCGTGCGTTACGCAAAGCCCTGGCTGCGGGCGATGCGGCCTGTCGCCAGATCAGAAGACCGGTGGTCAGGGCAACGCCCGCCGCCAGCCATATCGGCCCGAACAGCCAGGCGGCGGCAGCCAGTGAGAAATAATAGCCCCGCACGCCCTGGCTGAACGCGGCCAGCGCCGGGTTCATGACGCCCGTCGCCGCTTCGCCCAGCGCCACCCGGTCGGCTTCGCTGTGCGCTTCCGGAGCCGCGCCGATCAGGGCCAGCGCATAGTTCAGCTGGCGGATCGACCAGATGAAATCCAGAAAGCCGCGCGCCAGGCAGACCAGGACCAGCGCCATCTTGGCCTCCATCAGCTTCAGCGGCACCTGTTCGGCCCCGACCACCGCAAAGCCCTGCAAGGCCGCCTCGCCGCCGAACAGGACGCTGGCCACCGCCGCGATCAGCAGCAGGTTGGTCGAGGCGAAAAAGCTGGCGGTATTGATGGAGTGGCCCATCAGCTGGCTATCGACAAGCCGGACTTCGCGGTGGGTCATGGCTGTCATCCAGACGCGCCGGATCACCGTCATGTCGTCATTCAGCGAGCCGCTGCTGCGCGCCAGCAGTGTCAGGAAGGGCCCATAGCCCAGCCAGCACAGCAGAAAGAGCGTCAGGGCCAGTCCGTCCAGCAGGGTCATGATCGTACGTCTCCAGTCCCGGACTTCCTGCCGTCTGGGACGGTGCGCGGCAAGGGCATGGGGCCGCAATGCTTGCCTATGGCCCCTGCGAAGCCTATCACGCGCGCCTCCCCGTCTTGCAGTGCACCACAGTTGAGCCCGTCATGAACATCGACGCCATCCCCGTCGGCCCCAATCCGCCCTGGGACCTGAATGTCATCATCGAGATCCCGCAGGGCGGCCTGCCGGTGAAATACGAGATGGACAAGGACTCTGGTGCCCTGTTCGTCGACCGCTTCCTGCACACGGCTATGTACTATCCGGGCAACTATGGGTTCGTGCCGCATACCCTGGCCGACGACGGCGACCCCTGCGACGTGATCGTGCTGAACCCGTCGCCGGTGGTGCCGGGCTGCGTCATCCGCTCGCGCCCGATCGGCGTGCTGATGATGGAAGACGAGGCCGGCGGAGACGACAAGATCCTGGCCGTGCCGGTCGACAAGCTGAACCCCTACTACACCGACATCGCCAGCTATCGTCAGCTGCCGGCGATCCTGGTCGAGCAGATCGAGCACTTCTTCACACGCTACAAGGACCTGGAGAAGAACAAGTCGGTCAGGGTCAAGCGCTGGGGCGACGCCGGCGAGGCCGCGGAACTGATCGCCGAGGGCATGCGGGCGTATGAGGCCAAGCAGAAGGCCGACGGCCAGGCCGCCAACGCAGCCTGATAAAAAAAGGGGACGAGGCCACGACGGCCTCGCCCCTCTTCAATTCTGCAGCCCTCGCTCAAACAGCGAGCCGCCGCGCGGCGAGCGTTAGCGCTCCTCCCCAACTAGAATGGCAGAATGTTGCGCTGGCGGCTGTAGGCCATGGTGCCGACGTTGGCGCCGGCACGCAGGCCGACGCCGGTGCGGATTGGAGCCAGGACGATGCCGTCGGCCCGCTGATAGTTCACGCCCAGCCCGCCGATAAGATAGGCCGTGCCCTCCACGCCCGGGTAGCGGCGATAGATCATGTCGGGGTGGTACAGGCCGTAGACCAGGGTGAAGACCCGGCTGGCATTGCCGCCGATGTCCCAGCCGATCGAGATTCCCTGCCAGAACACCTCCTGCGAGGCCGACAGGTCCTTCATGTGCAGGGCCCCGCGGCCGTAGCGCAGCCCGACGGCGGCGGCCCCGGCAGCCTCCTCGCCCGCGATATAGGCGGTCGGACGGTCACCATTGTCGGCGAAGATGCGCTCGATCGCGCCGCCGATGGCCTCGGCCGCGATGCCCAGTTCGCGCGAACCGGCGGCGACCAGTTCGTCGGCGGTATAGGCTTGGGCGTTCTGGTCCGAGCGGATCGGATAGTTGGGGTCGGCGGGCTGGCCATTGGTAGTGGCGCAGGCGGACAGGCCCACGGTTCCGGCGGTGGCGGCGAGGCCCGAAAGGATCAACTGGCGGCGATGCATGGCGTATGGCTCCGAAGGCGAGACGGTCCGCCCGACTGACGCGGGCGCTGACGACACCGTCGCCGCTCTTTGAGTCAGCCTTGCGGCGGCAAGGTTAACGGAACCTTGCCGCGCCTTGCATTAGGCCCGCAGGACCGCGCCTGTCTTGGCCGCCGCCGCGATGATCTTGGCCGACAGGGCCTCGATCTCGGCGTCGGTCAAGGTGGCGTCGCGCGGCTGGATCAGGACTTCCAGACCTATGGAAGCGTGGCCTTCAGCGACGCCTTGGCCGCGATAGACGTCGAAGACCCGCACGTCGGTGATCAGGGTCTTGTCCGCCCCCGCCACGGCACGGATCAGATCGCCCGCCGCCTTGCCATCCTCGACCACGAAGGCGAAGTCGCGGCTGAGCGGCATCAGATTGGTCAGCTGTGCCGGGCCGCGCGTCTTGGCCCTGGCCCCGCGGGGTTCGGGTACGGCATCCAGCATGACCTCGAACGCCAGCATGGGGCCATCGGCGTCCAGCGCCTTGAGCACACGGGGGTGCAGGGCCCCGAACTCCGCCAGCACGGTCTTCGGACCCAGTTGCAGACGGGCTGACCGGCCCGGGTGCCACCAGTCGCGGTTCTGGCCCTGAACCAGTTGCAGGGAGGCGACGGGTGCGCCCAGCTGGCTCAGAAGCGCCATCAGATCACCCTTCAGGCCGAACAGAGCGTCTTCGCCGTTTCCGCTCCAGTGGCGGGACGCATGAGGCGCGATCAGGCCGGCTATGACGGTACGCTGGCCGGTCGGCTGGTCGTCCAGATAGATGGGACCGATCTCGAACAGAGCCGCATCGGCATGGCCGCGGGCGGCATTGCGGGCGGCGGCCTGGATCAGGTTTGGCAGGGCCGAGGGCCGCATGAAGTCGAGGTCCGACGCGATGGGGTTCTCGACCAACAGGCGGTCATCGCCGCCGCCGAACAGGGCTGCCGTCGATTGCCTGGTGAAGGACCAGGTAACGGCCTCGGCATATCCTATGGCGGCCAGGGCGCGCCGTGCCAGCCGCACGCGGGCCTGACGGGCATTCAATACACCGCGCGACGGGGCACCCTGATCCGGAAGTGGCGTGGACGGCAGAGCGCCATAGCCCTCGATGCGGGCCACTTCCTCGACCAGGTCGGCGGCTCCCTCGACGTCGCGACGCCACGATGGCGGAGTGACGGTCCAGGGCGAACCGCGCGCGATCTCGAAGCCGAGGGCGGTCAGGATGTCGGCGATACGGTCGTCGCTGAGGGTCAGTCCGGTCAGACGCTCGACATGGGCGGGGTCGAAGGCGACGGGCGCGGGCAGGGCCGGGGCCTGACCCGCCACGATCACCTCGGACGGTTCACCGCCGCACAGATCCAGGATCAGTCGCGTGGCCAGTTCCAGCCCCGGCACGACCGAGGCCGTGTCCACGCCGCGTGCAAACCGGTACTGGGCATCGGAGCTGAGGGTCAGGGTACGTCCGGTCTGAGCCGTCGCGATTGGATCGAACCAGGCGCTCTCCAGGAAGACGTCGGTGGTATCGTCTGAACAGCCGGTGCTCTCGCCACCCATGACGCCGCCCAGGCCGATGGGACGCTCACCCGCCGCATCGGCGATGACGCACATCTCGGGGGCCAGGGCATAGGTCTTGCCATCCAGGGCGATCAGATGCTCCGGCTCTCCCGTATCCGAGGCGACCTGTCCGCCGCGCACGACGATCTCGGACCCGACCAGCTTGGCCGCATCATAGACGTGCAGGGGCCGGGCGCGGTCGTAGGCGATCAGATTGGTCACATCGACCAGCCGGTTGATCGAGCGCAGGCCGATGGCGCTGAGGCGGCGTTGCAGCCACTCCGGCGACGGGCCATTCTTGACCCCCCTGATCAGGCGTCCGGCGAAGACCGGGCACAGTTCTGGTGCCTCGATCCGTACCGTGATGGGGCAGGCAAAACCGCCGCGCACCGTGGCGATCTGATAGTCGATCAGGGTGCCCAGGCCGGTCGCGGCCAGATCGCGGGCAATACCGGCGACGCCTAGCCAGTCGGGGCGGTTAGGCGTGACCTCGAAGTCGATGACCGGCTCAGCCCCGAAGACGGCGGCAGCGGGTGTGCCGACCTGTAGCTGATCAGGCAGGTCAAGAATGCCGTCGCTGTCGCCCGGCTGTTCCAGTTCGCCTGCCGAACACAGCATGCCGTTGGAGACCACGCCCCGCACCGGCTTTTCGACCAGGGTGACGCCCAAGCCGGGCACATAGGCCCCGATGGGGGCGTAGATGGTGGTCAGGCCCGCCCGTGCGTTGGGTGCGCCACAGACGATCTCCTTCATCCCGTCGACGGTCTGGACCTGACAGACGCGCAGGCGGTCGGCATTCGGATGCTGTTCCGCCGAGACGATCTTGGCCACCGTGAAAGGTGCCAGGGTGGCGATGGGATCGTGGACGTCCTCGACCTCCAGCCCGGCCATGGTCATGGCCTCGGCCACCGTGGCGGCGTCAGCGTCGGTGGTCAGATGGGACTTCAGCCAGGAGAGGGTGAACTTCATGTTGTCTAGGCAGTTCCGGGGACGCGCAGCAGCTGATCCAAGATTTCTGAGGGGCCGGTGAAACCAACATTGAGGAACTCGCAACCGTCAAACAGCGTGTTGCGGAAGGGGATGGTGCCCAAGGCCCGCTTTCCCTCTGCCCGTAGAACCAGATTCCGCATGTCGCCATCGGGATCGCCAAAGTTGCAGTCTGTGAACTGGACCCCGATGGACACCAGCATGATTGCCGGACCTTGCAGGCGGCATCCGCGAAATGTTCGATCCGTGATGACGCCCAATCCCGGGCCGTGGTTCGCAACATGCAAGTCAAAGAGGTTGAGATCGACGTCCTCAAACACAGCCGTGCGGAGATCTGACGCAATCCGAATGTCGCGTGTGATTGGAAGCCGGCTCATAGAGAAGCGCTCGTTTGACTGCGAATGCCAGAGGCCATCTCGTCCAAAAGCTGATCGGAGCCGGTGAAACCTACCTGGACAAAGCGGCAGCGCACAAATCGACAATTCGAAACGCCGACCACCCCGGCCATCTTCACATCGCTGACGGGGCGATAAAGCAGGGACTTCACATCGGTCGTCGTGCCCATCGCACAATTGTCAAAGAAGGTCCCGTTCATCACGGCCATCACTGCTGGACCTTCGATCACGCAATCCGTGAACGTTTTGTCCTTGATCGCCATCTCGCCAGCATTCCAGTGTTGAACAGCGAGCATGGGAAGCCAGACTGCTTCCTTTTCGAAGCTGGTGCGGGCTACCAGCGCACGGCCAGCGGCCTCTTCAGTAGACATCGCGTCGGGTTGGTCGGTCATGATCTTCCTAGCTCAGCCCAGAGGCCGGATTGGGGGCAGCGAAGGCGGAGAAGCCGTAGTGGGCCAGCCAGCGGGTATCGCCCTCGAACATGGGGCGCAGGTCGGGGATGCCGTACTTCAGCATGGCCAGACGATCCACACCCATGCCGAAAGCGAAACCCTGATATTCGTCCGGGTCGATGCCACAGTTCCGCAGCACATTGGGGTGCACCATCCCGCAGCCCAGAATCTCCATCCAGCTGTCGCCCGTGTTCAGCTTCAGCTCGCCACCCGAGCGGTCGCAGCGGATGTCCATTTCGGCCGAGGGTTCGGTGAAGGGGAAATGGTGGGGCCGAAAGCGGGCATCGACCTGATCCAGCTCGAAGAAGCGGGCGACGAAGGTCTCCAGCGTCCACTTCAAATGGCCCATGTGGATGTCGCGGTCGATTACCAGACCTTCGACCTGATGGAACATCGGGGTGTGGGTGGCGTCTGAATCCTTCCGGAAGGTCCGGCCGGGCGCGATGATGCGGATCGGCGGCGTCTGCGACATCATCGTGCGCACCTGCACCGGGCTGGTGTGGGTGCGCAGAACCTTGCGCTCGCCGGTCTCGGGGTCAGGCTTCAGGAAAAAGGTATCGTGCATCTCCCGCGCCGGATGTTTGGGCGGGAAGTTCAGGGCCGTGAAGTTGTGAAAGTCGTCCTCGATGTCGGGCCCTTCGGCGACCGCAAAGCCCATGTCGGCGAACAGGGCGATCATTTCGTCCATCACCTGCATGGTCGGATGCACGCTGCCGGCCCGGCGCGGTCGCGACGGCAGGGTCAGGTCGATCCGCTCGCTCAGCAGGCGGGCATCCAGCTCGGCGACCTCCAGCTCTGACTTTCGGGCCATCAGTCCGGCGGCGACCCGGTCGCGCAGGCCATTGATGACCGGCCCCTGCTCGCGCCGCTCGTCCGGGCTCATCGCCCCCATGCCCTTCAGCAGACCGGAGATGACACCTGTCTTGCCCAGAGCCGAGACGCGAATGGCCTCGACGGCGGCGACGCTGTCGGCGGCCCCGATGGCATTGATCAGGTCGAGTTCGAGTTGGGCGAGATCGGTCATGTCGGTGTCGTCTAGCGGCTGGGGCGCAAAGCAAAAAGCCCCCCGGCGCGAACCGGGGGGCTTTTCAGCATCCGTTGCCGGAAATCAGGCGGCTTTCAGCGCGTCGCGGACCTTGTCGGCGATGGCCTTGAAGGCACCTTCGTCGGCGGCCATCGCGGCCAGCACCTTGCGGTCCAGCTCGATGCCGGCCTGGCCCAGGCCGTGGATGAATTGGCTGTAGGTGAAGCCTTCGATGCGGGCGGCAGCGTTGATGCGCTGGATCCACAGGGCGCGGAAGTTGCGCTTCTTTGTACGGCGGTCGCGATAGGCATATTGCCCGGCGCGGTCGACGGCGGCCTTGGCCGTGCGGATGGTGTTCTTGCGACGACCCCGGAAGCCCTTGGCCTGTTCCAGAACCTTCTTGTGTTTGGCGTGGGACGTTACGCCCCTTTTGACGCGAGCCATGATTTTAGATCCTTCGGATGTCCCTATCGTTCGCGCCGCGGGCGCTCACTGCTTAAGGGACAATGTTCAAATTCAATGCGGTGAAGTCAGATCGATAGGTGCTCTGCGCCTCAGGCGTAGGGCATGTAGGACTTGATCTTCTTGGCGTCGGCGTCGGCCATGACCGAGGTGCCGCGGTTCTGGCGGATGTATTTCGAGTTGTGGCTGATCAAGCGGTGACGCTTGCCTGCCACGCCGGCCTTGACCTTGCCAGTCGCCGTGAATTTGAAGCGCTTCTTGGCGCCCGACTTCGTCTTCAGTTTGGGCATTTTCACTCTCTTTTTGAGTGGGCTACCGCCTGTCGGCTACTTGAGCCCATAGGGGTAACCCTGATTGAGAACCGCCCAGGCATGCCTGTTCGCCCGGCGGTTCGGTACGCGAAGGCGCGGCTTGTATGGGAAGCGCGGCCGAAAGGCAAGTCGCGGCGTCAGTCGGCCGGATTATGGGCCTGCAGAAACCGCATGGTCTCGGTCAGCATCCGGAGCCGCGTGTCCGATCGCGAGAGCCAGTGATCCTCGCCCTGCAGTTCGATGAACTCCACCGGCTTGTCGGCGCGCCGCAGCGCCTGCGCCATCAGACGGCTCTGCTCCAGGGGGACGACGGTATCGTCACGACCGTGGATCAGCAGGATGGGAGCGTCGGCTCGATCCGCCAGTCGCGCCGGCGAGCGCTCGTCCAGCGACCGGTCGCCCAGACGCTCTGCGCCCATGAAGCGATTCCAGTAACGGACCGTCTCATTGTTGCGATGCTCGCCCGCGCGAGCCTCGACCTCGACCATACGGCGCAGATCAGACACCCCGTTGACCGATACGGCGCAGCGATAAACGCCGACATCCAGCGTGGGACCGGCTAAGGCCGCATAGCCGCCATAGCTGGCGCCAACGATACAGACGCGTGCCGGATCGATCAGGCCCTCCGAAGCCAGCCAGCGCACGCCGTCCGAAAGATCGGTCTGCATCTTGCGGCCCCATTCGCCATAGCCGGCCTCCATGAAGGCCTCGCCATAGCCGGTGGACCCACGGAAGTTGGCTTGAAGGACGGCGTAGCCGCGCGAGGCGATCGCCTGCGCCCACCAGTCAAAGCCCATCGTGTCACGCGCCGCAGGGCCGCCGTGCGCCAGCACTACCAGCGGCAGCTTTGCAGCATCAGTCACGCCCGGCGGCGTGGTCAGATAGCCATTGATCTGCAGGCCATCCGCCGCCGCATAGGTGATGGCCCGCACGGGCGCGACCTGTTCGGGCGATATGGCCTCATAGGCATGACCGATCTGGTTCAGCTGATTGTCTGCCAGGTTCAGCAGATAGTAGGTGCCCGCATCGCTGGTACCGCTGGTGAACAGGACCGCATGTTTGAGGTCCTCGCTCCAGTTCAGAAAGTAGGGCGAGACATCGCCCAAAGTGGCTTCGGCCTGGGCCCAGAGCAGGCTCGCGTCGGCATCGGCAAAGGCATAGATCTGGCGGTCATTCTCGAGCCTGCTCGCACCGATCAGCCGCCCGGTCCGCGGATGGAACAGCAGCGATTGCGGCTGGAAATCAAACCGCACAGGACGCCAGGCACCAGTCTCGAGATTGACGTCGAAAAACTCGGCGCTTTCGCGGTCCGGGCGATCGAGATCGGGTCGGTCCGCCGCCACGATGACGCTGTCGCCGCTCATACCCATGCCCACCAGGTAGGGCGCGTCGATCAGGGCCGTCGTCCTCCAGACCCGGCGGAAGGCGTCGTCGCCATGACGCAGATACAGGTCCCATTCGCCCGTGACGCTCTTGTATTCGCTGCGGGCCACAGTCTTTTTCGCGGTCGGGTCAAAGATGAAATCATCGACTTCGCGGCCCATGGATTCAGCGACCCGCGCCCGGCCGGTCTCCGGATTGACGCGGTAGAGGTCGATGCGGCCGGCCTGATCCGGTGCATAGGCGCGAACCAGGAGGTCATGACCGTCTGCGTTCTCTACGATCGTGACGGCGCTCAACAGAGCCGGGAAGACACCTCTCACATTGCCCAGGACAGGGGTGATCCGAGCCGTCGCCGGGTCGTAGATCTGGCCTGCCGCCAATTCCGTCTCGTCTATGCCCAGGTTCCGGTAAGACTCAGTTTCCGAGGTCGTGATCAGGACGCGATCCTCGCCGATCCATTGCAGGTCCCGAACCTTGGCGTTGCCTGCGCCGACGTTGCCCAGCTGGCTCTGATTGGCCAGATCGATCAGGATCAATCGGCGCTGCTCGCCGACGACCCTGATGAAGGCCAGGCGACGACCGGACGGAGATAGCTGCACCAATTCAAGCGAGGGTAAAGCGCCATAGGCTTCGAGCGGCGGAGGTGAAAGCCTTGCGGATGCATCGGTGGTCGATTGTGCCACAACAGAATGTGACGCCATTGCCAGCGAGAGGCCGACCAGAACCGGGCGCATCCAGGTGCGCCATCCAAAAATCCACACTGCCTTGGCCCTCCCCCCGGCGGCTAGACCTACTTCGGTGCCAGGATCATGATCATCTGGCGGCCTTCCATGCGCGGGGCATATTCGACCTTGGCGACTTCGTCGAAGTCTTCCTGGACCTTGTTGAGCAGTTTCATGCCCAGCTCCGGGTGGGCCATTTCACGGCCGCGGAAGCGCAGCGTCACCTTGACCTTGTCACCCTCGTCGAAGAAGCGGTGCATGGCCTTGGCCTTCACCTCATAGTCGTGGGTGTCGATATTCGGCCGCAGCTTGATTTCCTTGAGCTCGACAATCTTCTGGCGCTTGCGGGCCTCGGCCTTCTTCTTCTGCTCCTGGAAACGGTATTTGCCGTAGTCGAGGATCTTCGCCACCGGGGGTTCGGAGGTGGAGACGATCTGAACCAGGTCCATGCCCGCCTCTTCGGCGGCTTCCAGCGCGGCGGAGGTCGGCATGACGCCCTGTTTTTCGCCGTTCTGATCGATCAGCAGAACGCGCGGTGCGCGGATATCCTGGTTCATGGGGGGGCCGTCCTTGACGGGCGGCTGGTTCATCGGACGGCGAATGGGCGGCGTTTCCTTGCGTGGACGAAGATAGTGTGACGGCGCGGCAAAGTTCGCGACGGATCGCGCGCTTCACTCTGCTGGCCTCTATATGACCGCGAATGCGCCGTTTCACAAGGTTCGGCGCGTGTATGGCCTAGCGAATGAAGTCGTCGTGCAGGGCCAGAACCGCCTGGAACACGTGATCGACGCTGAGGTCCTCGATCGGCGCGAACTGGCCGCGCGTCTCGTTGGAGGCTGCGGTGCGGGTCTTGGGCCCCCATGGCCCATACAGCCACCACTCAGTGGGCCCGAATAGGCCCAGCGTCGGCTCGCCCAACGCCGCCGAGACATGCATCAGCCCGGAATCGTTGCCGACGAAAAGGTCCGCCCGGTCGATGGCGGCGGCCGAGGTCAGAATGTCGCCCTTTCCCACGAAGTCGATCCCGCGCACGCCGGCGGCCTGAAGCGCCGGCGTGGCCGGGGGGCGGTCGCCCGGCCCACCAACCGGCATGAAGCGCCAGCCGTCGAAGCGTGGTTCAGCTTTCAACCTTTCGACCAGCGCGCCCCAGCGGTCGGCAGGCCAGCTCTTGCCCGGCTGATGCGCGATGGGGGCCAGAGCCATGATCGGGCCTGGCCCGGCACCGGCTGCCAGTTGCGGATCGATGACGGCGGCGGCCTCGGCGCGGGCCTGTTCATCCAGCCAGATTTCGGGGTCCAGCGGCGCGTTCGACCCCATCAGGCGCGACACCATCTCGACCTTGCGCAGCCCTGTTTCCCATGAGCGATTGTAGACGACGCGGCGCTTGGCCGGGATCAGATAGCTGAGCGCCGAACCTCGGATGTCGATGACCAGATCCCAGAGTGTGCCCACGACCTGTTTCCACAGCTCGAGCCAGTGACCAGCCATCTTCTTCTTGTCCAGCACGATGGTGCGCACCACGCCGGGTGCCGAGCGAAAGAAAGGAGCGGGCGGCCGCCCGCAGGCGACGGTGATTTCCGCCCCCGGCACCTGTCGCGCGATCTCACGGATGACGCCCGACGAGATGACGCAATCGCCAATGCGGTTGGAGGTGACGAACAGGACTTGCGGCGCTCTGGACATGGGCCTGTGTTCCGCCATCGCACGACCGGGTCAAGTCCGGCCAGTCATTCGAAAGGGTGACGAACTCAGCGGGACGCGGCACAAGACGCCATGACCGACATGCAGACCCTGACCCGCCCCGACGGCGAAACCCTGGCCTTCAAGCGCGTTGTGGGCACCGGCCCGACCGTCGTCTGGATCGGTGGATTCCGTTCCGACATGGAGGGGACCAAGGCTCTGGCCCTGGATGCCGCGGCGCGCGAGCACCGCTGGAACTTCGTCCGCTACGACCATTTCGCGCACGGGCAGTCGTCGGGCGACTGGCGACAGGCGACGATCGGGCGCTGGCGCGAGGATGCGATCGCGCTGATCGACACTCTGGAGGGGCCGATCATTCCGGTGGGATCATCGATGGGAGGCTGGATCGCGCTTTTGGCCGCACTCGCGCGACCAGAGCGGGTAAAGGCGCTGGTGCTGATCAATCCGGCCCAGGATTTCACCGAACGGCTGATGTGGCCCGGCCTGGCCGATTACGAGCGCCAGGCCATCCTGCGTGACGGCGAGACGACGATCGTCGAGGAGGGGCTGGGCGAATACGTCCTGACGCGCACCATGTTCGAAGAGGCGCGACAATGGCTGCTGCTCGACGGTGAAATCAGCATTGCTGCGCCGATAGAAATCCTTCAGGGGCGAGACGACGCTGTCGTACCTTGGCGACATCAGATGCGACTGCTCGAGGCACTAGTGGGCGGTGATCTCAGCCTGCAGCTGATCGACGGAGGCGATCACCGGCTGTCGTCACAGGCAAATCTGAGCTATTTGGTTCAAACAGTTGCTCGGAACCGCTGACCGGCGTTCACATTTCATGTGTAGACCGAAGGAAACATGACCGATGCGTATCGCCTTAGCTTCCACTGTGCTGGCTCTTTCATTAGCGGCTTGCGCTTCGTCCCCCGGACAGGACCGCTATACGAGTGAGTTCAACCGGCTCTCAGCTGACTGCGAGGCTCGAGGCGGGATTCTTGCCCCGACCGGAGTCCAAACCGGTCGTCCGCAAACTGACAACGTATGTGAACTCCGCAACGGCGGCGGGCGAATTCCCAACCGCTAGGGTAGCTAAAGGAGGGCGCTGATTGCAGCCCTTGCCGCATGACCCAGATCGGCTCGCTTGAGAGCCAGAGCCACGTTGGCCGTCAGGAGCCCGATTTTGTCCCCGCAGTCGTGGGTGGTGCCCTCGTACTCGACGGCCGTGAACATCTGCATTTTCATCAGCTGTGCCATGCCGTCCGTCAGCTGAATCTCTCCACCCGCCCCGCGCGGCTGGTTCTGTAGAATGCCGAATATTTCGGGTTGAAGGATGTAGCGCCCAGAGATGGACAGATTGGAGGGGGCTTCACCGCGGGGCGGCTTTTCGATCATGCCCTTCATCACGATGCGGCTGCCAGTCCGACCGTCGGGATCGACGATGCCGTATTTGTGGGTCTCGGTTTCAGGCACGGACTCGACGCCGATGACATTGCCGCCGACCTCGGCATAGACCTCGGCGAGTTGCTTCAGGGCCCCCGGTTGGGAGTCGACGATCACATCCGGCAGCAGAACCGCGAACGGCTCATCGCCAATGATGTCGCGGGCACACCAGACCGCGTGACCCAGACCCAGCGGCTGCATCTGGCGTGTGAAGCTCATCTCGCCGGCAGTCGCCAGTTCGGCGATCATGGCGTCCAGAATCTCGGTCTTGCCCTTGGCCGCCAGCTGAGCCTCCAGCTCGATCTGGTGGTCAAAATAATCTTCGATGGCCCCTTTGGATCGCCCCGTGACGAAGACGATGTGCTCGATTCCGGCCTCGCGCGCCTCTTCCACGATGTAACTCAGGATCGGCCGATCGACGACGTTCAGCAGTTCCTTGGGCGTGGTCTTGGTTCCGGGCAGGACCCGGGTGCCCAGGCCCGCGACGGGCAGGACGGCCTTGCGAAGACGGCGAGAATGATCGGTCATGGATGTTCCTGAGAGGCGGATCGAAGCAGCCTAACGCATTCGCGGGCCGTTGCGATCACTCAACCGTTACGGACTTGGCCAGATTGCGCGGCTGATCGACGTCCGTGCCCTTCTGAACAGCGGTGTAATAGGCCAGCAGCTGTACCGGCACGGCATAGATCAGCGGGGCGATCAGAGGATGACAGTCGGGCGCATCGACGCGGCGGATGCCCGTGCCATGCAGATCGGGCGCGGATTTTGGCGCAATCATGATGACGGGCCCACCGCGCGCGGCCACTTCCTGAAGGTTGGACGCAGTTTTTTCGAACACATCGTCCAGCGGCGCCAGGGCGACGGTCGGCGTTTCCTCGTCGATCAGGGCGATGGGGCCGTGCTTCAGCTCGCCCGCAGCATAGCCCTCGGCATGGATATAGCTGATTTCCTTGAGCTTCAGCGCGCCCTCCATGGCCAGTGGGAACATCGACCCGCGACCCAGGAACAGCACATCGGTCGCCCGGGCCAGATCATGGGCCACGGTCTTTAGCGCCTCCTCCATCAGCATGGCCTCGGCGATCAGGCGCGGTGCCTCGAACAGCGCCTTGACCAGTTCGGTCTCGCGGGTCGCGTCGATCCGGCCGCGCTGGACGCCCGCCGCGACGGCCAGGGCCAGCAGGGCCGCGACTTGGGCGGTGAAGGCCTTGGTGGAGGCGACGCCGATTTCGGGGCCCGCATGCGTCGGCCACAGGTGGTCCGCCTCACGCGCCATGGACGACGAATGCACATTGACCAGGGCGGCGGTCTTCAGGCCCTTCGACTTGCACCAGGACAGGCTGGCCAGGGTGTCGGCGGTTTCGCCGGACTGGCTGACGGCGACGGCAAGGGTGCCTTTTGACAGGGCCGGGCTGCGGTAACGGAACTCGGACGCGATCTCGACATCGCAGGGCAGGGCCGCCAGTTTCTCGAAGGCATAACGACCGATCTGACCGGCGTAGAAGGCCGTGCCGCAGGCCACGATCTGGATGCGTTCGACCGTGGCGAAGTCGGTGTCGCCGGCCTTGGCTTTCGCATTCACGAAGTCGAGATAGTGGCTCAACGTGTGCTGGACGCTGTCGGGCTGTTCATGGATCTCCTTCTCCATGAAGTGGCGATACTCGCCCTTCTCGACCAGGGCGGATGAGGCGGAGACCGTGACGATGGGCCTTTCGACCGGTTGGCCCGAAACGTCGAACATGCGTGCGCCGTCGCGGTTCAGGGCGACGAAATCGCCCTCGTCCAGATAGCTGATCTTCTGGGTGAACGGCCCGACCGCCAGGGCGTCGGACCCCAGATACATCTCGCCCTCGCCCCAGCCGACGACCAGCGGACTGCCGCGCCGCGCGCCAAGGATCAGCCCATCCTCGCCTTCGATCAGCACGGCCAAGGCATAGGCCCCGGTCAATCGGTCCAGCACGGACTTGAAGGCCACCAGCGGGTCGTTGCCCTTGGTCAGTTCGCGATCCAGAAGATGGGCGACGACTTCGGTGTCGGTCTGGCTTTCGAAGACATGACCCTCTGCGGCCAGATCAGCCTTCAGTTCGGCGAAGTTTTCGATGATGCCGTTGTGCACGAGAACGACGCGGCCTGCCTTGTGCGGATGGGCATTGGTTGTGGTCGGCGCGCCGTGGGTGGCCCAGCGGGTGTGACCGATGCCGATCGTCGAACTCAGCGGCTCGGCGGCCAGCACGGCCTCCAGCTCGCGGATCTTGCCCTTGGCGCGTCGGCGCTCGATCACGCCATCGACCAAGGCGGCGACCCCGGCAGAGTCATAGCCGCGGTACTCCAGCCGCTTCAGGCTGTCGATCAGACGGGGAACCGCCGGGCCGGTCCCGGTCACGCCGATGATGCCGCACATGGAAATCGTCCTTCAGGGAAACGGGAAAGAGCCCCACTTTGCGTGCGGGCGCATGAGGGTCTAATCCGACCCTGAACTGTCACAGGTCGGATTAAGCGACAGCGGCGGGGTTCGCATCTAAAAAGCGGTTTCGCAAGGTTTCTGCGACACCGATCCAGGGAAGACAAAGCTTGGCCGAGAGACGCTATTTCGGGACCGACGGCATTCGGGGCCGCGCCAATACCCACCCCATGACGCCCGAGGTGGCTCTGCGCGTCGGCCTGGCGGCGGGGCGGATGTTCATGTCCTCGGACGACCGCCGGCATCTGGTGGTGATCGGCAAGGACACGCGCCTGTCCGGCTATATGATCGAGCCGGCGCTGGTCGCCGGCTTCTCCTCGGCGGGGATGGATGTCCTGACCTTCGGTCCCCTGCCGACGCCGGGCGTGGCCATGATGACCCGGTCGATGCGGGCCGATATCGGGGTGATGATCTCGGCCTCGCACAACGCCTATCTGGACAATGGCATCAAGCTGTTCGGGCCCGACGGCTACAAGCTGTCGGACCCGGTCGAGCTGAAGATCGAATCCATGATGGACGAGGCGCTGGATTCCGGCTTGGCCCCGCCGGACAGGCTGGGCCGCGTCAAGCGCATCGATGATGCCCAAGCCCGCTATGTCGAGATCGCCAAGGCCAGCTTCCCCAAGGGCCTGAGCCTGCAGGGTCTGCGTATCGCCGTCGATTGCGCCAATGGGGCGGGGTACAAGGTCGCGCCGACAACCTTGTATGAACTCGGGGCCGAGGTGGTTCGCGTGGGCGTCGAACCGAACGGCCTAAACATCAACGCCAACTGTGGCTCGACCCATCCCGAGACGCTGGCCAAGGCGGTCGTGGCGCATAAGGCGCATATCGGCATCGCCCTGGACGGCGACGCCGACCGGCTGATCGTCTGCGATGAAAAGGGCCAGGTGGTGGACGGCGATCAGATCATGGCCATGGTCGCCATCGACTGGGCGCGACGCGGCCTGCTGACCGGCGGCGGACTGGTCGCCACCGTCATGTCCAACCTGGGGCTGGAGCGGGCTCTGGCCGCCGAGGGTCTGACGTTGGAGCGCACGGGGGTCGGCGACCGCTATGTCATGGAGCGGATGCGCGAGGGCGGCTTCAACATCGGCGGCGAACAGTCCGGCCACATCATCCTGCATGACCACGCCACGACCGGTGACGGCCTGATGAGCGCGCTTCAGGTCCTGGCCGTCCTGATCGAATCCGGCCGCCCGATGAGCGAACTGGCCCGCCAGTTCGACCCTGTGCCGCAGTTGCTGGAAAACGTCCGTTTCAGCTCGGGCAAGCCGCTGCTGGACCCTGGCGTCAAGGCCGCCATCGCGGATGCCGAAGCGCGCCTCAGAGGCCAGGGCCGCCTGCTGGTCCGCCCCTCCGGCACCGAAAAACTGATCCGCGTCATGGCCGAGGGTGACGACGAGGCGCTGGTCAAGGCCGTGGTGGCGGATGTGGTCGCGGCGGTGAAGGCGGTGGGTTAGTTCTGGAGGGGGTCTGTTCCGAATCGGTTAGGCCCGACCGTTCCTCGTAGGCACAGCATCACAATCAGGCTGATCAGCCCGACCATGTAAGCCACGTTATTGAAGAAGAGCAGGAAGAACAGGGCCAGATTGGGCTCAGCAGCCTCAATCATGCCGGTCATCATGATCGGAAAGAAAACGACGCCGAAAATCAGAAACGGGACCGGCATCAGGCCCCACAGCGCTGACTTTCCTAGATCATGAAGGCGGCGGCTGACGGCGGCCGCCAGCAGCGCGACATACATCACAATGCTGACCCCCAAGACGGCAAAAAAGGCCGTGAAGTCCGGCATCAGGCCATAGCCCGAGACATCCACTTCTCTTGAATAGTAACCCGGTCCGCTTTCCACCGTCACGACTTCGGGGTGGGTCTCGGCAATCCGCATCGCCTCGGCCCAGAAGCTCGACATGGCCCAGAGCATGGCGACACCCATTACGACGAAGGTGAGAGCGACCGCGACGCCCGCATAGGGCCAGAACTGACTGCGTCGATCGCGTCCGGAAAACCGGGTCAGGCTGCGAAAGCCGCGGATGATCGGGTTGGTCATCGGTTCATCCCCCGTACCGATTCCACGGTCAGCACCACATCGTCCGGTGTGCCCAGCCCGCCGACCGGGCACCTCGCCGCATTGAACTCCAGATCATGGCAGATGCGGACCTCGCGCAGTCGGTTGCCGGAGGCGACGGCCACATAGACGGCGTCGCGGGGCAGGCCGGGGTTGGCCGCCACAAAGGCATCGCGCAGCTGGCCTGCGGTGGGTCCACGCGCACCCGGGGCCAGCATCGTCGGATCGGGGCGGTTCAGGCCGTCATAAAGCCGTGCGGCATCGGCGAAGTAGGCTTCCGGCGTGTCCCAGCCACAGGTGCCGTGCGCGGCCCATTCGTGTTGGATCAGATCGACCGAGGGCGTGCGGCACAGGTTGGCGCGGATAGTGGCCTCTGGCACCTGCGTTGCCGGGCGGCAGTAGCGGGGATAGGGCCGTCCGTCCGCATTGGGCCACAGGCCGTGCAGGGTCCAGCCGAAGCGATTTGTGCTGCCGCAAGCCAGATCGCCTTCACCATCGCCGCCATCCCTGCACGTCTCTGGCATCCAGGTAACGGCCAGCATGTGGAACAGGATGGTTCGGCCAGCCACGACCTCGTCCGGTCGTACCACTTCCATTTCGGGCAGGGCGATGCGCGCGGGCAGAATGCAGGTCTCGGGCCCCGCGGCCGCGGTGACGAGGGAGTCCGGGGTCGTATTCAGCCGCGCCTCGCACGATGCCACGGCCAGGCTGGCCAAAGCCAGCAGACCGGCCAAACCCATTCGTTTAATCACGTCGTCTCCGTCGTGGTCGCGGCCAGCGTCGCCGTCACATCCTCGATCCGTTTGCGGATATCGGGAACGGCGATGGTTTCCCAGAAGGCGGCTCTTGCCGGCGGTCCCAGGACCAGCAACCGGTCGTCCGGCACGCCGTCGGCATCCAGCACGCGCCCCTGCGCATCCAGGTCCAGCCCAAGCCCCAGGTCATCCAGCCTTGCCCTACCTGCGGCGATCAAAGGCCCGGTCAGATGATCCTTCGCGGGGTCATGCCCCGGCCCGGTGCAGTCGATCAGCCATCGGCCCGTGATCGGCGGCTGGTCCGGTCCGCGCCGGGGCCGCCAGTCCACGGTCACACGGTCCGCATCCTGATCGATCCGCCGGATGCGCCCCGCCACGATGGTCAGCCGACCTTCGGCCTCCAGCGCTTCCAGAGAGGCGGCGATAGTGTCGGCGATCCGGTGCCGATGCACGTCCCACCAGGGGCGCAGGTGCCGCACGAACCGCGCACGCAGATCGCTGTCCGCCGCCGCCCACAAGTCTGCGGTGAGGGGCCTCAGGCCCTCCATCACCGAGCGCCAGCCGCTCTCGTTCGCCATGCGCCGGGCCTCGGCCAGACGACGCGAGGCGGGAGCGAGTTTCAGCATGCTGGTGGGAGGGGCGGGGGCGTCCGGCAGTGCCTCATGAGCGCGGGGCTTCAGCCCTCGCCGAGACAGGGCCGTCGCCTTGCCTCTCCAGCCCCGCGCGACCAGCCACTGAACCACATCAACCATGGTCAGGCCGGTACCGACGATGATCACGTCGTCCTCGTCACCAATTCGGTCCAGCGCCCCGGCGGCCCAGGGATCGCCGATCAGCCGGCCCTCTATCTCATCCGGCGCAGCCGTCTTCGGGGCCGGGTTGCCGGTGGCCAGTACGGCCGCGTCAGCCTGGATGAGACGTCCATCGGCCAGTCGCACGCCAGCGTCTTCAACCGCTGCGGCCTCTCCGACGACGCGGGTGATTAGGCCCGGATGCGCTGCTTCGACACCCGCCAGCCGGTTCTGCACATAGAGACCATAAAGCCGTCGAGGTGCGAAGCGTTCGGGCGCGGCTTGGTCGGGATGATGGGCCTTCAGCCAGTCGACGAAATCGTCGGGCCGCCCCTCGACCGCGCTCATCCGGTTGGAGCGGACGTTCAGCAGATGTCCGTCGAACGGCGTCGAATAGGCGACACCCAGGCCGAAATCGCCACCCCTATCGATGACCGTCGATGCGATCCCGCTTTCGGCCAGCCGTGCCGCCAGCATGGCCCCCGAAAAGCCGCCGCCGACGATGGCGATGTGTCTGCCTGTCATGGCTCCCCCGAACCCGGCCAACCGCGGCTCAGATTTCCTGATTGTACGCGCCGATCTCGGAGTATTTGGCCAGTCGCGGCTTCACCTCGTCGTGGAACAGGGCGCGCATGTCGTCGGCCGAGCGCATACTCTCGACCACCACCACCAGTTCGGGCTTGTTGGACGAGGCGCGGACCAGGACCCATGACCCGTCGTCCAGATGCACGCGCACGCCGTTGACGGTGATGGCTTCGACGATCTTGCGGCCCAGAATTTCGCCGCCTGCATCGGCCAGGGCCTGATACTCGGCAACGATCCGCTCCAGCACCTCGTATTTCAGCTCATCGTCGCAGTGCGGCGACATGGTCAGGCTGGTCCAGGCGTCGGGCAGGGCAGCCTTCAGCTCGCTGAGCTTCTTGCCGGGGTTCCGATCCAGCATGGCCAGAACGGCACCGGCCGCCACGATGCCATCGTCATAGCCATGACCGAGGGGCGCATTGAAGAAGAAATGCCCCGACTTCTCGAACCCGGCCAGGGCCCCCAGTTCGGCGGTCTTGCGTTTGATATAGCTGTGGCCGGTCTTCCAGTAGACGGTTTCGGCACCATTGGCCTTCAGCACCTCATCGGTCTTGTAGAGGCCCGTCGATTTCACATCGACGACGAAGGTGGCGTTCGGATGCAGGGCGCTCAGATCGCGGCCCAGCATCAGGCCGATCTTGTCGGCGAAGATTTCCTCGCCCGTATCGTCCACCACGCCGCAGCGGTCGCCGTCGCCGTCGAAGCCCAGCGCCAGGTCGGCCCCGGTTTCGCGCACCCGCTCGGCCATCTGCATCAGCATGGCGTGGTCTTCGGGGTTTGGGTTGTATTTTGGGAAGGTGAAGTCCAGGCGGGTGTCCATCTCGATCACCTCGGCCCCCATCCGGCGCAGGGCCTCAGGCGCGAAAGCACCGGCCGTGCCGTTGCCGCAGGCCGCGACGACCTTGATCGGGCGCGTCAGTTTCACCTTGGACACGATGTCGGCGATATAGGCCTCGCGGAACCCCTCGACGCGAGTCAGCGAGCCGCCGCTGCGGCTAACGCCTTCGCCGTTCAGGACGATGTCCTTCAGACGCCCGATCTCGTCAGGACCAAAGGTCAGCGGCGGCTGAGCCCCCATCTTGACGCCGGTCCAGCCATTCTCGTTGTGGCTGGCGGTGACCATGGCCACGCACGGCGCATCCAGCTCGAACTGGGCGAAATAGGCCATGGGCGACAGGGCCAGGCCGATGTCCAGCACCTCCATGCCGCCTTCCAGCAGGCCGATGATCAGCGCCTGTTTCACCGACAGGGAGTAGGAGCGGAAGTCGTGGCCGACCACGATGCGCGGCGTCTGCCCGATCTCATGCACATAGGTGGCCAGGCCCAGACCCAGTGCCTGGATGCCCAGCAGGTTGATTTCCTTCTCCAGGATCCAGCGGGCGTCGTACTCCCGAAACCCCGTCGGCTTGACCAGGGGCGTCGTCTCATAGTCGGCCGTATTGGGTTTCAGATCCTGTCGGGGCTTGATCATCGTGTGGTCCTGATGCGTTTCGCCCCTGGTATAGACCGGCCGTCGGGACCGTCACAACGCGAGAGCGGCACAAGTGCTGCAAACCTTGACCGGTCTGTGGCCCCGGCCTACCCAAAACGGACCTGTTCGGAGAGTTTAATGCCCCGCCTGATCCTGCTGCGTCACGGCCAGAGCCAATGGAACCTGGAAAACCGCTTCACCGGATGGGTCGACGTCGACCTGACCGCCGAAGGAGAGGCTCAGGCTCGCAAGGGCGGCGAACTGATTGCCCAGGCCGGTTTCAACCCGACGGTGATGCTCACCTCGGTGCTGAAGCGCGCGACGCGGACCGGGGCGCTGGCGCTGGATGCGGCGGGCCTGAAGGACGTGCCGGTGGTCGAGGACTGGCGGCTGAACGAGCGTCACTACGGAGGCCTGACCGGTCTGGACAAGGCCGAGACTGCGGCCAAGCACGGCGAGGATCAGGTGAAGATCTGGCGGCGCAGCTATGACATCCCGCCGCCGCCTCTGGCTCCCGGCGGGGAGTGGGATTTTGCGGGCGATCCCCGCTATGCCGGCAAGGCCATTCCCGACACCGAAAGCCTGAAGACGACGCTGGACCGCGTCCTGCCCTACTGGAACGAGGCGATCGCGCCGCGACTGAAGGCGGGCGAGGACGTGCTGATCGCGGCGCACGGCAACTCCCTGCGGGCCATCGTCAAACATCTGTTCGCCGTGCCGGACGACCGGATCGTCGCCGTTGAAATTCCGACGGGCAATCCGCTGGAGATCGATCTGGACGCCGACCTGACCCCGGCCGCCGCGCGCTACCTGGATGCGGCGCGGGCGACCGAACTGCCGCCCCTTCCGGGACACGCATCATGACGGATGGCCCCAGCGAGGCCCAGGCCGCCTCCGACGACATCCGCTTCATGGGCCGCGCCATCGCCCTGGCGCGCGGAAACATGGGCAAGACCTGGCCCAATCCGTCGGTCGGCTGTGTCATCGTCAGGGACGGCGAAGTGGTGGCGGAGGCCGCGACGGCCGCGGGCGGGCGCCCTCATGCCGAGGAACAGGCCGTCCCCGCGGCGGGCGAAAAGGCGCACGGGGCCACCGCCTATGTGACGTTGGAGCCCTGCGGGGCGCGATCTTCGGGCCGCACGTCCTGTTCGCACTTTCTGATCGAGGCAGGCGTGGCGCGGGTCGTGATCGCCGCGGTCGATCCCTCGCCTTTCGCGTCAGGTCGAGGCGTCGAGCGGCTGAAGAAGGCCGGGCTGGAGGTCGAGACGGGCCTGCTGGCCGATCAGGCGGCCGTTCTGTACGAAGGCTATCTGCACAGGGTCGAGACCGGCCGTCCCATGGTCCGCATCAGCGCCGACGGAGACGGGTTCGACGCCCGCTTCGCCGCCTCGGCCAAGGCCGACCTGACCACCGAACTGAAGCGCCTGGGCGAGGCGGGCTACACCCGCGTCTGGGTGGGGCCGGGCGACCTGGCCGAGGCCCTGGCCGAACAGGGCCTTCTGACCGCCTGATCTTCGTTCCCTGCAAGGCTTCCTTAAAGCCTCGCCGTTAAGGATGAACGTCATGACGGGGGAAACCGCGAACACTGTCGCCAGAAGGCGCATCGAACAGGCCGAACTGGACGCCATCTGCGCCCGGCACGATCGGCTTTGGCAGGCCAAGCCGGGCGGGGCCCGCGCCGTCTTCGCCTGGATGGACCTGTCGGGTCTGGACCTCAGCGACCGTCATCTGGCCGACGCCGACTTCTCCGCCGCCTGCATGATCGGGGCGAACCTGTCCGGCTCGCGGCTGGACAATGCGGTTTTCTTCGGCACCGACATGCAGGACTGCAATCTGTCCGAGGCCAGCCTGCGGCGTGCCGATCTTCGCGGCGCCTGCCTGCGCGGCGCCGACCTGACCGGCGCCGATCTTTTCGAGGCCGACCTGCGCGAGGGCACCATCGCCTCTGCCGACGCCAAGATGGGATACCGGGTCATCGAGGCGCGCTCGCGCAACGAGACCCAGGCTCAGGGGGCCTGTCTGGCCGGGGCTAATCTGGAACGATCCAAGCTGACCGGCGTCGTCGCGGTTGCGGCCGACTTCTCTGATGCCATCATGAAGGACTGCAAGCTGGTCCGGGCCAATCTGAAACAGGCCAGCTTCCGAGGGGCGGATCTGGCCGGGGCCGATCTGTCCGGCGCGGACCTGTCAGGTGCCGATCTGCGCGACGCCATTCTGGTGGGCGTGAAATCGGCCATGTGGCGCACCGACGGGGCGGACATGTCCGGGGCCCTGACCGACACCAAGTCTGCGGGTGAGCCCGTCTCTCGCATGCCCGCCGCCAGCATGCTGGCCGAACACGCCCAGTGGTGCGAAAGCGGTGGCGCATCCGGTCAGCCGTCTGTGTTCGACGGGGTCGACCTGCGGGCCCTGCGGTCGATCACCGGCTACAATCTGACCGCGCTGTCGGCCAAGGGCGCCGTCTTCTATGGTCTGGACATGGAAGGAGTGCAGCTTCAGGGCGCGCATCTGGAGGGGGCCGATCTGCGCTCCGTCAATCTGAAGGGGGCCGACCTGCGGGGGGCCCGCCTGAAGAATGCGCGACTGAACGGCTCGGATATGCGCGGGGCGCAACTGGGCCCGCTAATGATTGCGGCGGATCGGCTGCTGCCGGCGGACCTGACTGGCGCGACCCTGCGCGGCGTCGATCTGTCGGGGGCCGACATGAAGCGGGCGGTGCTGACCGGCGCCGACCTCAGCAGAGCCCGCCTGCACGGGGCCTGCCTGCGTCAGGCCGAACTGACGGACGCCGATACCCACGGCACGCATGGACTGGAAGCGGCGATCAACGCCTGACACGAAAAAGGGGTGGCGCGAACGCCACCCCTTCTCTCAGCTCACACTGACGTCTGCAGTCAGGCGGCCTTGGTCTTTTTGCCTTCGATCAGGGCCTTGCCCGACCCGATCTCGATGCGGCGGGGCTTCAGCGCCTCGGGCAGTTCGCGGGCCAGCTCGATCGACAACAGGCCATTGACCAGGTCCGCACCCTTCACGACGACATAGTCGGCCAGCTGGAACCGGCGCTCGAAGTCGCGCTCGGCCAGGCCGCGATGCAGATAGGTGCGCTGCTCGACGTCGTCATTGGCGGTCTTGCGGCCCGTGACGGTGAGCAGGTTTTCCTTGACCTCCAGGTTCAGCTCTTCGGGCTTGAAGCCGGCCACGGCGATCTCGATGCGATAGGCGTTCTCGCCCGTCGTCTCGATGTTGTAGGGCGGCCAGCCGTTTTCCTGGCTGGTGCGCGCGGCGCTTTCCAGCAGGCTGGCCAGACGGTCGAAGCCGACGGCGGAACGATAGAGGGGGGTAAAGTCGACAGTACGCATGTCATCCTCCTGAGGATCAGCAAGGTTGAACCGTTCCCGCGTTTTCAAAGCCCGGAACGGCGGTTGGGGATCAGCCCGCACGGCCCGATGCTCGGCCCCGTTCGGTCTGGAGGACCCGAAATCGGCATCCTCGAGAGACAAGGTGGGAAACCGTTTTGCGGCGTCAAGGGGTCTGGAAAATGCGTCCTTCTGTCCTGACCAACGGATCGAGACTTGCCCCCGTTGGCAGGGGATGGTCAGGGTAGCGCCACTGCTCACCGCATCCGGAACCGACCCCATGCGCCTGCTCGCCCTCGCCGCCCTGACCGCCGTCGTCCTGCCCTCCACCGTGCTGGCCCAGGCCCTGCCCGCCATGCCGACCGCCAATGAGACTCCGGCGCAAAGAGCCGAGCGCCGCGCCGCCATGACCCCGCCCGTTGCTCAGGAAGACGCCGCGCTTCAGGCCGCCATCGGCTCCGACGCGCGTCCGGCCGCTGACGTGGCCCGCGACGCCTACCGTCACCCCTTCGAGACCCTGACCTTCTGGGGTCTGCGACCAGGCCTGACCGTGGTCGAGATCGAGCCGGGCCGCGCCGGCTGGTGGAGTCAGATCCTGCAGCCCTATGCCGAGGCGACCGGCGGTCGCTACGTCGCCGTCAACCGCCCGCTGGAAACCATGGGCGTCGAAGACGGTCAGGCCGACATGGTCATCGTCGCGCGCGCTTTTCACAACTGGCACCGGGCGGGTCGCACCGATGCCTATCTGGCGGCCTTCTTCAAGGCGCTGAAGCCCGGCGGCGTTCTGGCGGTCGAACAGCATCGTAGCTTCGATGGCCTGAACCCCGACCAAACCGCCCCGACCGGCTACATGCCCGAAAGCTGGGTGATCCGCGCGGCCCAGAACGCCGGCTTCGTCCTGGATGCCCGCAGCGAGCTGAACGCCAACGCCGCCGACGACCGCGATCATCCTTTCGGGGTCTGGACTCTGCCGCCCGTGCGTCGCTCCGAACAAGACGGCCGCACTCTGACGGCAGAGGAACGCGCCGCCTTCGACGCCATCGGCGAAAGCGACCGCATGACCCTGCGTTTCCGCAAGCCGGAATAGGCGCAGGTTTTGACCCTGATGGTGAACCTGTCTACTCCCGGACGGATCGTTTCCGACGGGAGGCTTGATGACTGAGGCGAGGACGAACGGCAGGCTTGTGATCTCTCGCCGATCCTGGCTGGCGGGCACGGCTGCGCTGGGTCTGACCGCCGTGGCGGGGTGTGGCCAAGAGGAGCCTTCGGCCCGCGATGCGGTGCCCGAAAGCCCGACCGGTCCACCCGAGGGATCTCTGGAATGGGCCATCGCGGGGCCCTGGCGCTCGGCCAGCGATCGGGCTCGGGACGCCGACCGGCACCCGATGGAGACTCTGCGCTTCTTCGGCCTTCAGCCGACCATGACCATCGTCGACTTCTGGCCGGGCAGCGGCTGGTACACCGAAATTCTCGCCCCCTATCTGGCCGAGGGTGAGGGCCAATACATAGCCGCCGGTTTCCAGACCGGCCCGCTGACCGACCCGGCCCAGAGCCAGCTGATGGCGGCCTTCGAACAGCGCTTCACCACTGACAAGAGGCTTTACGGCGAGATCGTCCTCAGCGCCTTCGGCCCGACCTCCGGCCCTGTGGCCGAAGCCGGGACGGCCGACATGGTCCTGTTCATGCGCTACATCCATGCCTGGATGGCGGCGGGCATTGCCGAAAAGGCCTTTGCCGATGCCTTCGCGGCGCTGAAGCCCGGCGGCATCCTGGGCGTCGAGCAACACCGCCTGGGCCCCGAGCAGGATCAGGACCCCGCCGCCGCCAGCGGCTATGTGCAGGAGGCCTTCGTCAAACAACTGGCTGCCGAGGCCGGTTTCGCCTTCGTCGCGGCGTCGGAGATCAATGCCAATCCGGACGACGACACCGACCACCCCTTCGGCGTCGAGACCCTGGCTCCCTTGCGGCTGACCGCTCCGCGCGGTGAGCCTGCCGATCCCGAGTTCGACCGAACCGAATACGATGCCATCGGCGAGAGCGATCGCATGACCTTGAAGTTCAGGAAACCCGAGTGACCGATACGACCGCCTTCACCGCCGATGCGCCCCTGATGGGGGTTCCGGGTGCTGCGCCTCCGCCCGGCGGCAAGGGCGAATGGTTTCGCGGGGCCGGGGGGCTTCGGCTCCGCGCTGCCTTCTGGACACCCTCGAGCCTCGTTGCGTCCAAGCCCCTCGGCACGGTTGTGGTCAGCCCGGGCCGGACAGAACCGATCGAGAAATACTATGAGGTCATAGGCAACTTTCTGGCTCGGGGCTGGTGTGTTCTGGCGCATGACTGGCGCGGCCAAGGCCTTTCGGCTCGCCTGCTGCCAGATCGGCTGAAGGGTCACGCCCGCGCCGTCGAGGAGTTTCTCGACGACTATGACCGCCTTCTCGACGCGTTCGAAAACCGCGCCCCCAAGCCCTGGATTATGGTCGGTCACTCCATGGGGGGCGTGCTGAACCTCTTGAGCCTGGAACAGGGTGAGACCCGCTTTGCCGGAGCGGTCCTGTCGGGCCCCATGCTGCGCATCAAGACCGGCAAGCGAGCCATGTGGTCGGTCAAGCTGGCCGTGCGCTGGAACCTGCGCCATGGGCGGGCCGGGGAATATGTGCTGGACGATGCCGACGACCCCTTCGATCACACATTTGAAAAGGACGCCCTCACCACGGACGAGGCCCGCTATGACCAGTGGCGACAGCAACTCTATGCCTGCCCGCATCTGGCCGTCGGCGGCCCGACCTGGGGCTGGCTGGCGTTCGGACTGACTGTGGGCGAACGCGCGCTGAAGACGGGGGCGTTGAGGTCCGTGCGGATCCCGGTCTGCATCGTTCAGGCCTCGGACGATGACAGGGTCTGGAAACAGAGCAGCCAGTGGGCCGCCCGGCGCATACCGCGCGGCCGCTATGTCGAGGTGCCGGGGGCCAAGCATGAGGTCATCATGGAAACCGACGACAAGCGGGCGGTTTTTCTGGACGAGTTCGACGTGATGGCCGCGACCGTCACGCCGGAAAACGGCACGACGCCGGCCTAGAGCGCCGCGCGCCTGAGGGTCACCAAAGCCTGCTCGCGGATCGACACATCCCCGACAGCCAGAATCTGGCCATTGCCGTCGGGCGCCTCGCCCCGCCAGTTGGTCACTGCCCCGCCCGCCGATTCGACAATGGGTACCAGGGCCGACCAGTCCCAGACCTTCAGACTGGTCTCGGCCACCAGATCGATCCGCCCCGCCGCGATCATGGCATAGGCATAGGCGTCGCACCCCAGCCGGGCCAGACGCGCCGCCGCCCGCACCTGGGTCCAGGCCCCCTGCTCGGCCCCGGTGAAGATGTCTGGGTCGGTCGTGGCGATCACCGCCTCGGTCAGGTGCGGGCAGGGGCGCACCTTGAGTGCCTGTGAATGGGTGCCTTTCAGCAGGTGCGCGCCAGAGGGGCCGCCGACGAAAATCTCGTCCAGATATGGCTGGCCGATGATCCCGACCGCCGGCTGTCCCGCCACACGCAGGCCGATCAGATTGGTCCACAGCGGCAGGCCGGCGATGAAGGCGCGCGTGCCGTCGATGGGATCCAGCACCCAGACATGCTCGGCGTCAGGCCGGTCCTCGCCATACTCCTCGCCGATCACGCCGTGGTCGGGATAGCGGTCGGCGATCATCCGGCGTAGCGCCACCTCCGCCTCGCGGTCGGCCTGGGTCACCGGATCGAATGCGCCCGGCCCGCCTTTGTCGACCTGCTCATAATCGCCCCGAAAGAACGGCAGGCTGACCCTTGCCGCTTCCCGGGCCAGATCGATGGCGAAAAGTTCGTGTTCGGTCATGGGAGCCGTGAGGTAGGGGAGTAGGGAGTAGTGAGTATTAGATCAGGAAGCGTCTGATGTCGGCGATTATCCAGACGCGATCGCTCGCCGGGCCTTGAAGCCTACTACCTACTCCCTCAGGCCGCCTCGCCGTCGTGGAGCGACTTGGCGAGGTCCAGCAGGCGACGGCGAGGGCGCTCGTCCAGTTGATAATAGGCCTGGATCAGGTCGAGGGTTTCCTTCCTGGAAAACATCTCGCCGCCCTGACCGGCGCTGCCTCCCCGTTCCATGGCCTCTTCCAGACCGTCGTAGAAGTAGCTCACCGGCGATTCCAGCGCCTCGGCCAACTGCCACAGGCGGGCCGCGGAGATGCGGTTTGCCCCGCACTCGTATTTTTGGATCTGTTGAAAGCGGATGCCGACCTGGTGGGCCAGCTGTTGCTGGGTCAGCCCCAGCAGGCGACGCCGACGACGAAGGCGGCGGCCGAGATGAAGATCGATGTCAGTAGCCATATGCCCGTTCCCTGCAACTGTCCCGATGCGGGACAACTCGCCTGTCACGGCGCAAGGGGCATGCCGCGCTCTCGCGCAGGGGGAATGCGGCGAAAATCGGGGCTGGCTGAGGGTGGAGTTTGGGCACCCACGCAACCTGATTGTCGCATGCGCATTTACTGCGCGAGCTTCGCTTTGGAAGAGAGGGACTACACTATGGGTATCATTGGATGGATCATCATCGGCATCGTCGCCGGCTGGCTGGCTGAAAAGGTCATGGGTCGTAGCCACGGCCTGATCACCAACCTGATCGTCGGCATCGTCGGCGCTATCTTGGGTGGCTGGATTTCGGGCACTTTCCTTGGAGTCGACATTGGCGGCTTCAACTTGGTCACCCTGATCGTCGCGTTCCTGGGTGCCTGCCTGCTGCTGTTCCTGCTGGGCCTGGTCAAGCGCCGCGCATGATCTTCGGATCAGTAGAATAGAAGAAGGCGGCTCCAATCGGAGCCGCCTTTTTTTTGTGCCTGGGCCATCGCCGGATCACCAAGAGCCGCGCCAACAGTCGACGCCTTGGTCATCCTCTTCGCAGCCGTAGCTTGACGTGACAGGCGCTTTGCGGACGTGTGATATGTTCAGGTCACGGTCCGCTCGATCCGCCAGGCGCAGCTACCGGCTCAAGATTGCGCATCAAGCAGCAAAAAGGGCGGCCCCGAAGGGCCGCCCTCTTCATGTCGTCGAGCTGAACTTACTCGGGTGACGTTGTGTCGTCGTCACCGTCCGTGGTCGGCGGCGAAGCCGGGTCAGTCGGTTCGGCGGGCAGCGTGGGCTCGCTGGCGGCCGGAGGCGTCATCGGCTCCGACGTCGGGGCCGGCGGTGCGGTCTCCGAAGCTGCCGGAGCAGCACCTTCGATCGCCGGAGCGGCGCGGAACTGTTCGGCATTCCAGCCGACGGTCACGCCGGGCCCGTTCTGCTCGACGCCACCCGAGACGGGCACGCCGCGCAGTTGACCGTCGCTGCCACGCACTGTCAGCTCCTGGCCAGCAGGCGTGGAGCGGGCTCCTTCCAAGGTTCCCAGCGGAGTGCCGTCAACGCCAGCCACGGGTGCACCGGGCGTCAGGATCAGGGTTTGCGGCTGAGCCGGTGCTGTGGCCGGAGCGGCCGGAGCCATCGGCTCCTGCGGCGCGGTCGCCGGGGCAGGAGGAGCGGGGGGCGTCTGCGGAGCCGTGCTGTCCTGGGCGAACGCAGGAGCGCTCATCAGAAGCAGGCCGGCGACACCAGAGAGAAGCGCGGTCTTACGCATGATATCCACCTTGATTACGCGAGCGGGAGGAGGCTCGCCACGACATAAAAACACGGATCATTGCGGATTGTTTCGTGTGCCCCGAAATGACCTTTTCCTTGCCGGGTTTGGCCGATTCCGGGTCTAAGTCGGCCATGACTGTGGCCCGTCCCGTTCGCTGGAGACTATTCAGGCGTCTGGGGGCCCTGGCGTTCGAGGCCTCGCCGCAGGTCTTCGCCATCCTCAGCTTTCTGGCGGGCCTCGTCCTGTTGGGCTCGGCGGCGACACCGGCGATCGGCGGGCGGCTGGATGCTCTGCTGAGCGTGGCCCCGCCGTTCCTGATCGATCTTTCCCACTTTGCCGCCAGTCTGGCAGGATTTGCCCTTATCCTGCTGTCGGCCGGTTTGTGGCGTCGTCGTCGCGGGGCGTGGTGGGCGGCCGTCATCGTCCTGCTGGCGGGCGTGGCCTTTTCCCTTCTGAAGGGTCTGGAGTGGGAAGAGGCGATCGAACTGGCCGTGATCGCGGCCTTTCTGATCCCGGCCCGCAAGGCCTTCGATCGTCGCTCGCGGTTGGACGAGCCCCTGTCACCCTTCTGGCTGTTGATGCTGGTCGTGGCCGTGGCGGCAACCCTGTGGCTGGGCTTCTTCGTCTATCGCGACGTGACCTATTCGGATGAGCTGTGGTGGACCTTCCTAACAGATCGTCAGGCGTCAGGGTTTCTGCGCGGAGGCTTGGCCGTGGCCCTTCTGACCGTCCTGGTCGTGGGTCGTTCCCTGATCAGCGCACCCGGTGCGCGCAGTCACGGTCCGGCTTCGCCTGCCGACGTCGCGCGTGCGGCTGAACTGATCGAGCGTGCGGATCATGCCGCGCCAGAGGCCTGGCTCTCCACACTAGGCGACAAGGCCCTGTTCTTCAGCTCGAGCGGCGACAGCGTCCTGGCCTATCGCGTCATCGGTCGTCGCTGGATCGCCATGGGCGAGCCGGCCGGTCGGCGGGACGAGCGGGTCGGCCTGTTATGGGACTTCGCCGCCCTGGCCGATTCCTACGGCGGCGCGCCGGTCTTCTATTCCGTGGGCGAAGGCCTGCTGGGTGATCTGGCGACGCTGGGCCTGGCCGTGCGCAAGGTGGGCGAGAGCGCGGTCATCGACCTGGCTACTTTCTCGCTGGAGGGCAAGGCGCGCCAGAACCTGCGTACCGCCGTCAGCCGCGCCGAACGCGAAGGGGCCAATTTCGAGCTTTTGCCACCCGGCTCGGCGGTGGACTTGGCCGACCAACTGCGAACCGTGTCCGACGCCTGGCTGGCGGGCCATGAAGGCTCGGAGAAGGCCTTTTCGCTGGGTCGGTTCGACGTCGGTTATCTGAACCGCACACCTCTGGCCGTGGTGCGTCAGGGCGGGCGTGTCGTCGCCTTCGCCAATCTGATGCCCGGTCGCGGACCTGCTCCGGTCATCGCCGTCGACCTGATGCGGCATGTGGAGGACGCGCCGCCCGGGGTGATGGACTATCTGTTCGTGCGTGCGATCCAGTGGGCGAAAGCTCAGGGTTTTGCCGCCTTCGATCTGGGCATGGCTCCGTTGTCGGGGCTGGAGGATCGCCGCCTCGCCCCGGTCTTCGCAAGGGTAGGGGCCCTTGTCTTCGAAGAGGGTGGGGCGCTCTACGGGTTTCAGGGCTTGCGGGCCTTCAAGGCCAAGTTCGGCCCGGTCTGGACGCCCCGCTTTATCGCCGCGCCACCTTCCACGCCGCTGGCCTTCGCCCTGCTGGATGTCGCCATGCTGACCAGCGGTGGCTGGCGCGGAATGCTGGGATTGAAACGCCAGGCATGAAAAAGGCGACAAGGCCCTGGCCCTGTCGCCTCAACTCAATCGGTCCCGAGACGCTTAGTCGTCGCGCGAGCGCTTCTTGCGGAAGCTGGGGTTCAGGACCTGTTTGCGCAGGCGGATCGACTTGGGCGTGACCTCGACCAGTTCGTCTTCCTCGATATAGGCTATGGCCTGTTCCAGCGACGGGCGGCGCGGCGGGGTCAGGCGTACCGCCTCGTCCTTGCCGGCGGCGCGGATGTTGTTCAGCTGCTTGGCCTTCATCGGATTGACGTCCAGGTCGTCCCAGCGCGCGTTCTCGCCGATGATCATGCCCTGATAGGTCTTTTCGCCGGCCCCGACGAACATCACGCCGCGGTCCTCGAGATTCCACAGGGCGAAGGCGGCGGTTTCGCCGTCTGAATTGGAGATCAGCACGCCCTTCAGACGACCCTCGATCTTGCCCTTGTGCGGCTCATAGTGGCTGAACACGCGGTTCAGCACGCCCGAGCCGCGCGTGTCGGTCAGGAACTCGCCCTGATAGCCGATCAGCGAGCGCGACGGGCACGACAGCTGGATGCGGGTCTTGCCCGCACCCGACGGGCCCATGTCCTTCAGCTCGGCCTTGCGGGCCGACAGCTTCTCGATGACGATCCCGGAATATTCGTCGTCGACGTCGATCATGACGTCCTCGATCGGCTCCAGCTTTTCGCCATTCTCGCCGGTCTGATAGACCACGCGCGGGCGCGAGATGCTCAGCTCAAAGCCTTCGCGGCGCATGTTCTCGATCAGAACGCCCAGCTGTAGTTCACCGCGACCGGCGACCTCGAAGGCGTCCTTGCCGCCGGTTTCGGTGACGCGGATGGCGACATTGGCCTCGGCCTCCTTCAGCAGGCGGTCGCGGATCACGCGCGACTGGACCTTGTCGCCTTCGCGACCAGCAAGGGGGCTGTCGTTGACCGAAACGGTCATCGAGATGGTGGGCGGATCGATCGGCTGGGCGGGCAGGGCCTCGGTCACTTCCAGAGCGCATAGGGTGTCGGCCACAGTGGCCTTTGACATACCGGCGATGGCGACGATGTCACCGGCCTCGGCACCTTCTTCGACCGGCTGGCGCTTCAGGCCGCGGAAGGCCAGCACCTTGGTGATCCGGCCCTGTTCGATGGTCTTGCCGTCGCGATCCAGCGCCTTGATGGCCAGACCGGGGTAGGCCTTGCCGCTCTCGATGCGGCCGGTCAGCAGGCGGCCCAGGAAGGGGTCGCTCTCGATCAGCACGTTCAGAATCTGGAACGGCTTGTCCTTGTTCTCGACCTGTTTGGGCGGCGGCACGTGGCGCACGATCAGATCGAACAGCGGGCCCAGATTGTCGGACGGCTGGTTCAGGTCCAGCGTGGCCCAGCCGGCGCGGCCCGAGGCATAGATGTGAGGGAAGTCCAGCTGCTCGTCCGTCGCGCCGATGGCGGCGAACAGGTCGAAGGCGGCATTGTGGACGCGGTCCGGATCGGCGTGGGCGCGGTCGACCTTGTTGATGCACAGGATGGGCTTCAGGCCCATCTTCAGCGCCTTGGTCAGCACGAACTTGGTCTGGGGCATGACGCCTTCTTCGGCGTCGACCAGCAGGACGCAGCCGTCCACCATGCCCAGGATTCGTTCCACCTCGCCGCCGAAGTCGGCGTGGCCAGGGGTGTCGATGATGTTGATGCGGGTTTCGCCAGCCTCGCCGTTCCACAGCACCGAGGTGGCCTTGGCCAGGATCGTGATGCCGCGCTCGCGCTCCTGATCGTTGGAGTCCATGGCGCGCTCGGTCGTCGCCTCATTGGCTCGGAAGACGCCGGACTGGGCCAGAAGCTGGTCCACCAGCGTGGTCTTGCCGTGGTCGACGTGGGCGATGATGGCGACGTTGCGCAGGTTCATTTGAGTATCACGAATGGGCGGCCGGAACGGAGGGGCCGCTGGGCAGGGGCATAATTGCGGGAAGGCGCGCGCCTCTTAGCGAAGCGCGCGCCGAAAAGCCACCCTATAGCCCGCTTGGGGCGGATTGAAGGCTCAGACCTTGGCCGACTGTCTGCGGACCCACGTATAGAGGGCAAAGGCAAGACCGGCGAAGACCACCAGTCCCGCAATCATGGCGGGCCAGGCCGAGCCCTCTGGCAGCATGGCGAACGGGGCATCATTGCCCGTGCCGACGATGACGCCCGCGGTCATGACCAGGAACAGGCTCTCGCCGACGATCAGGCCCGAAGCCAGAAGCACGCCCATGCGACGGCCGACGTCGGCAAACCGGGTCGTCTTGATCGCCTTGTCGTATATCCAGCCGCACACCGCCCCGATGACCAGCATCGTCGTGACCGCTGCGGGCAGATAGAAGCCGATGCCGACAGCGAGCGGCGGCAGCTTCATCTTGCCCTTGGTGGCGCTGTTCAGAACGATGTCCAGCACAATGATCACCGCGCCGATCACGGCTCCCAGCCCGATCAGGTCCCAGCGCAGATCGCCGCCGATGACCCCGCGCGCGAGGGCCGAGATCAGCGTCGCCTGCGGTGCAGCCAGAGGCTCGTCCGCGATACCCTTGGGTCCGCCCTCGAAGCCGAAGGCGGCGTTCAGCAGGTTCAGGATCAGGGGAATGACGATGGCCCCTGCGCCGACGCCGACGATCAGGGCCGCCTGCTGACGCCAGGGCGTGGCCCCGACCAGTTGGCCGGTCTTCAGATCCTGCAGATTGTCATTGGCGATGACGGCGACGGCAAAGACGATGGCCGTCACGATCAGGGCGAAAGCCACCACCGACGGATCGGCGGGCAGGCCGGCCAGCGCCAGCACGCCCAGCATCAGGACCGAGGCGATGACGATGGCCAGGATCCCCACGCCCGACACCGGGCTGTTGGACGAGCCGATCAGACCGGCCATGTAGCCGCAGATGGCGGCCACGGCGAAGCCGATCAGAATGACATAGATAAGGCCGCCCCCGACCAGCAGCCAGGTCGAGCCGGCCAGCGTCGGATTGCCTTGGGCGAAGAAGGCCAGGATGAAGCCGATGCCGATCAGGCAGGCGACCGACAGACCGGCGACGATGTTGATCGGAATGTCCTGCTCGGTGCGGTCCAGCACCTCGCCGCCCTGACGACGGCGGTTGGCCGCCAGCGCCGAGGTCAGCCCGCCAATCAGCGGACCAGCCAGCTTGATCAGCGTCCAGATCGCGGCCACGCCGATGACGCCCGCGCCCATGAAGCGCACTTCGCGGCTCCAGACGGTCATGGCCAGTTCTTCGGCCGGGGCACCCGGCGGCAGGGTCGTGGCGATGGACGGAATGCCGTTGGCGGTCAGCCAGGCGATGGTGTCCGGGCTGGTCAGGATCGGCACGGCGATGCACCAGGCCAGGATCAGGCCGAACAGCTGCGCCAGGCCGACGCTGAGCCCGATCAGGTGACCGGCCCCCAGAAGCGCGAATTGCATGCCGAAGCCCACGCCGGTCGCTCCGCCACCCAGCGCCGCCGGCAGTTTGATGAAACGCGCCGTCTCGGCGGCGAACACCCGGCCCGCGACCAGAAGGGCATAGCCCGCCGACACCAGCGCACCCGTCACCACGACCCACAGGCCGGCCGCATTTTCACGCACGGCGCTCTCGGTCTGCTCGGCCCCGCGCGAGCCGACGGTCAGCACCTCGGCCGCCGCGACGCCCTCGGGGTAGGGCAGGCCCGCCTCGACGACGAGCGCGCGGCGCAGCGGGATGGAGAAGGTCACGCCCAGCACGCCGCCGAAAACGCAGATCAACACCGACTCCCAGAACGGAAACTCCAGCCACCATCCCACCATGACGAGGCCCGGCAGCACGAAGATGATCGAGCTCATGGCTCCGCCGACCGAGGCGACGGTCTGGACCGTCATGTTTTCCCAGATGGTCGACGTCCTGAACATGCGCAGTATGGCCATCGAAATGACCGCCGCCGGAATGGCCGAGGCGAAGGTCAGCCCGACCTTCAGCCCCAGATAGGTGTTGGCGGCGGTGAACACGACGGCCAGCAGACAGCCCAGTACCAGGGCGCGCAGGGTCAGTTCGATGCGTTTGCCGCCGCTGACGGGCGCGCTCGCGGGTGTGTCTGTCATGGTCGTGGTCCCTCTCCGAACGCGACGTAAACCGAGAATGGTCAGGGTAGCAATCATCCTTCTCCCGCGAATGCAGAGCGGCTATCCCTCTCGCATGCCTGAACTTCCCGAGGTCGAGACCGTCCGCCGTGGGCTGGAGCCCGTGCTGGCCGGGGCGCGCCTGATTCATGTGCGCCAGAACCGGCCCGACCTGCGCTTTCCGTTTCCCGACGATTTCGCGCGGCGGCTGGAAGCGGCGACGGTCCAGCGGATCGACCGCCGGGCCAAATATCTGCTGATGCCGCTGTCGACGGGCGAGACCTGGGTCACCCACCTGGGCATGACCGGGCGCTTTACGCTGGACGGCACACAGCTGGGCGAGTTCGAGGAACCGGCACCCATTTCGGGCAAGCACGAGCACGTCAGCCTGTGTGCCGTGAAGGGCTCGGCCCGCACCCGCATAGGCTTCGCCGACGCCCGCCGCTTCGGATTCATGGGCCTGATCCCCAGCGATGCGGTCGAAGCGCACCCTTGGTTCGACCGCATGGGGCCCGAGCCTCTCGGCAATCATTTCTCCGGCGCGCACCTGGCCGAGGCCTTTCGCAACAAGGCCCAGAACATCAAGGTCAGCCTGCTGGATCAGCGGATCGTTGCAGGCCTGGGCAATATCTATGTGTGCGAGGCCCTGTATCGCGCCCGCATCTCGCCCCTGGTCGCGGCGGGCAAGGTCTCCCGGCCCCGGCTGGAAGTCCTCGCCGCCGTCATCCGCGACGTGCTGAACGACGCCATCGCCGCGGGTGGCGCCACCCTGAGGGACTTCGCCAATGCCGACGGTGGCCAGGGCTATTTCCAGCACCGCTTCGACGTCTATGGCCGCGAGGGCCAGCCTTGTCTCGGTGAGGGCTGCACCGGCACGGTCAAGCGCATCGTCCAGGCCGGACGCTCGACCTTCTACTGCCCGTCCTGCCAGAGGCGCTGAGATGACCCATCGCATCATCCTGTTTCGCGGCATGAACACCGGCGGCGTACGTGCGCCCGTGGACAAGCAGCGCGCCATGGCCGAGGCGATGGGGTTGAAGAACCCGCGAACCCTTTTGGCCAGCGGCAATCTGGTGGTCGAAAGCGGCAAGACTCCCGCCGTTCTGGAGGCCGACATCGAGGCGGCCATGGAAAAGACCTTCGGATTGAAGATCGCCGCCATGGTCCGGACTTCTGAGCAGTGGTCAGACCTGATCGCTGCCAATCCCTTCCCTGCCGAAGCCGCTGCCCATCCGGCCAAGGTCCTGGCCATGGTGATGAAGGATGGGATTAAACCCGGCGCGCTTGAGGCCTGCCGTGAACTGGCTGAGGGTGGCGAGGCGGTCGAGGCCGTGAACGGCGTGCTCTATTTCTGGTTCCCGAACGGGCAGGGCCAGTCGGGCATCTTCAAGAAGGCGACGCCGCGCATGCTGGGCATGGGCACGGGTCGAAACTGGAATACGGTGCTCAAGCTGGTTGAAATGGCCGGAGCGGAGGTCTGATGCGCAAGCTTCATCTCTGGATCAGCCTGATTGTCGGCCTGATCGTCTGGGGCGTCTATTTCGGTCATGTGATCCAGTCGTTCCGGCGCGGCGATCCCGGCAATCTGGCGCTGTGGTTCCTGGGGGCCCTGGCCGTCATCGTCCTGGCCGAGACGGTCGCGACCGGACTGATCGCCTGGCTGTTCCGCCGACGGTCGCGCGCGCTGGACGACGGGCCGACGCTTCAGGCCGCGCTCAAGGCCAGCCATGTCGCCCTGATGATCCTGGTCGCCCTGGTCCTGATCACCGCGGCCGGCCTCGCCGCGGCCAGTCTGTTTGGCTGGACCATGGACCTGTCCGCTGCGCGCACCCAGGTTCTGGCCGCCAATGCCCTGCTGGCCATGGTGGTGGTGGCCGAGCTGTCGCGTGCGGGCCTGACCCTGGCACTCATCCCCCGCCGCTGACGCCTATTTGCGCAGGGCGTGGCCGTCCTGTTCGCGCAGCCAGTTGTGGGCCCTGGTCGCCGCGATCGCGCCGTGGCCCATCGCGACCGTGATCTGGTCCAGCCCCTGCACCACGTCGCCTGCGGCCCACAGCCCCTCGACGCCCGCGCCGAACGGACTGTCCTCCGCCAGGCAGTCACCCTCTCCGCGCCGCGCGCCCAGACGCAGCGCCAGTTCGCTGCGGGGGCGCAGGCCCAGCGCCGGATAAAGGATGTCCACCGTCACCGTCCGGCCCGTCGTCAGATGCACGGTCATGGTGTCCGGCGTGGGCTCCAGCCGGTCCAGCGCGCCGTGCAGCACCGTCACCCCCGCCTGATCCAGCTGCGCCGTCTCGTCCGCTGTCAGCTCGGAGTGGGCCAGCGGCATCAGCGTCACATCGTTCGTATATTGCCGCAGGAACAGGGCCTCGGCCGCGCCATTGGTGTCGGCCCCGATCACGCCCATCTTGCGGTCAGTGCCCTCATAGCCGTCGCAGATCGGGCAGTAGCGCAGCACCCCGTCGGCGATGGCCTTTTCGTGTACCGCATCGGGCAGGTCGACCTCGTTCATCGCCACGCCCGTCGCCATGATCAGGGCCCGCGTCCGCCAGGTCCGGCCCCCGCCGCTCAGCACGAAGCCGTTGCCCGATTGCTGGATATCCTCGACCCGCGCCTCGGCAATCGTCGCGCCATACTCCATCGCCTGACGTTCCATGATCTGCACCAGCGCCTTGCCCGCGATCCCGTCGGGAAACCCCGGCACATTGTGCGCCATCGGCCCGCGCAGCGCCCGGCTGGTCCCGTCGTGCAAGACCAGAACCCGCCGGTGATACCGCGCCAGATACAGCGCCGCCGTCAGGCCCGCGGGCCCCGCCCCGACCACGATCACATCCGGCTGGTCCATCGCGCTTGCCCCCATGCGCACCCTAATGGTCAAGCTGAGGCAAGAGTTCCGACGCCGGGGGTTTCGGCCCGGACCGAGGTCGCGCTAAACCGGGCCAAACGCGGAGCCTGCCCCCATGATCGACACCTATGCCAATCTGCTGATCGAACGCCACGCCGACGGCTATGCGGTGGTCACCCTGAACCGGCCCGAGGCGCTGAATGCCCTGAACTCGGCCCTGTTCAAGGATCTGGCGGACTTTCTCGACGCCATCGAACAGGACGACAGCGTCCGCTGCCTGATCCTGACCGGCAGCGGGGAAAAGGCCTTCGCCGCCGGTGCCGACATCAAGGAGATGGCCGACCAATCCTATGCCCAGATGTACACCGGCAACTATTTCGCCCTGGGCCACGACCGCATCACCCGCTTCAGGAAGCCGATTATCGCGGCGGTCAACGGCTTTGCCCTGGGCGGCGGCTGCGAGCTGGCCATGCTGTGCGACTTCATCGTGGCCTCCGACAAGGCCAAGTTCGGCCAGCCCGAGATTAACCTGGGCGTCGCGCCGGGCATCGGCGGCTCCCAGCGCCTCACCCGCCTGGTCGGCAAGTCCAAGGCCATGGACATGGTCCTGACCGCCCGCATGATGGACGCGGCGGAAGCCGAACGCGCCGGTCTGGCGTCGCGCGTCGTCCCCCACGACACCCTGCTGGACGAGGTCCGCCAGATCGCCGCCAAGATCGCCTCGCAAAGCCCGCTCGCCGTCATGGCCAACAAGGAAATGGTCAACGCCGCGCTGGAGACCACCCTGACCCAGGGCGTCCAGTTCGAACGCCGCCTGTTCCACAGCCTGTTCGCCTTCGAGGACCAGAAGGAAGGCATGGCCGCCTTCGTCGAGAAGCGGAAACCGGTCTTCACGGGGCGCTGAGAGCCGCCTTGCCTCCCCGCGGCCTTTCCGCTATAGCCGCCCGCTCTTGAGGTTCCTGCGCCGGAGACGGACGTTTCCGCAGCGCTTTCGCACGATAGGTTTTGACTGATGGCCAACAACGCCGGCGCCAAGAAGGCGATCCGCAAGATCGCCGCCCGCACCGAAGTGAACAAGGCGCGCCGCACGCGCGTCCGCACCTTCCTGCGCAAGTTCCAGGAAGCCGTTTCGGGTGGTGACGCCGGTGCCGCCAAGACCGCCTTCATCGAGGCCCAGTCCGAGCTGATGCGCGCCGTCTCCAAGGGCGTCGTTCACAAGAATACGGGCTCGCGCAAGGTCGGTCGTCTGGCCGCCCAGCTGAAGAAGATGTCGGCCGCCTGATCCATCGGGCACCGGACGGCCTTTCACGGGCCTGTCATGGTAAAGATGAAGGATTTCAACGGCGAGAGGGCTCAGGCTCTCTCGCCGTTTGCACGTGCGCGGCTAAGCGATTGAGCCCGGAATCGGGTCGCCGGTTATGGTGAACACGGTTTTTTTTCAAGCGGCTTAGGGCTTTAGCGGAGTCAACGATTTTAACTTCAATTCGGTGCGCGAATCAGCGTTGACGCACCCGGCGCGGGGCGTAAGTTTGGGCCTCTGACGCACTTCCATCCCTCACGGATGAAGACGGCGCGAGACCTGATTTCGCGACGGCGTGAGACGCCTTTTCAAGAGTTCGACCCCGCCGTTGAAGCACCGCTTCGAGGGACCGGAGAAGTCGTGCCTTGATCCAGGCGGCTCTGCGAAGCGCGTCCGGTGATGGGTTTTCAATGCGGGTGGCTGACCGATGAGTGGGGGCGTTTTGATGGCGGGGATGACGGATCCGGATCACATCTGGACCGAGGCGGCCAACCGTCTGCGGGCCGAGATCGGCGATGGGCCCTTCAGCTCCTATATTGCGCCGTCGGCCGTGCGGGCCGACGGGGCCGGTCAGTTGATCCTGGTGACGCCGACGGCCTATGCGCGCGACTGGGTACGCAAGAACGCGTTGCGCCGCATGAACGAGCTGTGGCTGGGCCTTGATGGCCTGAACCGCCGTCTGGACGTCCGCTGCCGCGCCGAAATGGGTTCCGTCGCGCCCGCCTCCCAGGTCGCGGCCGGTCGCGCCGAGGGGGCCGCCGTCGTCGCCGCCCCCATCCCCATGCCGACCGTGGCCCCCGTGGCCGATGGCGAGCGCGCCGTCCGCGCCGCCGGCCTGCAGGACCGCCTGACTTTCGACAGCTTCGTGGAAGGGCAGGGCAATGCCTTCGCCCTGGCCATCGCCCGCCAGGCCGCCGCCTGGGCCGACGGCCACTTCAATCCGATCTTCTTCTGCGGCCCCTATGGCTACGGCAAGACCCACCTGCTGAACGCTATCGCCTGGGAGGCCCAGCGCCTGCGCCCTGACGCCAAGGTGGTCTATCTGACCGCCGAACGCTTCCTGTCGACCTTCGTGCGCGCCATGCAGGACCGCTCGACCGCGGCCTTCAAGGAAAGCCTGCGCAGCGCCGACATGCTGTTGATCGACGACGTCCAGTTCGTCGGCGGCAAGGCCTCGACCCAGGAAGAGCTGCTGGCCACGCTCACCTGCCTGATCGAGGACGGCAAGAAGATCGTGCTCAGTGCCGACCGCCCGCCCATGGCCCTGACCGAGATCGAGCCGCGCCTGCGCAGCCATCTGGCCTCGGGCCTGACCTGCCCGGTCGAGCCCGCCGATCGCCAGCTGAAACTGGCCGTCGCCCGCAACCGCCTGCAGGCCCTGGCCCGTCTGGGCGTCGTCTCGGGCGAGGTCCAGGCCGATGTGCTGGAACATCTGGTCGATCGCACCCCCGGCTCGATGCGCGAGCTGGAGGGGGCCGTGAACACCCTGGCCGCCGTGGCCGGTACGCGCCTGTCCACCCTGGGCGTTGACGAGACGCAAGGCTTGCTCGGCTCCGCCCTGCGCGGCGGGCCGGAGCGCCGCATCACCGTCGACGAGATCCAGAAGACCGTCGCCGACCACTTCAGCCTGAAACAGGCCGACCTCTTGAGCGAGCGCCGCACCCGCGCCGTGGCCCGCCCGCGCCAGATCGCCATGTGGCTGTGCAAGCAGCACACGACCCGCTCCTATCCCGACATCGGGCGCCGCTTCGGTGGGCGCGACCACACGACTGTTCTGCACGGCGTGCGCAAGGTCGAGGAACTGATCGCCGCCGACGACCAGATCGCGCGCGACGTCGAGACGCTGACGCGCAAGCTGCGGGGTTAGGGATCAGGTTCCAGGTTCTAGGTTTTAGGGATTGTCCACAGGTGCCCGCGACATCCTCCCTAGAACCTAACCCCTAGCCCCTAGACCCTTCCTTGCTCCCGGCCACCAATCCGCTAGTGTCCAAGGCCCTTATCTTTGCGGCGACGCCTGAGTCGCCGCCGGCGGGCGAGACCACATGCAGCTGACCATCGAACGTTCCGCGCTCCTCAAGGCCCTCGGCCACGTCCAGAGCGTCGTCGAACGCCGGAACACCATCCCCATCCTGTCCAACGTCCTGCTCAGCGCCGGGCGCGACAAGCTGGCCTTCGCCGCCACCGATCTGGACATGGAGATGGTCGACGAGGCCGAGGCCCAGGTCCAGGTCGAGGGTCAGATCACCGCGCCCGCCCACACCCTGTACGAGATCATCCGCAAGCTGCCGGACGGGGCCGAGGTCTCCCTGACCTACAACGGCGACGATCCGCGCCTGACGGTCTCGGCCGGGCGGTCCAAGTTCAACCTGCCGGTCCTTCCCGCGGGCGACTTCCCGGTCATGTCCACCGACACCTCCGGCAGCCGCTTCGCCCTGCCCAAGGAAGACCTGGCCCGGCTGATCGACAAGACCCGCTTCGCCGTCTCGACCGAGGAAACGCGCTACTATCTGAACGGCCTTTATCTGCACACGGTGGCCGAGGCGGGCATTCCCCTGCTGCGCGCCGTGGCCACCGACGGTCACCGCCTGGCCCTGGCCGAGACTCCTGCGCCCGAGGGTGCCGCCGGCAGTCCTGGCGTCATCGTCCCGCGCAAGACTGTCGACCAGGTCCGCCGCCTGCTGGACGACGGCTCCGGCCCGGTCGAGGTGATGGTGTCGCCCCAGAAGATCCGTTTCGAGTTCGGCCAGGCGTCCCTGACGTCCAAGGTCATCGACGGCGCCTTCCCCGACTATATGCGCGTCATCCCCAAGGGGAACGACAAACAGGCCGACATCGACAACGCGGTCTTCGCCTCCGCCGTCGATCGTGTGGCCACTATTTCGGCCGAGAAGAGCCGCAGCGTGAAACTGGCCTTCGATCTGGACCGCGTCACCCTGACCGTGCGCAACATGGAGGCGGGCCAGGGCGTCGAGGAGGTCGAGATCGGCTATTCCGAAGAACCTTTCGAGATCGGCTTCAACGCCCGCTACCTGCTGGACGTCGCCGGCCAGATCACCGGCGAAACCGCCCACTTCAAATTCGCCGACCCGGCTTCGCCTACGCTGGTCCTCGATCCGGGCGATCCCGGCGTTCAGTATGTGCTGATGCCGCTGCGAGTGTGACCGCAGTCGAGGCCGAGGGCGTCGTCGTAAGGGTAGATCGCGGCAAGACTCTGATCTCGCTCTCGATCATGATCGCCCTGGTGCTCTTTCTCGGCGCAAGCCTCTATCCTGTCGCGACTGGTTCAAATGCTGTGGTGTTTGCCGACCTCGGCCGCCCGGTACAGATACTTGTAGTGCTCACGCTCGGCCTGAGCGCCATCTTGATCTCTGCGATTATCGGAGGGCTTGTCGTCAGTCTGTTTCGACCGCCCTATCTGGTGCTGACAGCCGAGGCGATAGAGATATTCGGACTGTTGTCTCGCGCAACCGTAGCCTGGCGGGACATCGAGGCGATCGAGGTCGGCTATGACCGTCGGCGGCATCGGCAGTTTGTCGGCTTCCGCTATCGGCGTGGCGTGGGTCCGCGCGGCTCGACAGATGGGGCCTTGCAACAGGCCATCGGTTTCGGCTGGCCGGGTCGCCCTGAAGACTTCGCAAGCCAGCTCGAAGAATGGCGGCTGCGTTACGGATGATGATCGACGTCTTCGCAATGACAACGTTGTAGGGTCGGCCCTTGATCACCACCCTCACCCTCACCGACTTCCGCTCCTATGCCTCGGCCACCCTGCCGATCCAGGCGGGCACCGTCGTGCTCCACGGACCGAACGGGGCGGGCAAGACCAATCTGCTGGAGGCGCTCAGCCTGTTCACGCCGGGCCGGGGGCTGCGCGGCGCGACAGCGCCCGAGATGGGGCGGCGCGAACCCGGCGAGGCGACCGGTCGGGCCTGGGCCGTCGCCGCGGTGCTGACAGACGGGGAGGGCGAGACCAGGCTGGGCACCGGCGTCCAGTCCGCCGGGGCCGCTCGCCGCATCGTCCGCATCGACGGAGAAACCGCGCCGCCCGGTCGCCTGCTGGATCATCTGCGGCCCGTCTGGGCCACGCCGGAACAGGACCGGCTGTTCTCCGACGCCCGGGCCGATCGGCTGAAGTTTTTTGACCGGCTGGTCTTCGCCGCCGACCCGTCCCATGCCGCCGCCATCTCTGCCTATGAAAAGGCCCTGCGCGAGCGGCTGCGCCTGCTGACCGATGGAGTGGAGGGCGCTCCCGCCGACCCCCTGTGGCTCGACGCCCTGGAGATTCGCCTGGGCGAGGCCGGGGCCCGCGCCGCCCTGGCCCGAGCTGATGCCCTGGCCACGCTCCAGACCGCCATCGACTCCCGCGCCGACCGACCCTTCCCCCAGGCCGATCTGGGCCTGACCGGTGAGGCCGAGCAACTGGCCGCCAGCGGGGCCGAGGCCGACACCATCGCCGCCCATATCCGCGACGGCATGGCCCGCGCCCGCCCGCGCGACGCCGCCGCCGGTCGCTCCCTGTTCGGCCCGCACCGCTCCGACCTGACCGCGCTCCACCGCGAGAAGAACCGCCCCGCCGCCGAGGGCTCCTCCGGCGAGCAGAAGGCCCTGGTCCTGAACCTGATCCTGGCCCAGATCGCGCGCCTGGCCACCGACGCCGCCCCGCCCGTCCTGCTGCTGGACGAGGCCCCTGCCCACCTCGACACGGCCCGCCGCGCCGCCCTGTTCGACGAGATCGAGACCTTGGGCCTGCAGGCCTTCATGACCGGCACGGAGGCCGATCTGTTCGCACCACTGAAGGGCCGCGCGCAGTTTGTCCGAGTGTCTGACGGGCGGTTCGAGGTCGAATAGATCGCTGGAATTGGCTAGGTCCGAACACCCCCGCTTTTCCTCGCAATTCACCCGCAAATTCCTATATATCTCGGGCTGTGGCGCGGATCGGATTCGTGGCCCGAAAACAGTCCGTTCAAGGCGGTTTGGCCGCCGCCTTCAGAGGCCCCGATCAGGGGGCGTTTCACCGACCGATTAGATGACCGAAAACAACGAGACCGCGCGCAACGCCGATACCGCCGAAGAGGCCGCCTACGGTGCCGATTCCATCAAGGTCCTGAAGGGCCTGGACGCCGTTCGCAAACGGCCCGGCATGTACATCGGCGACACCGACGACGGCTCGGGCCTGCACCACATGGTCTATGAGGTGGTCGATAACGCGATCGACGAGGCTCTGGCCGGGCACGCCGATCTGGTTCAGGTCATTCTGAATGCCGATGGTTCGGTCACTGTCACCGACAACGGCCGCGGAATTCCGACCGACATCCACGGCGAAGAGGGCGTCTCGGCCGCCGAGGTCATCATGACCCAGCTGCATGCGGGCGGGAAGTTCGACCAGAACTCCTACAAGGTCTCCGGCGGTTTGCACGGCGTGGGCGTCTCGGTCGTCAACGCCCTGTCGGACTGGCTGAAGCTGAAGATCTATCGCAACGGCAAGCGCCACGAGATGAAGTTCGAGCGCGGCGACACGGTCGAAAGCCTGACCGTCACCGGCGATGCCCCCATCCGTGAGACGGGCGACAAGGCTGGCCAGCCCCTGTCCGGCACCGAGGTCACCTTCTATCCTTCGGTCACCACCTTCAGCCACATCGACTTCGACCTGAAGACGCTGGAGCATCGCCTGCGCGAGCTGGCTTTCCTGAACTCGGGCGTGGTCATCAAGTTGCGCGACGATCGCGGGGCCGAACCGTTCGAGGAAATCCTGCATTACGAAGGCGGCGTCGAGGCCTTCGTGCGCCATCTGGACAAGTCCAAGGCGCCGATCCTGAAGGACGTCATCGTCATCCGCGGCAAGAAGGAGGGGATCGAGCTCGACCTCGCCCTGTGGTGGAACGATAGTTATCACGAGACCATGCTGTGCTTCACCAACAACATCCCCCAGCGGGATGGAGGCACGCACCTGTCGGCTTTCCGGGCCAGCCTGACCCGGGTCATGAGCGGCTATATCGAGGCCGCCGGGGCCGCCAAGAAGGAGAAGGTCTCGGTCTCGGGCGAGGACGCCCGCGAGGGCCTGACCTGCGTCCTGTCAGTCAAGGTGCCAGATCCCAAATTCAGCTCCCAGACCAAGGACAAGCTGGTGTCGTCAGAAGTGCGCCCGGCCGTCGAGGGCCTGTGCACCGAGGGGCTGTCGCAATGGTTCGAGGAACACCCTGCCGAGGCCAAGCAGATCGTCGCCAAGATCATCGAGGCCGCTGCCGCCCGCGAGGCGGCCAGGAAGGCGCGGGACCTGACGCGGCGCAAGACGGCCATGGAAATCTCCAGCCTGCCCGGCAAGCTGGCCGACTGTCAGGAGCGCGATCCGGCCAAGTCCGAACTGTTCATCGTCGAGGGTGACTCCGCCGGCGGTTCGGCCAAACAGGCCCGCAACCGAGAAAACCAGGCCGTCCTGCCCCTGCGCGGCAAGATCCTGAACGTCGAGCGGGCCCGGTTCGACCGGATGCTGTCATCCGACCTGATCGGCACCCTTATCCTGGCGCTGGGCACCGGCATCGGCCGCGACGACTTCAACGCCGACAAGCTGCGCTATCACAAGATCATCCTGATGGCGGACGCCGACGTCGACGGCGCCCATATCCGGACCCTGCTCCTGACCTTCTTCTATCGCCAGATGCCCGAATTGATCGAGCGCGGGCACGTCTACATCGCCCAGCCGCCGCTCTACAAAGTCTCCAAGGGCAAGCAGTCGCGCTACCTCAAGGATCAGGCCGAGATGGACGCCTATCTGATCGAGGAGGGCTCATCGGAGGCCGAACTGGACCTGCCGACCGGCGAGCGTCGCACCGGCATGGACCTGCAGTCCCTGGTGCGCGAGGCCAAGGCGTTCAAGGCGGGCGTCGATCGCCTGTCGCAGCGCGCTCCGGCCTTCGCGATCGAGCAGGCAGCCCTGGCCGGTCTGTTCGATGAGGAGGCGGCCGATCCGGCTCGCGCGGCGGCGCGTCTGAACCTCTATGCCGAGGAAGGCGACGGCGAATGGTCCGGTGCGGCGGGAGCCCAGGGAGCCGTGGTGTTCGAGCGCGTGCGCCGCGCCGTCACCGAACGCATCGTGCTGGAGGAGACCCTGTTGCGCTCGCTGGACGCCCGTCGTCTGGCCGAACGTTCGGTCGCCTTCGACGGCCTGTTCGACCAGCCCTCGATCTATCGTCGCAAGGACAAGTCGGTGACCATCCGCGGTCCGCTGGACCTGCTCGAGGCCGTGCTGGACGCGGGCAAGAAGGGTCTCGCCATCCAGCGCTACAAGGGTCTGGGCGAGATGAACCCCGAACAGCTGTGGGAGACGACGCTGGACGCCAACGCCCGCACCCTGTTGCAGGTCTCGGTCGAGCATCAGGAGGACGCGTCGGACTTGTTCGCCAAGCTGATGGGCGATGTCGTCGAACCGCGCCGCGAGTTCATCCAGGCTAATGCGCTGGACGCGGCCGTGGACGCCTAAAAGTTCGGCAGCACTCGCCCGCCGTCAACAAATGCCTTGATTGAGGGCCAGGTTGGCGGGTCCGCGCGGGCACCCTCACATGCAATTTGTTTCAGGAAATCCGGCAGGGTGTTCGCTCGGGTCTGTTCCCAACTGCCGCCCTCTTCGGGGATGCGGCCTATTTCGGCTCCATCAGTGCCGTATTCGACGATACCGGCAGTTCGCCACTGTCCGGCTCCGCATTTGAATTCATAGGTTTCAACAGAATGGCTGTAGTCCGTAGCCTCGCCGCGACGCGGCACGGTTGCGACAGGCACAACCGTAATCTCGCCCACCGTCGAGACGGCATCCACCTCGACCATAAAGGCATTGTTGGGCGTCCGAGATACGGTGTTCCAATTTTCGGCTACCGCTGGCCCCGCTGAAACCAGCAGAGCCGTTCCAAATGCCAGCGACGCTTTCATGACGATCTCTCCGCTTTCCGAGATATTTGCGCCACATTTTCGCCTTGGCAAGACGTTCACCGCGACAGCGATCAGCCCACCAGATAGGCGGTGCCATGATCAGTCGGGCACCTCGCGCCATGCACCACCACGTCTGCCTCGCCAAAAGACAAACCAAGGGCCTCCAGCACTCTGTTGATCGTGCCATCCAGCGCCGGGCCCAATGGCGAGAGCAAGTTGTTGAGAGATTGAGTCAGATTGCTCAGCCCTAAACCAAGCCCTACGATTTTTACATCCAGATCCATTCGGCTAAGCAGGGAGGATGCCAGGCTGGAAGCAAGCTCGGTGGATTTTACGGTCTGCGGGGTCTGGCTGCCGATCTGCGCGTCGCTGAAAGTCGCAGTTTTGAAACTGCGATCCGCGACCTCAAGGTCTGCCGTCGCCTTGACAACCGCCAGCCCGGCGACATTGACGAGCGAAGCGGACTGAACCACCGGTGCAGACTTGAAGTTGCGCAAGGCCGCGATGTTTGTGGAGCCAATTCTAGCTCTCGCCACACCCGGCCGCACACCGATTTTCACCGACCGTGCGCCTTGGCAATCGATCCGCTCCAGTCGCGCTTCGGACGAGGCCAATTCCACCAGCAAGGGAATTCTGACTTGTGCCAATCCCGACAGGCTGCTTGATGTGCGAGCCTCGACATACAGTCGTGCCTGAGCCGTGCGGATGATGGGTTGACCCGACTTTGCAACGGCCAACCAGGGCGAGCGGTTAGGACGCTCACCGATTGCCAGCCAGACGTCCAGATCGGCTAGCCCAGCCTGTGCTCCCAAATCTAACGCCACCTGACGATCACCGCTAGACAGTTCGAGCATAGCGTTGGTCAGATCTAGGGCCGAAACGCCGACCTCCAATCCACCACGCAGCCCCTGTTCTGCTCCCGCCTCGGCCCCGATCAGTTCACCAATCCGAAAATTCTGTCCATCAGCCGCTTGCGCGAGCCGATTCAGTCCATTGTCGGCACCGTCGGTCAACGACTCCAGAATCCGCAAGGCGGCTCCAGCATCGACCTCCTGACGCAGCAGCGTATCGTAGTCTCCGGCCGTTACGCCCGCATGCGTCGCGAGACTGTCCGTGAATTTCAACAAATCGACATTCGCTTCGGCTAATGCGCGATAGTCCATGATGCTCAGCGATACCTGACTGCCCGTAAGGCCGCTCAGGATTTGATTGGCGAGCCCGCCATCAAGTTTGGCGAGTCTTGAACCAATCGAGAAAGTTGCCATGGGCTGGGTGGAGCGAACCGCCGCGATACCCGTCCGCGATACCTCGACACGAGATCTCCCAAGGACCCATCGTGCGAACCATACCTTTGCCGGCATGACGACTGTAACTTTCGCGGCATTGATGTCGGCATGGCGTGGCCTGAATCTCTGGTCGGGCGCGATGGAAGCGTCTGGCGCATAGCTGCCAAGCATGGTTGTGACCTTCAAGTCCGGTCCGACGTTGGCCACGGCTGTGGCTTGCGCAGCGCTATGAGCGTCGGCCAAATCTCGCGCAGCCGCCAAAGCGCCAAGATCGGCTGCCGTCTGCGCCCTTCTTGCAGAAAGGGCAATCGACCCACCATCAATGATGATCGCAGCAAGCAGGCAGGCGATACCGGCACCGACAGCCGCCATGATGGCAATGCCTCCTCTGCAGTCGATCCACAGGGTCCGAAGCGACCATCGCATCAGTAACCACCTGTTCTTACGACTGCCTCGCGGCGAATCGTCTGCGGGGGTGGTGGCACCAGACCGGCCAATGCCAGCAGGGGGTGGTGGGTGGCATCGTATGTGACGATCACACGTATTGCACTTCCATCGTCGCTCACCGACACATGTAAGGATTCCGGTTCCAGGATTGTGGAGCCGTCCACAGATCCCGTAACCGCAGTACGAGCAAGATCTGCGCGCTCCTCAGCGTTTATGCCCGCTAGCGCGGCGCGAGCGCCCTCTGCCGCGAGGCTCTGAACGCCCTGCGCCATCCACATCCAGCTGCCGTACACAACCGTCGCGATAATCAGAAAGATGAAAAGTGGACCAACCAGCGCAAACTCAACAGCAGCTGAGCCTTGCTCCGATTGATGAGGTAGCGGGTGTCTTGCACGCATGGCTCTCCCCTTTTCATAGAGGTAGAGCTACAACCTCAGCGTTAAATGCACGTAAAGGTCGAAAAATTAAGCGCCGAGCAATGCCCGGTCAGGTTGAGCATGATTGTTCCAGGCTGACCTCGAGCATCAACCTGGTTCAGTGAAAGTCGCGCGATCCAGGCAGTATGCGCGCATTGCGAGGATGGGTGTGGATCGGGCCGCGCGGATACTGTGGCAGGGCGATTTCATCGGCGCGGCTCAGGGTTATCTCGGCGATGTGACCCTCCGATAGCCGGTTCAGTTCGGCGGAACGGTCGAACACCCGGTGAGCCATCAGATGGACCACACCTTCAGGACTTTTCTCGACCACACCTTCCACGCCCATCAATCGAGCGGCCATGACGACCCGGCGGTATTCCTCGAACATCCGTGCCCACAAAACCAGATTGGTCACGCCGGTCTCGTCCTCCAGGGTGATGAAGATGGCATTGCCCTTGCCCGGTCGCTGACGCACCAGAACGACGCCGGCCGTGCGCACCCTGGTGCCGCTTCGTTTCGTCTCCAGTTCGGCGCAGGTCAGCATACTTTCCGCCGCGAAGACTGGCCGTAGGATCGCCATCGGATGAGCCTTCAGCGACAGGCGAGTAGTCTGATAGTCGGCGGCGACATGCTCACCCAGCCGCATACGGGGCAGGCGCGCATCGGCCTCCTCGCCCAGCTCTCGTGCGTCGGCGGCGGCGAACAGCGGCAGCGGCGCGTCGTCTGGCAGGCGCCGCACCGCCCACAGCGCCTCGCGTCGATCCAGCCCGATCGAGCGGAAAGCATCGGCGTCGGCCAGTTTTCGCATCGCCGCTCCCGGTAGGGTCGCGCGTCGGGCAAGGGTCTCCACGCCCTCGAATGCGCGGTCGCGTGCGGCCGTCAGTCGCTCGGCCCATTCCTGCCGGAACCCGTCGATCTGGCGAAAACCCAGCCGCAGTGCCAGCGCCCCCGGCGGCCCTTCCAGCCCGTTGTCCCAGTCGCTGAGGTTGACGTCGATCGGACGGATTTCGACGCCGTGTTCTTGCGCGTCCCTCACGATCTGGGCCGGGGCATAGAAGCCCATCGGCTGCGAATTCAGCAGGGCACAGGCGAAGGCCGCCGGATAGCGGCATTTGATGAATGACGAGATATAGACCAGCTTGCCGAAGCTGGCGGCATGGCTTTCGGGAAAGCCGTAGGAGCCGAATCCCTTGATCTGGTCGAAACAGCGCTGGGCGAAGGCGGTGTCGTAGCCGCGCTCGACCATGCGATTGACCATCCGGCCTTCGTATTTCCAAAGGGTGCCGTCGCCCCGGAACGTGCCCATGGCCTTGCGCAGACCGTTGGCCTCCTTCGGTGAGAACTCGGCGGCGACCATGGCGACCTTCATCGCCTGTTCCTGAAACAGGGGGACGCCCAGGGTCTTGTGCAGCACCTTCTTCAGCTCGTCGGGATCGTGCGGCGGGCCGGGTCGGGAATATTCGGGCTCCTCGATCCCAGCCCGCCTGCGCAGATAGGGATGGACCATGTCGCCCTGGATCGGACCGGGCCGTACGATCGCCACCTGTATCACCAGATCGTAGAAGGTGCGCGGCTTCAGGCGCGGCAGCATGTTGATCTGGGCGCGGCTCTCGACCTGGAACACGCCGATCGAATCGCCCCGGCACAGCATGTCGTAGACGTCGGCCTGCTCGGTCGGGACGGTATGCAGCTCATAGGCCGCATCGTCGTGATCGCGCATCAGGTCCAGCGCCTTCTTGATGCAGGTCAGCATCCCCAGCGCCAATACATCGACCTTCATGAGTCTCAGGTCGTCGATATCGTCCTTGTCCCATTCGATGAAGGTGCGGTCCGGCATGGCGGCATTACCGATTGGGACCATCTCGTCCAGTCGATCCTGGGTCAGGATGAAGCCGCCGACGTGCTGGGACAGGTGACGCGGAAAACCCAGAAGGCGCGTCGCCATCCCGACCGCCCGCATGATCATCGGATTGGCGGGATCGAGCCCGGCCTGTTCGACATGCTTGTCGCCGATCTCGGAGCCCCAGCTGCCCCACTGGCTGGCGGCCAGGCGCGCGGTGACGTCCTCGGTCAGGCCCAGGACCTTTCCGACCTCGCGGATCGCGCTTTTGGGGCGATAGCGGATGACGGTGGCGGCGATCCCGGCCCGATGGCGACCATAGCGGTCGTAAATGTGCTGGATGATCTCCTCGCGCCGCTCGTGCTCGAAATCGACATCGATGTCGGGGGGCTCGCCTCGCTCGTCCGACAAGAAGCGCTCGAACAAGAGGTCGTTCTCGACCGGGTCGACACAGGTGATCCCCAACACGTAGCAGACCGCCGAATTGGCCGCTGATCCCCGCCCCTGGCACAGGATGCCCTTGGAGTTGGCCACGCGGACGATGTCGTGGATGGTCAGGAAATAGGGCGCGAAATCCTGGGCCTCGATGAAGGCCAGTTCCTTGTGCAGCAGGTTCGCGACCTTTGCGGGTATCTCATCGCCATAGCGGGTCCGGGCGAACCGCCACGTCAGGTCTTCAAGCCAGGCCTGCGACGTCCAGCCCGGCGGCGTCGGCTCCTGCGGATAGTTGTAGCTTAGGTCCTTCAGATCGAACCGGACGCGCGCCAGCAGTCGCTGCGTTTCGGCCAGGGCCTCTGGTGCATCGGCGAACAGACGCGCCATCTCGACGGGCGCTTTCAGGTGGCGTTCGGCATTGGCCAGCAGCCGACGCCCCGCCGCCTGAATCGTCACCCCCTCGCGGATACAGGTGAGCACGTCCTGAAGATCGCGTTCCGACGGATCATGATAGAGCACGTCATTCACCGCCAGCAGCGGCACGTCCGTGGCGTGAGCGAGACCCTTCAGTCGTGCCAACCGACGCCGGTCGTCGCCCTGTCGCAACATCGCGGCCGCCAGCCAGACCGATCCAGGGACGGCCGAGTCCAGATCGGTCAGCAAGGGCAGCAAGCCCTCCAGTCGCCGGTCTGGCATGACGATCAGAAGCAGGTCTTGGGGATCGGCAAGCAGGTCGCGCAGGCCGATCTCGCACTGGCCCTTGACCGCCCGTCGGTTGCCGAGGGTCAAGAGCCGTGTCAGCCGCCCCCAGCCCGCCCGAGTCTCCGGATAGGCCACGATGTCGGGGGTGCCGTCGTTGAAGGCCAGACGCGCACCGGTCGCGAGGTGAAAGCCCCTCGCCCGTTCCTTGACGAGGTCCGACAGGGCCGGGTCGTTCATGGGGTCATCAACATAGATGGTCTCGCCGGGCGAGCCGCCGTCTCTGATCTTTTCCGGCGGCGACAACCCCTCTTCACGCAGGGTGTTCAGCGCGCTCCAGGCCCGAATCACGCCCGCGACGGTGTTACGATCGGCCAGTCCGAGACCGGTGTGACCCCTCAGGATCGCCGACAGCACCAGCGACTTCGGATGCGAGGCTCCGCGCAGGAAGGAAAAGTTGCTGGCTGCGACCAGCTCTGCATAGGCGGGCACAGATCGGGGACCGGTCATGCGAACAACCCGTGGATATACCAGCTCGGCTCGCGTTCCTCGCCATAGAGGCCCGCGCGGAACACCCAGAATCGTCGCCCCTGACGATCCTCGAGACGATAGTAGTCCCGCGTGCGGTGACCATGGCCGCGCCACCATTCCGCACTGATCCGTTCGGGTCCTTCGGCACGCACGATCGCATGGGTCACCCGCCGCCAGCGGAAGCGTGCGGGCGGGCCGTCGGGAGCCAGGGAGACGGTCTCGATCGACTGGGGCGGATCGAACATCTGGAACGGGCGCGACGGCGGGGACGCGGGGTCGCGCGCGGGCCAGGCGGTCTGGCCCTGACGTCGTCCGGCCCAGACCAGACGCGCGGCACGTTCGGGCAGATGCGACTCGACGGGCTCGAACCGACCGACAGCTTCGGGGCCGAGCCGCGCGGTCAGACGATCGATCAGCCGGTCCAGATCTTCATGATCCCTTCCCTCGGCCTCGAACCCCGGCTGAACCGGTATCAGAGCCTGCGTGACCGGCACGGTCAGGCGCAGCTGATCGAAGCCGAATCCGGCGTCCAGAGGATTGATCAGGGCCGCCAGCCGCTCCCTGAACAGCCGCATCACGCCTGGCACATCGCGGGTCGCCCGCCCGGTCCGCACCGTGATCCGCCGCGTCACGCCGTCGATCCGGAAGAAGGCCACCGCGAACGCCCGGCCACCCAGACGGCGCTGCTCCAGCCAGGCCATGGCCTCGACCACCAGGTCGCCGATCACCGCCTCGACGTCGGTCATCTCCGTGATCGGCTCGAACAGGATCCGGTCGACGACACAAGGCGGCGGGGGGCGAAGCGGCGTGATCCGCACATCCTCCTGACCCAGGATGCGCGCCAGCCGCACCGGCAGGTCCGTCCCGAAGCGCGCAGCCAAGGGTGCACTCGGTCGATCGTCCAGATCCCCCAGGGTCCGTAATCCCGCCCGCGTAAGAGCTTGATGCTCCCCTTCGTCCAGTTCCAGCGCCGCGATCGGCAGGTCGCGGACAGCTGCCTTGTCCAAGCCGACCGAAACGATTCCACCCGGTCCGAACCGGGCAAGAGCCCGAGCAGCCTGGGGCGTGCCGGCCAGGGCCATGCGGAGGCTCAGGCCGATACGCGCGGCGCGTGTCTCCACCGCTCGGACCAGGCCCGCCTCCCCCCCGAACAGGTGATCACACCCGGTGATGTCCAGGATCAGGCCGTCATCGCCATCGGTTGCCGCCATAGGTGTGAAGCGTCCAAAGTCCTCCAGCACCTGTGCCAGCAGGGTCGCGTCGGCCTCGGGGCGATGCACGACCATGCGCAGGGCGGACGTCCGCGCCTGGGCATCGGCCAGGGTCATCCCCCGCGTCAGTCCCAAGGCGCAGGCCTGAGGGTTCAGCGCGGCGAGCCTGAGCGCGCCTCGGACTTTCTCGACCAGCACGACTGCGGCGGTCGAGCCGTCGTCCTCACCCGGTTCGGCGCAGACCTGCCGCGCTGCCTCGCGCCGCAGCCGATCCGAGGACAGGAACGGAAACCAGATGGCCAGATACCGGCGCGGGCTCGCGGAAGGCCCGGCTCTCACGATCCCACTCCAGCATCCATTCGGTCGGGGGGGACCCCTGTCGACTGCGTGTCAGAGCGGCGACGAAGGCCGGATGTCCCGGAACGCCCGCCTCCAGTTCCATCGAGGGAGCCGTACGAACCGACCAGCGCGTCTCGGCGCTGCTGGGTATGGCTTTGGCCGCCGCGCGCACCATGAAGGCTGTGCCGCCCCCCGCGCGGGCCGCCAAGGACAGACGCCGACTGGCAGTCAGGGTCATGGCCTTCGCCTCGCTCCAGCTGCTCATGAGAACTGCGCCGACCGCTCCACTCTTCAGCGCCTCCTCCCCCGCCGCCAGCAGGCTTGTGGCATCGCGCACCCGTACGATCAGCACGTTTTCTGGATGCAAGCCCCATTCGTGCAGCCCCGACCCATGCAAGTCGCCAGCCTCCTGCGACGCCAGTTTCTGAAATGCCCAGAGCAACGGTCGGTCTCGTGCCGCACGCGACGCCAGACCCAACGCAAAGGCATTCGCGGCCACAGCATCGGCGGCGGTCTCGGCATGAATCTCGTGCAGGCAGTGGAGGCAAGGTCCGGGGTCCAGATATGCATCGACCCTGTCGATCCCGAGCGTAAATCTTTCCGGCTCGCCATCGGTCTCATGACGAGACAGCTTGGCCAGACGAGATTTCAACTGCTCGATCTGAAAGGTCGAAGGCACAAAGCGTTCCTGTTATGTTCTCTTATATGCCTCTCATCCAAGGTCGAGAGTCAAGGTGCTGACCTCAGATTTCAGACGGCCAAATGCCGACGGCTGTTCACTCTGTGAAAGTTGAGATGGGTCACTGATCTGGAAAAAATGGCGCGCCCGGAACGATTCGAACGTCCGACCCTCAGATTCGTAGTCTGATGCTCTATCCAGCTGAGCTACGGGCGCGCATGGCCGCGAACGGCGAGGCGGCTTCCTAGCGGAGGCGGGGGCGGGGGGCAAGGGGTTTGGCGCGGTTTTCGCGGCAAGTTTCCGGCGGGGGGTTTCTAAGCGCCGACGCACGCGCCAAGTTGGGGCGAACCTCCCCCGGTCGCCGCTGCGAGTGCCTGATGCCATCCTCCGTATTCCGACCGTTCAGGCCCCTGGCCGTCGCCGCCCTTATGCTTGGGCTTGCGGCCTGTGCGAGCGACGCCGGGCGGTCCACACAGGATGGTGCCGGGCGGGCCGCGGTCGATGCCGCGCCCGTCGCTCCGGCCATGCCCCAGGCGCGCGGGCCGTTCGTCTCGGCGGCCAATCCGCTGGCGGTCGAGGCGGGCATGAAGATCCTGCGCGAAGGCGGCTCGGCCGTCGATGCGGCCGTGGCGGTGCAGGCGGTGCTGGGTCTGGTCGAGCCGCAGTCTTCGGGTCTGGGCGGCGGGGCTTTCATGATGGTGTTCGACGCAGCGACCGGCGAGGTCACCAGCTATGACGGCCGTGAGACGGCCCCGGCGGCGGCGACGCCCGAGCTGTTCTACGAGAACGGACGCCCGCTGGACTTTGCCGATGCGGTCCTGAGCGGGCGATCGACGGGCGCGCCGGGTGTGGTCGCCATGCTGGGCATGGCGCAGGCCGAGCACGGAGCCTTGCCCTGGAGTGCTCTGTTCGGGGATGCCGAGCGTCTCGCGCAGGAGGGCTTTGTGGTCAGTCCGCGGCTGGCCGCCATGATCGCCCAACCCCGGGGCCAGGCGCGATCCCGTTGGGCCACGGCCTATTTCACCAAACCGGACGGCCAGAGACTGGTGGCGGGCGATACGCTGACAAACCCGGCCTATGCCCGGACGGTGGCGGAGCTGGCGGCGGGTGGACCGGGTGTCTTCTATCGTGGGCGGATCGCCGAGGAGATCGCCGCCACGGTCGCCGAGGGGCCACGCCCGGGGGCGCTGACTACGACCGACATTGCAGACTATCGGCCGATCGAGCGCGGGGCCCTGTGCCGACCCTACCGCGTCTATGTGATCTGCGTACCGCCGCCGCCGTCCAGCGGAGTGGCGGTTCTGCAACTGCTGGCCATGGCCGAGCGGACACCGGCAATCGATGGCGAGGCTGAGGATGCCGAGGCCTGGGTCGCCTTCGCCCAGCTTCAGCGGCTGATGTATGCCGACCGTGATCGCTATGTCGGGGATCCGGCCTTCGTGGGCGTGCCGGTACAGGGCCTGCTGGACGAGGGTTATGTGTCCGAGCGGGCGGCGCTGGCACCGGGGCTGACGGGGGCGGCCGAGCCGGGGACGCCACCTGGCGGGGTCTTCGCCGGGCCCGATGCCACGCGTGAACCGGCGGGTACTTCACATTTCGTGATTGTCGATGCCGCGGGCAATGCGGTCAGCATGACCACGACTGTCGAAAGCCTCTTTGGCTCGGGCCGGATGGCAGCGGGCTTCTTCCTGAACAATCAGCTGACGGATTTTTCGTTCGAGCCGTTGCGCGAAGATGGACAGCCTGCGGCCAATGCGGTGGCGGCGGGCAAGCGGCCGCGTTCGTCGATGTCGCCGGTAATCATCCTTGACCGGCACGGCCGTTTGATTGGGGCGCTGGGATCGCCCGGTGGGTCGTCGATCCTGGCCTATAATGCCAAGGCGCTGATCGCCGTCTTGGACTGGGGCCTGCCGGTCCAGGCGGCGTTCGACCTGCCCAATCTGGTGGCCAAGGGCGACGGGTTCGGCGCGGATACCGAGCGCTTCCCGGCGGCGGTCCGCGACGGCATGGCCGCCGATGGCATCGTCATCCGCCCCAATGCCAGCGAAAACTCCGGCCTGCATGGCGGCCTGTGGCGGCAGGGTGCGGACGGCTGGGGCTGGGACGGCGGCGCGGACAACCGGCGGGAAGGGGTCGTGAGGTTCTAGTGTCTAGAACCTAAACCTCGTACCTATTCCGGCTTGATCGACAGTTGGAACGCGATGACGCCCTCGGACACGTCGGTGTCGACGCCGTTTCCAGCGCGCAGGCCTTCGGTTTCGATTTCGCGATAGACGAGGCCCAGCGAGCCCTGGACGGCGCCCTTGCGCATGGCCACGCCTATGGAGGCGTCGCCCAGGAAATTGCCACTGTCGTGGCTGACGCCCGAGCGGGCATAGTCGCCGTCACGGGTGCGGGCGAAGTTGTAACCGACAGCGCGGCCTGAACCGGCGGCGTAGACATACCAGCGGGGCCGCTCGCCAAAGGCTTCACTACCTTGGGGCACCAGTCGGTCGAGGTTGCGACCAATCTTTAGCGTGGCCCCGGCCTCTGTGGAGTTACCCCGGCTGCCCACGCCGACGCCCACATGCGGCGTCAGGGTGACGTCCAGGCCCGAGCCAGTCTGGCCCAGCGTCTCGGTCCAGCCGCGCACATACGAAACGTCATAGTGTTCGGTATCCCATCCGCCGCGATCCTGAGGACCTGGCGGGACCGGCGCTCCGTCGGCCCGGCGCAGGGAGCCTTCTGTACGCAGGCGCAGCCGATCGTCGAAGCCGCCGCTGGAGAACCAGACGTCACGCTCGGCCACCGCCCGGGGCTCGGCGCGGTCGACGCGTGACACCGCGGCAACCCAGCGTGGCTCGATATCGGTGACGGGGGCGTCGAAGGCGGCGACCGAACCGGTGCGCTCCAGTCGGGTCAGAAGATCAGACACTGTGGTGGGCCGTTCTTCATCCCCGGCAAATGGGTCCGCCAGCCGAACGGTGTCCTGGGCGACAGCAGCGGTCGTCGTAGCCGCGCAAGCCAGGGCGAAGGCCGCAGCGGTCGTCGCTGAAAAGATCGTCGTTTTCCGCATCAACGGGACCTCCCCAGTCCGTTAACGCTTCGACCCTGCACCAAAGGATCTCATTCGCCAACAGACTTCACACGCCACATATCTGGCGGTCGAACGTCGGGGGTGTGGCAGAGTTCCCCTGTGACCGACGTTCGACGGTCGCAGGGATAGTCAGATTACTGACAGGCCAGGCACTCGTCGTAGTCGGTGCGGGCGGCGCTGAAGAGGTCGGGCTGGTTGGGATCGACCTCGGCCTCGGCCTTGTCCTCGGCCCCGGCGAAGGCCGCGCGCTGAACCGATTTGGAGCGCAGGTAGTAGAGCGACTTCACGCCGGTTTCCCATGCCTTCCAGTGCAGCATGTGCAGATCCCACTTGTTGACGTCGCCCGGGATGAACAGGTTGATCGACTGGGCCTGGCAGATTTCAGGCGAGCGGTCGGCCGACAGTTCGACGATCCAGCGCTGGTCCAGTTCGAAGGCGGTCTTGAAGATGCCCTTCTCGTTCTCGTCCAGGGCATCCAGATGCTGAACCGAGCCTTCGTTCTCCAGGATCGAATTCCAGACGGCCTCGGTATTGATGCCCTTTCCGTCCAGCAGACGCTCCAGATAGGGGTTCTTGACCGCGAACGAGCCCGACAGGGTCTTGTGGGTATAGATGTTGGCCGGGATCGGCTCGATGCCCGCCGAGGTGCCGCCGCAGATGATGCTGATCGAGGCGGTCGGGGCGATGGCCAGTTTGTGGCTGAACCGCTCCATGACGCCGCGCTCTTCGGCATCCAGGCAGGGGCCCTTCTCTTCGGCCAGCAGGCGGCTGGCCTTGTCGGCCTCGCGGCGCAGATGCTTGAACAGGCGCATGTTCCACGACTTGGCCATAGCGCTTTCGAACGCCACGCCCTGCGACTGCAGGAAGGAGTGGAAACCCATCAGGCCCAGACCCACCGAGCGCTCGCGACGCGCCGAATAGACGGCGGCCTTCATCTCGGGCGGGGCGCGGGTGATGAAATCCTCCAGGACATTGTCCAGGAAGCGCATGATGTCCTCGATGAAGCGGGGCTCCTCGCGCCATTCCAGGAACATCTCGGCATTGACCGACGACAGGCAGCAGACGGCCGTCCGATCGACGCCCAGGTGATCGCGGCCGGTGTGCAGCATGATCTCGCTGCACAGGTTCGACTGTTTGACCGACAAGCCCAGGTCGCGCTGATGCTGCGGCATCTGGCGGTTCACGGTGTCGGAGAAGATCAGATAGGGCTCGCCGGTCTGCAGGCGGATTTCCAGGATCTTCTGCCACAGGCTGCGGGCGTCGACGGTCTTCATGACCTCCTGGGTCTTGGGCGAGACCAGGTCGAAGGTCTTGCCGTCGCGGACCGCCTCCATGAAGGCGTCGGTGATGTTGATGCCGTGGTGCAGGTTCAGGGACTTGCGGTTGAAGTCGCCCGAGGGTTTGCGGATCTCCAGGAACTCTTCGATCTCGGGGTGGTGAACGTCCAGATAGACGGCGGCCGAGCCGCGACGCAGCGAGCCTTGCGAAATCGCCAGGGTCAGGCTGTCCATCACGCGGATGAAGGGGATAATGCCGGACGTTTGTCCCGCGCCCTTCACCTTCTCGCCGATCGAGCGGACGCCGCCCCAGTAGGTGCCGATGCCGCCGCCGTTGGAGGCCAGGGCCACGTTCTCGTTCCAGACGCTCTGGATGCCGTCCAGGCTGTCGCCGACCGCGTTCAGGAAGCAGGAGATGGGCAGGCCGCGCGCCGCGCCGCCGTTCGACAGCACCGGCGTCGAAGGCATGAACCACAGCCGGGACATATAGTCATAGACGCGCTGGGCATGGCCTGGATTGACGCTCTCGTCGTCGGCGAAGGCCGTCGAAACGCGGGCAAACATGTCCTGATAGGATTCGCCGGGCAGCAGATAGCGATCCTCCAGCGTCTTCTTGCCGAAGTCGGTCAGCAGGTCGTCGCGCGACCGATCGATCTGGATGGAGGGCACGACCGACAGATGGGGTCGACCCGCCTGTTCGGCGAGCGCCCGCGCGTCGATAACCGACTGCAATTCCACTGTCTTAAACGCTTCGCCGCCGGCCATGATCGTATTCGCCCTGAACTTCTGATTGATCGTCAACCGCGCCAAGGACCACATCATCTAGTGGCCCCTTCGCTTCCCCAACCCACATATAGGGCACAGATGGCTAACGAGCCGTCAACGGGGTTGACGATCACTTTCTGGGCGAATCGCATCGATGACAGGGGATGAGCCTGTGGACAGGCCGAGACGACGGCGTGACAGGGCCGGGTCACCAGGATCACGAAACCGTGAGCGGGAACGTCTCGCAAGCGTGACCGTTGGGGCGCCATGACTGCAGACCAGACCGTGACCTTTTTCCGCCGCGCCCTGCGCATCGCCCGTGCCGAGATCGCGGCCGTCAGCGCGCTGTTCATCATCGCCCTGGGCGTCATGACTTTCGTCGAACTGGCGGATGACATGACCGAGGCCGACGGCCAGGCCTTCGACCAGTCCATCCTGAACTGGGTTCAGCCGGTGGCGGGCGAACCGCGCGGACCGTGGTGGATGAAGGAGGCGGCGGCCGACCTGACGTCCCTGGGCGGGATATCGGTGCTGGCCCTGTTCGCGACCATCGCTATCGTCTTTCTGCTGATCCATCGCAAACGACTGTCGGCCTTGCTGCTGGTCGTCGGCCTGGCGGGCGGCGTGGCGCTGAGCGAAGGGTTGAAGGCGATCTTCGAGCGCGAACGGCCCCCTGCGGCCTTTCAGGCGGTTGAGACGATCAATGCCAGCTTCCCGTCGGGCCATGCGCTTCTGGCCACCGTCTTCTATCTCAGCCTGGGCGTCATGCTGACGCGGGCCTTTCCGCGCCGTCACGTGAAGGCCTTCGTGCTGGGCGCGGCCATTGCGATCGCCCTGCTGATCGGCACGACCCGGGTCTACCTGGGGGCGCACTGGGCGTCCGACGTCCTGGCGGGCTGGAGCATCGGTGCAGCCTGGGCCATGGCGCTTTGGCTGGTCGCCTATGCGGTTGAACGCCGACAGATCGCGCATCACTCGCCTTTGCAGGACCAGCCCGCGCCCTAGACTTCGAACACGCGATACGGCGTGTCGCCCAGCGTCTTCAGCACCGGCAGGGCGACGTTATAGACGGGCACCCCCTTGTTGGTCCGCCCCTCGGGCGCGCCGCGATGGGCGTGGCCATGCACGACCAGGCTGACGTTGTCATAGCGGTCGATGGTCTCTGCCAGACGCGACGATCCCAGAAAGGCGTGGATCTCCGGCGGTTCGCCCATGACCGTATCGACCACAGGCGCATAGTGTAGCAGCACCACCGACCGCTCCGTCCGCAGGGACCGGATGGAGGTCTCCAGTACGGTCGCGTCGTCGATCGAGTCTTGCACAAAGGTCTTGACCGAGGCCTCGCCGAACGCGCTCAGCATGTAGCGGCCAAAGCCGCCGACGAATCCCTTGGTGCCGGCAAAGCCGACCCCGCCGATCTCATGGCTGCGCCCGCCCGACAGCATGTGGACACCGGCGTCGCACAGCATGTCCATGACCACATCGGGCTGGCCGCATTCGTGCTCGTGATTGCCCATGACCCCGACCATGGGGATGCGGCACAGGCGCAGGTCGGCGATCAGAGCCTCGACCTCGGCCGTCTTGCCGAAGTTGACCAGGTCACCGCAGAGGCAAAGCACATCCGCGTCGTCGGACACCCGCTCGAACAGGTCGCGATAGTGGGAGGGCCCTTCGCCGACATGCAGATCGCCGACGGCCGCGACGCGCAGGCGTTTAGCCGGTCCGGGCTCCAGACCCGGTTGTGGCGTCTGGGGGTCATCTGCCATGGCGAACATCCGTACTCTCGGCTAGCGGCCCCTCAACCCGGGCGACAGCGTTGCCTGAACCTGAGACGCGCTCAAGCAGCGCGGCTCCGCGAGCCGAGCGATAGCGCACTTCAAATGGGATCATGGCGTTCCTCCAGACCCTTGCCGACAACATCGCCGAAGCCCCATTCGCTGATGTCGGCGATATAGTCGCGCGGGCTGAACAGGCGGCCACGACAGACCTTCACGCGCGGGGCGGGCAGGGCAACCTGGGCCTCCAGCCGCTCGGCCAGTTCGGTCATCAGCCAGGCCGGGATGTTGTCGCGCTCGGTCGGATAGGCGAAGCGGAAGTTCAGCAGGTGCGCCATCAGCACCTCCCAATACAGGTCCATCTGATCCAGCAGCGACTTCCAGTCGATGTTGTCGGCCTGTTTCAGGATCACGTGATTCACGTCCGCACCATCGTAGCGATAGCGGTCCTGGATGAAGACCTTGGACAGGATCAGGGCTGTCGGCGGGGTGATGGTGACCTGATGGCCATAGACGTCGATGGTGTCGTCGCCGAACCAGCTGTCGGATACGGCGATCGTGCCGTTGGACATGGCGAAGATCACGTCGAAGAAATGCTTGTCGTCCTTCCAGACCTTGGCGATCCAGCGCTCGTCCTCGACGTCGGTGCGGTAACCGCGCGCCTGAAAGAAGGCCAGGATCCGGGGGTAGTCCCCGGGCTTGCAGAAGACGTCCAGGTCCTTGGTCGGCCGCTTGATGCCGGTATAGGCCGTCACCGCATAGGTGCCCGATAGCAGAAAGGGGATGCCGCTCTCCTTCAGCAGCTTCAGGCTGTCCTCGTAAAAGGCGACCGCTTCCTTGGGCGGATGAAAGCTGGGATCGAGAACGGTCGTGTCGGACATGGGCAACCCTGGGCGGCGAGGCTTGTCAAACGGCCCCGCCATTGCGGCGGTTCCGGGGACGCTGTCGCACAGACTGTCATCCCCAGGCTTCTCCCCACCAAACTGCGGCGGGAACACCACATCTAGCGGTCGGCGAAAAAGTGATCGCTAAATAGCCGCAATTCGACTTGGCATCATCCGCGTCCCGACGCATGGTCCGGCCCTATTCTTTTCTCCGGTTTCGCGAGTCGCCCGATGAACGCCCACACCATCATCAAGCCTGCCCGCCCCGGCCTGCTGACCCCGTCGGCCGCCTACAAGCCCTTCCGCTATCCGTGGGCCTTCGACATGTGGAAGAAGCAGCAGCAGGTCCACTGGATGCCCGAGGAAGTGCCGCTGGGCGAGGACCTCAAGGACTGGGCCGTCAAGCTGAATGACAAGGAGCGCAATCTGCTGACGCAGATCTTCCGCTTCTTCACCCAGTCGGACATCGAGGTGTCGGACAACTACATGGAAAAATACGGCCGCGTCTTCAAACCCACCGAGGTGAAGATGATGCTGTCGTCGTTCGCGAACATGGAGACCATCCACATCGCGGCCTATGCCCTGCTGCTGGAAACCATCGGCATGCCCGAGAGCGAGTTCGGGGCCTTCATGGAATACGAGGCCATGCGCGACAAGCATGACTTCATGCAGGAGTTCGGGGTCGAAACCGAGGCGGACATCGCCCGGACGCTGGCCATGTTCGGCGGCTTCACCGAGGGGCTGCAGCTGTTCGCCAGCTTCGCCATGCTGATGAACTTCCCACGCTTCAACAAGATGAAGGGCATGGGCCAGATCGTGTCGTGGTCTGTGCGCGACGAGAGCCTGCACTGCGAGGGCATCATCAAGCTGTACCACGCCTTCAACAAGGAGACCGGCGTGGTCACCAAGGCCGTGGCCGACGACATCGTCCAGTGCTGCGAGACGGTGGTGAAGCTGGAGGACAAGTTCATCGACCTAGCCTTCGAGGCCGGCGAGGTTCAGGGCATGACGCCCGAAGACATCAAGAAATACATCCGCTTCATCGCCGACTGGCGCCTGCGTCAGCTGGACCTGCCGGAGCTGTACGGCGGTGGTCGCGAAAACCCGCTGCCCTGGCTTCAGTCGCTGCTGTCAGGCGTCGAACACGCCAACTTCTTCGAGGCGCGCGCCACAGAATACTCAAAGGCGGCGACGCAAGGGTCCTGGCACGGTGCAGACGGCGTCTGGACCGAGTTCGACCGCATGATGGCCCGCCGCGATATGAGTGGCGTGATCGGCTGACGTGATCAGCGGGGGTCGTCAGATCCCCGCGTACCACTCATAGCCGCGGTCTTCCCAATAGCCGCCCTTGCCGCCCCCGATATGGGCGAAGCTTTCGACCGCCTCGATGCGCCGGATATATTTGGCGTGCTTGTAGCCCAGCTGGCGCTCCACCCGCAGACGCAAGGGGGCGCCATGCGGCACCGGCAGGGTCTGGCCGTTCATGGCATAGGCCAGGATGGTCTGGGGATGGCGGGCGTCGATCAGGTCGATGCTTTCGTAATACCGGTCGCCGCCCTCGGTCTGATCCAGGGCGTCGAAGCAGTGGAAGACGATGTATCGGGCCTCGGGCTTCAGGCCCGCCTCGTCCAGCAGGGTTTCCAGCCGCACGCCCGTCCAATCGCCGATGGAGGTCCAGCCCTCGACGCAGTCGTGCTTGGTGATCTGGCTCTGGGCCGGGCGGCTGCGCAGGTCGGCCAGCGACAGCGACAGGGGGCGTTCCACAAGACCGTTGATGACCAGCCGATAATCGGCAAAGCCCCCTGTCTTCAGCGCCACATAGTCCGCCGCCGCCGGATCGATCGAACCGTTGGCGCGAAAGTCGGGCGAGATTTGCGACCGGTCATAGGTGGGGGCCAAGGCCTCGCGCGGGATCAGCAGCCTCTGGGTACGCCGGGTCAGACCCTCGCCCATGCGCCGTGCCTGTTCGGCCAGGCTGATCCGCGCCTGGTCGCAGGCCGACAGAGCCGAGGCCAGCAGGGTCGCGGCCGCTCCGGTCAGCCAGTGTCGGCGGTTCATGCGTGGTCTCCCGCGTCATCCGAGGCCTTGCGACGTCCGCCCGGCCCCGCCACCGATCCCGGCGGCTCTATCACGAACCAGCCCGTGACCATGGCCCGCATGTTGTTGAAAAGCCCCGTCCAGATCACCAGGCCGACATGGATGACGACGAAACCGACGATCAGGATCGCCGAGATGAAATGCAGGGTCCGCGCCGACTGTCGCCCGCCCATGATCTCCAGCAATATGCCGCCGATGGCGTTGAACCCCGGCGACATCGACAGGCCGGTGATCAGCATCATCGGCAGGACGATCGCGATCATGGCCAGATAGGTCAGCTTCTGGATCACATTATAGGTGCGGGCGTGGTCGTCGGTCGGGAAGCGGAACCGCGCATGCTCGACGACCGCAGCGCCGATGCCCTTCAGGTCCGCGGCCGTGGGAGCCAGCCGCCGCCCGAACCGCCGCGTGATCAGCCCGAAGGCCAGATAGATCAGCCCGTTGATCACGAAGATCCAAGCGAACAGGAAGTGATAGTTCCGCGCCTCCGCCAGATTGCGCCCCTGCGGGATCAGCAGCCAGTTCGGCATCTTGGGCGTGCTGACCCAGGGATCGGCGAAGGTCGAGGTCAGGCCCCAGTACAGATGTGGATGCGCCGCCAGGATGTTCAGCCCGCTCATGATCAGCACGACCACCGCCACGACATTCAGCCAGTGGGTGATCCGCACCCAGACGGGATGACGCCAGGTCAGGGTGCGGCCGCGGGTCAGAGTGCGGTCGGTCTTCGCAGACGGCAGGTTGACAGGCGCATCATCTCCATTGTCGGTCATGCTGCGCCCTTCTGCCGTCCAGCAACGGTGTCATGGTAACACCGACTGCGCAATCGAACGACGAAAGGTTACGGCTTGACCCGGCAGTTGCGCCCACCGGCCTGTTCGCAGGCTCGCACACTCTGCTCGTATAAGGCCATATCGCGCTGATAGCGCTCCTGAGCCGCGGCGTTCTCGGCGGCAATGCGGGCGTTGTCGGCTTCGACCCGGGCGGTTTCGGCCTGCCAGGCTTCGCGGGCCGCGTCATTGGAGGCGATGATGGCCGCTTCGGCCTGGGCCGCTGCTTCGTTCTGAGCGACGATTCCGGCATTCAGCTTGCTGGTCGCGGCCACCTCTGCCGGATCTTGGCGGCTGTCGGGGACAGCGCGATAGGTTTCGCCGCGCTGACGTTCCCACTCTTCCGACCCTGGCACGGGCGTGTCGGCAGGGGCGGTGCTTTGGGCAGATGCGGATGTCGGTTTCGTCTGCTGGGCAGAGGCAGGAGCGCCGGTGACGGCGGCGATCACGGCAGCCACGGCGACGATCGATGAAAGCGGACGGGACATGCGGTCTCCTTCAAAACTTGGCTTAAGGTCGGGACAAGCCGGCCCATTGCGCGGGCCTTCGATGGGTCTAAACGCGAACAAGCCTTGCCGGATGCGACGGACGGCTCAATCCGGCAGTCGCAGGGCGAAAATCGTCCCCTCAGGCCCGGTCTGAATCAAATCCAGCGTCCCGCCATGCGCCGTGGCCAGTTCGCGCGAGATGGTCAGGCCCAGACCTGTGCCCTCCGACGCGCGCCCGCTGACGAACGGATCGAAAAGCTGTTCCGAGACCTTGGCGGGAATGCCCGGCCCGTCGTCGGCGATACGGATCAGCCAGCCGTCCGCTTCCTGCACCGCCGTAACCGTCACGGTGCCGCGACGCGGAGGCTTGCGTTTCGCGTCACCCTGGATCGCCTGGCGCGCATTGCGCATCAGATTGACCAGAATGCGGTGCAACTGGTCCGGATCTGCCTGGATAGTGGCGCGAGCGGGCAGGGTCTTGGCCAGCTTCACGCCGTCGGCGCTGAGGCCTGCATCCTCGGCGGCGACGGTGACGGCGGTGGCCAGGGGCACGGCGATGCGCTGAGGCTCCGGCTCCTCGCTGCGGCCATATTCCAGCACATTGCGGGACAGGGCAGCAGCGCGGCCAAGGGCGCGCTCCAGCCGGGGCAGGACGCGAGCCACCTCCGGGTCGGGCGATTCAGCCAGCCGCTCGGACGCCAGCTGGGCCGAGGTCAGCATGTTGCGCAGGTCGTGATTGATCTTGGCCACCGCCTCGCCCAGCGCCACCAGACGCGCGCGGGACCGCAGCGACAATCGCACCTCTTCCTGCATGCGGGCCAGTTCGCGCTCGACGCGGCCGATCTCGTCATGGCGACCGCTGGGCGGCTCGCCTTCGGCCTCGGGATCGCGGGCGAAGCGCTCGATCGAACGTGTCACGCGGCGCAGCGGCTGCAGCACCAGAAAGGCCAGACCGGCATACAGCAAGGCACCAGCCACGATCGAGACCAGCAGTGAAACCAGCAGGCTGTTCAGCAGGAAGGTGCGCAGTTCGGCCTTCAGGGGCTGGGCCAGGGTCACGATCTCGATGAAGTCGCCGGTGCGATAGCGCGGGCGAGCCTGGACCCGGATCGAGCGGTCCGGATGGCCGAACAGGGTCCGCCACGGGTCGATCAGGCGCGAGACCGGCCGGCTCTCGCGCAGATCGATCAGGTCCGGTGTCCGCGACAGGTTCGGAGCCTGCAACAGCAAACGCCGCACGCCCTGGTCGCCGACGACCACCGCCTGCACGCCGCCGATGGCCAGCAACTGTTCGGCTGTGTCGTCTTCCACCGCCGAATAGGGCAGGGCCTCGACGGCGACGGACGCCAATTCGGCCGATTGCAGCCGGTCGGTCAGCCAGCGCTCGTGGAAGCTGGCGACGCTGGGGGTGATGATCAGGATTTCCACCGCCACTGCAAAGGCCATGGTCAACAGCATCAGCCGCCTCGCCAGGGCATCCGGCGGGTTCAGCCCCAGCCGTCGCCTCAGGCCTTCAGGCACCCAGGTCCACAGGCGGGCTGGCGTCTGCGGCGCGACCTCCGTCATGTCGCCGCCTTGCGCCCGAGCGCGCCCTGCAGCGCCTTCAGCGCGACAGGCAGGACGACGGCCAGCACGAAGACACCCGTCATCGGGGCCCAGAACTGGCCGAACAGGGCCTGGAAGTCCGGATCGGGGTCATTGACCAGCAAGGTATTCAGTCGCGCCCCGATCCAGCAATAGATGGTGTGGGCTGGTAGCAGGCCGATCACGGTCGCCAGCGTATAGGGCTTCAGCCGGGCGGAGATGACGCCCGCAGCGATATTGATCATGTGAAACGGCACCACGACCGCCAGCCGGCTGGCCAGCACATACCAGAAGGTGTCCTTGTCTATGGCGGCACAGACTTTCTGCATCAGACCGGCGTCCCGCTCGGCCTTGTCGCGCAGGGACTGGCCGAGGGCCGTGCGGGCGACCGCATAGACGATCAGGGCCCCGATGGTTGCGGCGATGGAAGTGGCCACCCCGCCGACCCACGGCCCGAACAAATAGCCGGCCGTGATAGTCACGAAGAAGACGCCCGGCACCACGCTGGCCGTCAGGATGGCGAAGACGGCCATCAGGATCAGCAGACTGAGGATATAGTTGTCGGCGGTGAAGGCGCGGAACGCCTGGCCGTGGTCACGGATCGTGTCCAGCGACAGATAGCGATTCCAGCCCATGCCGAAGATCAGCGCGATGACGCCGGCCAGCAGGATCAGGGGCAAAAAGCGTTTCAGACGGTCCATCTTCACTCCAAACGCACCGGCATCGGCGTTGACACCGCCAGCCCCTGCGCTTATACGCCCGCCCTTCCCGCGACGGACGCTCTTGTCCGCCGCCAAACACTCAACACTGGGAGCCGACCGTGAAGCGGACCTATCAGCCGTCGCGTTTAGTGCGCAAGCGCCGTCACGGCTTCCGTTCGCGGATGGCCACCAAGAACGGTGCAAAGATCGTTGCGCGTCGTCGCGCCAAGGGCCGTAAGCGCCTGACGGCCTGACCCGTCAGGCGTCCGTCTGCGGACGCATGACCGATTTACCAGATATCGAACGTCTGACTTCGCGGCCCCAGTTTCTGGCGGCCGCGAAAGGCGTTTCAGAGGCCCGTGGTGCCGTGGTGGTCCAGCGGCTGGATCGACGCGACGACGACCCCACCATCCGCCTGGGTTTCACTGCCACCCGCAAGGTCGGTGGCGCGGTCGTACGCAACCGCGCCAAACGCCGTCTGAGAGAGGCCGCACGTGCCTTGGCACCGCAGTTTGGTCGCCCGGGTAGCGACTATGTCTTCATCGCCCGCATGGGCACGGCAAACCGTCCCTGGGACCGTTTGCTTGACGATGTGAAATCGGCGCTTACAAGGCTGGCGACCCCACGGTCGGCGGCGCCGAAGCCAACGACTGCGCCGACCCCGCCCGCGCCCATTCCGCCCGCCACCGCCGGCCAGGATTCCTGATCTCCATGCCTCCCCAGAATAACAGCAAGAACACCATCATCTTCATGGTGATCGCTGGCCTGATGCTCCTGGCCTACAGCTTCTTCGTGATGCAGCCGCAGGCCGAGCGCCAAAGGGCGGAGCGTGCCGCTGCGGAGCAGCAGGCGGCGGCGACGGCGGCATCCGGACCCTCCGGTGCGGCCGCAGCCCCTGTGTTTGTGGAGGATCGTCAAGCAGCCCGAGCCCAGGCCGGACCGCGTGTCGCTATTCGAACCGACACCGTTTCGGGTTCGCTATCCCTGCGCGGGGCGCGCATAGATGATCTGTTCCTGACGCGCTACAAGGAAACTCTGGCCCCGAACTCTCCTTCGGTCGAGCTGTTCCGCCCCGAGGGCATGCGGCACGGTTATCAGGCCCTGTTTGGCTGGGACGGCCCCAATGTCCGCGGCGGTGTGCCCGGCAAGGATACACCCTGGCAGCTGACGCAGGGCACGGAGCTGACGCCCACCACCCCCATTACGCTGACTTGGGATAATGGCGCAGGCCTGCGCTTCACGCGCCGGATCGCCATCGACGACCAGTACCTGTTCACCGTCACCGATACGGTCGCCAACTTCAGCGGTCAGCCGGTACAGATCGCTCCCTGGGGCCGCGTCGAGCGCCGGGGCATTCCCGGCGATCTGGGACGCAACCAGATTCTGCACGAAGGCGGCATCGGCACCTTTGGATCGGAAGGCGACTACGCCACCCAGCAGTTGAAGTATCAGGCCTGGGCCAAGAAGCCGTCGCAGTCCTTCGCCTCCACCGGCGGCTGGATGGGTATGACCGACAAGTACTGGCTGGCTGCCATGATCCCGGCCCAGGACGAAAAGATTGACGCCGGCTTCTTCGTTACCGAACAGGCCAACTACGAGACCCACGCCGTGCTGATGCGCGGCGAGGCCCATACCATCGCCCCCAACGCCCAGATCAGCGAGACAACCCGTCTGTTCGCCGGTGCCAAGCGCAATGAGATCCTGGCCGGTTACGAGAAGTCGCTGGACTTGCCGCGCTTCATCTATGCGATCGACTGGGGCTTTCTGTTCTTCCTGACCCGCCCGATGTTCTTGGTGGTCGAGTTCTTTTTCGGCGTTCTGGGCAACTTCGGCCTGGCCATCCTGGCCCTGACCCTGGTCGTGCGCCTGATCATGTTCCCGCTGGCCAACAAGAGCTACGAGAGCATGTCGCGCATGCGCACCCTCGCGCCCAAGCTGGAGGAACTGAAGAAGAAATATCCTGACGATCCGGCCAGCCAGCAGAAGGAAATGATGGCGCTGTATCAGAAGGAGAAGATCAATCCGCTGGCAGGCTGTCTGCCGCTGCTGATCCAGATCCCGTTCTTCTATGCCGTCTACAAGATGCTGACTGTGACCATCGAGATGCGGCATCAGCCCTTCTTCGGCTGGATCCGCGACCTGTCGGCGGCGGACCCCTCGACCATCTGGAATCTGTACGGCCTGATCCCGTGGGATCCGTCGACGGTGCCGGTGATCGGGACCTTCCTGACGACCAATGCCTCGCTCAGCGTGCTGGCTATCGTCTACGGCCTGACCATGTGGCTGCAGATGGCCATGAGCCCGCCGGCGACCGATCCGATGCAGCGCCGCATCTTCCAGTTCATGCCCGTGGTCTTCACCTTCATCATGGCCACCTTCCCGGCGGGCCTGCTGATCTACTGGGCATGGTCGAACGTGCTGACCATCTTCCAGCAGTACATCATCATGCACCGGCTGAAGACGGAGAACCCGATCGACACCTTCTTCGCCCGGTTCAAGAAGGCCTGATTTGGAAGACTTCACCCTCGAGGAACTGGAGCAGGGCCGCATCCTGTTCGCGCGGCCCGCGACCTTCGTCATGGGGTGCGCCAAGATCGAGCAGTTGCCGGAGCCGGACCTGCCCGAAGTGGCCTTTGCGGGCCGGTCCAATGTGGGCAAGTCCAGCCTGATCAACGGCCTGGTCGGCATGCACAAGCTGGCCCGGGCGTCGAACGAGCCGGGCCGCACGCGCGAGGTCAATTTCTTCGACCTGGACGGCAAGATGCGGCTGGTCGACCTGCCCGGCTATGGCTGGGCCAAGGCGTCCAAGACGACGGTCAAGAAGTTCCAGGACCTGGGCCGCGATTATCTGAGGGGTCGGGTGACGCTGAAGCGGGTCTATCTGCTGATCGACAGCCGTCACGGCCTGAAGAAGGTGGACGACGAGGCTCTGGATGCGCTGGATCTGGCCGCCGTCAGCTATCAGATCATCCTGACCAAGGCCGACAAGCTGAAGAAGGGCGAGGCGGAAAAGGTCCAGGCCGCCACCCTGAAGGCCATCGCCAAACGCCCCGCCGCCTATCCGGCCGTGATCGTCACATCGGCGGAAAAGGGCGACGGCATGCCCGAGCTCCGCGCCGAGATCATGCGCACAACCGGGGCGGTGCTTTAGGGCCCTTGCGGACTGCGCCACGGAGTGGTCGGGTGGCGGCCATGCAAACGCGCCTGATCCAGACCGACACCCTCGCCCAGTCGATCCTGGAGGCTGGCACTGGCCCGCTGGTCCTGTTCATTCATGGCTTTCCCGAGTTGGGCGTCAGCTGGCGTGCGCAGGTCGAGGCCTTTGCGGAGGCGGGCTATCATGCCGTCGCGCCCGACATGCGCGGCTATGGCGGCACCGACAAGCCGGAGGATGTCGCCGACTATTCCATCCTGCATCTGGTCGGGGACATGGTCGCCCTGGTGCGGGCGCTGGGCGAGACTCAATGTGTGGTCGTGGGCCACGACTGGGGCGCGCCGGTGGCCTGGCACTGTGCCCTGTTGCGGCCCGACATGTTTCGCGCGGTGGCGGGTCTGTCCGTGCCGTTCCAGCCGCGGCGCCCGGGGGGTCCCCCGACCCCGGCCATGGCCGCCATCGCCAAGCGGGCGGGACTGGGCGAGCTCTATATCAGCCAGTTCCAGGCACCAGACGCCCACGCCATCTTCGAGGTCGATGTCGCGGCGGGTCTGCGCAAGGGGTTCTATGCCTATGACGGGGCGACGCCGGATGCGAGGCAGTCGACCGGCTTCATTCCGGCGGGTCAGGACTTTCTGTCAACGGTCGCGGACGATGCGACCCTGCCGCCGTGGATGAGCGCCGAGCATTTTCAGGAGTATGTCGACGCCTTTACGAAGGGCGGCTTCAAAGGACCGATCGACTGGTACCGCAGCCTGGACCGCAACTGGGCCCTGACGGCGTTTCTTCAGGATCAGCTCATCCTTCAGCCGGCGCTCTTCCTCGTCGGCGAGCGCGACCCGGTCCGCCACTATGCGGGCCAGCATGAGGCGGGATTGAAGGACTGGGCCCCAGACCTGCGCGGTACGCATGTCCTGGCCGGAGCGGGGCACTGGCTTCAGCAAGAGAGGCCCTCCGAGGTCAATGCGCTGCTGCTGGCGTTTCTGGCCGACCTCGACTGAAGGCGCGGATGGATGCGGACCGCGCTGCGGCAGCCCAGCTTTCTCGCCTCGCGGCAAAAGCGTTTGGCCAGGCGCACGGCCTGACCGCGTGTCGGCAGACGGGCCTTGCAGCCGCGCACCTGAACGACCCAGTGGTCTTCTTCCGGCAGGACTTCATACAGTCGGGGGGCGAGGATGTGTTCCATGCCCGCCAGGATGCGCCCGGCTCGCATAAGGGCGCGATATCGAACAAACGGATGCGCGTAAGGGGCGCGTAAGGCGGCCTAAAGCCTCGCCACCGCCTCGGCCGTGATTTCCAGGCTGCGGATGCGGTCGTTCAGGTCGTAGACCATGCCGGTGACCATGACCTCGTCGACGCCGGTCTGGTTGGCGAAGGCGGCCAGCCGGTCACGCACCGTGTCGCGCCCGCCGATGGCGGCATAGGTCAGGCGGCTCTGCACCGCCGCGATCTGGCGCGGGTCCAGCACGGTGGTGATGTCGTCCACTGGCGGCTTGACCCGGCCCGGCTTGCCGGTGACGACGGCCGCGAACGCCTGCTGCATGCTTGTGGACAGGCGCAGCGCGGCGTCGTCGGTCTCCGCAGCGAAGACGTTGGTCACCGCAAGACTGTGCGGCTGATCGAGCACCTTCGACGGGCGGAAACCGGCGCGATAGGTCTGCAGGGCCTGCATCAGCAATTCGGGCGCGAAATGGCTGGCGAAGGCGAAGGGCAAGCCCAGGTGCGCGGCCAGTTCGGCGCTGAACAGGCTGGAGCCCAGCAGCCAGATCGGCACCTTCGTGCCCGCGCCCGGCCAGGCGGTGACCCGCTGACCCTCCACGGGATCGTCCAGAAAAGCCTGAAGCTCCAGCACGTCGCGCGGAAACTGATCCGCCGCCTCGAAATAGCGGCGCAGGGCGCGGGCCGTCTCGCCGTCCGTGCCGGGCGCGCGACCGAGGCCCAGATCGATCCGGTCGGGATAGAGGGAGGCCAGGGTCCCGAACTGCTCCGCGATCACCAGCGGCGCATGGTTGGGCAACATGATCCCGCCTGAGCCTACGCGGATCGTCTTCGTCGCCCCTGCCACATGGCCGATCACCACGGCGGTGGCCGAGCTGGCGATGCCCGGCATGTTGTGATGCTCGGCCAGCCAGAACCGCTTGAACCCCAGCCGGTCGGCGGCCTGGGCATAGGCAGTGGTTTCCGCGATCGCACGCGAGGCGTCACCGCCCTCCACGATGGGCGACAGGTCCAGCACTGAGAAATCGGTCATGGACGCCAGATCGGGTCGAGGGCGTTGTCAATCAAGACCTACGGGTGGGTCAGACCGGATGTGTAGGCTCAGGCTTTGGAGCGGGCTCCGGCGTTGACGGCTCATTGGGCAGGGGGATGAACTCCAGCGAGTCTTCGTCAGGCAGAGTCATCCGCCCGGCCTTCCAGTCGGCCTTGGCCTGATCCAGACGGGCTTGGCTGGACGAAACGAAGTTCCACCAGATCAGTCGCTCGCCGACCGGTTCTCCACCCAGCACCATGACGCTGGAGGGCCGGATGGCCTTGATGGTTGGTTCGGCGTTCGGCTCCAACACGACCATCTGTCCCTCGTGGAAGGTGCGGTCGCCGACTTCGATCTCGCCCTTGGCGACATAGAGGGCGCGTTCCGAATAGCCGCCTGAACCGACGAAGCTCTTGCCCGGTGGCGGTGCGGTGCGCACGCCCTCGGCTAGTTCCCAGTGGATGTAGAACAGGGGCGACGACGTCTTCACCACCGCCTTGGCCCCGTAGGCCTCGCCCGCCACCAGCCGTGCGAAAAGGCCGTTGTTGTCATAGGTGGGTTGGTCCGCCTCGCCATGGTGGTGAAAGCTGGGATCGACCTCCTCGGCCTCGTCGGGAAGGGCGATCCAGGCCTGCATGCCGTGCATGGGGCCGCCTTGAGCCTTCTTCAGCGGGTCGGTGCGTTCGGAATGTACGATGCCCTTGCCGGCCGTCATCCAGTTCACCTCGCCGGGGCGAATGGCCTGGGTCGCGCCGGTATTGTCCCGGTGCATGATCTCGCCCTCGAACAGATAGGTCAGGGTTGACAGACCGATGTGAGGGTGAGGGCGGACGTTGATCGCCTCTGACCCCGGCGCGAACTCCGCCGGGCCCATCTGGTCCAGAAAGATGAAGGGCCCGACCATCCGGCGGCTGTGGAAGGGCAGCACCCTCCCGACCTCGAAACCGCCCAGATCCTTGCGCCGTGCATCGATCACCATCTCGATCATGTCAGTTCCCTCCGATCTGAAATTTGAGCGGATCCGGGCCGTACTATCAAACGTGCGGGGTCACGATGCCAAGAGGCAGAGTGGTGACGTTCTTCACGCCGCGCGTGACGATGTGGCTTTCGCAGTCCGAGACGATGCCCAGGCTGAGCAGCTTGTTCCTCAAAAACTGGTCGAAGGCATGCATGTCCGAGGTGATGATCCGCAGGACATAATCCTCGCGACCCGTGATGGTGGCGCACTGCACCACTTCGGGCCACTGGGCGACGGCGGCCTCGAAGATGTTCAGGTTTTCGGTGGACGGCAGGCTGAGCTTGACGATGGCATAGACCTCGAAATCCAGGCCCAGCAGGGTGGCGTCCAGCAGGGTGACGCGCTTTCTGATGAAGCCCGTGTCCTCCAGCCGCTTGATCCGGCGCCAGCAGGGCGAGGCCGACAGGCCGACGCGCTCGGCGACTTCGGCGACCGACAGTCCAGCGTCCTGCTGAAGGATATCCAGGATGCGGGCGTCGACGGGATCGAGATCGTCAGCCAATGCGTTTCTCCCATTGTTGTTATAGGGCAATAAAATACCCGTGAACCGCAGAGTGCAAGGTGAAATTGGGCGAGCCTTGGCCAGCGCCCCATGCTAACACGGCAATCACGAGGAAAACGCGGTCGGATCAACCGGACAGCAGGACGGAATGAACAAGCCCAATAGCCAACCCCTGTCGTTGCGCGTGCCGGAGCCTTCGGGTCGTCCGGGCGACCCCACCGACTTCAGTCATCTGAAACTGGACGAGGCCGGAGCCGTCGATCGACCCGAGGTGTCGACCGCGCCCTATGACATGCGCGATCACGCCTTTCGCCTGGTGCGGGTCCTGGACGATCAGGGACAGGCCGTCGGGCCGTGGAATCCGCGCCTGGACGCCGAGACCCTGAAGAAGGGCCTGAAGGCGATGATCCTGACCCGCGCCTTTGACGACCGGATGCACAGGGCCCACCGTCAGGGCAAGACCAGCTTCTATATGAAGTGCACGGGCGAAGAAGCCATCGCGGTGGCGCAGGGCATGATCCTGTCGCGCGAGGACATGGGCTTTCCGACCTATCGCCAGCAGGGCCTGCTGATCGCGCGCGGCTATCCGCTCGCGACCATGATGAACCAGATCTATTCCAACGCCGAGGATCCGATCAAAGGCCGCCAGCTGCCGATCATGTATTCGGCCAAGGACTTCGGCTTCTTCACCATCTCCGGCAACCTCGGCACGCAAGTCCCGCAAGCGGTCGGCTGGGCCATGGCCAGCGCCTACAAGGGTGACGACAAGATCGCCATCACCTGGATCGGCGATGGAGCGACGGCGGAGGGCGACTTCCACAACGCGCTGACCTTCGCCGCCGTCTATCGCGCGCCGGTGATCCTGAACATCGTCAACAACCAGTGGGCCATCAGCTCCTTCCAGGGCATCGCCGGCGGTCTGGAGACGACCTTTGCGTCCAAGGCCATCGGCTATGGCCTGCCCGCGCTGCGGGTCGACGGCAACGACTTCCTGGCCGTCTGGGCCGCGACCCAGTGGGCCGAAGAGCGCGCGCGGACCAATCAGGGCGCGACGGTGATCGAGCTGTTCACCTATCGCGGGGCCCCGCACTCCACCTCCGACGATCCCAGCCGCTATCGTCCCGGCGACGAGCATGAGAAGTGGCCGCTGGGCGATCCGGTCATGCGCCTGAAGCAGCACCTGATCGCCATCGGCGAATGGTCGGACGAAGCCCAGGCCGAGGCGGAGGCCGATGCGGTCGCCCAGGTCCGGGCTGCCGGCAAGGAATCCGAGGCCATCGGCACCCTGGGTCAATCGCGCCCCAGCGTGAAGGAAATGTTCAACGAGGTCTTCGCCACCGAAGACTGGCGCATCGCCGAACAGCGCGGCGAGGTGGGGGTCTGATCATGGCTGAGCAAACCTTCACCGAATCCGACCGCACCGACGGCATCGAGCCCGACATGGTCGATCAGAATGCGGCCCCGAAGTCCGAGGCTCCGGCTTCGGGCGTGCAGCCGATGAACATGATCCAGGCGCTGAATTCGGCGCTGGACGGCAAGATGGCTGAAGACCCGAACGTCCTGTCGTTCGGCGAGGACGCGGGCTATTTCGGCGGCGTCTTCCGCGTCACGGACCAGCTGCAGCAGAAGCACGGCCTGACCCGCAGCTTTGATGCGCCCATCAGCGAATGCGGCATCGTCGCCGCCGCCATCGGCATGGGGGCCTATGGCCTGCGTCCGGTCGTGGAGATTCAGTTCGCCGACTACATCTATCCGGCCTACGACCAGATCGTCAGCGAGGCGGCCAAGATGCGCTATCGCTCGGGCGGTCAGTTCACCAGCCCGATCACCATCCGCAGCCCCTATGGCGGCGGCATCTTCGGCGGCCAGACGCACAGCCAGTCGCCTGAGAGCCTGTTCACCCATATCGCCGGGCTGAAGGTCGTCATCCCCTCCAACCCCTATGACGCCAAGGGCCTGCTGACCGCCGCGATCGAGGACGACGACCCCGTCGTCTTCTTCGAGCCCAAACGCCTCTACAACGGCCCCTTCGACGGCTGGCACCAGAACCCCGTCAGCCCGTGGAAGGCGCAGGACCTGGCTCAGGTCCCGACCGGCAGATATGTCGAGCCGATCGGCAAGGCGCGGGTCATGCGCGAGGGCAGCGACGTCACCATCCTGGCCTATGGCACCATGGTCTGGGTCTCGCTGGCCGGGGCCGAGCATGCGGGCGTGGACGCCGAGGTCATCGACCTGCGCTCGCTGGTGCCGCTGGACATCGAAGCCATCGAGGCCAGCGTGAAGAAGACCGGCCGCTGCGTCATCGTGCACGAGGCACCGAAAACGTCCGGGTACGGAGCGGAGCTGTCGGCCCTGGTGCAGGAGCGGTGCTTCTATCATCTGGAGGCCCCCATCGGCCGCGTCACCGGCTGGGATACGCCCTATCCCCACGCCTATGAGTGGGAATATTTCCCCGGGCCGCAGCGTGTTTCGGATGTGTTGAAAGCCGTCATGTCGGGAGGTCGTTGAGATGGGTCGTTTCGTCTTCAAACTGCCCGACGTGGGCGAAGGCACCGCAGAGGCCGAACTGGTCGCCTGGCACGTCAAGGTCGGTGACATGGTCGAGGAAGACCAGTTGCTGGTCGACGTCATGACCGACAAGGCGACGGTCGAGCTGACCAGCCCCGTGGCCGGCAAGGTGACGGCCCTGCACGGCGAGCCCGGCGTGATGTCGGCGGTCGGCTCGGCTATTGTCGAGTTCGAAGTCGAGGGGGCGGGGAATGCGGCGGAAGCGTCCGAGCCCGCTTCGGCCCCGGTCAGCGCGGCGGAACCTGTTGTTGCCGAACCTGTCGTGTCCGCTGCTCCGGCTGAAAATCCCGCGCCTGCGGCGATGTCCGGCAACTACGTCTTCAAATTGCCCGACGTCGGTGAAGGCACCGCCGAGGCGGAGCTGGTCGCCTGGCACGTCGCGGTCGGCGATGCGGTCGAGGAAGACCAGCTTCTGGCCGAGGTCATGACGGACAAGGCCACGGTCGAGCTGACCAGCCCGGTCGCGGGCACCGTCGCGGCCCTGCATGGCCAGCCGGGACAGCAGATCGCCGTGGGCGGGCCGCTGGTCGGGTTCGATGTCGAGGGCAAGGGGAATGTGGCGGCTGCGCCTGCCCCGGCTCCGGTGCTTGCCCCGGCCCCCTCCACCGCGAAGACGCGGTCCCCCTCCCCCGATGGGGGAGGAACTAAACCGTCTCCGAGTCCTCATTCTCCCCCCGCCGGGGGGAGTACGCGCGAAGCGGGGGAGGGGGGCAAGGCCCGCACTCTCTCTGACCGCAACCAGCGCCCGCTTGCCTCCCCCGCCGTGCGTCAGCGCGCGCGAGACATGGGGATCAATCTGCAGTTCGTGCCGGGCTCGGGCCCCGCGGGCCGGATCGACCATGCCGATCTGGACGCCTTCGTGTCCGGCGCGACGCAGACATCGTCCGTGTCCGGATCATCGGCCTGGACCTATGCGAAGGCCGAGGGCACAACCGAGGTCCGGATCATCGGCCTGCGCCGCAAGATCGCGGAGAAGATGGCCGAGAGCGTGCGGCGCATTCCGCACATCACCTATGTGGAAGAGATCGACGTCACGGCGCTGGAGGAACTGCGCGCGCATCTGAATGCCCAGGCGAAGACGACGGGCAAGGCAAAGCTGAACGTCCTGCCCTTCATCGCCCGCGCCATCGTGGTGGCCCTGCGCGACCAGCCGCAGATCAACGCCACCTATGACGACGAGGCCGGCGTCCTGACCCGGCACGCCGCCGTGCATCTGGGAATCGCCGCCCAGACCCCGAACGGGCTGATGGTGCCGGTGGTGCGTCATGCCGAGGCGCGCGACCCCTATGACACCGCCGCCGAGATCGCGCGCGTGTCGGGCGCGGCCAAGGACGGTTCGGCCAAGCGCGAGGAGCTGTCCGGCTCGACCATCACCATCACCTCGCTGGGCACGCTGGGCGGGGTGGTCCACACCCCGATCATCAACCACCCGGAGGTGGCCATCATCGGCCCCAACAAGATCGCCGAGCGCGTGGTGGTGCGGGACGGCCAGATGGTCGTGCGCAAGATGATGAACCTGTCCTCCAGCTTCGATCACCGCATCGTCGACGGCCACGACGCGGCGGTCTTCGTACAGCGGATCAAGGGCCTGCTGGAGCATCCCGCGACGTTGTGGATGAACGCATGACCCAGACCCTCAAAACCAAAGTCCTCATCATCGGCGCCGGCACCGGGGGCTATGTCGCGGGCATCCGCTGCGGCCAGCTGGGGCTCGACACCATTCTGGTGGACGGCGGCGACGGGCTGGGCGGGACCTGCCTGAACGTCGGCTGTATTCCGTCCAAGGCCATCATCCATGCGGCGTCCAAGTTCGAGACGGTCAGCAAGGCGGCCAATGGCGGCACCCTGGGCATCACCGTGGCGGACCCGGTGATCGACTTTGCCCAGACCGTCGCCTGGAAGGACGGGATCGTCAGAAAGCTGAACGGCGGGGTCGCGGCCCTGCTGAAGAAGGCCAAGGTCAAGGTCGTCAAGGGCTGGGCCCACTTCTCCGACGCCAAGACCTGCACGGTGAAGACGGATGACGGAGACATCGTCATCAGCGCCGAACATGTCATCCTGGCCACGGGGTCCGAGTCGGTCGAGCTGCCCTTCCTGAAGTTCGGCGGCGACGTCATCTCCTCGACCGAAGCCTTGTCGCTCGATGCGGTGCCGGAGCGTCTGGTCGTCGTCGGCGGCGGCTATATCGGGCTGGAGCTGGGCATCGCCTATCGCAAGCTGGGGGCCCAGGTCGCCATCGTCGAAATGGCCGATCGCATCCTGCCGCTCTATGACAAGGCCCTGACCGATCCGGTCGCCAAATGGCTGGAAAAGCACGGCGTCGAACTGCATCTGGGGGCCAAGGCGGGCGGGTTCGGTGATGGTCAGTTGTCGATCACCACGCGCGACGGCACGCCGATGCAACTGCCCGCCGACAAGGTGCTGGTCACCGTGGGCCGCCGTCCGCGCACCAGGGGCTGGGGTCTGGAAAACATGGGCGTGACCATGGACGGGCCGTTCGTGAAGATCGACGACCGCTGCGCCACCAACATGAAAAATGTCTGGGCGGTCGGCGACCTGACCGGCGAACCCATGCTGGCGCACAAGGGCTCGGCCCAGGGTGAGGTGGTGGCGGAAATCATCGCCGGGCATGACAGGCGGTTCGATCCGGTGACCATCGCGGCGGTCTGCTTCACCGAGCCGGAAATCGTGTCCGCAGGTCTGGGGCCGCTGGACGTCGAGGGCCGCGACGACGTCATCACCGCCATGTTCCCTCTGGCCGCCATCGGCCGCGCCCTGGCCATCGAGGCGGGCGAGGACGGCGGCTTCGTGCGCGTGCTGGCATCGAAATCCGATCACCGCCTTCTGGGCATCCAGGCCGTCGGCCAACATGTCGCCGAACTGTCGAACAGCTTCGCACAGATGCTGGAGATGGGCGCGGTGCTGGAGGATGTCGCCGGCGTGATCCACGTTCATCCGACCCTGGGCGAAGCCTTCCACGAGGCCAGCCTGCGCGCCTTGGGGCATGCGATCCACATTTGATGCGGGACCGGGTCGCCGTGAGGAATCCGGCGTCCTTATGTTTTCCTTATGCCGTTGACTGAAATCCATATCGCGCCCTGACGGCCGCGGGTGGTCAAACCCAGCTCTCGTACTGAGCTGGAGGCGTCGGCATGGCCGATCTTATTTTCCTCGGCCTGGGCGGCGGGGCCTTTGTAGCCTTCGCCGCCCTCGCCGTTTTTCTGAAGCGAGTTTGACGATGCTGGTCTCCATCATGTGGGGTGTCGGCGCGATCGTCGTCGCCGGCTACATGGTCGCGGCCCTGCTGCGCCCAGAGCGGTTCTGAAGGAGCCGCCATAATGAACATTCAAGGCTGGGCGGAAATCGCCCTGACGCTGGGCCTGTCCGTGCTGATCGCATGGCCGCTCGGCCTCTATCTGTCGCGCGTCTGGAACGGCGAGCGGACGTGGCTGGACCCCGTGCTGCGGCCCGTCGAAGGCGTCTTCTACAAGGCCTCGGGCGTCGATCCGAAACGCAGCCAGGGGTGGCTGGGCTATGCCGGGGCGCTGCTGGCGTTCAACCTGGCGGGTTTCGTCTTCCTGTATGGCTTGCTGCGTCTGCAAGGCGTCTTGCCGCTGAACCCGCAGGGGTTTGAGGGCGTGTCGCCGCACCTGGCGTTCAATACCGCCGTCAGCTTCGTGACCAACACCAACTGGCAGAGCTATGGCGGCGAGGCGACGATGTCGACGCTGACCCAGATGGTCGGCCTGACGGTCCAGAATTTCCTTTCCGCCGCCACCGGTGCCGCCATCGCGGCCGCCCTGGCACGCGCCTTTGTCGCCAATCGAGGCGAGGGGGTCGGCAACTTCTGGGCCGACATGACCCGCACAACGCTTTATCTGCTGCTGCCCGCGTCGCTGGTCCTGGCGATCGTGCTGGCCGGTCTGGGCGTGGTCCAGACCCTGTCGGCCTCGGTCACCGCGACCGGTTTGGAGGGTGGCGAGCAGACCCTGTCGCTGTTCCCGGTCGCGTCGCAACTGGCCATCAAGCAGCTCGGCATCAACGGCGGCGGCATATTCAACGTCAATTCGGCGCACCCGTTCGAGAATCCCTCGGCCCTGACCAATCTGATCACCGCCGTGTCGATCAACGTCATGGGCTGGGCGGCCTTCTTCGCCTTCGGTCGCAGCGTCCTGGCCAAGAAGGATGTGCGCGCCCTGGTGGTCACCGCCGCCATTCTGCTGGGCGTCTGTACGGCCGGCATCTATGTGGCCGAAAGCCAGCCTGCGCCGGCCCTGGTCGCTGCGGGCATCGAGCAGCCCGTGAACATGGAGGGCAAGGAAACCCGCTTCGGCGTGCCGTCGTCCGTGGCCTGGGCCGGTCCCACGACCGGAGCCTCCAACGGCTCGGTCAACTCCATGCACGGCAGCTATATGCCGCTGTCCGGCGGCATTCAGATGTTCCTGATGCAACTGGGCGAGATCCTGCCGGGCGGCATCGGCTCGGGCATCGCAATCATGGTCGTCATGGCCATGCTGGCGGTCTTCGTCGCTGGTCTGATGGTCGGCCGGACGCCGGAGTATCTGGGCAAGAAGATCGAGGCGCGCGAGATCCAGTACGCCATGATTGCCGTGCTGGTGCTGCCGCTGGCCATCCTGGGTTTCACCGCCGTCGCCGCAATCCTGCCGGAGGCCTTGAAGGGACTGCTGAACAGCGGGCCGCACGGCCTGTCGGAGATGCTGTATGCCTACACATCTGCGGCGGCGAACAACGGCTCGGCCTTTGCCGGTCTGACAGCCAATGCGCCCTGGTGGAACACGACGCTGGGCCTGGCCATGCTGATGGGCCGGTTCGTCCCCGCTGTCGCGGTGCTGGCCATCGCCGGAGCCCTGGTCGTCAAGCCCAAGCTGGCCCCTTCGACCGGCACTCTGCCGACCCACGGGCCGCTGTTCATCGGCCTGCTGATCGGCGTGATCCTCATCCTGGGCGGGCTGCAGTTCTTCCCGGCCCTCGCCCTTGGACCCATTGTCGAGCATTTCCAGATGCTCGGCATGGCGTCCTGATCGGACCTGTTCCATGACACTCGCAAACCCTGAATTGCTGGGCGAAAAGCCCCAGCCCTCGCTGGCTCCCGGCGGCCTGACCGGCTCCATGATCGGCCGGGCCCTGGTCGACGCCGTCGTCAAGCTGAACCCGCGCCATCTGCTGCGCAATCCGGTGATCTTCACCACCTGGATCGTCGCCTTGCTGTCCACCGTCTCGGCCGTGGCCGAGATCACCAGTGGCCAGTCCGCCGGCTTCGCCATCCAGCTGGCCCTGTGGCTGTGGGCCACGGTCCTGTTCGCCAATGTCGCCGAAAGCGTCGCCGAAGGACGGGGCAAGGCGGCGGCGGACAGTCTGCGCGCCACCCGCGTAACGACCAAGGCCAAGCTGATCGTCGATCCCAAGACCGGCACGGTCGTACCGACGGCCGCCAATGATCTGGAGGTCGGCTCGATCATCCTGGTCGAGGCGGGCGACGTGATCGCTTCCGATGGCGAGATCGTCGAGGGCGTGGCTTCGGTCAATGAGGCGGCCATAACCGGCGAGTCCGCGCCGGTGATCCGTGAGGCCGGCGGCGACCGTTCGGCCGTGACCGGAGGCACGACGGTCGTGTCCGACTGGATCAAGGTGCGCATCACCTCGGCCCCGGGCTCGACCTTCCTGGATCGCATGATCGCCATGGTCGAGGGCGCGAACCGCAGAAAGACCCCGAACGAGCTGGCCCTTTCGGTCCTGTTGGCCGGTCTGACGCTGGTCTTCCTGATCGCCGTCGTCACCCTGCTGGGTCTGGGTGCCTATTCGGGCGTGGAGCTGGATCCCATCGTTCTGGGGGCTCTGTTCATCACCCTGATCCCCACGACCATCGGCGGCCTGCTGTCCGCCGTCGGCATCGCCGGGATGGACCGGCTGCTGAAGGTCAATGTCCTGGCCACCTCGGGCCGTGCGGTCGAGGCTGCAGGCGATGTCGATACCCTGCTTCTGGACAAGACGGGCACCATCACCTTCGGCAACCGCATGGCCACCGAGGTGATCCCTGTGTCCGGCATCCGCCCGGAGGTCGCCCTACGTGCCGCCGTGACTGCCTCGCTGGCGGACGAGACGCCGGAGGGCCGCTCCATCGTCGAACTGGGCCGCAACGCCGGGATCGTGGTCGAACAGCAGGAGTGCTCAAAGGCTATTCCGTTCAGCGCCGTGACCCGCCAGTCGGGTCTGGAGGCCGGGACGTCGTCCTGGCGCAAGGGGGCGGTGGACGCCGTGCTCAAGGCGCTGAACCTGACCGAGGCCGCCGTCCCGGCTGAGTTTCGCGCTGCTGTGGACAGGATTGCCCGCTCGGGTGGCACGCCTCTGGCCGTGATGCAGGATGAGGTGCTGGTCGGGGTCATCCATCTGAAGGACGTGGTCAAGCCAGGCGTCAAGGAGCGGTTCGCCGATCTGCGCCGCATGGGACTGCGCACCGTCATGATCACCGGCGACAATCCGGTGACGGCCGCCGCCATCGCGTCCGAGGCGGGTGTCGACGACTACCTCGCCGAGGCCACGCCCGAGGACAAGCTGCGCCTCATCCGTGAGGAACAGGCCAAGGGGCGTCTGGTCGCCATGTGCGGCGACGGGGCCAACGACGCGCCCGCGCTCGCCCAGGCCGACGTCGGCGTGGCCATGCAGACCGGGGCCCAGGCCGCCCGCGAGGCCGGCAACATGGTCGATCTGGACTCCGATCCGACCAAGGTCATCGAGATCGTCGAGGTGGGCAAACAGCTGCTGATCACGCGCGGGGCCCTGACGACCTTCTCCATCGCCAACGATGTGGCCAAGTATTTCGCCATCATCCCGGCCATGTTCGTGGTCGCCCTGCCGGCGCTGGGTGCCCTGAACGTCATGGGGCTGGGCTCGCCTGAAAGCGCGATCCTGTCGGCGGTCATCTTCAACGCCCTGGTCATCGTGGCCCTGATCCCGCTGGCTCTGCGCGGGGTGAAGTATCGCGCTGTCGGGGCGGGCAAGCTGCTGGGCCGCAACCTGATGATCTACGGCATTGGCGGACTGATCGCGCCCTTCATCGGCATCAAGGCCATCGACCTCATCATTACGGGGCTGGGTCTGGCCTGAGCCTGACGCACCACTCAACCTTCTATTTCCAGTATCCAAGGAATTGACCAAATGACCCGCAAGAAACGCCTGAAGGCCTCCGGTTCCAACGACGCCTGGTTCGCCGGTGCCTGTCTGGTGGCCGTGATCGTCTGGGGCGTCGCCTCCAACGCCGATGCGCAGGAAGCCCCCGCATCCACCGGACCAGACGTCGCCTGGAACGTGGCCGTGACCTCCGACTACGTCTTCCGGGGCGTCAGTCAGACCGAGGAAGACCCCGCCATCTCCGGCGGCGTGGACCTGACCTACGGCTCCTTCTACGCCGGGGCCTGGGCGTCCAACGTGTCCTTCGCCGGCGATGACGACACCAATGCCGAGGTCGACCTGTACGGCGGCTTTCGTACCGAGGCGGCGGGCTGGGCGCTCGACATCGGGGCGGTCGGCTATCTCTACACCAACCAGCCGGACAACGCCGACTACGACTATGTGGAGCTGAAGCTGGCCGCTTCGCGCGCCATCGGTCCGGCGACGATCGGTGCCGCCGTCTACTATTCGCCCGACTTCTTCGGCGCGGCCGAGGACGAGGCGACCTATGTGGAGGCCAATGCCGCCTTCAGCCCGGCGGACAAGTGGACGATCGGTGGCGCGGTCGGCCGTCAGTATGTGTCGTCGGACTTCGACTACACCACCTGGAACGTCGGGGCGGCCTATCAGCTGACCGAGAATCTGCCGCTGGACCTGCGCTATCACGACACCGACGAGCACGACTTCGGCGCAGTCTATGACAGCCGCGCCGTCGCCTCGCTCAAGGCCACCTTCTAGGGAACGACGATGGTCAATCAGATTCGCCCTGCGATCGTCATGGTCGCCCTTTTTACCCTTCTGCTGGGTCTGGCCTATCCCTTGGCCGTCACCGGGGTCGCGCAGGGCATCTTTCCGGCCCAGGCCAACGGCAGCCTGGTGCGCGGGGCCGACGGAACGGTCCAGGGCTCGTCCCTGATCGGCCAGTCCTTCACCGAGGCGGGCTATCTGCGTCCGCGTCCGTCGGCGGCCGGTGACGGCTATGACGGTGCCGCCTCGTCGGGCTCCAACCTTGGGCCGCTGAATGAGGACCTGGCCGCGCGGGTCGCCGAAAGTGCCACGACGATCCGGGCCGAGGACGGGGCGGGGGCTATTCCGGCCGATGCCGTCACCACCTCGGCCTCGGGCCTCGACCCGGACATCTCACCGGCCTACGCTCGCCTTCAGGCCCAGCGCATCGCCACGGCGCGTGGCGTACCGGTTCAGGAGGTCCAGAGCGTGATCGAACAGAACACCCACGGTTCGCTGCTGGGCTTCATCGGCCAGCCGACGGTCAATGTGCTGATGACCAACCGGGCGCTTGACGCGCGCTTCCCGGCGACCTGATTTGCCGGAAACGTCTCCGACATCTTCGAACCGCCAGACGCCGGCCTTGCGAAAGCGGGGCCGGCTGAAGGTGTTTCTGGGCATGTCGCCGGGGGTCGGCAAGACCTACGAGATGCTGCGCGCGGCCCGCAAGCGAAAGGCCGAGGGGGACGATGTCGTTGTCGGCGTGGTCGAGACCCACGGACGGCGCGAGACCGAAAGCCTGCTGCGTGGGCTGGAGGTCATGGCGCGCAACCCCATCGACTACAAGTCGCGCGCCCTGATGGAGTTCGACCTCGACGGGGCCATTGCGCGGCGGCCAGGGCTGCTTCTGGTCGACGAATATGCGCATTCCAACGTGCCGGGCAGCCGGCATCCGAAGCGCTGGCAGGATGTCGAGGAGATTCTGGCGGCGGGCATCGACGTCTGGACCACGCTGAACGTTCAGCATCTGGAAAGCCTGTCGGACGTGGTCCTGCGCATCACCGGCGTGCGTCAGCGCGAGACCGTGCCAGACGGGGCCTTGAGCCGCGCCGACGACATCGAATTGGTGGACATCACGCCCGAAGAGCTGCGCAAACGGCTGGCCGAGGGCAAGGTCTATGTGCCGGAGACGGCGCGGCTGGCGTCCGAGAACTTCTTCAAGATCGAAAACCTGACGGCGCTGCGCGAAATGGCCATGCGCCGCGCGGCCCAGACGGTGGACGATCAATTGGTCGCCACCCTGCGCGAAAAGGGGGTGCAGGGCCCTTGGGCGGCTGGCGAGCGGATTCTTGTGCTCGTCGGCGGCGACGGCATGGCGGGCACGCTGGTCCGGGCCGGGCGGCGTCTGTCCGACATGACGATGGATGCGCCCTGGACGGTGGCCCATATCGATAGGCCCAGCGCGACGGCGCATGACGCCGCCCGCGGGGCGCGTCTGTCCGAGGCGTTGAAGCTTGCCGAACAGCTGGGTGGCCGCACGGTGGTTCTCAGCGGCGACGATGTCGTCGCCACCGTCATGGACTACGTCCACCGCAACAACATCACCCAGATCGTGCTGGGCAAGGGTCGCGACAGCCGCTGGAGCGCCTTCATCGGCCGCTCGCTGGCCACCGAACTCTTGCGCTCGTCACAGGGGGCGGCCGTCCACATCATCACCGATCCGGCCATGGCGACCGAAACACCCGCGCCGCGCCGCTGGACGGGGTTCGGCAGCTGGTCGGGCTATGCCATCGGCGCGGCCTTCGTTGGACTGGCGACGGGTCTGGCCCTGATGCTCGATCAGACATTCCAGCGAGTCGACTTGGGGGTGGTCTATCTGTCGGCGGTCCTGGCGGCGGGGGTGCTGTATGGCCTGCGTCCAGCCCTCGTCGCTGCGACCGTGGCCTTCCTGACCTACAACTTCCTGTTTCTGGAGCCGCGTTACAGCTTCGCCATCGGCTCGCCAACGGACATACTCACCCTGCTGGTTTTCTGGGCCGTGGCCCTGGTCACGGGCGCACTGGCGGGACGCGTCCGCGAGCAAGCGCGGCGGGCTCAGCGCCGGGCGTCGGCCGTCTCCGCCCTGCTGGCGGCCAGCCAGACCCTGTCGGCGGCAGAGGGGCACACCCAGACGGCTCGGGTACTGGCCGAACAGACCGCCGCCGCCGCCGGGACGCGGGCGGTCGTGCTGCTGCCGCAGGGCGATGACATCGTCATGGTCGCCCATGCGCCCCACGCCGGCTCTCAGGAGACCGCGACCCTGGGGTCGGCCGCCATGGCCGCCGCCCGCTGGGCCTGGGAGCGGGGCGAGGCGGCCGGGCATGGCACCGGCACCTTACCGCAAGCGAGCTGGACCTTCTGGCCCCTGCAAGGGGTGCGGGGTCGCGCCGGGGTAGCGGGGGTCGCCGCCAACGCGCTTGTGCCGGGATCCGACGAAGAGCGTCTGGTGCTGGCCTTGCTGGACAATGGCGCGGTCGCTCTGGAGCGAGCGCAGCTGGCAGGTGACGCCGTCGAGACCGAAAGCCTGCGCCGCGCCGACCGTTTTCGCGGCGCGTTGATGAATTCGGTCAGCCACGACCTGCGTACGCCCCTGTCGACTGTGCTGGGGGCATCGACCACCCTGATCGACTATGGCGCGACTCTTAGCCCCGAAGTGCGCGCCGACCTGCTGCTGAGTATCCGCGAGGAGGCCGAGCGGCTGAACCGCTATGTCGGCGACCTTCTGGACATGACCCGGCTGGAGGGTGGCGGTCTGAACGTCAAGGCGGACTGGATCGATGTGCGTGACGTGCTGAACGCCGCGGCCGAGCGGGTGTCGCGCCGTCTGCAGGCCCGGACACTGACGCGTGACTTTCCCGCCGACCTCAGCCTGTTGATGCTGGATCAGGGGCTGCTGGAACAGGCGGTCGTCAACATCCTTGAAAACGCCATCGCCTACAGCCCAGACGGCTCGACCATAGAACTGGCGGCCTATGAGGATCGCGGCTCGGTCGTCATCTCCATCGAAGACCAGGGCAAGGGCATCCCGACAGAGGCGCTGGAGCGCGTCTTCGACAAATTCCGCCGCATGGAAGAACCGTCGGATCGAACCCAGGGCGCGGGCCTGGGACTGGCCATCGCCAAGGGCTTCGTAGAGGCGATGGGCGGACGCATCGCCGCCGCCAGTCCGATCATCGACGGCCACGGCACCCGTATCCTGATCAGCCTGCCCAAGGCCATCGCGACCCACCGCGATCTGCTTTAAGGCTCGAAACCATGTCAGCCGTCCGTCCCCGGATACTCGTTATCGATGACGAACCCCAGATCCACCGCTTTCTGTCGCCGGCGCTGGATGCCGCCGGCTATGAGCCCAAGCGGGCCGACAGCGGGCAGGAAGGGCTTCGGGGGATTGCGTTGTGGAGCCCTGATACGGTTGTTCTGGACCTCGGCCTGCCCGACATGGACGGCAAGGATGTGCTGGTCCGAGCACGCGAGTACTACAAAGGACCCATCATCATTCTCTCGGCCCGTGACCGGGAAGCTGAAAAGATCGAGGCCCTGGATCTGGGGGGCAGCGACTATGTCGAAAAACCTTTCGGCGTGGGCGAACTTCTGGCTCGCATCCGCGCAGCCCTGAGGCACACCGCGAGCGCGGCACCCGCCAGGGGACCCGTCGTGATCGGTGACGTTACGATCGATCTCGAGCAAAGGCTTGTGATCCGGCAAGGTCAGGCTGTTCGTCTGACGCCCAAAGAGTACGATCTTCTGGGCCATCTCGCGCGTCACGTCGGCAAATTGGTCGCCCACACCGATCTACTGACGGCCGTTTGGGGTGCCGCCCATGCGTCGGACACCCAGTATCTGCGGGTCGTCATCGGGCAACTGCGCCACAAGCTGGAGATCGACCCCGCGCAGCCGATACTGATCCTGACCGAGCCGGGGGTCGGCTATCGATTGAATGCCTGAGTGATTGCCACTGTGCGCCCTTCGTCCAACCGTCACAATCCTCTGATCTAAGCGCCACGACCCACTCGGAGACGCTTTCATGACCCGCACCCTTCTCGCCGCCGCCTCGGCCGTCGCCCTTCTGGCTCTCGGGGCCTGTGGAGATGGCGGGGCGGGATCGCAGACGGCGCGCTCGGGCATCTGGGCGGCCGGCTCCTCGACCGTCTTCCCGTTCGCCAACCGCGTGGCGGAAAACTTCCAGCGCACGACGGGCGGGGCCTCTCCGCGTGTCGAATCGCTGGGCACCGGCGGCGGCATCCAGGCCTTCTGTCAGGGCATCGGCCCGGCCACGCCCGACATCGCCAATGCCTCGCGCCCGATGAAGAAGTCGGAATACGACATGTGCGTGGCTAACGGCGTCACCGACATCGTCGAGATCAAGATCGGCTTCGACGGCATCGTCATCGCCACGGCGCGGTCGGGCAACAGCTTCAACTTCTCGCTGGACGACCTGTACGAAGGCCTGGCCAAGGAAGTGCCGGGCCCGAACGGGGCCTTCGTCGCCAACCCGGCCACCATCTGGAACATGGCCAACCCCGCCCTGCCGAACCAGCGCATCCAGGTCTATGGCCCGCCGCCCACCTCGGGCACGCGCGACGCCTTCCTGGAACTGGGCATGGTGCCCTCGGCCAAGGCCAATCCGGTGCTGGCGGCCTTGGCGGAGTCCGACGAAGACCGGTTCGAGGCCCTGGCCCAGACCCTGCGCGAGGACGGCGGCTGGGTGGATTCGGGCGAGAACGACAATGCCATCGTCCAGACCCTGACCCGCACCCCCGGCTCGCTGGGCGTGTTCGGCTTCTCCTTCCTGGAGCAGAACCTGGACACGGTGAAGCCCGAGACCATCGACGGCATCGCACCGACCGTCGACACCATCGCAGACGGTTCATACCCCCTGTCGCGCAGCCTCTACATCTATGTGAAGAAGCAGCACGTCGGCGTGACGCCGGGTCTGGAGCAGTTCGTCATAGAGTTCATGAGCGAAGCCTCCGCCGGTCGCGGCGGCTATCTGCAGGACCGCGGCCTGGTGCCGCTGCCGGCGAGCGAGCTGGCTGCCCAGCGCGCGATCGCACAGGGCATGACCGTGATGCAGGCTCCAGCGGAGTGATGCTGGTCGTCGCGGCAATGCTGGGTGTCGTCGGCGTTCAGGAGGCCGCGCCCACGCCCCTGACGCCTTTCCGGGACGTGCCGTGGAGCCGGGCTCCGCAGGTCGAATATCCGGCCGCGGCCCTGTCGCGCGGTGTGGACCGTGGCGTGGTTACGATTGACTGTGCCGTGGAGGCGACAGGCGCGCTGTCGGACTGCAAGACGACGGAGGATCAGCCGGCTGAGCTGGGCTTTGGTCGAATGGCGCTGTCGGCCATGCGTCAGGCCCGGGTAGATACCACACGCTGGACCCAGCCGCGTGTGGCGGTGCGGCTGTCGTTCGTCTCCAGCGAGGCCTAGACCTTCGACGGCAGGAACGGCGAGAAGGTGATGACCGTGAAGGTGTCGCGGATGTGCGGCCGGGTCTGGACCGACTTCGTCACGAAGGTGCCGATGTCCATGTCCTTGGGCAGCTGGAACTTTGCCAGCAGGTCGTACTGGCCCGACGTCGAATAGACCTCCGAGACGTGCTCGACATTGTCCACCATGTCGGCGGCGACATCGTTGGCGTGCCCCAACTCGCATTTGATGAAGACGAAGATGGCGGTCATCATGGCGGTGGTCCCTTGCGCAGCGTGCCGGACCTTTAGCGGATGGCGACGTGACAGGTAAGGGATCAGACGTGATCGATCTGGAGGCCCAGTACAACAATCGGGCTCTCGTACCAGACCATCCGGCGGTGATGCAGGGTTGGCGCGAGCGGGCCGAGACGGTGCTGGGTACGCACCCACCGCGCCCGATCGCCTATGGGGCTGGCGAGCGCGAAGTCATGGACTTGTTCGAGGCGCGGCCTGACGCACCGGTCGCCGTTTTTTTGCACGGCGGCTACTGGCAGGCGCTGGGACGGGAATGGTTCAGCGGCATCGCGCCAGCCCTTCTGGCTCACGGCGTCAGCCTGGCCATTCCATCATACGATTTGGCACCGCAGGTTCGGCTGGGGCGCATCCTGTCGCAGGTACGTCAGGCGGTGGAGGCGGTGCGCGACCTGTCGCCGACACGCAGCCGCCCGGTCGTCTTCGGACATTCCGCCGGGGGGCATATGGCGGCCTGCATGCTGTCCGAGGGGCGGGCCGGTGCCGCCGTGGCGATCAGTGGCGTGTTCGATCTGGCTCCCCTGATCGAGACCAGCCTGAACGCGGCCTTGGGTCTGGATGCCCGGGAGGCGGCGGCCCTGTCGCCCATCCACTGGCCCGTCCCGAACGGATCGACCCCCGGCGGGACGGTGCTGGACTGTGTCGTCGGTGCTGACGAGAGTTTAGAGTTCATCCGCCAGTCGCGCATGATGGCCGATCTGTGGGGGGGCCAGGGTGTCGAGACGCGGTTCGAGACAGTCGAGGGTGCGAACCATTTCACCGTGCTGGAGCCGCTGTTCGACGAGGCCAGCGCGATGACCCGACGCATCGCAAATCTGGCCCGCAACGGTTGACGCGAGCGGCAAACGCCTTTTTTGGAAGAACGCCGGATACCCGACATACCGAACTCCTTCACAGAGACCTCATGTTTCGTGCGCTGCGCCGTCTTGTCCGCCGACTGAAATGCAAACGCCATCGCTGGCGCCCCGACCGGCGCAGACCCGGCATAGAGTTCTGCGACCTGTGCCAGGCGACCCGCAACGAGAAGCCCGGTGCCGCCTGACAGGCGAAACACAAAGTTTGGCGGGCCGGCTTTGACACGACCCGTGCGGTGGTTAAGCAGGTCTGTCCCGAACTCCGGTGGAGCCTGAACGCCGATGCGCCACGACCGTCTGTCCGTCCTGACCGCCCTGGAAGCGCAGGGCATCGCGCCCGTCTTCTATCATCCCGACCGGGACGTCTGTCTGAACGTCATCCGCGCCTGCGCACGGGGTGGCGCGCCGGTGGTGGAGTTCACCAATCGCGGCGACTTCGCCTGCGACCTGTTCGGCGAGATCGCGCGCGAGCTTCAGCAGACCGATCCGCACATCGTCCTGGGCATCGGCTCGGTCGTCGATGCGGGGACTGCAGCCCTGTTCCTGAACCGGGGCGCACGGTTCGTGGTCAGTCCGGGTCTGGTGGAGGAAGTGGCGCGCACCTGCAACCGGCGCATGACCGCCTACTTCCCCGGCTGCGGCTCGGTGAGCGAAATCCTGAAGGCCCAGGAGCTGGGCTGCGAGATCGTCAAACTGTTCCCCGGCGCCAGCGTCGGCGGAGCTGATTTCGTCAAGGCCGTCATGGGGCCCATGCCCTGGACCAAGATCATGCCGACCGGTGGCGTCGATCCGGATGAGGCCTCCATCGCCAAATGGTTCGGCTCGGGCATCGTGGCAGCTGGGATGGGATCGAAGCTGGTGACCGACGCTGCGGTCAAGGCGGGCGACTGGGCCGGGATCGAGGCCAGCGTGCGCCAGACGGTCGAGGCGATCAGGACGTTTCGCTCAGGGACATAGGCCCTCCCCATCGCCGCAGGCGACGGGGAGGACAAGCGGTGCCTACAGCCCCAGCGTCGGGCTGTTCAGATCCAGATCGGCCGCCGGGACGACCACCACATCGGGATGGGCGGCGCGCAGGGCGTCGATGAACATCGCCGACTGGCCGACCACCACGACATAGGCCCCCTCCGCGCTGACGGCCTGGGCCGCCTCGGTCACGGTCTCGGGCGTGTTGGCGCGGATGCGGTCGGGATAGGCTTCGACCTCGCTGAGCGGCAGGCCGTTGGTGACAGCCTCGGCCAGGACCCCGCCCAGACCCCCCGTGGTTTCGGTCGCGCGCGAGAAGCTGCCGGTCAGCCAGGTTTCGCGGTTGGTGACGTCGGTGTCGCTGACCGGCTCGGTCCGCAGGCGGTCGAACTCGGCCAGGACCAGGGCGACGACCTCGGCGGCGCTTTCGTTCTTGGTCTGGGTGGTGGCGGACAGCAGGCCTCCGTCTACGCGTGTCGCCAGCGAGGAATAGGCCCCATAGCTGAGGCCGCGTTTGGCGCGCACTTCCTGGAACAGACGGCCGTTGGAACCGCCGCCGATGATGCTGTTGACCACGCTCAGCGGATGGAAGGCCGGGTCGGCGCGGCGCGGACCACGCACGGCGGCGGCGACGGCTGCCTGACCGGCACCGGGCAGGTCGACCACCACGACGCGGGGTGGGGTCGGGGTGCCGGCGCGGTTGGCCACGACGGGCAGGGCCTCGGCGGGCTTTGTCCAGTTGCCCAGGGTGCGTTCGGCGAAGGCCACGGCCTGATCCGGTGTCATGCCGCCGGTCACGATCATGGCCGCGTTATCGGGCCGCCACCAGCGGGCATGGAAGGCGGCGATCTCTTCGCGTGTCAGCTCCTGCAGCGAATCCGGCGTACCCGTGCTGGGCGCGCCATAGGGGGCAGCCCCGTAGGCCAGTCGGCCCAGAACCAGAGACGCCAGCGGCCCCGGTTGACGCAGATTGACGCGCAGGCCGTTGACCGCCTGGGTCCGGCTGCGGGCCACCTCGTCCTCGGCGAAGGTCGGGCGCATCACGACATCGGCCAGCACCGCACCCGCGGCATCCGCCGAGGCGATGGGCGCAGACAGGAACAGGGTGGTGGCATCCGCCCCGGCCCCGCCGCCGATGTTGGCTCCCAGCGCCTCCAGGGTGCGGGCGATCTCCGGGGCCGTGCGATCTCCGGCGCCTTGCGAGGCCAGGGCGGCGGTCATGGTCGCCAGACCCGGACGCTCCGTCGGATCCGCCGCCGCGCCGCCGCCGATGACCAACTGAACATTGACGATGGGCAGGTCGGTGGACTTGGCGACGATCAGGCGCATGCCGTTCGACAGGGTCCGCTCCACGATCTGCGGCGCGGCGATGGCGCGAACCTCGCCCGGCGCGGGCGGGGCCATGCGCTGACCCTCCGGCAGCAGTTCGTTGGCCGGCAGGATGGCGGGCGGCACGGTCACGAAGGTCGGCATCGGGGCCGGGTTCTCCCAGCTGTCCTCTGCCACACCCGCAGGCCGTGCGCTTTCGTCCTGATAGCGGACCGAGACCCGGGCCTGTTCATCCAGATAGCGGCGGGCCACCCTCTGCACATCGGCGGCGGTGACGGCCTGGATGGCGACCAGATTGGCGTCGGGCGCGCGCGGATCGCCTTCGTCTACCAGCGCCCTGCCCAGGACGAAGGCCCGGCCCGAAGCGGTTTCGCGCTGACGCAGTTCGCTGGAGACGATCTCGGTCTTGGCCTCGGCCAGTTCGGCCTCGGTGACGGGCTCGCTGCGGATACGATCCAGCTGGGCGTTCAGCGCGACCTCGACATCGCCGATGGCCTTGCCTTGGGCAACGATGGCGCTGACGACGATCGAGCCGTCTTCTTCCAGAGTGCTGGACCCCAGGCTGGCGCTTGAGGCCAACTGGCTCTCATAGACGAGGGCCTGATACAGGCGCGAACTGTCGCCGCGTGACATGATGGCCGACAGTACCTCCAGGGCGGCCGCGTCCGGATCGGACGCCTTGACGCCCGGATAGATGGCGGCGACGGCCGGCAGGGGCACATTCGGGGCATAGGCCTCGACCAGCCGCGGCTGGGTGCGGGGCGTTTCCACCGGCCGGGTCATCACCGGCACGGGGCGCGCCGGATTTTCGATGTCTCCGAAATACTGATCGACCCAGGAGTCCAGCTGGGCCTGGTCGAAGTTGCCGGCCACGATCAGGGTGGCGGTAGACGGACGGTAATAGGCTTCGTGAAAGGCGCGGGCGTCCTCGATGACGGCCGAGTCCAGCTCCTCGATCGAGCCGATCACGCTGCGGCGATAGACGCTTTCGTCGAAGGTATTGTCGCCGATCACGAAGGTGCCGAACCGGCCGTAGGGCGGGGCATAGACGCGCTGGCGCAGCTCTTCCTTCACGATGGAGCGTTCGGCGTCGAAAACGGCCTGATCGACCACGGGCCGCGCCATGCGCTCGGCGTGGGTCCACAGCATGGTCTCCAGATACTGGGGCGGGACCGTCTCGTAATAGTTGGTCATGTCCTGGCTGGTGGAGGCATTGCGCGTGCCGCCCGCATTCTCGACCAGGGTCGCGATCTGTCCATAGGGGAGGTTGACCGTCTTACGGCTGAGGATGTGTTCGAACAGATGGGCGAAGCCGCTGCGGCCCTGCGGATCGTCCTTGCCGCCGACGTCATACCAGACCTGGACCGTCACCGTGCCGGCGGTCGGATCGGGCATCGCGTAGACGTCCAGCCCATTGGCCAGTTCGCGGTGATTGTATTCCAGCGGCGGCACCGTGATCGGCGCGGGCGCGCTCTGCGCCCAGGTTACGGCGGGCATGGAGAGGGCGAGCAGCGAGGCTCCCAGCAGCGCGGCGGTGCGTGTCATGTGGCGGTTCCCGATAGGCGTCTCTGAACAGGTGCTAGACCCTATCCCGCGCAACGGCCGGCCCTAGTTACGAACTTGTAATGATCTCCTCGACCTCGTCCCGCGTCGGCAGGGAGGGCTGAGCTCCGGGCCGTGTCGCCGCGATGGCGCCTGCGGCACAGGCGAAGGTCAGGGCGGCTTCGGACGACTGGCCCTCCAGCAAGGCGACGCAGATCGCGCCGACGAAACAGTCGCCGGCACCGGTGGCATCGACCGCCTTGACCTTGGGCGGGGTGGCCGAGGCGATCAGGGCTCCGCGCTGGTACATCTCGGCTCCGCGTGCCCCCAGGGTGACCACCACCCGACCGCCGCCGTGATGCAGCAGGTCGCCATAGAAGGCGGCCTCGCTCTCGTTGACGACAATCAGGTCGGCGCGGCGCAGCAGTTGGTCCGACACCGGTGCGGCGGGGGCCAGGTTGACGCAGACGAAGTCGGTGGCCCGACCGACTGCCGCCTCCACCGTCTCGACCGGCAGTTCCATCTGAAGGATCAGGGGGCCTTCGATACGCGCGGGAAGCTGTTCGGGCATGACCCGGTGATTGGCCCCGGCCGCGACGACGATCTGGTTTTCGCCGTCCGGATCGACGGCGATCAGGGCGACGCCCGTCGGAGCCTCCGCATCGGTCAGCACACCGCCGGTATCGACATCGTCGGCCAGCAGAAGCGCCAGCGCCTCTTCGGCCATACCGTCGCGTCCGACGCGCCCGATCATGCAGACCTGGGCCCCCAGACGTTGGGCCGCCAGCGCCTGATTGGCTCCCTTGCCGCCCGGATGCCGCGCCAGGGTCGCGCCGGTCACCGTCTCGCCGGCCGCCGGCAGGCTGGGGGCCGACGCCACGAAGTCCAGATTGATGGAGCCGACGACAGTGATCCTCAAGTACAGCTCTCCGCGATCAGATCGAAGACGCCGTCGGCATTCACGCCTGTCGCCCAGCGATGCGGTGCCGTCTCGGGATCGACGCGGAATTCCACCGCCGTATGGCCGCGCGTCAGTTCGCTCTGCACCTCCACAGCAATCCGGCAGGGCTTCAGCGTGAACAGGTCCGGGTTCATCAGCCAGGCGACGGGGCAGGGATCATGCAGCGGTGGAGCGTCCCAGCCGACGATCCTCTTCTCCACGTCCTGGGAAAACCGCATCATCGCCGCCGCCGTGTCGCCCCGTGCGGTGCCCAGCGCCGCCAGTCGCGCGATCCGTACATCCGTCGCCCGCACCTGATGGGTCACGTCCAACCCGAACATGACCACCCGACAGGCGCTGCGCAGGACCTCGTCCGCGGCTTCCGGATCGGCCCAGATGTTGAACTCGGCGGATGGCGTGATGTTGCCGCCCTCGCTGCGGGCCCCGCCCATGACGGCAACCGGGCCCAGCCGCTTCTGGATCATCGGCTCCTTGCGAAGGGCATGGGCCAGATTGGTCATCGGTCCCAGGATGGCCAAGGCCACCGAGCCCTCGGGCCGGCTCATGACATTGTCGATGATCGCGTCCACGCCATGCCCGTCCGCGATGCCGCGATCGGGCGTGAACGGCGGCAGATAACCCAGCCCCTCCTCCCCATGGAACTCGCTGGCCCCCGAGGGTTTTCGGCGCAAGGGCCGGTCGGCACCGGGTCGCACCTGCACGTCCTCACGCCCCGCAATCTGGCGCAGCATCAGGGCGTTGCGCGTCGTCTTCTTCAGCGGGACATTGCCTCCCACCGTGGTGACGGCCAGAAGCTCCAGCCGCGCCGATCCGAACGCCAGCATCAGGGCCACGGCATCGTCGACGCCGGGGTCGCAGTCGATGATCAGGGATTGCGTCGTCATGCGGCTGGTTTGAAGCGGGTCGCGCAGATGGGCAAGCCTTGGGTGAGCAGGCGCTCTTGTCCAGAATGCATCCTCGCACCACCTGCAGACGTAACAATGGCTGTCTTGATGCGGTCTGAATGCCGCAGCCTGGGTTGAACATATAAGGATGTCCTTATATGTCTGGCGGCCCGTACGGCCCGACTGGAGTCCGCCTTGTCCCGATCCACCTTCCTGTTCACGTCCGAAAGCGTTTCGGAGGGCCATCCCGACAAGGTCGCGGACCGGATTTCCGATACCGTCGTGGACCTGTTCCTGGCGCGCGATCCCGAGGCGCGGGTGGCGTGCGAAACCCTGTGCACGACCAATCTTGTGGTGCTGGCCGGCGAAATCCGCGGCAAGGGCATCTGGGAGAACGATGCGTGGGTGCCCGGTCTGGAGGCCGAGATCGAGGCTGCCGTGCGGGCCGCCGTGCGCGACATCGGCTATGAGCAGGACAAGTTCCACTGGAAGACTTTCGAGTTCCAGAACCATCTGCATGGCCAGTCGGTGGACATCGCCGTGGGCGTCGACGCCGCCGATAACAAGGACGAGGGCGCGGGCGATCAGGGGATCATGTTCGGTTATGCGTCGAACGAAACGCCCGAGCTGATGCCGGCGACCCTGGCCTACAGCCACGCCATCCTGAAGAAGCTGGCCGAGGTGCGCCATGCAGGCGACACTCTGCTGGAGCCCGACGCCAAGTCGCAGGTTACGATCCAGTATGAGGACGGCAAGCCGGTGCGGGCCACCTCCATCGTGCTGTCGACCCAGCATGCGGCGGGCAAGGCCGATCAGGTCGCGGCCTTCGTCAAGCCGCTGATCCTGGAGGTGCTGCCCGAGGGCTTCACCGACGAGAACACCGTCTGGCACATCAATCCGACGGGCATCTTCGAGATCGGCGGGCCGGATGGGGACACAGGCCTGACCGGGCGCAAGATCATCGTCGACACCTATGGCGGGGCGGCCCCTCATGGTGGCGGTGCCTTCAGCGGCAAGGACCCGACCAAGGTTGACCGTTCGGCGGCCTATGCCTGTCGCTACCTGGCTAAGAACGTCGTGGCCGCAGGCCTGGCCGACCGCTGCACCATCCAGATCAGCTATGCCATCGGCGTGGCCGAGCCCCAGTCGATCCACGTCGACCTGCACCGCACGGGCCGGATCGACGAGAGTGTGCTGGAAAGCGAACTGCTCGGCCTGATCGGCGGGGCCACGCCGCGCGCCATCCGCCAGCACCTGGGTCTGAACAAGCCCATCTATGCCCGCACCGCCGCCTATGGCCACTTTGGGCGCGAGCCGGATGGGGACGGCGGGTTCGGCTGGGAGAAGACGGATCTGGTGGATCAGCTGAAGGCACTGGCGGGCTGAAGGCTGAGCTGCTCAGCCCTCCTCACGCGTTAGCAGCGCGATCACCCTCCCCATGAAGGGGAGGGACAGCTATAGCGCCCCGATGTCCGACCTACCCGACCCTACCCACCGCCCCTTGCGCTCCTTCGGCCGGATCAAGTCGCGGCCGATCAAGCCGAAGCAGGCGGCGCTGTTCGATACGCTGCTGCCGCGCATCGCCATGCCCGATCCGGCGGCGGGGCCGATCAATCCGCAGACGCTGATGCCGGGAGCCGAGGGCGTCTGGCTGGAGATCGGGTTTGGCGGGGGCGAACATCTGGCGACCCAGGCCGGACGTCATCCGGACGTGCTGATGATCGGGTGCGAGCCGTTCCTGAACGGCGTGGCCTCGGTCCTGCGGCATATCGATGAGGGTGGGCTGGAGAATGTGCGCGTCCATGCCGACGATGCGCGGGCGGTGATGACGGCCCTGCCGGACGCATCGTTGGACCGGGTGATGATCCTGTTCCCCGACCCCTGGCACAAGGTGCGGCACAATAAGCGGCGCCTTTTGCAGGATGAGACGGCGACCGAGATCGCGCGACTGCTGAAGCCCGGCGGGGTGGTGCGGTTCGTGACCGACTGGGAGGACTATGCAGGTTGGGCGCTGGAGCGGCTGATGAGAACGCCGGGGCTGGAGCGGGTGCCATCTCCCGATGACGACTGGACCGTACCGTGGGACGACCATGTTACCACCCGTTATGAGGAAAAGCAGCTGGGCGACACTACGCCGCTGTTCATGGAGTTCAGGCGGGTCTGATCGGCTTCAGTCGCGCAGGGCGGCGAAGGTGCGGATGAAGGCGAACTGTTCGTCGGTTTCGGGCACGGGGCGACCGCGCGCCTTGCCGACGCGAAGGACGGCTTCGTCCGGGTCCATGCCGCCGACGATCAGGGCGCAGATCGCCAGGGAAGGCGCGCGGCCCAGACCGGCGCGGCAATGGATCACGATGGCCTGTCCTGCGCGCAGCCGCCGGTCGATGGCCTGGGCCAGCTTGCGATAGGCGGCGACATCGGCGGGCAGGCCGTGGTCGGGAATGGGGAAGTTGTGAAAGCCGACGCCGTGGCGCGCGGCCGCCCCGCCCTCGTCGGCGAGGCCGAGCTTCTGGGCCTCCAAGGGCTCCAGCATGCTGATGACATGATCGACCATGCCGTGCGACAGACCGGCCATCTGTTCGTCGAGGGCCTCGCCCCCGTCGGGCTTGCGCGACACGCCCAGGCGGCCGGTGGTGTTCAGTCCGATCCAGTGGATTTTCATCGGCGCTTTCTGGCGGCGCGGGGCGGGGAAGGCAATCTCTGTCGTCGGCCCGTTGCGAGAAGGGGCTGACAAAGTCTTTCAGGGGGTCTATATGCCACCCTACATCGTTAGACCGGCGTCAAACGGCGTCGTTCCGAGCGGCGGCCCCGGATGGCCCGCCGCTTTTTTATTGCCTGTGAGACCAGAGCCTTGAAGGCCAAGACCGTCGAAGACCGCGCTCTGCTGGAGCTGATCGAACCCGTGGCCGAGAGCCTGGGTCTCGATATCGTGCGCGTGCGGCTGATGGGCGGGACCCTGCGTCGCCGCCTGCAGATCATGGCCGAACGGCCCAGCGACCACGACATCGCGGTCGAGGAGTGCGCCCGCCTGAGCCGCGCGGTGTCCGAGGTGTTCGACGCCGCCGATCCGATCGCGGGCGAATATCTGCTGGAGGTGTCGTCGCCGGGCGTGGACCGTCCGTTGACGCGCCAGTCCGATTTCGATCTGTTCGAGGGCCATGAGGCGCGACTGGAAACCGACCGGATGGTCGAGGGCCGCAAGCGCTTCAAGGGTGTTCTGGCCGGAACCGACGGCGAAAACATCGCCATCGATCTGGACGGTGAGGAGGACACCGCCCTGATCCCCTTCGACTGGCTAGTGGATGCCAAGCTGGTGCTGACCGACGAACTAATGAAGGCGGGGGCTGAAAAGCGCGCCGCCCGCAATGATAACGATACAACCGAGACCGAGGACTAAAGACATGGCTGTTGCCGGCGTTTCCGCGAACCGTCTTGAACTGCTGCAGATCGCCGATGCGGTCGCGCGCGAGAAGAATATCGACAAGGAGATCGTGGTCGAGGCGATCGAGGAGGCGATCCAGAAGGGCGCCAAGTCGCGCTATGGTGCCCACCACGACATCCGCGCCAAGATCGACATCAAGACCGGCGAGCTAAGCCTGACGCGTCACGTCACTATCGTGCCCGACGACTGGCAGCCGGAAGACGAGCTGGAAGAGTTCAACGACAGCGCCATGGTGCGCCTGACCGACGCCTCGAAGCGCGATCCGGAAGCCGAAGTCGGCAAGGAATACATCGAGAACCTGCCGCCGTTCGATTTTGGCCGGGTGCAGACCCAGATGGCCCGCCAGGTCGTCATGGGCAAGGTTCGCGACGCCGAACGCGCCAACCAGTACGAAGAGTTCAAGGACCGCGTGGGCGAGATCGTCAACGGCACGGTCAAGCGCGTTGAATACGGCAATACCGTCGTCGATCTGGGTCGGGGCGAGGGCATCATGCGCCGTAACGACTCCATCCCGCGCGAAGTGTTCAACATCGGCGACCGGATCCGCACCTACATCTATGACGTCCGGGCCGAGGCCAAGGGCCCGCAGGTCATGCTGTCGCGCTCACACCCCGGCTTCATGGCCAAGCTGTTCGCCCAGGAAGTGCCTGAAGTCTATGACGGCGTGATCGAAATCCGCGCCGCCGCTCGCGACGCCGGCTCGCGCGCCAAGATGGCGGTGTTGTCGAACGACAGCTCCATCGATCCCGTCGGGGCCTGCGTCGGTATGCGCGGTTCGCGCGTGCAGGCGGTCGTCGCCGAACTGCAGGGCGAGAAGATCGACATCATCCAGTGGAACAACGACGAGCCGACCTTCATCGTGAACGCTCTGGCCCCGGCGGAGGTGTCCAAGGTTGTGCTCGATGAAGAAGCCGACCGCGTCGAGGTCGTGGTGCCGGACGAGCAGCTGTCGCTGGCCATCGGACGTCGCGGCCAGAACGTGCGTCTGGCCAGTCAGCTGACCGGCTGGCAGATCGACATCATCACCGAAAGCCAGGACTCCGAGCGTCGCCAGAAGGAGTTCGGCGAGCGTACGGCCCTGTTCCAGGAAGCTCTGGACGTCGACGAGGTCATCGCTCAGCTGCTGGTCACCGAAGGTTTTGCCACGGTCGAGGATCTGGCCTTCGTCGAGTCCTACGAAATCTCCGAAATCGAAGGCTTCGACGAGGACACCGCCGAGGAGCTGCAGGCCCGCGCCCGCGACTTCCTGGACCGTCAGGCCGCCGAACTGGACGCCAAGCGCGTCGAACTGGGCGTCGAGGACGCCGTCCTGTCGGTTCCGGGCGTGACCGGTGCCATCGCCGTCGCCCTGGGCGAAGGCGGGGTCAAGACGGTCGAGGATCTGGCTGATCTGGCCACCGACGAAATCCGCGGTGGATACGAGGTCAAGAACGGCGAGCGGGTGAAGGTGCCCGGCGTGCTGGAGAGCTTCAACCTCGCTCAGGAAGAGGCCGAAATGCTGATCCTTCAGGCCCGCGTGGCCGCCGGCTGGATCGATGCCTCCGAACTGCCCCAGCCGCCGGAGCCGGAATACGAGGAAGAGGTCGAATACGCCGAGGGCGAATATGACGCCGACGCTGTGTTCGGTGATGCGCCCGAAGCCGATGCCGATGCCGACGAGGTCCTGGATCAGGACTCCGACGACACGCGCGACGCGTGATGGGAGACCTGACCGTCCATGGGGTTGCGCGACGCGACGATCGATAGGGAACGCCGGGACCTGGTGACGCACCAGGTCATGGACGAGTCTCGTCTGATCCGCTTCGTCGCCGCCCCGGACGGTTCGGTCGCCCCCGACCTTGGGCGCAAACTGCCCGGGCGCGGTCTTTGGGTCGCCGCCGATCGCGCCTCCATCCAGTCGGCGGTGAAGAAGAACCTGTTCAGCCGCGCGGCCAAGGCCCCTTTGAAACCGGCCGCGGATCTGGCCGATACGGTCGAAGGCCTGCTGGTCCGGCGCTGTCTGGATCAGCTGGGTCTTGCCCGGCGCGAGGGCGTGCTTATCTCTGGCTTCGAAAAATCGCTGGCCAATATCCGAGCCGGTAAGGTGGCCTGGATCGTGGAGGCTTCGGACGGCTCTGCCGACGGACGCGGCAAGCTGCTGGCCCTAGCCGCGCACATGTCGCCGCCCCCGAAAGTGTGCGGCACATTCAGCGCCGACGATTTGAGTTTGGCCCTTGGGCTGGAAAATGCGATACATGCCGTCCTGCTGACAGGCGGGCGGGCCGATCGCTGGACCATCGAGGTCGAGCGGCTGGCGGGATTTCGATCGCTGACACCCTTAGACTGGGGCGTCGGAGCGGCTGAGGGCCCGGGCAAGGATTCTGACGGGCGGAGTTCCGTTCCCTCATAGGGGGCGGGGCGACGCGCGGCTTTTTGTGTTTGAACGAGAGGGTGGCGGATGTCCTGCTGCCCCGAGTAAAGCGACCGAATGACTGACGAGAACGACAAGACCAAAGACGGCGCACCGCAGGCTCCGACCGGGACCCCCTCCCAGACGGGACCGCGCGCGCCGCTGAGCCTGAAGCCACGCCAGGCGGGAGCGGTTTCGGCCGGCACCGTCAAGCAAAGCTTCAGCCACGGCCGGACCAAGACCGTGGTGGTCGAGACCAAGCGCCGCGTCGGAGCGACGCCGGGCCATCAGCGTCCGCAGGGCTTCGATGTCGCACGTCCGCGCACGGAGGCCGCTCCGCCGCCGCGTCCGTCTGCTCCGCCTGCGGTTGGGCCGGCCGGCGGTCGCCTGTCTCAAGAGGAGCAGGAGGCGCGTCGCCGCGCCATCGAACTGGCCACCCAGGCCCAGGCCGAAAAAGCCCGCGCCCAAGCCGCTGAACAGGCGCGCCGCGACGCCGCTGCCCGCGAACAGGCCGCCGCCGCCGAACAGGCAGCCAATGCCGCCCAAGCGGAAGCCGCCGCCGCGCGTGCCGCCGCCGAAGCCGCCCGGGCTGAGGCCTCCAAACTAGCGGCCGCCGCGCCTCCACCCGCAAAGCCTGTTGCCAAGCCGGCCGCGCCTGTCGCCGCGGCCCCGACGCCCGCGCCTGCCGCACCGGCCCCGACGCCCGCCCCTGCGGCACCGGCGCGCCCGGCTCCGCCCGCCCGTCCGGTCGTCAACTTCGGCCAGCGCGTGCCCAAAGCTCCCAATCCTTCGCGCGCGCCTGCCGAGCGTCCGGCCTTTGGCGGTCGCTCCGCCCGTGAACAGGCCATGGGCGGCGGCGAAAAGTCCTATTCCGACCGTCCCGCCGCCTCGTCGGGTCGTCCGGCCAAGCCGGCTGAGCCCGTCCGCTATTCGGCCCTAAACCCGCGCCCGGCACCGGGAGCGGCCCGTCCGGGTGGCGCACGTACCGGCCCCGGCGGTCGCCCTGCGCCTAACGCCCCGCCCGCCCAGGCCGAGGTGGCGCGTCCCAGCCGCGCGCCCGGTGGCGGCTTTGCTCGCCCGGTCAGCCGTGAGGACGACCGCGACAAACGCTTCTCCGACGCCGGCAAGGCTGTCAGCCGCACGCGCGGCGAGCCCAAGCGCCGCGAAGGGCGCCTGACCATCTCGGCCCTGGCCGGTGACGGGGATACCGCCGAGCGCATGCGCTCGCTGGCCTCGGTCCGCCGTGCCCGCGAACGCGAGAAGGAAAAGCGCAAGGGTGGCTCTACCGATACGCCGAACCGCCCGCGCGAGGTCGTCATTCCCGACGTCATCACCGTGGGCGACCTGGCCAACCGGATGGCCGTCCGCGGCGTCGACATCGTCAAGTTCCTGATGAAGCAGGGCATGATGATGAAGATCAACGACGTCATCGATACCGACACCGCCGAACTGGTGGCCGACGAATACGGCATGACCGTCAAGCGGGTATCCGAATCCGACGTCGAGACGGGCTTCCTGTCCGACGCCGTGGATGACGAGGCGACGACGCCGCGAGCGCCGGTCGTGGCCATCATGGGTCACGTCGATCACGGCAAGACCAGCCTGCTGGATGCGCTGCGCACCACGGACGTGGCGGCGGGCGAGGCCGGCGGCATCACCCAGCACATCGGCGCCTATCAGGTGAAGACGCCGTCGGGCGAGGCCGTGACCTTCCTGGACACGCCCGGGCACGCGGCCTTCAGCGCCATGCGGACGCGCGGTGCCACCGTCACCGACATCGTCATCCTGGTGGTGGCGGCCGACGACGGGGTCATGCCCCAGACGATCGAGAGCATCCAGCATGCCAAGGCGGCCAATGCCCCGATCATAGTGGCCGTCAACAAGATCGACAAGCCGGACGCCGATCCGCAGAAGGTCGTGAATGAACTGCTGCAGTACGAGATCATCGGCGAGGCCCTGGGTGGCGACACCCAGATCGTCGAGGTTTCGGCCAAGGCCAAGACCAATCTGGACGGCCTGATCGAGGCCATCCTGCTGCAGGCCGAGGTCATGGACCTGAAGGCCGATCCGGAACGCTCGGCCGAAGGCGTGGTCATCGAGGCCAAGCTGGACAAGGGCCGCGGCCCCGTGGCTACCGTCCTGGTCAAGCGCGGCACGCTGAAGCGCGGAGACATCGTCGTGGCGGGCTCGGCCTGGGGCAAGGTTCGCGCCCTCTTGAACGAGCGCAACGAACAGCTGACCGAGGCCGGCCCGTCCGTACCGGTCGAGATCCTGGGTCTGGACGAGGCTCCGTCGCCGGGCGACATCTTCGCTACGGTGGAGAACGAGGCCCGCGCCCGCGAGTTGACCGAATTCCGTGCCCGTCAGAAGCGCGAAAAGGCGACCGGCGGCATCAACCAGGTTAGCCTGGTCGACATGATGGCCAAGCTGGGCACCAAGAAGATCAATGAGCTGCCGATTCTCATCAAGTCGGACGTTCAGGGCTCGGGCGAGGCTATTCAGGGCTCGCTGGAGAAGATGGGCAACGACGAGGTGCGCGCACGCGTCGTCTACTCGGGTGCCGGCGGCATCACCGAAAGCGACGTCCAACTGGCCAAGTCGGCCGGTGCGCCGATCCTGGGCTTCAACGTCCGGGCCTCGAAACAGGCGAAGGATCTGGCCGATCGCGAGGGTGTGGAAATCCGCTACTACTCCATCATCTACGACCTGCTGGACGACATGAAGGGCGTGCTGTCCGGCATGCTGGCTCCGCTGCAGCGTGAAACCTTCCTGGGCAACGCTCAGGTGCTGCAGGTCTTCGACATCTCCAAGACCGGCAAGATCGCCGGCTGCCGGGTGTCCGAGGGTGTGGTCCGCAAGGGAGCCAAGGTCCGTATCATCCGCGACGACGTCGTGGTTCTGGAACTGGGCACGCTCACGACGCTCAAGCGCTTCAAGGACGAGGTCAACGAGGTCCCGTCGGGTCAGGAGTGCGGCATGCACTTCCAGGGCTTCCAGGACATCAAGGCCGGCGACTACATCGAGTGCTTCACGGTCGAAGAGATCAAGCGCACGCTGGACTAGTGACGACAGGACGGAGGCGCGGGGACGTGCCTCCGTTTTGCCTCATGCATTGAGGATTAAGCCTCATGAAACGCCTTCTGATCCCGCTTCTGGCCCTCGTTTCCGTCGCCGGACCGGCGATGGCCGAGACGCGCTACCTGGCGTTCGATGCGTCCAATCGCGTGACCCAGGCCCTGACGCGCGGTGTGACGCTGGAGGCGGACCGGGGACTGTTCGGCGCGATCAGCGTGCGGCGGATCATCTCCACCTCCAACCGCGGCTCCGCCGACATCCGTCGCGGGGGGCCGGATGCCGTACGTCGCGTCCTGCCTGAAGGCTCTCGCGAGACCAGCGTCTATACGATCCGTCCCGAAGGCGGCGGACGCGGCCTCAGCCGTGCGTTGTGTCCCAGTGCCGACGAGGCGTGGCTAGTACTGGGGCGGGTGCGCCTGGGACGGCCCCTGACCCTGCATGCGGTCGGGCGCTGGACCGACGGCACCTACCGACACTGCGTGGAGCTGTCCTATGACTGGCGCGGCGAGTGGGCCATGCCGCCGGCGGCGTCGCCGGATGCCGATGCGGCGGCAGCGAGGCCCTGACAGATCCGGTGGCTGGTGTTGACTATGCCGCCCCTGCGTTCGACAAGGCCTGATCCATTTTTCTAACGGTCCCGTCGCCGCCCGCGCCGGGGCCATCGCGTTTCTGGAGGTCTGTTCCGTGTCCACCGAACATCTGATGGGTGTCTACAACCGTGCGCCGCTGGAGGTGGATCGCGGTCAGGGCGCACGTCTGTGGGCCAAGGACGGGACCGAATATCTGGACTGCGTCATGGGCATTTCGACCAATGCCCTGGGCCACGCCCACCCCGTCCTGATCCAGGCGGTCAAGGATCAGGCTGAAAAGCTGTGGCACGTGTCGAACATCTTCCGCATTCCAGGCCAGGAGGCCCTGGCCGACGCCCTGTGCGAAAAGTCTTTTGCCGATGTGGTCTTCTTCACCAACTCGGGCACGGAAGCCGTCGAGTGCGCGATCAAGACGGCGCGCAAGTACCACTCGGCCAAGGGCAATGCCGAGCGGATCGACATCTATGGCTTCGACGGCAGTTTCCACGGCCGCACCTATGGCGCGATCAACGCCGCGGCCAACCCCAGCTACACCAATGGCTTCGGCCCGCCGATGGAGGGCTTCCACCAGCTGAAGTTCGGCGATCACGACGCGATCAAGGCTGCCATCGCCAATCCCAAGACGGCCGCCATCATCGTCGAGCCGGTCCAGGGCGAGGGCGGTTGCAGGGCCATCCCAGAGGTCTGCCTGCGTGGCCTGCGCGATCTGTGCGACGAGCACGGCGTGCTGATCATCTTCGACGAGGTCCAGTGCGGCATGGGCCGGACCGGCAAGCTGTGGGCGCATGAGTGGGGCGGCATGACCCCAGACATCATGGCCATCGCCAAGGCCCTGGGCGGCGGCTTTCCCATCGGGGCCTGTCTGGCGACGACCGAAGCGGCCAGCGGGATGGTCGCGGGCGTCCACGGCTCGACCTTCGGCGGTAATCCGCTGGCCATGGCCGTGGGTCTGGCGGCGTTCGGCGAAGTCTCGAAGCCCGAGACCCTGGCCAACGTCAACGAGGTCGCCGGCTATCTGAAACAGCAGCTGAACGGGCTGAAGGACCGCTATCCCGATGTTATCGTCGAGGTACGCGGCAAGGGCCTGCTGATGGGCGTCAAGCTGATCCCCAATAACCGCGAATTCATGGGCTGGGCGCGGGACGAGGCGCAGCTGCTGGTGGCAGGGGGTGGCGACAATCTGGTCCGCATCCTGCCGCCCCTGAACCTGACGCTGAACGAGGCGCGCGAGGCGGTCGAGCGGTTCGAAAAGGCGTGTGAGGTCGCGCGCGGCAAGATGGCGGCCACCTGAGGCGCGACTTCAACCGCCTCCGAGATCCTGCCTCACCGAACGGGGCACCTGGCTGGTTGGGCAGTGGGTGTAGCGATCGCCATATTCAACGGTCGAAAAGCTGCCGCGTCCGCTGACGACGATGTCGAAATCTGCGCGGTCGACCGCATCTAGTTCATTGCGGCTGGAGGCCTTTATCCGATAGCGGTCGCCGCCCAGCGCCTCGAAGCCGTCGATGGTGATGGCACCGTCGAACGAGGCCAGGGTGCGCTCGTCGAAATAGCTGATCATGTCGCCACCATCGGCGATGGCCTGGGCACAGGTCTGGCCGATGGCGTAATAGCCCTTCTCTAACGGCGGAAAGGCCAAAGCACCGCCAGACGATGATGCGGTCGAGGCGGTTGATGCGGCCGCCTGGCGACCTTCGTCCGTCAGGGTGCAGATCTGCCCTTTGTCGCTGGTGCCGCCCAGGACGTATTCGCGGCCGTTCCATCGCAGGAACTCGATGCACCCCGCGTCTTCGTCCATGCCGTTGACCATTTCGATGTCGGGCCATGCCAGCCCGGGGCGAGCGTGAAATGCGTAGTGGCCGAAGGTCTCACGGAAGTCGGCGATGGTCCGCCATTCGCCCCCATGTTGCGTCAACAGAGTGATGCGGCGCTGGTTCATGCCATAGCAGTCGTCGCTGTCACTCTTGACCAGAGCATCGGGTCGACCGTCTCCATTCAGGTCCCGGTACTGTTCGATTTCGGCATAGACCGCGTCGCAATCGTCCTCGCTGTCGCGCCACTGGTTGTCGCCTTGCGGTCGGTCGAAACCGGCGGCTGTCATGATGGCCGTCATCTCGTTCTGAGAGACCGCCGGTCCATCCTGGGCGCTGGACGCCGTCGCGCCGCTGTCCGCCGCCGTTTCGGGGTTTGCGCGTGATTCAGAACCGCACGCCATGAGGCCGAAGGTGACCAAACCGATGGCGACGCCACGACCCAACGCCGATCTTTCCGGTGAGCTATGAAAGGTCATGGATGAACCCCTGCATTCACAACAGGGGGAGACTAAACATCGGCGCGCGTCAGTGTCCAGAACACGGCTCGACGAACGCCATGACCTCATATCTCCGGCTTGCCATTCCGCCTGTCTGACAGCATGAACGCGCCGAACCGCCTGATGGCGGGAGGAGTTCATCATGGTGCGCCACTTCCTCGACATCCATCGCCTGTCCTCCGAGGACCTGCGCGCCATCCTTGACGACGCCCATGCGCGCAAGGCCGCGCGCCAGGGCTGGGCCAAGGGGCGCGTCGATGCCGATGCGCCGGCGAAGGATCGCGTGCTGGCGATGATTTTCGAGAAGAATTCCACCCGCACACGCTTCAGCTTCGATGCGGCCATCCGCCAGCTCGGTGGGTCATCGATCATCGCCAATGCGGGAGACATGCAACTGGGGCGGGGCGAGCCGGTCGAGGATACGGCGCGGGTTCTGTCGCGCATGGTCGATGCGGTCATGATCCGGGCCAATGACCACGAGGATGTGGAGCGGTTTGCTCGGGTTTCGACCGTGCCGGTGATCAACGGCCTGACCGACCGGTCGCACCCGTGTCAGATCTTGGCGGACATCCTGACGATCGAGGAACATCGCGGCCCGATCGCGGGCAAGACGGTCGCCTGGGTCGGGGACGGCAACAATGTCTGCCACAGCTTCATGCATGCGGCCGCGAAACTGGATTTCCATCTGCAGGTCGCCTGTCCTGCTGACTATCATCCCGACCTGCACGACCTGGCCAAGGGCGGGGCGCATGTGACCCTGACGAGCGATCCACGCGAGGCGGTCAAGGGTGCCGACGTGGTCGTCACCGACACCTGGGTGTCGATGGGCGACGGCGACTATGAAGACCGGCTTGAGGCGTTCGACGGCTACACCGTCGACGATGCCCTGATGTCAGCGGCCGCGCCTGATGCAGTCTTCCTGCATTGCCTGCCCGCGCACCGGGGGGAGGAAGTCTCCGACGCGGTCATCGATGGCCCGCGGTCGCTGGTGTGGGACGAGGCGGAGAACCGCATCCATGCCCAGAAGGCCGTTCTGGCTTGGTGTTTTGGGGGCTGATCGCAATCAGCCCCCGACGATCCATCAGCGCAGATTGACGTCTGCGACACCACCGGCATCGGGCGTGGTCTTGGTCAGATTGGCCTTTGCAATCTCGTAGAAGAAGCCGACCGGCCCCTTCTTCGACACCCAGACGCGACCGTCGTCGCCGTCGAAGCGCAGCAGGGTCAGATGAGGGTCGTCCTTGCCCTCTGGGTACCAGGCGGCGACGATCGGGTTCCAGTTGCGGTCGATGACGCCCTGGTCGTGGTCGATCGACAGCTTGCCGTGGAAGCAGGCCCACACTTCCTGATCCTTGGAGCCGTAGGTGAACATGGCGTCCTGCGCCTCGCCCGAGACATCGCGGGCCAGATCGGTGTCGTTGCGCGTGAAGAACCAGATGATGCTGGTGTCCTCGTCACGGAAGGCGGTCATGGGCTGGCTGTGGTAGCCGGGCCGGTCCAGTCCCAGCATGCCGGTGTTGGACGACTTCAGGTGTTTCCAAAACTCCGTTTCGGCTTCGGCGGGGGTGAGGGTCTTGTCGCTCATGGCAGGCTCCTGATCGTTCGGGGACGGTCAGGAGAAGGGCCCAGCCCCGCTGATGGTTCCGCGTCGCCGATCCCTCAATAGGTCCTCATCGGCATGCCCATCAGGGCGGCCAGATGGATGGCCAGGATGAAGACGCCGGTCGCCGACAGCAGCATGATGACCCGCCAGGGGATCATGCGCACGCCCTTGCGCGGATCCCAGGGCCGCGCCCCGCGCCAGCCGGCGAAGACCGTCAGGGCGACGGCGGCAGCGATGAGTGCGAGGGTGACGCTCAGGGGCATGCCGGCCAAGTGGCCTGTGAGCCTGCCGTGCGCAAGGGCGCAACACCTTGCCGGACCGTTAATCTTTACGGCGCATTAACCGCATCAGCGCGAGAAATCGTCTGCGTGCGGCGGTGTCCACAAGAAGTTCGTGACGACGCAACATCTAGCGGTTAACCACGCATTTACACCCACGATCTGGACGATTAGCGTTCGACGTGAAGGTGGGGAGACGAATCAGTGAGCGCAGCGGCGCCTTGGAGCGTGAAGGGGATCGAACCCAAGGCCCGTGAGATCGCCAAGGACCTGGCGCGTCGCTCGGGCATGACTCTGGGCGAATGGCTGAACACCATGATCCTGGAGGACGGCGACGACGATGACGGCGTCGTGCCTTTGGCCCGCCGTCCGCATGTCTCCGACACCTATGAGCGCCGTGGGCGCAGCCGACGTCTGGATGACGCCTATGGGTCGGGCGACGAAGGCTGGCAGCGCCTGGGGGCGTCCATCGACGCCATTGCCGCGCGTCTGGAAGCGGCAGAGCGGCGCTCGACCGTGGCCATTCAGGGCGTGGATCAGGCGGTCAGCGGACTGGTCCGCCGTCTCGACGGGCAGGACGCGACGGGCAAGACCTATGCGCGCCGCATCGACGACATCGCCGAGGAGTTGCGCGAGGGCCACCGTCGCCTGCGCAAGTTCGAACAGGAGGTCGGGCCTCAAACCGCCGACGCCTTCGGCAAGATCGAGGCGTCGGTCGGAGCGATCACGGGTCGTCTCTACGACATCGAGGAGCGTCAGCGGGCGGGGACCGAAGACCTGCGTCGGCGCATGGAGGCCATCGAGAAGGCGGCCGGTCCCGGCGTGGGCACCGATCTGCTGGCCCAGGTCGGGGCGCGGCTGGACGAGGCGCAGGCGCGCACGACCGAGGCTCTTCGTGGGCTGGAGCGGTCATTTGCCGGGCTGGACCAGCGCATGCGTGCCGCCGAGGGGCGGGTCGAGCCGGAAGGGGCGCGTGAGGCCGCCCGCTTCGAGAAGCTGGCCGAAACCCTGACCCGTCAGGTCGAGGCCAGCCGTTCGGAAATGATGCGGCGGCTCGACACCGCCGAGACCGAAGGCCGGATCGACCGGATCGAACGCGCCGTCCAGGCCATCGGCGATCAGGTCAAGGCCTCCGAAGAACGCGCCGCCCGCGCAGTCGAGGCCATGGGGCGCGAAGTCCTGAAGATCGCCCAGAATCTGAACGGTCGGGTCGAGGCGGTCGAAGCCGAAGGTGCCGGTCGTCTGGACCGGATCGTCGAGGCCGCCAGCCAGGCCGCGTCCCGCAAGGTCGAGGCAGAGATGGGCGAACTGTCCCACGCCTTGACCCAGACCCTGACGCAATCGCTGGACCAGCGGGTCGAGCGCCGACTGACGGCATCGGACGATCGTCATGCGTTGGCCCTGGAAACCCTGGGCAGCGAGATCACCCGCATCTCCGACCGCCTCAGCGAGCGTATCACCCAGTCCGAGCGCCGCTCCGCCCAGGCCCTGGACGACATCGGCCAACGTCTGAGCGAAAGTTCGGGCCGGATCGAGCAACGCTATGACCGCGCGTCCGGCGAACTGGCCGAGCGCATGCGCCAGTCCGAAGAGCGTACGGCAGCACTGCTGAGCGAGGCGCGCGACACCCTGCTGCGCCGGGTCGAGCCCAAGCCAGCCGTTTCGGCTCCGGTCTATCAGGCCGAGCCCGACTGGCGCACAGCAGCCTATCCCGGTGCCAGCTTCCCGGACGCGGCCTTCCCCGATTCCGATTTCGGCAAGGCGGACTTTGGTGACGTCGAATCGCCCTTCGCCGATCCGATGTTTGAGGATGTGGCCCCAGTGGCGCAGACCGCCTGGACCGATGACGTCGTCGAGGCGGAGGTCCCGGCCTCGATGGCTGCCGAATCTGAGGTCGATGAGCCTGTCGCACCGACGACGGGGACATCGGCCGCCATGGTGTCCGACGACCTGCTGGACGCAGTCCTGCACGGTCCCCTGTCGCAGGATCGGGATGAGGCCCCGGAGGCCGAGGCGCAACAGGTGGCCGAAGCCGAACCTCCGGTCGTGCCGACCTTCGAGAGCGCACCTGCACAGCGACCGACATCGACGCCTTTCGGTCGGGGATTTGGCGGTGCCGATGTGTCGGACGCCCTGGCCGCGACCGCACCTGATATCCTTGACGACGACGTCGACGACTTCGGGACGGATTTCGACGCCGGGACAGACTTCGTCAGCGACCGGACGGTCCGGTCGTCCGACACACGCCAGACCATCAACGCGGCCCGTGCGGCCATGGCCCCGGCCGAGTCGGATGCGCCGCGTTCAGCCTTCGGACTGAAGCGCGGTGGCAAGTCCAGGCTGCAGGAGCGGATGGACAAGCAGTCGGGCGGCACGGTGCGCAAGGCATTGGGGGCCTCGGCCCTGGCCGCGACCCTGACCGTGGCGGGCGTGGTCGCCTATGGTCAGATAACGGGCAACGGCGTCACCATTCCCGGTCTGGACCGGTTCACCGGCGGCGGCGAGACCGTGATGCCGACGGCGGCCCTGGCGATGACCCCGGCGGCCCCGTCAGAGGCCGATCTGGCCCGGGGCGAAACCCTCTATGAAGAGGCGATCGCCAAGCTGGATGCCGACGACGCGACCGGTGTCGACACCCTGAAGCAGGCGGCAGACCTCGGCTTTGGTCAGGCCCAGTTGCATCTGGCGGGCCTCTATCAGGACGGCGGCAAGGGACTGGACATCGATCCGGTCCAGGCCCGGCTCTGGGCCAAGCGCGCGGCCGAGGGCGGCGATGCCCGCGGCATGCATGCCTATGGCATGTATCTGTTTGAAGGCTTCGGCGGCACGCAGGACGGCCCCTCGGCCCTGACCTGGCTGCGTCGCGCAGCCGATCAGGGTCTGGTCGACAGCCAGTATAACGTCGCCAAACTGTACGAGACCGGCGAGAACGGCATCGGTCAGGACCTGTCGGAAGCCTACAAATGGTATCTGATCGCCGCCCGCTCTGGCGACGGCGACGCCCAGGCCTCGGTCGAGCGTCTGAAGGCCACCGTGCCGACCGAGGTTCGCGGCCAGGCCCGTGCGGAGGCCGAACGGTTCCAGGTTGAACCCCTCGGCTAATCCTGGCGGCAGTTATTCCGGGCGCGGCGGGTGGCGGTAAACATCTGACGCGTCTATGCGTTTGAGACCTTCACCGTCGCTTTCGGGCGTTTGATTTCCGTTCCAGCCGAAGGCGCGTCCTTTGGATATCTATCTGCCGATCGCCGAGGTTTCGGTGAACTGGCCGTTCCTGGTTTTGCTGGGGGCGATGGTCGGTTTCGTGTCCGGGCTGTTCGGCATCGGCGGGGGCTTTCTGATGGCCCCCATCCTGATTTTCCTGGGCATACCCCCGGCCGTGGCCGTCGCCAGCCAGGCCAGCCACGTCGTCGCCTCCTCGACGTCGGGCGTCATCAACTACGCCAGCAAGAAGGCCATCGACTTCAAGATCGGCAGCGTCATGGCGGTCGGCGGGGTCCTGGGGGCCCTGCTGGGGGTCGAGATCTTCCGCTACCTGCGCCTGCTGGGGCAGGCGGACCTGGCGGTCGCCCTTTCCTATCTGCTGTTCCTCGGCGCCATCGGGCTGATGATGCTCTACGAAAGCTTGGGGGCCATCCTGCGTCGGGTGCGCGGCGAGGTAGTGCCGCACAAGGAGCGGCGGCGTCCGCTGTGGCTGTATGGCCTGCCGCTCAAGATGCGGTTTCCGCGCTCGGGGCTGTACATCAGCGCCATACCGCCGCTGGGTCTGGGGCTTCTGGTGGGCATTCTTTCGGCCATCATGGGCGTGGGCGGTGGCTTCATCCTGGTGCCGGCCATGCTTTACGTCCTGCGCATGCGCGCCAGCGTGGTGGTGGGGACCAGCCTGTTCCAGATCATCGTCACGACCGCCATGACCACGGTGCTGCAGGCCGGGCGGAACCAGACGGTGGATGTGGTGCTGTCGACGATCCTGCTGTTGGGCGGCGTAGTCGGGGCCCAGTATGGGGCGCGGTGGTCGGCCAAGTTCCGGGCCGAGGAACTGCGGGCCGTGCTGGGGCTGATCGTCCTGCTGGTCGGGATCCAGATGGGCCTGGAGCTGTTCGTGCGGCCTAGCGACCTGTTCGCCTTCGCCCCCGGCGTGAACTGAGGAGGGTGTGATGATCCAGCTGCCGCCGCCACCGCCCGCCGTCGAAGCGCCTGCGCCCTCGGCGTCGGCCGCCACAACCGATCAGGTCCGCGTCGCCGCCGCCTTGACCAATGCCGAGGTGCGGGTCGACTCCAGCTTCCGGGGCGCGTCCATCGTCCTGTACGGCGCGGTTTTCAACCCGACGGACACGCCTGCCGATGTCGTGGTGGTGGTGCGTGGCCCGGATGGTCCGGTCCGTCTGGTCAAGAAGACCCGCAACACCGGCGTCTGGCTGAACAGCCGACCAGTGCTGTTCGAAGGCGCACCCGGCTTCTACATGACGGCGACCAGTCGGCCCCTGTCTGACATCGCAGACTTCGGCCAGCTGCGCCGCGAGGGCATCGGGCTGGATCACCTGCGTATCAATGCACCGGAGGAGAGCCGCACCGTCACCCGCTATGGCGTACGCGACGTGGTCGTCAGCCGTCTGGGCGAGGACTATCTGGACTGGCGCAGGGCCGTGATCCGCCTGCGGGAGGAGGCAGCGCTCTACAACACCGATCCGACCGGGGTCACATTCGTGGACCGCGGCCTGTTCCGCGCCCAGATCGAACTGCCCGCCGTCGCCCCAACCGGCAAGTACGAGGCCGAGGTCTGGCTGTTCCAGGACGGTCAACCCGTCAGCGCGACCGAACTGGACCTGACCGTCGAAAAGGTCGGCATCGAGCGCGACATCTACGAGTTTTCGCAGAACCGGCCCTGGACCTATGGCATCCTGTGCGTCCTGCTGGCCGCCTTTACAGGCTGGGCGGCGAGCCGCGTGTTCAAACGGGACTAGGGCCGCGGCGCGGACGAGTGACAGTCCACCAGAATAACAGACCGGAAGCTGCACCAACCGCGAAGAGCACTACAGCAAACGGGATCATCGCGAGAATATCTGCGATTGGAACTCCGTAGCTTATGCCTACTGATGCCATGTAGGCCGGGTAGGGAACGGCGGCAATAAAGCCGCCCGTGAGCATCGAATAGATCGGCCGCAGGCGAATTCTGGAGCTCAAAAAAAGAAAAACTGGAATACCGATGACGAACGCGCTTGGCATCGCGACCATCAACCCAAATACAAAGGCTGCAAATCCCATAACCAGGGAGACTGTAGCTATCGCTACATACACTGCGATCAAGGCCGACCCGAAGAGCGCGCTACAGAAGAGCCCGAACAAAACGCGCTCATTGCTGATGTCATTCCCGTTGGTCACCCGGCTGCGAACTCGCTCAAGGCATCGATCACCGCCCGGTTCTGATCCTCGGTGCCGATGGTGATGCGCAGGCAGTCCGGCAGGCCGTAGCCGCCGACGGCACGGACGATGATGCCCTTGCTGTTGAGATAGTCGTTGGCAGCGGCGGCCTGACCCGCGTCCTTGAAGCGGACCAGCACGAAGTTGCCCGCCGAGGGGAAGACCTCGAAGCCGAAGCCCTTGATGGCCTGGGTCAGACGGGGGCGCCAGGTCTCAACCAGATCGCGCGAGGCCTGCTGGTGCGCCTCATCGCCGATGGCGGCGGTGGCGGCGTCCAGGCCGGGCACCGAGACGTTGAACGGCAGGCGGATGCGGTCGATGGCCTCACAGATCGCCAGCGGCGCATAGCCGAAGCCGATACGCAGGCCGCCCAGGCCGTGGATCTTGGAGAAGGTGCGGGTGACGACGATGTTGGAGGCGTCGCGAGCCAGGCCGAAGCTGGTTTCCCAGTCCGGCGCGATGACGAACTCGGCATAGGCCTCGTCGACGACCAGGATCACGTCGGCGGGCAGACCCTCATGCAGGCGGCGGATTTCCTCGGCGGTATTGTAGCTGCCGGTCGGATTGGCCGGGCTGGAGACATAAACGATGCGGGTGCGGTCATCGACCTGGGCCAGCAGGGCCTCGGGCGTCGCCTTGAACTCGGGCTCGGGGGCCAGCTTGACCTGGGCCTGATTGGCCAGGGCGCTGATCCGGTAGGCAAGGAAGCCGTACTGGCCGCTGACGATATTGTCCCCGGCCGTCAGATAGGTCTGGTTGAGCAGGGCGAAGACCTCGTCCGAGCCGTTGCCGAAGATGAGCCGCTCAGGCTCCAGACCGTAATGTTCGGCAACCGCATCGCGCAGCTTTCCGGCCCGGCCATCGGGATACAGGTGGATGTTCTTTAGTGCGGCCTCATAGGCGGCGCGGGCCTTCTCGCCAGCCCCGAGCGCATTCTCGTTGGACGACAGCTTCATCGGCTCGGCGACGCCCGCAATGGCCGACTTGCCGCCCACATAGGGCGCGATGTCGAGGATGCCGGGCTTGGGGGCGGGGCTTTGGGGCATGGAGATCCTCGAAAAATCAGAACAGGGGGGCGGCACCGATGATGCCGTGCAAACTGCCCGGCGCGTCGCTCAACCGGTCGTCTTCAGCCTGCACATAGCCCGCCAGGGTGAACAGCTTCAACCCGCCCGCCGCGATCAACGGTGTCGCGGCCAGGCCTGCGGCCGACAGGCTCTCGACGATGCGTGTATCGGCAGAGGGGCTGTCGGTGACCCAGAAGGTGCGGTCGTCGCCGGTGGGGCCGGGCTGGGTCTGCTGAACCATCAGGACGCGTGGCGTGCCATGTCGGTCGTCGGGCAGGGCACTGACGATGCGCAACTTCGGCTCGGCCAGCAGCCTTCCCCACCAGGGCTTGGCGGGGGTGAGGTCCATCAGGGCCCGTGAGCCGGCGCGGACGGCGGCCAGGGCCTGTTCCGGCTCGGCGGCTATACGGGCGCTCAGGCCGAACCGGTCTGCGGCCAGAACCTGAGCCGAGGATCCCCAGACGACCAGTGGCAAGCCCTGCGCGGCGTCGATGCGGCCCAGGACGGCGCGGACAGCGGCGCTCTGGGCGAGTGTCAGACCAGCCAGGGTCTGGCGCACGCTGATGGCCTGGGTATCAGCGCTGGCGGCGGGTGGAGCGACCAGGCGATCGCGCACGGCCTCGGCCACCGCTCGGTCCAGTGCCAGAAGAGCGGTGTCGGTCTGCGGCTCCGTCAGCATCTGACGGGCCTCAAAACAGCTTGGGCGCAGGGGCCAAAGCGAAAGGGCCCAACCAGGTGCGGCCGTCGCGAAAGTCGATGGTCAGTTCGACCGGTTCCTCGCCCCGGGTCGCCTGCTCGGCTCCGGCGGCGACAGCGGCACCCGCTGCCGCGGGACGGTTGACGGCCCCGGTCCGGGAGCCTGCCAGACCGGCGATGGCCTGCATGGGCTGTTCGGCGACGACGGCCAGGGTGCCGGTCAGGCGGCCATTAGCATCGGCAGACAGGGTCTCGCTGGACAGGCGGGCGCGGCTGTCACCGGCACGGATCTCACCCCGCACGGGTGCGAACCGGCCCCCGGCGTCAGTGAAGGCGGCGAAGACGCCGCGCCCGTCAATGGCGCGCAGGTGGCTGGCTCCGATGATGGTGCTTTCCAGATCGAGGCTGAGCTCGCCCTGTCGCGTCGCGCCCTCGACCGGACCGCCTGGACGGCCCTTAGCCTCGACCAGACGGAACAGCACGTCGACAGAGTCGTCGCCTGCCGTCGGTGCCTGGGCCGGACGGGTCTCCAGCTGGATGTGGCGGGCCGAGGCGATGGGGAAGGGTTCGGCACCGGGCAGGGCGGTGAAGGTCGGGCGGATCATCTCGACGCGCAGGTCGGGGAAACGGGCGCGCAGGTCGCTAACACTGAGGCGCAGGCCGTCGCCGTCGATCTTCACCCTGCCCTTGGCGGCGCGGGTCAGGGTCAGGCCGTCGGGCGCGATCATGACCCAGTGGTCGGGGTTCCAGGCATTGGCCTCGGCCACCAGTTCCGGCGCGGCGATGCCGTGGCCGGATGGGGCCAGAATGTCGGCCTGGGGCAGGGCGACCCGAACGCGAAACGGATAGCCGCTGATGTCCGTGCCATCATGTCTGATGGTCCAGCCATCGGCTTGCAGGGCCGCTTCCTGCGCCTCCAGTCGCGTCCGCACCTGATCGGACAGATAAAGCCACCACCCGCTCCAGATCGCCAGCGCGATGCCGACGATCAGGAAGGGGATGATCAGGCCCCGGCGGGAATGGCGGACGACGCGGTCGGTCATGGAATGCGCGGGTCTAGAGCAAGCGCTTGCGCATCGCCTGGGACAGCATGTCGATCAGGGTGACCGCCACGATGATGATGATGGCGATGGTCGAAACCGTCCGATACTCGAAAGCCTGCAGGTTCTCGAACAGGGCTTGGCCGATACCGCCTGCGCCGATCAGGCCCAAGATCGTTGCTGCACGGCTGTTCGATTCAAAACGATACAGAGCGAAACTGGTCCACAGCGGAGCCACCTGCGGGATGACGCCCCAGGTGATCTCATGCAGGCGTCCAGCCCCCGTCGCCTTGACCCCGTCGATAGGGCCTTGGTCGATAGATTCAACGGCTTCAGAGAACAGCTTGGCCAGAACGCCGGCCGTGTTCAGGGCGATGGCCAGCACACCGGCCAGCGGGCCCAGGCCCACAGCGACGATGAACAGGGTGGCGATGACCAGATCGGGGATGGACCGCATGATGTCCATGATCCGACGCACCGGCCAGACCAGCCAGGCAGGCGACAGGTTGCGCGACGCCATCAGGCTGAGCGGCACGGCCAGGAAGACAGCCAGGAAGGTGCCCCACAGCGCGATCTGGACGGTCAGCCACATCAGGCCGACCAGCTGACGCCATTCGCTGAAGTCCGGGTTCAGGAAGTCGCGGCCATAGGTCTGCATGCGCTCCGGATTGGAGAACAGATTGCCGATATTGGGCAGGCCCACCGTGCCAAAGGCGGCGATCAGGATGATCGCGAACCCGCCCCACAACAGGATATCGAGCGACCATGCGGCGGCGGATTTCTCGGGTGGAGACGGAATCTGACCTTCGGCCAAAGCGGCAGGAGCCTTCTTCCTGCGCAAATTCATCACGATCGCGGCAAGCACCAGCAGGCCAATCAGTGCGAACGGACCGAACTGTTTGATCCTCTGCAAGGGACTGACGACTGGAGGCGCGACGTCGGACGGACGGTTTTCACGTCGCGCCTGATCGGCTTTCATCTCCCGGATAGGGTTCAGGTAGCTGTTGTCGGCGGAGCGGAACTGGGAATAGTTCAGTCGGTCCATGACCGCCTTCTGGCGATCCGCTTCAGGGCCAAAGCCCTGGCCGTAGTTGACGAAGAACTCGCGGATCTTGGCTTTCAGTTCGTCGGGAAGGCTGCCGCGCACCAGGATGCCGGACTCCGGAATGGGTGGCGATTCCCAGATGACTTCGATCTGACGCGCGACTTCAGGATTCTGGCGCGTCAGGAAAACGGTGTTGACCGAGTTCGACGTCGCGATGTCGACCTGTCCGTTGGCGACCGCAAAAGAGTTGCCCTGGTGGCTGGCCGATCGCACAGTCGAGAAGCAGGTCGTCGGATTGATGTTCCGTGGGCTGAAGAAATAGGTCAGCGGGGCCAGGGTACCCGACGTGGACTGCGCGTCGCCGATGCCGAAGGTGTATTTCTTGCCGCATGCCGCCACGTCGTCGATCGTGATGCCGGAGCCGCGCTTCACGATCAGAGACGAGACATAGGAATCCTTGCCCTCGACATCGACGGTGCGGGCCACCACCTCGGCTCCGGCCCGGTCGATGGCCTGGACGGCCGGCAGGGCCGAGAACCAGCCGATCTGGGCCTGGTCGGCGCGCATGGCCTCAACCAGGACGGAATAGTTGGAGCCGAAAACCGGCTCGACCGGCACGCCGACGGCGCGCTCCAGATCATCCAGAAGCGGTTGCCATAGCGGGCCGGAGTTGGCCTGACCCTCGGCGGACAGGATGGAGAACACCAGCTTGTCGGGCTGCCGCGACTGTTCGGTCTGGGCGAGGGCGGGCGTCAGGCCCGACAGGAGCATGGCGGCACCGGCCAGAATGCCGGCGGCGAGGCTATGAAGACGGCTCATGCCTTGGCCTCCCAGAACGCATCCTCGAACTCGGGACCGTAGATGTCGATGAGGGTCTTGGTGTCTAGGCCGCTGGAGGGGCCGTCATAGACGATCTTCCCGGCCTTCAACGCCACGACGCGGTTGCAGTAGCGGATGGCGTAATCGACCTGGTGCAGGGTGACGATGACACCCAGGCCGTCGCGCTGATTCAGCTCGACCAGCAGTTCCATGACCTTGCGCGCCGAGACGGGATCAAGCGAGGCGACGGGCTCATCGGCGAGGATCGCCTTGGCCCCCTGCACGATGGCGCGGGCGATGGCCCCGCGCTGCTGCTGGCCACCCGACAGGGTGTTGGCCCGCTGGGCGGCATAGTCTGCCACGCCGACGCGGTGCAGGGCCGCCATGGCGCGGGTCTTGTCTTCCGCCGGCCAGGCACCGGCCAGACCGCGCCAGCCGGGCACGCGCCCCAGGGCCCCCAGCATGACATTGGAAAACAGCGACAGCCGTCCGACCAGGTTGAACTGCTGGAAGATCATGCCCAGCTTCTGGCGCGCGGCGCGCACGGCTCCGGTGGTCGAACCGTTCTTCTGCACCACGGTGCCGAAGACCTCGATCACGCCAGGTCCATTGTCGATCGACTGCAGCCCCGTGATGGAGCGCAGCAGGGTCGATTTGCCCGAGCCGGACGGCCCGATCAGGGCCACCATCTCGCCGGCGGCGACCTCGACGGACACGCCGTTGAGGGCCTTGCGGGCACCGAAGGTCTTGGACACATCCCTGACGGATGCGACGGCGGTGGATGCGGTCATGGATCTCGCTGGAGGCCATTGAACAGGGCGCGCCGCATGGCCCGAAAAGCGGGTGCGAGGCAAGTCTTAATGACATGCCGGGCGCAATGACGTCCAGCGCCCGTGGTCGCGGGGTGACGATCGGTGCCGGTGCCGGCCGTCAGCTCAGGTCGGCGTGCTCGTCGGCGACCGCGCGCGCGATACGGTCGACATCGTCGCCGACCTTCAGACTGGCGCGACTGCGCTCCAACGATACCCGCGCCATGTGGGCGGCCGCCTGCGCCAATTCAGCATCCGGGCTGTGCTTCAACACCACCAGGGCCTTCTGCAACCGGACCGAGGCGGCGACATCCGACGCTCCGAAGCGCGAGATGGGGCCCAGGACGTCATCGAGCAGATCGGATGAGTTCAGCACCGGTGCGCGCAAACGGGAATGACGCACTTCACAAGGTTCTTTTCGCGCCTCGCCCCACCGCTTCAGCAATCGCACGGCGATGCCCGTCACCTGAATGGCCGTACCCGGATCGTTGACGGCGGGCGACAGCGCCTTTCCAGCGATCTCGCCCAGCACGATCAGGCCAAAGCGCACATCCTGGTCGAAGGTCCGGGCCTTGCCGATGGAAATAGCCTGCTGGATGTCAGCCAAAACCTGTTCCGATGGGGTGCCTGAAATCCGAACGAGGACATGTTGATCCGTGACGAAAGTCCCCGGCAGGCAGCTCAGCTGGAGGACAAGGTCGTGGCGCTCGGCCAAATCCTGCAGGCTCGGCGTGTCGATGTTTTGTACATAGCCGGTGGCGGTCGCGCAGAGCGTCTGATCGAAGCGCGCAGCCTCCGTCGGGTCGATCGGACAGGCTCCCAACCGGGGTGCTTCTATGCGGTCGTCCATTGAGGAGGCCGCCTCGCGCTCGATCCGCTCGAGGATATAGCTCATCCGCCCAACCCGACCCAGGTGATCTGTCCAGCGCAGCAGGGTCCAGGCCAGTACCAGGATCAGGGCGAGAGTGCCGAAATAGATGATGGCCCGTCCCTGGGGGCCGTAGTAGGCGGCCTCGACCGCGACCAGGGCGACGATCGAGAACAGAAACCCGCCGATGAAGGTGGACAGAGCGGTCTTTGTGCGTGGGTCGGCCACGACCAGAGCCGTGGCTCTCGGCGTCGCGGAGCCACTGACGGCCGTATAGACACTGACCATGGCTCCCAGCGAGAATGTCGCCACGGCCAGCAGGCTGGACGCCAGTATCGTCAGCAAGGCCTCGACCGCCTCGAACTTGCCGAACCGGTCGGCCGCTTCCGGAGAGACGAGCGGCGCGAGCAGCACGGCTGCCAGCGCCAGCAACACACCGGCGACGCCATAGAGCGTAACCGTCGCCCAGAGCTGGGATGTCAAACGCTTCCAGTAGTACCGCCAGCGGTTCATCGGTGTCCCCCAGGCACGCCATCGCCCTCATGGCTGGGTAACTTGCCCGAACAGCCAAGGTTGCGAAAATCATGTGGGTGCTGATGATTTCGACCGCGCGACCGAGTTAGCAGAAGGCCCTGCCTTCAAAAAACCTCTTTACATGACAGCGCGATATCCCCATATCGCCTGCTCCGGCGGACCCCGTAGGTCCTGTCTGCGCCGCTAACGCCGGTCTGGGTTTAACAATTAGCAGGGGGTTACGTGAATTGCGCACGTACCAATTTCCCCTGGACCTGGTCCGTGAGCGGTCCCCTGAACGTCCCGTCGCCCTCGTGCGGCCGCGTTCGGTTTCCGTAGCGGCGCGCTGGTTCCAGGACAATCTAAAGGCCGACGTCTTCTACGCTGTGAAGGCCAACCCTTCTCGCTGGGTCGTCGAGACCCTGGTCGAGTCGGGCGTCACCGCCTTCGACGTCGCCTCCATCGCCGAGATCGAGCTGGTCCGGTCGGTCAGCGCCGACGCGCGTCTGGCTTTCATGCATCCGGTCAAGAGCCGCGGCGCGATCACCAAGGCCTATTTCGAATACGGCGTCCGCACCTTCTCGCTGGACAGCCATGACGAGCTGGCAAAGATCATCGATGCGACGGGCGGTGCGACCGACCTGAACCTGCTGGTCCGCATGGCGGTTTCGGCTGACGGCGCGGCCTATTCGCTGTCGGGCAAGTTCGGCATCTCGCCGGATCAGGCACCCTCGCTGCTGCTGGCCACGCGTCAGGCGGTGACGGACGGCCTGATGGGCGTCTGTTTCCACGTCGGGTCGCAGTGCATGCGTCCGTCCGCCTATGAGGCCGCCATGGCCCAGGTCGGGCGTGCCATCAGCCGCGCCGGTGTGTTCGTGGACATCGTGGATGTCGGCGGCGGCTTCCCCTCGGTTTATCCGGGCATGGTCCCGCCGGACATGCAGGAATATGCCGACGCCATCCACCGCGGCTTCAACGAAATGCCCGTGTCGGAAACGACCGAGCTGTGGTGCGAGCCCGGCCGGGCGCTGGTGGCCGAATCGTCCTCGGTCCTGTGCCGCGTGGACCTGCGTAAGGGCGACGCCCTTTATCTGAACGACGGGTCCTATGGCTCGCTGTTCGACGCCACCCACAGCCGCTGGCCCTTCCCGACCAAGCTGGTCCGGGATGCCGACGCGTCGTCGGAACTGAAGCCTTTCCGCTTCTATGGCCCGACCTGCGACAGTATCGACCACATGCCCGGCCCGTTCTGGCTGCCGGCCGATGTGCAGGAAGGCGACTTCATCGAGATCGGCATGCTGGGCGCCTATGGCGTGGCCATGTCGACCGGCTTCAACGGCTATGGCGAGCACGACATCGCCGCGGTCGAGGACGCCCCGATGGCCTCGCTGTATGGCCTGGCGCCCCGCTCCATCCCGACCGTGCGCACCACGGCGGAAGAGCAGGCCCGCAAGGTGGTTCGCCTGAGCCGTCCCAAAGGCAAGGCCGGCCAGCGCAAGAAGGCGCGGCGGTAGCACTATGTCGAGGCAGGGACGGGCGCTCAGTCCGGTCCCTGCGTTCGCTTCTCAAGCCTGACCTCAGCCGCGCTCGACGCACATGGCCACGCCCATGCCGCCGCCGATGCACAGGGTAGCCAGGCCTTTCGTTGCGCCTGATCGCTTCATCTCGTGCAGCAGCGTGGTCAGGATGCGCGCGCCGGAAGCTCCAATGGGGTGACCGATGGCGATGGCTCCGCCGTTGACGTTCACCTTGGCCGGGTCGAGGCCCAGTTCCTTGACGACGCAAAGGCTCTGGGCGGCGAAGGCTTCGTTGGATTCGACCAGGTCCAGATCGGCGACCGTCCAGCCCGCCTTTTCCAGCGCCTTCTTCGATGCCGGGATGGGGCCAGTGCCCATGACGGAAGGATCGACCCCGGCGGTGGCATGGCTGACGATGCGGGCCAGCGGCTCCAGCCCGCGCGCCTTGGCCTCTTCAGCGCTCATCAGGACAAGAGCGGCCGCGCCATCGTTCAGGCCGGAAGCGTTGGCGGCGGTGACGCTGCCCTCCTTGGTGAAGGCAGGCTTCAGCTTCTGCATGGCGTCGATGGTCGCGCCGTGGCGGATGTATTCGTCCTTGTCGACGGTGACGTCGCCCTTGCGACCAGGGATGACGACCGGGACGATCTCGGCATCGAACTTTCCGGCCGTCTGGGCCGCCTCGGCCTTGTGCTGGCTGGCCAGGGCGAAATCGTCCTGGGCCTCGCGGCTGATCGACCATGTCTCGGCGATGTTCTCCGCAGTCTGACCCATGTGATAGCCGTTGAAGGCGTCCCACAGCCCATCCTTAATCATGGTGTCGATCAGGCTGACGTCGCCCATCTTGTGGCCGCTGCGCAGGGCCTGGGCATGAGGGGCCTGGCTCATGCTCTCCTGACCGCCGGCGACGACGATCTTCGCATCGCCAAGCGCGATCTGCTGGGCCGCGATGGCGACCGCACGCAGGCCTGAACCGCAGATCTGGTTCAGGCTCCAGGCCGCGGCTTCCTTGCGCACGCCCGCACCCACGGCGGCCTGACGGGCCGGGCCCTGACCGGCGGCGGCCTGGAGCACATGGCCCAGGATCACCTCATCGACCTCGTCGCCCGATACGCCTGCGCGCTCCAGCGCGGCCTTGATGGCGATCTCGCCCAGCTTGGAGGCCGGCAGACCAGACAGGGCCCCCATGAAGGAGCCCACGGGCGTGCGGGCGGCGGAGACGATGACGACGTCGGTCATGAGATTTCCATTCGGGGAGAAAAGACGTGTGGCGCTTGTGCCGCATCGCATCGCCTTCGTCACCTGCGACCCGGTGTGTTCAGCGTGCAGTCACCATGTCGTGACACTGTCACGGAACGAACCCGTCACCCCGTGGCTTGAAGGAGCCATGCTGATGAGACTGAAGCGACTGTTCACCCGGGTCTGCACGCCCGACGATCTCGACATGATCGAGCACTATTTGACGCCCGGCGAGAAATCAGCGGACCTCTGGGTGCATGTGGTGGGTCTGGTTCTCGCCGGTATCGGTGGGATCGTGCTGGCGGTCTTGGCGGCGATCTATTCCGGCATCGGGGCGACGGTGGCGACGGCGATCTATGCGCTTTGCCTGATCGCCATGCTGTCGATCTCCACCGTCTACAATCAGATACGCCCCTGCGCGGCGCGGCCTATCCTGCGTCGGCTGGACGAGGCGGCGATCTTTCTGATGATCGCGGGCAGCTACACGCCCTTCACGACCCAGCGCTTCGAGGGGGCGTGGTCGATCGGGTTTTCGATCCTGGTCTGGGCCATCGCCCTGGGCGGGGTCTTCGCCAAACTGGCCCTGCCGCGGCTGTCGGATGCGGTGTGGAGCGCGGTCTACGTCGGCTTCGGCTGGGTCGCCGTACTGGCGCTGAAACCTATGATGGAGACGGTGCATCCAGTCGCCCTGGGCCTGCTGGTGGCGGGTGGCCTCATCTACACGGCGGGCGTCTTCGTCTTCATCAGCCCTAAGGTGAAGTTCCGTCGCGCCATCTGGCACGGCTTCGTCGTCACAGGTGCGATGACGCACTGGGCGGCGGTTCTGGTGGGTGTCGTCCTGGCCCCGGCGGCTTTGGGCACCTGATCGCACTCGCACACGATTTGGTCAGGTGATTTGCGCTGGCCTTCGCGCTGCGGGATAGTGCGTGCCAGAACAATAAAATGTCAGGGAACGAAAGCGTGGCCGACAAGAAATCCGGGACCGACAAGAACGGCACCGTCATCATCAAGAAGTACGCCAACCGTCGGCTCTATAACACGGCGACCTCGGCCTACGTCACGCTCGAAGACTTGGCCAAGATGGTCCGCGACGGCGTCGAGTTCGTCGTCTATGACGCCAAGACCGACGACGATCTGACCCGCCAGATCCTGACCCAGATCATCTTCGAAGAGGAAAGCCGGGGCGAAGCACTGCTGCCCGTCCAGTTCCTGCGCCAGTTGATCGGCTTTTACGGCGGCCAGATGCAGGGCGTCCTGCCCAGCTATCTGGAGATGTCGCTGGATAGCTTCACCCGCCAGCAGGAGCAGATCAGGGGTCAGTTTTCCAAGGCCTTTGGCGCGACGCCAGGCGCAGGCCTGATGGACGAAGCGGTCAAGCGCAACATGGCCATGTTCAGCGAGGCCATGAAGATCTGGCCCGGCTTTGGTACCGTCATGCCCAAGGCCGCGGCAGCACCGGAAAGCCCACCGCCTGTCACCGATCCCCTGGCCGTGATGCAGCGCCAGATGGAGGAGATGCGCGATCAGCTGGATCGTCTGGCCAAGGCAGGGTCGGGTACGCCCTCGAACAAGGACGGCTGAGGCATGAGCGACGACGTTCGACCCATTTCTGCGGTGCAGCCGCGCGAACGTCGCTCCACTCAGCGTCGGGGCGAGGAGCGCCGGGCCGAGGCGATGCAGCCGCGACGCGAGATCGTGCCGGTCGAACCCGTCGTCGATCACGAACCCAGCCCGGCAAGACCTGCCCCGACATCGCCCATCGATGCCTCGCCGGCCGCCTTTGCCGCCCAGTTATTGGGCCAATCGGGTCAGAAGCGCGGGCTGAAAGGTGGCCCGCCTGTGCTGGGCGCGGCGCGCAACACCTATCTGGGCGCGGAATATTCCGGTCCGTCAGAGCGGCGTCCCAAACCCGGCAAGGCGACCGACACCGACATCTGATCGCGGCACGGTCCTTGCTGGCAGAAGCGGTGAACGCTCATCCGCCGGACACCCGCCATGCTCGCTTTTCTCGCCCGCGCCTTCGACGTGACCGTGGTCGCGGTCCTGTTCGTCGGGTTTTCTTGATTTTGCCCTATCGCCTAGCGGCTAGTTGAGGGCGACTGGGCCGCGTCACCGCCCCGCGCCGAAGTCCAGGTCCTTGCGCGACGAGATGATCGTCACGATGAACCCGGCCAGCACGTCCAGCAGAACCATCGTTCCGATCAGGAAGAAGGTCGAGGTCGCGAACCCGCGCAGCAGCAGGAACTCGACCAGGCAGACGACCAAAAGGATCATCGACAGGGCGTGATTGACGATGGCGATCCGCTGACTGGATGTCGACTTCAGCAGCTCGAAAAACAGCAGCACCAGCGACAGCAAAAGGATCAGATCGCCGGCCCCCACGCTCCAGTCCGCGCCGGAGGCCATGGGGATGGAGAAGATCGGATCGCGCAGGATGGCATCGGCCCCGACGCCCGCGCCGCCATCGCCCATCAGTCCGCTCAGGACCACGATGTTGTAGAGCACTACCGGAATGACCAGCAGCGGCAGGGCGATCAGCATGACAGGCTCCCCGATCAGGGATGCGAGCGCCGCATCCGGAGGTCCTGCTTAACGCAAGGCGGCCCCCTTCGCCATCAACCTCAGAACTCCGAGATCGATCCCGGCTGGCGCGAACGCGACTTCAGCCAGACGACACCCATCAGGTCCGAGATCGAAGCCATCAATCGTCCCCAGTTGGTGTATTTCGACTGGCCGACCTCGCGGTGACGGTGGTCCACGTCCAGATACAGATTCTGATAGCCCTCGCGGATCATCAGGGCCGGCAGATAGCGGTGGATGTGATCGAAATAGGGAAGCCGCAGAAAGACATCGCGGCGAAAGGCCTTCAACCCGCAGCCCGTATCGTCGGCATCGTCGGCCAGCAGTTTCTTGCGGATGCGGTTGGCCCAACGCGAGGCCCAGCGCTTGGCCTCGGTATCCTGACGCTTGGACCGCACGCCGCCGACCAGCCCCACCGTCGCGGGCGACGACGCCAGCAGATCGGCCAGCCGCGGCGCGTCCGCAGGCGGGTTCTGGCCGTCGCCGTCCAGGGTGACCACGATGGGCGCGCGGGCCGCCATGACGCCGGTGCGCACGGCCCGGCTCTGACCCGCATTGGTCGCGTGGCTGAGGACGCGTAGCGTCGGCAAATCGGCCATCAGTGCCCTGAGTTCGCTCAGTGTCTCGTCACGCGAGGCATCGTCCACGAAGACCATCTCGTAGGACCGGCCCTGAAAGGCGGCGGCAATCTCCCGCGCCAGCGGTGCGGCCGCGCCCTGCTCGTTATGCACGGGGACGACGACGGAAATGTCGGGCAGGGCTTCGCTCATGGAACCGTCTCTAGCCGACTTCGGTCGCAGGGGGGAGGGGCAGGACGAATGCTCAAGCTGGTCATCAAGCCGGACGCATGACGAAGGCTCAATGCCCGTGTAAGGACGTTCATCATGACGCGTCCCGATCTCGATCGATACATTGCCGGCTGGCGCGGACCGCTGCTCGCGGCCTTCGTGGCCCTGTTCGCCGGCCTGCCCGTGATGATGCTGCTGCCGCCGCTGGATCGTGACGAAAGCCGCTATGCCCAGGCCACGTCGCAGATGCTGCAGAGCGGCGACTATGTCGATATCCGCTTCCAGGACGAGCCGCGCTGGAAAAAGCCGGTCGGCATCTACTGGATGCAGGCGGTGGCGGTGGCTGCAACGTCAGGCGTCGAGGCGCGGGATATCTCGGCCTATCGCATCCCCTCCCTGCTGGCGGCGATGCTGGCAGCGGCGGCCTGTGCCTGGGCGGGCGCGGCGATGTTTGGTCATCGCGCAGGGTTTCTGGCCGGGGCCATGTTGGGGGCGAGTTTCCTGCTCTCGACCGAGGCGGGCATCGCCAAGACCGACGCCATGCTGTGTGCCGCCGTGACGCTGTCGATGGCGGGTCTGGCGCGGGTTTATCTGGCGCGGCGGGCGGGCGAGACGCCGCTCAGGCCACACAAGCTGATGTTCTGGTTCGGGCTGGGTCTGTCCATCTTGGTCAAGGGACCGGTCGGGCTGATCGTGATTGCCCCTGCCATGTTGACCCTCTCAATCTGGGATCGTGATTTCCGATGGCTGCGCAGCCTGGGCTGGGGCTGGGGCCTGCCGCTCGTGGCACTGCTGGTCGGGCCGTGGGCCATCGCCATCACCATCGCCACTGACGGCGGCTTCTGGCGCGAGGCCATCATGGGCGACCTGGCACCCAAGATCGCAGGTGGGCATGAAAGCCACGGGGCCTGGCCGGGCTATTTCCTGCTGCTGGCCCCGGTCCTGCTCTTCCCGGCCACCCTGATGCTGCCTGCCGCGCTGTCGACCGGCTGGCATCGGCGGGCCGAGCCTGCGGTGCGGTTCCTGGTCTGCTGGCTGGTGCCGGCCTGGCTGATCTTCGAGCTGACGCCGACCAAGCTGGCGCACTATACGCTGCCGACCTTCGGGGCCATCGCCCTGCTGGCCGCCGCCGCCCTGACCCAGCCGATCGGCAAGGTCTCGCGACTTGTCGGGGCAGCCCTGGCGCTGTTCGCCGGTCTGATCGTCGTCCTGATCACCGTCTACGGCCTGACCGAGTTCGGGCGGTCGACCGCCCAGACCTGGGCGACCCTGACCATCGTCTTTGCATCGCTTGCCGCCCTCATCGGAGCCTTCCTTCTGATGCATCGCGCGGCGGTGACCGCCGGTCTGGTCTCGATCGCCATGGGCCTGATCGCCCACGCCGGACTGGCTGGGACCATCCGCCAGCTCAAGCCGCTGGCCATCGCGCCACAACTGGTCGAGGTTCTGGCCAAGGCCGAACTGCTGCCCAGTCAAGGGCGGAACGGCCCAGTCGCCGTCACGGGCTTTCATGAGCCCAGCTTCGTTTTCCTGACGGGCAAGGATACGGAACTGACCGACGCTGCGGGAGCCGCGAAAGCCCTCTCCGAGGGGCGCCCTGTCATCGTTGAAGCGGCCGACGCCGATGCCTTCCGTGTCGCCAGCGCGGCCCTGGGTGTCACCGGGCGCGAGGTCGGCGTGGTGCGGGGTCACAACTATTCGCAGGGCGACGACGTGACCCTGACCGTCTATGCGCCGCCGGTACTGGTGCGCCCGACACTGCGCCGCGCCGCCCCCACGCCGCTGGAGGTCGAGACGACAACCGAGGACGGGGCCGATCCCGCCCTGATCACCGAGGACCCGCCCGAGACGGCGCTGACACCCGCACCCGGCCCGGATGAGCCGCCGGTGATCATCGTGCCCGTGCCCGGACAGGCCCCTGCGCCCGCTTCGACGCCGGCACCGGCTCCTGTATCTGCTACGCCCGCCCCGACTGCCGAGCCTTCCCGGTGAGCCGCCCCATCACCATCGTCGAGGTCGGTCCCCGCGACGGATTGCAGAATGAAAAGGCGGTGCTGGACCCAGCCGTCCGCGCCGATCTGGTCAGGCGGCTGGAGGCCGCAGGTGCGCGTCGGATCGAAGCCGTCAGCTTCGTCCATCCGAAATACGTACCCCAGATGGCCGGGGCAGAAGAGGTCATGGCCGCGTTGCCTCACGAGACCGGCCGCAGCCGTATCGGCCTGGTTTTGAACGGCAAGGGTTATGACCGCGCTCTCGGTACGGCGGTTGACGAGGTCAATGTGGCCATGAGTGCCACCGACGGCTTCGGCCTGAAGAACCAGGGCCTGTCTGTCGATCAGCAGGTCCAGATGCTGGCCGACATCGTCGCGGGCCGGGCCAACGCGAATGGAGCCGCGGGTGCGACGCCGTCCCTGTCGGCGACCCTGTCCTGCGTCTGGGGCTGCCCGTTCGACGGCGAGGTTTCGGTGGATCAGGTGGCCGATCTGGTGGGTCGGATCGCCGCCCTGGGCGTCGCCGAGATTGCTTTGGCCGACACCATCGGCGTCGGCAATCCCTGGGCGGTGACCCGCATGGTCGAGGCCGCCCGAAAGGCCGCGCCGGACTCACGCTTGCGCCTGCATTTCCACGACACCCGCAACACCGGCCTGGCCAATGCCTATGCAGGTGTCGAGGCCGGAGTGGACGTACTGGACGCCTCGGTCGGCGGCATCGGCGGCTGCCCCTTCGCACCGGGTGCCACCGGCAATATCGCGACTGAAGACCTGGTCTATATGCTGGAGCGTGCGGGCTTCTCGACCGGCTATGACCTCGACGCGCTCATCGCCACGGCCCGCTGGATCGGCGAAAAGATTGGCCGGCCGGCTCCGAGCGCGCTGAGCCGGGCGGGCGGGTGGCCGAAGGGCTGAGGGATTTTCGAGCTGGCTTTCTCAACAGGCTTCGGATATCAGCGGCCTCCCGAAAACGAGACGACCATGTTCACCTATCGCTTCAACGCAAGCCTGCCCATGCAGCTCGACCGCCAGCCGGTCGAGGGCAATGGCGCGCGCGTGGAGGGAGTATAGGAACAGAGGTCCATCGACTTCGGTTTTTCCAGCAACCCCTCCCGCCATCGGCCGGAGGGGTTTCTTGTATCCGCAAGGTGCCTGACGGTCGGTCCGGAAGGATCAGACAGAAAAGGAGACGTCGGCCATGCGTGGCTATGACGTGATCGAAAGCCCGGGCGCACCGATCAAGGCGTGGACCCGGGGGGTGCCCATTGAGGATGCGGCGCTGAAGCAACTGAAGAACGTGGCCTCGTTGCCGTTTATCCATAAACACGTCGCAGTCATGCCCGACGTGCACTGGGGCATGGGCGCGACCGTGGGGTCGGTGATTCCAACCGTCGGGGCGATCATCCCGGCCGCCGTGGGCGTGGACATCGGCTGCGGCATGATGGCGGTGCGGACCTCGATCCGCGCCGAGCATCTGCCGGACGATCTGTCCGGCATCCGCTCCGCCATCGAGGCGGCTGTTCCGCACGGCCGGACCGACAATGGCGGGCGAAACGACAAGGGTGCATGGGCCAGCGAGCCGCCGGCTTCGGCGGTCAGCCGCTGGGCGGACCTTAAAGCCGGCTATGATGCCGTGGTGGAAAAACACCCCAAGGCAGCACATCCGCGTGGATTCGGCCACCTGGGCACGCTGGGCACGGGCAACCACTTCATTGAGCTTTGCCTCGATGAGGCGGGCGACGTGTGGGTGATGCTGCACTCCGGCTCGCGCGGGGTAGGAAACCGGTTCGGGACCTATTTCATCGAGCGGGCCAAGCATGAAGCTCGGCGCTGGTTTCTAAACCTGCCGGATCAGGACCTGGCCTACTTTCCGGAAAGCTCGGAGGGCTTCAATGACTACGTCAAAGCGGTGTCGTGGGCTCAGAAGTATGCCCGCGCCAACCGCGAGGTGATGATGGACAGCGTCCTGAACGTGCTGCGCGCGTTCTGGCCGGATCTGGAGACGACGCAGGAAGCGGTGAACTGCCACCACAACTACGTCTCGAAGGAGCGCCATTTTGGCAAGGACGTCTTTCTGACTCGGAAGGGCGCGGTGTCGGCCAAGCTGGATGAGCTGGGCATCATCCCCGGCTCGATGGGGGCGAAATCGTTCATCGTGCGCGGCAAGGGCAATGCAGAGTCGTTCTGCACCTGCTCACACGGTGCTGGTCGGGCGATGAGCCGGACCGAGGCCAAGCGCCGCTTCACGATCGAGGACCACGTCCGTGCCACCGAAGGCGTCGAATGCCGCAAGGACGCTGATGTGATCGACGAAACGCCGATGGCCTACAAGGACATCGACGCGGTCATCGCGGCCCAGACCGACCTGATCGAGGTCGTGCACACCCTGCGTCAGGTGGTGTGCGTCAAGGGATGACGGGAGCCGGTTTCGCGCGAGCGAAGCCGGCTTTCGTCGTTTAGAGATTCAACAGAGCCGGGTCGCCGCCCTGGGCGGAGATGTTGTTTGAGATGGCTTTCTCTGCCGCATAGCGGATCAGGCTGTTGGGGCCGCCCGCCTTGGGTCCGGTGCCGGACAGACCCTCGCCGCCGAACGGCTGGACGCCGACCACGGCGCCGGTCACCCCCCGGTTGATGTAGACATTCCCTGCAGGCACCAGCCGGATGACCTCCTCGGCAAAGGCCTCGATCCGGCTGTGGACCCCCAGCGTCAGGCCATAGCCGCGCGCGGCCAGCTTGCCCGCGACGGTCTTCAGGTCCTTGGAATCGTAACGGTAGACGTGCAGGACGGGACCGAACACCTCGCGCTCCAGGAAGTCGGGCGTCGGGATTTCGGCGATGGTGGGCGCGAACAGGTCGCCCTTGTCGGCACCCTCGGGCAGGGCGGCACGGGCGATGATCTTCGCCTCCTTGCCCAGGCGTTCGACGTGAGCCTCCAGCGCGGCGCGGCTTTCGGCGTCGATGACCGGGCCGATGTCGGTGGCCGGGTCGGTGGGGTCGCCGACGACCTGGGCCGCCAGTGCGCCCTTCAATCCCTCGATCAGGCTGTCGGCCGAATCCTTGGGCGCATAGAGGATGCGCAGGGCCGAACAGCGCTGGCCCGCCGAGCCGAAGGCGGAGTTGATGACGTCGTCGATCACCTGTTCACGCAGGGCGGTGGTGTCCACGAACATGCCGTTCAGGCCTCCCGTCTCGGCGATAAAGGGGATGATCGCGCCGGGCCGGGCCGCGATGGACCGATTGATCGCATAGGCGGTGTCGGTGCCGCCGGTGAAGGCCACGCCATCGACCAGCGGATGCGAGACCAGGGTCGCGCCCACCGTCTCCCCACGCCCGGGCACCAGGGCCAGCAGGTCTGGGTTCAGGCCCGCCTTCTGGAACAGGCGCACGGCCTCGGCGGCGATCAGCGGCGTCTGTTCGGCGGGCTTGGCGAGGACAGCGTTGCCCGCGGCCAGGGCGGCGGCGATCTGGCCGGTGAAGATGGCCAGCGGGAAGTTCCAGGGGCTGATGCAGGCAAAGATGCCGCGACCGTGCAGGACCAGCTGGTTGATCTCTCCGACCGGCCCCTTCAGCTCGCTGCGCCCGCCGAAGTCGCGCTCGGCCAGCATGGCGTAGTAGCGGCAGAAGTCGGCGGCCTCCCGCACCTCGGCCACGCCGTCGTTCAGGGTCTTGCCGGCCTCGCGTGACAGCAGGGCGACCAGACGGTCCATGTCGGCCTCCAGCGCGTCCGCCATGGCGCGCAGGACCGGGGCCCGGCCAGCGCCGCCCCTGCGGTCCCAGGCGACCTGTGCGTTGGCGGCGGCCTGGGCGGCGGCGTCGATATCGGCGGCGGTCGCCTCCGACACATGGCCCAGCACCTGGCTGCGGTCGAAGGGGTTGGTCACGTCCTGCGCGTCCGTACCGGCCAGAAGCTTGCCACCGACGAACGGGCCGGAAGTGAAGCGTTCGCGGTCGACCTTCTCCAGGGCGGCGGCGTGGCGGTCGCGGTCGGCGGCCTGGCTATAGTCGCGGCCCAGCGAGTTCTGGCGGTCCATGTACATGTCCTTGGGGGTCGGAATCTTGGCGTGGCGGTCAGGGTGGGCCTCGACGGCGTCGATGGGGTCGGCGGCGACGGCACCGGCGGGCACCCGCTCGTCCAGCAGGGCGTGCACAAAGCTGGAGTTGGCTCCGTTCTCCAGCAGACGGCGAACCAGATAGGGCAGCAGATCCTCATGCCCACCGACGGGTGCATAGGCCCGCACGGTGACAGCCCCGAAGGTGGCGATGGCGGCGTCGTACAGGGCCTCGCCCATGCCGTGCAGGCGCTGAAACTCGATCTTGACGCCCCGGTCGGCCGCCATCTTGTGCACGGCGGCCAGCGAATGGGCATTGTGCGTGGCGAACTGGCTATAGATGTGCGGCGAGGCCTCGATCATCATCCGGGCACAGACCAGATAGTTCAGGTCGGTCGCCGCCTTGGTCGTGAAGACCGGATAGTCGGTGCGGCCCGCGACCTGGGCGCGCTTGATCTCGGTGTCCCAATAGGCACCCTTGACCAGACGCACCATCAGGCGACGGCCGGATGTGCGAGCCAGCTCGGCCACGCGGGCGATGACCTCGGGACAGCGCTTCTGATAGGCTTGAACGGCCAGGCCCAGCCCGCTCCACGATCCCAGTTCCGGCTCCCGCGCCAGCCTGTCCAGCAGCTTCAGAGACAGGGCCAATCGATCGGCCTCTTCCGCATCCATGGTGAAGTTGATGTCGGCGGCGGCGGCGATCTTCGCCAGCCTGAGGACGCGGGGATAGAGCTCCTCCCAGACGCGCGCCTCATGCGTCGCCTCATAGCGCGGCGACAGGGCCGACAGCTTGACTGAGACGCCGTGGCCGACCTCCGGTCCCTGACCCTTGGCGGTCTTGCCGACGGCGGTAATGGCGTCGGCATAGATGCGCTCATAGCGTTCGGCGTCGGCGGCCGTCCGCGCCCCTTCGCCCAGCATGTCGAAAGAGCACAGCCAGCCCTCGCGGTTGGACCGCTTCAGGGCCGCCTCGATGGTGCGGCCGACCACGAACTGTTCGCCCATGATGCGGACGGCGGCCGCCACGGCCTGTCGGATCACCGGTTCCCCCAGGCGACCGGCCACGCGCTTCAGGAAACCGGGCAGGTCGGTCTTGGCCTGATCGTCGGCATCGACCAGCTTGCCTGTCAGCATCAGGCCCCAGGTCGAGGCATTGACGAACAGGCTGTCGGACTGTCCCAGATGGCTGGCCCAGTCGGCCGATCCGATCTTTTCGGCGATCAGGCGGTCACGTGTGTCTTCGTCGGGCGTACGCAGCAGGGCCTCGGCCAGGCACATCAGGGCCAGACCCTCGCGGGTGCCCAGCGAAAACTCCTGCAGGAAGCTTTCGACCACACCCTGCTTCTTGGCGCTGGCGCGGGCCTGTTCGACCAGGCCTGTGGCGCTGGCCAGCACGGCGGCACGCTCCGCGTCATCCAGCGGCAAGCGCGCGAGATTGTCGGCCACGGCCCGACGCTCGTCGGCGAACTTGCCGTGGTCCAGACTATCCCAGTCCTGCGACAGCGCGGCGGGCGGAATGACGTGTGCGTTCATGGCTGCGCACATATCCCTTCCCCTCACGCGGGGGAAGGTGGCGCGTCATGACGCTCTCTGAGGCGAAGTCTCGCCAAGGGCTCAATCAGGCGCTAGAGGTGGCGACCGATCAACGGCGGAGCCAACCGGCCCATATGCGCATCGTTCTGGCCACCGACGCCTGGGAGCCCCAGGTCAACGGCGTCGTCCGTACCCTGACCCGGACCATCGCGGAATGCCGCGCCATGGGCCATGAGGTCGAGGTCATCGAACCCAGCCAGTTCAAGACCATTCCCTGCCCCACCTATCCTGAAATCCGGCTGGCTCTGGGGGCGGAAGAGGAAATCCGCGAACGCCTGCGCGCCTTCGAGCCCGAGGCCGTCCATATCGCCACCGAAGGTCCCATCGGCATCGCCACCCGGCGTATCTGCGTGGAGTGGAAGCTGCCGTTCACGACTAGCTATCACACCAAATTTCCGGAGTATGTCTCGGCACGGTTCCCGATCCCGGTGCAGGTCGGCTACGCCTATATGAAGTGGTTCCACAAGCCGTCCGGGCGGCTGATGGTGGCGACGCCGACGCTGCGCGACGAGCTGGTGTCGCACGGGTTCCGCAACGTTTCGCCCTGGACGCGGGGCGTGGATACCGAACAGTTCAATCCGGATCTCGACCCCATCTATGCCGAGCTGGGTGGCAAGGACTGGCCACGGCCGTTCTGGCTGAATGTTGGCCGGGTGGCCGTCGAGAAGAATATCGAGGCCTTTCTGTCCACCGACCTGCCGGGAACGAAGATCATCGTCGGCGACGGGCCCGCACGGGCCGAACTGCAGGAGAAATACCCGCAGGCCAAGTTTCTGGGGGCCAAGTTTGGGGAGGATCTGGCGCGATGCTTCCGCGACGCCGACGTCTTCGTCTTCCCCAGCTGGACCGACACCTTCGGCCTGGTGATCCTGGAAGCCATGGGCACCGGCACGCCGGTCGCGGCCTATCCCGCGCATGGGCCTATCGACATCATTCCGGGTTCCAATGCGGGTGTTATCGACGACGACTTGCGCACTGCTTGCCTCGAAGCCCTGAAATGCGATCGCAAGGCCGTACGCGCCTATGCCGAGAAGTTCAGCTGGCGCGCTTCGGCCGAACAATTCGTCGAGAATTTGCAACCGTACCCCGAGCCGGATCGTGGCCGGTTCTGGCGTCGCCTGCGCCGGATCGCGCGGATCAGACGCAAGGTTGCCGCCTGACGGGAACCGTCACGCTGTCATCGCGCTTTGTCGGGAAGATCAAGGAGCGCGCGTGATGAGCGATCAAGAGCCCGACCCCAAGACCCAGACCCACGACGCCATCGAGGCCGACGCGATGGGCGAAAAGCCTGATCTGGGCCGTACGCCCGACGGCATGCGCGATGCTCTGGACCGGGCCTTGTCGGGCACCGACTCGGGCTCCGATACGCGGGCCGGCTCATTGCAGGGCGGTGCGGCATCGGGTTCGGACGACGATCCCGACTCCGATACGATCAACAAAGCCTTGGCGGACCAGGGGCAGGCCTCGGCGGAGCGCAACGCCAGCCGCAAGGCCGATCCGGATCCGGTTAACAATACCGGCGACGACCCATCCGCCAACACAGAAGCGGATGCTGCGACCGGCTGAGCACAGTCGCTGGGTCGTTTTAGGCCTCGCCATCGCAGGAACGTCAAGCTGCCTTGCCGCCGCCGCGCCCATCCGGCACGGTGCAGGCAGCAAGATACAGACCATAGGGACGACAAGGAATGAAGCGCATATTCGCGGTCGGCGTGTTGATGTCGACCCTGATCGGCGCGGGCGGGATACTGGCGGCATGCGGCGACGATGCGCCCAGCAAGGCCCCGGCCAATGTCGAGGTTGCAGCGCCCGCTGACACTCCCCGCGCTCCTGGCGCGACCGAAGCGGACGCTGCCGGGGTCAATGCCCAGCTGGCGGCCCCTGATGCGCCCGCCTTTGCCGTTCTCTATCCCGATGCCACGCTTCTGGGACCTGCAACTCTCGCACGCGGCCCGAGCGGACCCGGCGGGATCCTGGAGTTCACGACGTCGGACACGCCAGAGGCGGTCGTGAGCTTTTACCGCGCGCGGGCCGAGGCGTCCGGCCTGAACACTATCGCTTCCATGAACCAGGGCGGAGCCAGTGCCTATTCCGCCGGTGACGGTGCCAACGGAGCCGGCAAGCTCCTCAGTGTCGTGGCTTCGCCGGGTGAAGATGGGCTGACGAACGTCCAGCTGGACTGGTCTTCCGGGCGGTGAGGCTGGCGGCCACCCGGCTGGCGGCATCCCTGATCGGTGCGGTCTGGCTGGCCGGTTGTACCACGACGACCCTTGGACCGCCTGAGGTCGTGCCGGGATATCTTCACGACGCACAGTTGGCAGGCCTGGCCGCAACAGTTCCCGCACCCGCCGCGCTCGGCAGCAGCGAGCAAGCACAGGACGTGGCCCTGTCCGAGCGGTTGCGCACATTAGAAGACACGGACCGCTGGTGGATGGCCATGGCCCATGCCGAGGTCCGCCCCCCCGAGGCGGCGCAGCATTTCGACTGCCTGCTGGGCACCCGGCTGGCCGCAAAGCCCCGCCCGGCGCTTAATCTGCTGATGGGACGCTTGCTGGCGGATTCCGAGCGACTCACAGTCGACCTTCTCGCACGCCATCCGCGCCTGCGCCTGCGCCCGCTGGCCGCCGACCCGGCGCGACGTGCGTGCCAGCGTTTGAATGAGGCGACGCGGGCCTCAGCGACGTCGTTCCCGGCGTCGGGTGCGGTGGCAGGGGCGGCCTATGGGGCTCTGTTCGCCGACCTGGCTCCTGACCGGGCAGAAGCGGCTCGCCGGATAGGCCGCGAGATCGGCCTGAGCCGCGCGATCTGCGCCACCAACTGGCCCTCGGACGTGCAGACGGGAGCGGCACTGGGGCAGGCCCTTTACGAGGCCGCTGCGTCCCAACCGGACTTTGCTTCCGATCTATCTGCAGCTCGTCTGGAGGTCGCTTCGGCACGTGCCGAAGGCTTGACCAACCCCGGCTGTGCTTCCGAGCACCTGGCTTTGGCACAAGGCAGGGCGGTCGTGGCGGACTGACCCGCCGGTTTGGATCAGGCCGGGCGCGGGCTGGCCAATGACGTGTACAGCTCCGGTCTCCGGTCTCGGAAGAAGCCCCAGGCGGCGCGGTACTGATCCAGAAAATCGAGATCGAAGGTGTGAACCAGCACGCCCTCCTCATCCTTCAACTGCTCGACCAGATCGCCGCGATGATCGGCGATGAAAGAGTGGCCGTAGAAGGTCTGACCCACCTCGGTCACCGTCTCATGGCCGATCCGATTTGCCGCGACCACGGGCGTCACGTTGGAGACGGCATGGCCCTGCATGGCCCGCTGCCAGGGCAGGGCGGTGTCCAGGCTTTCGTCGTGGGGCTCCGAGCCGATGGCGGTCGGATACATCAGGATGTCGGCCCCCAGAAGTGCCATCGCCCGTGCCGATTCCGGATACCACTGGTCCCAGCAGATGCCGACGCCGATCCGGCCGAAGCGGGTATTCCAGACCTTGAAGCCCGTATCACCGGGCCGGAAATAGTATTTTTCCTGATAGCCAGGGCCATCGGGGATGTGGCTCTTGCGATAGATGCCCAAGGCCTCGCCGTCCGCATCGATCATGACCAGCGAGTTGAAATAGTGATGCCCTTCCTTCTCGAAGATCGAGACGGGGACGGCGACGCCGAGTTCCTTTGCCACGGGCTGTAGCTGAACGACCGCCGGATGCTCGCGCCACGGATAGGCAGTCGCGAACCAATGCTCCTCCTGCGACACGCAGAAGTATGGGCCCTGAAACAGTTCGCTGGGCAGGATGACCTGTGCCCCCCGGGACGCGGCCTCGCGGATCAGGCCGATGGTCTTGTCGATATTGGCCTGCATGTCCGTGCCATAGGCCGTCTGGATAGCGGCGACGGAGATCGTGCGGGGCATCAGGCGGGCTCCTGTTGGGAGATGCAGTGGAACGATCCGCCACCCGTCAGGATGTGGATCGACGGCAGAGGGATGATCTCGCGGTCCGGAAACACCGTGGCCAGGCCCTGGCAGGCCAGACCGGCCGCGCGATCGTCGCCATAGGTTGGCACGATCACTGCGCCATTGGCGATCAGGAAGTTCATGTGGCTGGCCGGCACAGGGCGACCGTCGGCATCGGCGACGAAGCCGGGCGAGGGCAGGGGCAGCAGGCGAATTTTTCGACCCTCCGCATCGGTCATCGTCGACAGTGTCCGCGCCAGATCGGCATAGACGTCGTCATTGGGGTCGCCCCGGCCCCAGGCGACAGGGTGAGCCACCACGCCCGGCGCGACAAACCGGGCCAGATTGTCCACGTGCCCGTCGGTGTGATCGTTCAAAAGGCCATCGCCGAGCCACAGCACCTTGCGGGCCCCGATTGCCTCGGCCAGCGCGGCCTCGGCCTTGGCCTCGGTCCAGTCGGCATTGCGGTTGCGGTTCAGCAGGCACTGACGCGTGGTCAGAACCGTCCCCTGCCCATCGTGGTCCAGCGCGCCGCCCTCGAGGACGAAGTCATTCCAGTCCAGCGGAACGTTAGACGCCGCCCCGATCTGGGTCGCGACGGTGTCGTCATGCTCCATCACGAACTCGCCGCCCCAGCCGTTGAACTTAAACGCGGCGGCGCGTGCTGAGCCGGCTTTGAAGATCGGGCCGGTGTCCCTCAGCCAGATGTCGCCGAAAAGTCCGTCCACGACCTCGACATTTTCGACATCCGCGAATCGCGCCTGCGTGTCGGCGAATACCTCGGGGGCCCCAACCATCAGCTTGACCTGCTCGCGTCCCGGTCCGGCCAGAGCACGCACCAGCGCCTCTACCTCGCCCCGAGCGTCCTCCAGATTGCCCGGCCAGTATTCCTCGCGGCTGGGCCAGCCGACCCACATGGCCCGGTGCGGAGCCCATTCGGCGGGGATGGGGGCTTGGGTCATGGCGAAGGCTGATCCTTGAAACATTGGCAGGCGGGCCGAATGCGAACTGCGCCAGATAGACACCACAGCCTGCGACTTCAACTCGCGCGGTCGGCCCGCGATCCCGTGCCAGGCATCGGCGCAAAGAAAAGAGGCGGCCCGTTCCCGGACCGCCTCTGATCGTTCAGCCAGTCTTAGGTTGGCTTAGAAGGCCACCCGCAGGGTCGCCGAGATCGTGCGCGGAGCGCCGACCGAGGCGAAGGGCTGGCTGAAGCCGGGCGTGCCCGGCGTAGCCGAGGCGCGCGTGCCCAGGTTGGCGTAGTACCGCTCGTCGAAGATGTTGTCGGCGTTCACCTGAATGAACGTTCCTTCGTAGCCAAACTGAGCCAGGTCGAAGCGGACGTTGGCATCGACGGTCGTGAAGGCGTCAACCTTGAAGTCGTTGACGTCGGTCACCCAGCGTTCTCCGGTGTACTTGGCCTGGATGCCGGCCTCCAGATACGGGGTGAACTGGTAGCTCGCGCGGGCCGACAGCATCCATTCCGGGGTCTCGACCAGCTCCTTGCCCTTGGTGGCAACGATCTGCGGAACGCCGCCAACGGTGTTGTTGACGTAATCGTCCTGCACTTCGGTGCTGATCCAGGTTGCCGAGGCATACAGGCTCAGGGCCTCTACCGGCGACCAGCCGATAGAGCCTTCTGCGCCGATACGCTCGACATCACCGACGTTGCGATCGACAAACTGACCGAGGTCGTCGTCGAAGGCGCTGACGATACGGTTCTGTTCCTTGTTCGCGAAGACCGAAACCGTGCCGACCAGGGTCGGGTTGGAGTAACGGTAGCCCAAGTCGAAGTTCTGAGCATTCTCGGGCTGAACCGTCGGATTGCCGATCGAGCCGTCGGCGAAGCGGGTCACCCCATAGAGGCTGTCCGTGCGCGGGGCCGACAACGTCTCGGCATAGCTGACATAGACCGAATGTCCCTCACCCCAGCGATAGGATGCACCGAGGTTCGGCAGAATATCGTCGTACTCCACACTACGCGAGTAGGGCGCGATGTACTGGATCGAGTTCAGAGTGGCGCCCGAACCGGTGGTGCGGCCGGCAATGGCCACGTTACCGTTGGTCAGAGTCGTGGAAACGCCGTTGACGAAAGCCGTCGTTGTGGTGGCTTCTGTCGTGCAGAGTACGTTCGAAGAGCGATCCTGCGTCAGGCAGAACTGGTTCAGGTCCCGGCTGAAGAACGGGGCCCGGACGCCGATGTTGATCGTCAGGGCATCGTCCATGAACTGGCCGCGGTATTCCAGCGAGAACTGGTTCAATTCGGCGATCGACAGGCGGTCGCGCGAGCGCAGTTCATAACCATTCAGGTTGACGATACGGTTCTCAACGACGTTGCGGCCACCGAACCAATCGACGAAGCGAGGGTCCGAGGGGTTGGTGCGGTTGATGCGACCGTACAAACCGGTCTGGCGGTGACGCCCGTAGTCCAGCGAATAGGCCGCGCGCAGGCGGTGGTTGTCGTCCAGATCCCAGATCAGCGAGGTGTTCAAACCATAGCGGTGCGTGTTGGTGTTCGACGGTGCCATGACGCGCACGGAGTCCAGCGTGTCCCCGTCACCGTTAAGATCGATCCCACCGGTGGTAAGCGTACCGCGGATCGTACGGTCCGTTTCCGACAGGACGACCTGCTGGGTGCCACCGTTGGCCAAGGTGTATTGGAACGACGGATCGACCGTGAGGACAAGGCCTTCCGCAAGAGTGAAGCGCGACTGACCGCGGACGTTGCCCGTATTGGACGGATTGACGCGCAAGCCCCAGTAGTTGCTGTTGGCGGCAGGATCGACGTCGGCAACGCCGGCACGTCCCGTGAAGCTGGCAGCGTTCGCGCCGACCGCCGGATACGGCAGGTAGGTGTCGTTGAAGTCGATGTCCCATCCGCGCGGATCGGTTTCGATCTGAGGCAGGATGGAGCGCGTTGACGTACCGAGGTTTGGGCCGAGGTAGTTGTTGTTGCGGTTTTCGTTCCAGTGACCCGACAGAGACAGGAAGTCACCGTTGTCGCCCAGCGGCTGGTAGATGCGGGCGTTGAACTGCGTCTTCTGCAGATCGCCGCGGCCCTTGAACTTGTCGTAATCGGTCTTGGACACGGCGAACCAGGCCGAGGTGCCCCACGGACCAAATTCCCCCGAGTTGATCAGGAACATATAGCGGCGATAATCAAAGTCGCCGGCCGAGAACTGGCCCCAGCCGCTGAAATCGGAGGTGGGACGTAGGGTCTGATAGTTGATCACGCCACCGGTGGCTGCGGCGGTCGGGCTGTCGACGTCGGTCGAGCCGGTGTTGACCGAAGCGCGCTCGATCAGTTCCGGGTCCAGCTGCTGATTGGTGTAGGAGGCATAGTTGCCGGTATCGTTCAGCGGGATACCGTCAAACGTCAGCGACACGCGGTTGCCGTCGAAGCCGCGCAGACGGATGTTGCCGCCCGACGAACCGTAGGAGTCGGTGTTGGTGAAGCTGAGGCCCGGTGTCAGGTTCAGCGTCTGCAGGATCGTCTGACCCGGCGTCTGGGTCGAGATGAACTCCTGGCTGATGGTGTTGCGGGTCTTCGAAACCGTTTCGGCGGTCGCCAGACCGTCGATGTTACGAGCGCCGCGCGTGCCGGTCACGACGACTTCGCCCAGTTCGGTCGCGTCTGTACCCGTCGATTGTGCCGAGGCGGCATTGGCCAGGAGCAGGCCGCTGAACAGGGCGGTCGTCGCCCAGAACGCGCGTTTGCGGTTCGTCATTATCATCTATCCCCAGATGGCTCGGGCGAAGGCGCCCAGCGACCGCTGATCGGCCGTATAAATCACGCCCCCTCTAGGACCGGGATGGGAAGCTGCGACGACAGTGGTGTGACAGTGATATGACAGCGACCGGGGGTGGCTGAAGGGTCACACTTCTGTGGATGGTCTAGCGAACCGTCGATCCCCACACGGCACGCAGCCGCGCAGCACGACCACAGAAGCGAGTGTATCCGCCATAGCGCGCAGGATTTCGTCGCGCGAAATCCTGATGATAGGCTTCCGCAGGCCAGAATCTTGCGGCGTCGCGCACCGGCGTTGTGAATGACGCCGTGCCCAAGGCCTGCACGGCCGACCGGCGGGATGCCAGGGCGATCGGTTTCTGGGCGGACGTCGCGAACACCGCCGTCGCATAGGAAGCGCCTTGGTCGCAGAACTGTCCGTCGGGATCCGTTGGATCGATGGTGCGCCAGAAGCGATCTACGAGTTGGCGATAGGTAATGCGTGCTGGATCGAACGTGACCTGAACGGCCTCCAGATGCCCGGTGCCCCCTCGCACCACCTGCTCATAGCTTGGATTAGCAACGCGACCGCCCGCGAATCCAGAGACGGCAGAAACGACGCCTGGCATGGCCTCGAAATTGGCTTCGACCGACCAGAAACAGCCTCCGGCGAAAACCGCGACTTCCCGTCTCCCGCTGTCGCTGGCTTGTGTAGCCGTGGTCGAAGTCGTCGCGCTTTGAGCCGGCTCCCCGGGCGAACAGGCCACCAATGCTGCAGCGGCGATCACGACGGATAGACGAATACTCATGAAGGGCTCCACTAACGGGCATCCACCCTTCTATACGTCGCTCTGAAGCGAGAAGTTTCAAGTCAGCGGATCCAACCGCAAACGACACCGCCCGCCCTCGTTTCCGGGGGCGGGCGGTGGGTAGAGTGGATCGACTGTCCGGTAGGCCGGGAGCCGGAGCCTGTCTTCCGACGGGCCCCGGTCCGTTGTGGCTTACTGGAAGTTGATGCCGATGGTGGCGCGACGGTTCAGCGGCTCGCGCACGCCGTCAGCCGTCGGGCGGGCCAGAGCGGTTTCGCCCTTGCCGTCCAGCGAG